>CAVTVO010000005.1:0-316334 GCA_963738065.1 uncultured Alphaproteobacteria bacterium
AGGCGGAGCGCGTGCGGCTGGGACTTGCGTGACCGCAGTGTCCTGGGTGGCGGCCTTCGCCGGCATGACGTTCTTCGCGATCGGCGTCATCCCGACGAAGGTCGGGACCCAGGACGCAATGCGGGATTCCGCGAGCGTCGGTTCGCGCTCGCGGAAATGACGGAGCCGAAAGCCGGGGCGGGGCCGAACACCAGCACGGCGTTGAGGCCGCCGAAGGCGAAGGAGTTCGACATTGTGTGCGTGATCTTCATCTCGCGCGCCTCGCGCGGCACGTAGTCGAGATCGCACTGCGGGTCGGGATGGTCGAGGTGCGCGTCGGATGGACCACGCCGCGCGCCACCGAGAGCGTCGAGACGACGGCGCCGATCGCGCCGGCCGCGCCGAGCAGGTGGCCGATCATGGACTTGGTCGAGGAGATGGCGAGCTTGCGCGCGTGATCGCCGAACAGGGCCTTCAGCGCCTTGGTCTCGACGATGTCGTTGTACTCGGTCGACGTTCCGTGCGCGTTCACGTAGTCGACGGTCGTCGGATCGACGCCGCCGTCGGCGAGGGCGAGCCGCATGGCGCGGGTCGGGCCGGCGCCGTCCTCCTTGGGTGCGGTGATGTGGTACGCGTCGGCGGTCGAGCCGAAGCCGGCGAGCTCGGCGAGGATCTGCGCGCCGCGGCGCCGTGCGTGCTCGAGCTCCTCGAGCACGAGGATCGCGGCGCCCTCCCCCATCACGAAGCCGTCGCGCTTCTTGGCGAACGGGAAACAGCCCTCCGGGGAAAGAACGCGGATTGCCTGCCAGGCTTTCATGCAGCCGTAGTTGATGGTCAACTCCGAGGCGCCGGCGACGCCGACGTCGCACACGCCCTCGCGGATGAAGCGCATCATCAGGCCGATGGCGTGCGTGGCGGTGGCGCATGCGCTGACCGTGCCGAAGGTGGGCCCCTTGATGCCGTAGTCGATGCCGACGTGGGCAGCAGCCGAGCTGCCGATGAATTTCAGCAGCATCAGCGGGTCGTTGCCACGGCGGTTCTTGGTGAAGAGCTGGTTGTAGGCCCACTCGATCGTGTTGAGGCCGCCACCGCCGGAGCCGACGATGCAGGCGGAGCGATAGGGGTCCTCGAGCGGAGGATCTCGAGCTTGGACTGCGCGAAGGCCTCGGCGGCGGCGTAGGCCGGCAAACTGGGAGTAGCGGTCGGCCAGCAGCAGCAGGCAATTCTTGATGCGCGTCTTGGGGATCGAAGTTTTTGACCTGGCAGGCGATCTGGATCGTACGGATCGCGCACGTACTGCTCGGGGAAGTCGATGTCGCGCAGAGGCGCAACGCCCGATCTGCCCTCCTTCAGCGCCGACCAGAAGGTCTCGACGTCGTTGCCGATCGGTGTGACCACGCCTGTGCCGGTCACCACCACGCGCCTCGTGCCCATAGCTATCCTCCACAACTCCTGAGCATCCGTCCGTCTTTCTCTGTCTTTTCTGGCGGAGCTCGCAGCTCCCCTTATTGTCAAGGTAAAGGATGCCCGGTGGGCGGTCTGTTCCCCTGGGAACGGCGGGCGCAGGTGTGTGGACAGGCTCTGTTGACAGGCACGTGCCGTTCAAGGATTGTGCGCGCCAATTCCGACGGCCCGTGAGAGACGAGCCGCCGCCCTGCACATGATCTGGCCCGCTGTTCCGCGAGTTCGCGGCCGGGATCGGGGGGCAGGGAGGTGAACGCCCGCCAGCGCGTAGCGCCCGCGGGCGCGTTTCGTCGTTTTCGCGTGCAGGAGCCGAATGTTCCAATCCCTGTCAGATCGCCTGTCCGGCATCCTCGACAAGCTGACCCGCCGCGGGTCGCTGACCGACAGCGACGTGTCGGAGGCCATGCGCGAGGTGCGCCGCGCCCTGCTCGAGGCCGACGTGGCACTGGAGGTCGTGCGGGAGTTCACCGACAAGGTGAAGGCCAAGGCCGTCGGGCAGGACGTGGTCAAGTCGGTCACGCCGGGCCAGATGGTGGTCAAGATCGTCAACGACGAGCTGGTCGCCATGCTGGGCGCGGACGCCGAGCCGATCGATCTTGCGGCCCAGCCGCCCGTCGCCATCCTGCTGGTGGGCCTGCAGGGCTCGGGCAAGACCACGACCTGCGCCAAGATCGGCTATCGGCTCACCAATCGCGAAAAGAAGAAAGTGCTGATGGCCTCGCTCGACGTGCGCCGGCCGGCGGCGCAGGAGCAGCTGAGGGTCCTGGGCGAGCAGGCCAAGGTCGATACGCTGCCCGTCGTCGCCGGCCAGATGCCGCAGCAGATCACGGCCCGCGCCATCGAGGCGGCAAAGCTCGGCGGCTACGACGTGGTGCTGCTGGACACGGCCGGGCGCACGCATATCGACGATGATCTCATGCGCGAGGCCGAGGAGGTGCGCGACATCGCCCATCCGCACGAGACGCTGCTGGTGGCCGACAGCCTGACCGGCCAGGATGCGGTCAAGCTCGCCAAGAGCTTCAATGAGCGCGTCGGCATCACCGGCATCGTGCTGACCCGCGTCGATGGCGATGGCCGCGGCGGCGCCGCGCTCTCCATGCGCTCGGTGACTGGCAAGCCGATCAAGCTGATTGGCACGGGCGAGAAGTGGGACGCGCTCGAGGACTTCCACCCCGGCCGCATTGCCGGGCGCATCCTCGGCATGGGCGACGTGGTGAGCCTGGTCGAGAAGGCCGCGCAGACCATCGACATGGAGAAGGCGCAGGCCATCGCCCAAAAGATGCGCAAGGGCGAGTTCGACCTGGAGGACCTCTCCGATCAGCTCAAGCAGATGGAGAAGCTCGGCGGCATGTCGAGCATGCTGGGCCTGCTGCCCGGCATCGGCAAGGTGAAGAAGCAGCTCGACGCGGCCAACATCGACGACCGCATCATCAAGCGCCAGCGCGCCATCATCCAGTCGATGACGCCCAAGGAGCGGCGCAGCCCGAAGATCCTCGACGGCAAGCGGAAGCGCCGCATCGCAGCCGGCTCCGGCACCAGGCCCGAGGACATCAACCGCCTGCTCAAGATGCACCGCCAGATGGCGGACATGATGAAGATGATGGGCAAGAGGGGCGGCCTGATGCAGCGCATGATGGGCATGGGTGGCGGCGGAGGTGCGGCCCCGAGCCCGGCCGAGATGGAGAAGATGCAAGCCGAGCTGGCGCGGCTCGATCCCCGCGCCCTGGAGGCGCTGCCGAAGGAGCTGAAGGACCAGCTCCCCAAGGGCCTGCCGGCCGGCGGCGGTTCGGGCGGCGGCCGGCCGATGCCGCGTCTGCCGGGATTGCCCGGGCTGCCGGGCGGCGCGCTGCCCAGATTTCCGGGCGGGCTGCCTGGCTTGCCGGGAAAGAAGAAGTGAGAAGACAGGCAGTAGGCAATGGGCAGTAGCCGACCACCCCAATGCCTATTGCCCCACTGCCTATTGCCGACTTAGCAAGAAAGGAACCGAAGGAATGTCCGTAAAGATCCGCCTCTCGCGCGGGGGTACCAAGAAGCGGCCCTACTTCTATATCGTCGTGGCCGATGCCGCCTCACCGCGTGATGGCCGCTACATCGAGCAGGTGGGCACGCACAACCCTCTGCTGCCCAAGGACAACGCCGACCGCGTCAAGCTCGACATCGAGCGCGTCAAGCATTGGCTCAGCGTCGGCGCGCAGCCGACCGACCGCGTGATGCGCTTCCTCGATGCGGCGGGCCTTGCCAAGCGTGAGAAGGCCAACAACCCCAACAAGGCCAAGCCGAGGAAGAAACGGCTCGAGCGCGAGGCCGCAGCGGCCGAGGCTGCGGCCAAGAAGGCCGAAGGCGGCGAGGCCAAGCCGGCTGCTTAAGCTTGAAGGGTGGTCATCCCCGTGCAGGCGGGGGTGGCCGGCGAAGGTCCGACCGATATGGTCCGATCTGCAGAGGAAAGCCGAATTCTGCTCGGCCGCATCGCGGGCGCGCACGGCATCCGCGGCGAGGTGCTGATCCACGCCTACACCGCGGCGCCGGAGGACATCGGCGCCTACGGGGCGTTGTCCGACGCGAGCGGCGCACGCAGCTTCGAGATCAGGATCGTGCGCGTCACGCCCAAGGGCGTGGTGGCGCGGATTGCCGGCATCGCGGACCGAACGCGGCGGAAGCGCTCAAGAGCGTCGAGCTCTACGTCCCCCGCGACCGGCTGCCGCGCGGCGGCCGAGGGCGAGTTCTACCATGCCGACCTGATCGGCCTCGCCGCTGTCGGGCCAGACGGCAAGCCGATCGGCGAGATCGTGGCGGTGCAGAATTACGGCGCCGGCGACCTCCTGGAGATCCGCCTCGCCGGCTCCAGCAAGACGGAGCTGATCCCCTTCACCGAAGCCGTCGTGCCGGAAATCGACATGGCGGCCAGGCGCGCAGTCGTGATCCTGCCGACGGCCACGGACTCCCTCAACGACCCCGACACCCCTGACCGCAAGTTCTAGTCTAGGAGCGCGTCGCCGCCTGAGCCTTCATCGTGTTGATGTAGCCGCGATTGTGGGTGGGCGTGATCAGCACCTCGTTGATGCACACGTGCGCGCGGTTGCTTGGCGATGAAGGCGATGAGCGTGCCCATGTCCTCGGGTTGGATCATGCGGGCCATCGTCTCAGGTGTCTCGGGGACGGGGCGGTTGAGCAGGATCGGCGTCGCCACCTCGCCGGGGCACACGACGCACGAGCGGATACCGTTCATGCCCTCCTCGAGATTGAGCGTGTGGCTCATGGCCACCATGCCGTGCTTGGCGGCCGTATAGGCGGGACCCGATAGCGGACCGATCCAGCGCCCCGCCCAGGACGCAGTGTGGATCATCTGGCCGCCCTTCTGTGCCCGCATGATCGGCAAGACAGCCTGAGCGACGTAGAAGGCGCTGGTCAGGTTGCCCTGGATGACGGTATCGATGCCACCGGCTGTGAGCCTGCCCCAGCTGCGATTTGGGACGTTGACGCCGGCATTGTTGACGAGGATGTCGAGCCGGCCCTGCTCGGTGCGGATGCCGTCGGCCAGGCCTTGTACCGCTGCTGCCTTGGTCAGGTCGGCCGGCCGCGCCAGAGCCTTGCCGCCTTGCGCAACGATCCGTGACGCCACAGCTTCCAGCGGCTCCTTTCGCCGGCCCGTCAGATAGACCGTGGCACCTTCGCGTGCGAGCGCCACGGCTGCCGCCTCGCCGATGCCACTGCCCGCGCCCGTCACCCAGGCGACCTTGCCCTCGAGATCCTGCACCTGCATCTCCCTTGTCCCTTTCTACGCTCGATTCCTAGCGCCCAGTTGGGTGCCGCGATAGGGGCGTCGCGCGCGGGACGATCCCTGCTGATCAAGTGCTGCAGGCGTCCGAAGACATGCGATCAGGCGGTCCGCCAGCAAGGCGTGCGAGAGTGACAGCTCGTCGAGCCATGGCTGGGGCAGCTCGGCGACGAGTGCGCCAATAAACCCAGCCTCGAGCTGGGCGGCGAACGCACGGACGCTCGCCGCCAAGCCTGTGCGCTGCGCCAGGAAATGATTGCGTGGAAGCTCGATCGCCGGCTCCAGGACGCCGCGCGCCAGCCGGTCGACAAGCAGGCACGCGCCAAAATCGATCGCCCATGGCACGCCCGCCGTGTCGCGGAGAAGGTTGGGATTGGCCTCCGTGCGATCGAAATTCTGCAAGAGCGCGTCGACGGCCCCGAGCCGGTCGAGAAAATCCGCGGGCAAAGACGAGAGCGCGTCAGCCTGCATGTCCACAGCGCCGTCGATCAGCTCGATCCCGAGGTTCGACCCCGCGCTGCGCTGAACCGCCTCGTAGAACTCGTCGGTTCCCGTCTGCCAGGGAAGCTCGCGCGGCAAGTGCAGAACCAGCGGATCAGGCACGTTGAGGCCGAGCCGGCGCGCGAGCTTGAGTGCGAGGTACTCGGTCGCCAGCGCGCGTCTGCCGGGGCCGGCGCCCGAGAGCTTCATGACGCGCAAGGTCGCGGGCGTCGTCTCCACAACGGAGGGAAAGCTGCTGCCGCGCGCGAGCACTCGGTGAATGGCGGACACTGTTTCGGTCATGGGGCGGTGAGCGCCCTATCGGCCAAGCCTCGCCCGCAGAGCCGAGAGCATGTCGAGATGGCGCTCATGATCGCCGGCAAAGCGCAGCACAAGATGGCTCGCGCCCGCAGCGGCGTAGCCGGCAAGCCACTCGGCCGCACCCTCCGCCGGACCCGCGTAGCTCGCCTGCCGCGAGCGGATGAGGGCTGCCGGCTGGTGATAGTACTGCGCGAAGTAGTCATCGAGGCGCTGGTTGGCCCTGGCAGCGTCCGCATCGACAGCGAGCGTCAGGTACATGGCCCCGACGAGGCTGGCAGGGTCGCGCCCCGCTTCGCGCGCATGTGCCCGGACCTGCGCCCACTGCCTGCCCCATTCGGGCGCGTCGGGCGCGTTCGGCAGCCAGCCGTCGAAATGCTTGGCCGCACGCTCCAGGCTCGCCGGCAGCGACCCGGCAATCCAGATCGGCGGCCCGCCCTTGCGGTAGGGCGTAGGTCCCAGCACGCCGGCCTCGACTTTCCACCTGCCCTCCCAGTCAACCGGCTTGCCGGTCCACAGCGCCCGACACAGCCTGAGCCCCTCGAGCAAGCGCCCGACACGCTTTTCGAAGGGGACGCCGGCGGCGGTGAACTCAGCGCGGATGTCGGGCACATCGCGGGCGATGCCGACGCCCAGAATCACCCGGCCCTGCGCGATCTGGTCCAGCGTTGCTACCTGGTGCGCCAACAGGACGGGATTGCGCAGGGTGGGCAGCAGCACGGCAGTGCCGAGCTCCACGCGCTGCGTTTGCGCCGCCACTGCTGCCAGCAAGGTCAGCGGCTCGTGGCGCGGCCGCGCCAGCAGCGAATCTCCGATCCAGATCGAATCCCAGCCCAGCCGCTCGGCGCGCATCGGCCAGCTCGAGGAGCGGCCCCGTCTGCGGCTCATCCGACATGATGCGCTCGCGCGTCGGCAGCAGGTAACCAAGTCGCGGGACCATGGACGTACTCCCAGTCGGCCGAAGAGCCACTTGGCTGACGCGGTCAATATAGCAGGCTCCCAGCAAGGGGAAATCGCAAGTGCGGCGGGCTCACCTCGCCGGAACCCTCTCTTCTGGCAGCTGGCGCATCGATCGCAAATGCAAGGGGCGCTCGAACCGCCGTTCGAGCGCCCCCTCGGCAAACTGACCTTGCCGGTCCTCCGTGAGCTGCCGCCTCGCGGCCTCTCGCAGGCGGACCCGACCCGCTAGGTCTTCATGTTGCGATAGCGGATCATGTAGGCATCCATGGTGTAGTCGGCGACCTGATGCCACAGATAGCCGTCGTCCTGGAAGGCCTTGTAGCTGTCGTAGAGCTTCTTGAACGCCGGGTTCATTTGCTTGAGCTCGGCATAGAGCTCGATGGCGGCCTTGTAGCAGCGCGTCCATGACTTCCTGCGAGAACGGCTGCAGCACCGCGCCCTGGCTGGCGAGGCGCTTGAGGGCCGCCGCATTGTTGGCATCGTACTTGGCTGCCACCCAGTTGTTGGCCTCCAGGCACGCCGACGTGAGCGCTTCCCGATAGGTCGCCGGCAAGCTCTTGAACTTGTCGACGTTGGCGATGAAGCCCGTGGTCGAGCTCGGCTCCCACCAGCCCGGGTAGTGGTAGAACTTGGCGACCTTGTAGAAGCCGAGCTTCTCGTCATCGTAGGGACCGACCCACTCGGCGCCATCGATGGTGCCCTTCTCGAGCGCGGGATAGATGTCGCCGCCCGCGATCTGCTGCGGCACGACGCCGACCTTCTGCATGATCTTGCCGGCGAAGCCTCCGAGCCGGAACTTCAGACCCTTCATGTCTTCGATCTTCAGGATCTGTTTGCGGAACCAGCCGCCCATCTGGCAGTTGGTGTTGCCGGCGGGGATGAAGTGGCAGTTGTAGCCCTTGAGGAACTCGTTCAGCAGATCCAGTCCGCCGCCATGGATCAGCCACGCGTTCTGCATGCGGCTGCTCATGCCGAACGGCAGCGCCGAGCCGAACACGAACGCGTCGTTCTTGCCGAAGTAGTAGTAGAGCGCGGTATGTCCGCATTCGACGGTGCCGTTCTGCACGGCATCGAGCACCTGCAGGCCCGGCACGATCTCGCCGCCGGCAAAGGTCTGGATCTGGAACTTGTTGTCGGTCAGCGCCGCGACGCGTTTGGCGATGTACTCGGCGCCGCCGTACAGCGTGTCGAGAGACTTCGGCCAGCTGGTGGTCTGCCGCCACTTGACCTCCGGCATCGACTGCGCGATCGCCGGCGCGGCGATTGCAGCTGAGGCCGCGCCAAGGCCAGCGACGCTGCCCGCCTTGATGAATTTCCGCCTAGTCAGCCCTTTTGTCACTCTCATCCTCCTGAGATGCTGAAGCCACACCCCACCCGTCTCCCGCAGATGCGAGCTATCCTAGCAGGGAATCCATAGATGTCCCGAGTATAGTGCTCGATCCCGGTTGCGCGAATTGAACTTTCGCACTGAGCAGGCGCTTGCGGTGCGGCACTTTGGACCTGGAGGCATCCTGACGTTGCCCAAATTCATCGCACCCCTCGCGCGGACCGCGTCCCACAGCGCCGCTCGGAGCGCTACTTCGGCTTGGAAAGATCCGGGGGTCCCGGCAAATTGAACTGCGGAACCTGCGGATTGAAGGGGGCTCCTGGCGTCCCGAACGGCGGCAGCTTGATCTCGATCTTGCTGGGATCTGCCACCGGACCGGACTTGTAGTGCATCACCATGGCCGGGAAGGCGATGACCAGCCCCACCATGATGCATTGGATGATCACGAATGGGACGGCGCCCCAATAGATCTGGCCGGTCGTCATCGGGCTCCGTCATCGCGCCCGTCACGCGGTCCTTGTAGGGCTCCCGCGGCGCGACCGAGCGCAAGTAGAACAGGGCAAAGCCGAAGGGGGGATGCATGAAGCTCGTCTGCATGTTCACGCCGAGCATGATGCCGAGCCAGATGAGATCGACGCCGATCTTCTCCGCCGCCGGCGCCAGCAGCGGAATGATGATGAAGGCGATCTCGAAGAAGTCGAGGAAGAAGGCGAGGAAGAAGACGAGGGCGTTGACGAACACGAGGAAGCCGACTTGGCCGCCCGGCAGCGATGTCAAGAGGTGCTCGACCCACACGTGGCCGTTCACCCCATAGAAGGTGAGCGAGAAGATGCGCGCGCCGATCAGGATGAAGACGACGAAGGACGACAGTTTTGCGGTCGACTTCGACCGCCGACCTGAGCAGGGCGAAATTGAAGCGGTTCGGGTTTGCGGTCGATGAACCGCTTGGTGATCGCCAGGATGATGGACCCGCTAGCGCCCATTGCGCCGCCCTCGGTGGGCGTGGCCACGCCGATGAAGATGGTGCCGAGCACCAGGAAAATCAGGAACAACGGCGGCACCATGACGAAGGTGACTTCCTGCGCCAGCGCGGAGAGGAATCGCAGCCCGGTGATCTTGGCTATGATCCAGTTCAACACCGCCACACAGAAGGCAAAGAGGATGGCGACCGCCATCGTCAGAATGACGAAGTCGGCGCCACGGTAGCTCCTGCGTGCGCATGAGCCCGTAGCCGATGAGGGCGGAGAGCACCGCCAGGATGGCGAGCGAGGTGAGGCCACGTTTGCCGCCAGCCTCGCGAAAGCCGACGGCATCGGCGGGCAGGCCGGGCGCGGCTGTGGCTGAAAGCTTCGTCACGAGGAAAATGTAGGCGGCATAGAGGCTCGCCAGCACGATGCCTGGGATGAATGCGCCCTCGTACATGTCGCCGACCGAGCGTCCGAGCTGGTCCGCCATGACGATGAGCACGAGCGATGGCGGGATGATCTGCGCCAGCGTTCCCGAGGCGGCGATGATGCCCGTCGCCACCCGGCGATCGTAGCCGTAGCGCAGCATGATCGGCAGCGAAATGAGCCCCATCGATATGACGGATGCGGCAACGACGCCCGTTGTTGCGGCCAGCAGGGCGCCGACAAACACGACAGCGTAGGCGAGACCACCGCGCAGGGTGCCGAACAACTGGCCGATGGTGTCAAGCAGATCCTCGGCCATGCCGGAACGTTCGAGCACCAGCCCCATGAATGTGAAAAATGGGATGGCGAGCAGAACCTCGTTGTTCATGACGCCGTAGAGGCGCTCGGGAAGCGACTGCAGCAGCGGCCAGGAGAGCGAGATCTCGCCGTGCGACAGCGGCGCAACTTCGACGCCGACGACAAAGAAGACGAGCCCGACTGCGGAGAGAGAGAAGGCGGCCGGATACCCCAGCAGCAGGAAGACGACGAGAGACGCAAACATGATCGGCGCCATGTTGTGCGCGATGAATTCCACCATGCTTAGGGGCTCCGGGGGGTCATGTGGGGTTCCATGGGCTCATTGGGCGGGGCGCTCTTGAGCTAGCCCCGGGCGCGCTTCTCCGCTTCTTCCCTCGCAGCCTTGACGACACGCTCGGCCTCTGCCTCGGCGGCCGCGTGATGTCCGCCCCCCGATACGGTGTCCTGCAGATCCCCCCGCATGATGGCGACCCGCTTGATGAGCTCCGACAGGCCCTGAACCAGCAGCAGCGTGAACGCCAGCGGAATCAAGAGCTTGGATGGGTAGACCGGCAACCCGCCGGCGTTGGTGGATTGCTCGTTCTGCAGCAGCGAGCGCCAGAAGAACGGCCAACCCAGATAGGCGAGCACGATGGTCGTCGGGAGCAAGAAGAAGAGGTGGCCCACGATGTCGATCAAGTCGCGCGCCCGCTTGGGCAACATGTTGTTAACAATGTCGATGCGGATGTGCTCGTTGGAGAGCAGCGTCCACCCTGAGCACAGCAGGAACACGGCCCCGAACAGGATCCACTGGATCTCCAGCCAGGAATTGGACGATGTGTTGAAGACCTTGCGCACCGTAGCGTTAACGGCGCTCACCAGGATGGCGGCCAGGAGACCCCAGGCAACGATCTGGCCGATGCGGGTGCTCATGGCATCGACACCGCGGCTGAACCGCAACAACGTCTTCAATCAGTCCTCCTCTGCGGGTCGCGCAACTCCGTCGTTTCCGAATTGACAAGTTTATAGCGCAATCGCAACGACATGCGCCCTGCGACTATGGGCGATCTTGTGCGAGTACCTGCCCACATGCTGCGCCGCAACCGGCAGCCCTGCACCCCACACCTCAACGGTGGAAGCGACGGCGTCACAAAATCAGCCGGGGCGTCCGCTGCGCCTCTCGCGCGCCATCTGGTCCCACCATGCGCTCGAGCCGAACGGCAGCTTGTCGGCGAGCCGCTCGGTATAGTCGCTCCCTTGCGCGCCGTACCCTCCCCGGGACTGTCGGTCCGCCTGGGAACGTTCATGCTGTTTCTTCTTGGCGCGGGCCCCTGCATCTGCCGGACCGGCCAGGCCAGCAAGCAGCGACACGCCGACGAGCCAAGAGATCGCGACTTTCATGACGTAATCCTTGATTGCTCTGCCAATGTTCCGCGACCGCAGTGGCCTTGGTCGCTGCGTCCGGGAATTTGATAGCTGATTTCATCTGCAAGGATAGCCGCCACCGCAACACAAGTGCGTGTGCCCACAAGGTCGCGTAAACGCTTTGTATTCGCCGAATGGCGGGTTCGCAGATCCCGTCTGCACTTTCAATGTGCGCTCAGGAGATGCAGCGCGTTGGGCGCAACCATCCCGAACGCCGTGAAAACGAGCCCGATCACGCCCAGCCCGCCGGCTCCCCAAAGCAGATACATGACCCCGGTAATCAGGTAGGAGGAGGCGAGCACGATGGCGATCTGGAACGCTGCCGAGGCGAACTCGAAGTTGTGGTACCGCGCCATGGCAAGACCGCTCTTGGCCTCCAGCCCCCGCGCCCGCGCCGACAGCTCCTTGCGCCCCTCCTGGGTCTCGGGCTCGCTCTCGTAGCGCGCGGCGCGGGTCTTCCAGGCATTGGCGCGCTTCTCCAGGAGATCCTTCACGTTCGGGTCCCGGGCGAGCTTGATGTCGACCTCCATCTGCTCGGCTGCCGTCTCCATGGTCGTCTTGCGGATGGTCTTGGCCTGGAAGAACGCCCACAGGTTCGACGCCTCGACGTTGTACTTGAGTGCGTCTGTCTGGGCGCTTTTTCCGAGCGTCTCGGCAACGGCGAGAAACAAGGCCAGCACCGAGATCAGGATGGCGATCTTCTTGTTCTCGCCCTCGATCACTCCGTGGCCATGACCGTGCGACATGAATTCCTCCGTTGCCGATCGGCGTGCGCCACCATCCGTTATCTGCGTATCTGACGGGCGAAGGCAAGCGCAATCGGCTTTCGCTCCGGTGTCGTGAGAATACGTGGTTAGCCGGCCCGCAGCCGCCATCGCCCGCCGATGCAACTCCGGCGATGCGCGTTGTCGAGGTGAAAGTGGAACCCTCGAAAGCCGCTCAGACGACCGTCACATCGAGATCGCCCACGCCGTCGACATGGCCTTTGAGCCGGTCGCCCTTCTTGATGGCGCCGACGCCCGCGGGCGTGCCGGTGAAGATGAGGTCGCCAGCCTTGAGCTCGAACAGGCCCGACAGGAATTCGATCTGATGGGGCAAGTCCCAGATCATCTGCGCGAGGTCTCCCGTCTGCTTGCGCTCGCCGTTGACCTCGAGCCAGATCGCGCCCTTGGCCGGGTCCTCGACGTGTTGCGCCAACACGAGCGGTGTGCACGGCGCGGATTTCTCGAACGCCTTGCCCACTTCCCACGGGCGCTGCAGCTTCTTGGCCTCGGCCTGCAGATCGCGCCGCGTCATGTCGATGCCGATCGCGTAGCCAAACACATGCTTCATGGCGTCGGCGGCCTTGATGTCGACGCCGCCGGATTTCAGCGCCGCGACCAGCTCGATCTCGAAGTGCACGTCCTTGGTGGCGGAGGGGTAGGGAAAGCGTCCATCCGTGACGATGTTGTCGGGGTTCTTCTGGAAGAAGAACGGCGGCTCCTTGTTGGGGTCATGACCCATCTCGCGCGCATGCTCTGAATAGTTGCGCCCCACGCAATAGATGCGGTGGATGGGAAAGAGCTTGTCCGAGCCCTTGATCGGCAGGACCGGCTGCGGAACGGGGGTGAAAGCATAGGTCATCGGCGCAGGAGCCTTCTGTTGCCACGCCGGCTCCATAGCAGACTTGCTCTTTACCCGACAGACCCCACCGCCTTGGAGGCTGACCCCCGCCTGCCCATATGACTGGCAGCCGCAAGGCCTACGTGGCCCGCCTTCGCGGCACCTCGGAGGACCCCAATGACGTTCCAGACCAGTAAGCTCGGCAAGATTCTCTGGATCTTGGTTGTAGCGGCTGCATCTTCCGGCCTGATGGCTGACTTGGCGGATGCACGCGTTGGGGGCGGCCGAAGCTTCGGCAGCCGGGGCATAAAGACGTTCCGGCCGCCGCCGACCACCACCACCGCACCCAAGCCTGCAGCTCCCATCGAGCGGTCGATGACGCAGCCGGGCAAGAGCACCGCGGCGGCGCCGACGGCGGCGCAGCCCTCGCGCTTCGGCTGGAGGTCGCTCTTGCTGGGCGGACTGATCGGCGCCGGCTTTGCCAGTCTGTTCGGAATGGGTGCATTGGCGCACGTGCTGGGCTTCCTGCTGCAGGCCGCACTGATCGCCGGGGTCGTCTATCTGGCGGTGCTGTTCTTCCGCAGCCGTTCTAGCCAACCATCGCTGGCGACCGCCTCCGCCGCTTCGGCGAGTGCGCGGCCGCGACAGGTTGCGGACTATCGCAACGGAGCCTCGCCGGGCAACGGCGCCGCTTCTGGCCTCGCCATCGGCCAGGACGACTACGAGGCCTTCGAGCGCCTGCTCGGTGAAATCCAGGCCGGATATGGCCGCGGCAATCTCGAAACGCTCGGGCAGCGCGCGACCCCCGAGATGCTGTCCTATTTCGCCGAGGAGCTCGACGCCGATGCCAAGCGCGGCGTGCGCAACGAGGTGTCGGAGGCCAAGCTGCTGCAGGGTGACCTCGCGGAGGCCTGGCGCGAGACGGATGGCGAGTACGCCACCGTCGCCATGCGCTACTCGCTTGTCGATGCCACTGTCGACACCGCGTCCGGCCGCGTCGTAGCCGGCAGCCGCACCGCGCCTCAGGAAGTGACGGAGGTGTGGACCTTTCGGCGTCCCCGTGACGGAACGGCTCGCCAGTGGGAGCTCTCTGCCATCCAGCAGAGCTGATGGGCCGTCCGCTCTCAGTTCTGCTATCGATGGCGCCCCGCGGCGCATGGCCATGCCTCAGCCCTTGGCCACGAGCGGCAGCCGTTCGGCCAGCTGCGCAGCCTCGGCCAGCATCCCCTCGATGAGATTGCGGACTGGCACGACGTGGTGGATCATTCCGGCAACCTGGCCGGCAGCCGACTGCCGCCGGTCGGCCTTGCTCTCCTCGTTACGCGAGCCGCGCACGCGACGCTTGAGCTCGCTCAGCTCGTCGGCGTCGGCGTTGCGGGCGAGCGCCTCCTCGTAGGCGACGATCTCGGGCGTCCTGATGCAGCGCACGGTCGCCCCGGTCATCGCGCGGGTGACGATGGTGTCCGTCTCGCGCATGGAGAGAAGCTGCGCTTGGCCCCACGCGTTGAGGTCGGACTCCGTCGTCGCCATGAAGCGCGTCCCCATCTGGATGCCCACGGCTCCCAGCGCAAACGCGGCGAGCAGCCCCCGCGCATCGCCGATGCCACCGGCGGCGAGCACCGGGATCTTCACCGCGTCCACGACCTGGGGCACGAGCGGAAGCGTGGCAACCGTGCCGACATGGCCACCGGCCTCCGACCCGGAAGCGACGACAGCATCGACACCTTCGGCCTCCATGCGCCGTGCATGCTCGACCGTGGGGATCACGGAGATGACCTTGATGCCTGCCGCCTTGAGCCGGTGCACCACCTCCTCGCCCGGATCGGCGCGCCCCGTCGTGACAATGGGGACGCGCAGCTCGATGCACGTGCCCGCGCACCGCTCGGTGATGCCGCGACCCATAGGCATGATGTTGACCCCGAACGGCTTGCCTGTCCGCGCCCGCACGGCGGCGATGTCGGCCCTGAGCTTCTGGTCGGTGCCGCCGAACGTCGGCAGCACGCCGAGACCACCCGCCTCGCTGACGGCCGCCACCAGCTCGACGCCGCCGCCGCCCTGCATGGCGCCTTGCAGGATCGGATAGCGGATGCCGAGCAAGTCGCAGATGACGGTGCGGAACATGGGGCGCGCTCGCGGGCCGGTCATTTCGCCTTGGTGCCGGCAATGCGGCTGAGCGAGCCGGCGATGAACTCGTGCACGCCGACATCCCCGAAGCCGGCCGCGCGGAAGTAGCCGATCACGTCGGCCTCCGAGTGCGCAAGCCCCAGCGAATCCCCCACGGCCTGGCCGAGGCCCCAGTAGGCCGGCCCCCACGGCCCGGTGCGCTCGTTGTTGGTGGTCTCACCGATGAGGTGCATCTCCCCGCCGGGCAACAGGGCATCGTGCGCCTTCCTGATGACGCTCGGCAATCATCTCGCGGCTGTACATGGGCAGATTGGACGCCATGATGGCGACGTCGCAGTCGGCCGGAAAGGGATCGCGCGTGAAGTCGCACGGGCGGGCCTCGACGCGATCGGCAACGCCGTTCTCGGCGATGAACTCGCGCGCCACCTCGCAGACCACGGGCAGGTCCAGCACCACGGCGCGGATGCCGGCATGCGCCTTGGCCGCCGCGATGCAGTAGGCCCCCGAGCCGCCGCCGATGTCCATGATGCGCCTGCGGCCGGCCAGGTCGACCTGGCGCACGAAGCGGCGACCGGCACCCATGCCGATCGAGAAGGTGGCATTGTGGTAGCGCCGCGCATCGGCGGCCGTGAACGTCTCGATGGCGCCCATCACCTTCAGGTTCTTGTTGCGGATGTGCTCGCCGAGCCGCCCCCATTCGTTCCACTGCGGCTTGGTGAAGGTAATCCAGGGACCCATGTAGCCGGGCTTGCCCTGCACCAGGAAGCGCTCGACATCGGCAGCGTTCTTGTGGCGCCCCTCTGCCTTCTCCAGCAGGCCGGCCGCGCACAGCATCACCATCAGCCGCTCGGCGTTGGTAGGATGGATGTCGAGCGCCTCGGCGACCTCCTCGTAGGTCCCGGCCCCTTTGCTGATGGCCGTGAACACGCCGACCTCGACGGCCGCCATCAGCGCTGCCGACTGGCCGTAGGACTGGGCGACGTTCTGCAGCCGAACGGTCGTGAGCGGTGCGCCGGCCTCCGGCATGGTGTTTCTCCTCAAAGCCGATCCAGATCGTCCGATCTTCTACTCGCCCATCCACAAGGGTGCATCCCAATTGCAGAGCGACCTTGCGGGTGGACGGGTGGGGGCATGAGAATTGGACCCATCAGGAACGACATTGCGCTCCCCGTTGGACCAATCTCCCGATCAACCCCATCGAAAGTGCCTTCGCCGAACTGAAGGCCCCTTCGAAGAGCCCAGCACGAAACCGCCGGGCTCTCGGGTGCCATAGCCAGCGCCCTGCCGCGCGTCTCCGCGCAAGAACGTGCCAACCACCTCAGTGCTGCGGGATGAGCTATCTGAACGAAATCTACACTGGATGAGAGGGCGCGCTGGATCACGCCTATTGCGGCGTCAGGTATTTGAGTGCGGCGCCCGAGACGGCGCCGCCGACCACGCAGGGGATGCCGACCTCGACATGGCCCATGGCGCCGGCGACGATGCAGCCTAGCGCCAGCGCCGTCTGTCCCGCCGTGCCCCACCAGGAGAAGTTGCGCGCCGACGCCGGCCCCTTCATCTTCAACTGCTCGATGGCGGCCATCGCATCCTTGCGCACGCGCCCGAACTCGAAGGTCTCGGCGGCGTCGATCACTTCCTCCAGAACCGCCCGTGTCTCGGTGCCCTCGCTGTTCATGGAGCCTTTCAGCATGTCGAGCAGCTCCTTGTCGCGCGAGGCATTGGTGGCAAGCGACAGCTTCGCCATGCTGCCAATAGTCAGCCGCTCGACGTTGTTCAGGTCCTTGGCCCACACGAGAATAGAGACGATGCGCGAGATCGGCTCGAACGAGCCGGTGGCGAAATAGAGGCCCCACAGCGTGTCGAGCGGCGCCGTGCCGGAGTTGAGCGCGACCTTCCCGATGGTAGGTTGCTTGCCGTAGACGAAGCGGTCGATCAGCGCCTTGCGTGCCGGCATGCGCTCGACGAACTTCAGCATCAGCTCTTTCCAGCCGGGCAGCTCGGAATAGGCGATGGCGCGCACGATCGCCACCTGGTCCTCCGGCGGCATGGGAAACATCTTGGTGACGAGCTCTTCGGCGCGCTTGGGGTTGGCCTGCAGCACCCCGGCCATGAAGCCCACATAGATGCCGGCCGTGTCCATGTCGCGGAACACGTTGAGCTCGCTCATGGCCTTGACCGCAGCCGGTAGCTTGTTGGGGTTCGGCTTGGTGCGGTAGCTGTTGATCCAGCGAAGGATGCGCTCCGTAGAGGAGAACTCACCCTTCTTCTTCGGGTGCGCGGCTGCCAGCGCCGGCGTGCTCAGAAAAACGAGCGCCAGCACCACGGCCAGTGTGGTACGCATTGACACTTCCCCCGTGCGCTCTGTCCCGCTGATGCAAGAGAGAAATTGGACGTGGCCATATTGTGGCGCTGCGCGCTCTTTCGGCTGCCGGGCCCTTCCGCAGAAGGGCCTGCTGTGGCAGGCTTCGCCGGCACCGACAAGGAGGACGGCATGCGCCGACCAATCGTGAGTGCCGCCCTGGCGATGGCCACGGGCCTGTTTGCTGCCATCTCCGGCGCGTCGGCGGCGGGCGGTATTTCCGAGAATTACATTCCGCGCGCAACGCCTGGGGCGGATCAACCGGCGGAGTCGGCAAGCCCTGCAGGTGCCGTCTATATCCCCGGCGTCGGCTTCAGATATGTGTTCCGAGGCACCCGGGTCTACGGCTGGTCCAGCGCGTATCAGCCGCGTGTGTACGGCTACCGCGCCCGTGCCTCGCGGCGGGCCTGCCGCGCGTGGGATTGGTGGGGCTTCGACCGCTGCGGACGCAGGGGCTGGTGAGCAGGCGCTCGCGGCACCGGCAAGTTCGCCAAGTCGTCAGCCGGCGTCCTTGATCACCGAGATGTCGGGCGCATCCTCGTGCTTCATGCCCTGCACATGATAGCCGGCATCCACGTGGTGCACTTCCCCGGTCACGCCGCGCGAGAGGTCGGACAGCAGATAGAGGCCCGCCGCACCCACCTCCTCGATGGTCACCGTGCGGCGCAGCGCCGAGTTGTATTCATTCCACCGCAGGATATAGCGGAAGTCGGCGATGCCGGAAGCCGCCAGCGTCTTGATGGGACCGGCCGATATGGCGTTGACGCGAATGCCGCCCTTGCCGAGGTCGGCGGCGAGGTAGCGCACGGAGGCCTCGAGCGCGGCCTTGGCCACGCCCATCACGTTGTAGTGCGGCATGACCTTCTCGGCGCCGTAGTAGGTGAGCGTCAGCAGCGATCCTCCCGCGCCCATCAGCTTCTCGGCCCGCTGAGCCAAAGCCGTGAACGAGTAGCAGGAGATCAGCATCGTCTGCGAGAAGTTCTTCTCGGTGGTGTCGACGTAGCGACCGTCGAGCTCGGCCTTGTCGGAAAAGGCAATGGCGTGGACCAGGAAATCGAGCTTGCCCCACTGGCGCCCGAGCTCGGCAAATACAGTTTCGATCGAGGCCCTGTCGGTGACGTCGCACGGTAGGACGATCTTGGATCCGACCTCGGCCGCCAGCGGCTCGACCCGCTTCTTGAGCGCATCGCCCTGATAGGTGAAGGCGAGCGCCGCGCCCTGTGCCGCGGTGGCCTTGGCGATACCCCAGGCGATCGAGCGGTTGTTGGCGACGCCCATGATGAGCCCGCGCTTGCCCTGCATCAGGGTGCCGGCCGGAACCTCGTTGCCCGCGCCAGGTGCGCTCATTTGTGTTCGGGTCCTTCGTGTGCAGCCGTGTGCCGCCGCCGCCGGCCATCGGCTCGGTGCGGCGCATCCTACACCAAACACTATGGGGGTCCAGCCGGGCAGCTGTGATCCCGAAGACCGCCAAAATGGCGGCCGCCGCTGGCCCGCTTGCGCTTGACAGGCCGCCGGACGCGGCCTCCCTTGTTGCCGCGAGGTACCGCCATGCCCAGCAAGTCGCAACGATCCGCCGGCCCGAAGGCCGGCAGCGCGCTCGATGGCCTGCTCTCAATCCTCGACCTGGAGCCGCTCGAGGAGAACCTGTTCCGTGGCCGCAGCCCGCAAGTGGGCTGGCAGCGCGTCTACGGCGGGCAGGTGCTGGGCCAGGCGCTGGTCGCCGCCGTGCGCACAGTGGGGCCAGATCGCGTGGCCCATTCGCTGCACGCCTATTTCCTGCTTGGCGGCGACCCGTCGCGGCCCATCGTCTACAACGTGGAGCGCGTGCGGGACGGCCGCAGCTTCACTACGCGCCGCGTCACCGCCATCCAGCACGGCCGGCCGATGTTCGTCATGAGCGTCTCGTTCCATGTGGCCGAGCCCGGGCTTGACCACCAGAACACCATGCCAAAAGTGCCGTCCCCCGAGGAGTTGCCGAGCGAGCGCGAGCTGACGGCCAAGCTTCTGGCGCGCCTGCCTGAAAACATGCGCAGCTACTGGGAGCGCGAGCGGCCGATCGAGATGCGGCCACTGGATGTTTCACGTTATTTCGCCCGCGAGAAGCGGGCGCCGGAGCAGGCGGCCTGGATGCGAGCCAGCGGCCGGCTTCCCGACGCGTTCCCCCTGCACCAGTGCGTGCTCGCCTACGCCTCGGATTTCACGCTGCTCGATACTGCCCTCATCGCCCACGGCAAGCTGATGTTCGACACGGACATGCAGCTTGCCAGCCTCGACCACGCGCTGTGGTTCCATCGTCCGTTCCGGGCCGACGAATGGCTGCTCTACGTCCAAGACAGCCCCTCCAGCCACGGTGCTCGAGGGTTCTGCCGCGGCGACATCTTCACCCGCAACGGCGCGCTCGTGGCCTCCGTTGCACAAGAAGGGCTGATGCGGGAACGCACCTCCGCTTTCGTGCCCAGGTGACAAGCAGAAATTAACGTTTGCCTATTTTATAGGCAGATCCGGGTTGTGCCGAGAAACGCGACTTTGTCATTTTATCCCTGAAAAATCAATGCACTGCCGGGGAAACGGGCGACTGGCATGTGTTTTGACTCTTAGCGCTAGCGTCGCTGAGTGCGAGCGGCGAGGGATTGCCGCGTTTGCTCACTCTCTAAGCAGTGCGGCCTGAGCAACAAGGGGAACCACATGAAGCTCGTGACGGCAATTATCAAGCCGTTCAAGCTCGAAGAAGTCCGCTCGGCGCTGACCGATCTCGGGCTGCAGGGCATGACCGTAACGGAGGTCAAGGGCTACGGCCGCCAGAAAGGTCACACGGAGATCTACCGCGGGGCGGAATACGCGGTGAGCTTTCTACCGAAAATCAAGATCGAGGTCGTCGTCCCGTCAGGCACCGTAGACAAAGCCGTGGAGGCCATCGTGCGCACCGCCCGAACCGGCCAAATCGGCGACGGCAAGATCTTTGTGTCGCCGATCGATCATGCCGTGCGGGTGCGCACTGGCGAGACCGACGACAGCGCAATCTAGCCAACGCAAGCCAGCCAGACATTCTCTTCCTCTTCCCGCCGCTCACTTGGAGGCACTACACATGACGCTTGGTACTTTGCGCCGGATTGCGGCTTTCGCGATCGCGGCACTTCTTGTGGCGCTTATCGTCGAGCCTGCCTTGGCTCAGGGGGCGAAGCCACCGCCGCCGGTGCCGAACAAGGGCGATACCGCCTGGATGATGACGGCCTCGGCTCTCGTTCTGCTGATGACGGTTCCGGGTCTGGCGCTCTTCTACGGCGGCCTGGTGCGCACCAAGAACATGCTGTCGATGCTGATGCAGGTGTTCTCCTGCGTATGTCTCGTGTGCGTGATCTGGGTGCTCTATGGATATAGCATGGCCTTCTCGGAGGGCGGTGTTTACAACGCCTTCGTCGGAGGCTTCTCGAAGGTATTCCTGGCCGGCGTCACGCCCGACTCCACCGTTGAGACCTTCACTGACGGCGTCGTCATTCCCGAATACGTCTACATCTGCTTCCAGATGACGTTTGCCGCCATCACGCCAGCGCTGATCGTCGGCTCGATGGCAGAACGCATGAAGTTCTCTGCCATCATGCTGTTCATTGCCCTGTGGGTGACGTTCGTCTACTTCCCCATCGCGCACATGGTCTGGTACTGGGCCGGTCCGTCTGCAACCGTGGCTGCCGGCAAAGCGCTGGCTGCGGCGACCGGGGACGCCAAGACTGCTGCTCAGGCCGCCATGGACGCCGTGTCCGCCAACGCGGGCTTGGCTTTCCAATGGGGTGCCCTCGACTTCGCGGGTGGGACGGTCGTGCACATCAACTCCGGCATCGCCGGACTGATGGGCGCACTCATCGTCGGCAAGCGCGTGGGCTTCGGGCGCGAAGCCATGGCTCCCCACTCTCTGACTTTGACCCTCGTCGGCGCCGCGCTGCTGTGGGTTGGCTGGTTCGGCTTCAACGCCGGCTCAGCTCTCGAGTCAGGCGGAACCGCGGCGCTGGCCATGATCAACACCTTCGTGGCGACGGCGGCAGCTGCATTGGCCTGGATGTTTGCCGAGCGCATCTTCAAGGGGAAACCGAGCCTGCTCGGCGGCGCTTCCGGCGCTGTTGCGGGACTGGTGGCGGTGACGCCCGCGTCGGGCTTCTCCGGCCCGATGGGTGCAATCGTGCTCGGCATCGCTGCAGGCTTCGTCTGCATGTTCTTCTGCTCGGCGATCAAGAATGCGCTGGGCTACGACGATGCACTCGATGTCTTCGGCGTGCACTGCGTGGGCGGCATCCTCGGCGCCATCGGCACGGGCGTTCTTGCCGCGCCCTCGCTGGGCGGTACGGGGGTGTTCGACTACACCACCGGCAAGGTCGCCGACTACGACATGACCGCGCAGGTGATCACCCAATGCAAGACCGTCGCGCTGACGCTGGTGTGGTCGGGCGTGGGAGCGATCATATTCTTCACGATCATCAAGGTTCTGATCGGCCTCAGGCCCGGAACCGACCAGGAGCGCGAGGGTCTCGACCTCGTCGATCACGGCGAGCGCGCGTACAACTACTGAGGTTACCTTGCAGCGAGGCTCGCGCTCCATCGGGCCTCGCTGCTTCCTCGAGCACGCCACTTCCCCGGTACGTGCTCTCAGCGCCCGAAGCATCCGCTTCGGGCGCCTTTTTGTGGGCGCACCAGGACGGCAATCGCCGCCCGTGGCGGCAGGTGCGCGAGCAGGTGCAGCAGGTCCCGCCGCATGAGCGCGATGCAGCCTTGCGTCGGCGCAAAGTCCGGCCTCGCAAGATGCAGGAAGATGGCGCTGCCGCGGCCCCGCGAGCGCGGGCGATCATTGTAGCCCAGCACCACGACCACGTCGTAGAGCCTGTCCTCGCGCCACATCCGCTCCGCGCTCGCTGGGTATGGAAGGCGTACCGGGCGATTGTAGTTGCGGTCGGTGGCGGCATCGCACCAGCCATCGGAGCGGCGGATCGTCCGCACCGGCAATCGCGTCGCCGGCCGCCGCATCCGGTCCGGCCGATAGAGCACCTCGCGCAAGCTCCATTGCCCGATCGGTGTTGCGCCGTCACCTTCGCGCTTCAGCGCGCGGCAGCCGCTGCGTCCCAGTGCGCAGGGCAGCGACAGCCCGCCCAGCTTCAGGACGCCACGGGTTGCATGCGCGGACAACGCGGCGACACGCAGGACGCACCTTGGCGGGCCCGTCGGAACTCTGCGCTCGCGCTCTGGGTTCCCCGGACAAACTCTGTTTCCTACCAAAATCTGATGCTAGACTGTGTACTGCTCGCAACAATCCATCAACCGGAGCCGAAGCGCATGAGCACCGCACGTAAGATTCTCATCGTCGACGACGACGAGGAGCTGCGTGAGTTGTTGAGGGACCAGCTGGCATTGCACGACGAATTCGAGGTCTTGACGGCGGGGACGGCTTCCAAAGGTGTCGATCTCGTCAAGAGCGAGCATTTCGACCTTGTGCTGCTGGATGTCGGCCTGCCCGACATGGACGGTCGAGAAGCCTGCAAGCTGTTGCGCAAGAACGGCTTCAAGAGCCCGATCGTCATGCTCACCGGCAACGTCTCCGATGCCGACATGATTTTGGGTCTCGATTCCGGCGCCAACGACTACGTCACCAAACCGTTCAAGTTCGCGGTGCTGCTGGCGCGCATCCGCGCGCAGCTGCGCCAGCACGAGCAGAGCGAGGACGCGGTGTTTGCCATCGGTCCCTACTCGTTCAAACCCGCCTCCAAGATGCTTCTCGACGAGAAGGGTTCCAAGATCCGGCTCACGGAGAAGGAGACCTCGATCCTCAAGTATCTATATCGCGCGGGCGAGAAGGTCGTCACGCGCGATGTCCTGCTGCAGGAGGTGTGGGGCTACAATTCCGGCGTCACCACGCACACGCTGGAGACCCACATCTATCGGCTGCGGCAGAAGATCGAGAAGGACCCCTCGCACGCCGAGCTGCTTGTGACGGAGACGGGCGGCTACAAGCTGGTGCCGTAGATTTCCCGCTCCGCATTCTTCTTCGATCCCCTGGACTTGCAGCGGCGAATCGCTCGACGGTGCCGCCATGGCGATCGATCGACTCGTGGCGCCGCTCTTGCGCGTACCTCTGTTTGCGGGGCTGCGGCCCCTGCAGCTGACCGAGATCGCACGCCAGGCCGAACGCATGAAATTCCGGCGGGGAGATTTCATCACGCGGGCCGGCGAGGCGGGAGATGGCGCCTATCTCATCGTCTCGGGACCGGCGGAACGTGTCGTGCACGCGGGCTTTGCCGGCGCCGTCGAGCCCATCGAGCCCGGATCGATCGTCGGCGAAATGGCCATGCTGGTCGAGCACGAGTATCGTGCGACGGTGGTCGCCCGGGACCGCGTGCTGTGTCTCAAGATCACGCGCGCGGCGCTGCACGAGCAGATGCGCGAGGACGCGGTGCTCGCCCGTCACTTCGAACGACGCATCCGCGAGCGACTATCCCGGGTGGCCGACGACCTGCGCCGGATCGACGGCATTCTTGCGGTCTGCGCGGCGAGCGGTCCTCAGACCAGACACCGAGGACCAACAGGCTGCAACCTCCAGCACCGCATGAGCCGCGCTGGCAGCGCGCATGCGCCGGGCGGCGTTGTAAGCTTCAGATAGACAAAAGAAAAGCGCCCAACCCCGGGGGAGGAGTTGGGCGCAAGAAGCGCGTCATGCGCAGGTGCCGGGAGGGAAGCCGGCACCGCGGGCGATGTCTTTCGGCTAGACGGGGGGCACTACCGATGAAGAGTGACATCGCTCGCTGTCCCTATGAAATAATACTTGTAGGGGCCTTTTCAATGGGGTTTGGCCCCCTCATCACGAAATTGTTACGGATTGTTTCAGTTTTCCCCAATTTTTCCGATTGCCTTGAATCCGAACAGACACGGGATGCTTCGCGCGTCAGCGGCCCAATATCACTTCTGGAAGATCTGGTTGGCAGGCTTGAACAGGCCCGGATCGAGGTCCTCAGCCTTGCTGACATCGGTGAGCTCCACACGCGTATCAAGGCCCTGGGCGTCCGTGGTGATCCATTCCTTGAGCTCCAACCCCGATTTCTTGGCTAAAAACAACTTGATACGGCCGGGGTTGTCGGGGTTGCGGTCTTGCAGAGCGAGCACGACCACGTCGTCCACCTCCTGCACCTCGAGGATCTGGGCGTCGCGCATCAGGTCGACGTCCTTGCGCAGCAGCACTCTGAACGGTGTTCGATCCAGCTCGACCCGGTCATCGGTTTTCATGTCGAGATCCTGGATCGCCATGTACTGGCCGTCGGACAGGATCACGAGCCGGCTCGGCGGGTTGTAGTCGAAGCGGAAGCGACCCGGGCGCTTGACGTAGAACTTCCCGCGCATGCGCTTGTTGTCGGCGCCCGTCTGTACGAATAAGCCCTTGATCTCGCTCATTTCATTGAAATAGGCGGTAACCTTCTGGATCAGCTCGACCTGCTTCTTGTCGAACTCCTCGCCGGCGATCGCGGCTTCTTTCTTGACGGTCTGGGTCCAGGCTCCCCCGCTAGCGCCTACCGGATTGGGTGGCATGGGTTTCTTGGGGTCTTGTGCAGAAGCAGGCGCGATTGCCAGGGTCGCCGCTAGCAGCATTGCAAGCAATGCAGGCTGAGCCGCTAGTGGTGCGCGCATGAAGCTCCCCCCAGGCGCGCCTGTCAGCGCGCGTGATTCCACCGAATGGGGCCCGTGTGTCCCAACATTGGGACAATATTGTGGGCGAGACAGATTCTAGTGTGGTTCGCGCTGTGAGCAAGCTCCGAGCCGGCACATCCCCGATGAAAAATTTGCGCTATCGGTCTTCAGCCGTAGGGTCGCGACCGCCGACGAGCACTTGGCGCCGGGCGTTGTAGCCGGGGGCGCTGACGATGCCCTCGCGCTCCATGCGCTCCATCAGGTCGGCGGCGCGGTTGTAGCCGACGAGCAGGCGCCGCTGCAGGTAGCTGGTGGAGGCCTTCTGCTCGCGGCGGACGATCGCTATTGCCCGCGCATAGAGGTCCTCCTCGGCCGACGCAGCCGAGCGCGCGGCAGGGTCGGCGGGCCCTGTCCCGCTCCTCGCCTCGGCGATACCGGCGACATAGCGGGGTGGGCCCTGCTCACGCAGATAGGCAGCTACCAATTCCACCTCGTCATCGGATACGAAAGGCCCGTGCACGCGCAGGGTGCGGCCCATGCCGTTGGCGAAGAGCATGTCACCCTGGCCCAGCAGCTGCTCGGCCCCCTGCTCGTCGAGGATGGTGCGGCTGTCGATCCGAGAGGCCACCTTGTAGCTGATGCGAGTGGGAAAGTTGGCCTTGATCGTGCCGGTGATGATGTCGACCGAGGGACGTTGCGTGGCCATGATCAGGTGGATGCCGGCCGCGCGCGCCATCTGCGCCAGGCGCTGCACGGCGGCCTCGATCTCCTTGCCGGCGACGATCATCAGGTCGGCGAACTCGTCGACAATGACAACGATGTTGGGCATCGGCCCGACGCTGGGCGCGCCGCGCCTGTGGTCGTGGCGCACACGGGCGTTGTAGGCGTCGATGCTGCGTACGCTGAGCCCCGCCATGCGCCGGTAGCGGTCTTCCATCTCGGCCACGACCCAGTTGAGCGCAGCCACCGCCTTGTCGGGCTCGGTCACCGCAGGGCACAGGAGATGGGGGATGCCGTTGTAGACGGAAAGCTCGAGCATCTTGGGGTCGATCATCAACAGCCGGCACTGTTCGGGCGAGAGCTTGTAGATGAGCGACAGGATCATGCTGTTTACGCCCACCGACTTGCCCGATCCGGTGGTGCCGGCGACCAGCAGGTGCGGCATGCGCGCGAGATCCGCCACGACAGGGGTGCCGGCGATATCGCGCCCGAGCACCAGCGGGAGGGTGGCATCGCTGGCGCGGAACGCCTCCTCCTCGAATAGCTGGCGCAGGTTGACCTTCTCGCGCCTCGGGTTCGGCAGCTCGATGCCGATGGCATTGCGGCCTGGCACGACGGCAGCCCGCACAGAGGACGCACCCAGCGAGCGGGCGACGTCGTCGGCAAGGCCAATCACGCGTGCCGACTTGGTGCCCCGCGCCGGCTCGAACTCGAACAGAGTGACCACGGGTCCCGGGCGAATGCCCTTGACCTCGCCCTTGACGCCGAAGTCGCCGAGCACGCTCTCGAGCTGGCGCGCCTGGCCGCGCAGCTCCACCGGTGTAGGCTGGGATCCGGCTCTGCCCTGCGGCGGCCGCTTGAGGATGCTGAGCGGCGGACGCCGGCAGGTGGCTGGCTCGGTGCGGCGCGGCGGCGGCGCGCGTGCCGGCTCGGCGGCCAAGTCGTGAGATGCCGCGGCCGGAGGGATGGCGGTGAGGCCGTCCACGGGGACGGGGAGCTCGGGCTCGCGCCGCGCCGGCGGACTGTCGCGGGATTCCGTCGTAGGCGGGGCGAAGCGCTCGGCGATGGTGCGGGTCAGCCGGTCGGTGGAATGGTCGAAGGCAGTGCCGCGCCCGGAGTCCGGGAACTCGTCCACGATCAGCCCTCGAGCAGGATTGTGTGCAACGTCGTATTGCTCTTCTGCCTCGTCCTCTGTTTCGAGCACGGGCGGCGAGGGCCTGGCGTGAAACACCGGCGGCTCCCGCGTCAGGGCCGGGTCGGGTCCGGGCTCCACCCGCTCGCGCGGCAGGAACACCTGCCCCTGCAGCTGGCGCCACCAGCCGGCAACGGCGCCGAAGTCGAGGTTGGGCGTCCGCCCGTCCGTCCGGCAGATCAGTTTGAGGTCGCGCTGCGTCAGGCCGAGGCTCCATATCAGGCCCATCACACCGGCAGCGAAACAGAAGAGGCCGGCGGCGGCGGCGGAGCGGTCGGCGTTGACGTGAGCGAGCAGGCTGGTGAGCAGGCTCAGTCCCAGGTCGCCCAGCACGCCGCCGTATCCGTGGTGCAATGGCCACAGCGCAGCCTTCGGCAGCGAGGAGAGCGCGCCGGCGAGAAACAGCACGGCAAGCGGCGCCAGCACCAGCTTGCGGCGCAGGGGCGGCGGCTCCTTCGCCGTCAGCAGCTCGAGGGCCCAGAACAGCGGCGGCAGCAGCGCGAATACGCCGGCTAGGCCCAGCATCTGCATGACGAGGTCGGAGAGCACGGCGCCCGGCGGCCCCAGCAGGTTGCGGGCCGAGGCGCTGGTGGCACGGCTGAGGCTGGGATCGGCGGCCGACCAGGTAAGCAGGCTCGCGCTCAGCGCCGCGCAGGCCGCGAGCAGCAGGAAGCCCAACAGTTTCCAAAGCCACCCCTTGAGCCGGTCCTCGAGCGAGGCCGGAAGCAGGGGGGCCGGGTCGTCGCCCCGGTACGCCATACGATGTGAGGAGCGCTTACGCTGTTAACGCTACGATACGCTGAAGCGCTTCCCTGACGATGGCCGCATCGTGCACCAGCGCGATGCGGACGAAGTCGCGGCCCGGATTGACGCCGTGCCGATCCTCGTGCGCCAGGTAAACGCCCGGGATGATCTTGACGCCGCAGCGTTTCCAGATTGTTAACGCTGCCTCCTCGCCGCCGCCCAGATGGCGCATGTCGAGCCAGAGGAAGAAGCCGCCGCCCGGCCGGCGATAGCCGAATCGGTTGCCGAGCACCTGGTCGCAGACGTCGAACTTGTCACGGTAGGCCTGGCGGATCACGGAGACGTGCTGCTCCTCCGACCACACTGCGGTCGAGGCATGCTGGACCGGCCCCGGCATCTGCGGCCCGGCGAGGTTGCGGATCTCGGCCAGCGTCTCCAGGAAATCGCCGTCGCCGGCGACGAAGCCCGAGCGCATGCCCGGCAGGTTGGAGCGCTTGGACAGCGAGTTGAAGGCAATGACGTTCTTGAAGCGCTCGGGCGTCCGAGCGGCGATCTCGAGGCCGCCGGTGGGCGCCTCGCGCGTGTAAATCTCCGAGTAGCACTCATCGAGGAACAGCATGAAGTCGTATTCGCGCGCCAGCGCCAGCGCCTTGCGCAGGTAGTCCGGACCCGCCACCGAGCCCTGCGGATTGGCGGGCGAGCAGAGATAGAAGGCGGCCGCGCGGGCGAGGATGTCGGGCTCGCGGGCCAGCGCGTCGAGGTCGGGCAGGTGGCCGGTCGCCGCGGTGGCGTTGAGGTAGACGGGCTCGCAGCCGGTACCGTAGGTGCCGCCGAGGTAGGCCTGATAGAAGGGGTTGGGCAGCAGCATCACCGGCCGGCCGGGAAAGCTCTTGCGGCCGACGGCCGGCATGGCCGCGAAGAACAGGCCCTCGCGCGAGCCGTTGAGCGGCAGCACCTCGCGGGCGAAGTCGAGGGCGGCGGGCCCCAGGCCATAGCGCCGACCGATCCAGGCCACGATCGCCTTGCGCAGGTCGTCGGAGCCGCGGATGCGCGGGTAGGTGCCGAGCAAGGCCTTGGACTCCTCGAACTTCTCGATCACGAAGCCGGGCATGGCCTCCTTGGGGTCGCCGGAGGTCATCTCGATCGGCTTCTTGTGGCCCGGCGGGATGCCATCGAGCAGGCGCGCCGTGCGCGTGAATGAGGACAGCACGGCGCCGTGGGCAAGCTCCGCGAGGCCTGGCATCGCGGTCATGGATATGCGTTCCCTCGGTTGCGGCGCAGGAGCATAGCCTGTTCGCGACAAAAGCCGCAACCTCCGCGAGGAGGGCGTTGGCACGCAGATGGGGAAGTAGTCCTCGCCTCTACCGCACCCTTCGCGGGTTCATGTAGAGGTCGGCTTCCTGCTTCTCGAGCTTGGGCGTGTATTTGCCGTCGACGATCTCGCGCGCCAGCGTGCGCATGTGGCGGCGGCAATCGTCGTTGAAGATCAGCATGCCGCAGAACAGCTTGAGCACGATCATCAGGCGCGGGTCGGCATGCTCGATCTTGACCTTGCCCCTCCACTTGCCGCCGATCGAGAACACCTTGCCGTCGAGCCAGCCGACGGCCTGGTTGTGGTGGTTGTAGAGCGTGTAGTCGCCGCCGAGGTCGATGAAGTCGCGCTTGAGGCGGAAGAATTTCGGCAACCCGTTCTCCAGCAGGAAGAAGGAGAAGTTCTCCGGCAGCAGCGGCCACTTGTGGGCAGAGCGCTCGAGGTAGACCATGTTGTCGTGGTCGCCGACGTTGATGGAAAAGCACGTCACCGGCAGGCCGTGCGCGCCCAGCGTCAACTGCAGGCTGCGCCCGATCATCAGGTCCATGGTGGCGCGCCAGTTGACGGTCTCGTTGAAGAGCTTGAACACGAGGCGCTTGTCCATGCCCGTGTTCTTCTTCCATAGGTCCTCGCGGTAGCCGAGCAGCCCGGTGCGCTCGCCCTTCTCGATCACCTCGGCGATGATGTCCATGTCGGAGGTGAACTGGCGCGACTTGGCGCGATTGCGGCTGTGCTTGTAGATGCCGAACTCGACCGAGTTGAAGTTGGTGATCCAGACGTCGACGGTGAACTCGGCGAACTGGGACTTTTTGCTGGTCTTGCCGGGTTTGGCCTTGGCGGCCTTGGCTGGCGCTGCAGGCAGCGTTTCGGTGCTCTCTATCCTTTCGGGCTTCTCGGCGCGCGCCAGCACCTCGGCCTTGGCCTCGCGGGCGGCCTCGGCGGCTGCCGCATCGGCTTCGATCTCGAGCGTCCTGCTTCCGTCTGCCATTGCGTTGGCTCCTAGAGGAGAGCGCCGGGCACGCGGAGACGCAAATGGCGCGAATCAGTCTCGCGGGAGGTTAGCAGCCCGATTGGGGCAGGCGAGGGTTCGCCGGCAAAAAGCTGTGCGTGTCGTGGGTTGTCGCGGCGCGGCCTACGCGCGCGCGCCGAAGATCTGCGAGCCGACGCGCACGTAGGTGGCGCCGAAGGCGATTGCCGACTCGAAGTCGGCGCTCATGCCCATGCTGAGGTGCTTGAGCCCCAGCTCGCGCGCAAGCTTGGCGAGGAAGGCAAAGTGCACGGCGGCGGCCTCTTCCTGGGGCGGGATGCACATGAGCCCGGCGATGTCGAGCTTGAGCTCCTCGCGGCACAGTCGCAGCAGCGCCAGCGCGTCCTTGGGGAGAACGCCCGCCTTCTGCGCCTCCGCGCCGGTGTTGACCTCGATGAAGAGCTTGGGCCGCCTGCCCTGCTTCGCCATCTCATGCGCGATCGCCTGGGCGATCTTCGGCCGGTCGACGGTGTGGACGGCATCGAACAGGGCGACGGCCTCCTTGGCCTTGTTGGACTGCAGCGGCCCGATCAGGTGCAGCTCCACGTCGGCGTAACGCTCGCGCAGCGCCGGCCACTTGGCCTTGGCCTCCTGCACGCGGTTCTCGCCGAACATGCGATGGCCGGCATCCAGCACCGGCGTGATGTGCTCCGCCCCGAACGTCTTGGTAACGGCGACGAGATTGACCGAGTCGGGATTGCGCCGCGCCGCGCGCGCAGCAGCGGCAATACGTGTCATGACGCCGGCGAGGCGGGAAGTCTCGGTGTTCTCGTCCTGCGCCATGCGATGCGCGCCCCTTCACACGCTCATGCCACTTTGCTGCGGCGCATGGCGGTCGAATAGCGCGGGCAGACCTCCTTGGCAAAGCGCGTCATCATGTGCTGCCGCACAGCAAACGGTGTCCCCGGCGTCGCGCAGGAGACCATGAAGTAGTTGAACCCGATCGCGGCGAGCGCATCGACGCGCTTGCAGATCGTCTCGACGCTACCCACCAGATTGGAATCGAGGAAGGGGCCCAATTCGCTCGGGTTCGCCAGCTTGCGCAGGTTCGCAAACATGCGGCTGAAATCTGCATATTCAGGGATCGTTGCCCACGGGTTGGCGTCAGCTTCGTAGTGGTCGGCCTGCAGGGCAAAATAGGCGGGGTAGTAGCGGCGCCCGAGTTCGCGCGCCTCCTCGTCCGTATCGGCGATGAACATCTTGACCGAGATGGGAAGAATAGCGCCGACGGCCCTGGCACCGGCGCGCGTCCGCCAGCGCTCGAGGATCTTGACCAGCAATCCGTCCGGAAACGTCGAGAGGCACAGTGGCGCAATGCCTAGGTCGCCCATCACCTCCGCGCTCGCCGGGCTGCCGATGGCCCCGTAGAAATGCACGGGCTTGTCGACGGGCTCGGGACGCAGGCGGATCGGCTTTTCGATCTTCCAGAACTGGCCGTCATGAGTGAAGGGCCCTCCCGATAGACCCTTCTTCACGATCTGGAATACCTCCGCGAAACGCGCGCGTCCTTCGTTCATGTCCACATTGTAGGCGTCGTATTCCATCTTGGCCGTGCCGCGTCCGATGCCCAGGTGCAGCCGGCCCCGCGTCAGGCTGTTGAGCATTGCGATCTCTTCGGCCAGGCGCAACGGGTGATACCAGGGCAGAACCAGGACGGACGTGCCGAGCGACAAGTCGGGAAACCTGGCCGCTATGTGCGCCATCATGAGCAGCGGGCTGGGTGTCGGGTAGTAGTCGCTGAAGTGATGCTCGAGCAGCCAGGCCGCGTCATAGCCGAGCCTCTGGCCCAGGGCACAATCCTCCATGAGCTCACGATAAAGCTGGTGATCGGATTCGCCGTCCGCACCTGCGGCGGCTGCCTGGAATCCAAACGTGAGTTCACCCATGCTGCGATCTCCTCGCCGAGCGGCAAGCGAGCCTAGAGCAGGATCGCTTCGGATGGAATCACCTCACCTCAACCGAGATGTCGAGACCAAAGCGTGAATCCTGCTCTCTTCCCAAGCTATAGAGCAAGATTCACGTTCCATGATCGAAGCGAAGCGCCTCGATCAGAAACGATCTCGCTCTAGCAGCCCAGAAAGGACAGCGATAGAACGTGCGTTTCCGGCGCCGCCAGATACGCCAAACGCGAGGCCTCGAGCGCGCGCAGGTCGGTCAACGGCGGGGCGGCGTTCTGCCTATTCCTCCATGGCCGCGCCGCGGCGCAACAGGGTGTCGGTGTCATAGTTCTCGCCGACCGACAGGGCGCAGATGCGCGAGAGGTGGGTCAGCGGCAGGCTGGTCTCCTTGGCCCAGGCATTGAACTGGTCCTGAACTTTGCGCAGGTCCTTCTTGGAGCTCGGGGTCTCGGCGATGTCGAGGCCGGCATCGCGCAGGCAGGCCACCACGTCGGGCGAGGTGACGAAGCAATCCTTGCCGATGAAGCGCAGGAAGTATTGCCCCGTACGGCCGCCGAGCCTGGAGCCGCGTTTGCCCATCAGCTCGAGCAGACCGACCTGGTCGTCGGCCGGCCACTCAGCCAGGAATTTTCCGAAACTGCCGTGGTCGCGGGCGACGTCGGCCACGAACTTGGCATTGTCGCGCACGGCCTTGATCTTCTGGGGATTGCGCACGATGCGCTTGTCGCTGGCCAGGCCTTCCCAGAACTCGTCGGGCTGGAAGAGGAGGCGTTTGGGGTCAAAGCCAAGGAAGGCAGCCTCGAAGCCCGACCATTTCTGCTCGATGACGCTCCATACGAAGCCCGCAGAGAATACGCGCTTGGCCATCTCCGCCAGCACGCGGTCGTCGCCGAGCTTGGCCAGCGCCTTTGCATTGGTGGGCTTGGGCAGCAGGGCCGCCAGCTTCGCCTCGCCACCTTTGCGCTTGGCGGCGCGGGTGCGGATGGTCTTGAAGGAGGCCATGGGCACGCTCACCAGCTCGCCGGCAGGCGGTTCAGCCCGCGCAGCACGAACGTCTGGCGCCAGTCCGGGTGATCGGCATCGTCGAGCTTCAGCTTGGGCAGACGACGCAGCAGCGTTGCAATCGCGACCTCGGCCTCGATGCGGGCGAGCTGCGCCCCGAGGCAGAAATGGATGCCGCCGCCGAATGACAGGGGGCGGATGTTGGGTCGCGTGACGTCGAGCCGGTCGGGGTCGAGATAGGCGGCGGGATCGCGGTTGGCGGCACCCAGCAGGCACAGCACCGACTCGCCCTTGGCCACGGGGACGCCACCGATCTCGACGTCCTCCAACGCCGCGCGCCCCGAGAGCTGAACCGAGGAATTGTAGCGCAGCAGCTCCTCGATGGCGTTGGGGACGAGCGAGGGGTCGTTCTGCAGCCGCAGCAGCTCGCGCAGATTGCGGTGGAGCGCCAGGAGGCCGTTGCCGATCAGGTTGACGGTGGTCTCGTGCCCGGCCCCGAACAGCAGGATGATGTTGGCGGTCAGCTCTTCGTTGGAGAGCTTGGCCCCTTCATCCTCTGCCTGCACGAGCTCACTGGTGAGGTCATCGCCCGGTTGGCGCCGGCGCAGCTCGAACAGCGAGCGAAAATATTCGGCGGAGGCCAGATTGCCGGCGTTGGCCGCGTCGATCTCGGCGCGCGAGAGCGGGACGGGATCGAGCAGCCGGCCGCTGGCGCGTGCGCCCAGTAAGAACATCTCGTGCTCTTCCTTGGGGATGCCCAACATCTCGCAGATGACGATGACCGGCAGACGGAAGGCAAAGTCGGCGATCAGGTCCATGCGGCCCTGCGGCGCGACGCGGTCCAGCGCCGCATCGACGATCTGCTGGATGCGCGGGCGCATGTCCTCGACCCGACGCGCGGTGAAGGCCTTCACAACCAGGCCGCGCAGGCGCGTGTGGTCGGGCGGGTCCTGCTGCAGCATCCAATGCCGCATGCTGCGGTAGACGGGCTCCTCCAACGCCTCCGCGCCGAAGCGGCGCGTCATGCGGCCGACGAAGTCCTTGCCGAAGCGCTTGTCGCGCAGGATCTGGGAGACGTCGGCGTGGCGGCTCACCACCACGAACCCGAGCGGGGAGCGGTGAACGGGATCGAGGCGGCGCAGGCGATGGTAGTGCGGATAGGGATCGGCAATGACGGCGGGCGACAACGGATTGAACAATGGCTCCGCCTGAGCGGATTGCGGCATCTCATTCACGGCGCACCTCGCATTTCTCGCAAAAAACGGCTTGGGCCGCGGCTAGCGAAAGAACCTAAAGCAAAGGTCGCGGCCGAGCCAACGCGTCGCGCCGCCGTCGACGGCCGTCCCCGACGACCGTGTCAATGCCGCACGTGTGGACGGCTTATCGGAGTTCGGGATCGTCCGGCGGGTCACGCCGCCGAGCGGGTTCGAGCGGCAGAGAGCCTTCTACTCGCTCCTTTTTGCCAAGCGCCCCGATCAAATCGACCACGAGCCGCGACACGCCTTCAATGTCTCCGCGGGTCTTGCGCAACAGTTCCCCCCGGAGGCTCGCCCATCGGCGGCAGCAGCCCGAACGCGGCGCACCACCGCTCACATGGCGCCTCAAGCTCGAATTGGGTCAGCGGTTCGGCTCTCTCGTTGGTGCCGGTCTTAGACATCCACGGGACAGCGGCAGGGCCTGCTTTGGCGAAGCGGCGTCGAGTTCAGCCATGCGCTTGTATCCCGAGTACTTGGCCTGCAGCGCATCGTCTTCGCAAGCGATTGCACGAGCCCAAGCCCACTAAACGCCGTCATCGTCGGTCATCCTGCCGCCTTCCCCGCCGCTTGCATCGCCAGGTAACGGTTGCTATCACCCCTCGCCCGCGATCGGAGCCCTAGCTGATCTGCAGCCACGCGGCGATGGGCTCAAACGCGGGTCAGAAACCATTGATAGTCACCTGATGGTCACCGGAGAAGATATCGAGGCAGACGATTTCGCATAGAATGCCCGCAGATAGGGCCCCTGGAGAGGTGGCTGAGTGGTTGAAAGCACCGCACTCGAAATGCGGCATACTCGCAAGGGTATCGCGGGTTCGAAATCCCGCCCTCTCCGCCATGTTCCCCTTGTCCAGCCCGGAGACATGGGTGACGGATTGCACCCAAGACATAGGTGACAGCCGTGTGCCGAACGGGTTGTGGATAGGTTGCAGTGTTTTCTGTTCCAAGTCGATATATCCCAGGTCGTAGGCCATGAAATGTCACGACCCAGATGCCGTCGTCGACCTCCTTGAGCCCGAGCCTTTGGCCGGCCATGACAGTTGAGATGTTGATCTTCTTCCTGTGCATGCAGATGCGGCCGCAGGCTGTGACGAGGGCGTCGCGGTCGTGGAGGGGATATTCGATCTCCGGCAGGCCGCGGTAGCTGCGCGTGGCGGTTCGATAGATCTCGGCTTGGGTCATCATGGCGAGGGCCTCGTGGGGCCTGTGGTGGTTGAACTCGCGGACGAAATCGTCGGAGCGGGCCTGCTGCTGCAGGCTGTTCATGCCGGGTGGCCTGGTGGTCTCTGTCTTCAAGGTGAGATGCATGCGCTCGATGGGCCGTTCTGGTGGCTTCCGGCTTGATGCGCTCGATGCGATGCCGAGGCGGAGCCACCAGACGGAGAGCCTGGAGAGATTGTAGAGGCCGTTGGGGGAAGCGAAGGGCAGGCCGTTGTCGGTGCGGATGGCGTCGGGCAGCCCGCGCTCCTGGAACAGGCGCTGGAATGTGGCGAAGGCGCCATCCTCGCGGGTCGATTGCAGGGCTTCGCACATGAGAATGAAGCGGGAGGCTTGGTCTGTGACGGTCAGGGGGTAACAGTACTCGCGGTCGCCGAGGCGGAACTCGCCCTTGAAGTCGGCGCACCACAGCGCGTTGGGGAGAGCAACGTCAGCCAGCGTTGTGCCCATGGCCTTGTTACGCCGCGTTTTGGCGCTTCACAAGGCCATGGCGATCGAGCACGGCATGGACGGTGCTTTGTGCAGGGATGCGCACGTCGCCGGCGAGCCGCCTGATCAGCAGCTCGCGGATCTTGCGGGCGCCCCAGTGGGGACGCTGGTGCGGCCCGCGAACATGTCGGTCTGACACTCCTTGATGCGGTTCTCCATGTCGCCGCGCGCACAATAGAGGTCCTCGTAGAGATAGCGCGCGTCGTCGGTCCAGTTGAGCGAGGTGACGAGGAAGCGCGGATTGGCCTCGCCTTGCGTCCACTCGGCTTTGGCGATCACCCGGCGCGGCAGCGACCAGCTATCCCGCGTTTGCCAGTCCTCCAGGATCTTGAAGCGGCGCGGGGCGTGCCTGGTGCGACGGCTCTCGCGGCGGGCCTGAGCCAGCTGGCGGCGGATCGCCTTCACCAGGCGCTCGTTCCTGGCCAGCCCGAAGATGTAGTCGACGCCGTTGTCCTCGCACCACGTCACCAGGTCGTCGCGGGCGAAGCCAAAATCGGCCCGCAGGATGATCTCCAGGTGTGGTCAGCGGGCGCGCGCTAGCGCGCTTCCTTCGACATCGAAATCCTTGCCTCGAGATTGCTTGATAAACCGGAGGTCGCAGGCCATTGCATGCTGACGTGGATCAGCATCGCCGAAAATCGCACCCTTGCGCAATTTCTGGGAATAGGTTGTTGGCAGACTGTCGAGGAATGCCACCCATCCCGGCACTTTGAAGTAGGCAAGCCGCTCGAGCGAGAACCGGACCAGCGCATCGGCAAGCTCACGCGACGCTGCCTGCCCCTCCCAAACCACGACGCAGGCGAACACCTCCTCATCTCGCAGCTCGTCCTCCACGGGAATGATGGCAACCTCGCGGACCGCAGGATGAGCGCGAAGCGTTGCCTCGACCTCTCCCGCCGAAATGTTCTGCCCACTTCGGCGGACCATGTGTTTCTTGCGGTCGACGAAGACGAGGCCAGCCGGCGTCTCGACGAGTATGTCACCCGTGTGGAACCAGCCGTCCTTCCACATCGCGGCTGTCGTTCCGGGATCTCGGAAATACTCCTTGAGCAGTCCGCGCCTTGGATCAGGTCCCGCGCGGCGCACGACGAGTTCGCCCGGCGTGCCGACCGGCTGCAGAGCGCCGTCGTCATCGATCAGCCGGTATTCCATGCCTGGCATGGTACGCCCGATCGACCGCGTCTTGCCGTCTCGCTCTGCGCTGACATCAAACGAGCAGATGCCGATCTCCGACATGCCGTAGATCTCGACCAACGTAAGGCCGAAACGCTTTTCGAACGCGACGCGTAGCGCGGGATCGACACCAGCGCCGATGCCGAAGCGCACCTTGTGCCGGCGCTCGGCCGGCTCCTCGGGCCGCGCCATCAGCACTGGCGGTATGATCCCGAGATAATGGACCATCGTCGCCTCGCTCGTCACGAGATCCTCCCACCAGCTCGAGGGATGGAACCGATCCGGAAAGATCATGCAGTTGCGCGACAGGATCATCGCTGGATTGGCTATGGCGAGTCCGTTGGCATAGAAGAGCGGCAGCGGATTGTAGAGGCGCTCGGCGCCATGTTCGATTGTCATGGTGCCGCCCGCGCTCAAGTAGCGTTCGGCAGCAAAGAAGAAATACTCGTTCGTAATGATACAACCCTTCGGCATCCCCGTAGTGCCGGAGGTGTACATCAGCACGCTTTCGGAATCCCGGCCTGGCGCACTCGCGAGCGCCGGACGCGATACTCGCGATAGCGTCTCTGCGAACTGGGCAACATCGACGATAGGAATATGGCGCCCAAGCGCGCCCACGGCAGCTTGGAGCAAGGGGGTGTGCTGGCCAAGCGATACGATGAGGTCGACCTCAGAGTGGCCGAGAACGTAGGCAAGATCGTCTTGGCGGAAATCCGGGTTCAGCGGGATGACCCAGCAGCCCAGCGCGTTGAGGGCTAGGAAGTGCAGCATGAACTCGGGACGGTTCTCGAGTAGCAGCGAGACCCGGTGCCCATGGCCGTAGCCCGCCGCCGCATAGCGCTCGATGAGCCGCGTCGTACGGTCGGCAACTTCACCGTAGTTCCACAGCAGGCCTTCTGGGACATAGCCTCGTGACGCACGTGGCGGGACCAAGAGGCAGGAAAGTTCCGAACTCGTCGCAGCCGTATCAGCAAGGCCGAGCCAGAAAGTCGCCGCATCCATGGGAACGGTCATGCAAAATCCTGCTCGCTCATCGAAAGGCGGAAGTGCACGAGGATAGGCTCGGCTCCGTGCGACGGAAAGACAGGTTCCACCTTTTGCCCGATACGCAGGTCTGCCGGCGACGCATCGATGATGTTGGTGATGAGCCGCACGCCCGGCGCATCGACGAATGTGACAAGCCCGACCACATAGGGCAGTTGATCACGTCGGCGCTTGTCGAAGGCATGACGCACCTCGGTGAAGCTAAAGATTTCGCCTTGGCCGGCGATGGGCTGCCAAGCCAACTGATGACTCCGACAGTGGGGGCAGCGCGGCATCGGATACCAGTGAAATCGGCTGCAAACACCGCAGTGCGGGAATGCGATCTTGCCCTTGCGTGCCGCTTCCAAGAAACCCTCAAACTCCGGCGGCATCCCGCTATCTGCCATCAGCTGTCCCTGCCGAGCAGCAACACACCGTAATCGGGATTGGAGAGGCCGCCGACGAGCCCAACTCTCGCGTCCTCAACTTGCGCCGCACCCGCTTCGCCACGCAATTGCCGGACCGCCTCCAGCACATGCTCGACGCCTAGCAGATAGCTGTGCGATAGCAGCCCCCCATGCGTATTTATCGGCAGCTCGCCGCCGACGCCTATCCCCTTCTCGCGGATAAAATCGGGCCCCTCGCCGCGCGCGCAAAAACCAAGGTCCTCGATCTGAAGAAGGCAGGATATGGTGAAGCAGTCGTAGAGCTCGGCGAAATCGACGTCGTCGCGCTCGATGCCCGCCTGGGCCAATGCACGATCGGCGGCGAGCCGTGCTCCCGGGATACGCATCATCCCGCCAGGCTGCGTGAAGCAGTCGTCGCCACTTACAGGCTCACTGCCGAAGCCTGTGCCGAGCACACGCACAGGTGCTTTCTTGAGATCACGCGCACGCTCGACGCTCGTCACGACGTACGCGCACGCACCGTCCGTGATGAGACAGCAGTCCGGCACGCGCAAAGGCACCGAGACCATGCGTGACGCGAAATAGTCATCGAAGGTCATTGGCTCGGTCATTTGCGAGAATGGGTGCAGGCGGGCGTTCTCGCGCTGGGTGACGGCAATCGTCGCAAGATCATGCTCAGCGAGACCGAACTCGTGCATGTAGCGGCGCGCCCACAATGCGAAGTAGGTCGCCTGCCCCGTGAAGCCATAGGGCTTTTCGAACGCAATTTTCGCGGGATATAGATCGTGGAAACCGTAGGGTCCGGATGCACGCGTCCCCCAATCGACCCCGAAGTAGTAGAGCACGTACTTTGCCTGCCGACTCGCGATAGCAAGTTGGGCCAATTGCGGCGCAATGGCAGAGCCCGCGCCGCCGTACGACATCCCACCGTCGAATCGACGATCGATGCCGAACTGAGCAGCGATGTAATCGCGTGGTACGGTGGTCGGCATTATCGAGCCGTCGGTGAGAATGCCATCGATCTGGCCCGGTGCGACGCCGGCGTCATCGAGCGCCGCCTCTATGGCCTCGACTACAAGTGCACGGATTCCTTTCTCCGATCGACGGACGGGGCGTGTCGCCCCGATGCCGACGATGGCAACGAACTCGAGGTTCATCGGGATCAACGATCGGTATCCAGAGTTAGAGAACCATCAACTGTCGGTCGATACTCTACCGGCGACGATCGTGTGCGACAATCGTCCACGTCTGCCCTCTCGTTTTAGCCACATGCAATGGCCTTGTGCATCCTAACCATCGCGGCTCGAGATCGACGGCCGGTAGCGCCGTCAGCTTTCTTCTGAAACACAGGATGGTGGTGGTCATAGACCTCAAGCAAGGTCTCGGCCGGCCGCCTCGAAAGCATCGACACCGTCCAAATGAGCCAAGTCCCCGCCGTGTGGCGCACTACTGGCCGTGTGGCGCACTTCGTGTGGGCGTCCTTGCTCGCGCCCACCCAGGCCCACGCACCCCCAGCTTGCTGACGTGCTGTCCGCCGCAGAGCGCGGCGCGCCGGCCTTTGCGCTACATATGAGAGGACCATGAGACGGCTCCCACCCAAGCGGCCGCCCGATTGACCGGCTCGGCGAATATGCGATTGTCTGAGTGAAGCATTACTCCCGTGCGCGTTAGGAGCGACCCAGGATGCGGGATGCCCAGGGACATGAGCTGTCGGGAGCAACGACTGAAATCGGTCGGTTACTTCGACAGCGCGGTACGCGCCTTCACACTGATCTATGGTGACGCCTCGGGTCTCTATGACGCCGCCCTAAAGGCTTCGCCCGAGTTGGTCATGGCCTATCTCGGGAAGGCGTGGCCGCTCGTACTTGCCAATGACCCCCAGATGGCGGTCTCGGCTCGCGCCCTGCTGAATACGGCCCGGGACCTACCGATGAACGAGCGGGAGCGAACCCACCTCGCCGCCCTCTCGCATGCGGTGGTAGGACATCGAGCTTCGGCGGTCGCAATCCTCGATCGACACCTAATGAGCCATCCATTCGACCTCGTCGCTCATATGGCGGCGCTGCAGATGGATGGGCATCTCGGGCGTTTCCCCTGGGCTCGCGACCGGTCGGCCCGCGCGCTGCCGCGCTGGTCCAAGGCTCAAGAGAGCTACGGAATCATGCAGTCGTTCTACGGCTTCGGGCTGGAGGAGGCCGGCGAGTACACGCGCGCGGAAGACACTGCACGCGCGGCCGCCGAGCTCGAGCCGTTCGGCTACTGGCCGCACCATTGCGTCTCTCACGTCATGGAGATGATGGGCCGCCCGAAGGATGGGCTCGCCTGGATGGAGGAACGCGAACCCTTCTGGTCGTCGAAGGACAATCTCAATCGAGTGCACATCTGGTGGCACAAATCGCTATTTCATATCGAGCTCGGCGAGTACGAAGCCGCTCTTCAGATTTACGATGGGCCGATCCTTTCGACGATGCGCCCGGCCAGCATGAGCATCTGCAATGGTGCAGCCCTGCTGTGGCGGCTGGACATGCTGGGATGCGAGCTCGGCGACCGATGGCAACACCTCGCGTCGAAGTGGGAGGGTCATGCAGACGGCAAGCTCTACGTCTTCCCCGATATCCACGCCGCCATGTCAGAGCTGCGGGCTGGTCACATCGCTGCATTCGATCGCCGGCTCAAGGCGATGCGCGAGACCGCGGCTGACGGTACTGAGTTGGGAGCGATCTATCGTGATATTGGCCTGCCCGTCGTTGAAGGACTGACGGCCTTCCACCATGGCGCGTATGCGCAGGCAATTGAGCACTTGCTGCCGGCTCGCTTCGACCTGTGGAAGATGGGCGGAAGCAAGGCGCAACGCGACGTGATCGACTGGACGCTTGCCGAGGCTGCCGTGCGTGCGGGGCAACGCGACATCGCCCTCTCGTTAGCGCACGAGCGTCTGGCCACGCGGCCGGGAAGCGTCCCGAACCACCGCTTTTTGCAGGAGGCGATAGCGATCGCGGCATGACTGGCGCGTTGCGGCATTCACCCCGATCAAGCGGACCCCTGCCTGACCATCGCCTCCACCGCCTCCCGCGCCTCAGAAAGGCCTACCGAGATCGCTGATCCACGCGCCAGGAAGACCATCGGTCGATCGGCCGGTAATTGTTGAGGGAAAACCGGTCCCAAGGACCGCTGGAGGAGCCAGTCGATGACATACGAGCATATCTTGGTGGATCGCGGGGACGGTGTCGGCATCCTCACGCTCAACAGGCCGGACGTCCTCAATGCCATGAACCGCAAGCTCGGTGTCGAGTTGCTCGATGCGGTCAAGATGTGCTTCGGCGTGGAAAATTGACCCGCCGGGTCACTTTTGCGCGCCGATTGACACCGTTGGACGTTCCACTTTACCCCCACGAGTGCATCCTGGCTCAACGCCGTGGAAGGCTTCTTCGCCAAGCTCACCAGGCGGCGCCTCAAGAGGGGCGTGTTCCGATCCCTCCCCGAGCTGCAGGCTGCCGTCAACCGCTTCCTCGCCGAGACCAACGCCGATCCCAAGCCGTTCGTCTGACCGCCGACCCCCATAAGGTCCTCGCCGCTGTCAAACGCGGGAAGCAAGCGTTAGCAGGTCGCTCCTCTAGGTAGTATTCCCAATTTCGCGCCCGACCCGCGTCCGTCAGGATCGCTGACGCGCCGGACGGGCATAGGCTGAGGCGTGGCCACCACATGCTCTGGCCATCTCGCCATTGCTCGGAGACAAGAAGCCCCAAAGTCTTCTGAGAGGAAATCATGAAGCAAATCGCACGAATGCTGGTGATCATGCTCGGCGTATTGGTCGTCCCGATCGTCGCCTCGCCGGCCAAGGCAGGTTTGGCTGCCGGCCGATTGGGGACGCTCGAGCTCCTCCCACAAGCGCAATCGCTCGTACAAGAGGCCAGGTGGCGGCGCTGGAGGCACCACTGCCGTTGGCATCGCAGATGCTGGTGGCATCATGGCCGCCGACATTGCCGCCGCTGGCGCACCTGCCGATAGCGTCGACCGACTTTGCGCGGCCTCCAGGTCGGCCCCCCAGCGTTGGCGGACGCGCGAAACCGAGCCCGGTGCGGTGGTGGCGGCTGTCCGCCGCCGCACCGAGGCCGGGCAGACGAGATCTTACGTGAGGTCTACGTCCGCCTCCGCGGCGATGCAGCCAATGGCGTCGCGCAGGCCAAGTCTGCAGGCGAGCGCAGCCTCGAGGCACGGCGCGAGCCCTGATCCGCTGTTGTCGTTCGTCGCTGCCCTTTGGGTGGCGCGGCCTGCGTTGCCGCGCTGGTCGATATCGGCCGACCGGCGACGCAAGGCATCGCGCCCGAAGGCGCCTCCGTCAGGACCTGACGGCTGCAGCAGATGGATCACGCTTGCGGAAGAGATTTGCCAACTCCCGCAGCCAACTTATAGAGTTGCTTGGGCTTGCTTTGCCCATTTGTGCGCCTGCCCTCCATCCTGTTGCAGTGCAAGAGGAGAACGACCATGGCAGAAAGCGTCTACAAGATCATCGAGATCGTCGGCACCAGCCCCACGTCCTGGGAGAAAGCCGCGGCCGCAGCCGTCGAGCGCGCCTCCTCGACGCTGCGGGACCTGCGCGTCGCCGAGGTGTGCGAGCAGGACGTCACCATCTCGGACGGCAAGGTGGAAGCCTACCGCGTGCGGCTGAAGATCTCGTTCAAGTTCGAAGACTGACGATTCGCTCGGGCCGCGACAACGCATTGCTTCTCGCGGGCTTGCCACCCCGAGGGTTTGAGGAGCACGAGGGAGCGGGGCGCTGGCGCCTGGCTCTTGGTAGTCGGCAGTGGAGGCTGGCACCAGCGCTCCGCACCGCACCGAGGCTCCAGGGAACGGCTCCGGCGAGTAACCCAACCGGCCTCGGATGCCCTGGGACCCGGCTGCGGCCGGGCCCTCGTTGCGGTCCTCGGCCCGCGCCGTCGAGACGCCTCGCGATGGCGCCCCTCGTTGAGCCGAGGTGGGCACAGCATCGCACACGCGAGAGGTGCGGGGATTGCGTCGTTCTTGGCCAGTGCGCTCGTCCGCGCCGCTTGGTCAGATCACCTCGTCGGTCTTGTCGTCGGTCTCGCCGTAGCGGCGCATGATGGCGGGCTTGCTGCCCGCGTAGAGCTTCTCGATGTTGGGTGCGATCTTGGCGTTCTCGCGCTCGAACAGCGAGTTGCCCGCCAGATCGCTGTCGGCGATGAAGGGGCCGAAGTTCTCCACCTCCAGCACCCAGATGCCCTGCGCCAGGCCCAGCTCCTCGATCCAGTAGGTGGCCGCCACGCGCCTGATGCCGCGCCCGAGCAGCGCGCCGGTGCCGTAGCCGACGGTGGTCAGATAGACGGCGTTGTTGGGCACGAACGAGCGCTTGTAGATCTCGCTGGTCATGCCGCCCTTGCCGATGATGATGTTGCAGCGTGAGAGGGCGAACCAGCCGTCGAGCCACTTGGCGAAGCGGAACGAGGCGGTGGCGGTGACGGCGCCGACGGTGGCGCTGCCGTCGGGGTTCAAGGTGGCGGCCGGCGAGCAATGGAAGTTGGCGGAGCCCAGAGCTTCGGGCGTGGCGGGCAGCCCGGCGCCGTCCTCCACCGCCTTCTTGTAGACGCCCTCGCGCGCCGTGTAGACGCGGCCGGTGAGGTAGACCACGGTGCCGATCTCCAGCGCGGCCAGGTCCTCGCGTCTTGGCCGGCAGCTGCAGGCGGACGGTCTTGAGCTTGGACGGGGTCCACGTTGCCACCTTCCTCGACGTTGCGGGAGAGGTCCGGGTGCGGAATCCACAAGCGCCCCTCGCCACCTCTCCCGTGAAGACGGGGAGAGGGAATGTCACTTGAACTCGATCACGCCGCGGGCAACGCCGCCGGACATCATCAGCCTGAAGCCCTCGTTGATCTCGTCGAACTTGTAGGTGCGGCTGATCAGGCTGTCGAGGTCGATGCGCTTGGCCATGTCGAGGTCGGCGAGCACGGCGAAGTCGATCGCCGGCCGGATCGAGCCGTAGTAGGTGCCGGTGAGCTTCTTCTCGCCGTAGACCATGGCCGAGGGAGAGACCGGCGCGCGCGCGGAGAACGCCGGGATGCCGACGAGCACGGCATGGCCGCCCGGCGCGATGGCGTCCACCACCAGCGCCGCCGTCTTCTCGCCGCCGATGGCGTCGAAGGCATAGTCGGCGCCGAACCCGTCGGTCAGCTCCTGCACGCGCTTCACCACGTCCTCGGTCTTGGCGTTGATGGTGTGGGTGGCGCCGAACTCCTTGGCATACTTCAGTTTGTTGTCGAGCAGATCGCAGGCGATGATGGTCTTGGCGCCCGCGAGCTTGGCGCCCTGCACCACGTTGAGCCCCACGCCGCCGCAGCCCACCACCAGCACGCTGGAGCCGGCCTCGACGTTGGCGTGGCGGATCACGGCTCCAACGCCGGTCGCCACGCTGCAGCCGATGATGGCGGCATGCGTCCACGGCAGATCCTTGCGCACGGTGACCACCTGCTCGGCGGGGCAGACCACGTATTCGGAGAACGTGCCGATGCGCGCCATCTGGTTGACCGGCTCGCCATTGAGCTTCACGCGCGCGGTGCCGTCGTGCATGCGCCAGCGCGGCGTGTCGTTGTGGCCGGAGCAGAGCACCGTGCGCCCGGTCGAGCAGTAGCGGCAATGCCCGCAGTGCGGCCGGAACGAGAAGATGACGTGGTCGCCCTTCTTGACGTTGGCGACGCCGGGACCCAGCTCGGCGACGACGCCGGCGGCTTCGTGGCCCAGCACCATCGGCAGCGGCAGCGGCCAGTCGCCGTTCATGACATGCCAGTCGCTCATGCACACGCCGGCGGCCTTCACCTGCACCCGAACTTCGCCGGCCTTCGGGCCTTCCTGCTCGAGGTCCAGGATCTGCAGCGGCTTGTTGACTTCGGTCAGCACGGCGGCGCGCATGGGTATTCCTCCCAATCTGGACCCTTGTTGCGCCACCTTCGCGCGAACCTTCGCGGCTGGCAACAGGCGCCCCTTCTACCCGAGGCCTGTCGTACAGGAGCAGATCGGCGCGGACAGCGCTCGATCCCCGTCGTTGCCGGGCCCGGCGGCGCTAGCCTTCCACCACCGCCACGACTTGGCCCTCCGACACCACGTCGCCGACGGCCACCAGGATCTGTCGCAGGGTCGCATCCTCCTCGACGAGCACGGGAATCTGCATCTTCATCGACTCGATGAACATCACCGTGCCGCCCGCCTCGATGCGGTCGCCGACCTTGCTGTCGATCTGCGCCACCAGCCCCATCACCTCGGTTTTGACCTCGATCCTGGCCATCTCGCGCGTTTCCCTCGCTCTGCCTGCGTGGCTCAAATCAGGTGCTGGTCGGCCAGCTCCGCATGAGGTGTTGGCCGATGCCGCCAGTGGGCCGGAGCCGATGCACCTCGAGCATGCGGATCAGGTAGTCCCGAGTCGCGTGCGGTTCGATGATCGACTGCACGGCATAGATGCCCGCTATGTCCCAGGGCTCGCTGTCCTTGTTCATCTGCTGGAAGGCTGCGTCGTAGCCCGGCTCCCCGGGCGAGAGGCCGTGCACGACCCTGACGGCGAAACTCGGGTCCATGAACGAGACCTCCGCGGTCGGCCATGCGGCCACTTCGTCGGAGTTCCGCCCGCCGCCCATGTTGAGATAGGCCTGGCCGTAGCTCTTGCGCAGGATCACGGAAATCTTGGGCATCGAGAACATCTGCAGCGCGTGCATGAAGTTCATGATCTTGCCGGGCGCGCGCTTGCGCTCGGCCTCGGTGCCGATGGCAAAGCCCGGCGTGTCGACAAACAGCACAACGGGAATGTTGAAGCTGTCGCACAGCACCAGGAAGCTCGTGATCTTCTCGCAGGCCTCCGTGTCGAGTGCGCCGCCTTTCACCAGCGGGTTGTTGGCGATGATGCCGACCGTGCGCCCGCCGATGCGCGACAGCGCGGTGACCGCCACCTTGCCGAAGCGCGCCTTGAGCTCGAACAGGCTGTCCTTGTCGATGATCGCGCGCACGATGTGGCGGACGTCGTAGACCTGGGTTCGCTTGGGCGGCAGCAGCTTGACGATGCCGCCCATCTCCTCGCCCGAGCCCGGCGGCACCGGCCGCTCGGGCGGCGTCTCGTTGGCATGCGAGGGCAGGTAGGAGAGGAACGTGCGGATGGCCTCAAGAGCCTCCTCGTCGGTGGCCACTACGAGATCGGCGAAGCCTGTCGTCTCCGCGTGCACCCGCCAGCCGCCGAGCTCCTGCGGGTCGACCTGCTCGCCGAGCGCCATGGAGGCCAGCAGCGAGCTCGACACCGCCAGCACGGCGCCCTTGCGGATCACGCAGAAATCCGAGAGGACCGCATACCAGCTCGACGAGCCGTACGAGAGGCCAAGCGTGGCGGACGCCCACGGCGTCTCGCGGTTGCGCACGTATTGCGTGGGATCGTTGCCGAGCAGAGAGCCCATCCCGCGCGAGCCCATGTGGTCGGGCATGCGCGCGCCGGAGGACTCCCCGAGGAAGACGAGAGGCAGCCCACGCGATGTGGCCACCCGCTTCATGTGCGCGATCTTGCGGCCGTTGGTCGAAGACGACGACGCGCCCATCACCGTGAAGTCGTTGGAGACGACGGCGACCTCGCGGCCATCGATGCGCCCGAAGCCGGCGATCTTGCCGTCCGCGGGCGTACGGTCGCGGTCCTCGGGACGCGAGCTGGACGTGGCCAGCAGCCCCGACTCCATGAAGCTGTCGGGGTCGAGCAGCTTGCCGAGCCGCTCGCGCGCATCGAGCAGGCCTTGCGCGCGGCGCCGCGCCAGCCGCTCCGGCCCTCCCATGGCGAGCGCGCGGTCGCGGCGCCGCCCCAGCTCGCGCGCGACATCGCCGCGAGGCTCCGCCTCCGCGGCTTCGGGACTCGACTGTTGACGCCTTACCATGGATGCAACGCTTACCCTTCCACCTGATGCCGCTCACCCCGCCCCAGCCGCGCACGCGATCACCCCGCGACGCTCGAGGCCCGAGATCGTGTCGGAGCCATAGCCCAGCAACGCCGTCAGCACGGCGCGCGTATCCTCGCCGACGGCACGTCCCGCGTGGCGAATCTCGCCCGGCGTCGCCGAAAGCCTCGGCACCACGCCGGCCATCGCCACCGTGCCCAGCTCCTTGTCGGGAGCCGCGACGATCGATCGCCGCGCGCCGTAGTGCGGATCCCTGAAGATGTCGGCGATCGTGTAGATGCGGGTCGCGGGCACGCCTGCCGCCTCGAGCCTGCGCTCGATCTCGGCGAGCGGCTGCGTCAGCGTCCATTGCGAGATGATATGGTCGAGGCTGTCGCTGCTGCGATTGCGCTCCAGCGCATTGGCGAAGCGGCGGTCCTGCGCCAGCTCGGGCTGGCCCATCGCCTTTGCCAGGCGGCGAAACAACGTGTCGGCAATGGCCGTGATGTGGATGAAGTCGCCGTCCGCGGTCGGGTAGAGGTTGTTCGGCGTACTCTCGGCGAGACGCGACCCCGTACGATTGGCGACGTGCCCGAGCTTCTCGTAGGCCGGGATCCACGGCTCCATGAAGTTGAACGCGCATTCGTAGAGGGCGGCATCGATGTACTGCCCGCGCCCCGTCGTCGCCCGCGCCATCAGGGCCATCACCGCGCCGAACGCTCCGTGCAGGCCGGTGATGTAGTCCGTCATCGACACCGCGACGCGCGAGGGCGGCCGGTCGGGGTCGCCGGTCAGATGCCGCAGACCGCTGATGGCCTCGCAAATGACGCCGTACCCCGGCCGCGAGGCGTAAGGGCCATCCTGGCCGAAACCCGAGATGCGCACCATGACGATGCGCGGATTGGCGCGTGAAAGCTCGCTCCAGCCCAGGCCCCAGCCTTCGAGCGTGCCCGGCTTGAAATTCTCCACCACGACGTCGCAGGAGAGCGCGATCTCGCGCGCGATGTCGCAGCCCTCCGGCTGGCGCAGGTCGATCGATACGAGCTGCTTGTTGCGCAGGATGCTGGCCGCGTACAGGGACTTGCCGTTGAACTGCTTGCCCATCGTACGCACCGGATCGCCCTCGGCCGGCTCGATCTTGATGACCTCGGCGCCGAAGTCGGCGAGCAGACGTCCGCAGAACGGGCCGGCGACCGTCGAGCCCATCTCCAGGACCCGGACGCCCGTCAAAGGGCCGCGCGCAAGCTCTGCCGATGCCATCGCGCTCTGCCCGCTCACAGCACGTAGTTGCGGTAGCGCATCAGAGTTTCCTTCGCGCTCCGGAGGTTCAGCCGCTTCAGCCGCTCGGCCTCGGCCGCTTCCCCGCGCCGCATGGCGGCAAGGACGGCCTGGTGCTGCCCGAGCCCGACCTCGGCCCTGGCCGGCAGGATGATGATGCGGCGGATGATGACGTTGGTCTTCTCGTAGATGCTGTCGAGCATCTGCGCCACGACCACGTTGTTGGCCGCCTCGATGATACGCTGCCGCATCTGCTCATAGCCGGCAATGAAGGCGTCGAAATCTCCCTCTCGTACGAAGGTTGCCATCGGCCCTTGGAAGTGGTCGACCAGGTCCTGCCAGGAGGCTGGCGGCACGTTCTCCGTCGCGAGCCTGACGCAGAGCCCCTCCAGCGCCTCGCGCGCGTCGTACATCTGGAAGACGTGCGCGAAGTCCAGCCGCATGACGGCCGCACCGCGGTTGGGGATGCGCTCGATCAGGCCGCGGCTCTCCAGCGCGCCGAAGACTTCGCGGATGCGCGTGCGCGGTACGCCAAACTCGTCGGCAAGGTCGTGCTCGCGCAGCTTGCTGCCGGGCGGAATCTCCTGGCGGGCAATGCGCCGGCGCAGGGTATCGAGCACCTCCGCCGTTGAGGGCTGCTGTCGCCGTGCCCCGCCGCGACGCTCGGACCGCGTCTTGGTCTTCTCACGCAGTTGCACGATCTTTTCCGACATCCCCACAGAGCCCATCGCCGCCGCCGCTCTATACGGTAAGGAGGCATCTGCAATATTGTCAACAATCTTGTAAACAATTGCCGCCGGCGCCGTTTGCCGATGCTAGAGCAGCCGAAGAGAGGAGGGTCACGGGCGGCGAAGCGACCCTGATCAGCCGCTTTGCCCGCGGATCGATGCCACCGGGACGACCCCGCGACGCAGCCCGACGGGCGTGCTTTCGGCTATTCCGCCTTCCGGCTGTCGGGGGGCACTGCGGGCGGCAGCCGACGTGGTGCCCCCTGGGCTCACACCGAGCCGCGCAGCCTCGGGTCGAGCAGATCGCGGATGCCGTCGCCGAGCAGATTGAACGCCAGCACTGTGATGGTGATGGCCAGCCCCGGGAACAGCACCAGCCACCAGGGCGGCACGAGGCCCGAGTTCAGGGCGTCCGAGAGCATGTTGCCCCAGGTCGGTGTCGGCGGGGGGATGCCGACGCCGAGAAACCCCAGCGAGGCCTCGATGATGATGGCAACGCCTAGATGCGTGGTGGCCAGGATCAGGAAGGGAGCGATGCACTGGGGCAGGATGTGCCGGAACATCAGGCGCATGTTGGAGGCTCCGAGCCCGCGGGCCGCCTCCACGAACGGCAGTTCCTTGAGCGAGAGGGCCACCGCGCGGACGACGCGACCGCCGAAGGGGACACGGGTGATGGCGATCGCAACAATGACGGTGCCGGTGCCGGCGCCGAGCGCCATGGCGATGGCCATGGCGAGCACGAGATCGGGGAATGACTGCATGAACTCGATCGCACGCTGGCTCGCTATGTCGAAGCGACCGCCCAAGAACCCGCACGCGAGCCCCCACAGGGCGCCCAACGTGGTGCCGAGCAGCACGGCGAAGAAGGCAACCGTCAGCGACGCGCGGCTGCCCCAGATGACGCGGCTCAGCGTGTCGCGGCCGATCTGATCGGTGCCGAGGTAGTTCTTGGTGTTCGGCGGCTTCGTCATGGCTCGGAAATTCGATCTGAGCGGATCGTGTGGAGCCAGCGTCGGGGCGGCGACGGCGGTGACGACGATCGCCAGCGCAACCAGCCCCCAGAAGGCCGACATCGGCGAGCGCCTTACAAATTGACCGAACGAACGTGCAGCCCGCCGCCAGCGCGATGGCGGTGCCGGCAAGGCCAGCGGCCGCGAAAGCGGGCGCTCGGTCAGGCCCACATCGGGCGCAGTGGTGGTCATCTCAGTCTGATCCTCGGATCCAGCCAGGCGATGATGATGTCGACCAGGATGTTGAGCAGGACGAAGACGACGGCATACAGGAACACCAGGTTCTGCATCACGAACACGTCCCGCTCGTTCACGGCGGTGAACATGGCGTTGCCGAGCCCCGGCGTGCCGAACGCGCGTTCCACCGGTATCGAGCCGGCCAGCACGAACCCGAGCAGCACTCCCGAGAGGGTGATGACGGGCAGCAGCGCATTGGGCAGGGCGTGGAAAGCGATCACCAGCCGATTGTTGAGCCCTTTGGCCCGGGCCGTGCGCACATAGTCCTCGCGCACCACCTCGAGCAGACTCGACCGGGCCATGCGGGCGATATAGGCGGCCTGACCGAGGCCCAGCACGATGGCAGGGCCGATGATCATCTGCAGGGTGGTCCACGGATCGGTGAACAGCGACGCCCCGGTTAGGGGTGCGCGATAACCGAACGTGAACAGGAGGCCCAGCACGATGAGCATGCCGAGCCAGAAGCCTGGCACGGCGAGGAAGAATACGCTCATCAGGCGGGCGAGGTTGTCGGCCACGCTGTTGGGGCGCAAGGCGCTCACGATGGCGACGGGGATGCCGATCAGCCACGACAGCGCCACCGAGAGCAGCGCGATCTGCGCTGTCAGCGGCCCGCGCCGCAGGATCATCTCGGCGACGCTCTCCGAGCGGAAGAAGGAGTGGCCGAAGTCGCCGCGCGCAATGTCCTGGACCCAGCTCAGGTATTGCCGCCACAGCGGGTCGCTCAGGCCGAGGTCAGCCATGTAGTTGGCGCGTTCCACCTCCGTGAGCTTGGTGAAGCCTTCAGGACCGAAAAGCGCCACGAGCGGGTCTCCGGGCAGGATGCGCATCACCACGAACACCACGATCGACACGCCAACCACCGTCAGCGCACCAAAGACCAGGCGACGCGTGATGTAGCTGAGCATTACATGGCCCTGCCGGTGCCGCGCATGAGGATGCGCGCACTCTCGCCGGTGACCTGCGCGTGGTGGGCGACTGCGGCGTCCGCGAGATCGGCGAGGGGGCGCTGCTCGGGCTCGAAGTGGCCGAATGCGTCCCTGCCGCGCACCAGCATTGCACTATCGGCCGCGCCCACGGCCTGGCGCACATAGGTCGGTATGTAGCGCACCGCGAGCCCGATCCTGCGTTTGTCCGACGGATTGGGCTCCGAGCCGTGGATCAGCTTGACGTGGTGGAGCGACATCTCACCGGGCTGGAGCGTGAGCGTGACGGCCTTGCCCGCGTCCACCTTCACGCTGACCTCTTGTCCGCGGCTCAGCAGGTTGTCGGCCGCGAACGTGTCCTTGTGCGGCACCACCTCCATCGAGTGCGTACCGGGGATGACGCGCATGGCCCCGTTCTGCGACGTGCTCTCGCTCAGTGCGATCCACGCCGTCACGATGTCCGCCGGCTCCAGGCCCCAATAGGTGAGATCCTGATGCCAGGAGACGAAGCTCTTGTTGCGCGGCTCCTTGATGAAGAAGCTCGTGCCCCAAGCCAGGATATCGGGACCGATGAGGCTTTCGACGGCATCGAGGACGCGGGCATTGCGCACGATCTCGTCGACCCAGGTCAGCAGCAGATGCGATTTCGAGCGCAGGGCGCCGGCAGGCAGGCGGCCCGTGGCCTCGATTGCCTCGAGCTTGCCGCGATAACTGCCGGCCTCGGCGGGCGACATCACCTGGACCGGCGAGAAATAGCCTGCCTCCTGGTACTGCCGCACCGCCTGCTGCGAGAGTCCTGCCATTGCTGGCCTCGCTTCCCGTGACGAGAATGATCAAGACGCCGGCGCGGTCCACACCAGATGTGGCCCGCGCCCAGCTTTGCCTATGGGGACGCGGCGGTCATGCCTTGTCGAGCCACATGGTATCCATGCGCACGACGTCGTAGATGCCGAAATAGTCCTTGGGATTGTGACCTTTGACGTAGTTGTACCAGACGTCGTTGATCTTCTCCCAGCAGATGGGGAACACCGGCACTTCCTTCTCCAGGATGACCTCGGCCTTGCGGATCAGCGCCAGGCGCTTTGCCGTGTCCACCTCACTGTCGATCTGCGGCATGAGGGCGTTGAAATCGGCGTTGTCCCAGCCCGAGTAGTTCTGCGGCCCATCCTTCTTGTACCAGGCATTGAAGTAGTCCGAAGGATCGAGCAGGGTCGACACGACCGCGCCGACCGCCATGTCGAAGTTGCCGGACTTGATGTCGTCGAACCAGACCGACTCGACGACGGTGCGCAACTTGCATTGCAAGCCGAGGTTTTGCTGCAGCATCGCCTGGATGGCCTGTGCCCAAAGCTTGAAGGTCGCCACGTCGCGCACAAGGAAGTCGAGCGGCTGTCCGCCCTTGTAGCCGGCCGCCGCCATCAGCGCCTTGGCTTCCTTGATCGCCGCCGTGGAGTCGTCCTGGTAGCCGGGCCGCTTCACCAGCTGATCGAGCGGACGTGGCGAACTCGGAGAACGGATAGATGAAGCCGCCCACCATCATCGGCGCGACGTCCTTGGTCACGTCGACCAGCACCTCCCTGTCGAACGCGAGGTGGACGGCGCGACGCACCCGCGGATCGTCGAACGGCTTCTTCTTGGCATTCGGCCAGGTGCCCTGGATCACGCTCTGGTAGAAGTTGAGCGAGGACATGCCGGGCGTCGCCTTGGCCTTGCGCGCCGTGACCGGATCGACGATGCGTGCGTAGTCCGTCCGGCCCGAGAGCACGGCCGAGCCGAGCTCGGGCGAGAACGGCAGCCCGTGATAGAACTCGATGCCGTCGAGGTAGGGCACGCTCCTTGTTCCAGTAGTTCGGGTTGCGCTCCATCACCCAGACTTCGTTCTCGACGCGCCGCTTGCTCTTGAACGGGCCGGTGCCCGGAATGTCGACGACGCGGCGCAGGTTGTACTGGTTGTCCTCCAGCGTCTTCTTGCGGAAGATGACGTTCCAGCCGCTGGCGAACGCCGACATGATGAAGTTGGCGGGCCGCGGCTGGGACAGCTTGAACTCGATCGTGTACTTGTCGCGGGCGTTGATCTCGCTCACCGAGCTGAACAGGATCGAGCGCGGGATGGAGACGCCGGCCGGCGGCTTGGAGATGCGGTCGTAGGTGGCCTTCACGTCCTCGGAGGTGAGCTCGGCGCCGTCGTGGAAATGCACGTCCTTGCGCAGGTGGAACGTGTAGGTCTTGCCGTCCTTGGAGATCTCCCAGCTGTGGGCGAGATCGGGAATGATCGTCTTGCCGCTATCGCGCGGATCGCGGCGGATGAGATTGTCGAACATGCAGCCCTGGCAGCCCAGGCTGTTGATCGTGCCAGACTGGTGGACGTCGAAATGCGGCGGGCGCGAGGTGATGCCGTAGCGCAGCACGCCGCCCCGCTTCGGGTTGGGCTCGGGCGCCTTGAGCTGGAACTTGGTGCCGTCGAATTCCATTGGCACGTCCGCCAATGCGAAATCGGGGCGTAGGCCGTAGGCGGCGGCCAGCGCCGCAGCGCTCCCCTTCACGCCGGTCTGCAGAACCTCGCGGCGGTTCCAACCATTCGAGCGCTTACCATTCATGTTGTTTCCTCCAGCTCTGATTTTTTTCTGGTATGCTTGGGCTCAACTTCGATGCGATCTCCGTCGTCTGCCTGCACAACAACACTACACATCGATTGGGAGGGAGTCACCCCGTGGGCCGGGTCCAAGAGGCCGAGAGCGGCAGTAAGCTTGACGTCGCTGCAGCATCGGTCGTGCTCGAGATCGAAGACCTCAAGACGCATTTCTTCACCGCCTTCGGGCGTCGTCAAGGCCGTGGACGGGGTGTCCTACTCCGTACGCAGCGGCGAGACGCTTGGGGTCGTGGGCGAGTCCGGCTGCGGCAAGAGCGTCACGGCCCTCTCCGTGCTGCGGCTCGTCGCCGACCCGCCCGGCCGCATCGTCGGCGGCACGGTCCGCTTCGAGGGCCGCAACCTGCTCGATCTCGATCAGCGGCAGATGGAGGCGATCCGCGGCAACGAGATCTCGATGATCTTCCAGGAGCCGATGACCTCGCTCAACCCGCTCTTCACCGTCGGGCACCAGATCGCGCGAGGCGATCTCCGTGCACCAGGGCGTGAGCAAGCGCGACGCCATGGACAAGGCCATCGAGATGCTGCGGCGGGTGTCGATCCCGCAGCCCGAGCAGCGCGCGCACGCCTATCCCCACCAGATGTCCGGCGGCATGCGCCAGCGCGTGATGATCGCGATGGCGCTGTCGTGCAATCCGAAGGTGCTGATCGCCGACGAGCCGACCACAGCCCTCGACGTCACGATCCAGGCGCAGATCCTGGACCTCCTGCGCGAGCTGCAGGGCGCCTACGGCATGGCCGTCATCCTCATCACCCACGACATGGGCGTGGTGGCGGAGAATGCCGACCGCGTGATCGTGATGTATGCGGGCAGGAAGGTCGAGGAGGCCGACGTCGACGATCTGTTCGAGCGCCCGGCCCATCCCTACACGCGGGGCCTGCTGGGCTCGATCCCGCACCTCGACGAGGCCGCCAAGGCGAGCGCCTCGCGCGTGCGTCTGAGCGAGATCAAGGGCATGGTGCCCTCGCTGATGCAGCTGCCGCAGGGCTGCACTTCGCGCCGCGATGCAGCTACGCCACCGATCAATGCCGGGCCGTGTCGCCTCCGCTCGAGCAGCATTGGCCGGGCCACTGGGTGGCCTGCTGGCACGCGGCCCACTTGCGGCAGGAGGCGGAATGAACCTGTCGCCAGTGTCCGCACACGGGTTTCATGAGGCGCCGCCGAACAGTGGGCGAGGCGAGGCGGACGGCCGGATTGGCCGCAAGCCGCTGCTGGAGGTGCGCGACCTCAAGAAGCAGTTCCCGGTCGTCCGGGGGCTGTTCTCGCGCGTCTCCGGCCAGGTGCGGGCCGTCGACGGCGTTTCATTCCATATCGGGCCGCGGCGAGACGCTCGGCCTCGTCGGCGAGAGCGGGTGCGGCAAGTCGACGGTCGGGCGCACGCTCCTGAAGCTGCTCGAGCCGACGGCCGGGTCCATCCGCGTGGACGGCGTGGACATCACCGGCCTCGATGCCAAGGCCATGCTGCCCTACCGCAGGCGCCTGCAGATGATCTATCAGGACCCCTATGCGTCGCTCAACCCGCGCATGTCGGCCGGGCCAGATCGTGGGCGAGCCGCTTGTCATCCACGGCGTGGGCGACATGCAAGAGCAGCGCGAGCGGGTCGCCTTCCTGTTCGAGCGCGTCGGCCTGCGGCCGGAGTTGATGAACTCCTTCCCGCACGAGTTCTCCGGCGGCCAGCGCCAGCGCATCGGCATCGCCCGCGCGCTCGCCCTCAACCCGGAGCTGATCGTGGGGGATGAGCCGGTTTCGGCGCTCGACGTCTCGATCCAGGCGCAGATCATCAACCTGCTGATGGACCTGCAGGACGAGTACAAGCTCTCCTACCTGCTGGTGGCGCACGATCTGGCCGTGGTCCAGCACATTTCCCATCGCGTCGCCGTCATGTATCTGGGCCGCATCGTCGAGTTGACCGACAAGACGCGACTGTTCGAGATGCCCCTCCATCCCTACTCGGAGGCGCTGCTCTCCGCCGTGCCGATCCCGAAGGCAAAGGCGCGGCGCCGCCAGCGCTTGATCCTCACGGGCGACGTGCCGAGCCCGATCAACCCGCCGGCGGGCTGTCATTTCCACACCCGCTGTCCCTACGCGCATGCCCGCTGCCGCGCCGAGCCGCCGGCGCTGCGCGAGGTCACGCCGGGGCACTGGGCCTCCTGCCACCTACACGACGCGGGGCCCACCTTTCCCCTGGCGACGCCGCGGAATGCGGCGTGATTGGCGCCACCGGCCGCGGAGAGGCATGCATGAAGCTCGCACTGCTCGACGACTATCACCGCGTTGCTTTGCAGATGGCGGACTGGGGACGCCTGGCGGGCCGCGTCGAGATTGCGAGCTTCGATGCTCCAATACCGGACGCCGATGAGCTGGTGCACCGCCTCGCGCCGTTCGACGCGATCCTCGCCATGCGCGAGCGCACTGCGCTTCCCCGCTCCGTGCTCGAGCGCCTTCCCAATCTGAGGCTCCTCATCACCACGGGCATGTGGAATGCCTCGATCGACATGGATGCAGCTACGGAGCGCGGCATCCAGGTCTGCGGCACCCGCGACGTCGGGCATCTCACGGCAGAGCTGACCTTGGGCCTGATGCTGGCGTTGGCGCGCCAGACCTCGCACGAGGAGCGGGCGATGCGGGAAGGGCGATGGCACGTCCGTCTCGGCCACTCCGTGCGCGGCAAGACGCTTGGGCTACTCGGCCTCGGCAATCTCGGCCGGCAGGTGGCTGGCTTCGGGCGCATGCTCGGCATGGAAACGATCGCCTGGAGCCAGAACCTCACCGCTGCCGCGGCGGCCGAAGCCGGCTGCCGCCGCGTCGAGCGCGAATAGCTATTCTGAGCGTGCGACTACCTGACCATCCACGTGCGCTTGTCGGAGCGCACGCGTGGCCTCGTCGGTGCCAGGCAGCTCGCCCTGATGAAGCCATCCGCCTACCTGATCAACACCTCGCGCGGGCCGATCGTGGACGAGGCGGCGCTGTTTCATGCCCTGCGCGACCGCAAGATCGCCGGTGCTGCGCTCGACGTCTACGCGCGAGAGCCGCTGCCGATGGACGATCCTGTCCGCTCTCTCGACAACGTCATCCTGCTGCCGCACCTGGGATACGTTTCGGAGGAGAACTACCGGCTCATGTATGGCGACGGGCTCGAGGCGGTCGAAGGGTTTCTGGCAGGACGGCCGGTGCGGCCGCTCAATCGCCTGCCGGCACCGAGGCAATAGCTGGCAGGCGCGGCAAGCCCGGCTACTCGGCGGCCTGCGCTCGTTCCGGTTGCTTCCACTCCACCGTCGAGCGGCGCATGTAGTCGGTGAACCACTCGGGGTCGGTGCGGAACTCGGCGCGCCCGTCCGGGAACACGCGCGCGGTGGCGCGGCGCGACGAGAGGCAGAACATGTGCACGCTCATGGGCATGCCGCCGGTGTGGCAATAGCCCACCTCGATGTGGCAGTCGACCACCATGGACGAGCCCATGAAGCCCATGGCGCCCATGCCGATGCTGTTGCCGACCTCCTTCAGCTCGGCCTCGAGCTGGGCGATCCTGGGATCGGGGTTGCGCGAGCCGACGACGCGCAGGCAGGCCGCCTGCTTGCCGAGGATCATCGAGATGTCCTTGGAGCCGCCGAGCCCCACGCCGACGATTGCCGGCTGGCAGGCAAGCCCGCGCCGGCCGAACTGGATCAGCGTGTCGAGATAGAAGCGCTTGATGCCGTCGATGCCATCGCCCGGAAACAGCATGCGGTAGTCGGTGCCGAACAAACCGCCCTTGTGCACGGTGGTGAGGTCGATCCAGTCGCCCTCGGGGTGGAACGAGTATTCGATCTCCGGCGCGCCGATGCCGCAGTTGTTGTTGTGGTCCGTGCGCCAGAGCGGGTGCACGCGGTTGGGGCGCAGCGGCACGTCGTGGGTGGCATTGGCGGTGGCACGGCGCAGTGCCGCCTCGAGCGCCACGGGACCGCCTTCGATGCGCGCCTCGTTGGCGATCTTCACGTACCACCGCGGCACGCCCGTATCGCCGCACATGGCGCGCCGGTCCTCCTTGGCCGCCTCGTAGTTCTCCAGCATGGCCTGGATGACGAACGCCGAGAGGTCGCCTTTCTCGGTGTTGGCGCACTGCCGCAAGCCGCCGAGGTAGTCCTCGGGGATCTCGATGGCGGCCTTGGCCATCAGCTGCTCGGCGTTTTTTTGCAGCGCGGATATCGGGATCATGAGCTGACCTCGTAGCGTTCCCTCCCCCCTTGTGGGGGAGGGACAGGGAGGGGGGGATGCCAGGCCGCTGCTGTCGGGGTTCCCCCCACCCCCAACCCCTCCCCACAAGGGGGAGGGGAACCCGCGCGGCGTCCTGGATCGCAGATCGACATCACTCCGCGGCCTCCTTGAGCAGGCTTTCGCCGGGCTTGACGATGGTGAACGCGACGGGCTCGTCCGCAATCGCGAGCCTGCCATCCCGCTGGCGCGCAACCGTAAACGTCGAGGTGGCAAGATCGCCCTCGTGGGCGAAGTCCTCGCGGAAATGCGCTCCGCGCGAATTCTCGCGCTTCAAGGCCGCCAGCGTGATCACCTTGGAGATCTCGACCAGGGAGCGCAGATTGAGCCAGTCGTGCCACGTGAGATTGAATGCACGGTCCTCGTCCGCCACGCCGGCTGACAGCAGCTCCGCCTCGATGGCGTCGAGCTTGCCGAGCCCGCGGCGCAGGCCGGCCTCTTCGCGCAGCACGCCGACGTCGTCCCACATGGCGTCGAGCAGGGTCTCGCGCAAACGGTTGAGGTCGCCGCCCCTCCGCGCGAAGGGCTGCTGCGCGCGCGCCATCTCGGCCCCAACCACGTCCTCATCCGGCGTGCGATGGCCGGGGTTGGCAGCGACCCAGCGCGCCATGGTCTCGCCGGCGATGCCGCCGAATACGGTGGAGTTGGCGACGCCGTTGCCACCGAGGCGGTTGGCGCCATGCACGCCGCCGGCATCCTCACCAGCCACGAACAGGCCGGCCAGCTCGGTCGACGTATCGACCCCGCACACGACCCCGCCCATGAAGTAGTGCGCCGTCGGCACGACCTCGACGAGGCCGCCGGCCAGATCGAAGCCGCAGTCGGCGCAGCGCTCCACCATGCCCTTGAACTGCTTGGCGACCTTGTCGGGCCCGAGGTGGCCCATCTTGATGTAGACGCCGCCGTTGGGCGTGGTGCGGCCGGCACGCATCTCGGCATAGATGGCGCGTGAGACCACGTCACGCGTGGCGCGCTCGAGCTTGGGGTCGTAGTCGGCCATGAAGCGCCGCTGCGCGCCATCGAGCAGATGCCCACCCGAGCCGCGCAGGCCCTCCTCCAGCACCGTGCCTGTCATGCGCGTGTCTGGGCCGGCCAGCAGTCCCGTGGGGTGGAACTGCACCATCTCCATGTCGCGCAGCGGCAACCCCAGCCGCAGCGCCATGGCGAGCCCGTCCATGCTCTTGTCGCCGGAGGGGGTGTGATAGCGGTACATGGTGGGGCCGCCGCCGGTGGCAAGCAGCACGGCGTTGGCCTCGACGAGGCGGAACAGGCCGGTGCGCACGTCGATCATCAGGGCGCCGGCCAGCGACTTGCCGTCCTTGGCCGGGATCAGCGCCACAGCGCGATGCTCCTCCAGCCGCTTGATGGGCCGCGACCACACCTGCTCCATCAGGCGGTTGATGATTTCGATGCCCGTGAGGTCGCCCTTGTGCACCGTGCGGTCGAAGGTCTGGCCGGCGAAGGCCTTGCCGTGCAGCGTGCCGTCGGCGTTGCGGTCGAAGAAGCAGCCGACCTCGTTCTCGAGTTCCTGCACGCGCTCGATGGCCTTGGTGACGAGGGTCCAGGCGAGCTCCTGATCGGGCAACCATTTGCCGCCCTCGATCGTGTCCATGAAATGGCGCTCGATGGAGTCGCCGGGGTTGAGCGCGACGTTGTAGCCGCCCTGCACCATGCGCGTGCAGCCGCACTTGCCGAGCAGCCCCTTGGTGGCCACGGTGATGTCGAGCACGGGGTTGGCCTGATGCGCGTGCAGCGCGGCAAACAGACCCGCGCCGCCGGAGCCCAGGATCAGAATGTCGGTTTTCAGCCGCTCGAGCATGTGACCGCTTTTAGACCGCGCGGGCCAGAAACGCGAGCGCCGCCACCGCGCCAAGGATGAGGGCTCCCGTCGCCAGCCGCTTCTGGCCTTCCCGCCAGGGCAGGTTCTCGATCAGGAGCACGCGGATGCCGCCCAGCATGTGCACCACCAGCAGGAGCACGAGCAGCGTCTCGGCGAGCTTCACGAGCGGATTGGCCGTCCACTTGAGGAAGCCATCGAGCTTCGCCTCGCCGTCTATCGCGAGCCCCAGCGCCAGGAAATGCAGCGGCAGGAAGCAGGCTAGCGCCAGCCCCGAGATGCGGTGCACCATGGCCGCCAGCCACAGTGCGTCGCGGCGGTGGCCGCCGGCATGCTGTCCCCGCCCCATCACAGCACCACCGCGGCGACGGCCCTCAGGCCGAGGCCAGCCAGCACCAGTCCGAAGGCCCACATCAGCGCACCCAGCATGCCGCCCTTCAGCCCCAGCCATTCGGCTGCCACGACCCGCACGCCGATGGCCCCGTGCGTGGAGGCCGCCAGCACAAACAGCGCATAGAACAGGCCCCAGCCGATGCTGCCGCGCGTGCGGCCCAGGATCTCGGCCGCACTCAAGCCTCGGCTGGTCGCATAGTAGATCACCACGAGATGCGCCAGCACCAGCGGCGCCATGAGCGCGGCCGTTGCCCGCTGCAAAATGTAGAGCCGCACGTTCATGGGGTGGCTCCTGCGGCGCGGCGGACTGCACGCGGGTTCCCCTCCCCCTTGTGGGGAGGGGCTAGGGGTGGGGGTAATCCTGACGCTGGCTTCCTGCGATCCCCCCCTCCCCCGTCCCTCCCCCACAAGGGGGGAGGGGACGAGCAGGCCCGCGCACCTTTCAAGATGGCGACCACCCATCACAGCTCCCCCCGGATATAGGCCTGCATGGAGCGGCGCTTGAGGCCGGCAATCGACGCGGTCGGGTTGAGCGCCTTGGGGCAGTGCTGCTGACAGCTCTGATGCGAGTGGCAGGCATGGCAGCCGCCGTCCGCGGCCACGGCCGAGAGCCTTTCACGATTGCCGGCATCGCGCTGATCGTTCACCAGCGTCCAGGCGCGGTTGAGCGCGGCCGGCCCCAGGTAATCCCCGTTCCAGCGCACCGTGTCGCAAGCGGAGTAGCAGACCGCGCAATTGATGCACTCGATGGCCGCGTCGGCGGCGATGCGCGGCCCGCTCGCCGGCGTGATCCTCTCGATCGGATCGGCCCTCGTCTTGCTCGGCGCGAACACGCCCTTGGCCCGCTGCCACTTGGCGAAGAACTCGGCCATGTCGCAGGCGAGGTCCTTGATGACGGGGAGATTGGCGAGCGGCCCGATCTCCAGTCGCCCGTTCTCGACCACGCGCGAGACGTGCGTGCGGCAGGTCCAGCGCGGCCGGCCGTTCACCGTCATGGCGCAGCTGCCGCACATGCCCACGCGACAGGCGAAGCGGTAGGCGAGCGCGGGGTCCGCGTTGCGCTGCACCCAGGTGACCACGTCGAGCACGGTCTGGTTGTCGCGCAACGGCACCTGGTAGGATTGATAGCGGCCGTCCGCCTTGCCGCGCCAGAGCGAGACTTCCATCGTGTCGGCCATGGCTATCGCACCACCACGTGCACGCGGTGGGTCACGTTGTTGCCAAAGCCCCCCGAGTCCCAGCGCGGCGCAAGCGGCTGGGTCTCGCCGTTGGCGTCAGTGGCGCGGCAGGCGAGCTCATGCTCGCCCGGCACCGCGTCCCAGTCGTAGTGCCAGCCGCGCCATGCGAACTTGCCCCGCTCGGGCTCCAGTTCCGCCTCGCACCATCTGCCGTCGACGCCGACCTCCACGCGCGCAATGCCGACGCCGCCCCCCGACCACGCACGGCCAAAGAGGGCCACCTTGCCGGCATCGACCATGCGCCAGCGCGTATACCAATCGGGGATGCCGGGCGGAACCAGCAGCGACTTCACCCGCAGGTGGGTCACGGGCGTGGAGGGGCCGTCGGGAACCGGGCGGTACATATAGCTATTGACCTGCTGGAAGCCGTCGTAGGGCTGCGCCAGGGCCTCGATGCGGGTCAGCCACTTGACGCTTGCCATGCCGTACCAGCCGGGCACGATGAGGCGCAGTGGAAAACCATGTTGCGGCAGCAGCGGCGCCCCATTCATGGCCCACACGAGGAGGACGTCGTCGCTGAGCGCCTGCCCGCGCGTCAGGCTGCGTCCATACGCATGCTCATGGCCGCGGTCGAAGCCTCGGTCCGCGCCAATGAAGGCGATCTCCACCGTATCGTCGCGCAGGCCCGCGCGGTCGAGCAGATGGCGCAGCGGCGTGCCGGTCCAGTCGGCGGTGCCGACAGCCTCGCAGCCCCACGGCATGCTCCGGTATCGCGGCGTCATGGCGGCACGGCCATTGCCGGCGCACTCGAGCGTCACGCGAAGCGTAGACGTCGGCAGCCGCTTGACGTCCTCGAGTGTCAGCACCGCGGGTGTCCTGACGCGGCCGGCAATCTCCAGCTCCCATTTCGCGTCGGGGACGTAGGGCACATCGAAGTGGCTGAGCAGGTAGTGGAGGCCCGCGGGTGTCACGTCGTGGCGAAGCGTCTCGAGCAGAATGCCCGAGTTGCGATTGGCGAGCGCCACCTCGTTGAGGTGAAACGGCCCCTCGGCGTGGGGGCGGCGCTCGGTGCTGACGAACGGATTGGGAGTTGGCATCGCGCTCCTGCTTTCCCGGCCACGGCCCGGTAGGGAAGCCAGTTTAGCAGATAGGATCGCCGCTGCTGCCGCCAGAGCGCAAGGCTGATGCCGGTAGCATGAATACCTCCCCCTGGCTCTGCGCCGTGTCCAGCCAGAGGAACTGCAAGCCCGGAAACTGCTCCTCGAGAAGGGCCCGCCCGGTGCCGACCTCGACGACGAGCGAGCCTTCGGGCGACAGGTAGTTGCCCGCCTCGGCCAGGATGCCGCGCACCACGTTGAGCCCGTCGGGACCGCCCGCGTGGGCAACTCGGGGCTCAGCTGCGTATTCTGGCGGGAAGGCCGCCAACGCTTCGGCGGCCACGTAGGGCGGATTGGCGATGATCAGATCGTATCGGCGGCCGGCATGCGCTCCGAAGAGGTCGGACCGCGTCAGGGTGATACGCTCTTCCAGCGCCATAGTCGCGCACGTTGCGGCGGGCGACGGCGAGCGCATCCTCCGAGACATCGCTGGCGTCGACGGTCGCGCGCGGAAATGCCAGGGCCGCCAGAATGGCAAGGCACCCAGACCCCGTGCAAAGGTCGAGAACAGTATCGATATGTTGCGGATCGATCCCCAGCGTCGGCTGGTCGGCAGTATCTGACATCTGGCCGCACAATAGCTCGCCGACATAGGAGCGCGGCACGATTACGCGTTCGTCCACGTAGAATGAGAAATCCCGGACCCACGCCTCCCTGGTCAGATAGGAGGCGGGCTTGCGCGTGGCAATGCGCGCCTCGATGATCTCGTGCAGCGCTGCGCGCTCCTCCGGCAGCAGCCGGGCATCCAGCCAGGGGTCGAGCCGATCGATCGGCAGATTGAGGGTATTGAGAATGAGATAGGCAGCCTCATCGAGCGCATTCGTCGTCCCATGACCGTAGACGAGGCCGGCGGCACCGAAACGGCTCGCCGCATAGCGCAGCCAATCCCGCACGGTAACAAGCTCCATCTTTGGGTCGCTCATGGCCATGGAAAGCATCTCGAGCTGCTGCGCATTTGCCGCAAACGCCCCCCCCGGCAGAATTGTTGCAGGAGAGACGCAAGGAACTGAACCGAGATGCGCCCGCCCGGGGGCGTGCGTCGCACCGCAGCCCTGCACATCCGCAACATAGCCGCAAGCGCAATGGCAGTTAAGGGGTTCCTCGCGGCAATGCTTTGGACTGGCCCGTGCCGGCAAAGTGGTGCTTGTCAGTGTCGGTTCTCGCGGTCGACCAATATGCGAATTCACCACGCTGATACACATCGGCAACATATTTCTTTGGGATGAATTGCACTACCCGACATGCTGGACCAGCGTGCGATCCCGTGCGGGCCGGGGGCGAATATGGCCGCCAGTGGCGGCATGCCGGCACTTTCCGATAATAGTCTCGCTCGTACAGCGAATGATGATCCGAACTGTCGTCCTCGGCTTCCCATGCAACGGGCCGCCTCTCATCTTCTGTTGGCTCGAGGAGATTTGCGCAAACCATCGAACTTCAGTATATAGTATATATCCGTTCGGGAAAATTTCACTCCCATGGGTTAGTTTTTGGGGAGTTGTTAAAGTTTAGGGACTTATTCCTGAAGCACCAACGACCGTGGATGGGAACTCACATGGCTAGAGAACTAGAGAGAATGTCGTTCAAAGACCTTCAAGACCTCGAGCTCAAGGTCAAAAAGGCGAAGGCCAGCGTCCAGGACCGTACGCGGACCGAGCTTCGCGACAAGCTGGAGGCGATGGCGGCCGCAGCCGGTTTCAAGATCACCGACCTATTTGGCGGGCGGGGCGGCAAAGGCCGAAAGGTCGCCACAAAATACGCAAACCCCGATGACGCCTCTGAGACGTGGACCGGTCGCGGTCGCAAGCCGCGCTGGCTGTCTGCCAAGCTGAAAGCGGGCGACAAGATCGAAAAGTTCCTGATCAAGTAATCCACCAGCTCTGGTGGTGGACATTGTCGGAGCGGCAGCCGCAAGGCGCCGCTCCGATGCATTTTTTCAGCCTGCAAAAGTTCGGTGCGCTTCCAATATCGCCCAATACGGCAACGGGCTTCTTGGCCTTCGAGGGTCGCGGTTCTCTGCAACTCGCACAGCGCAATCGATAGAGCGCAAGGCGGCTGCACGGCCGAGGGCTAGTGCGCGGCCTCCCAGTTGTCGGCGGCCTTGGCGTCGACGTGGATCGGCACTTTCAGGCGCACGGCAGGCTCCGCCGCCTTCTCCATCACCCCTTGATGACTCTCAAGCGTCTTGGCGACCTCGGCTTCCTTGCCTCGAACACCAGCTCGTCGTGCACCTGCAGAAGCATGCGCGCGGAGTCGAGCCCCGCTTCTGCAGCGCGCCCGGCATGCGCACCATGGCGCGGCGGATGATGTCGGCGGCCGAGCCCTGGATCGGCGCGTTGATGGCGGCGCGCTCCAGGAAGCCGCGCACGACGGGTTCTTGGTGTTGATCTCGGGATAGTGGATGCGCCGGCCGAAGATCGTCTCGACGAAGCCCTGCTCGTGCGCCGTTTTCTTGGTGGCCTCCATGTAGTCGCGGATGCCGGGAAAGCGCTCGAAGTAGGTCTTGATGTAGGCGCCGGCCTCCTGCTTGGGGATGCCGAGCTGGTTGGCCAGCCCGAACGCCGAGATGCCGTAGATGATGCCGAAATTGATGGCCTTGGCGCGCCGGCGCACCTCGGGCGGCATGCCTTCGACCGGCACGCTGAACATCTCCGACGCCGTCATGGCGTGGATGTCGAGGCCGTCGTCGAAAGCCTTCCTGAGCTGCGGGATGTCGGCGATGTGGGCGAGCACGCGCAGCTCGATCTGGCTGTAGTCGGCGGAGATGAGCTTCATGCCCTTCTCGGCGATGAAGGCCGTGCGGATCTCGCGGCCCTCCTTGGTGCGGATCGGGATGTTCTGCAGATTGGGCTCGGAGGAGGCCAGCCGCCCGGTCGTGGTCGCGGCCAGCGCGTAGCAGGTATGGATGCGGCCCGTCTCGGGATTGACGTAGCCGGGCAGCGCGTCGGTATAGGTGGAGCGCAGCTTCGTCAGCTGGCGCCACTCGAGCATGGCGTTGATGAGCTTGCGCGGCGTCCTCGGGCAGCTCCTCGTTGGCGGCGAGGTCGTCGAGCAGGCCGGCGCGCGTCTCCCACTGGCCGCGTCTTGGTCCTGTTGCCGCCCGGCAGCTTCAGGCGGTCGAACAGCAACTCGCCCAGCTGGCGCGGCGAGCCGAGGTTGAACTTGTGGCCGACGAGCCCGTTGACCTCCTCCTCCAGCCGGTGCATGCGCTGCGCGAACGTGCAGGAGAGCCGCGACAGGATCGCGGTGTCGACCTTGATGCCGGCGCGCTCCATGTCGGCGATGACGGGCACCAGCGGCCGCTCCAGCGTCTCGTAGACGGTGGTCATGTGCTCGGCCGCGAGCCGCGGCTTCAGCACCATCCACAGCCGCAGCGTCACGTCGGCGTCCTCGGCCGCGTACTCCGTCGCCTTGTCGAGCGGCACTTGCGCGAACGTGTGCTCCGACTTCTTGCCGGGCGCGTGCGCCATCACCTGCTCGAAGGAGATGCAGGCGTGGCCCAGGTGCCGCATGGCGAGCTCGTCCATGCCGTGGCTGCCGCTGCCCGCCATCGAGCGCGTAGGACATGAGCATGCGTGTCGTCGAGGGGACGACATCGATGCCGTGCCGGGCCAGCACGTTGAAATCGAACTTGAGGTTCTGGCCGATCTTGAGGATCGAGGGGTCCTCCAGCAGCGGCTTCAGCAGGTCGAGCGCCTCGCGGACGGGAACCTGCGTGATGTCGCCCTCGCCGAAGTCGAAGCTGCCGGCGCCGACGCGATGGGCGAGCGGCACGTAGCAGGCCTTGCCGGGCGCCGCGGCCAGCGAGAAGCCGACGAGGTCGGCGCGCATGGGATCGAGGCCCGTCGTCTCGGTGTCGAAGGCGACGCGGCCGGCGGCGTAGGCCTCGGCGATCCAGGCCTCGAGCGCGCCCGCTCGTCACCGTCTCGTACTTGGAGCGGTCGACTTGTGCCTTGGCCGCCCTGGAGGCCGGCGGCGACGGCGGCCTGCGGCGTCGCCGCCGACGCCGAGATTTGGCGCGGGCTTGCCTGCGGTGCCGGGCCGCTCGCGGCGCCCCCCGTGCTCGCGCGACTTCCGGCTGGCGGCCCCAGCAGACCGCTCGGCCGGGGGCGGCTCGGCGCCCGAGCGCTTCCGCGATGCGCCGCGTCAGCGTGTTGAACTCCATCACCCGCAGGAAGCCCAGCAGCGCGTCGGGCTCGGGATCGTGCACGCCGAGCGCTCCGCCGGCACGGTGACGGACGTCGTCCTTGAGCGCACCAGATCGCGCGAAAGGCGCGCCTGATCGGCGAACTCGATCAGCTTCTCGCGCCGCTTGGGCTGCTTGATCTCGCCGGCGCGCTCCAGCAGCGTGTCGAGGTCGCCGTACTCGTTGATGAGCTCGGCCGCCGTCTTGACGCCGATGCCCGGCACGCCCGGCACGTTGTCGGTCGAGTCGCCGGCCAGCGCCTGCACGTCGACGACCTTGTCGGGCGGCACGCCGAACTTCTCCATCACCTCCTCGCGCCCGATCGCTGCGTTCTTCATGGCGTCGAGCATGACGACGCCGGGGCGCACGAGCTGCATCAGGTCCTTGTCGGAGGAGACGATGGTCACGTCGCCGCCGGCGTCGACGACCTCGCGCGCGTAGGTGGCGATGAGGTCGTCGGCCTCGTAGCCCTCCTGCTCGATGCAGGCGACGTTGAAGGCCTTGACGGCGTCGCGGATCAGCGGGAACTGCGGGACCAGCTCCTCGGGCGCCGGCGGGCGGTGCGCCTTGTAGTCCTGGTAGATCTCGTTGCGGAAGGTCTTCTCGCAGGCGTCGAAGATGACCGCGATGTGGGTCGGCCCGCTCGACTCCTTGGACTCGCGCAGCAGCTTCCACAGCATGGCGCAGAAGCCGTGCACGGCGCCGACGGGCAGCCCGTCGGAGGGCCGCGTCAGGGGCGGCAGCGCGTGGAAGGCGCGGAAGATGTAGCCCGAGCCGTCGACCAGGTAGACGTGGCTGCCCTTGATGACCGGCACCGGCTCGCCCGGCGGCACGGAGCAGCTGGCGGCAGGCTTGGGAGCCTTCTTGGGCTTGGCGGACGTGGTGGCCATGGGGGCGCACTATAGGCCCGACGACGGGAATGTCAGCCCATCCGCCCGATTGCCTTGTGCAAGCCCGGTGTGCGGTGTGGGTAGGCTTGACGGAGATCAACCGGCGGTCGGCCGGGGTGGGATAGGTCATCGATCAATGCCAAACTCGACCAGACCCGAGCCGGAGCGCATGGGCGCCACGATAGGCCAACCGCCAGCCGCTGGCGCGGCATCACAGCCAATCCAGCCCGGGCCCGCGGCTCTGAAGCGGACGCTGACCCTCACCAACGCGGTCCTTTATGGTCTGGGCGTCACCATCGGCGCCGGCATCTACGTCCTGATCGGAGCTGCCACCGCGCGCGCCGGCATATACGCCCCGCTGGCGTTCGTGGTTGCGGCCGTCCTGATGGGCCTCACCGCCGCGTCGTTCGCCGAGCTTGCCGGTCGCATGCCGGTGGCGGCCGGGGAGGCAGCCTACGTGCGCGCGGCCTTTCAGTCGGATCGCCTGGCCACGTTGGTGGGGCTGCTGGCAATTGCCATCGCGATCGTCTCGGCCGCGGCCATAAGCGTCGGCAGCGCCGGCTATGTCGGCGTCTTCCTCCCGCTCCCCGAGTCGGTCAGCATAGCCCTGGTGGTGCTGGCCATGGGCGCGATTGCCGCTTGGGGCATCAAGGAGTCCGTGAGTTCTCGCCGGCGTGATGACGCTGATCGAGATCGGCGGGCTGTTGCTGCTGATCGCGGCTGGCCTGTGGTCAGGTCCAGAGCTCCTCGCGCGGCTACCCGACGCTGGGCCCCCGCTCTCCAATCCCATTGCTGCCGCCGGGATTGCGGGCGCCACCCTGCTCGCGGTGTTCGCCTTCCTGGGGTTTGAGGGTCTCGTCAACATCGCCGAGGAGGTGCGCGAGCCCAAGCGCACGCTGCCGCGCGCCATCTTCCTCACCCTGGTGCTCACCACCGTGCTCTACGTGCTGGTGATATGCGTCGCGCTCGCCGCCGTGCCCGCGGCGGAGCTTGCGGCCTCGAGAGCGCCGTTGGCGTTGGTCTACGAGCGCCTGACCGGGGCCTCCCCGCGCACTATGAGCCTGATCGCCATCGTCGCCACCCTCAACGGCATCATCGTGCAGATCATCATGTCCTCGCGCGTGCTCTACGGCCTGGCCACCCAGGGCAGCCTGCCCGCGTGGCTGCGGGACGTGAATCCGGTTACGCACACGCCGCTCAACGCCACCCTGCTTACGCTGGCGGCGGTGCTGGTTCTGGCCCTCCTGCTCCCGCTCGAGGAGTTGGCCGACATCACCTCGCGCATCACGCTTGCCCTGTTCGCGCTCATCAACCTTGCGCTCGCCCGCATCAAGGGGCGCGAGGCCGCGGCCCCGACCAACACCTACGTCGTGCCGCGCTGGATGCCGTGGGCCGGATTGGCGACGTGCATCGGCTTGCTGTTGGCCGACGCGGCACTCCAGTTGGTCGGTTGACTTGCCTGGGGATTGCGGCTTGCGGGCTAGTCGAGCGCCCGCACGGAGATGACCCGGAAGGTACGCAGGCGCGCGTCCTGCTCCTTGATCGACACGTACTCGCCGGGCTTAAAGACGTGCGTGTCGAGATGGAAGCCGGTCTCGTCGTGATTGGGATCGCCATGGATGTCGTAGTGGAAGGCCCAGGCACCACCAGGTTTGTGCACGAGGTGGCCGACCTCCTCGCGCTCGCCGGGCCAGAAGCGACGTACCCTGCAGCGCTCCCTCAGCGATTTCCAGGCTGCGCCGACGAGATGTCCGTCCTCGTCCAGCGGAGCGATGAAGTCGTAGCCGCGGTCGCTGCTGCCTTCGGGAAAATCATGATCGCGCGCCAGCTCGAGGCGAACGCGGCGCAGAAGCTGTACGTCCTTCATCATTTGCATTGGCCCTCTGTGCTTGGGTTCCGGCATCTGCGGAGCTAGCACATTCTGAACAGCAACCCCCGCCGGCGCGTTGATCGCGGTCAAAGCGCACAGGGTGCCGGCAATGGCATCGGATCGAGCACCATGACCATCCGCAATCTCGATGCTGCTGGCGCCGCGTTCGGTGGCCTTCATCGGGGCAAGCCCGGAGGCCGGCGAGCGTCGGCGCCATCACGGCCAACCTGCTCGCGGGCGGCTTTGCGGGCCCGCTGTGGTTCGTCAATCCGCAGCACGAGAGATCGAGGGCGAGCCCTGCTATGCCTCGCCGGCCGATCTGCCCGGCGTGCCCGATCTCGGCGTGATTGCCACGCCGCCCGCCACGATCCCGGCGCTGATCGCCGAGCTCGGCGCCAAGGGCACGCGCGCCGCCGTCGTCATCACGGCGGGCATCGGCGGCGAATTGCGCCGCGACATGCTCAAGGCGGCGCAGCCCTACTGCCTGCGCATCCAGGGTGCCCAACTGCCTCGGGCTGCTGGTGCCGCGGCATCGGGCTCAACGCCAGCTTCTGCCACCGCATGCCGCTCAAGGGCGACCTCGCGTTCCTGTCGCAATCGGGCGCGCTGGTCACGGCGATCATCGATTGGGCGCGGGACGCGCGGCATCGGCTTCTCCCACGTCGTCTCGATGGGCGACATGGCGGACGTCGATTTCGGCGACCTGCTCGACTATCTCGCCGGCGACGCGGAAAGCCGCGCCATCCTGCTCTACATGGAGCAGCTGACGCAGGCGCCGAAGTTTCTCTCGGCGGCCCGCCGGGCCGCCCGCGCCAAGCCGGTGATCGTGCTTCAAGGCGGGCCGCGATGCGACGGCGCCAGGGCGGCCACTGTCGCATACGGGCGCGCTCGCGGGCTCGGACGCCGCCTACAACGCCATCTTCCGCCGCGCCGGCCTGTTGCGCGTCAAGGAGCTGGGCGAGCTGTTCGAGGCCGCCGAGGTCCTGTCCTCGCGCACCGCCGCTCGTCGGCGAGCGGCTTGCCATTCTCACCAACGGCGGCGGCGCCGGCGTGCTCGCGGCCGACAGCCTCGCCGACGAGGGCGGCGTCTTGCCGAGCTGTCGCCGGCGACCAAGGAGGCGCTCGATCGCGTGCTGCCGCCGACGTGGTCGCAAGGCAATCCCGTCGACATCATCGGCGACGCGGGGCCCGAGCGCTACGCGCAGCGCGCTCGAGGCGGTCCTCGACGACGAGGCGAGCGACGCCATCCTGGTCATGAATTGCCCGACCGCGCTCGCCTCCAGCGAGGCGGCGGCCGGCGTCGTGATCGCTGCCGACGCGAAACGCAAGGCGGCGCACCAGCCGCCGAAGCCGGTGCTCACCAACTGGCTCGGCGACGGCGCGAGCCGCGCGCAGCCGCGCGCTGTTCTCCGCGCCGAGCATCCCGACGTTCGAGACGCCCGACGCGGCGATCAACGGCTTCATGCAGCTCGTGCACTACAAGCGCGCGCAGGACGAGCTGATGCAGACGCCGCCGTCGCTGCCGGGCGGCCTGCACTTCGATCGCGAGCGCGCCCACGGCGTCATCGCCGCGGCGCTGCGCGCCAAGCGCAGCGTCCTGTCCGAGGTCGAGGCCAAGGCGCTGCTGGCGGCCTACGGCGTCCCGTCGTGCGCACCGAGACGGCCGGACGATGCCGACGGCGTGGCGGCGATCGCCGCCGACATCCTGAAGAGCGACCGCGCCTGCGTCGTCAAGATCCTCTCCGACGACATCTCGCACAAGTCCGACGTCGGCGGCGTGCGGCTCGCCATCAAGACGCCGAGGAGGCGCGCGAGGCGGCGCGAGGCGATGCTCGAGAAGGTGCGCGACCTGAAGCCGGAGGCGCGCATTCGCGGTTTCACCGTGCAGCCGATGGTCGCAGCGCCCGCACGCGCACGAGCTGATCATCGGCATGAGCGAGGACGCGACCGTCGGGCCGCTCATGATGTTCGGCGCCGGCGGCACGGCGGTGGAGGTGATCGCCGATACCGCCCACGCGCTGCCGCCGCTCGACTTGAAGCTCGCGCGCAAGCTGATGCGCGAGACGCGCATCCAGCGCCTGCTGCGAGGGCTATCGGGACCGCCGCGCGGTCGACATCGGCGCCATCGCGCTGGCGCTGGTGCGGGTCAGCTATCTCGTCGCGGCGCCACGAGGAGATCCGCGAGCTCGACATCAATCCGTTGCTCGCCGACGAGAACGGCTGCGTCGCGCTCGATGCCCGCGTGCGCGTCGCCGACCCGGCGGTCAGCCCGCGCAAGCCGATGGCGATCCGGCCCTATCCGGTCGAATGGGAGGCGGAGGACGAGATCGCCGGCATCGGCCGCGATGCATCTGCGGCCGATCCGGCCCGAGGACGAGGCGCTCTATGCGACGCCTTCTTCTCCAAGCTGACGCCCGAGGACGTCCGCATGCGCTTCTTCACCGCCAAGCCCGACCTCTCCTTCAAGTTCCTGGCGCGGCTGACGCAGATCGACTACGCGCGCGAGATGGCGTTCGTGGCGATCGCCGCCGACGAGCGGCGAGCTGCTGGGCGTCGCGCGCCTCATCGCCGATCCCGACTATACGCGCGCCGAGTACGGCGTCCTGGTGCGCTCCGACCTCAAGGCGCAAGGGGCTCGGCTGGCGCCTGATGCAGCACCTGATCGACTACGCGCGCGCCGAGAAGCTCGAGGAGCTCTACGGCCAGGTGCTGGCGAGCAACACGACCATGCTCGACATGTGCCGCCAGCTGGGGTTCACGGTTGCGGCCGAGCCGGGCGACCCTGGCACGCGGCGGGTGCGCATTGGGTTGGGTCGCAGTGTGGGTGAGGAGGCATAGGGCGCGCCGCTCACTGCGCCAGCGCCGCCATCGGTCTCTCGAACCAGGTCAGGTTTCTGGAAAGGGCTGCATTGTCGAGGGATCGCCGATCCCGCCGCGACCACGACGGCGCGCCCCAGCTTGATCGGCCGTCCCCCCCGCCGTTGCCGCCGAAAGGATCTTAGAATAAGTCTAATTCAAATCAGGAAACGGGGGCAACGTGAAGCGGTTCGCAGACCTCAACGAGCAGGAGATCCTGGCGCTCGCCATCTCGGCCGAGGAAGAGGATGCGCGCATCTATGCCGACTATGCCCACGGCCTGAAGGCGGCCTATCCAGCCTCCGCCCAGGTCTTCAGCGAGATGGCGGACGAGGAGAACGAGCATCGCCGGCTGCTCATCGAGCTCTTCCGCACCAAGTTCGGCGAGCACATCCCGCTGATCCGCCGCCAGGACGTGCGGGGCTTCATCAGGCACGAGCCGCTGTGGGCGGTCCGCCCGCTGGGACTGGACAAGGTGCGCAAGCAGGCCGAGGCGAAGGAGTTCGAAGCGCGGCGCTTCTACGAGCGGGCCATGGCGCGGACCTCCGACGCCGGCATCCGCAAGCTGCTGGGTGATCTCGCCGCCGCCGAGCGCTCGCACATCTCGCTGGCGCAGCGGCTGGGCGCCGAGCACCTCACCCAGGACGCACGGCAGGCCGAGGAGGAGACCCGCCGGCGCATGTTCGTGCTGCAGGTGGTGCAGCCGGGCCTTGCCGGGCTGATGGACGGCTCCGTCTCGACGCTGGCGCCGCTGTTTGCGGCCGCCTTCGCCACGCACTCGACCTGGGAGACGTTCCTGGTGGGCCTTGCCGCCTCGGTGGGTGCCGGCATCTCCATGGGATTTGCCGAGGCCATGTCCGACGACGGCGAGCTAACGGGACGCGGACAGCCGTGGCTGCGTGGCGCCATTACCGGCCTGATGACCTCGGTCGGCGGTATCGGCCACACCCTGCCGTATCTGATCAGGGACTTCCAAACGGCGACGGCGCTGGCAATCACGGTCGTGCTGCTGGAGCTGTGGGCGATCGCCTGGATCAGGTCGCGCTACATGGATACCAAGTTTCTGCGCGCTGCCTTCGAGGTGGTGGTGGGCGGGCTGATCGTGTTTGCAGCCGGCATCCTGATCGGCAGCGCGTAGGCGGGCCGATGATCGCCTCGCCTCACCGCCGCCTGACTGATCCGATGGAGTTCGTTAAGAAACGTCCACTATATCGCCCCACCAAGGCCCTGCTCGCGGCGTTGGGATAAAACCGGTACCTTGATGGAGGAGCCGCGCCCTACCACATAATGGGAGGGCGGTTTCGGAGAGAACTCGGAGAGGTAGGAGCCATGAAACCCATCATCGCAGCCCTGGTCGCAGGTGCGGTTCTCCTCGGCGTATCCGCCACGGCGCAGGCCTCGGGCGAAGGCTACCGCGCCTACGAGGTCAAGCACCGCTACGCGAAGAAGAAGCATCGTAGGGGATACCGCCATTTCCAGTACTGGGCGGAGAAGCTGCCCTATGGATCGCAGGCGTGGTGGCGGCAGATGGACCGCGAAGGTCGCGGCGGCCGCCGCTGGTAGGTAGGGCGCGAGTGGCGTCATGCCGAATACCGTCGCAAGGCGCACGTTGAGCGAGTCCTTCCGGGTCGAGGCGACCTAGGCAGCGAACTCACGTGCCGTGCAACTCGCGCGACAGCTCCCGCAGGGTCGTGAGAAACATCTGGCTGGCAGGGGTCGCAGCGCGCCGGCGCCAGTAACTCACGCCGACCGAGCGCCGCCAATCCGAGCCGGCGAGCGGAACCGGGATCAGCCGGTGTCCCGCGATGAGCTGTTCGGGCATATAGCTGAGCAGATCGGTGCGGGCGAGCACCTCCAGCATGAACGGGATCGAGTCGGTCTCGATCCAGATGTCGGGCTCGCCGAACCCCCGCTCGTGGAACAATTCAGTCAGGCGCGCGCGGGTCAGCACGTGCCGGTTGGGCATGATCCAGCGTGCGCGGGCGAGGTCGGCGATGTCGGCGCCGGGGCGGGCCAGCGCATGGCCCTGCCGGCCGACCACGACGACGCGGTCGCTGAACAAGCGCTGGTGCATGACCAAGGGCGAGAGCGGACGAGTGGGCATCGTCGTAATGGCGAAGTCGAGTTCGCCTTGTTGCAGGGCCAGCATGAGGGAGTCGTTGAGGCCGCTGCGGATGGACAGTTGGATGGCTGACTGTTGCAGCAGCCGGATCACTACCGCCGGGAGCAGCGCGGTGCCCATGCTCGGCCCGGCACCCACGCGCACCAGCCCGCGCGCCGTTGTCCGCAGTTGTCGGATCGTCTCGGCGGCATGGCTCAGCTCGGCGGTCAATGCATGGGCGTGGAGTTCCAGCGCCGCGCCGAATTGCGTCAGCCGAACACCGCGGGTATGCCGCTCGAACAAAGCCACGCCCAACTCGGCTTCCAGCCGGCGGATGCTTTTCGTCAGCGCCGGTTGGGAGATTCCGGCTGCGGTGGCGGCCGTGCGCAGGCTGCCGTGCTGCGCGGCCGCAAGAAAATGACGAAGCTGGCGCGGCTCCATAAAGCGATACCTTTTGGTTATCAGGATTGAGCCGGGTCGATAATTGTCGCCCCCGGTGAAATGTGCAAGCGTTCCACAGCGCCGAAGCGGATCGCCCAAGCCCGCTGCAATCGTCGTGACCTGGAGAATCCAGGCGCACTGCGGAGGAACGCACCATGGCCCGCAAACCCAACATCGTGATGATCACCTCCGACCAGCAGCGCGGCGACTGCTTCGGCTTCGAGGGTCGGCGGGTGCGGACCCCGCATCTGGACCAACTGGCAACCGAGGGTACGCGCTTTGGCGCCTGCATCACGCCGAACGTGGTCTGCCAGCCATCCCGCGCCAGCATTCTTACCGGCTTGCTGCCCCGCACGCATGGCGTGTGGGACAACGGCATCGACCTTGATGACGGCATCGGCAATGCCGGCTTCGCGGGGCAGTTCGGGCGCGCCGGCTACCGCACCGGCTTCATTGGCAAGGCGCACTTCTCCACGTTCCACACGTTCGAGCCCACCGGACGGCCGGAGAACCGCGCGAGCACCAGCAAGTACGGGCCGGACTGGTTCGGTCCATACATGGGTTTCAACCACGTCGAGCTGATGGTGGGTGGGCACAACATCCACCTGCCACAGTTCCCGCCGGACGGGCAGCATTACGAGCGCTGGTATCACGCCGACGGTCGCGGCGAGGCGAAGAACCGGCTCTACTCCACCCACATGCCGCCTGATGTCGGCGCGGCGCAGACCTGGCATTCCGCGCTGCCCTCGGCGTGGCACAACTCCACCTGGACCGGGGACCGCACCATCGACTTCCTGCGGCAGAACCGGGATGAGCCGTTCGTCCTGTGGACCTCCTTTCCCGACCCGCACCACCCCTTCGACGCGCCGGAACCGTGGAGCCGGATGCACCATCCCGACGATGTGGACCTGCCCCAATTCCGCACGATGGACCTGGAGCGGCGGCCTTGGTGGCACCGGGCAAGCCTCGAGTCGACGCCGCAGCTTGCCGACGGGGGCTTGCGCGAGTTCCGCGAGCGCTACTCCCGCACCCCCACCCAGACCGACGAGCAGCTCCGCCACCTGATCGCCAACTATTACGGCATGATCTCTCTGATCGACCACAATGTCGGCCGCATCCTCATCATGCTCGATGAGCTCGGCCTGCGCGACAACACCATCGTCGTCTACACCACCGACCACGGCGACTGGCTGGGCGACCACGGCATCATCCTCAAGGGCCCGATGATGTACGAGGGCCTGCTGCGCATAGGTTGCCTCATGCGCGGCCCCGGCATCCCCGCTGGTCAGGTCATCCGCGATCCCGTCTCGACGCTGGACCTGCCTGCGACCTACTACGACTACGCCGGCATCGCGCCGAACTCCGCCATGCACAGTCGCAGCCTGCGCCCGCTCATCGAGTCCCAGGGTGCGGCCGGAGGCGCAACGCGAGACTTCGCCTACAACGAATGGGACCTTCACCCCTCGCGCTGCGGCGTCGCCCTGCAGCTGCGCACCATCCGCACGCCCACCGCCAAGATGACGCTGGAGCAAATCTCCGGCGCCGGCGAGCTATATGATCTTGTCAACGACCCCTACGAAATGGACAATCTGTTCGACGACCCCGCCGGCCGCACTATGCGCGCTCAAATGACCGACATGATCCGCAGCCGCCCCGATGACGCGATGGTACCGCCGCCTGAGCCGGTCGGCATGGCCTGACGCCGAACCACGCAAGAGATCAGCAAAAGCCGCGCGCACAAGCGGCCGCACGTCAAGGGAGAAACGACCATGCCCCCCACCCCATCGGCCCGCTGGCTGGCCGGACTAGCGGCCCTGGCCCTCACCGCCACCCCCTACGCCGCTTGGGCCGCGGATGCGCAGTTCACCCTGCGCCTGTCCTCGTGGGGCTCGCCCACCGCGCCGCAGGTCTCGGTCTTCGTGCCCGCCTTCAAGGCGGCAGTGGAGGGAGGCAGCGGCGGGCGCATCGCCGTGCAGGCCTTCCCGGCTGGCGCCCTCGTCAAAGAGCAGGACGTCCCCTCGGCCATCCAATCGCGGGTGGTCGATATCTCCTTGTCCACCATCGGCGGCTGGTCCTCGATCTCGCCGCCGGCTGCCCTGATCAACTCGGTGATGTTCCGCCCGACCAAGGAAAATTTCCTGAAGCTTGCCGGCAGCGGCTCGCCGCTGTTCAAGGCGCTGGATGAGAGCCTGGCCAAGCGCAAAGTCCATCTGCTGGCCGTCCTGGACAACGGCCCGCCGATGCTGGTCTCGCGCTTCTCGGTGCAAAAGCCCGGTGATATCAAAGGCAAACCGATCCGCGCCTATGACAAGGCCAGCTCGCAGATTATCCAGACTTTCGGCGGGGCACCCTCCACCATGTCGGTCAGCGAGGTCTATTCAGCGCTGCAGCACGGCGTCGTGCAGGGTGCCATCGGTGGCATCCAGGGGGCGATCGGTCTGAAGGAGTACGAGGTCGCCAAATACATGCTGAACGGCAACGGCGTCTGGGGCGTCGGCGTCACCATCTACGTCATGAACGGCGCCGCCCTGTCCGGCCTTGCCCGCCGACCTGCAAAAGGTGGTGTTCGACGCCGGCCGCACCGCCGAGCTGAAGACCAACGAGGTGATTTTCGCCTTCATCGACAAAAGCGTGAAGGAGATGGCGAGCCATGGCATGACGGTGACCGAGTTGCAGCCAGGCACCGAGCAGTACAAGGCCTTCGCCGATGCCCTAATGCCGCTGGCCAAGACCCAGCAGCAGGGGCTGCCTGCCGACCTGCTGAAGCTGGTGACGGATGCCAAATAGGCGCGTTGCCCTCGCCGCCGCGCTGACTCGCGTCACCCGCATCGTCGCCATCTTCGCCGCGGTGATTGCGCTGCTGCTGCCACTCCCGGTGGTGTGGGAAGTGGTGATGAACGGTCTCGGCACTCCCCCGATTTGGGTATTCGAGACCACCGGCTACGCCATCATCCTGCTGGCTTTCGCGGCCAGCGGCTATGGCTTGGAGACCGGCCATCATTTCCGCGTCAGCCTGCTGCCCGACAAGCTGCCACGGCTGGCCATGCCGATTCGCCAGGCTCTCTGCAGCGCTCGAACTCGCCTTCGGTCTCGTGCTGCTGATTGCGGGCGCCAACCAGGTCAGCATCGACTGGGTGCAGGACCTGCGCTCGGACACCCTGCTCTCGATCCCGCAATACCTGCCGCAACTGGCCTTCCCGATCGGCGGCGTGGTCATTGCCCTGCAAGGGCTGGCGCATCTGCTGGTGCCGCCGGTTCCCAAGACCGACGTTTCCGATGCCACGGCCAGGGATGATGTCGATGCCAATCGGCGGTGACGCGATCATCGTCCTCGTGATCCTGGCGATGTTCACGCTGATGGCCGTTGGCGTGCCGATATTCATCGCCATCGGCATGGCCGCCCTCGGCGGGCTGTGGGCCGCCTTCGGCCTGCAGCAAGCGATGATCAATTTCACCTCCTTCCTCTGGCAAAGCCTCAACAGTTTCGAGCTGGTCACGATCCCGCTCTTCGTGTTTGCCGCCATTCTGGTGCAGGAATCCGATGTCGGCGACGAGCTGTTCGACTTCGCCAAGGTCTGGGTCGGCTCCATCCCCAACGGCCTGGGCGTTGCGGTCATCGTCAGCTGTGCCATCTTCGCCGGCATTTGCGGCTCGAGTCCGGTCACCGCCGTTACCATCGGCCTGATCGCGCTGCCAGCCCTTGCGCGCGAGGGCTATCCAGACAACCAGCGCGGCGCAATGGTCGCTGCGGGCGGTACTCTCGGCATCCTGATCCCGCCCAGCGTGCCGTTGATCATCTACGGTGTGCTGACCCAGACATCAATCGGCAGCCTGTTCGTCGCCACGGTCATCCCCGGCCTGCTGCTCGCCGCCATCTTCGCCATCTACGTCATGTTCGCCGCTGGCCACCGCACCCGCGCCCGCGGGTATTCGTGGTCCGAGCGCATCACCGCTCTATACCGGGCCTTTCCGGTGGTGGTGCTGCCGGTCTTCATTATCGGCTCGATCTACTTCGGCCTCATCACCCCCACCGAAACCGGCGCGATGGCCGCGCTGTACCTGCTGCTGCTCGGCATCGTGCGCCGCCGCCTCAACGTCACCAAGATCTGGCGCTGCGCCATGCTCACGGCGCTCACCTCGGCGATGCTCCTCATGATCTTCGCCACCGGCTCGGTGCTGGCCCGCTACACCGCCATCCTGCAGGTGCCGCAGCGCATTGCCGAGGCCATTACCGGCATCGGTAGCGACCCGCTCCTGGTCTTCACCGGCATGGTCGTGGCCGACCTCATCCTTGGCACCTTCCTGGAATCGGGGGCGCTGACCATCCTCACCATCCCGATCTTCTTTCCCATCGCCATGGCCATTGGGCTCGATCCGCTCCAGTTCGGAGTGATGATTGCGGTCAACCAGGAGATAGCCCAGATCCACCCGCCCGCCGGCCTCAACCTCGTCACCGTCGCCTCGATCTCCGACATCCCGCTGACCCGCATGATGGTCAGCATCCTGCCCTACATCGCCATCGAGATCGCCATCATCTACGCGCTGTATTTTGTTCCGCAGCTTACCCTGTACCTGCCGTCGCAGATGGCGTTTCACTGATGCCCGGGGATGCAAGCAGGCGACGTACTTTGTTGAACGAGAGAACCAAAGAACCTCTATCACCAAGGCTGCACCGAGCCTCCCGGCGGACAACGCGCTCTTTGTTCGCAAGACGGAGGCCCTGCTTCTTTGGGAGCCTGCTGAATGCCCCTGGCAAACTACCTCCCCGAGCAGATGGGCTCCGCGGTCCTGGCGCCGTCCGGTCCGTTCGAGGCCGGCAGTTTCGCCGAGTTGGTGCTGGTCTATACCGCCGGCACCTTTGGTATCGACGACAGCGGCCACCTCAAGATCGCCTGGCGCGGCACCTCGGACATGGCCAAGCCGCAGTTCACCGATCCGGCCGCGGCCAACTACACCAGCGTCGAGGCCAGCAACGGTGCGGTGCTGGAGGTCCGGGTGGACCGGGTCAACATCCGGCCCTGGGTCAACACGCTGTTCATCCGCGTGAACCGCGGCTTCCTGCGCGCGGGCGAGACCATCACTGTGCGGTTCGGCGACCGCCGCCGGGGCTCGCCCGGTTTGCGGTTGCAGACCAATTGCGAGCCGACCTTCGAGTTCAAGGTGCTGGTCGACGCCTTCGCCACCTATGAGTTTACCGAGCTTCCTGCCTGTCCCGAGTTCGCCCTGGTCGCCGGCCCGCCGGCGCGCTGGAAGGCGATCTGGCCGACCCTGGCCGCCAACCCGTTCCGTCTCGCCGTGCTGGCCGAAGACCTCTGGGGAAACCCGACCGACGCCGATATGACGCTGCATTTCGCCCCCTCCGCTGCCATCGAGGGCCTGCCCGTACAAGCCACGATGCAGCGCGGCGCCGGCCCGCTGGTGTTTGAGGATCTGCGCGCGGCCCCCGGCGACCTGTCGCTCGTGGTGAAGGACGCAACGGGCGCGGTGCTGTGCCACGCCCCGCCGCTGCGCCTGGTGGCAGCCCCCATGCTGCGTCATTTCTGGGGCGACCTGCACGGCCAGAGCGAGGAAACGATCGGCACCAACTCGGTCGAGGACTATTTCGCCTATGCCCGCGACCGCGCCTTCGTCGACATCGTTGGACACCAGGGCAACGACTTCCAGATGACCGACGCGTTCTGGGACCGCCTCAACCGTGTCACCGCCGCCTACAACGTCCCCGGTCGCCTTGTTGCCGTCCCCGGCTACGAATGGTCGGGCAACACTGGCATGGGCGGCGACCGGAACGTGTTCTACGCCGCCGAGGGTCGACCGATCCGCCGCTCCTCCTCCGTGCTGGTGGACGACGGCCGGCCGCAAGCCAGCGACGTGCACACCGCCGGCGCGCTGTTCGACGCGCTCCGCGGCGAGGATGCGGTGGTGATTGCCCATGTCGGCGGACGCTACGCCGACCTGCGCGTTGCCCATGACGGTCGGCTGGAACGCACGGTGGAGGTACATTCCACCTGGGGCACCTTCGAATGGTTGCTCCACGATGCCTTCGCACTGGGTGGCCGCGTCGGCGTGGTGTGCCACAGCGACGACCACAAGGGCCGCCCCGGCGCCACCCGGCCAGGCGCCTCGCATTTCGGCGCGATCGGCGGGCTGACCTGCTATCTGATGCCGGAGCTGACCCGTCCGGCACTGTTTGCGGCGCTGCGTGCGCGCCACCACTACGGCACCACCGGCACGCGCATGTTTCTTGCCGTCTCCGGTCATTTCGCAGCGCCGGTGACGCTGTTTGAGGACGACCCGGCGCTTGGTCCCGCCTCGGCCCGACGCACGACCGCTGTACAGATGGGCGACATCGTGCATCCCGGCGCCCAGACGATGCGCTTGCAGGTGGAAGCCATCGGCTCTGCTCCGATCGAGCGCATCGACGTGTTCCACGGAACGGCCCTGGCGCACAGTGTGTGCCCGCAAGGAGATGCGCGGAGCCGGCGCATCCGCGTGCACTGGCAAGGTGCGGAGTATCGCGGGCGTGGGCGGGAGGTGCTCTGGCGGGGGTCTCTCCGAGTTCGAAAACGGAGGCTTCCTTCGCGCCGAGCCCGTCAATTTTCTCAATCCCGAGCACCCGCTCGAGGAAGTCGAGCCCGGCCGGCGGCTGGCGTGGCGGTCGGTCACCACCGGCAACAGAGCCGGGATCGATCTGTGGCTGGCTGATGGCCAGGCCGAGGAATTGGTGATCGAGACCCATCTCGGCGGCGGTCGCTTCCCGGCCGCTGCGCTGGATCGCGCGGGCATGTGGCTGCGGTTCGGCGGCCTCGACCGCGCGGTTGCGCTGTATCGCCTGCCCGAGGAATTGCCCGGTCGGGTTGCGTTCACCCACGAGGTCACCCACACCGGCACCGCCGACCTGCCGGTGTTCGTGCGGGTGACCCAGGCGGACGGGCATCAGGCATGGTCCAGCCCGATCTATCTGATCCACTCCCCTTCATGAAGGACATGCCGATGGACGCCACCGCCATCACCGCGGCACTCGCCGTGCTGGACCGCCACATGGCCGCGCTCAACGCCGGCGATCGCGACGCACTGGCTGCCACGCTGCATTTTCCCCACTACCGGCTGTCCGGCGGGCGGATGCGCGTTTGGCAAGGGCCGGAGACCTATCTCGCCGACTTCCTCGCCCGCGCCGGGGACGGCTGGCATCACAGTGCTTGGGATCGGCGCGTTCCGGTGGCTGCAACCCCGGACAAGGTGCACCTCGATGTCAGCTTCACGCGCTTCCGTGCCGACAACTCCGTGCTGGGGCGGTTTGGCTCGCTCTGGGTGGTGGCCCTACTGGACGGCCGCTGGGCGGCGCAACTGCGGTCGAGCTTTGCAGCCTGACCGGAAACGACCTCTCGAGGCTTCATATCTAGAGCAGGATCGCTTCGGACGGAATCACTTTGCCCCAATTGGGAGGTGGCGGCCGAAGCGTGAATCCTGCTCTACATCGTAGACTTCGAGAGCAAGATTCACGTTCCATGATCGAAGCGAAGCGCTTCGATCAGAAACGATCTTGCTCTAGCCAATTGAGCCGATGAATTGGGCGAGCTCGGGCGTGCTGGGTGCGCCAAAGAGGGCCTTCGGCGAGCCCTCCTCGTGCACCTTGCCGTGGTGCATGAAGACCAGCTTCGTGCCGACGTCGCGCGCAAAGCGCATCTCGTGGGTCACCAGCATCAGCGTGATGCCCTCGGAGGCGAGTTGCTCGACCACCTTCAGCACCTCGTTGACCAGCTCCGGATCGAGCGCCGACGTGATCTCGTCGCAGAGCAGCACGGCGGGCTTCATGGCGAGCGCGCGCGCAATGGCCACGCGCTGCTGCTGACCGCCCGACAGCTGGCTCGGATAGCTGTCGAATTTTTCGGCGAGGCCGACCTTTGCCAGCAACGAGCGGGCCAGGTCCTGCAACTCTCCCTGCGTACCCTTGTTGACGACCTTTGGCGCCAACATGACGTTCTCGCCCGCAGTCAGGTGCGGAAACAGATTGAACTGCTGGAACACCATGCCGACGTGGCGGCGCAGATCGCGCAGGTTGGTCTTGGCACCGCCGACTTCGATGCCGTCGACGCTGATCGAGCCGGACTGATAGGTCTCGAGGCCGTTGACGCAGCGCAGCAGGGTGCTCTTGCCCGACCCCGACCGGCCGATGATGGCGACGACGTCGCCACGGGCGACGTCCATCGATACGCCCTTGAGCACCTCGTTGGCGCCGAAGCTCTTGCGTACGTCCGTGATCCTAACGAGCGGCGGCGGCATTGGTCTTTCCTTCGAGTTGCTTGGCGAACCAGGACAGCGGGAAGCACAGGCAGAAATAGATGAGCGCCACGAGCGCATAGACCAGGAATGGCCGGAAGGTCGCGTTGTTGAGCATGGTGCCCGCTTTGGTCAGCTCCACGAAGCCGATGATGGAGGCGAGCGCGGTTCCCTTCACCACCTGCACGGAGAAGCCGACCGTCGGGGCAATGGCGATCTTGGCTGCCTGCGGCAGGATGACGTAGCGCATCTGCTCGATGAACGACATGGCGAGACTGGAGGACGCTTCCCATTGGCCCTTGGGGATCGCCTCTACGCAACCGCGCCAGATCTCGGCGAGGAAGGCCGCGGTCCACAGCGTCAGCGCCAGGCCGGCGGCGAGCCAGGCGCTCACCTCGATGCCGAAAATGGCCAGACCGAAGAAGAACAGGAAAAGCTGCATCAGCAGCGGCGTGCCCTGGAAGAACTCGATGAAGGCCTTGGTGGCGATCTCGAAGGCGCGAACGCGCGAGACGCGCAGAAACAGAATGCAGAGCCCGACGATGCCTCCGCCCACGAAAGCGATGATGGAGAGCAGCACCGTCCAACGCGCGGCCCACAGCAGATTCGACAGGATCACCCAAAAGCTGAAGTCGGCCATGGGAGCTATGTCCTCGGAAACATGAGCCGGCCGACGCCGCGCAGGATGTAGCGCGCAATGATCGCCAGCAGCAGGTAGATCACGGCGGCGACAACGTAGACCTCGAAGGCGCGGAAGTTGCGCGACTGCACGAAGTTGGCGGCATAGGTGAGGTCCTCCGCGGAAATCTGCGACACAACCGAGGAGCCCAGCATGACGATGATGATCTGTGAGGAAAGCGCCGGGTAGACCTTCTGGAAGGCCTGCTTGAGCACGACGTAGCGGAATATTTCGAAGCGGCTCATGGCGAGACTGTCGCCGGCCTCGATGTGTCCCCTGGGCACGGCCTCGATGCCGGCGCGGATGATCTCCGCGGAGTAGGCGCCGAGGTTGATGACCATGGCGAGGAAGGCCGCGGTCGTCTCGTTGAGCTTCACGCCGAGGGCGGGCAGCCCGAAGAAGATGAAGAACAGCTGGACGATGAAGGGCGTGTTGCGGATGAGCTCGATGTAGGCTCGAGTGAGGCCGCCGAGCCAACGCGGGCCGAAAGTGCGCGCCCAGGCGCAGGCGGTGCCGAGCGCCACGCCTGCTACCGTCGAGACGGCGGTGAGCAAGATCGTGAAGACGAGCCCGGCGAGCAGGACGTGCCAGTAGGGTATGAGGTCGGAGAAGTTGAGCGCGAAGCGCATCGCAGGAAACCTGGCGGGAAGATTCCCCCCTCGCGGGGACGCATGACGCCGTCACCGCGAGGGGGCGGGCAGAAGGTCAGATGCTGGCTGGCAGTGGCGCCTTCAGCCATTTCTCGGAGATCTTGCCGAGTGCTCCCGAGGCCTTGGCCTTGTCGATGATCTCGTTGAGCTTGGCCATCAGCTTCGGCTCACCCTTGTTGAGACCGACGAAGCAGGGGCTGTCCTTGATTACGAACTTCGAGACCGGTGCCCGCCCCGGGTTCTTCTCGGCAATCGCCGCGGCCACGACGTTGCCGGTCGCGATGATGTCGACCTGGCCCGAGAGGAAGGCCGCAATCGTCGCGTTGTTGTCCTCGTAGCGCTTGATGGTCGCGCTGGGAGGCGCGAGCTTGGTGATCTCCTGTTCCTCGATGGCACCGCGCGTGGCGCCAACGGTCTTGCCGGCGAGATCTGCCGGCTTTTCGATCTTGAGGGTCTTTAGACCGAAGACGCCCTGGAAGAAGGGGGCGTAGGCCTTGGAGAAGTCGATGACCTTCTCGCGCTCGGCGTTCTTGCCGAGGCTGGATATGACGAGGTCGACCTTCTTGGTCTGCAGGTAGGGGATGCGGTTGGCGCTGTTGACCGGCACCAGCTCGACCTTCACGCCCAGCTCCTTGGCGATCAGGTTTGCCATGTCGATGTCGTAGCCGACGGGCTTGAGATCGGGACCGGCCGAGCCGAATGGGGCAAAGTCCTGCGGCACGGCGATCTTGATCGTCTTGGTCTTCATGATGTCGTCGAGCGCATCGGCCGATGCGTACCCGGGCAAGCCGAGGGCCCCCGCTGCAAGCGTGAGGCCGATGATGAGAGTTCTGCGCTTCATGGCTGAGGTCCTTTTCGGCTTCGGTCAACGATAGGCGTTTCGTCAGCGGCGCCTGCCAGGCGCCCCTTTGCGTTTGTCGGTGTGGTGAGCGGGCTGCAGCTGCCATGTCTGCAGACCTTCCCGCAGGGCCTGCAGCGGGTCTGGCTCGGGCGCCACGCGCACGGTAAGTCCGGCTTCGACGTGCCCTATGTGCTCAGCCATCAGCTGAGCGGCGCCAGCGCGATCGCCCGATCGCACGGCAGCGACGATCTTGGCGTGCTCGGCGCACGACTTCCGTTGCGTCGTGCGTCGACTGGTAGAGCATGGAGATCAGCACGGTGCGCGCCGTCAGGTCGCGCAGGATGTCAGCCAGCATCCGGTTGCCGAGCACCTCGGCCATGCAGACGTGGAAATCGCCCAGCAGATAGCTGCGTGCCGCGACATCGCCCGACCGGATGGCGTCCTGCTCGCGCGCCACGTGCTCGTTGAGCGCTGCGATCGCGTGCGGCTCAACGGCCTCAACGCTGTGCAGCAGGCCGAGCTCGACGGCGCGCCGGGCATGGAACGCCTCGCGGGCTTCCTCGATCGAGGGTTCGATGACGAACCAGCCGCGGCGGGCGCTGACCTGAACGACGCCGCGGGTCTCCAGGCGGATCAGGGCCTCGCGCACAATCGTGCGCGACACACCAAACAGCTGCGCGAGCTGCTGCTCGCCCAGGCGCGTGCCGGCCTTCAGCCGTCCGGCCAAGATCGCGTCGATGACGCATGCACCGATATCGGCAGACTGCAGCACTCAACGACCTGCATACATAACTCGCATGCAAGCCTGCAGTGCAACGGACGTACCAACTCCAGACCGGCAAAGAAAGATCGATATATCAAAGTAGTAATAGACGGCGTAACACAGCCCCTCCCGGCGGATTGCGCACGCTCTGAGCAATTGCCCTGGGGCGGAGCGGTAGACGAATCGCCGGCCAGCGGACGTGCCCTCCTCGTCAGGAGGGCACCAGTCCGTCGCCCGCAACTTCGCTCACATCGACGCTCATGATCCTGCGGAGGCCGCACCCGCGATGGCAACCTGGCTGCCGCACCTGGTCTTCCGCTGATCGCGGCAAGATCGTGCCCCGAAGAGGCGTGTCGGGAGTTGCCGGCACGCCGAGAGGGACGAGGCAATCGTTGCAGCCGGTCTAGTTCTTGCTCTTGTCGACCAGGGCCTTCTCCTTGATCCAGGGCATCATGGCGCGCAGCTTGGCGCCGACCTCCTCGATCTGGTGGGCGTCGTTGAGGCGGCGGATGGCCTTGAAGCGCGGCTGGCCGGCCTTGCACTCGCGGATCCAGTCGGAGGTGAACGCGCCGGTCTGGATGTCCTTGCAGGATGCGCTTCATCTCGGCGCGGAACTCGTCGTTGATGAGGCGCGGGCCCGACACGTACTCGCCGTACTCGGCGGTGTTGGAGATCGAGTAGTTCATGTTGGCGATGCCGCCCTCGTAGATCAGGTCGACGATCAGCTTCACCTCGTGCAGGCACTCGAAGTAGGCCATCTCCGGCGCATAGCCCGCCTCCACCAGCGTCTCGAAGCCGGCGCGGATCAGCTCGACCAGGCCGCCGCACAGCACGGTCTGCTCGCCGAACAGATCGGTCTCGCACTCCTCCTTGAAGGTGGTCTCGATGATGCCGGCGCGGCCGCCGCCGATGGCCGCGGCATAGGACAGGAACAGGTCGTGGGCGTTGCCGCTCTTGTCCTGGTGGATGGCGAGCAGGCAGGGTACGCCGCCGCCGCGCGCGTACTCGGAGCGCACCGTGTGGCCGGGACCCTTGGGCGCCACCATGCCGACGTCGATGTCGGCGCGCGGCTCGATCAGGTTGAAGTGCACGTTGAGGCCGTGCGCGAACATCAGCGCCGCGCCGTCCTTCATGTTGGCGGCGAGGTGGTCCTTGTAGATGTCGGCCTGCAGCTCGTCGGGCGTCAGCATCATGATGACGTCGGCCCACTTGGCGGCCTCCGGCACCTGCATCACCTTGAGCTTCTCCTTCTCCGCCTTGGCGATGCCGGCCGAGCCCTTGCGCAGCGCGATCGCCACGTTCTTGCAGCCGGAATCGCGCAGGTTCAGCGCGTGCGCGTGCCCCTGGCTGCCGTAGCCGACGACGGCGACTTTCTTGCCCTTGATCAGGTTGATGTCGGCATCACGATCATAGTAGACGCGCATGGCTGGAACCCCGGCTACGCTGGTTGACTTGGGCTGGATTGGTCCCCAACGCGTAGCGGGTCGGAGGGCCGGTTGCCAAGGGAAAAAGCGCTGCGGCCGAGGCGGATTACTCCGCTGGCCCGGCAAACAGCAGCAGGTTGCCGTCCGGGTCCTTGACGATGAACGTCTTGGCACCCCAGGGCTCCTTCCGGAGCGGTTGGAAGAAGTCGACGCCCGCTGCCTGGAACTCGAGGTAGAGCTGCTTGATCTCTCCCGCCGTGTCGAGCCCCATGTCGGCCGACAGCAGGCTCTCCCGGTCCCTGAGCACGGGATCGATGACGCGGCCGGTCCATGTGCTTGAGGTTGAGCAGGCCGCGATCGCGCCTCACCTGGGCATAGAACGGCGGCTCGCCGTAGACGAAGACGACGGAGAAACCGAGCTTCCGGGTGAAGAACTCGCAGGACACCTTGATGTCGGAGACGAACAATTCCGCCGCCGTGGCGGAAATGACTGGCCTTGGTTGGGTCTGCTTGGTGCGTGCAGGCATGGCTGAAAGTCCTTGCTTGAGCGCCTGCCAGCTTTCGAACCCCGCCTGTCTGGCGACCAGCTCCTGAGCATCGCTGAGCTTGAAGCTCGCGGCCAGAATTTCAGGATCGCTCAGACCTTTGAAGCGAGGCAATGCCGACCCGATCTGCGCGGCAACCGGATAGTAGCGGTCGCGATGCCAGCGCAGAACGAGCTTGGCTTGCTTCTTGAAGTTCTCGAGGCTCGGCATGGTGGGCGCAGCTACGGCTGAGACATCGTAGGTGGGCTTTGCCCCTTCGGCGTTGCGCCGATGCGCCCTACAGCAACCGCCGTTATTCTGGCCGAGCGCCACAGCACGGTCAACCGCGCCTCCCGCCGGCATCCGCACCGCCGAGAAGCGACAGCGCCGCACTTGAGCTCAGATCGCAGATTAGCCGGCCGGCAAATGGCGTCGGTCTGACACGTTTCCTCCCCACTTCCGCCGCCTCCAGGGCTCACGTCAGTGGGGCAGGCGAATTCGGAAGCGGGATGCGGCCATGTCATACCGAGCCATCTGCGCGTTTGCGGGCGCGCTTTGCACTGCAGGGGTCGTGCCGGTGCAGGCCGGCCAGCCGATCGCCCTCGAGGCGCGGCTCGCCCATCCCGTCATGAAAGACGGCGAGGCGCACAAGAACTACCTCAAGGTCGCCCTGCAGGGCTGCAAGCGGGAGCCGTCGCAGACGCGCACTCCCGTCAACGTGGCGTTCGTCATCGACCGCTCGGGCTCCATGCAGGGCATGCCGATCGCGCAGGCCCGCGAGGCCGCCAGTCATGGCGATCAACCGGCTGCTCCCCACCGACATCGCCTCGGTGGTCATCTTCGACAACCGTATCGACGTGCTGGTGCCGGCGCAGCCCGTCGCCGACCCCGCCCACTTTGCCGACCTGATCCGCCAGGTCGGAGCGCGCGGCTCGACCGCCATCCATGGCGGCGTATTGGCGGGCGCCGCCGAGGTCGCCAAGAACAGGGACCGGCGCCGGCTCAACCGCGTCGTGCTGCTATCCGACGGACAGGCCAACATCGGCCCCTCGCGGCCGGAGGAGTTTGCTGCGCTCGGCCGCCTCCTCCTTGCGCAGGGGATCTCGGTCTCGACCATCGGTCTCGGCCTCGGCTACAACGAGGACTTGATGCTCCAGCTCGCCCGCGCCAGCGACGGCAACCACGCGTTCGCACGCGAGCCCACCGATTTGATCGCAGATCTTCAACAAGGAGTTCGACGACGTGCTGGGCTCGTGCGCGCAGACCGTGTCGCTCGACATCGAGCTCGAGGCCGGGGTGAGGCCCGTGCGGGCGCTGAGCCGCGACGGCAACATCGAGGGACAGCGGGCGAGCTTCAAGCTGAACCAGGTCTATGCCGCGACCGAGCACTACGTGCTCATCGAGGTGGAGCTCGACAAGGCGCTGGCCACCGACGGTGAGCACGAGCTTGGCGTCGTCAAAGTCGCCTACACCGCTCCTGACAACGGCGCGCACCAGACGCTCCAGACCGTGATCCGCGGGCGCTTCTCCGCCTCGGACGCAGAGGTAAAGGCGGGGGCCGACCCCAAGGTGGCCGAAGCCGTGGTCGAGCAGGTGACACGCGAGCGCACGCAGCGGGCGATCGCGCTGCAGGATGCGGGCAAGATCAAAGAGGCGCGCGAGCTGCTGATGCAGAACGCGAGCGAGATCCAGGGCCTGACCGCCACCATGAAGCCGTCGCAGCGCATGCTCGACCTGGAGAGGCAGTACTACGCGCTGGGTGCCCAGACGGCACCGGCCGCGCCTGCGCAGATGAGCCTCAGCCGCAAACTGCTGCGACAGCTCGATGCCGGCGTGGCGGGGGCTGGCGTGCGCTATTGAGCCCTGCGATGAGCGCCGATCCGCCGCGCGCAGTCTTATAGCCGATAGAGTGGAAAGGGCTAGATTCGGTCAAAGATATTCCTTCGGCTTAAGCTCGCCTTTACGCAGCCCGATCTAGGAGTTCATGGCCGGCCAAGAGGTCCGGCTCGGTTCGTCGAGGTTCCTCCTCGCGCCGGCTCACAGGACGGCTCGTACGATGCAAAAGCCGCCAAACTCGCCTTCGCTGGGGCATGCGTCGGGTCGAGGCTCGGCCGCGCTGACGGAACTGCCCTCCCCCGCAGATGCCTTCGTCATCGACGACGAGGTCGGCATCTGCAAGTTCGTATCCATGACGCTCGCAAGCCTCGGCCTCACGGCCGAGAGCTACCACAACGCCGGGCAGGCCGTCGCCGCGCTCGACCGCGGACATCCCGATATCGTCTTTCTCGATCTGGCGCTCGAGGGTTCCGATGCCGTCGAGGTGCTGCGCATGCTGGGCGAGAAGCGCTACAGCGGCCTCGTGCAATTGATGAGCGGCAGCAGCCCCGGGCTGCTGGACGACGTGCGCCGGATCGGCGCCAGGCACGGTCTCAACATGCGCGCCCCGCTGGAAAAGCCGTTTCGCGGCGAAGCCGTCCGCCAGGCGGTGACGAGCGCGCACTTCGACAACCCGCCTGAAACGACCATCTCGATGGCGCCCACGATCAAGGTCGGGCTGCAGGAGGCGCTCGACAAGGGCTGGCTCGAGCTGTGGTACCAGCCCAAGGTCGATCTGCGCAGCAAGATGCTCGTCGGCGCCGAAGGCCTCATCAGATGCCGCCATCCGGTCCACGACATTCTTGCGCCCGGCGACATTCCTGCCCGGGGCGAGCGAAGAGAGCCTCCAGGCGCTGAGCGACTACGTCATGCTGACCGCCTTGCGTGACTGGTCCGACCTGGCCGACGGTCGGCGCACCCTTGCGTCTCGCCGTCAATGCCAGCGCCGGGGCGCTCAGCAGCGTCAACCTTGCCGGCGCTGATCCGCGAGAACCGGCCCAAGCGCGAGGATTGGCCGGGACTGATCCTGGAGATACCGGAGGGCGAGGTCGTCAAGGATGTCGGCCCTGTTTCACGAGATCGCCACGCAGCTGCGCATCTACGGCATCACGCTCGCCATCGACGATTTCGGCGAGGGCTTCTCCTCGTTCGCACGCCTGCGCGAGCTGCCGTTCGGTGAATTGAAGCTCGATCGGGGCTTCGTCGACGGCTGCGCCGGCGATGCCCGCAACGGTGGCATCTGCCGCGCGGTGATCGCAGCTTGCACATCACTTCGGCGTCGCGGCCGTGGCCGAGGGGCTCGAGAACTTGGCGGACATCTACGTGGTGCGGGACATGGGCTGCGACATCGGCCAAGGCTACGTCCTCGCGCGGCCGATGCCGAAGACGACCTTCCAGTCGTTGCTGGCCGACAGGGCGCGCAAGAGCCGAAGAATGGTTCGCATGAGAGGGGAAAGCGAGCCGGTCGGCGCGGCGCGTCGCGGCCCTGCGCTCGAAGGTCGAGGCGAGGCCGATGCGGGCGGCGCCGACGCCAATCGCAGCGATCAACCAGCGGCTGTTCGAGACTCACCCTCGACCTCATCGTCATCGTCGACCGGCGGGGCAACATCCTCCGGGTGAGTCCGAGCGCCCAGATGATCCTGGGCTACGATCCCGGCGAGCTCGTGCGGGCAGAGCGCCATCAAGCTGCTCTATCCCGACGATCTGGAGAACACCCGCAACGAGATGCGCCTGGCGCGGCGCGTCGGCACCACGCGCAATTTCGATTGCCGCTACGTGCACAAGGACGGCCATGTGGTGACGCTCGCCTGGGTCGGCGTTTGGTCGGAAGCCGAGCAGCAGCACTTCTTCATCGGCCGCGACATGAGCGAGCGCATCAAGCTGGAGCAGCAGCTGGCGCAAGCCCAGAAGATGGAGGCGATCGGGCAACTGACCGGCGGCATCGCCCACGACTTCAACAACATCCTGACCGTCGTCATCGGCATGAACGAGGTCCTGGCCGGTGCCGTCGCCGGCGACGCCAGGCTCGCCGACATGGCCAAGTCGGTCGACGAGGCGGCCGAGCGCGGCGGCCGGCTCGCGCAGCGCATGCTGGCCTTCGCGCGCAAGCAGCCGCTGTAGGCGAGCATCGTCGATCTGAACCAGATCGTCGCCAGCATGGCGGCCATGCTGCAGCCAGACGCTCGGCGAGGACATCAAGGTGGAGACGGTGCTCGGCGCGGACCTGTGGCCGACGTCGGCGGACGCATCGCGGCTGGAGGACGCGCATCCTCAACCTCGCCGTCAACGCGCGCGACGCCATGCCGAGCGGCGGCCGCCTGCTGATCGAGACGGCCAACGTCCGCCTCGAGGAGGACTACGCCGCAGCGCAACGCCGAGGTGACGCCCGGCGACTACGTGGCCCTGATCCGTCACCGATTCGGGGACCGGCATGCCGCCCGAGGTCGTCCGAGCGTGCCTTCGAGCCGTTCTTCACCACCAAGGAGGTCGGCCGCGGCACGCGGGCTCGGGCTCTCGATGGTGTACGGCTTCGCCAAGCAGTCGTCGCGGCCACGTGAAGATCTACAGCGAGGTCGGGCACGGCACGAGCATCAAGCTCTATCTGCCGAGAGCGAACGCGGGCTCGGCGGCGGCGGCGACGTCCTCGACGCTTGCCGCGGCCAAGTCCGGCGCCGGCGGCCAGGAGACCATCCTCGTCGTGGAGGACGACGCGGCCGTGCGCACCGTCGCCGTCAGTGCATTGGAGAGCATGGGCTATCGGGTGCGGCAGGCGGCCGACGGGCGGGAGGCGGTGCAGATCCTGCAGAAGATCGACGAAATCGATCTCCTCTTCACCGACCTCGTCATGCCGAACGGCATCAGCGGCCAGGACCTGCTGCGCATGGCGCGCGAGCAGCGGCCGGGCCTGCAGGGCCATCTTCACTTCGGGCTATTCGGAGAAGCTTCCTCAACGGCAAGACGGAGACCGACCGCAGCGTGCCGCTGCTCTCCAAGCCCTACCGCAAGCAGAAGCTGCTCGAGATCGTGCGCAAGGTGCTCGACGGCCCGGCCTGAGGCTCGGCGGCGGCAGGCACGGCTGATCCGGCCGCCAACACCGGTCACATATCCTTGGCCCCGCGCGCGATCGCGGCAATGCCCGTGCGCGACACCTCGAGCAGCCCCAGCTCTCGCATGATGGAGATGAACTGCTCGATCTTGGAGGTGCGGCCCGTGACCTCGAACACGAAGTGCTCGGTGGAGGCGTCGATGACGTTGGCGCGGAAGATCTCGGCCATGCGCAGCGCCTCGATGCGCTTCTCGCCCTTGCCGCCGACCTTGATCAGAGCAAGCTCGCGCTCGAGCGGTCCGCCGAGCACGGTCAGGTCGACGACGCGGTGCACGTTGACGAGGCGCTCGAGCTGGCTCTTGATCTGGGCCAGCACCATCGACGTGCCGGTCGTGACGATGGTGAAGCGCGAGAGGTGCTTCTCGTGCTCGGTCTCCGACACCGTCAGGCTGTCGATATTGTAGCCGCGACCCGAGAACAGGCCGGCGATGCGGGCGAGCACGCCGGGCTCGTTGTCGACCAGGATCGACAGCGTGTGCGTCTCGGGCGCGTCCTTGCGCTCCTCGAGGAAGTAGGCGGAGCCGGGCTGGGTGTGTGGTGGCATCGGGTGTTGCCTTCGAGCTTTGCAGTTGGGCCGACGCAAGGCCCTCGATCGCGCTGGAGAGCGCTATGCCCACCTAGGCGGCTCGGATCGTGGCGTGGTCTTCTCGCCCTCCGGGGAGGGAGCTGGCTTACACCAGCACCTTGCCTTCCTTGCCGATCGCCTTGCCGATCTCCTCGTCGCTCACGTCCTCGCCCAGCAGCATCTCGTTGTGCGCCTTGCCCGAGGGGATCATGGGGAAGCAGTTGGCGAGCGCGGCGACGCGGCAGTCGAACAGCACCGGCTTGTCGGCGGGCGCCTCCAGCATGGCCATGATCGCATCGTCGAGGTCGGCGGGCTTGTCGCAGCGGATGCCGATGCCGCCGTAGGCCTCGGCCAGCTTGACGAAGTCGGGCAGCGCCTCGGTGTAGCTCTCGGAGATGCGGTTGCCGTGCAGCAGCTGCTGCCACTGCCGCACCATGCCCATGTACTGGTTGTTGAGGATGAACACCTTGACCGGCAGGCGGAACTGCACCGCCGTCGACATCTCCTGGATGTTCATCAGGATCGAGGCATCGCCGGCGATGTCGATGACGAGCGACTTGGGGTGCGCCATCTGCGTGCCGATGGCCGCCGGCAGGCCATAGCCCATGGTGCCGAGGCCGCCCGAGGTCATCCAGCGGTTGGGCTCCTCGAAGCGGAAGAACTGCGCCGCCCACATCTGGTGCTGGCCGACCTCGGTGGTGATGTAGACGTCGCGATCCTTGGTCAGCTGCGTAGAGCCGCTGGATCGCCTGCTGCGGCATGATCACGTCGTCGAGCTTCTTGTAGGCGAGGCACTTCCTGGCCCGCCACTTGTCGATCTGCGCCCACCAGGACTTGAGCGCGGTCTTGTCGACGGTGGCGGCCTTGGCCTTCCAGGTGCGGATCAGCTCCTCCAGCACATAGGCGACGTCGCCGATGATCGGCACGTCGCACCTTGACGTTCTTGTTGATCGAGGAGGGGTCGATGTCGATGTGGATCTTCTTGGAGCGCGGCGAGAACTGCGTCGATGCGGCCGGTGATGCGGTCGTCGAAGCGGGCGCCGATGCACACCATCACGTCGCAGTCGTGCATGGCGAGGTTGGCCTCGTAGGTGCCGTGCATGCCGAGCATGCCCAGCCACTCCTTGCCCGAGGCGGGAAAGGCGCCGAGCCCCATCAGCGTGGAGGTGATGGGAAAGCCGGTGAGCCGCACCAGCTCGCGCAGCAGCTGGCTGGCCTTGGGCCCCGAGTTGATGACGCCGCCGCCGGTGTAGAGCAGCGGCTTGCTTGGCACGGCTCAGCAGATCGACGGCGTGTGCGATCGCCTTGGCGTCGCCCTTGAGGCGCGGCTGGTAGGTCTTGTGCTTGACGTCCTTGGGTCCGGTGTAGGTGCCGGTGGCGAACTGCACGTCCTTGGGGATGTCGACGACGACCGGCCCCGGCCGACCCGTGCGGGCGACGTAGAACGCCTCGTGCAGGACGCGGCTGAGATCGTCGACGTTCTTAACCAGCCAGTTGTGCTTGGTGCAGGGCCGCGTGATGCCGACCGTGTCGCATTCCTGGAACGCGTCGTTGCCGATCAGGTGCGTCGGCACCTGCCCGGTGATGCACACGACGGGAATGGAGTCCATCAGCGCGTCGGTGAGGCCGGTGACGGCGTTGGTGGCGCCTGGGCCCGACGTGACGAGCACCACGCCGACCTTGCCGGTCGAGCGCGCGTAGCCCTCGGCGGCATGCACGGCGCCGCCTTCCTGGCGCACCAGCACGTGCTGGACCTTTTCCTGCTGGAACAGCTCGTCGTAGATCGGCAGCACGGCGCCGCCGGGATAGCCGAAGATGTGCTCCACGCCCTGGTCGGCCAGCGCCCGGATGACCATCTCGGCGCCCGTCATCTTCAGTGCCATCGAGGACTCCATTGAACTTGACCGGCCCGCAGGCCGGCGCGCGGCACGCTACGGGCGACATCATTGCGGGTCAACCGCTAATGGTCACTAAACGACAAGTCATTGACGGCGAAAATCTTTTCATTTGTTGCGCATCTAGTGATCTGCCAAGACATCATATTTCTTCGGAGCCAGGTCAGCTGTCGCTTGGCATACTGGCGCGTCTCGGCTTTTGCGGCCTGCACCGCCGCCTCCAGGGACATTCTGCCGGCCAGATGGGCCATCAGCTGCGCCACGCCCAACGCGCCCATGACGGGCAGCTCTGCCGAGAGGCCGAGGCCCACCAGCGCGCGCACCTCCTCGAGCGCGCCGGCCGCCACCATGGCATCGAAGCGCGCATCGATCGCGGCTACCTGCAGCGCACGGTCGGGCCATGCCAGCAGCCGCACCGTCTCGCTCTCGGCCAATACGGGCGTGCCGGGATCGCGCTGCCAGTCCGCCAGTGGTCGGCCCGTGCTGTCGAGAACCTCGAGCGCGCGCACGATGCGCTGCGGGTCGGTCGGCATCAGCCGGCCTGCCGTCACGGGATCGCGCTCGGCCAGGACGGCGTGAAGCTCGGGCGCGGGCCGTGCTGCTGCCTGGGCGCGCCAGTAGGCCCGCACGCCGGGATCAGCGGCCGGCACCGGCGAGAGGCCCTCGAGCAGCACCTTGAAGTAGAGTCCCGTGCCGCCGACGATGATGGGCAGGCGGCCCTGGTCACGAGCCGCGCCGATGGCGCTTGCTGCATCGGCAGCATAGCGTCCTGCCGAATAGGGCTCGGCGCCGGTGACAAAGCCGTAGAGCGCGTGCGGAACGCGCGCTTCCTCCTCCGGTGTGGGCCGCGCCGTGAGGATGCTGAGCTCCCTGTAGACCTGCATGCTGTCGGCATTGATCACGACGCCGTGGAGTTCCTCGGCGAGCCTGAGAGCAAGGCCCGATTTGCCGCTGGCCGTCGGGCCGGCAATAAGGATGGCGCGCGCTTGGAGAGGACGGATCATCCCCTCACTTACGCCCGGGCGCGACGGCAGATCAACACGCCCGGTCGCGAGGATCGCCGCGCTGAGGAGAGAGCCCATGCGCATCGATGCGATCAAGGCGGGATTGAATCCGCCCGAGGACGTCAACGTCATCGCGGACGGCCGCCCCCGATTTTTGCGCCGGCGCCGCCTGTGTCAGAGTGCCATAGCGGAGGCAGGCGCGTGTACACATCATCGGGCGGTTCCTGCTGGACCCACGCCACAGGAGGCCTCAATGAGACGTACATGGACCGTCATCGCAGTGGCCGATGTCGCTCGCAGCTTCGCGTGGTACCAGACGCTGCTTGGCCTGCCCAAATCAGCGCCTGCCCACGACGACTTCGGTCAGATCCTCGACGCGGATGGCACCGTTCTGCTCTGCCTTCATCAGTGGGGGGCCCACGGGCATCCACCGCTAACCCGACCCGACCCACCGCCGGGCAACGGCCTGCTGCTGTTCTTCCGGGTCGATGATTTCGACGAGGCGCTGCCAAGGGCGCGCGCGCTGGTATCCCGGTTCGAGGAGGAGCCGCACCGGAATCCGCACACGGCAACGATGGAGTTCGCCCTCCGGGATCCGGATGGCTACTACGTGATGGTCAGTGCCCTCTCGGACTGAAGTGCCGGGCCAGCGGCAAGATACTCGGCCTATTGTGCGCGCTTGTGGCCCAAATACGAAGATCGTACGTTCCGTCCACTCCATCACCGAGGCGAGTACTTTTGCATCGGCCAATGTCAGGTCTGGAACGTACATGTCGTTGGCTGCGCGAGGGTCGTGAACAGATGGCCCCGGCCTGGGGTCTCATTCGGCATGGACAGACACTTCCCACGTTATAATTGAGGCTGACCGGATGCCCGCAATGGTGAGCCGCGCCCTGGTCCTGACCGCACCGCCCGGCGCCGGCGTCCTCGACGCCGCCGCGATCGGGCTCGCGCGCGGTGAGCTCACCCGATCCACGATCCTCGAGGAGCGCTGGCTCGGTGGCGGCGAGGCCTGGGAGGCCCGCTACGTCGGCGGGGATGCGGCAGGGCGCGGACCGCTTCGGACGCGTATCCTCGATGCGCTGCTGCCGAGGCCGGTCGACGTCAATGTCGTGGCGGGTGATGCTGGCGTGCGCCGCAAGAAGCTGCTGGTGGCGGACATGGAATCGACCATCATCCAGCAGGAGTGTCTCGACGAGCTGGCTGATTTCGTGGGCTTGCGCGCGCGCATCGCCGGCATCACCGAGCGCGCCATGCGCGGGGAGCTCGACTTCGCGGCGGCACTGAAGGAGCGGGTGGGCCTGCTGCGGGATCTGGAGACGGGCGTGCTCGAGCGCGTGTACGAGCGCGTGACGCTGATGCCCGGGGCGCAGACCCTCGTGGCCACCATGAAAGCCCACGGGGCCACCTGTGCGCTGGTCTCGGGCGGCTTCACCTACTTCACGGAGCGGGTCGCCGCCCGACTGGGCTTCGATGTCCACCAGGCCAACACGCTCGAGCTGGCGGACGGCAGGATCGCCGGAACGGTCGCGGACCCAATTCTCGGCCGCGAGGCCAAGCTCGCCGCGCTGGAGCGCCTGGCGCGGGAGCGGAGGCTCGATGGCGCCCTGACGATGGCGGTCGGCGATGGTGCGAACGACCTCGCGATGATCAAGGCCGCTGGCCTCGGCGTCGCCTTTCGCGCCAAACCGATCGTGATGGCAGAGGCCGCGGCCTCCATAACTCACGGCGACCTGACCGCGTTGCTCTACCTGCAGGGATACACGCGCGCGCAGTTCGCCTGAAGGGAGGGCGGCATCGACGGCATGGTGAGCCACCAGCTCATCTGGGCTTGCTGCTCCTGGCCTCATCGCGCTCAGTGGTAGATGTAGGTGATCATGAACATGCGGTCGGCCAACGTCGCGCCGACCGGCGGGAACGGAAAGCTCGCCTGGCGGACGGAGAACACGACGCTTTGCGTCAATAGCGGGTCCTCTGCACCTCTGAGAACGATCACCTCGGCAAGGTTGCCGTTGTTGTCGAGCTTGAGCCTGACCGTTACGCGACCCAGAATGCCGCTGCCAGGCGGCATGGTCCTGCGCAGGGCGCGAATGACCCCTCGTGCGAACTCGTCGTTCTCCCCCGATCTGGTGATGCCAGGCGGACGAGAGAACGCGGCGCCCAGGCCGCTCGAAGGGAGCGCCATATCGGGCATGCTCAATTGCAGGGGCGGATCGGGGGCCGCGCGAGCGTGAGTCTTCGGCTTGGTCTTGGCCGGCGGGGTCTTGCTCTCCTTCGGCACCTGTTCGGGCAGCTTCTCTTTCGGCACCGGACCGGGCAACGGTATCGCGGCCGGCTTCTCCTGCTCGATGGGGAGCGCGGCGGCCTCGCGCGGCTCGGGCGGTTGCGGAGGCTCGGGCTGCGCCGCGTTCGGCGCGGGGGGTGGCGGGATGCTGGCGGTGGCGCCCGGCGGCGGTGTCTCGGCAGGAACCGTGCTCTTGCTCTTGAGATCGGCTGCATCGACCAGCACGACGCTGATGCCGTCGGGCCGACCCTCCTTCTCCCCCATGATGCGGGGCGCGGACCGAGTGACCCCGGCGATCAGCACGGCATGCAGCACCGCGGCGCACGCCACGCCGATCCAGAACCTGCGCTTTTCCGCGCTCAAGGCTGCGACCGAGCGTCCCGCGGCCGCCGGTACGCAACTCTGGGCGCGCACGATTGCGTCAGTGCCCATCTCGCCAGCTCAGCTGGAGCCACGCCTCACGATAGTTCGGTATTCGGCCGCCGCCAAAGAAGCCTTGGGGCTCCCAACGCTGCGGCATCATGGCCTCCGTCGCATCCCCCGGTATCTGGCCAAGTCCGCGGCCTGCAAGCCCCTTTGCAATCTAGGTTTCCTTGCCGCGCAACAGCCGGTCCACGCCAAGAGCGCCCCCGCCGGCGGCAGCAAGATAGAGAAAGACGAAGCAGTAGAGCACCGCAAGCTCGCCGCCGTTCAAGAGCGGAAAGAAGCCGCGCGGCGCGTGCGCGTAGAAGTAGGCCACCGCGGTCATGCCGGAGGCGATGAACGCAGCCGGCCGCGTGAAGAGGCCGATGACGAGAAGAGCGCCGCCGATCAGCTCTATGATGCCAGCGGCACCGCCCATCGTGGCAGGCGAGGCGTGGTTCATCGGGCCGGCGGGGAAATTGAGGTATTTGCTCATTCCATGCTGCAGGAGCAGCAGTCCCGACATGATGCGCAGCAGGCTCAAGAGCTGCGAGGAAAAGGGGCGCAGGAAATCCATGGGGGTAATGCCTCCAGCCGTCGATTTTCCGAGTTGCTGGCGGCCAGGATAGCAACCTTCGCCGTGCCGTCCAGTCGATGCGGCGGGAGACCGGGTCGCGTCAGAGGCTCGACCTGAGCGTCGCCCAGCGCTCCTTGAGGTCGCGCAGCAGCCGGCGGCCTAGCGTGCCCATGCGCTCGCTCGCCGCGCGGATCGCCCCCCGCAGATCGAGCATGGTGGGACGCAAGCGCCGCCATTGGGCGGCCGCCGCGCGCCTGGCGCGCTCCTTGACGACGCGCCCGATGCGCCAAGCCCACGAGGCGTGCACGCGCTCGACCAAGGCCTCCTTCCACGGCGTCACCGTGTCGTAGCTGCGGGCGAACCAGCCGATCTGCATCAGCGCCGGCTGCGTCAGCATGAAGAGGCGCGCCACCAGGGCGGTCGCCACCACCTTGGCGGCGACAAAGAGCAGGCCGGCCAGGAACAGCTGCCCCTTGGCGACGAGAAGGACGGCGAGCAGCTTGAGGGGCAGCAGGAGGGCGGTTGGAAGCACGAATACGATCAGGGCGGCATAGGGCGGCAGGCGGATGATGACCGACTCGACCACCGCCCACGGCCGCCAGCGCGCGAGCCGGCCGAGGAGATCGGCGAGCGGCTGCCAACCCCACTCCTCGAACACGATGATGAGGGCGAGCAGGAATTCGAGCATCTGCCGCAGCACCGGCTTGGCGAGGCGCCAAGCGGTCGCGAGCATCGGGCCGCCCATCCGCGCCGCCTCTCTGCCGGCATGCAGTGCGCCGCGGCCGAGCCGGCGGAGGATCGAGGGCGTCTTTTCGTCTTGCATGGAAGCCCGGGGGGTGGCGCTGCATCACGTACGCGCGAAGGCCTCAGGATGGGCCGCGCGTCTTAGCAAACCCTAAGTGGGCGTGCATCGTGGCCGATGCAACGTCGCAAGCCGGCAGCCGCAATACCGCACGGCGCCGTCAGCGGGGCAGATCTTCCTCGGCAGGGACTGCAACGGGGCCAGCGAGATCGCCATCGGGCAACAGCCGGCCGTCCTTGATGCGCTGGCTTTCCTCGGCCAGCGCCTCCGCCAGGACCTCGCGCGCCTTCTCGGCCTGGCGCTGCCGGTTCCACAGGCTGGCGTAGAGGCCGTTCTTCGCGATCAGCTCGCCGTGCGTGCCTTGCTCGACCAGCCGGCCGGCATCTAGCACCAGAATGTTGTCGGCGTTGACGATGGTGGACAGGCGGTGGGCGATGACCACGGTCGTGCGGTCCCTCGACACCTGGTCGAGCGCGTCCTGGATCTCCTTCTCCGTGTGGCTGTCGAGCGCGCTGGTGGCCTCGTCGAGCAGCAGGATCGGCGGTCCCTTGAGGATGGTGCGCGCAATCGCGACGCGCTGCTTCTCGCCGCCGGAGAGCTTCAGGCCGCGCTCGCCGACCATGGTGCGGTAGCCTTCGGGCAGCTTGCGGATGAAGCCGTCGATCTGGGCCATGCGGGCGGCCTGCTGGACTTCGTCGTCGGTGGCTTCGGGCCGGCCGTAGCGGATGTTGTAGAGGATCGTATCGTTGAACAGCACGGTGTCCTGCGGCACCACGCCGATCGCCGCGCGCAGGGACGCCTGGGTCACGTCGCGAATGTCGCGCCCGTCGATGGTCACGCGCCCGCCCGCGACGTCGTAGAACCTGCAGCAGGATGCGCGAGACGGTCGACTTGCCGGCGCCGGAGGGACCGACGATCGCCACCATCTTGCCGGCCGGCACCTCGAAGGAGAGGCCGTCGAGGATGACGCGCTCGGGCTCGTAGCAGAACTTCACGTCCTCGAAGCGGATGGTGCCGCCAGCCACATTCAGCGGCGCAGCGCCCGGCCGGTCCGCCACTTCCGGACTCTCGGCCAGCACGTCCATCATGCGCTCGATGTCGGTCAGCGATTGGCGGATCTCGCGGTACACCATGCCCATGAAGTTGAGCGGGATGAAAAGCTGCAGCATCAGCGCATTGACCATCACGAAGTGGCCGACAGTCTTGTTGCCGGCCGCGATGTCGAGGCCGGCCATCAGCATGCAGGCGGTGAGGGCTGCGGCAAAGATGACGGCCTGCCCGGCATTGAGGACGGCAAGCGAGGTGTAGCTCTTGATGCTGGCCTCGGCGTAGGCCTCGACCGAGCGATCGTAGCGCCTGGCCTCGCGCTCCTCGGCACCGAAATACTTGACCGTCTCGTAGTTGAGGAGGCTGTCGATGGCCTTGGTGTTGGCGTCGCTGTCGCTCTCGTTCATGGTGCGGCGGATCTTGATGCGCCAGTCGGTCGCTCCCACCGTGAACCAGAGATAGAGGCCGATCATGCCGGCCACGACGGCGGCATAGCGCCAGTCGAACTCGAACATCAGCACGCCAAGCACCAGCGCGAACTCCACGAGCGTCGGCACGAACGTCATCAACGTCATGCGCGTGATGTTCTCGATGCCGGCCCGACCGCGCTCGAGCACGCGCGTCAGCCCGCCGGTCTTGCGCTCCAGATGGAAGCGGAGCGAGAGGCGGTGCATGTGCTCGAAGGTGCTGAGCGCCAGCTTGCGCACGGCATAGAGCGCGACCTTGGCGAACAGCGCCTCGCGCACCTGCACCAGCAGCGACATGGCAACGCGGGCGAGGCCATAGAGCAGGATGGCCGCGACCGGTGCGCCGACGAGCCAGCCCACCGTCTGCGACGCGGGCACGCTGCCTCCCGCCGCCTGCACCAGCGCATCCGTCGCCCACTTGAAGGTGAAGGGCATGGCGACGGTGACGAGTTTGGCGGCCAGCATCAGCAGCAGCGAGACGACGACAGTGGCCTGCAGATCCGGGCGGTCGTGCGGCCACACGAAGGGCAAGAGCGCCTTGAAGATGCGGCGCTGGCGCGAGGCCCGGGGGGATGGTGGCGTTGCGCCCGAGCCGCCGTTGGCGCCCGGCGCGCCGGGACTGATCAAGCGTTGCATGCCTGAAGGCTTTAGACCCGCGCGCGGCAATTGTCGATTGCGCCATTGCCAGTGATCGGAGATGGAATAGGATCGCTGCCGCAGCAATATTTCAGAGGCTTGCCGACGGGGTCGATCTCAATGAGGACATTGGAAGAGCATCTCTATGCGAAGGGGAAGAAGCGCATCCTGTCCCTGGACGGGGGCGGCGTGCGGGGATTGATCACGATCGGCCTGCTCGCCGAACTCGAGCGCGTATTGAGAGACCGCTTCGCCGATCACTACAAAGGGAATGGCCGCACTCCCGACGATTTCCGACTCTGCGACTACTTCGACCTGATCGGCGGCACATCTACGGGGGGCATCATCGCGGCAATGCTGGCGCTCGGATTCAAAGTCGCCGACGTTCGGGAGGTCTACCTGAAGATGTGCCCGCGCGTCTTCGAGAAGAGCCGGCGCGGGCTCCTCAACCGCTTCTTCAATCCTTACAGTCTCTTCCAGCCGAGCTTCGATGCCGCTGAATTCAAGCGCGCGGTCGATGAGATCATGGCCGACGTGCTCCTGCGCAACAATCGCAAAGGTCAGGCAGAGCCGCTGATGGACGCGGACCTGCTGCGGACGGGCGCTGCCCTGGTGATGAAACGGATCGACACTGGCAGCGTGTGGGTGCTCACGAACAACAATCGGATGAAGTATTGGGATCCCAAAAGCCCGCATTGGAGCCACACGTTCGCTCGGCCCGAGGACGCGTTCTTTCCCAATGCCAGATACCCGCTCGGCATCCTCGCGCGCGCCACGGCGTCAGCGCCCTTCCTGCTGGAGGCTGCCGAATTGGCGATCTCGCCCGTGGAAACTGGAGTATTTCTCGACGGCGGCGCGACCCCCTTCAACAATCCGGCTCTCGAATTGTTCCTGATGACCACGCTGAAATCGTTCGATGCCGACGACAAGCCCACGGGCTTCTCGCCGTTCGGCTTCGATTGGGAGGCAAGCGAGGACCAGCTCTTGCTCTATTCAATCGGCACCGGCACCTGGCGCTTCCGCATGAGCGCTGGGGACTACCAGGCCAAGCAGAACTGGGAGAAGGCAAAGATTGCGCTCTTGTCCATGATCGATGACGGCATGAAATCGAGTCTGGTCTGGCTCCAGGCACTGTCCGAGCCGGCGCACCCCTATCGTGTCGATGGCAATCTCGGAGACATGCGCGGCTTGAGGATAAGCCCTCACAGGTTGCTGACGTTCCAGAGAATAAACATCGAAATGGAAACCGGCGTCATCAACAAATACCTTGGTTCAGCCATTACAGACCGCGTTTGCGACCGCATGCGCGAGATCGACAATTCGGAGAGAGCAAATTTGCTGCGTCTCGACGAGCTTGGCCGGGTCGCCGGAAAAGACCTCGTCTCGGCCGACCATTTTCCAAGGACTTTCGATCCATTTCCAGCCGCCGTTCACGCCTGAGCCCGAGCGCCGGCCGTCAGCTTGCGGGCAACTCAGGCCCGTTGCCCGCGTGCGCGAGGCAGGTAGAAGCGCTGACAGGGATAGATCCAGTGTGGGTTGCGGATGCGGCGGCGGTTGGCGGCGTAGATCTTCTTGTAGCGCCAGCCGGCACCGTAGTGGCGCGCGGCAATCGCCCACAGCGTGTCGCCGGGCATCACCACATACCAGCCGGGAAGGCTGACCTGCTCGCCGGCTGCCGAGCAGCTTGTGCCGGTGACCTTGCGTCGCGCGCTGCGCCGCGCAGGCACTTCGGCTGAAGCGACGCGGCCGGGCTTGGCCTTGCCCGATCTGGCCGACCGCTTGTTCGGCTCGGCCCTCTTGGGCTCGTGCGTCCTCTTCGGCGCGGACGGCTTCTTCATGCTGGTCTCGGGCATCGCCTGCGCGAGCTTGGCCGACGGCCCGGTACTCTTCTTGGCCTCGTTGCGCTGCTCGGTCTTCTTTGCCTCTGCAGCCTTCCTGGCGGCCTCGCGCTCGGCGCGGCGCAGCTGTTCGGCCGCGCGAGCATCGGCGGCGGCGAGCCTCTTGGCCTCGGCCTCCTGCTTCGCCTTCTCGTGACGGGCTTCGATACGTTGGCGCTCCTCCTCGGCGGCTTTCCTGGAGTTGGCTTCACGCTTAGCCCGCTCCGCCTTGCGGTCTTCCGCGGCCTTCTTCGCTTCCGCGACCTTGCGCTCCTCGGCGGCATTCTTGGCGGCCCCAGCAATCCGCGTCTGCTCCGCCAGCTTGGCCGCCGCTACTTTCGCCTCCTCCTCCGCAGCCTTGGCGTGGGCAAGCCGTTCGGCTTCATCCGCTTTGCGCGCTTCCTCGGCACGCTTTGCCGCCTCTGCCGTCCTGCGGGCCTCCTCGGCGGCCTTGGCTTGGGTCAGTCGCCGGGCCTCGTCGGCGGCTTTCGCTTCCGCCGCCTTCTTGGCCTCGAGGTCCTTCTTGGCCCGCGCAATCCTCTTCGCCTCCTCGGCCTTGCGCGCCTCTTCAGCCGCCTTCGCCGCGGCCCTGCGGGCCTGCTCCGCCTTCTGCATGTCCTCGCTCTTCTTGAGCTCCGCCGCCGCCACGGCCCTACGTGTCTCGGCCAAACGCCGCTCCTCCTCCATCTTGCTGATGGTCTCTGAAGGCGTGGCCGCCGGCGGCTTGGGGGTCGGGGCGGGAGCCGATTTCGACGCCTCAGTTGTCTTCCCGGCGGGCTTCTCCGCGACCTTGGCCTTTTCCGGCACTTTGACCGGCGCCGGCTTTGCCTCAGCGACTGGCTCGCTCTTGGGCGGAGGCGCTGCCCCTTCGGCCAGCCTGCGCATGATGGACTGGAACAGCTCGCCCGACCGCGCTAGCCAGTCGCCGCCCGTCTTGTCCGACTGCGCCTTGCCCGCAACAGCGGCCGGCGGTGACGACGGCTTGGCCGCCGGCCCGGGCGCGGGAGGCGATGGGCGTGGCGCCACGGCCGCGCCGCCGCCCGAGTCGCCCTGGCTCAGCTTGCGCATGAGGACTTGGTAGTCGCGGTTTGAATGCTCGAGCCAGCGCAGAGCCATCGACCACGGATCGTCCGGCTCTGCCGCTTTGGGCGCCGTCGGCTGTCGGGGTTGGACCTGCGCGACGCGGGCCCCCTTCTCCTTCATGACCTCGTCGAAGCGGCGCGAGGCGGCCCGCGCCAGCTCCTCGGCGCGCTGGCGCACCGGGTCGGCTGCCTTGACGTCTTCTGCGCCCTGCGCATGCGCCAGGGCAAAGGCACCGCCCAAGATCCCAAGCGCCAGGGAGACAACACCTGCGCGAGCCTGCATGGGACACTTGCCTCCTCTTGCCGGCACCCCAGAGCGCCCATGTTTTCCGGTGGTTGCGGCCGAATGCTGCGACGGCCGATAAGCATGGGTGCTAAACTTAACGAACTCGTGCCGCTGCCGCAAACCTGGCCCGGTGGCGGCGCCGCAATTTGGCCTCCGGCGGCCCCCTACGATCCGCACCAGAGTTTACGTGTTCCGCGCCGGGCGCATGACACCAACCAAAAGAACAGGGCAAAGTATGGGAGACCGCCGGCAACGCCGCAAAGAACCAGCGCAGGACCGCATGCAGCAGAAGACAGCCAAGCCCAGTGCGGCGAAAGACCGGCGCATTAACAATATCTGCGTCTATTGTGGCTCCAACGTCGGCGCCAATGGTGCCTATGCCAAGGCCGCGCGCGGCCTCGGCGAGGGCATGGCCAAGGACGGCGTTGGCCTCGTCTATGGCGGTGGCGGGCTTGGGCTGATGGGTGAGCTGGCTCGTTCGGTCTTGGCGCACGGCGGCCGCGTCACCGGCATCATCCCCGCGTTCCTGTCGGCCAAGGAGCGCATGCTGCGCGACGTCACCGAGCTGATCGTCGTCGACGACATGCATCAACGCAAGAAGCTGATGTTCGACAAGTCGGATGCCTTCGTGGCGTTGCCGGGTGGCATCGGCACGCTGGAGGAGCTGGTCGAGCAGCTGACCTGGGCTCAGCTCGGCCGCCACACGAAGCCGATCGTCCTGGTCAACATCGACAGCTTTTGGGCGCCGTTTCTGGAGTTGCTGCGGCACATGGGCGAGCAAGCCTTCATCCGCCCCGACATGGAGGTGCGCTTCCTCACGGTCGATAAGGTGGCCGACGTCCTGCCTGCCATCCATGCCGCCGCGCCGCCGCGCCAAGAGGCCGTCGGCGTCTTGGCGAGCGAGAAGTTCTAGCCGCCTCTGCCTGCGGATCACCGACCGGCAGGGAATGATTGCCGAGTGGTGCCCCGTCACCTTGAGCGTTCTCTGCAGGCCATGTGCTGGCCGTCGGCGGCCGATCGCCGAGTGCCGGTCCAGTGAACCAGCGTGCTCGCTTGTAAGCGCTACAACCGCCCCAAGCAATCTTGCGCCCAGCCCTGTAGGAGCAGGCTTGGGCGACCCCTTGCGGATTCGCCCTTGCAGAGAGCGCCCTTCCGGCTTATGTCATGACTGACGGGTCAGTCAGTATTTGCGCGGAGGCGATACTCGCGTGGCCAGAACAGGCAGGCAGAAGCAGAGTGGGACGGCGGCGATAGCCTCCGGCCGGCGCGCGCAAGCTGGTCAGAAAGGTCGCACGGGCGAGGCAGCCAAGACCCCGAAGGCTGGCAAGACTGCAACCGGAAGCAGGCCTGCCGCAACAGCGGAGCGTGGCCGCCGCAAGCCCGCCAGAGCTCGCAAGATGGAGCCGCAGATGCGGCGGCAAGCCATCCTCGACGCGGCGCTGCTCGTGTTCGCCGAGCACGGCTTCGAGGCTGCGCGGCTCGACGATGTGGCGGCGCGCGCGGGGGTCGCCAAGGGCACGCTCTACCTCTATTTCCCGAGCAAGGAGGCGCTGTTCGAGGCGCTGGTGCGCAACGCCGTCGCACCGATCATCGAGCACATGAGCGAGGTCGCGGCGGCGCCCGACATGCCGGCCAGCAAAGCACTCGAGACATTTTTCGCGCTGTTCCAGAGAGAGGTGCTGGGCACCAAGCGCAAGCTGCTCTTGCGCCTCGTCATCTCCGAGGGCCCGCGCTTTCCCGCCATCGCCGAGGTCTACTACCGCGAGGTCGTCTCGCGCGGCCTGGGCCTGATGCGCGCGCTCGCCGAGCGCGCAGCACGGCAGGGCGAGTTTGCCACCGATGCGCCCGCCCGCTTCCCCCAACTCATCATAGCGCCGCTGCTCGTGGCCCTGATCTGGGATGGGATGTTCGCGGCCATCGATCCCTTGGATGTGGGCGGTCTCCTGCGCGCGCACCGCGATGTGCTCGCCGGCCGGTCGCGCGCGAGGGCGTCATGACCAAGCCAAGGACGCGGCTGCTCGCTCTGAGCGCGTTGGCGGCGATCGCCCTCTTCGTCGGTGCCATCGCCTACCTGCGGGAGGAGAAGACCCGCCTGGAGTTCCAGGGCTGGGTCGAGGCCTATTTCATCTTCGTGAGCCCGGACGAGGCCGGCCGCGTCGAGACGCTGTCGGTGCGCGAGGGCGATACCGTGACGGTGGGAACGCCCCTGTTCGCGCTCGACGCCGACTTGCAGCGCGCGGCCGTCGCGGAGAACGAGGCGGCGGTCGTCAATGCCAAGATTACCTTCGAGCGCGCGCAGGAGCTGCTCAAGAGGAATGTCGGCTCGCAGAAGGTGTTCGACGATGCCGAGGCGGCCCTGCGCAGCGCCGAGGCGCGGCTCAACTCGGCCCGCACCCGGCTCGAGCGCCGGCGTGTCGCAAGCCCGGTCGCGGGCACAGTGCAGGAAGTCTACTTCCGCGTCGGCGAGATGGTGCAGGCGGGGCGTCCGATCGTGTCGCTGCTGCCGCCGGACAACACCCGGGTGCGCTTCTTCGTGCCGCAGGCGGTGCTTCCCAAGCTGCATATCGGCGACCGCATTGCAGTCACCTGCGACGGCTGCGCCGGTACGCTTTACGCGCGGATAAACTTTCTCTCGGCGCAGGCCGAGTTCACCCCGCCCGTCATCTACAGCCAAGAGGAGCGCTCGCGCCTGGTCTTCCGCGTCGAGGCTATCCCCGAGCATGCCGAGGAGCTGCGCGTGGGCCAGCCCGTGTCCGTCTCGCTCCTGCCTGCGATAGGCGTGAGCCATGCCAGGAAGTGACACGACGAACGGCCAGATCGCCATCGAGGTCGAGGGCCTGACCAAGTCGTTCTCGGGCAGAACGGTGGTGCGCGACCTCACCATGCGCGTCAGGCGCGGCCAGATCTACGGCTTCCTCGGCCCCAACGGTTCCGGCAAGACGACCACGCTGCGCATGCTGTGCGGCCTGCTCACGCCCGATAGCGGGCGCGGCACCGCGCTTGGCCTCGACATCCGCACGCAAAGCGAGGAGATCAAGCGCCACGTCGGCTACATGACGCAACGCTTCTCGCTCTATCAGGACCTCTCGATCCTGGAGAATCTGGAGTTCGTGGCCCGCGTATACGGGCTGGCCGATCCGGGGGCGGAGGCGCGCGCCGCGATTGCGCGGCTTGGGCTCGCCGGCCGGGAGCGCCAGCTCGCGGGCGAGCTCTCGGGCGGCTGGAAGCAGCGCCTGGCGCTCGGGGCCTGCATCCTGCCGAAGCCCGAGCTGCTGCTGCTCGACGAGCCCACCGCCGGCGTCGACCCCAAGGCGCGCCGCGAGTTCTGGGGCGAGATCCACAAGCTCGCCGCCGAAGGCATGAGCGTGCTGGTGTCGACCCACTACATGGACGAGGCCGAGCGATGCCACGAGATCGCCTACATCGCCTACGGCCATCTGCTGGCGCAGGGCACCATCGAGCAGGTTATCGCCAGCTCGCACCTCAAGACCTATACGGTGAGCGGCCCTGACCTGCAGGCCCTGGCCGAAAAGCTCGCGCGCACGCCGGGCGTCGACATGGTGGCGCCTTTCGGCACCAGCCTGCACGTGGCGGGGCGCGATCCCGAGGCGCTCGATCGAGCGGTTGCGCAGTTCCGTACTTTGCCCGGAGCGAGCTGGAGCGTCTCGCAGCCCTCGCTGGAGGACGTGTTCATCAGCCTGATGGGCAAGGCGCAGGACAACTTCCAATGAACCGCCTCGCCGCCCTCCTGCGCACCCTCGCGGCGCTCCTGCACTCGGGCGCGGTCTCGCGCACGGCTGCCATGTTCATAAAGGAGTTCGTGCAGCTCAAGCGCGACCGGCTGACGTTTGCCACCATGATCTTCATCCCCGTGGTGCAGCTTCTGCTCTTCGGCTATGCCATCAACACCACGCCGCGCCATCTGCCCACCGCCGTCCTGATGCACGAGGAGAGCGACCTCTCCCGCTCGATCCTCGCCGCGCTGCGCAATACCTCCTACTTCTCGATCACCCACCTGGCGAGCTCCGAGGCGGAGATGGACCATTGGCTGCGTTCGGGCGACGTGCTGTTCGGCATCGAGATCCCCGCGGGCTTCGAGCGCAGCGTGCGCCGCGGCGACCGCCCAGCGCTGCTGGTGGTGGCCGACGCCAGCGACCCCGTGGCAGCCGGCACGGCGCTGTCCGCGCTCGAGGGCGTGGTGAAGACGGCGCTCGCGCGCGACCGCGGCCTGCCGCAGATGGATACCGCCCCTGCCGCCTTCGAGATCCGCCAGCACCGCCGCTACAACCCGGCCGCCGTGACCAGCCTCAACATCGTGCCCGGCCTGCTCGGCACCATTCTGACCATGACCATGCTGATCTTCACCGCCCTGTTCGTCACGCGCGAGGTCGAACGCGGCACCATGGAGAGCCTGCTCGCCATGCCGATCAGGCCGCTCGAGATCATGATCGGCAAGATCACGCCCTATATTTTCATCGGTTTCCTGCAGGCGACGCTGATCCTGGTGTTCGCAATGACGCTGTTTGCGGTTCCTGTGGAGGGCAGTTTGGCCCTTCTCGCCATGCTCAGCACGCTTTTCATCGCCGCCAATCTGTCCATCGGGTACACATTTTCCACCATCGCCCAGAACCAGCTGCAAGCGATTCAGATGTCGTTCATGTTCTTCCTGCCCAACATCCTCCTGTCGGGCTTCATGTTCCCGTTCGCCGGCATGCCGCGCTGGGCTCAGTGGTTCGGCGAGCTGCTGCCGCTCACGCACTACATCCGCATCGTGCGCGGCATCATGCTGAAGGGCGCGACCCTCTACGACCTGCAAACCGAGGCGCTGGCGTTGCTCGGGCTGATGGCGCTGGCCATGACGCTTGCCGTGCGCCGCTTCCGCCGCACGCTCGATTGAGAGGCCGCAATATGCGGCATCGATCCAGGCGCCGTGCGGTCGCAAGCGCTAGGCGGCATGCGCAGACTTGCTGCACTCCGCCCGAATAAGCTGCTCGATCTTGTCGGCGGGACTGGGCGCGCAGATGTAGAAGCCCTGCATTTCCGTGCAGCCTTCTAGGCGCACCTGGTCGAGCTGCTCCTTCGTCTCTACGCCCTCGGCCGTGGTCGCCATGCCTAGGCTCACTCCGAGCTGGGCGACCGACCTGACGACGGCGAGCGCATTCACGTTCGCAACGGACAGGTCGCTGACAAAACTGCGGTCGATCTTGATCTTGTCGAAGGGGAATTTGCGCAGATTGCTCAGCGAGGAATAGCCGGTGCCAAAGTCATCGAGCGCGATGCGCACGCCCAGGCTGTGCAGCCGAGTAAGGGTGCTGAATGCGGCTTCCTCGTCTTGGAGCATCACCGACTCCGTGATCTCCAGCTCCAACCTCTGCGGTGCCAGGCCCGCGGCAGCAAGGGTGTGCATGACCACGTCCGCAAGATTGCGCGCTTTGAACTGTGCGGGTGAGACGTTGACAGCTATCTTGAGATGCTCGGGCCAAGCCGCAGCCTGGGCGCATGCCGTCCTCAGCACCCACTCGCCGATCGGCACGATCAGGTTTCTCTCCTCCGCCAGCGGGATGAATTCGCTCGGCGGAACATTGCCGCGTTCGGGATGGTTCCAGCGCAAGAGTGCCTCAAAGCCGCAGATTTCATTGCGCTGCAGATTTACGAGCGGTTGATAGTGCAGCGTGAATTGCCCGGCGACGAGGGCGTTGCGCAGATCCTTCTCGAGACTCCGTCGGGCCTGCATGTGCTGGTCCATTTCCGGCTCGAAAAATCGGTAAGCGCCGCGGCCCTCGGTCTTTGCGCGGTAGAGCGCCAAATCGGCATTCTTCAGAAGCTGGTCGGGGTTCTCGCCATCCCCCGGAGCGATGGCGATGCCAATGCTCGTGCCGATGAACACATGGTGTCCCTCGATGTCCATCGGCGCGCTGATGACGTCCTGGATTCTGCTCGCAAGGGCTACGCTTTCTGAAGCCGGGTCCGCGGCCCTCTGTACGATGGCAAACTCGTCGCCGCCCAGGCGGGCGACCGTATCGGCCTCCCTGACGCAGCTCCGCAGCCTTTGCCCGACGATCTTCAGCACGGCATCGCCAATCGGATGGCCGAGTGAGTCGTTGACCTCCTTGAACCGATCGAGATCGAGCATAAGGACCGCCAATCGCCGCCCGCCTTGATGCATGGCCGCGATCGACTGTTCCAGCCGACCGCGCAATAGCGCCCGGTTCGGCAGGTCGGTCAGAACGTCGTGGAGCGCTAGATGCGCAATCTTGGCATCAGCTTTGCGGCGCTCCGTGATGTCCTCGTGGGTACTGACCAGGCCACCGTCCGGCATGGGTCGGCGCAAGACAGAAATGAACCGGCCATCCGCAAGATGCAGGATCTCGTCCACCTCCTTGTGAAAGCTGGCGATCCCGGCTTCGATGAACTCGTGCGCCTCGATGTTGCCGTAGATGCCGCTTGCTGCGCGCGCCTCGAGAATTTCTCGAAGCGTCATTCCGGGCTTCAACTGGTCGGGCTTCAATCCGTACATTTCGGCATAGCGATTGTTGGCCACGACTACCCGCTTGTCGCCATCAAACATGCAAAGACCCTGAGACATATTCGCGAGCGCGGCTTCGAGACGCTCAGCCTGCCTTGCTATTTCGGCTTCCGACTTTTCGATCAGCTGCTCGCGAGAGCTTTCCGCCAGGGCCGCGACGAGGCTTATGCCAAGCACAGCGGCTGCGGCGCTGGCGATGGTTACCGAAAGCGCGCTGGGGGACAGCGACAAAGCCGTAATCGTGACCGTCGGATCTGGGACGATCTGGGCAGCACCCATGGCGGTGAAATGGAGTGCCACGATGGCAAGGGTCAAAAGCAGCGCGGCCAACAGGGTCGGTTGCATGCCGCGAGAGCGCGTTGCCGTGTGCAGAGCCGCGACAGCAAAGACAACTCCGAGCACAACCGAGCTGATGACAAGATCCGGTGACCACTCGACATCGCCCGGAACTTCGAACGCTCTCATGCCCGTGTAGTGCATCACGGCGACGCCGAGGCCGACAATTGCGCCACCGATCGGGGCCGGCCACCGGGTCTGTCCGGTCGCCGCCAGGGCGAATCCAGCCCCCGTTATGGTGGCGGCCGCGAAGAGGGAAGCGACCGTCAGCAGCAGGTCATAGCCGACCGCCAGCCCCGGATTGTAGGCGAGCATGGCAATGAAGTGCGTCGCCCAAATCCCATACCCGGTCGCTGCGCCAGTCGTGATTAGCCACAGCAGGCGCGAACGACCAGCCGTAGAGCAGGCTCGGTGGAATAGATTAATTGCGACGAGACTGGTGAGAAAGCAGACAACGGCCGCAAGCAGAACCAAGCGCAAGTCGTGTTGCGTGGTGACACAGGAGACGACGCGCAACATTTGCCCTACTCCGCAACCGCGTTTCGAACCTTATGCCGAGTTGGGTTTCCTATCCCTTAAGTTTGCTACCCTGGCCATAAGTGCGCACGGCGGGGCTCACCCTATTGCAAGCGCTTCGCAATGCATCCGTCCGCTAACGAAGCGTTACAACAATTGGTATGCGGACTGGGAGAGCCGCCTGCGTCGCAAAGATGGACCAAAGGTAGCGCTAGATACTGGATGGCTCGCGCTGTCGCGGGCAGGTTCCTGCAGGTTCGGCTGCTCGCCGACGAGGACGCAGGGCTCCAGCTCGTGCGCTGTTGGCTGAACGAGGGAGCCACGTCAGAGAGCGCAGCGGCATACGCTTCGTGCATGGCCGCGAGGGGATAGCCCCGCTGCGCGTTGCCGCCTATGCTGCGCCATGCAGGGTTCCTCGCCGCTCGCCTCGGAGGCGGCGCCGGCGGAGAGCGATGCGCACAGCCGGAGCGAGGCGATGACGCCGCTTCTCGACGAAAACCGCCGGCGCGAGCACAAGGCGCGCAACCAGCTGCATTCCGTGCTGCTGGTGGCCGGCCTCGGCCTCGTCACGGCCTTTTCCGCCTGGCTGCTGTGGTCGTGGACCGGCGTGCTGATCACGCTCGTGTGGCTCGGCGTGCTCTACGCCTTCGCACCGCGCCTGCCGCCCGAGATCGTCATGCGCATGTATCGCGCCCGCCTGCTCGACCCCCGTCATGGCGAGCAGATCACCTACATCGTCGGCGAGCTCGCCCGGCGCGCCGGGCTGCCTGCCCCGACCGTCTACGTCATCCCCAGCATGACGCTCAACGCCTTCGCCACCGGCACCCCCGACAAGGCCGTAGTCGGGGTCACCGAGGGCCTGCTGCGCCGCCTGTCGCTGCGCGAGCTTGCGGCCGTGCTGGCGCACGAGATGAGCCATATCCGCAACAACGACCTGTCCGTGATGGCGCTGGCCGACACGATGACGCGCTTCACTCAGGGGCTATCCTACCTGGCGCTGTTCCTGGCCTTCTTCAATCTGCCGGGCATCCTGCTGGGCGATGCCGACATCTCCCTGCTGGCGCTGCTCTTGCTCTATCTCGCGCCCACCATAGGCAGCCTGCTGCAGCTTGGGCTGTCGCGCACGCGCGAGTACGACGCGGACCTGGAAGGGGCGCAGCTCACCGGCGATCCGAGGGGGCTTGCCTCCGCGCTCGACAAACTCGAGCGCTACCAGGGCCATTTCTGGGAGGACCTGATGTTTCCCGTGCCGGGCCGCCGCATCCCCCAGCCCTCGCTGCTGCGCTCCCATCCCCCCACCGAGCAGCGTATCGCCCGCCTGCTCGCGCTCGAGGGCCAGCAGATGCCGCCGCCCATAGAGGTGGTGGAGGAGCCCATGGTGTCGCTAGTGGGCCTTGGACCGGTTGCCATGCGCCCGCGCTACCGCTTTCCCGGCGTCTGGTTCTGAGCACGCCGATAGGTACTGCACCGCCCCCGCGCACTGCCCAACCGCAGGGGCGTCCGGACTCAGGGCCTCGCCGCCGACTGCCGCTCCGGCTGCTCGCGACTGACGTCGCCCGTCCATGGGGAACTTAGCTGCGATTTCACGAAGGCCTCGTAGTAGGGCTTGCCGAGGCCGACCACCTTGTTCTGCGCGATCGCGATCGGACTGCGTTGCTCGGCCGACTGCGCCATCGCCCAGTTGGTGTTGTAGAAGAGGAACTCGGTGTTCTGGATGACCTCGCGTTTGTGCGGCTCACCGAGCTGGCTGACAACCTCTTCGCGGCTCATGCCCACCTTGGTGTTGTGGACCAGCGCGCCTCCCTGCTGAGCGGACAATATCTCTATGCTCTGGCAGCCGGGGGCATGCGCAAGGACGAGCAGCGCCACGGCGCACCGCCACCAGCGCGAAGCCGATCCCGCCGCGCCGCCGCCCAGCCGCCTTCTGGCGCCGACCCGGCCGGCTGTCATTTCCACTCCCACGACCACGTAACCCGCCACTACGATGCGCAGGCAAGTATTGCCTGCGCCAGGTGAGACGTGCAATGCGCCCGCCATTGAAACGCAAGAAGCCGCCGCATCCGGCGGCCCAGGTGCTTTGCCTCTAATCGAGCATAGGCCCGGGTTTGCGTGCACCGCCTACCTGTCGAACACGGCAACCGCGCGGATGGGCGAGCCGGTGCCGCCGCGCCACTTGAGCGGCAGGCAGATGAAGCGGAACTCGCCCTGCCCGATCAGCGTCTCCAGATTGCACAGGCTCTCGATGTGGGTGATGTCGAGCTCGAGGCAGGCCTTGTGCACCAGCGCGTTGACGTCGCCCTCCGGCCCCGGCCGCATCGAATCGATGCCGAAATGCACGATCCCCTGCCTAGCCAGCCACTCGGTGGCCGGCACGTTGACACCGGGATTGTCGGTCGCATAGGCGCGCGTCGGATAGGTGCGCGACATGATGCCCGGTGCAGAGCAGCACCGTGCCGCTCCTTGGGGATCGGCACACCCGCCTTCGCAACGGCGGCCTCCAGGTCCGCCGGATTGATCTCCGCCCTCGGCTTGATGTGGCGCAGGTCGAGGCAGACGCCCGGCACGATGCAGTTCTCGAGCGGGTACTCGTTGATCGGCGTGCCTTCCGGCCCGAAGTGGCGCGGCGCATCGATGTGGGTGCCGCCGTGGTCGGGCATGGAGAAGTACATGACGCTGTTGCCGTGCACGTTGCCGGAGTCGGCCAACGCCTCCGCATGCGTCTTCCACACGCCATGGATGACCGGCGGCTGTCCCGGATAGCTCGGCGTGCGATGATAGAGCTCGCGGGAGAGATCGATGATGCGCATCAAGCCGCCTTCTTGCGGTTGGCCTCCAGCCTGGCATCGACCAGCGCCACCGTGGCGTCGATCACAGGGTGGCTGAGCCCCTTCTGCTTGGCGATCAGCTGCACCAGCTTGTCGGCGCGCTCGATGTTGGGCACACCGTTCTGCAGAGCGCGAGCAGCGGATGCGGGCCGCACGAGGCTCTGCGCTGCGGCCGCGTACTTCTCGAACGGCACGAGGTCGCCCGGCGCCGCGCCGAGCTTGACGCACAGGTCGTTGACGAAGTTGTAGACCGAGCGCGACGTGGCGATGTCGCTGTGCACGGCCTCCTGCGCGGTGCGCATGCCGTCCTTGGTGACGCAGCGGTAGTTGCCGGCGAGCAGCATCGCCCACTTGGCGAGCGGCACGAAGATGAAGTCGTAGACCTTGAGCTTCACCGGCAGCTCGATCTTGCCCTCCGGCGTGTCGAGGCGCGCGGCTTCCACGTCCTTCTCGAGCTGGCGTAGGATCGCAGTGGATTTCTCATTGTCGAACCTGGCCACCTTGAAGTTGGTTGGCAGCGTGACCATCAGCACGTTGACCTTCTCCTCCGGCGGGCGGATCGCCTGCGGGTCGGGGCTGTTGAGCGTGATCGCGCCCGGATCGAAATTGTCCCAGACACTCGGGTCGGTATAGGCGGGCTTGAGAGCCTCGTAGTCGAGCCCCGGGATGCGCTTCACGTAGGGCAGCGGCGGCATGTTCATGATCGACATGCAGGGTACGCGCGAGCGGGCGACCGCATCGAGCAGCTCGCGCACGCCCGGCGAGCGATACTGCGGCTCCTGCATGGCAAGCCCGACAAGGTCGTAGTCTTTCGGGTTGATGCCGGCGGTGCCGCCGGCAGTCACCTTGCCCGGCAGTTTCTTGGAGTTCGAGCACGACCGGGTCCTTGCGGCCCCGCACCGGCAGCCGCACGCGGAAGCCTTCGGCGTTGATCAGGTCGGCCTCGGCCGGCAGGCAGACGAGGTGGATCTTGTGGCCGCCGAACAGCAGCTTGGAGGCCAAGAGCGACCCGTAGGACGCGCCCATCATCAGGATGTTGTAGGCCATGGCGTTCCTCCTCGATTGTAGCGGGTGCGGGCGTTGGAGAGCTTCGGCCATCTGGCCATCGGTCTCGGTCTGGGCAATGCTATTGGGGCGCGCGCCCGCACGCAATCGCGATCACCATAGCGGCCATCTGGCCCTATGGCGCCAGGCCCAGCTCCTCGCCCGGCGGTAGCGGCGCAAGGTAGGCGGCGACAAGGTCGGCGGTCACGTCAGCGAGATGCGGTGGCGACCACTTGGGCTGCCGGTCCTTGTCGACGATCAGGGCCCGCACCCCCTCGATGAACTCACCGTCCTCGAACAGACGCACGCACAGGCGATACTCCACGTTGAGCGCCGCCGCGAGCGAGTCGAGCCGGCGGGCGTTGCGGATCGCAGCCAGGGTCAGCTTCAATGACTTCGGCGATTTCTGCGCCAGCGCCCCGGCCGTCTTCTGCGCCCACTCGCCCGGGATGGCCGAGAGCGCCTCGAGCATTGCTTCCATGGTGGCACCGGCAAATGCTCGGTTGACGTCGCCGCCTTGCGCCGCGAGGGGCGCGTGCCCCGGTTCCTCCACGACTGCGGCTATAGCTGCTTCGACGCTGCCGCCCCGCACATCGATCAGCCGGTCGGTGAGCTGCGCAAGCCTCGCCGAGGGCACCAGCACATCCGCAAAGCGGGCATGGATCGCATCCGCCGCCTCCATCGCCGCGCCGGTAAGCCCGAGATAGGCGCCGGCCTCGCCCGGCGCGCGCGCAAGCAGCCAGGTGCCGCCCACATCGGGGATGAGGCCGATGCCCGTCTCGGGCATGGCGAGCCTCGAGCGCTCGGTGACGACACGGTGGCGCGCGTGACCCGATAGCCCGATGCCGCCGCCCATGACGATGCCGTCCTGAAGGGCAACGTAGGGTTTGGGGTAGCGGCCGATTAGGGCGTTGAGGCGGTATTCCTCGCTCCAGAAAGCACGCGGGTGCCCCGACCCTTGCGTCCTGCTATCGTAGAGCGAGCGCACGTCGCCTCCCGCGCACAGCGCCTTGCCGCCGGCACCGTCGAGCAGCACGAGGTGAACTGCGGGGTCGTCTGCCCACACATTCAGCGCCTGCCAAATCTGGCGCACCATTCCCAGCGTCAGCGCGTTGAGCGCGGCCGGCCGGTTCATGGTGATACGGCCGGCGCGCCCCTCACGCCGTATCAACACATCGTCACTTTCTACAGGTTGCATGACCTTCACTTGACTTTTCTGTCCGATCTCGGGATTAGCCCAACGTAGCAGCACAATCGGCTTGGACCGCGGCTTCAGGTCGGCAGTGAAAGGCGGTAGTCTCGCAGCCATGACGGTGTGGCAGAAGATCTCCGGGCTGGCGACGGCTGTCAGCGACGCAGGCGGCAACCTGCTCGACGGCCTCGGCCGCGCCTTCGGCCTCGAGCGGCACGCCGAGCCGCAGAAGGATGTTGCCTTCACCATCGCCGTGGTCGCGCTCAGCGCCAAGATGGCCAAGGCCGACGGCATCGTCTCTCCGCTCGAGCTCAAGGCCTTTGCCGAGGTGTTTCGCTATGCAGCGGAAGAGGCCGGCAACGTCGAGCGTGTCTTCAATCTGGCCAAGCAGGACGTTGCCGGCTACGAGACTTACGCCGACCAGATCGCGAGGCTGCTCAAGGACGACCGCAAGCTCCTGCAGCATGTGCTCGAGGGCTTGATGTACGTCGCCGCGGCGGATGGGATTTTGCATCCCGGCGAGGATGCGTTTCTGCAGTCGGTGGCGACCCGCTTTGGTTTCTCCGACAGCGAGTTCCGCTTCTTCCGGGCGCGGTTTGTCAAGGACCACGACAACCCCTATGACGCCTTGCGCCTGACCCCGGAGCGCCAGCGATGCCGAGGTCAAGGCGCAATACCGCAAGCTCGTGCTCGACAACCATCCCGATCGCCTGATGGCCAACGGCGTGCCGGCCGATTTCCTCGAGCTCGCCAACCGCAAGCTCGCCGCCATCAATGCGGCCTACGAGATCATCGCCAGGGAACGCGGGCTTTGATGGTCAAGCCCGATACCACCCTCGTCGGCGCAATCTGCCCCTCGCCCAATTTCGAGCCGCGGCGCGCCGGCATGCGTCCGAGCATCCTGCTGCTGCACTACACCGGCGTAGCCAGCGCCGCCAAGGCCATCGACTGGCTGTCGCGGCCCGAGAGCAAAGTCTCTGCCCATTACGTCGTCGACGACGCGGGCGCGGTGACGCAGCTCGTTGCCGAAGAGATGCGTGCCTGGCATGCGGGGCTCGCCATGTGGGCCGGCGAAAGCGACATCAACTCCGCCTCCGTCGGCATCGAGGTGCAAAATCCCGGACACGAGGCCGGCTACCCCGAGTTCCCCGAGGCGCAGCTCGGCGTGCTGGAGGCGCTGTGCCGCGACATCATTGTGCGGCACGGCATCAGGCCCGAGCGTGTGCTGGCCCATTCCGACGTGGCGCCGACGCGCAAGAAGGATCCGGGCGAGAAATTCCCGTGGGCGCGGCTGGCCAGCATCGGCATCGGCCATTGGGTCGAGCCGGAGCCCGTGCAGTGGGCCGAGCCCGGGATTGCCCGCGACGCGGCGGGGCCGTTGGTGGCGGAGGTGCAGGCGCGGCTCGCCGCCTATGGCTACGGCATCGAGGCGAGCGGCGTCTGCGACGCCAAGACCGAGTTCGTGGTGACCGCCTTCCAGCGTCACTTCCGGCCCGAGCGCGTCGACGGCCGCATCGACCAGTCGACCATCGACACGCTGGAGCGCCTGGCTGCCGCGCTGCCCACGCGGGCGGCCATCGCATGACCCTGACCGAGAAGATCGGCGCAGCTTCCTTTCGCGCCGCCGATAGGCTCGATGCTCGTGCCGTGATCGTGGTCATCGCCTGCTGCGCCAGCTGGGGGCTCAACCAGGTGGCGATCAAGATCGCCAACGCCGGCATCTCCCCGATCCTGCAGGCGGGCCTGAGGTCGCTGCTGGCTTGCGTGCTGGTGTTCGCGTGGTCGGCGGCCCGCGGCGTGAGGCTGTTCGAGCGCGACGGCACGCTCTGGGCCGGCATTGCCGCCGGCGCGTTGTTCGCGCTCGAGTTCCTGACCCTCTATTCGGGTCTGAGCCACACCAGCGCCTCGCGCGCCGTGGTGCTGCTCTACCTCGCGCCGTTCGTCGTGGCATTCGGCGCGCACTACCTGATCCCGGGCGACCGCCTGACGGTCGCCAAGATCGCTGGGCTGACGGCTGCGCTCGCGGGACTGTCCGTCGCCATGGGCGAGGGCCTCGCGGCGGCCGGCCGCCCGACGCTGAAAGGTGATCTGCTGTCGTTGCTGGCTGCGGTGCTGTGGGGTGCCACCACGGTCTTCGTGCGCACCAGCGCGCTGCGCACGGCGGCCCCGGAGAAGACCCTGCTCTATCAGCTCGCGGTCTCCGGGCTGATGCTGCCGTTGGCCTCGCACCTGCTGGGTGAGCCCGGCATCATGGATCTGAGCGCGCCGGTGCTCACGGCCTTCGCCTACACCGTCGTGGTGGTTGCTTTCATGAGCTACATCGGCTGGTTCTGGCTGGTGCGCAACTATCCGCCGACGCGGGTATCGGCCTTCACTTTCCTCTCCCCCGTGTTCGGCGTGCTGGCCGGCAACCTGGTGCTGGCCGAGCCGTTCACCGCGAGCCTGGCCGTGGCGCTGGCCCTCATCGCCCTCGGCATCTCCCTGGTCAACCGGCCTCAGCGGGCGCTCTCGTAGCCACCACTTGTCGGCTAGTAGTCTAGCGATCCTCGTTCGTCCGCGTTATCCGCACGCCATCGGCGACCCGATCGCTTGGATGCAACACCACGGTCGCACCTTCCTGCAGGCCGCCGAGCACCTCGGCGAATGCCGTGTTGCGCTGGCCGAGCCGCACCGCGACCGATCGCGCCCGCCCGCTCTCGAACTCGATAGACGGTCCACTGGTCGCGCTTGCGGAACAGCGCGCTGATCGGCACGCGCAGCGCATTGGGCGCCTCGTAGACCGTGATTTTCACAAATACGCGAAAGTCATGGCCCAGCTGGTCGGCTGCCTGGCTGCCATTCTGCAGCTGGAGTATCGTGCGCACCCTCTGCTCCTCGATGCCGAGCGCAGACACTTTGGTGAAGCCGGCTGGCTCTACGCGCGTGACCTTGGCCGCGAGCGCCGGTCCCCCCCAACCTTCGATGCTGGCCATCGCTCCCTCGCGCACCTTGACGGCGTCGACCGACAGCAGCTCGACGACGATCTCGAGGTTGGCGGGATCGCCGATCTCCACCACCGGTGTTCCCGCCGAGACCACGCGCTCGCTTTCCTGGATGAGGCGCAGCACCCGGCCGCTGGCCGGGGCGCGCACGTTCACGCAGCATCCGACCGCCACCTCGCCCTTCCACTGCTCCTCGGGGCCGATCAGTCTCGCCTGCCCGCTTTCGAGCTCGCGCTTGCGCACCTCCAGGTTGGCCTTGGCCCGCGCCAGCGCCGCACGCCGCGTATCGACGTCGATGCGGGCCCGCTCCAACGTGCGTTCGGAGACCGTCCTGGACCCGATCAACGTACCCGCACGCTTGAGCTCGCTTTCCGCGAAGGCGAGTTCGGCCGCAGCCTGGCTCACTTCCGCATCGGCAAGGGCGACCGCGGCCTTGGCGGCCTCGATCTGCGCTTCAAGCTCGCGCGTCGTGCGCACGTCGAGGAACGGCGGCGCCATCGGCTCGATGACCGCCACAACGGTGACGTCCTTCATGACCCTGTCGCCGGCCTCCAGCGCCAGGCGCACGAGCTTGCCGGTGATCGGGGCGGAGACGGCATAGACATCCTTGATGCGGGTCTTGCCTTCCTCTTCGACAGTTACGGTCAGCGGCCCCTTGCGCGCTTCGGCCAGCTCGACCGGCACGGGTTTCGGCCACAGGGCCCAGCCGAGCGCGCCTACGAGACCGACCGCCGCCAGGGCGACTAGTCCCTGTTTGAGGCAAGGCGCCGGCAGTGTTGCTCGCATTGGTTTGCTCCTAGTCCCTGGTCTTGAGAACGGCCACGAGGTCGAGCTTGTCGAACTCGCCGCCGCACGATCAATGCGGAAGCTGCCGTCGCCAGCAATACGACGAGCGCCGCCTTGGCATAGGTGGCCCGTTCGATGATGAAGGGAACGCGATAGAGATCGCTGGAGAAGGCCTGGATCAGCAGCCATCCAAAGCCATAGCCGACGACCCAGCCCAGCGGAATGGCAACGAGCGTCAGCAGCACCAGCTCGGTGAGCAGGACGCGGGACACCTCGGCCCTGGTGAAACCCAGCACGCGCAGGCTCGCCAGCTCGCGGGCGTGCTCGGAGAGCTGGATGCGCGCGCTGTTGTAGACCACACCGAAGGCGATGATCACGGCCAGGCTCACGTAGATCGTCACGGAGTAGTTGATGTTCTGGGCGATCGTCTCGCGGAAGCGGGCAAGCGCGTGGCGCTGCAGCGCGATCGAGCCGATCCCCGGCGTCGACTTGATGGCGCTGAAAAGCTCGCCCTGGTGGCCCAAGTCGTAGGCGATGTGCACACCGGTCAGGCGCGGCCCGTACATGAGCTCGTCGAGTGCGTCCAGATGCATGAAGGCGGTCAGGCCGAAGTAGCTCTTGATCACCTCTGTGATCGGCACTTGGTGCACGCCCCGCCGCCCCTCCAGCACGTCGACCTCCACCACGTCGCCGCGGCGCAGGCGCAGGATCTGAGCCACCCGCTCGTTGATGACAAGCCCGGAGCGCGGCAGCTGCACCGGCTTGAAGTCGAGATCGAGCACGCGCGAGAGATCCATGTCGTCCGGCTTGCCGACGATGGAGAGCTGGCGCGAGTACTGCCCGTGGCGTAGCCGCACTGCCACCGATCGGTAGGGCTCGGCGCGCAGCACGCCGGGCATGTCCTCAACCACCTGCAACGCGCGTGCGTGTTTCTCATCGGTGAAGTTCAGGGTTGCCTGCTGACGCTCGGTGCGAAAGAAGGCGACGTCGATCATCAGCTCGACCGAATCGAACGACAAGAGCGCCGTCACCAGCAGGCCCACGGCCAGCGCGATCCCAAGCGAGGTCGCCCCCGCCCGGATCGGCCAACGGGCGATATGGCGCAGCGCCATGACAGTCAGCTGCGAGACCGGCACCACGCTAGCGAGCCTGCCCCGCAGCATCCTGCGGTAGCGGGTCGGGGCCGGCGCCTGCATGGCGACGGCTGGCGCCAGCGCCAGCACGGCCCGTACCGCCTGCACAGCACCAATCACGGCAGCAAGCACCGACACCAGCCCGGCAACGGCGTAGGTGTCTGCGTCGTGCCGGAAGATCAGGAACGGGAAGTGGAAGAAGTCGGCATAGAGCCGGGTGAGGCCTTTCCCCATCCGGGCCCCGGCAAAGAAGCCGATGACGATGCCGACCCCCGTGATCGCCAGCACGATCTTGATGTAGTGGGCGGCGATCGGCACCGGGCCATAGCCCAACGCCTTGAGCAGCCCGATCTGCTCGCGCTCCAGGGTGACCATGCGCGACAGCGTGATGTTGATGAGGAAGGCCGACACCAGCAGGAAGATCGGCGGCATCACGCGGCGCAGGGCATCGAGCTGCCGCAGCTCCGCATCGAGAAAAGCGTGTGAGAGCTGGTCCTTGCGCCCTGACGCACTAATACCACCATAGCGCGCCAAGAGATCGTCGAGCTGGCGCAGCACCTCGGGCTCGGTAGCGCCCGGCAGCAGCTTCAGCGTGACGGCATTGAACGCGCCGTCGAGATCGAACAGTCCGGCCAATGCCTTTTCCGACATCCACAGCACGGCGAAACGCCGGTCGTCGGGCATGAGGTCGCCCGGTCCGAGCGCATAGATGAACTCGGGCGAGAGGGCCACTCCCACCACCTTGAGCTCGCGCTGCTTACCGTTGAGGAGTGCCTTGAACGTTGCCCCGACGTGCATGTCGTGCGCCTTGGCAAAGCTCTCGTTCACCGTGACCTCGTCCGTGCGCTCGCGCTCCGGCAACCGGCCCTCGCGAAGATGCAAGAGATTGAGGCGCGGCGCTGCCAGATCGGGGATGGAGACGGCCTTGCCCGTGGCCGGCTCGGCCAGACCCTTCACGTCGAGCAGCGCAAGCTTGGTGATGCGGGGCTCGGCCACGGCGACACCCGGGATGGCCTCGATCTGGTCGACGATCGATTTCGGCGCCCGCCGCACCTCGGCGAACACGTCGGCGAAGCGGTAGCGCAGGTAGTAGGCAGTGCGCGTCTCCTCCAGCGAATGGTAGGCGCCACTCGCCAGAACGAACGTGGCGACACCCGATGCCATCACGAGCGCAATGGCCAGCGCCTGCGCCCAGATCCGGCGCAGATCTCTCAGCAATTTGCGGTCGAGTGTGCGCATGGGGCTACCAGCTGATCTCGGAGGGCGCCTTGCGGGTCTCGTTGGCGACCGTGCCCGTGATGCGTCCGTCGCCGAACAACAGGACGCGATGCGCCATATCCTTGATGGCAGCGTTGTGGGTGATGAGAGCGGTCGTAGTGCCGAGCTCCCTGTTGACCTGTGAGAGAGCCTCGAGCACGCGGATGCCGGTCCTGCTGTCGAGCGCCCCCGTCGGCTCGTCGCACAACAGCACGTCGGGCTGCTTGGCGATGGCGCGCGCAATCGCCACCCTCTGTTGCTCACCACCCGACATCTGTGCGGGGAAATGGTCCATACGGCCGGCGAGGCCCACCAGCTCTAGAGCCGCCTCGGCGGACATGGGCGTGCGCGCGATCTCTGTTACGAGATTGACGTTCTCCCGCGCGGTGAGCGACGGCACGAGGTTGTAGAACTGGAACACGAACCCCACATGATCGCGCCGGTAGGCGGTGAGGCCATCATCATCGAGCGCGGTCAGATCCTGGTCGCGGAACCGCACGTGGCCGGAAGTGGCATGGTCGAGCCCGCCCAGGATGTTGAGGAGTGTCGACTTGCCCGACCCCGAGGGCCCGAGCAGGACCACGAGCTCACCCGCATAAAGGTCGAGGTCGACGCCGGCAAGCGCGTGCACCTCGATCTCGCCATTGCGGTAGGTCTTGGTCAGGCCTCTCGCCTCGAAAACGACTTCCGCCATGCCACCTGGAGCGCCTGCGCGACCACCTCTTCCCTGCGTCTAACCTGCATAGGCCATCCGAACAGGGGTGCCATTGATGGCGGTCAAGCAACCGACTGTGCCGCCCGGGTTGGTGTCTTGCCCTTTGTTGTTGCTCGGCTTCTTTGCCTCACGTAGCGTCCTCCATTGATTGGAATCAATGGCGTCTGGCAGCGGGCAAACGATCATCCACCGCCTCGGGAAGCCGCTTGTCGTGGAGGACCGCCTTGACCCCTCGGCCACTGCTCGAGAGCGCCCTCCGCGACGGTCGGCTCGAGCTTGCCGCCGTCGGATCGTGGACCGCCGCTCACGCGGGCGAGCTCGAGCCGCTAATCGACAAGGTGACTGATCAAGTCGCGCATGCATCGGCTGCCACCATAGACATGCACGGAGTGGAGGCCTTCGACACGTATGGCGCCTGGCTGCTCGAGCGGCTTGTGCGCGCCTGGAGGGTGCATGGGCGTGAACTCGAGGTCCTGGATCTGCCGCACCGCTATCAGGGCCTGCTCGCCGCGGTACATGGCGCCAACCGAGCGATCCGCACGACTCCGCCGAGTGAAAGCCGGCTCCTGCTGGCGCTCGAGACGGTCGGGCGGACGACTGCCGACCTGGGCAGCAACTTTGTGGTGTTCCTGGAGATGCTTGGGGCGCTCGCTCATGCCCTGGTGGGCGTGGCGCGGAAGCCGCAAACTCTACGCATCACCTCCGCCGTGCATCACCTCGACCGGGTCGGCTGGCAGGCGGTGCCGATCGTGCTGCTCATCACCTTCCTGATCGGCGGCATCATCGCCCAGCAGGGCTTCTTCCATTTCCGCAAGTTCGGCGCCGACGAGTACGTGGTGGACATGGTCGGTATCCTCGTTCTGCGCGAGATCGGCGTGCTGATCGTGGCGATCATGGTGGCCGGGCGCTCGGGCAGCTCCTATACGGCCGAACTCGGCTCCATGAAGATGCGCGAGGAGATCGACGCCCTGCGCACCATGGGGTTCGATCCCGTCGAGGTTCTGATCCTGCCGCGCGTGCTCGCCCTCGTCGTCGCGCTGCCGCTGCTGACGTTTCTGGGTTCGATGGCAGCGCTCTACGGCGGAGGGCTCGTGGCCTGGGCCTACGGCGGCATGAGCCCGGAGATCTTCGTTGCCCGCCTCCGAGAGGCGATTTCCGTGACCCACTTCGAGGTCGGCATGATCAAGGCGCCCTTCATGGCGCTGGCGATCGGGGTCGTGGCATGCTCGGAAGGGCTCAGAGTCAAAGGCAGCGCCGAGTCGCTCGGCCTTCAGACCACCACGTCGGTTGTCAAATCGATCTTCCTCGTGATCGTGCTCGACGGGTTGTTCGCAATATTCTTCGCCTCGATCGGGATGTGAGGGCAAAGTGGACGCTGTCCCGGATGACTTCGCCATTTGCGTCCGCGATCTTGTGGTCGGCTTCGGTGATCACATCGTGCTCGATCATCTGGACCTCGATGTCCGTCGTGGCGAGATCCTGGGCTTCGTTGGCGGTTCCGGCAGCGGCAAGTCCGTCCTCTTGCGCACAATCATCGGCCTCCTGCCGAAACGCCAGGGCTCCATCGAGGTTCTAGGCGTCGACCTCGATCGGGCGAGTGACCCGCAGCGGCATGCCATCGAGCGCCGGTGGGGCATCTTGTTCCAGCAGGGCGCGCTGTTCTCGTCGCTGACGGCGCTGCAGAACGTGCAGTTCCCCATGCGCGAGTATCTCGATCTGTCTGAGGCGCTGCTCGCGCAGGTGGCACTCGCCAAGCTAGAGATGGTTGGCCTCCGCGCCGCCGACGGCGACAAGCTGCCCTCCGAGCTCTCAGGCGGCATGACGAAGCGCGTGGCTCTGGCTCGGGCGCTGGCGCTCGACCCAGAGGTGGTATTCCTGGACGAGCCCACCTCGGGCCTCGACCCGATCGCCGCCGGCGACTTCGACGAGCTCATCAAGACGCTTCAGCAAACGCTTGGGCTCACCGTGTTCATGGTCACGCACGATCTCGAAAGCCTGCGCACGGTATGTGACCGCATAGCCGCATTGGCCGACGGCAAGGTCATCGCAATTGGCTCCATGAGCGCGATGCTCGCCTCCGAGCATCCCTGGATGAGCGCCTATTTCCAGGGCAAGCGCGGACGCGCTCTGGGTGCCAGCCGCCCCTCTGGCCGCCAACACCCGGAAATGGGGATCTGAGGCATGGAAATCCGAGCGCGCTACGTGCAGATGGGTGCCTTCACGCTGGCCGTGATCGCCGCGGGTTTCGTCTTCGTCTATTGGCTGAAGAATGCCGGAGGTTTGCGCGAGCGCATGGTCTACCGTATCCAATTCGAGGGCCCGGTGTCGGGACTGCTGCGGGGATCGGCGGTGCTCTTCAACGGCATCCGCGTGGGTGAGGTTACCGGCCTCGAGCTCAGCGGCGATCGTCCTAGACAGGTGCAGGCGACCATTGCCGTCGACCGTGACACCCCCGTGCGCAAGGACACTGCGGCGGGCATCGATTTTCAGGGCCTGACCGGGTCGCCTGTAGTCTCGCTGACCGGCGGCACCTCGACCGAGCCGCTTGCTCCTCCAGGAGGCGGGCGGCCACCGGTGCTGATAGCCGATCCGGCCGCCAGCCAGAGCATGTCACAGTCGGCACGCGAGGTCCTGCGGCGCATGGATGCCGTGCTGGCGGAAAACGCCGGACCGCTGCGCAGTATGATCGGCAATCTCGATACCTTCTCCGGCGCACTCGCGCGCAACTCCGATCGCCTCGACGGCATCGTCGCGGGTCTCGAGCGCATGACGGGTGGGGCCGCGGCGAAGGCACGCGCCACCGTCTACGACCTCGCTGTGCCGCACGTGCCTGCGGGCGGGAAGAAGGCTTCCGCCGCCCAACTCGTGATCCCCGACCCGACAGCGCTCGCGGCCCTCGACACGGACAAGATCCAGAGCGTTTCGCCAAGTGGGGTGAGCGCGGCCCTGCCCGACGCGTTGTGGAGCGACACGCTGTCGAAGCTGCTGCAGGTCAAGATCATTCGCGCGTTCGAGGATGCCGGCGTGGTGGGAGCCGTGACGCGCCCGCTGGACGGGGTGACGGGGGACTTTCAACTGCTCATCGACGTGCGCAAGTTCCAGCTCTCCCTCGCCCAGCCACCTGTCGCCGAGGTCGAGTTCACCGCCAAGCTGCTCGACGACAAGGGCCGCGTCGTCAACACCCGCATCTTCCTTTCTTCCTCCCCCGCCAAAATGGCCAATGCGGCCGCGGCCAAGGCTGCCCTCGACCAAGCCTTCGGCAGCGCCGCCCTCGATCTCGTCGACTGGGCGGCGCGCACGATTGCCGAGGAGGCGACGGCGACGCCACCTCCGAAAGGCGCTGCCCCAAGGAAGGCGACACGAGGATAGGACGGGCGCAACGCGACGCGCTCTTCAGTTGTCGAGAGTGCTGAGGATCATTGCGGGAACTGGCGGAGGAGTCTCGGCCAGAGGGTGCGACATTTCAGGTCCAAATTCCTGGCGGACACACGCGCACCAAACTCGCCAACCGCACGTATGCAAAAAGGCGCAAAAGGATGTCCGGGGGTAGCTCCCGCATGCTCATTTTCGACTAGGCACATCCGGTACAACTGGCTGCCGGCGTTCAGCGAGTTGAGGCGCTGTGCAGCTGCGCCAATTGATTGCTCGCCGATCCAACTCATGAGCCTAGTTTGCTATTGTCGGATGGGGCAATACTATGCAAGTTGGTGCCTTCGCCGAACGGGCTATGCTCTTGGGCGAAGACGAATACGAGCGGCTCGAGCGAACGTCGCCGCAACATCAGGGAGGACAGAGACATGACCAGCAGCAAATCTGGCAAGGTTGCTACGAACCGGCGGAAATTCCTTGCTGGCGCCGCCCTGACCGGGGCCGCCACGATTGCCATGCCGCAGGTTTCGCGAGCGCAAACGGTGACCCTGAAGATGCAGGGCTCCTGGGGCGCTCAGGATATCATCAACGATTACGCCAAGGACTATGTCGAAAAAGTCAACCAGATGGGCGGCGGCCGGTTGAAGATCGACTATCTCAATGCGGGCGCCGTGGTGAAGGCCTTCTCCGTCATGGATGGCGTTCACGAAGGTGTGCTCGATGGCGGCCACACCGTGCCGGCGTATTGGTACGGCAAGCACCGCGCCGCCTCGCTGTTCGGCACCGGGCCCGCCTACGGCTTCAACGGCAGCCAATTCCTGGGGTGGTTCTACTACGGCGGCGGCGAGCCCATGTACCTGGACCTCGTCCAGAAGGAGCTCAAGCTCAACGTCGTCGGGTTCTACGTCTTTGCGTTTCAGACCCAACCGCTCGGCTGGTTCAAGAAGGAGCTCAAAGGGCCGGAGGACTTCAAAGGCCTCAAGTACCGAACGGTCGGCCTCGCCTCCAACGTCATGCAGGCGATGGGCGCCAGCGTCGCCCAGCTCCCGGGACCTGAGATCCTCCCCGCGATGGAGAAGGGTGTGATCGAGGCCTTCGAGTTCAACAATCCGACCTCGGACATGCGTTTCGGCGCCCAGGACGTCGCCAAATACTACTACATGGGCTCCTACCACCAGGCGTCGGAAGCGATCGAGGTGCTTTTCAACAAGGCAAAATGGGACAGCCTTGCCAAGGAGCAGCAGCAGATGCTGCGGATCGCCGGCCAAGCCGCCAATTCCGATGACATCTGGAAGTCTTGGGACATCTACTCGCGCGATCTCGATACGCTCGTCACCAAGCATGGCGTCCACGTCAAGCGCACGCCGGAGTCGATCTTCAAGGCGCAGCTGACAGCTTGGGACAAGGTCGAGAAAGACCTGCTCGCCAACCCGCAGCAGGGGCCGACGATCAAGAAGATCCTCGACAGCCAGAAGGCCTGGGCGAAGCGGGTCGGCTTCTACTATCACAACAACGAAGCCGACTATAAGACCGCATGGGAGCACCATTTCGGTCCGATGAAGACCTAGTGCATCGAACCTTGGAGAGGGCGGCGCGCGCGCTGCCCTCTCCGCGCCGACCGCCCCCCGTTTTCAGCGAGATCTCCGAGTGGAATCTTTCCTATTTTTCATCGACCGCATGAGCGCGGGCGTTGGAAAAGCGTTCGGCTGGTGCATCGTCGTCATGACCTTGGGCACCTGCTACGAAGTGTTCATGCGCTACGTCCTGCGCGCGCCGACCAATTGGGCGTTCGATCTCAGCTATTGCATGTTCGGCGCGCTGTTCATGATGGCCGGCGCCTACACGCTTTCACGCAATGGACACGTACGCGGCGACGTCCTCTTCCGCTTGTGGCCCGTACGCGTCCAGGCGGCCATTGAGCTTGTCCTGTATATCTTCTTCTTCTTTCCCGGGTTCACAGCTCTGCTCGTGTATGGCGTGCCGTACGCTCGCACATCCTGGAACATCAGGGAGGTCAGCATCTATAGCCCTACCGGCACCCCGATCTACCCGCTCAAGGCGCTGATCCCGCTCACGGCCGTTTTCATGCTGGCTCAGGGATTGGCTGAGACGATCCGCTGCATCATCTGCCTGCGCCAGGGAGCCTGGCCCGCGCGCCTGCATGACGTGGAGGAGTTGGAATCCGCCATTCTTGCCGAGCAGCAGGATCGGGCGCGCATCCAAGAAGAGCTGCACGTCGGAGATACAGGTCGATGACGAACCCCGAACTCGGCATGATCCAGCTGGGGGGATTCATAGTCATTATCCTGCTCGGGTTTCCGATCGCCTTCACGCTGATGGCGATGTCCATATTCTTTGGCTTGTACGCCATGGGGCCCCGGGTCTTCAGCCTGCTCGTCACCAATACGGCCGACGTCATGCAGAACGACGTGCTGACCGCGGTGCCGCTGTTCCTGTTCATGGGCTACGTGGTCGAGCGCGCGAACATTCTCGATCGGCTATTCTATTCCCTCCAGATGGGCTTGCGCCGTCTCCCTGGAGCCCTGGCGATCGCAACGCTGGTCACTTGCGCATTGTTTGCGACGGCAACCGGCATTGTTGGCGCCGTGGTGACCCTGATGGGCCTGCTCGCCTATCCGGCAATGCTGCGAGCCGGCTACGATACGAAGCTTGCCTCCGGCGTGGTCTGCGCGGGCGGCTGCCTCGGCATCATGATTCCGCCCAGCGTGCTTCTGATCCTTTACGGGGCCACCACCGCAACCTCGGTCGTCCAGCTCTACGCCGCGGCGTTCATGCCGGGCTTCATGCTGGCCGCGTTCTACATCCTCTACGTGGTCGTGCGTGCCGTCCTCAATCCGAAGCTGTGCCCCAGGCCATCCGAGTTCGAGGAGCACATCCCCTTCGGGCGGGTGTTCTTCGCGCTGCTGACGTCGTTCTTTCCGCTCGCAATCTTGATCCTGTCCGTGCTTGGGGCAATCCTGTTTGGATTGGCGACGCCCTCGGAGGCGGCCGCCGTCGGAGCGGCTGGCTCGGTGGTGCTCGCCCTCTGCTATCGCGCATTGAGCTTCGAGCGGCTCAAGGAGGCGGTGTACTTGACCGCCCGAACCTCGGCGATGGTCTGCTTTCTGTTCATCGGCTCGTGGACGTTCTCCTCGGTCTTTTCCTATCTCGGAGGCCATGAGGTGATCGAGCGATGGGTCCTGTCGCTCAACATCGGCCCGGTTGGCTTCCTGCTCATCGCGCAGGGCATCATCTTCCTTCTCGGCTGGCCGCTGGAGTGGACCGAGATCATCATCATTTTCGTGCCGATATTCCTGCCGCTGCTGAAGTCCTTCCAAATTGATCCGATCCTGTTCGGCATCCTCGTGGCCCTCAACATTCAGACATCGTTCAACACGCCACCGATGGCCATGGCTGCCTACTACCTGAAGGGGGTGGCGCCGCCGCATGTGCGACTGACCCAGATCTTCAGTGGGGCGCTTCCCTTCGTGTTCATGGTGTTCTTGACGATGACGCTCGTCTACATTTTCCCCCAGATTGCCCTGTGGCTGCCTCAAACGCTTTACTCCAAGTGACGGGACGGGAGAGTGGAAGAGGGCGAGCTGTGGACCCGCACAGCGGCACAAGCCGCCTCCGACATCGCGAGCGGAGCTATCTCTGCCGAGCAATTGGCCCGGGCCTGCCTCGAGCGCATCGCCGCCATCGAGGATAGGATAAGGGCGTTCGCCCACCTCGATCCCGAGCACGTCTTGAGCCAAGCGCGCGCGCTCGACGAGCGCCGGCGCGATGGGCTGCCGAGCGGATCGCTGCACGGTGTTCCGGTCGCAATCAAGGACATCGTCGACACTGAGGATTATCCCACGGAGTACGGTTCCCCGCTGTTTGCCGGAAGGCGTCCGCTTCGCGACGCCGGCGTCGTCTCCAAGCTGCGCGCCGCGGGCGCCGTGATCCTAGGCAAGACGGTAACGGCAGAATTCGGAGCCCTGCATCCAGGGCCGACCCGCAATCCCCGTGATCCAGAACGAACTCCGGGAGGATCGTCATCAGGCTCGGCGGCAGCTGTAGCGGCTGGCATGGTCCCCCTGGCGATCGGGACGCAGACCAATGGCTCCACAATTCTCCCCGCGGCCTACTGCGGCGTGTTTGGCGCCAAGCCCAGTCATGGACTGGTGTCCAGAGCCGGCGTGCTTCCACTTTCCCGCGCGCTCGACCATGTCGGTGCTTTTGCTCGCAGCGTCGAGGATATTGCGCTTCTGCTCGATGTCATCGCCGGTCACGATCCGGCCGATCCCGACACGCGCGCCGTTGCGTCGCCGGCATTCCAACGCGTGTCGTCGGAGGCGCCGCCACTGCCGCCCCGCCTCGCCTTTGTGCGAACGCCGATCTGGGACAAAGCCGACGATTCGACGCGCGCAGCCTTCGAAGAGTTGGCGCGGCGGCTCGCAGGTGCGCTCCAGGAGATCGAGCTGCCAGGGCGTCTGGCAGACATGTGGGGGGCGCACCGGGCAATCATGGCCGCTGACATGGCCCACAACCTGGGACCCGTGGCGGAAAGGGATGGTGCGGCCGTGAGCGCAACACTCCGCGCGCTACTCGAGGAGGGGTCAAGAGTGAGCGCCCGCAGCTATCTTGCTGCTCTCGCGGATGCGCGCCTCCTCAACATCGGCCTTGCCGAGGTGTTCACTGTCTACGATGCGATTCTCACGCCGGCCAGCATCGGCGTGGCGCCCAAGGACCCGACGACCACGGGCGATCCTTCGTTCTGCACGCTATGGACAATGAGCGGTCTTCCGTCCTTGTCGCTACCCGTTCTCGAGGGAGAAGCACACATGCCGCTCGGCGTTCAGCTCGTGGGTGCCGCGGGCGACGACGCGCGGCTTCTGCGTACGGCACGTTGGCTCTTGAATTTCCTCGCCGGCAACGTCCCTCGCCGCGGCCGCTCTCGCCGCAAAGCCTGAATCGTCACGAGTTCGAATTGTCCCGCCGGAACAGCGGCGCGAATGCATCTGTCCAGAACCCCCAGATCATCAGCGCGATGCCGACGATGAAGACGATCCAAACTGGCAGCTCGTTGAGCGTGGTGGCGATGAGCATGAGAAACGTGACCATCAACACCCCGCCGATGATCGCGGTGATTGCGTCGGACATCCATCCCTCCCATTCAGCGCACGTAAGCGTAGGGCCTCTCGCCCTCGACCTCAAGATCAACAGCGGGACAATCGTATCTGACGTCAACGCGAGCCGGGCCTTGCCGGCCGGCCGCAACAGTCCCGCTCAAGTCCGGCGCGCCTCGCTGCCGCGGGTCAGGATTTCCGCCATCTTCTCGATTTCGGCAGGGTCGTCCCACTTGCGATCCGGCGCAAACAGGTAGCGCGCGAGGAAATAGCCGACGTGCAGGCAGTGGATGGCCCTGGCCAGAACGTCGACCCTGATCTCTTTGCGAATGGCTCCGGTCGCTTGCAGCTCTTCAAGGCCCTCGACCATCGGGCGCCAAATGTATTGACGCCACACCTTCTCCATCGCCTTGCGCAACTCTTCGTTTTGAAGCAACTCGAGGAGCACGGTGCGAGCCAGGCCCGGGTTCCTCGAGATCGTACCCAGGCGGTCTGTCGCCAGCATCACGTACCAATCCCTGAAGCGGGAGTCTTTGGTGCGGAGCAGATCCTCGAACTTCTCCCAGTTGCGCATCAGGCCCACCCGCAGCAGGAGGGGAAAGAGGACGCGCCGCACCAGGTCGACCTTGGAGGGGAAGTAGCGAAAGAGGGTTTTCTCGGTGACCCCGGCGCGTTTGGCGATCTCGGCCGTCGTCGCCCCGTCGATGCCGCGCTCGCCGATGAGGGCGAGCGCCGCCTCGATGATCGCCTTCTCCTTCTCGGTCGCGGGCGCCAGAAACTTCTTTGTCTCCTGCTCGAGGTCGCGGACAGAGATACGAGGGCGTTTCTGCATGACTGCCGTGTTTCTGCTTGTGTGTCGGTTGTTGGCTATCGCGCGCCGGGTGCGACGGGCTCGGTGCTGCTGCCTGCCGTCAGGATCTCAGCCATCTGGTCGATCTCGTCGACATCGTCCCATTTCTGGCCTGGCGCGAACACGTAGCGCGCGAGGAAGTAGCCCACGTGCAGGCAGTGGATCGCTCGCGCCAGCACCTCGATGTCGATTTCCTTGCGTATCATCCCATTGTCCTGCAGCTCGCCCAGCGTCCCCAGCATCGGCTGCCAAATGTGCTGTTGCCACAGCTGCGATAGAGCGTTCCTCAGCTCGTCGTTTTGAAGCAGCTCGACATTGACGGTGCGCGTGAGACCGACGTTTTTCGCGATCGCCGCCAGCTCTTTGGTCGTGGCTGCGACGAACCAGCTCTTGAGGTCCTGGTCCTTGGTCTTGAGTAGCGTCTCCACGTCTTCCCATTGGCGCGTAAGTCCGCGCTGCAGAATCAATGGAAAGAGGACGCGCCTGATCAGGTCCTTCTTGGACGGGAAATAGCGAAACAGCGTCTTCTCGGTGACGCCGGCGCGTCGCGCGATCTCAGCTGTCGTCGCGCCATCGACGCCGCGCTCGCCCATGAGGGCGACGGCAGCCTCGATGATGGCCTTTTCCTTCTCCGTCGCCGGCGCGTTGAATTTCTTGGTCTCCTGTTCGAGCTCGCGCATCGACAGGCGTGGCTTCTTCTTGGGCATGGGCAGGGGTCTCACGTTTCTGGGAGTGTGTGTATAGTACGCACTATACTCACGCAAGCGTTTTCTTCATGGTGGCCCGCCATACGGGCGCACCCGTCCAGGATCACCCGCCGCACCCATCACGTTTTCGCGAGTGTGTATAGTATGCACTATACTCACGCGAACCGTATGTGTATAGTGCTCACTATACGCCGACGTTACGACGAGCACCAAGACGGGAGACACACATGTCCGAGATCATTGCAACCGCCCATCAAGCAACCTTTCCTTGCCTTCCACAGTCCTCGCCGAGCCATCCAGCCTACGCCCATGCCAGTCTCGAGCGACTCGACGCCATTTGTGCGCGCGTGCTCAGGTCGATCGACCGTGCCGGTCGTGTGAGGCCCGCCAGAGAGTTGGCCGACTATCTGATTGCCGTCTGGTGCCGCTACTTGACCTGGCAGGCGCGTCGAGCAACCCGCATCCTCTTGAATGCTCTCGACGACCGCGCGCTGCGCGATATCGGGCTGCAACGCGGCGAGATTGCATCCGTTGCGAGCGAGATCGCGTGGCAGAGGCTACGCCGCAGCGCTTGAGCTACGCCCCGGCGAGACATCACGACCTTTTCCGACTGAAGGAGAGTGACATGATCCGGTTGTGGAAGCTCGCGCTGCTCGCACCGCTGCTGTGGGTGAGCGGCTGCGGCGAGCCGGGACCCAAAGGACCCGAAGTCAGACCGGTCCGCACGTTGGTGGTCGAGCCGAGGCCTATCGAGGACGATCGCCGCGCCATAGGCGAAGTGCGGCCGCGCTATGAGAGCGACCTCGGCTTTCGCGTGGCCGGCAAGATCGTCGTCAGGGCCGTGGACGTGGGCGCGTCCGTGAGGCAGGGCGATCTCCTGGCCCGCCTCGACGACCAGGATCATCGCAACAAGCTGAAGTCGGCGGAATCCGACATCGCTGCCGCGGAGGCGATGCTCACCGAAGCGCAAAACGCCGAAGCACGCCAGCATCATCTGCTGGAGAACGGCAACACGACGCGCGCCAACTACGATGTCGCCCTCAAGAACCTGCGCTCGGCGGAGGCAAAGCTCGACTCGGCCAAGGCCGCCGCGAGCCTGGCCAAGGACCAGGTGCGCTACTCGGAGTTGCGCGCCGACTTCGACGGTATGGTGACAGCGGTGGGGGCCGAGTCCGGCCAGGTCGTCAACGTCGGGCAGATGATCGTGCGGCTTGCGCGACCCGACGAGAAGGACGCTGTCTTCGCCATCGCCGAGTCGGTATTTGCCGAGCGGCGCATCGACAGGCGCCCGGCCCGAGATCGTAGCTCAGCTCCTGAGCAATCCGAGCATCTCAGCCGAGGGTGTCGTGCGCGAGATCTCACCGGTCGCCGACCCCACGACGCGCACCTTCCAGGTGAAGGTGACCCTGAAGAACCCACCCGAGCAGATGCGGTTCGGAGGCAGCATCGTCGGCCGCATCAAGAGTTCGACCGCGCCCGTCGTCGTGCTGCCGGGCAGCGCCCTCTTCGACGAGGCCGGCCGACCGGCCGTGTGGGTGGTCGATCCGGTCAGCAGCGCCTTGCGGCTCAAACGGGTGGCGATCGCTCGCTACGAGACCGACCGCGTCGTCGTCGCGGACGGCTTGGCCAAGGGCGACATCGTCGTCACCGCGGGCGTCAATCGGCTGCGTGAGAACCAGAAAGTGCGCGTTGCGGAACGGGATGCGTCATGACCAGCTTCAATCTCTCGGACTGGGCTCTGCGCAACAAGAGCTTCGTCGTCTACCTCATGCTCGTCTGCGGCAGTCGCCGGTGTCTGGGCCTACGCCAAGCTCGGCCGCGAGGAGGACCCGCCCTTCACCATCAAGACCATGGTGGTGAAGACGCTGTGGCCGGGCGCGACCGCTTCCGAGACGCTGCAGCAGGTCACCGACCGCATCGAGAGGAAGCTCGAAGAGCTGCCCTTCCTGGATTTCGTGCGCAGCTACACCAAGCCTGGCGAGTCCGTCGTGTTCGTGAACCTGAAGGACACGGTCGGCGCCAAGGCCGTCCCGGAGCTGTGGTACCAGGTGCGCAAGAAGATCGACGACATCCGCCACACGATGCCCTCCGGCATCAATGGGCCCTTCTTCAACGACGAGTTCGGCGATACCTACTCGCTGGTCTTCGCGCTGGTCTCCGACGGCTTCACCCATCGCGAGCTGCACGACGAGGCCGACCGCGTGCGCGCCGAACTGTTGCGCGTGCGGGACGTGGCAAAGGTCGACCTCGTCGGTGTGCAGGACGAGAAGATCTACCTCGAGTTCTCCACCCAGCAGATGGCTGCCCTCGGCCTGGAGGCGAATGCTCTGATCCAGGCGCTGCAGGCGCAGAACGCATTGGTCCCGAGCGGGACCGTGGATGCGGGCCCCGAGCGCATCGCCATTCGCGTCTCCGGCGAGTTCACCTCCGAGGAAAGCCTCAAGGCCGTCAACTTCCGCTCCAACAACCGGTTCTTCCGCCTGAGCGATATCGCCACGATCAAGCGCACCTACGTCGATCCGCCGCAGCCGATGTTCCGCTACAACGGTCAGCCGGCGATCGGCCTTGCCGTTTCCATGACGACGGGCGGCGACGTGCTGGCGCTCGGACGCAACGTCAAGGAGCGGGTCGCCGAGCTCGCGCGCGACCTTCCCGTCGGCGTGGACATCCACCTCGTTGCCGACCAGCCGCATGTCGTGAAGGAGGCGGTCGGCGAGTTCACCAAGAGCCTCATGGAGGCGATTGCCATTGTCCTCGCGGTGAGCTTTCTGGCGCTTGGCTGGCGTCCGGGAATCGTGGTGGCCGTGGCCATCCCGCTCGTGCTCGCCATCACTTTCGTGGCCATGAAGCTCGCAGGCATCTCGCTGCAACGCATTTCTCTTGGCGCGCTCATCATCGCGCTGGGGCTGCTGGTCGACGACGCCATGATCGCGGTCGAGATGATGATTACCAAGATGGAGGAAGGCTGCGACAAGATCAGAGCGGCGACGTTCGCCTACACCTCTACGGCGTTCCCGATGCTGACGGGCACCCTGGTGACGATCGCGGGCTTCGTGCCCGTCGGTTTCGCCCAGAGTGGAGCTGGCGAGTACTGCTTCTCGCTGTTTGCCGTGGTCGGTATCGCCCTGGTGGTCTCCTGGATCGTTGCGGTGTTGTTCACGCCGCTGACGGGCGTCTTCATCCTGCCCGAGAAGCTCAAGGGCCACGGCAAGCATGGTGCGGGAGGTTTCTCGCGGTGGTTCCACAAATGCCTGGATCTAGCGCTGCGCCGTGCCAAGCTGGTTCTAGGTGCCACAGCTGGGGTGTTCGTTCTGTCGCTCGCCGGTATGCAATTCGTCCAGCAGCAGTTCTTCCCCAAGTCGGACAGGCCCGAGTTGTTCGTCGATTTGACGCTGCCGCAGAGCGCCTCGCTGAAGGCGACGCAGGCCGCGGTTGATCGCGTCGAGCAGCTCTTGAAGGCAGACCCCGACATCGAGCATTGGAGCTTCTATGTCGGGCAGGGCGCAATCCGCTTCTACCTACCGCTCGACGCCCAGCTCGCCAACGATTTCTTCGCCCAGGCCGTGGTCGTCACCAAGGGGCACAAGCAGCGCGAGCAGGTGGCGGCCCGCCTCGAGAAAGCGTTCGCCCGCGACTTCGACTCGACCCTGATGGCACGCGTGACCCCTCTCGAGCTCGGGCCCCCCGTCGGCTGGCCGCTGAAGTTCCGCGTGAGCGGTCCCGACCCCACCAAGACCCGCGAGCTCGCGCAGCGCTTCGCCCAATTGCTCGGCGAGAACCCCAATACGAGCAACATCAACTACGATTGGAACGAGCCGGCCAAGGTGATCAAGGTCGACGTGGACCAGGACCGCGCACGGGCTCTGGGCATAAGCTCCGAGCAATTGGCGAACAGCATCAACGCCATCCTGTCGGGCACAAAGATCACGCAGCTGCGCGATGCCACCTACCTGATCGACATCGTCGCCCGCGCAGTGCCGGAGGAGCGCGCAGCGCTCGAGACCCTGCGCCATCTGACAGTGACGGCTTCCGGCGGGCGCAGCGTGCCGCTGTCACAGCTCGCCACCCTCTCCTATGAGCTCGAGCCGCCGCTGATCTGGCGCCGCCAGCGCACGCCGACAGTAACGGTGCAGGCCGACGTGGTGCCGGGCACCGAGGCCAGTACGGTCGTCAAGCAGCTACAGGGCGCGATCGCCGACTTCCGCGGTAAACTGCCGGCTGGCTACGGCGTGGTGCTCGGCGGCGTCATCGAGGATAGCGCCAAGGCGCAGGCAAGCATCTTCGTGGTGTTCCCGTTGATGCTGTTCCTGATGGTGACCATCCTCATGGTGCAGCTGATGAGCTTCCAGCGGCTGTTCCTGGTGTTGCTGACCGCACCGCTGGCGCTGATCGGGGTGGCCGGCGCGCTGCTTCTTTCACGGGCGCCGATGGGTTTCGTCGCCATCCTGGGCGTGATCTCGCTGATCGGCATGGTGATCCGCAACTCGGTGATCCTGATCGCACAGATCGATGAGCACATCGCCGCCGGCGAGCATCCCTGGCCGGCGGTCATCTCGGCGACCGAGCATCGGTTGCGTCCCATCCTGCTGACAGCCGCCGCGGCGATCCTCGGCATGATCCCCATCGCGCCCACCGTGTTCTGGGGGCCGATGGCCTACGCCGTAATGGGCGGGCTGGTGGTGGCCACGCTGCTGACGCTGGTGTTCCTGCCGGCCCTCTACGTCACGTGGTTCAGGATCGTCCCGCAGACGTCATCTGCTCACGCCGACGAGCCGGCCGGCCAACCTGCACTTGCTGCGGCATGACGAGGATCAAATGCGAGCCGGGGGCAGAATGACGTTCGCGGCCGGACCAAAGAACGGGAGCATCGGCACCTCACCCGCCAAGGAACAGGCGGCCGATGTCCGGGTCTGTGAGCAGCTCTCGTGCCTTGCCGGCGATGGCGAGCCCTCCTGCGACGAGCACGTAGCCCAGATCTGCGAATTCCAGACCCTTCTTGGCATTCTGCTCGACCATGACAATGGTCTTGGACTCTTTGTGCTGCAGGTCTCCCAGAATCTCGAACACCATGTCGATGAAGCGCGGCTCGAGCCCGATCGAGGGCTCGTCCACGAGCAGGATCTGGGGGTCCATGACTAGGGCCCGACTAATCTCGAGCAACCGGCGCTCGCCCCCCGAGAGCACCTTGGCCGCATGCCTGCGTCGGGCTGCCAGTCGCGGGTAGCGGTCGAAGACCTTCTCGGCGGCCTGCTTGGCCTCCGCCGTCCCCCGCATCAGAAACGCGCCCATCCAAAGATTTTCCTCAACCGTCATGTTGGGGAACACGGACTTGTCCTGCAGGATGTAGGCGATGCCCGCCGATCGAAGTTTCTCATTGGCCGACAGGCGCGTGACATCGGCCGGACCGGCTCCCCGATCGGTGATGATCGATCCCGAGTAGATGGTCGTGAACCCAAATATCGAGTGCAGTACGGTTGACTTGCCAGCGCCGTTGGGTCCGATCAGGCAGAGCGATTGACTCCGCCCCACCCTCAGATTGAACCCGTGCAGAATCTCCATCTGGCCGTAGCCGGCATGCAGATTGTCGATGCGCAGGGCAGGGTTGGGGCCGGCGAGCGCGTCGAGCTGCTCGACGGGCACGGCCCGGGCAATCGCTTGCGCCTGACGCGCCACCTCTTCGACCGAGATGACGGTGTCGACGCCTCCGTGATAGCCCGCATTGGGCATCTGCTCTGCCGGTTGAGAGCCGCCCATCAGTGGGCTCCAAGGTAGGCGTCAATGACGCGCTGGTCACCCTGAATCGCGGCCGGGTCGCCTGCGGCCAGCAGCTCGCCGTGTGCCAGACAGTAGATCGTGCTCGCCATGTTCATGATCGCGCGCATGTTGTGCTCGATGATGAAAAGCGTGATGCCGAATTCGCTGTTGGCGCGCTTGAGGCGATCGATCAATCCGTTGATCAGCGTCGGATTGATGCCAGCGGTCGGCTCGTCCAGCAGCAGCACGGTCGGCTCGTTCATCAGCGCCATGGCGAACTCCAGGAGCTTCTGTTGCCCGAACGAAAGGCTGCCGGCGCGCAGGAAACGCTTCTCGTAGAGCCCGACGAAGGTGAGCAGTTGCTCGGCCCTGTCGACCACGCCCTCACGCTCGCTCGCAAACATGTCAAGAAACCCGGCTTTGCGATGCGGGATCGAGATCAGCATGTTCTGCAGGCAACTCATCTTGCTGTAGATGCGCGTGGTCTGGAAGGTGCGCAACAGGCCGAGGCGCGCAATCTCCTGTACGCGCAGGCGCGAAATCTCGCGGCCCTCGAAGCGGATGGAGCCGGAGTCGATCGGGTGATAGCCGACGATGGAATTGAATAGTGTGGTCTTGCCGGAGCCGTTGGGTCCGATCAGCCCGGTGATGCTGCCGCGCGGCACGGTCAGGGATATGGCGCGGTTGGCGACCACGCCGCCGTACGACTTGCTCACGCCATCGAGCTCGATGATCGCGTCTCTCATTCGGCACCCTCCGGATGCGGTGAGAGGCGGACCCCGATTGCGCGCGGCGGCTCCGCCTTCTCCTTGGGTGCGAGCTGGATGCCGAACCGCTCCGGATATTTCTCCATCAGCCAACCGACGATACCCTGCTGGAAATACACCACGATGATGACGATGAGCACGCCGAGCGCGATGAATTGCCAACCGAGGAAGTAGGTCCACGTCACCTCCTTGATGACGTGAAAGACCACGGCTCCGACCACCGGCCCCCATAGCGTTCCCTTACCGCCGAGCAGCACCATGAGAACCATGAAGATGTTGAATGTCGTCGTCGGGAATGCGATGTCCCGCGGTTCGATGAAGCCGGTCATATTGCCGAAGATGGCGCCCGCGATGCCGAGGAAAAAAGCTGCGATGACCAGCGCCGTCTGCTTGTAGCGGCCGGTGTGCAGGCCCATGGCTTCCGCCTTCTCCTCGTCGTCGCGGATCGCGTTGATTGCCAACCCGAAGCTGGTTGAGTAGAGCCACCGCAGGAACACGAGGAGGACAAACGCAAGGCTGAACAGGAGCATGTAGAAGAACAGCTTCTGGGTTTCCGGCTCTCCGGGAAACACCGGCAGCGAGATCCCGCTAGCAGCCCCGACCCATTCCCATGATGCCATGAGCTCCGCGGCAGCGACGGCGACGCCAAGCGAGCCGATCGCGAAATAGGGACCGCGCAGGCCGAACACGATCCAGGCGAATCCGACGGCAAGCGCGGCAGAGACGACGCCCGCTGCCACCGTACCAATCGCGAAGCCGGTGAAGTATTGCGCGTGGGAAAAGACGATGTGGGTGGTGCGGGCCGCAGATGTGTACATGCCCACGTCGTAGAACAGGCCGATTTGCACGATGGCAGAAACGTACATGCCGGCGCCGAAGAAGAAGATGTTGCCGAGCGAGTTGTATCCCATCTGGCCGCCCAGGATATCCCAGGTCAGCGAGAAGACGATCATCAACCAAAGCACGGCAATCTGATTGGTGTAGGCCGGAAACAGCAAGGGTGCGGCGACGCCCGCCAGCAGCAGCAGCCAGAACGTGAGCGGTTGCAGTGACGTGGTCCTCATTGCACGGCCTGCCGCACGCGAAGGTTCTGCAACTGACGTACTGCGAGCACGATCAGCAGCAGCAGCACGATGAGGGCCTGTTGGTACTGGGCTCCGAGAATGAAGCCGCCGAACTGCTCGAACACGCCCATGCCGTAGCCCGCCGCAATCACGCCGGGCAGGTTGCCGAATCCCGCCGCCGTCACGATCACGAACAGCCGGATCGAATAGGTCGTGCCCATGAACGGTTGAACGTTCCACACCACGGCAACGAGAGCGCCAGCTGCCCCGCATATCGCTGCGTTGAGGCTGAACATGAACGAGTATACCTTCTCGGTGTCGATGCCGAGCACACGTGCTGCGCGCGCATCCTGGGCCGTGGCGCGGATGGCCTGACCCATGCGGCTGTTCTTCATGAACAGGATCACCGCCACCGCCAGGATCGCCGCAAACACGAAGCCGATCACGCGGGTCGCGGTCACCGTGATAAGCCCGCCCGCGAAGTCCCAGGTCGGCAGGTTGGCTTGCGCCGATTGCGTGTCCGGCCCGAAGGCAAGATTGAGCGCTTGCTGGATCACGATGGCGATGCCGAAGGTGGCGAGAAGCGAGGTGAAGAGGTCACGCGTAATGACCTTGCTGATGACGGTCCGGTAGAGCAGCCAGCCGAGTCCCCACAGCACCGCGAAGGCGATCGGCACGCAGAGCAGCGGATGGACGCCATATTGGCCCAAGTACCAGGTGATATAGCCGCCGGTCATGATGAAGTCGCCCTGTGCGAGGTTCTTCACGTTCATGACGCCCCAGACCATGGCCAGGCCGTAGGCAGCGAGCGCGAATATCGAGCCGATCAGCAGGCCGTCGATCAGCAGGCCGAGGTTGAAGATCGGCGCCGACGTCAGAACGGAAATGTTGCCGATGATCTGATCCATCGCGAGCGCAGCCCCAATTCATGAGAAGCAGGTGCGGCAGGCGCCACCAAGTGGCGCCTGCCTTGGATGTGTCGCGAAGCGGGCGGCATCCTGCCGATTTCGCCCGATGCCTCAATAGTGCGCGTCGCGCGGGTAGATGATGGGCGCCGCAGCGACCTTGGCCGGCCATACGACCTTGTATTTGCTGCCCTGGATCTGGCGCATGACCATCTCCTTGCCGGGATTGTGGCCGTCAGCAGCAAACTTTACGTGGCCCCAGAACGTCCCGAGATCGGTCTTGGTCAACGCCTCACGGATCTTCTCCTGATCGAGCGACTGCGCCCGCTCGAAGGCGTCCTTCCACACCAGAATGGCAGCGCTTGCACCCGCGGTCTGGTAAGGCACGATCCTGTAATCGGGGTGGGCGGCCATCATGCCCTTGTTGTATTCGGCCGACGTTCCAAGCAGCGGATCGCTCGACTTCATCGTCTCGTCCCATTGCGTTGGGCAGACGAAGCCCTCGGCGACCTTCGGGAAGTCGCTGACGACCTTGCCGAACTCGCAGTGGGTCATACCGATCAGCGGCACCTCGATCTTGTGCTCGCCCATTTGCCGCGCCGCTGTCACCGCGCCCTTCTCGTGGCCCGAGATCAGCAGCACGTCGGGCTTCAATGCCTTCACTTTGGTGAAGAAGGTCGTCAGATCGTTCAGGTCCTTGGGCATGCGGTCGTCGATCACAGTCTTCATGCCGAACTTCTTGATCTCATCGACGACGCCCTGGCGCACGTCGAGCGAGAACGAGTCGTCCTGGAAGATCATTGCGACCTTGATATCGGCCGGCTTCTTGCCGTGCTTCTTGGCGAATTCAGCGGCCATTTCGACCACCGGCGTGAGGTATTTCTCGGACGTCGCGACGATGCCGAAATGATACTTGTAGCCCTGGGTGAACAGCGAACGCGAAGCCGCCTCGGCCTGCACCACCGGGGTCTTGTATTTCTCGGTCACCGGCAGGATCGCCTTGGTCATCGGCGAGCTGTAGGGGCCGAGCATGTACTTGACGTGATCCTGGCTGATCAGCCGCTCGACCAGCTGTGCCGCACGGGCCGGCGTCGACTCGTCATCGTAGTAGTTGACCTTGAAATGATAGCACTTGCCGCCGATCTTCACGCCGCCGGCGTCGTTGACCTTCTTGATGGCATATTCGTAGCCGTTCTTCGTGTTGTTGCCGTTTGACGCGTAGATGCCTGTAGCAGACAGCGCCGCGCCCAAAACGAGATCCTCACAGGCCTCGGCTCGGGCAAGCGACGGCAGCGCAATGCTAAATCCGGCAATGGCCATCACGGCCAAATACCGCGTGGTATTGGGCATGGTTTAGTCCTCCCTTAGGTCGTGCCGCCCCAATTGTTGAGGGGAACTGACACGAAGTCGATAGTGTAACGCTCAGCGACGGGACCGCTATAGCCTATTGGTAGTGACCCCAACGCGCAATGCCAGTTTGCCGCGACTGACAACGCCGACCTCCCCTATCGGTTCCGGACAGCGCCGGGTACGACATTGAAGCTCGACCTTGGGATGGACGCTTGTGTTTTTCCTGCAGCTACAGGATCGGATTGGTCTCGAAAAACCCCGGCTAAGCGAAATCCTGCCTCGAGAGCCCTTTAAGCTGGCTGGCCGCACTCCTAAATCTAGGATGCCGGTCGCCTCTAGAGGGGCCGGCGAGGGTCAATCACGGTCGGTCGCGCTGCTATGGGGCGGACTGGCAGGTGGAGGTCGACATGGATTTTGAGAAATACACCGACCGCGCGAAAGGATTCGTGCAGGCGGCACAGAGCTTGGCCCTGCGTGAGGGCCACCAGCAGTTCGGAGCCGATCATCTCCTCAAAGTGCTGCTCGACGATCCCGAAGGCATGGCCGCCGGGCTGATCCAGCGCGCCGGCGGTCGTCCGGGCGACGCGCTGACGGCGGTGGAGCAAGCCCTGGCTCAGCGCCCCAAGGTTTCAGGCGGTGGCGCCGGCCAGCTCTATCTGGCGCCCGAGCTCGCCCGCGTTTTCGACGCAGCCCAGAAGATCGCCGACAAAGCCGGCGACAAGTTCGTGACGGTGGAGCGCCTGCTGTTGGCGCTTGCCATGGAGGCCTCCAGCGAAGCTGGCCGCGTCCTCAAGGCCGCCGGCGTGACGCCCACGGCCCTCAACCAGGCCATCAATGACATTCGCAAGGGCCGCACCGCCGACAGCGCCTCGGCCGAGCAGGCCTACGACGCGCTGAAGCGCTACGCCCGCGATCTCACCGCGCTCGCCGCCGAAGGCAAGATCGATCCCGTCATCGGCCGCGATGAGGAAATCCGTCGCACCATTCAGGTGCTGTCGCGCCGCACCAAGAACAACCCCGTGCTGATCGGTGAGCCCGGCGTCGGCAAGACCGCCATCGCCGAAGGGCTGGCTCAGCGCATCGTCAAGGGTGACGTCCCCGAGAGCCTCAAGGACAAGAAGCTGCTCGCCCTCGACATGGGCGCACTCATCGCCGGCGCCAAATACCGCGGCGAGTTCGAGGAGCGACTCAAGGCCGTGCTCTCCGAGATCCAGGCCGAGGGCGGCCGCATCATCCTGTTCATCGACGAGCTGCACACCATCGTCGGCGCCGGCAAGGCCGAGGGCGCCATGGATGCCGGCAACTTGCTGAAGCCCGCGTTGGCGCGAGGCGAGCTGCACTGCGTCGGCGCCACCACGCTCGACGAGTATCGCAAGCACATCGAGAAGGATGCGGCGCTCGCGCGGCGCTTCCAGCCCGTGTTCGTCTCCGAGCCGACGGTGGAGGACACCATCTCGATCCTGCGCGGCTTGAAGGAGAAGTACGAGCAGCATCACGGCGTGCGCATCACCAATTCTGCCATCGTTGCGGCCGCGACGCTGTCGAATCGCTACATCTCCGACCGCTTCCTGCCCGACAAGGCCATCGACCTCATGGACGAGGCGGCCTCGCGCCTGAAGATGGAGATCAACTCCAAGCCCGAGGAGCTGGACGCCATCGACCGCGACCTCATGCAGATGAGGATCGAGCGCGAGGCGCTGCGCAAGGAGACCGACGCGGCCTCCAAAGACCGCCTGGCGCGCCTCGACAAGTCGATTGCGGAGCTGGAGGAGAAGAGCAAGACGCTGACCCAGCGGTGGGAGGGCGAGAAGGACAAGCTGGGCGACGCCCAGAAGCTCAAGGTGGAGCTCGACCAGCGCCGCACGGAGCTGGCGCAGGCCCAGCGCCGCGGCGATCTCGGCCGCGCCGGAGAGCTGGCCTACGGCGTCATCCCGGCGCTGGAGAAGAAGCTCAAGGCAATCGAGGGCGAGGACGCCAAGGGCGCCATGGTCGAGGAGGCAGTGACCCCCGACCACATCGCCCAGATCGTGTCGCGCTGGACCGGCATCCCGGTCGAGCGCATGCTGGAGGGCGAGCGCGACAAGCTGCTGCGCATGGAGGAGTCCCTGGCCAAGCGCGTGGTGGGCCAGCGCGAGGCGGTGGAAGCCGTCTCGACCGCGGTTCGCCGCGCGCGCGCCGGCTTGCAGGACCCCAACCGTCCCATCGGCTCCTTCATCTTCCTGGGGCCTACCGGCGTCGGCAAGACCGAGCTGACCAAGGCGCTCGCCGCGTTCCTGTTCGACGACGAGACCGCCATGGCCCGCATCGACATGAGCGAGTACATGGAGAAGCACTCCGTCGCCCGCCTGATCGGCGCGCCTCCGGGCTACGTCGGCTACGAGGAGGGCGGCGCGCTGACCGAGGCCGTGCGCCGGCGCCCCTACCAGGTGGTGCTGTTCGACGAGATCGAGAAGGCGCACCCCGACGTGTTCAACGTGCTGCTGCAGGTGCTCGACGACGGCCGCCTCACCGACGGCCAGGGCCGTACCGTCGATTTCAAGAACACGCTGATCATCATGACCTCCAACATCGGCTCCGACTTCCTCGCCAACCAGAAGGAGGGCGAGGACACCGAGGCCGTGCGGCCCTACGTGATGGCCGAGGTGCGCACCAAGTTCCGGCCCGAGTTCTTGAACCGCATCGACGAGATCATCCTGTTCCACCGCCTGCGGCGCGAGCAGATGGCCGCCATCGTCGACATCCAGATCGGCCGGCTGCAGAAGCTGCTGGCCGAGCGCAAGCTCACCTTGCAGCTGGACGACACGGCGCGCACCTGGCTCGCCAACAAGGGCTATGACCCCATGTACGGCGCCCGGCCCTTGAAGCGCGTGATCCAGAAGCAGGTGCAGGACCCGCTGGCAGAGCAGATCCTGGCCGGCAAGATCCGCGACGGCCAGACCGTCAAGCTCACCGTCCGCAGCGGCCAGCTCGTCGTCAACGGCGAGCCCGTGAAGGCCGCCGCCTAGATCGCTGTCATCCCGGCGCTCGTCGCCGGGATCCATCGTGCCGCTTGCTGTGACAACGATGGCTGGATCCCGGGCACAAGGCCCGGGATGACATGCCCAGCTCGGTGGGCGGGTGTAAGATGCCCTCGCAAGAGAACCGGGAGGGCATCATGGGCACAGGGGTCGGGCTTCGCGAGGTCGGGTATTTCGATTGCGCCGGCGGCGGGCAGGTCGTCGTGGTCGACGGCATCGCCTACATCGGCCACATGCGCAGCCCGCACGGCACCTCAATCGTCGACGTGCGCGATCCCAAGAACTGCCGCGAGCTCGCCAAAATCGGCATGCCGCCGGGCACGCATTCCCACAAGGTGCGGGTGGGCAACGGCCTGATGGTCGTCAACCACGAGATCAACGGCGCCGACCAGAACCCCGTGCCCGCCGAGTTCCGCAGCGGCATCGGCATCTACGACGTCTCCACGCCCGCAAGCCCGCGCGAGGTCGCGCGCTGGACCACGACGGGCAAGGGCGTGCACCGCTTCGATTTCGACGGCCGCCACGCCTACCTGTCGGCGACGCTCGAGGGCTATGTCGGCACCGTCGTGCTGATCATGGATCTGAAGGACCCCGCCCACCCCGCCGAGGTCGGTCGCTGGTGGATACCGGGGCAGTGGACCGCCGGCGGCGAGAAACCGACGTGGACCAGGGACGCACATCGCTGCCACCACCCGCTGCGGCAGGGCAATCGCCTCTACACCAGCTACTGGCTCGCCGGCTTCGTCATTCTCGACATCGAGGACATGGCCAAGCCGAAGAGAATTTCCGGACTAGACTGGTCGCCGCCGTTCCATTGTCCCACCCACACGGCGCTGCCGCTGCCCTTCGAGATCCGCGGCCGCCGCTACCTGGTCGTCGCCGACGAGGACGTGCAGCGCGGCGAAGCGGAGGTGCCGGCCTTCATGTGGATGGTCGACATCACCGACGAGCGCCATCCCGCACCCGTCGGCAGCTTCCAAATCGAGGGCATCGAGGGCGGCCCGCAGCCCACCATGACGGCCTGCCACCAGCCCTGCGAGAAAGTGACGGGCACCGAGATACCGTTCGCCTGGTTCGCCCACGGCCTGCGCATTATCGACGTCAAGGACCCGCACAGCCCCCGCGAGGTGGCGCACTTTCTGCCCGATGTGCCCACCGGAACCGACCGCGTCTCCAGCAACGACGTCACCGTCGACGAGCGCGGCCTGATCTATCTGATCGACCGCCGCCGCGGCCTGACCATCATCGAGCGGACTTGAGCTCCCGGAGAGCCCAACCTTGCCGGGCTCCCCGCCGGCTGCTTTGCGTGCGCGCGCCCATGGGAGCTATCATGGGCGCGACACGGCGGGCGTAGGCGGGCACGGCCGAGACTTCGGAGGAAGGACCATGGCAGACGGCAGCAAGATCGCGGACGCGGCCAGGACGCAGTGGACGTCGGCGACGGCCCCCGGCTACATGCCGGGCTTCGGCAACGACTTCGAGACCGAGGCACTGCCGGGTGCGTTGCCTGTGGGCCAGAACTCGCCGCAGCGCACCGCCTACGGCCTCTATGCCGAGCAGCTCTCGGGGTCGCCCTTCACGGCGCCGCGCGGCACCAATGAGCGCTCGTGGCTCTATCGCATCCGCCCGTCCGTTCGGCATGCCCAGAAATTCAAGCGGACGTCGCTTGCGCATTGGAAAACGGCGCCTTGTCTTGGCGAGCACGATCGGCCGATCGGGCAGCTGCGCTGGGGGCCGGTACCGATCCCCAAAGAGCCGCTCACCTTCCTGACGGGCATGCGCACCATGACGACCGCCGGCGACGTCAACACCCAGGCCGGCATGGCGGCCCACGTCTATCTCGTCACGCAGTCGATGGAGCGCGACTACTTCTACAACGCCGATGGCGAGATGCTGATCGTGCCGCAGCAGGGGCGCGTCGGCTTCTTCACGGAGTTCGGCCGCATCGAGGCGGAACCCGGCGAGATCGTCGTCATCCCGCGCGGCGTCAAGTTCAAGGTCGAGCTTGTCGACGGCCCCGCGCGCGGCTACGTCTGCGAGAACTACGGTGCCAAGTTCACGCTGCCCGACCGCGGCCCGATCGGCGCCAACTGCCTCGCCAATGCGCGCGACTTCAAGACGCCGGTCGCCGCCTTTGAAGACAGCGAGGAGAAGAGCCGCCTGACGGTGAAATGGTGCGGCGGGTTCAACGTGGCCGAGATCGGCCACTCACCGCTCGATGTGGTGGCGTGGCATGGCAACTACGCGCCCTATAAATACAACCTCAAGCACTACGCGCCGGTCGGCGCCATCCTGTTCGATCATCCCGATCCGTCGATCTACACGGTGCTGACGGCGCCGTCGGAGACGGCGGGCACCGCCAACATCGATTTCGTGATCTTTCCCGAGCGCTGGCTGGTGGCGGAGCACTCCTTCCGCCCGCCCTGGTATCACATGAACATCATGTCGGAGTTCATGGGGCTCATCTACGGCGTCTATGACGCCAAGCCGGAGGGCTTCGTCCCCGGCGGCATGAGCCTGCACAACTGCATGCTTCCGCACGGGCCCGACAAGCAGGCTTACGAGCACGCCACCAAGGGCGAGCTCAAGCCCGTCAAACTGACAGGTACCATGGCCTTCATGTTCGAGACGCGCTTTCCCCAGCACCTGACCAAGTTCGCCGCCGAACTCGAGACGCTGCAGGAGGACTATGCCGATTGCTGGACGCCGCTGCAGAAGGCCTTCACCGGAGCGAAGTGAGGCGAGTCCAAGCTTCTCCTCATGCGCGCCCGCGCGCGGAGATGATGAAGCCGTCGAAGGCATGCTCGGAGATCTGCCACCACGGCACCTTCTCCTTGCGGAAAGCGTGGACCGAGTCGAGCGCGCGCTTGAATTGCGGCTCCTTGGCCGCGAGTTCCGCAAAGTGCTCGTTGGCGGCTCGGTAGAAAGCGTCCATGACCGGCTGTGGAAACGGCCTTACGATGGCTCCTGCCCCGATCAAACGTTTCAGCGCCGGGGGGTTCAACCAGTCATACTTGGCGAGCATCCAGGAATTGCACGCGTCGCAGGCGCGCGCGACGATGGCCCGGTAGGACTTCGGCAGCTCGTTCCACTTTTCGAGGTTGACCAGAAGATGCACACTGCCACTACTTTCCCACCAGCAGGGATAGTGGTTGAACTTCGCAACCCTCACGAGGCCGAGCCTCTCGTCGTCATAGGGGGAAATGAACTCGGCGGCATCGATGGTGCCGCTTTCGAGCGCCGTATAGACGTCGGCATGGGTGAGATAGTGCGGCACCATTCCGACCCGGGCGAGGATCGGCCCGCCCAGGGCGCCAACTCGAAACCTCAAGCCCTTGAGGTCGTCGAGCGAGTTGATCTCTTTCTTGAACCATGCGCCCATCTGCGCCCCGGTGCACCCGGCAGGCAGGCCGACGGCGTTGAACCTCTTGAGCACGGCATTGATGATGTCGCCGCCGCCTCCAAAATTCCACCACGACAGCTGCTGGCGCGCGTTCAACCCAAAAGGCAGCCCGCTTCCGAACCCGAGCGCCGGCTCCTTGCCGGCATAGAAGAACAACGGCGTGTGCGCGCACTCGATCGCTCCGCTGGTGACGGCGTCCAGGGCCTGGCGGCTGGGCGTGAGCTCGCCCGCAGCGTGCGGCGCAATCTGGAACTTGCCGTCGGTGGCCTCGGCGACATAGTGGCACAAGGTTTGCGCCGCGCCGAAGATCACATCGAGCGACTTGGGAAAGCTCGACGTCATGCGCCACTTGATCTCGGGCGCAGACTGGGCGATGGCGGGAGCCGCAAGCGCCGGCGCAAACGCCGTCGCGGCGCCCACGCGCAAGAAATGTCTGCGTCTCACGGGATTTACCTCTACCTCCCACCCTTGTCTTTTGACTTCAGCTTAGCGGACATGCCGGCAACATGAAACTTGCAACTTTGCGCGACGGCACACGCGATGGGGCTCTGTTGGTCGTATCGCGCGATCTCACTCGGGCGGTGCGTGCCGAGAGCACGGTGGCGGGGCTGCGTACGCTGCAGCAGCTGTTGGACGATTGGCAGTCCATGCAGTTGAAGGTCGAGCGGGTCTATGCGGAACTCAACGATGTGGCTGACGAGCGCAGGGCGGCACCCTTCGATGTCGTCGACTTCGAGCCGGCCTGCTGCACTGCACCCTTGCCGCGAGCCTACCAGTGGGCAGACGGGTCCGCCTACGTGAACCACGTGGAGCTGGTGCGGCGCGCGCGGGGCGCGGAGATGCCGGCAAGCTTTTGGACCGAGCCGCTGATGTACCAGGGCGGGTCGGATGCGTTCCTGGGGCCCTGCGAGGCAATCGAGCTCGCGGACGAGGCCTGGGGCATCGATCTCGAGGGCGAGGTGGCCGTCGTCACCAACGACGTGCCCATGGGCGCGACGGCCAACGAAGCCGGCGAGCGCATCTGCCTCATCATGCTGGTCAACGACGTCTCGCTGCGCCAGCTGATCCCGGCCGAGCTGGCCAAGGGCTTCGGATTTTTCCACGGCAAGCCGTCAACAGCGTTCTCGCCGGTCGCGGTTACACCCGACGAGCTGGGTTCGGCATGGCGCGACGGCAAGGTGCACCTGCCCCTCCTCGCCTCCATCAACGGCCGTTTGCTCGGCAGGCCCAACGCCGGCGTCGACATGACCTTCTCGTTTCCTGAGCTGATCGCCCATGCCGCGCGGACGCGGCAGCTGCGAGCTGGCAGCATTGTCGGCTCGGGCACGGTGTCGAACAAGGAGGCCGGAGGGCCTGGCAAGACTGTGGAGCAGGGGGGTGCCGGCTACACGTGCCTTGCGGAACTGCGCACCGTTGAGACGCTGCTCACCGGCAAGCCGACGACGCCGTTCCTGCGGTTCGGCGACCGCGTCCGCATCGAGATGCTGGACGAGGCCGGCCTCTCCATCTTCGGCGCCATCGATCAGCGCATACAAAAATATGGCCGCTCGGAGAAATGATGCGCGCCGACGCAGGAAGTGCGACGGCTACCTCACATAGTTGTTTGGAAAGCGGACATCCCCGAGCAGATGATGCGGGTAGTAGTCCCAGAAGATGTAGACGGCAGCAAAGATGATGGTGGTGATGATCGCGCCGACGAAGGCGTTGCGGGTCAGGGTGTGGCCGATCAGCGAAGACACGAAGGCAAGGCCGGCCAGGAGGCCAACGGCCATCAACGGAATGGCGGACCAGTTGATCGGCATGTCCGTGCTCCTCTCGATGTTTCCAAGTGTTTCGTGAAGTGTATCAGATCGTGGGTCCATCGGGCGACCGCGTCCTGCGTAGATCGCCCGCACAGATGTGGCTGCTCAGTGACAGGTGCGCCGGTCCGGCAAATCAGCAATTCAGGCCAATCGCTTAGTGGCGACGTGGTCACTGAGAAGTGCCCTGTTCGGCCAGCAAACCCACATCGTCCGTAGTGCGACCGATGGTCCCGCGACCACGATTTCGACGCATTCGACGGCGCCACCGCGCCATTTGGACCCATCCGATGCAGCCGTTCGGCGGCCGGACGCCGCAAAGAATAGGTTGCGCGATGCCTGCTGCTGTGGATGGCTGATCCGGCAGCGCGAACCCCATCCGTCCATGGACCCTGTCGTTTTCCTTGCCGTTCTCACGGCGGCGGCCTTCCACGCCGGCTGGAACGCGCTTCTCAAGCTGAACGTCGAGCCTATCGTCGCGACCTGCCTGGTGGCGACGGCTTCTGGCATCGTCGTGGCGCCGTTCGTGGCCACCGTTGGCCTGCCAGCCCCGATTGCGTGGCCCTACGTGCTGGCGTCGGTGGCGATCCACATCGTCTACTACCTGGCACTGGCACAAGCCTACAGGTTCGGCGATCTCGGCCACGTGTATCCGATCGCGCGGGGTAGCGCCCCGCTGATGACCGCGGTCTTGGCCACCCTTTGGCTCGACGAGGCGCTCGGGCCTTTCGCCTGGGCCGGCATCGTCATCCTGGCGGGCGGCATCCTGCTCCTCGCCTTGCGCGGCGGAAGCGGGCCGAAGCGCTTCGAGCCGCGCTCGGTGGGCTTTGCCCTGCTCACCTCGCTCACCATTACCACCTATACGCTCGTGGACGGCATCGGCGCCCGTCTCGGCGGCTCGGCGGTACAATACGCTGTCTGGCTGTTCGTCCTCAGCGGCGGCGCTATGGCCATCTACGGGGCCGTGCGCCTCGGCGCGCGGCTGCTCGGGGACTTCGCGGCCAACTGGAAGCTCACGCTCGCCGGCGCCGCGCTGTCGACGACCGCCTATGGGATCGCCATCTGGGCCATGACTGTGGCGCCGATCGCCCTCGTTGCCGCCCTGCGCGAGACCAGCGTGCTGTTTGCAGCTCTCTTCAGCATGGCGCTGTTGCGCGAGCCGGTGCTGCCGGCGCGCATCGCCGCCGCCTGTCTCGTGCTGGCGGGCGTTGTGCTCGTGCGAATGCAGTAGCTGCACAAGCAGAGCGCGGCCCGCAGTGGCGAGCCGCGCCGTCCTACGTGTGAACTGCAGGCAACCGCGGCAGCGAACCACCGAGCCGGCTATGCCTGGACAAGGCTACATGCTGCAGCAGGCGCCCTTGTAGGTGAGCCAGTTGAAGCAGCATTCCTGCTTCGCCTTGCACATCCACTTGACCTTCTTGCCTTCCATCGTCGTCTCGGTGCAGCGCTTCAGCTTCTTGGCCTCTGCCTGGAACCCCATAGGGGCGGCAACGGCAAAGGCAAATGCGCAGGCGAAAATGACCAGCCAACGTGTCATGACCTTGTCCTCCACTTCGGCAGAGAATTCACAATAAAGATTATATCTCCCCTGCCGAGCCCGCCACACTGGGCGGCCGCTCTTTTTGCCGACCGTGTGGACAAACGGAGACACCCGAGGATCGGCATCATCCCTTGCGCCAGGCCCCGCGGGCTATTGCGTCTTGGCTTTGCCCTCGGCAACCGGGTCAGCCGCGGGTGCAGGCGCGATCGAGCCGGTGGACATCGGATTGGTCTCGACAGGGGCAACCTGCTTTGCCCGGAAAGGCAGGTTAGGCAGCCAAGCCGTGCTGCGCCAGTCGACGCCGAACCACTTGTCCTCGGGCAGCAGCCGGTGCTGGAGACTGCTCCACAGCGAGCGCGACGAGATGTTCTCGACGAAGCCGCCCAATGGCGGTGTGAGCAGGAAGGCCAGCACGGTAGCGATCGCCATGGCCGCAGAGTGGCCGGGATGCTTGAAGTCGAAGGGCTTGAGCGCGGTGCCGAACGAGGCCTTGATGCGCGTATCCATAACGTCGACGGAATAGATCTCGTCCAGGATCAGGTGCGTCAGGTAGCCGATGGCCATGAAGCCGGCGGCGAGCCATGCCACGCCCTCGTTGCGGCCGAGCAGGGCTTTGTAGACCCAGGCAGTGACGAAGGCGCAGAACACCATCGCCAGCAGCGAATGCCAGATGCCCCGATGATAGCTGAAATTGAAGAACACCTCTTTGGCCACGTAGCGCACGAACACCAGCGTGCCCATCCAGAGGATCAGCATCTCGGCAATGGAATATTTGCGCTCCAGACTGAACAGCACGGCAAACGAGAAGAACACCGCCAGGCCCGCGAACATCGCCCGGCTCGGGCGCGAGTCCTTGAGGTCGATGTCGGGCAGCACCGAGCCCAGCACGCCGGCCAGCGTCACGGCGACGATGTTCTCCGGCGCCACCATGTCGGCGGCCACCGTCACGGTCGCCAGCGCTCCACTGACCACTGTTCCTACGGCGATGTGGGTGGGAAAATTGGCCATGTTCGCCTCGCGCGCGGACAGCACAGCCGGACGCGCACGAGGTCGGAGCCTGTGCCGGATTGAGCGACCCTTGCATCTGATTCGCTCGCCCAGGGGTAGCCTTCGCCAAGAGAATTCTGTGGTCAGCGGCGTCGGCGCGGTGCGCGAGCACGCGAGAATGGGCCAGGGGCCCAGGTCTACCGGCAACCGGGTCTTGGACTGTGGCAAAAGGGCTGGCATTTGCCAGCCGTCCATGCCATCTGCAAGGCGCGTTCCCTGCAAGCCGGGTTCCATCCGCTCAAGAGAAGCATGCTCGTTCGGCTTCCCAACCGGCACTGCCGACAGACTGAAACTCGCCGCCGTCGGCTCGATCGTGGTGGCGGTGACGGTCATGGGGCTCAAATACCTTGCCTACTGGATCACGGGCAGCGTCGCTCTCTACTCGGACGCGCTGGAGAGCATCGTCAACCTGATCACGGCGCTGGTGGCGCTCTATGCCATCCACGTCGCGGGGCTGCCGGCCGACCGGCGCCACCAGTTCGGGCATCACAAGGCCGAGTACTTCTCGGCGGTGCTCGAGGGCGTGCTGATCGTTGTCGCCGCTCTGCTGATATTCCACGAAGCCTATGACGCATTCCTGCGCCCGCGCACGCTAACCGAGCCGGTGCGGGGTCTCGCCGTCAACGCGGCCGCCACGGGGCTCAACGCCGGCTGGTCGTATTTCCTGCTGACCTGGGGCCGTCGCCAGCGCTCGCCGGCACTGGTCGGCGACGGCTGGCACCTGCTCACGGATGTAGCCACCTCGGTCGGCGTGATTGTCGGACTGCTCCTGGCCATGCTGACTGGCTGGCAGATTCTGGACCCGGCGCTGGCGGCGCTGGTAGCTGCCAACATTCTGTGGGCGGGCTGGCGGCTGGTGCGCGAGTCCATGAGCGGCCTGATGGACGAGGCGGTGACGGGCGACGTCGCCCGTCACATCCGCGACGTGATCTCCAGCAACGCCGAAGGTGCTCTCGAGGCCCATGACGTCAAGACGCGCGCTGCCGGCCGCGTCACCTTCATCGAGTTCCACCTCGTGGTTCCCGGCAACATGACGGTCGCAGTCTCCCATCAGATCTGCGACCGCATCGAGACGGCGCTCACCGCAGCCGTGCCCGGCGCGCAAGTGCTCATCCACGTCGAGCCCGAGGCCGAAGCCAAGCAGACCGGGGTGCCTGTGGTTTGATCGCAAATTGGGCCCGATGGCTGCGGCGACCGGATCATTTGGGAATGTCAGTCGACCATATGCACGGCGCCGGGCCTGAGCGCGGGGAAGCGCTCGGGCGAGATGGCCCGGTCCGACAGCGCTGCGGCCAGATCCTTGAACGGCTGGTCGACGGCCTCGTTGGTGAGGCGGAAGGTGCCCCAATGATGCCCCAGCGCCCTGGCGGCGCCGCAGAGTGCCAGAGCCTCGACCGCCTCGATCGGGTTCATGTGGTTGTTGCGCATGAACCAGCGCGGCTCGTAGGCGCCGATCGGCAATAGCGCCAGCGCGAGCCCGGGGTGGCGGAGGTGGACCCTGCGGAATGTCGCACCGTCGCCGAAGCCGGTGTCGCCGACGCAGTAGACCTTGCGGTCGCCGGTGGCCAAGACGAAGCTCGCCCATAGCGCGTGCATGCGGTCACCTGTGCCGCGCGCCGACCAGTGCAGGGTTGGTTCCGCATGCACGGCGAGGCCGTTGCCGAGATCGACCGTGTCGTCCCAGTCGACGACTGCGGCAGCGAGTCCCGGCACCGCCTGCTTGAGGATCGTATCGTTGCCGAGCGGCGTCACGATGCGCGGGCGAAAACGCTGCCAGAGCCGGCCGATCGTCTGCACGTCCATGTGGTCGTAGTGGTTGTGGGTGACGAGCACGGCATCGATCTTCGGCAGGTCGTCGAAGGCGATGCCCGGCGCATTGACGCGTTTCGGCCCGGCGAACGAGAAGGGACTTACGCGCTCGGCCCACACGGGGTCGACCAGCACGCTCATGCCCCGCGTCTGGATCAGGTAGCTCGCGTGCCCGACGTGAGTGATCCGCAGGCCATCGCGATCGAACCGTGCCGGAGGCCGGTCCGGAGGGAAGGGGCTCAAAAATCGCTCCGGCCAGGCTTCGCCGCGGTCCCCGAGCTGCCATTTGAGGAAGGCGCCGGGACCCTTGGGCCGCACGCCGCCCGGGTTGAAGAAGCGCGCACCGTCGAAATGGTCGGACAGCGGGCCCTGGTAGTAGGCGTTGGCTCGGCTGCCGGACAGGAGTGCCCATCCTCCGGCACCCACGGCAGAGGCGGCGCCCAGGATTCTGAGTAAGCGGCGGCGGGTCGTGATCACCTCCCGTGCTCGTCTCGTCGGCACATGCGCGGCTGCAAGCGTTAACGACTACCGGGCCTTGCGCCGCGAGCACGCGCAAACTCATTTGTCTTTCGTTAATAATTGTACCAGACTGGCGCAAGTCTCAATCGCTGGGAAGGCGCATAAGCGTGCAGCGAAAGGTTAGAGGCTCCGCCCTCGCGTCCCGACCGAGGCCCGAGCCGCAGGTGCAAGCTCCGCCGCGCGAGCCGCGGCCGCTTCTCTCCGATATCCGGATCGAGCACGGTCCAGTCGATCTGCTCGGTCGCTTCTTCCTCAAGGCCGACACTGCGGCGCGCCAGCGCGACGTCTCTCTCTCCTTTGCGCCCTTGCAGGAGCTGGTGGAGACCAACCGACGCAACAGCGACACCTGGCGTCCGCTTCTGCCGTTGTTCGACCCGGCAGCGGGTGGGGTAACGCCGCAGGACAGCTTCTGCATCGTCGGCCGCGATCCGCGTGGCGAGGTGGTGGCGACGCAGGCCGCACGGCTCTACCGCTGGGACGGGACCAGCTTCCACGAGGAGGCCGAGAGCTTGCGGCTCTTCTACGCCGAGCCGGCGCATCTGAGGAGGCCTGCAGAGCAGGTGGAGGTGACGGCGCCCGCGGCCAAGAAGATCAGCGGTCGCGTCGTATTTGCCGGCGGCGCCTGGTATCGGCCCGACTACCGCGGCAGGCAGCTGGCGCAGATCCTCACCCGCATCTCACGAGCCTACGCCTATACGCGCTGGCAGCACGACTACCACACCAGCATTATGGCCGAGGAGGTGTGCAAGGGTGGCATGCCCGAACGCAGCGGCTATACCAAGGTCGACTGGGCGGTGATGCTCAAGCGCACGGTGGTCCATCCGGAGGGCGAGGTCCGCTGCGGGCTGACCTGGATGGATTCAAGCGAATTCTTTGACGGAATTCGCAGATTTCATGGAGCGGTTTGATACGCAGGTTGATGTCGGGGTCGACCAGCGACGTGCATAGGACGATTTCCGACCTGCCGTCGGCGACGAAAGGCAGCAGCAGTCGGCGATAGCGGTAGCTCTGGCGAGCCTCCTGCGGAAAGCTGATCACCGCATCGACGTCGCCCAAGTCCGGCTCGCCCTTGACCAGGACGTCGCGGTAGGAGCCGGCGATCCACTTGCCGTAGGCGTAGTCGGGCTGGTCCTCGACCCGCAGTCCGATCGAGCGCGACAGCCAGAGTCGCGCCGCCCCTCGCATCCCGCTGCCGACGTCCTTGATCATCAGATCGGAGCCGCCGTTCCTCGCCTCGGCCACCACGAACCGTCCATCGAGCGCCTTCTCGAGAAGGGGATGCAGGCGCTCGCGATCGTACTTGCCGCCGCTGTCCGACCAGATGTTGAGCACCGCCCGCAAGGGGCTCGACCTCGACAGCAAATGCAGGGGACGCTGCCTCTTGCAGGAAATCGCCCTCGCGTTCGAGCCGCTGGCCGCTGACGCGCTGCATCAGCCTGCGCATCGCGTCCTCGCGCGTGCTCACCACCTCGTGCGACCAATCGCCGTCGAGGACCGAAACGACGAAGCGGTCCTTCGGGCGATCATGCAGCCAGTAGAGCAGGGCGCTGAACGCGACCGGCGAGACGACGGCCGGGCGCAGTCGGATCCGCGCCGAGGTGTCCGTCTCGCTCACGGCGACGAAGCCGAGATTTTTGACGGCGTAGTCGGCGAGCTCGGCTCCCGTGATCGACGAGTGGAGCGCGTCGCGCAAGCCGGCCCGAGCCGGCGTCCCACGCCTCACCGCGATCATCGAACAGCACGGACTGCATCACGCCGGAACCAAACCTTCGCTTTGCGGGCCGCGTTCGCCCGCGACCCTTGCTCTGCAGCTCCGAGCCGCCGCCACGGCGTCGCCGACCAATCGGGTGTCAGCCGCCATCGGCAATTCCGCTGCCTCAGAGTTATTTCAGACTGGTAAATAATTTGTGGGTCGCGTCGGCGCACTTCTGCGCGCGCAATGGCGATTCTGGGCCATGGCTAAGCAATCGTGAAGTGCGCCCAATCGGTGGATGAACGCAAAAGCGCCACCCGAGGTTGTCTCGGGTGGCGCCGTTGTAGGCCGGTGAACTCGGGCAATCGGCGTTACATGTCCATGCCGCCCATGCCACCCATGCCGCCGTGCGAATGGGCGTGGGCTTCCTTCTTCTTCGGCGCCTCGGCGACGCCGGCCTCCGTCGTGATCATCAGGCCAGCGATCGAAGCCGCATGCTGCAGGGCGTTGCGCACGACCTTGGCCGGGTCGATGATGCCCTTATCGAACATGTCGCCGTACTCGTCGTTCTGGGCGTCGTAGCCGAATGCCGCGCCGCGACCCTCGGTGACCTTGCCCACCACGATCGAGCCTTCGACGCCGGCGTTCTCCGCGATCTGGCGGATCGGCGACTGCAGGGCCTTGCGGACGATATTGATGCCCGCGTCCTGGTCCTCGTTGTCGCCCTTCACGTTGATGGCGTGCGCCGCCTTGAGAAGCGCCACGCCGCCGCCGACGACGATGCCTTCCTCGACCGCGGCGCGGGTCGCATTGAGCGCGTCATCGACGCGATCCTTGCGCTCCTTGACCTCGACCTCGGTGGCGCCGCCGACCTTGATCACCGCAACGCCGCCGGCGAGCTTGGCCAGCCGCTCCTGCAGCTTCTCCTTGTCGTAGTCGGAGGTGGTCTCCTCGATCTGCACCTTGATCTGGGCGACGCGGCCCTCGATCTCCTTCTTCTTGCCGGCGCCGTCGATGATGGTGGTGTTCTCCTTCTCCACCCGCACGCGCTTGGCGCGGCCCAGCATCGTTGAGCGTGACGTTCTCGAGCTTGATGCCGAGGTCCTCGCTGATCACCTGGCCGTTGGTGAGGACGGCGATGTCCTCGAGCATGGCCTTGCGGCGATCGCCGAAGCCCGGGGCCTTGACGGCCGCAACCTTCAGGCCGCCGCGCAGCTTGTTGACCACCAGAGTTGCAAGCGCCTCGCCCTCGACCTCCTCGGCGATGATGAGCAGCGGCTTGCCGGTCTGGACCACGGCCTCGAGCACCGGCAGCATCGGCTGCAGGCTCGAGAGCTTCTTCTCGTGGATGAGGAGATAGGGCTCCTCCAGCTCGGCGATCATCTTGTCGGCGTTGGTGATGAAGTAGGGCGAGAGATAGCCGCGGTCGAACTGCATGCCCTCGACGACGTCGAGCTCGCTCTCGAGGCTCTTGGCCTCCTCGACCGTGATGACGCCCTCGTTGCCGACCTTCTGCATGGCCTCGGCGATCATGTCGCCGATCGCCTTCTCGCCGTTGGCCGAGATGGTGCCGACCTGGGCGACTTCCTGGCTGTTCTTGACCTTCTTGGCCTTCTTCTGGATGTCCTCGACCACCTGCGCCACGGCCTTGTCGATGCCGCGCTTGAGGTCCATCGGGTTCATGCCGGCGGCAACCGCCTTCATGCCTTCGCGCACGATCGACTGGGCCAGCACGCACGCGGTGGTGGTGCCGTCACCGGCCACGTCATTGGTCTTCTGGGCGGCCTCGCGCACCATCAGCGCGCCCATGTTCTCGAACTTGTCCTCGAGCTCGATCTCCTTGGCGACGGTGACGCCGTCCTTGGTGGTGCGGGGTGCTCCGAACGACTTCTCGAGCACGACGTTGCGGCCCTTGGGGCCGAGCGTGACCTTGACGGCGTTGGCGAGAATGTCGACGCCGCGCAGCATGCGCTCGCGGGCTTCAGTGGAAAATTTGACGTCCTTGGCTGCCATGATGAACTAGCTCCTAGCTTATCGGGATTTGGGGGACTTCGTCAGATGGTTGGTCATCCGTGGCGGGTCGTGAGCGGGACGGCGGCGGTGGAGCGAGACAAGCCACGACTGACCACTCACGCACTCAGCATCGCGGTCCTTCAACGGTCGAGCACCCCCATGATGTCGCTCTCCTTCATGATGAGGAGCTCTTGGCCGTCGATCTTGACCTCGGTGCCCGACCATTTGCCGAACAGCACCTTGTCCTTGGGCTTGACGTCGAGGGGGACGATCTTGCCGCTCTCGTCGCGCGCCCCGGGGCCGACGGCGATGATCTCGCCCTGCTGGGGTTTCTCAGCGGCCGTGTCGGGGATGATGATGCCGCCGGCGGTCTTGGTTTCGCTGTCGACGCGACGCACGACCACGCGATCGTGCAAAGGACGGAACTTCATGGGAAAAAGTTCTCCTGATTTCAGAAGCTTAGGGTTGCATGGCCCTGCAAAAGGGGAGGGTGGGTCGACAGCTGTTAGCACTTCACTAGATTGAGTGCCAAAAGCCGCGCTTCACATAAGCGAGCCAGCCGGGCGTGTCAAGCAGCAGCAGCGTGGCACGGGAGAGGGATGGATGGGTGGAGACGAGAGGCGCGCTCGACTATCGGGCCAAAGGCGTGCCGCGATAGAGGCTGGCGATCCCGACCCTGAATTCGAACTCGGGCAGCTGGAGCGTGGCATCGAGCCTGTCGAGCGCGACCGGCTGCCATCCAGTCGCACGCGCCATCACCTCGACGCGCACCCGCTTCTGCTCGACGAGCAGGAAATAGAGGTTGTCGGGATGCTGCAGGTAGCGCTGGCGCTTCACCGCGATGTCCTTGTCCGTGTTGCCGTCGGACAGTATCTCGGCCACGAGATAGAACCTGTCGGCATAGGACTCATAGTCGGCCATGGCGTCGAGCACGGCCACATCCGCCTCGGGCCGGAACAGCTCGGCCTCGGGGACGGTCAGGCCGATCTCCTGCAACGCGCACAACGCGGGCCGATGTGCCCGAAAGTGCGTATTGAGCTCGAAAGCCAGGTTGGACGCGATCTGTTGGTGCACCCGTGTGGGCGGCGGCATCATCATGGCGACCCCGTCAATCAGCTGCCAGCGCTCTTCCTCCGGCCGCGACTCGATGAGCGCGAAGAATTCCTCGACGCTGAACTTGCCGTCCTGCCGTACCGGGAATGGCGTGTTCAATTCGGCACCTGTCCTCTGCCCGCCCCAGACGTCGCGCCGAGGCCGACGCGGGCGGGTCGCTACTCCGCCGCCGCCTTGGGCTATACCCCAGCTCCACGTTGAGCTTGTCGAGCAGGTCGGCGGCGGCTCTCGGGATATTGGTGCCCGGCCCGAACACGGCCTTGGCGCCGGCCTCGAACAGCGCCGGATAGTCCGACGGCGGGATGACGCCGCCGACCACGATCATGATGTCGCCGCGGCCTTCCTTCTCGAGCGCCGCCTCAAGGTCCGGCACCAGGGTCAGATGCCCGGCGGCCAGCGACGATACGCCGATGATGTGCACGTCGTTCTCCACCGCCTGGCGCGCGGCCTCGTCGGGCGTGGCAAACAGCGGGCCGATGTCGACGTCGAAGCCGAGGTCGGCGAAGGCCGAGGCGATCACCTTCTGGCCGCGGTCGTGGCCGTCCTGGCCCATCTTGGCGACGAGGATGCGCGGGCGGCGGCCGTCGTTCTTCGTCGAACGCCTCGCACAGCGCCGCACGCGCTCCACGTCCTTGTTCATGGCGCCGGCCTCCGCCGATACACGCCCGACATGGCGCGCGTCTCGGCGCGGTGGCGGCCGAACACCTTCTCCATCGCGTCGGAGATCTCGCCGACCGTGGCCTTGGCGCGCGCCGCCGTCACCGCCAGCTCCAGCAGGTTGCCGGTGCCGGTACGCGCCGCCTCGGTGAGCGCGGCCAGCGCGGCGGCCACCGCCTTCTGGTCGCGCTCGGCCTTGAGCCGCTCGAGCTTGGCGATCTGGCTCTCGCGCACGCCTTGTTGTCGACCTTCAGGATCTCGATCTGGGCCTGGTCGGTGACCTGGAACTTGTTGACGCCGACGATGGTCTGCGCGCCGGAGTCGATGCGCGCCTGCGTGCGCGCGGCGGCCTCCTCGATGCGCATCTTGGGGATGCCGGCGGCGATCGCCTTGGCCATGCCGCCGAGCTCCTCGACCTCGGCGATGTGCGCCTGCGGCCTTGCGCGCCAGCTCGTAGGTCAGCCGCTCGACGTAGTGGCTGCCGCCCCACGGATCGATGACGCGGCAGGTGCCGGTCTCCTGCTGGATGAAGAGCTGCGTGTTGCGGGCGATGCGGGCGGAGAAGTCGGTCGGCAGCGCGATGGCCTCGTCGAGCGCATTGGTGTGCAGCGACTGCGTGTCGCCGTGCGTCGCCGCCATCGCCTCGACGCCGTGCGCGTCACGTTGTTGAACACGTCCTGCGCGGTGAGGCTCCAGCCGCTGGTCTGGCAGTGCGTGCGCAAGCGCGAGCGACTTGGCATCCTTGGGCGCGAACTCGTTCTTGATGAGCTTCGCCCACAGCAGGCGCGCGGCGCGCATCTTGGCGATCTCCATGAAGAAGTTCATGCCGATCGCCCAGAAGAACGAAAGCCGCGGCGCGAAGGCGTCGATGTCGAGGCCCGCGCCCACGCCCGCGCGCACGTACTCGACGCCGTCGGCCAGCGTGTAGGCGAGCTCGAGGTCCGCCGTCGCGCCCGCCTCCTGCATGTGATAGCCGGAGATCGAGATCGAGTTGAACTTCGGCATCTTCGCGCTGGTGTAGGCGAAGATGTCCGAGACGATGCGCATCGAGGGCTCGGGCGGGTAGATGTAGGTGTTGCGCACCATGAACTCTTTGAGGATGTCGTTCTGGATGGTGCCGGCGAGCTTGTCCGGCGGCACGCCCTGCTCCTCGCCGGCGACGATGAACAGCGCCAGCACCGGCAGCACCGCGCCGTTCATGGTCATCGACACCGTCATGTCGTCGAGCGGGATGCCGGCGAACAGCGTGCGCATGTCGTAGATGGAATCGATCGCCACGCCCGCCATGCCGACGTCGCCGCGCACGCGCGGATGGTCGCTGTCGTAGCCGCGGTGGGTGGCGAGATCGAAGGCGACGGAGAGGCCCTTCTGGCCGGCCGCGATGTTGCGCCGGTAGAAGGCGTTGGAAGTCCTCGGCCGTCGAGAAGCCGGCGTACTGGCGGATGGTCCACGGCTGCGGTGACGTACATGGTGGGATAGGGCCCGCGCAGGAAGGGCGCGATGCCCGGGAAGCCGTCGAGGAAATCGAGGCCGGCGGTATCGGCGGCCGAATAGGCGCGCTTCACGGCGATGCCTTCCGGCGTGAGCCAGGCATCCGCAGGGGGCAGCCCCGCTTTGCCACTGGCATCAGGAGCCTCGGCCACCGAGGCGGAGGCGGTGGTCCCATACTCGACCTTGGTGAAGTCCGGTATCCGGCTCATGGGCCCAAGCCTTGTCAGATCGGCCGCCGATCGCGACCACCGTGCTCATGAATTTAGTGAAATTGGCCTCGCAATGCCATAGGCGGTATTGCACAGCAATGAGGCGGGCGGCCTGTTGGCGACGGAGGCGCTTCGTATCGGACGAATGCCTTCGTTCGGCACGACGGCAACGCTTTAGACGGGCAACCGGGAAAACGATAGGGTGCCGGGAGGAGCGAGGGACAAGCGACGCGTGGCCTACCAGTCGATCTTCCGTGAGGGGCTGTTTGCAGGTCAGGTGATCATCGTCACCGGTGGCGGCAGCGGCATCGGCCGCTGCACCGCCCACGAGCTGGCCGCGCTCGGCGCCAAGATTGCCCTCGTCGGCCGCAAGCCGGAGAAGCTGATTACTGTCGCCGCCGAGATTGCCGAGGACGGCGGCAAGGCCACCGCCCACCCTGCGATATCCGCGAGGAAGAAGCGGTTGAAGCGACGGTCGCGCGCCATCCTGAAGGCGCACGGCCGCATCGACGGGCTCGTCAACAATGCCGGCGGACAGTTCCCGGCGCCGCTCGAGGCCACATCGCAGAAAGGCTGGGAGACGGTGGTGCGCACCAACCTCACCGGCGGCTTCCTGATGGCGCGCGAGTGCTACACGCAATGGATGCGCGCGCATGGCGGCGCGATCGTCAACATGGTCGCCGACATGTGGAACGGCATGCCGGGCATGGGGCACTCGGGTGCGGCGCGGGCCGGCATGGTCAACTTCACCGAGACGGCGGCGCCGAGTGGGCGCCGCAGGCGTGCGCGTCAACGCGGTGGCGCCGGGCTGGATCGCCTCCTCCGGGCTTCGACACCTATCCGCCGAGAGCTGGTCAAGCCGATGCTGCGCTCGCTGCGCCGGCACACCCCGCTGCAGCGGCTACGGCACCGAGGCCGAGGTGTCGGCGGCGATCGTATTCCTGCTCTCGCCGGCGGCCGCCTTCATCTCCGGCGCGACGCTGCGCGTCGACGGCGCCGCGCCCAACGCCAAGCGGCATATCGATCTAGAGGCGCACGACCGCTCCAAACCCTGGAACGGCTTCCACCGCGCGATCACGCCCAAGCTGCTGCAGCGAGAAGTGATGTCGGGTGCGAATGAGCTTCGGCGCAACTAGTGCAGGGCTCCCGCCGCACGGATTGACGCCAAGGGGGAGGAAACAGTGATGGAATTCACGCAGGAGCACGAGGGCATCCGCCGCGGCGTCAAGAAGTTCATCGACACGGAGATCAACCCGTACGTCGACGAGTGGGAGGAGGCCGGCATCTTCCCCGCGCACGAGGTGTTCAAGAAGATGGGCGACCTGGGCTTTCTCGGCATCAACAAGCCGGCCAAATACGGCGGCATCGGGCTCGACTACTCCTACCAGCTGGTCGTTCCTCGAGACGCTCGGCCACATCCGCTGCGGCGGCGTGCCGATGGCGATCGGCGTGCAGACCGACATGGCGACGCCGGCGCTGGCCCGCTTCGGCTCGGAGGAGCTGTGCGAGGAGTTCCTGGTGCCCTCGATCACCGGCGACTATGTCGCCTGCCTCGGCGTGTCCGAGGTCGGCGCCGGCTCCGACGTCGCCTCGATCAAGACGACGGCCCGGAAGGACGGCGACGACTACGTCATCAACGGCGGCAAGATGTGGACCACCAACGGCACCCAGGCCGACTGGATGTGCCTGCTCGCCAATACCGGCGATGGGCCGGCGCACAAGAACAAGTCGCTGATCTGCGTGCCGATGAAGACCAAGGGCGTGCAGATCGCGCGCAAGCTCGACAAGCTGGGCATGCGCTCCTCCGACACGGCGCAGATCTTCTTCGAGGACGTGCGCGTGCCGCAGCGCAACCGCATCGGCAAGGAGGGCGAGGGCTTCACCTACCAGATGCTGCAGTTCCAGGAGGAGCGGCTGTAGGCGGCGGCCGCCGGCCTCGTCGCCAAGGAGCGCATGATCGACGACACCATCGAGTACACGCGCGAGCGCAGGGCGTTCGGCCAGTCGATCCTCGACAACCAGGTCGTGCATTTCCGCCTGGCCGAGCTGAAGACCGAGGTCGAGATGCTGCGCGCGCTCACCTATCGCGCCGCCGAGCTGATGTCGAGGGCGAGGACGTGACGATGCTGGCCTCGATGGCCAAGCTCAAAGCCGGCGCGCCTGTCGCGCGAGATCTCCGATGCCTGCCTGCAATACTGGGGCGGCATGGGCTTCATGAACGAGACGTCGATCTCGCCGCGCCTACCGCGACGCGCGGCTGGGCTCCATCGGCGGCGGTGCCGACGAGGTGATGCTGTCGATCATCTGCAAGCACATGGGCATCCTGCCGGGCAAGCGGAACCGGAGGTAGCCGCTTGCGGGGCAGCGGCAAGAGCTACTCCCGCCCAGCCGGGCCCGCAGGAACAGCACCGCACGGGTCTCTTGGCCCTTTGCCCGCAACAGATTGTTTGCAAAGGCTTCGTAAGGTCGGCCCAGAAGAGGGACCGACATGAGCTTCCTGGCCGAGCTTTGGCGTTTCATTCGAGTGCGCAAGAAATTCTGGCTGTTGCCGATCCTGGCCATGGCCGCCGTGTTTGGCGGCCTGATCGTGCTGACGCAGGGATCTGCGGTCGCACCCTTCATCTACACGCTGTTCTGACGCCACTTGGTTGCGCGCCGGGTGCTCTTCGTCCGCCTGCGCGGCGGGCCGTCACCCTGCCGTCATGAACAGGTAAAGGATGACTCCGAACGCCCCGGACAGGGCGAAGCCAGCGAAGAAGCCACGGACATCGAGGCGCCTGCGCTCGACCGGAACACGGCGGGCCGGCACGAGCGCGGGCAGCTGGGGTTTGGCGTCCGGCAGATGGCTGGAAGCCTGATCGCCAGGCAAAGGCAGAGCCGGCAGTGGCAACGGGGGCGGATTGGTGGGCTCGGCGGGCGGCGCAGCCCAAAGCCCGGCATTCGCGGTTGGAGGCGGGGTTGCCGAGCCAGCGGCGACGTCGGGCAGCTGGCGCTGCAATAGCCGTTTCAGGCCTTCGAGCGCCTCCGCCGCGGCATTGGCGTCCGCGGCCAGCCTGACGGCTGCATCGAGTGCGCTGGCGAGTGGCTGGGCGCTACCCGCATTGGCCGGCGCGGCAGGGGGGGTGGGTAAGGGCTCCGGAGCACCGCTGGCATCTTCTGGCGCGGGCTCGGCGCGTTCGACTATGGGCGCCTCACCCAAGACAAATGCCGGCGCGCCTGCGGTAACGGGCCGTTCTGGCCCTTCAGAAGGCGGCGGGTTCGCGTACGCGGCCGCAGTCGGCGTGTGCTCGGCGGCCTCGACAGGGGAGTGTCCGCCGTCCGGCAGCACCTGCGCGTCTGTCGTAGTGGGCTGTGAAGCGTCTTTCTGCGATTGCGCCTCGGTATCTACGGCCACAGCAGGCGGTGTCGCCGCCCCAGCATCTGCAGACGACGGGACCTCGAACTCCTCGGTGGCCGCGGTCTCGGGGGCGGCCACATCGACGACAACATCGGGGGAAGGTGGCGGCACCTTCGCGGGCTCCTCCTCATGCCCTTCCTCTGCGTCATCGAGGCGCTCGGCGGCGATTTGCTCCATCTCGCTCGGGCGCAGGTCGCCGGTCGAATCCGAAGCTCGATCGTCCTCGCCGTCGCCCGGCGGGGGAGATGTCAACTCCATGACTTGGCCCTCTACGCGTGTTTCGATCGCCGGCTCCCGGCAGCCAACTCAGTCCCCGCAGAGATGTCGGCTTGGCGTCCCGCGCAGCCGATATTGGGATCGGATGCCCGCCTTGCCCCGCGCCGGGCCGTGCTTCTGGTTCGGACCTTGTCAGCCCTTGCCGAGGCTCGTGATCCGGTTGATCAGGGTCGGCCGGCGGCGCTTCTCAGGTATCTCGGGTGCTTTGGGCAATTGTGCGGCGGTCGCACCCGTGTCCTCGAGTTCCTGGGCGGCTGGCTTGGCTTGGGCCTGGGCTCGACCGTTACGCCCGTTGGCGATCGCCAATTCCCCACGCCTGCTCTCGCCGGAGCGGGGCGCCGGGACGCCCGTCTCGGCTCTGGATGCACCGGGACCGGCACGAACCTGGGCAACGCGCTCGGCAAGCGTACGCCCCGAGCCGCGCGGCGCCTGCCGCGCCTGGGCCGCAGCCGGCGGCGCCGTACCGCCGGTGCCGATGCGGCGCATCTCGCCCATGAAATGCGCCGCCTGCCGTGCCAGGCGCTCGTGCGCGGCGGCAAGCTCGGCTCGCAGCTTGGCGATGGTGGCGGCCTGCTGGTCGGCCTGCGCCTGCGCCGAGCCGAGCCGAGCCTTGAGGGCGATCTTGCTGTCCTTCAATCCGCCGGTGCGATCCTGCTGCTCGAATGCGACCAGCGCCGCCTTGAGCCGGGCGATCTCCCCCGCCTGGTCCTGCGCGCCAGCCTTGAGCGCCCTGATCTCGCGCTCGTAGGCGGCATTGGCTGCGTCGGCGTCGCAGTGCCGAGCCGCGCACCGCGTGCACGGCCGCCTCGGCCTCGGAGATGTCGCGCTGAGCGCGCGTAATCTCGCCCTCGGATGCACCCGCGCCGGTCGGCGCCGCCAGCGCATAGCTGGGCCCGTGCCGGCGCTGCAGCCGATCGATCAGGATGGCCTGCTCGCGCGCCTTGGCCCGAGCGATTCGATCTCCGCGCGTAGAGCCACCTCGCCTTCCGACCACCATCGGCTGCCGCCTGGCGGCCACGCCCGCCCCGGGTGGTCAGCGCCCGTGACAGCTGCTCGATCTGGGCGTTCTGTCTGGGCGTTGATCGAGCTTGCCTCCTCGAGCGCACCGCTTGCTGCCGTTTTGCGCCCGCCGTAAGCTCGGCGATCTCGCGGTCGCGGTTGAACAGGAGCCGCTTGGCCTCGTTGAGGCGTGCCTCCACGCGCGGAAGCCGGTCGGCGACCGTCTGCTCCAGCACGCGCCGCGCATTCTGGTTCTCCTCCAGATCGGCCTTGAGCTGTCCCACATCGGTCTCGAGCGTCGAGATGCTGGCGTCGCGGCGGTTCATGTCGATCATCTGGCGGGCGCGCGGCGAGCTTGGCCTGCTCGAGCTGCATCTCGAGCTTGTGCACCTTGATGGCATACTCGGCCCTCAGGCGGTCGCGATCGGCCTTGATCTCGGGCTCGCTCACCGGCATCGACTGCTTGATGCGCGCCGTGGTCAGCCGCACAGCCCGCGACCAGAAGGCGGACGCGACCAGCAGCCCGAGCAGGCTCGCGGCGAGAAAGCCCAGGGCCACCAGCATGGCTGACTGAATCGAGATCAACGGCGCATCCTCGGCAGCATAGTTGCCGGCTTTTCAAAGCCTTCGCTCAAACACGGAAGCCTGGCAAGTCGCTCCAGCCAGCGGCTTCTTGCTTGTGGCAAGATTCGCACACGATCGATACTAGAAGCATGCCCGAAGGTCGTCACGCGCCATCGCTGCTATTGCAAGCGCACAACAGAGTGGCGAGGTGCCAAAGGTCAAACCCTCCATAACCGGACTCGCCGCAGCAGGCAACGAAAGCACAGGCCTCGCCCTGCTATCCATGCTCAGAAAGGGTTCCAGGTCGGCTGGCGGGTGTACTTGAGATAACCGATATTCGCGCCCAGCCGCAGTCCGACGCCCGACCGGATCGGCGCCACCACCACGTGGCCGCTCTTCTGGAAGGTCACGCCGACGCCGCCGATGAAATAGGCGGAGCCATCCACACCCCCGAAGCGCTGGTAGATCTCGTCGGGATCATGCAGATCATAGACCAGCATCATGACCTTGGAGCCTTCGGCACCGGCGTCGTAGCCGATCGAGGGGCCCTGCCAGTAGACGCGATGGCTGCCGGCATCCTTGGTATAGAGGATACCCTCGCCGTAGCGCAGGCCGGCAATGAAGGCGCCGCCGGCTTCCTGCCCCAGGATGTAGCCGTTGGGCCGGCCCTGCTTCTGGAACACGTATTCGACGACGCTGGCGAGCCCCCTGCTGACCGAGCCGAAAAAGCCATGCCCGGCGTCGAGGATCTCGCGCGTGGAGTAGCTGCCATCGGCGGGCTCCTCGTAGGGGCCCGGGCCGGGCTCGTAGCGCCGGCCGTAGTCGTTGGCGCCGTACCGGCGCTCGCGCGGGTCGTCGTAGGCCGCAGGCGGCGCGGCGTAGGGCTGGCCGTAGGGGCGGCCAGGAGCCGAGGACGGCTCGCTGTAGCGTTCGGTGTAGCCCGTGCGGGGTGGCGAATACGCATCGTTGGGACCCGCACTGCGCTGGTTGTCGTAGCCCCTGTCGTTCTGGGGAGGCCGGTAAGCGTCGTCGGCCGGCGGCCGAGGGCTCGCGTAGCGCGGCGAATAGGCATCGTTGGGAGCGGGTGTGCTGTAGCGCGGCGCCGGTGAATAGGCATCGTTGGGGCGGTTGGGAGAGTAGGCGTCGGGGTCTGGGTTGCGCTGTCCGGCCTCGTTGGGGCGATAGGCGTCGTCGCGCTGCTGGTAGCGCGGCTCCGCTTCAGTGCGCTGCCAGGGGAGCGGCTCCTGCGCGGACGACGTCGATAGAAGGAGCGGCAGGCCCACCAGCACACCGCCGGCCAGCGCCGAGAGACGTATCGGCATGGATCGAAACCTCGGTTGCCCGCCGGCATGACCCGAGCCCAGCCCGTGCCGGCGAGAGCGCGCCCCTTAACCACAATTGCCGGGAAGTATTACGAAAGTGTGGCCGAGGGCGGCGTGGGGCCTGCTTGGGTCGCCCCCTACGCCGGACACTTGCGGCGCTGCGCTATGTCATCGGGCAGTCGAGCACCAGCGGATTGCTTCACAAGCCGATGGAGCATTGCCCTACGCCTCGCGTTGCCGCGGAAGCGGCACGCGGCCCCAGGCGACGAAGTCGGGATTGAGGAAGCTGCGGTCGGCATTGCCATAGAGGAGGGGAGCGCCATCGAGCGTGGTGACGGTCCCGCCGGCAGCGGCGAGAACGGCATGCCCCGCGGCCGTGTCCCACTCGCTGGTCGGGCCGACGCGCGGATAGAGGTCGGCCTCGCCTCTGGCGATGAGGCCGAACTTGATCGACGAGGCAAGCGCCTTGCGCTCGATCACGTTGTAGCGCTCGAGAAAGCGCTCGGTCGCTCGGGTGAGGTGCGATTGGCTCACCAGTGCGCTGAGGGCGTTGGGATCGGGCACGCGCGTGTGAATGGCCTCGAGGCCGACGTCCGCCAGGGTGCGTGCGTCCGTGTGAGGGTCAAGCGAAGCGTTGGCGGCCTCGGTGGGCGAGAGCGTGACGTAGAAGTCGGCAAGCGCTGGAGCATAGACCAAGCCGAACGCCGGCCGCTGATCCTCGATCAGGGCGATATTGATCGTGAAGGCCGCGCGGCCCTTGATGAAGCCGTTGGTGCCGTCGAGCGGGTCGACCAGGAAGAACGGCCCCTCGATGTCGGGGATCTGGCCCGCCGCCACGGCTTCCTCGGCAACCACCGCCACCCCTGGGGCAAGACGCGCCAGGCCTGCCAGGATGATCTCCTCCGATTGCTGGTCGGCGGCGGTGACAGGGCTATGATCGGCCTTCGTCTCCACGACCACGCCGGAGGCGAAATAGGACATCTGCACTCGGGCCGCGGCCAGCGCCACGCTCAGCAGGCCTTCCGCGAGGCGTCTCATGTCGCTTGCCTGCATGCTCGGTGCCGTCCCCCCTTGCGATTTGCGAGGCGATGCCGCGTCCACGGCCGCCGCACGTCCCATGGTACGCGACACTGGCGGCAAGGAGTGACGAAAAAACAATACCTTCTGCCGCTGCCATGCAGGCCCCGAGCCAGCGCTGGTCGCTGCGGCGCGAAGCGTGTATCAAGGTCGGATAGGTGCGCAAGTGCTTGTGTCGGTCAGCGTCGCGTGGGCTGCAATTGTAAGCGGCCGTTCGCGCCCTAGAGCACAACAAGACCAGAGGTCCACCAGATGACCCAGCGCGCCCAGCCGACCGACCTCGAGCTTGCGGCCCTCATCTCGAGCAAGATCTGCCACGACGTCATCGGTCCCGTCGGCGCCATCTACAATGGCCTGGAGATCCTCGATGAGGACGACGATGCCGAGGCCAAGAACTACGCGCTCGATGTGATTCGCAATGTCACCGAACAGGCCTCCGCACGCCTGCAGTTTGCCCGCTTCGCCTTTGGCGCGGCGGGCTCGGCCGGGGCACAGATCGAGCTTGCCACCGCCGAGCAGATCAGCCGCGGCCTGATGGGACAGGGCAAGCACAGCAAGCACCGGCTCGTGTGGCGTGGCATGTCGGGACAGATGGCCAAGGACAAGGTCAAACTGCTGCTCAATCTGGTCGCCAGCGCCGTGACCGCCCTGCCGCGCGGCGGCGAGATCGAGGTCGGCATCACCGGCAGCCTGGACGGACCCAGCTTCGTGTTGCGCTGCCAAGGCACCGCCGCACGCCCGCCGCAGTACCTGAGCGACTACGTCGGCGGCGGCCAAGTGCCCCCGCTCGACGCGCTCTCGATCCAGGCCTACTACACGTGGCGCCTGGCAGCGTCCTCCAAGATGCGGATCGAGATCGCCAAGGAGGGCGCCGACATTCTGCTCAGCGCCAAGCCGGCAGGCTGAGGCACGCTCGGCGTTCTGCGGCCCCCTTCTGCAATGCAACTTTAACCCTTTGTGTTCAGGGTTGCTTTCCGTCCGCGGAAGGTCACCAGCAGCCCTCAAGGTGTGCCGCCCCCTGCAACTTGTTACTGCTGTATTCCGAGGTCAGCATGAAGACCTGCCTTGTGGTCGATGATTTCGGAGGTGGTGAGAAAGGTTGCGTGCCACATCTTTGAGCACTTCCAGTTCGAAGCCAGCGAGGCGGGCAGCGGGCAGGACGCGCTCGTAGCCTGTGCCAGGGCCATGCCGGACGCAATCCTGCTCGATTGCCACATGCCGCCCATGGGCACGGTCGAGTTCCTCGCGACCTTGCGGGGGCTGCCCAACGGCGACAAGGCCGTGGTGATCTATTGCGCCACCGAGAACAACTCGAGCGAGATTGCCCGCGCGCTCTCTGCTGGTGCCGACGACTATGTCTTGAAGCCGTTCGACCGCGAATCGCTGCGCGCCAAGCTCGCGGCGGGCGGTCTGCTGTAGTCTTTCTTTGCGATTCTTCGATCCGGACCTGGGACGGGCGCCCCCGGTGAGATCGGGCAGATTCTGGCAATACTTGCCCTGCCGCGCCTTCCGTTGGCAGCACGGCACAAGGCCGCTATGAATGGCCTCGGCCGAGGTTGGCCAGCCGACCCCCGCCCTCGTGGCCAGTGGAGCACGATGGACAAGAGCATCGCCAGCATCGCGCCCTATTTCGACGCCGGCGAGGTCGGACGCGAGCTTGTCCGCTTCCTGGAGGCACAGCACGGTGCCCCCGAGGATGCCCGTCCGGCAGTGCTGGAGCGCCTGAAGGAGCTCCTCCACATAGCTCGCGAGGAAGCGGCCCGGCAGCTCGAGGCCGACGGCAAGGGGCGGCGTTGCGCCCTGGGGCTCGCCGCCTTTCAGGACGAGCTCATCCGCCTGGTCTTCGACTACACCGTCACCCACGTCTACCGCGCCACCAACCCATCCAATGCCGAGCGCATGGCCATCGTGGCCACCGGCGGCTACGGGCGCGGCCTGCTCGCCCCCTACTCCGACGTCGATCTGCTGTTCCTGCTGCCCTACAAGCAGACGCCCTGGGGCGAGAGCGTCGTGGAGTACATGCTCTACCTACTGTGGGACCTGGGGCTGAAGGTCGGTCACGCCACACGCACCGTCGAGCAGTCGCTCAAGCTCGCCCGCGCCGACGTGACGATCCGCACCGCGCTGCTCGACGCACGGCTGATCCATGGCGATGCGTCGCTGTTCAGGCAGTTGATGCAGAGCTTCCAGCGCGAGGTCGTGAACGGCACCGCGCGCCAATTCGTGGAGGCCAAGCTTGCCGAGCGCGACGAGCGCCACCGGCGCGCCGGCGAATCGCGCTACCGCGTGGAGCCCAATATCAAGGACGGTAAGGGCGGCCTGCGCGACCTGCACACACTGCACTGGCTCGCCAAGTATCTCTACGGCAACGGGCTGAGCGCCAGCGCGGTGGAGGCGGCGATCTTCACTGCCGACGAGTACGCCACTTTCCGGCGCTGCGAGGATTTCCTCTGGACGGTGAGATGCCACCTGCATTTCCTGGCGGGACGACCCGAGGAGCGCCTCTCCTTCGACGTGCAGTCGGCCATGGCGCAGCGGCTCGGCTATTGCGACCGCCACGGCCTGCGCGCGGTCGAGCGCTTCATGAAACACTACTTCCTGGTGGCCAAGGACGTCGGCGATCTGACGATGATCCTGTGCGCGGCTCTCGAGATCGAGCAGATCAAGCCCTCGCCGGGATTGTCGCGTCTGCTCAACCCGCTGAGCTGGCGGGCAAGGCGCCGCATCCGCAGCACCGGCGATTTCCGCATCGACAATGGCCGCCTCAATGTCGCCGACGCCGAGGTCTTCAAGCGCGACCCCGTCAACCTCATTCGCTTCTTCGCCAGGGAGGAGGAGACAGGTGCCTTTCTCCATCCCAACGCGGTGCGCCTGCTGCGGCGCTCGTTGCGATTGATCGACGACGGGCTGCGCCACAACGCCGAGGCGAACCGCATCTTTCTCGAGTTGCTATGCTCCGACAAGAACCCCGAGGCGACCTTGCGCCGGATGAACGAGACCGGCGTCCTCGGCCGCTTCATCCCGGAGTTCGGCAAAGTCGTGTCGATGATGCAGTTCAACATGTACCACCATTACACGGTGGACGAGCACCTGATCCGCGCCGTCGGCATGCTATCCGACATCGAGCACGGCATCGCCGCAGAATCGCACCCCCTCTCGACCACGATCTTCAAGACCATCCAGAACCGGCGCGCGCTCTACGTGGCGGCCTTCCTGCACGACATCGCCAAGGGGCGCAGCGAAGATCATTCGCTGGTGGGTACGCGTATCGCCCGTGTCCTCTGTCCGCGCCTTGGTATGGGCCCGGCCGAGACCGACACCGTAGCCTGGCTCATCGAGCATCACCTGCTGATGAGCGCGATCGCGTTCAGCCGTGACATCGGCGACATCAAGACCATCCGCGACTTCGCCAACGTCGTTCAGAGCCCCGAACGGCTGAAGCTGCTGCTGGTGCTGACGGTGGCCGACATCCGCGCCGTCGGTCCGAGCGCCTGGAACGGCTGGAAGGGCCAGCTCTTGCGCGGCCTGTACTACGAGACCGAGCCGGTAGTTGCAGGCGGCCATACCCAGCTTGGCTCCCGCGAGCGCGTTACGCGCGCCCAGGCTGCCTTCCGCGCCGCCGTCGCCGACTGGCCGGCCGCAGATATCGAGCGCTTCGTCGAGCGGCACTATCCCGACTACTGGCTCAAGACCGAGACGCGCAAGGTCGTCGAGCACGCCAAGCTGATCCGTGGCGCCGAGCAGGCGGGCGAGAACCTCGCCAGCGCTTTCACCACAGATGCCTTCACCGCCATCACCGAGCTTTCGCTTTTCGCGCCCAACCACCCCCGCCTGCTGGCGTTGTTTGCGGGCGCGTGCGCGGCCTCCGGCGCCAACATCTCGGGCGCCCACATCTCGACGACACGCGATGGCTTCGCGCTCGACACGTTCCTACTGGCACGCGAGTTCGACCAGGACGAGGACGAGCTGCGCCGGGCCCGGCGCATCGCCGACACCATCGCCAAGGTGCTCAAGGGCGAGGCGAGACTGGGCCAGCTAATGGCCAAGCGGCGCGACCGTCGCGGCCGCATCGGCGCCTTCACGGTTGCGCCCGAGGTGCTGATCGACAACGCCGTCTCCAACGAGTTCACGGTCGTCGAGGTGTCGGGCCTCGACCGACCCGGCCTGCTTTACGAGATCACCAGCACGCTCTCGAACCTCAATCTCGACATCACCTCGGCGCACATCACCACCTTCGGCGAGAAGGCCGTCGATGTGTTCTATGTCACCGACCTGACCAACAAGAAGATCACGAGCCCGCAGCGGCAGAAGGCCATCCGCGAGCGGCTTCTGGAGGCCTTGACGGGGGAGGCGAAGACCTCGGCCAATGCGCGGCCTGCCGGCCCCGATGCTGCGCCGTCGGCATAGGCGCCGATCGCTTACTTGATGACCTCGCCCTGGTAGGCGCCCCACAGCTTGGTCTGCTCGATATAGCCGCGGAAGCCGCCGACCGACACGCGGCACCATCGCCCGTCGCAGCTGATGATGCTGGCGAGCACGCCGGCTTCCACCTCAGCCACGGGATTGGATCCCTCGCTGTCGTCGCTGCGCAGCACCGCCAGCGGAGGGGCACTCTTGCCGGGCCGTACTTCCCAGGGCAGCACCACCGCCGTGCGGCGGCCGCTCAGCATCGTGCTGGCAACCCAGCCCGTGGTGCCCTCGGCGTCGCGCACCTGCCGCCAGCTCTCGAACTCCTTGATCACCTCCACCGGCAGGCCCGCGCGCCGGAAAACCCAGGCAGTGGGATACTCGGTTCCCGGGCCCTGGCGCAGGTTGACGCGGTCGGCCTTGAGGCTGACGAAGCGCGGCACCGGCAGGCCCGTGGCGGTCGGCGCTCCAGGCGCGACCTGTGCCGCCGGGCCGGCCGCATCGGCTAGGCAGAACGCGAGCGCCAGCATGTACACCGCTGCCCGCCGGCGCGGCGCTCCGAGCAAGAAGCCGGGAAAGCGCAGCTCACTCATCAGGCAGCCCAATGCATGATTTGCCCGACCCGATCAAGCCCATCCGCATCGGCGACACTCCGTTCCTCGCACGGGTCCGGGGAGGCACCCCCCGCACGCGGGCAGGAGCCGTTAGCTGAATTTTGTCATAGCTGTGGCCATCTGTTAGACAGGGCGCGAGCCCGCTTCCCGGGCGCGGAGGCGGGCGCCGGGCCCACTTCCGAGCAACTGACATTCGAGCTTCGAGCCTGTTATGCCGACATCTGCCAAGAAGCCCCTCGTCGTGGTGACGCGCAAGCTGCCGGAGGCGGTGGAAACGCGCATGCGCGAGCTGTTCGATGCGCGGCTCAACGTCGACGACAAGCCGATGAGCCATGCCGAGCTCGCCGAGGCGGCGAAGACGGCCCACGTGCTGGTTCCGACCGTGACCGACCGGATCGACCGCTCACTGCTGTCGCAAGCCGGACCGCAGCTCAAGCTGATCGCCAATTTCGGCAACGGCGTGGACAACATCGACCTCGACACCGCGCGCGTGCGCGGCATCATCGTCACCAATACGCCGGGCGTTCTCACCGAGGACACGGCCGACATGACCATGGCTCTCATCCTGGCGGTGCCCCGCCGCCTCGCAGAGGGTGCGGCGCTGCTGAAGGATTCCCGCAAACACTGGACCGGCTGGTCACCTACCTGGATGCTCGGCCACCGCATCTGGGGCAAGCGCCTCGGCATCATCGGCATGGGACGCATCGGCCAAGCCGTGGCACGCCGGGCCAGGGCGTTCGGGCTGCAGATCCACTACTACAACCGCCGCCGCGTCTCCGAGGATCTCGAGCAGGAGCTCGAGGCCACCTACTGGGACAGCCTCGACCAGATGCTGGCGCGCATGGACATCGTCTCGGTCAACTGCCCGCACACGCCGGCCACCTACCACCTGCTCTCGGCACGGCGGCTCAAGCTGCTGAAGCCCACCTCTTATATCGTCAATACGGCACGCGGCGAGGTCATCGACGAGAATGAGCTGGCGCGCCTCATCGATGCCGGTCAGATCGCGGGTGCCGGTCTCGACGTCTTCGAGAACGAGCCCGCCATCAACCCCAAGCTGCTGGCGAGCGACCGGGTGGTGGCGCTGCCGCATCTGGGCTCGGCCACCATCGAGGGTCGCATCGACATGGGCGAGAAGGTCATCATCAATGTGAAGACCTTCCTCGACGGTCACAACCCGCCCGATCGCGTGCACGCGGCAATGTTCTAGCGATCAGTCCGGGGCGCCGAGGCCGAGGGCGGTGGCTATGACGCGAAACACGCGCGTGTTGTCGACGCGGCCGTGGAACAGCTCCGCGCCCGGCCCCACGGCGGTCAGCACCACATCATCGGCGGAATGCACGCCCTGGGGCTGGGTGAACGGCAGATTGCCCTCCATGCGCGTTGCCCGCGGGGTGCAGAACGCCTCGTTGGCGACCGCCTTGTCCTCCTTCTTCTCGGCCGGCTTGAACGGCCCGGCCAGGTAGGGTTTGCCGGAGGCGCAGTGATCAGGGAAGCCTGCGAACACGAACGCAAGGCGCCGGGACACGTCTATGGATGGCGGATAGCCATTGGCGTCCGCCGGAGGATAGTTGGGGAACTTCGCCTCAGCGTAGATGCCCAGCTTGTCGCGCAGGCGGTCGCCCTTGCGCGCATCGTCGTAGGTGCCGATGATGCCCACGGGGTGGGTATGGTCGGCGACGACAATGATCAACGTATCGTTGCGCGCGCCCGCAAAGCGCTTGGCCACCGCGACGGCGTTGTCGAGCAGGATGGTGTCATAGACCGCCCGCTCCCAGTCGAGCACGTGCGAATACTTGTCGATCAGCCCGGATTCGACCATCAGCATGAACCCGTTCGCGCCCTTGGACAGGATATCGATGGCCGCCTGGGTCTGATCGGCGAGGTCGGGCTGGTCGGGATACCTAGGCACCGTGCCCCTCTTGAGCAGGTTGCGATCAAGGGCGCCGTCGAGGTTGCCGGGATGGAACAGGCCGAGCAGACGGCTCGTGCTCTGGTCGGCCGCCGCAGCCTTCATCTCGCCCGCGGTGGCGGCAAAGCGGTAGCCGGCCGACTTGAACTTCTCCAGGTAGTTCTCCTCGTCCTTGCGCTTGCCGGCCTTGTCCGACTTCGGCAGGAAGAAACCGCTGCCGCCGCCCATCATGACCTCCGGCTTCAACGCGTAGAACATGCGCACGATGTTGTCGTAGTCATTGCGGCGGCGCACGTGAGCCACCATGGCTGCGGGCGTGGCATCCTCGATCTCGGTGTTGGTCACCACGCCGACCGCCATGCCGCCGTTGCGCCGCTTGACGAGCTCGGTGATGGTCTCGACCTTGGGGTGTGCAAGGCCGTTTTTGGTGAGGGAGCAATAGACGCCCATGGCGTTGACGCACGACTTGTGGCCGGTCGTATAGGCGCTCATGGAGTTGGCGGAATCCGTCACGATCGAGTCGGTGCCGGAGGTCGAGACGAGCGCCATGTGCGGCATGTCGTCGATGGCAAGCTCGCCACCATAGCGGCCCTCGGCCAACCCCTTTGACAACATGCGCGCGGCGGTACGGTGCGCCATCGACAGGCCGTCGCCGATGAAGAGAATGACGTTGCGCGCCCGCCGCGGTGGGGTGCCGAAAACCTCCCAGCTCACGGTCTTGGATTTGTCCCCGGCCGATGCAACGACCTCGTATTTGCCCGGCTGCTGAATGGAAACTTCGCGAATCCAATAGGCGGCGTGATTTTGCCCCTCCTCGCTCGCCTCGAGCGATGGATTCTTGCCGAGCATCTGGCCGGCGTCGTGGCCGTTGATCGTGACCTTGAGGTCGGCAACCGCCCCTTCGAACTCGACCTTCAGGTCGAATTTCGAGCCAGCGAGAATCTCGGCCCGAGTGAGCGGATAGATGGTTTGCGCCGCCACTGGGCGGGCAAGCACGATGGCGAGAATTGCTAGCGAAGACAACACACGCGAGAGCGTCATGGCAGTCCCCCAAATCTTGGTCGGAAGTGCGCGTGAGCCTAAGAGCATTTCAGTAACACGGACATGACAGGCGCGCCGCGGGATGGCCGCCCGACACGGCATTTGCCCTGCCGTTGCGCCAATGCCAGGGGAATTTGCGTCGCACGTCATGGGTTGCTGCTAGTCGCTAGGCGCGACCCAGGGTCCCGCTCACTGCTCCGTGCAGGACCTTGCACCTTGGGCATCCGCAGGTGCAGGCTGCCCGCTTGGTGGCAGTGGTGAGGATCGCAGGCCCGCAAATCGGCGGGCCTGTCGGCGCCTTGCGCGCAGTCTGCCGCCCTGATCTGTCGGGAGGAAATGCAATGAAGAGAAGATCGCTCACGCGCCGGAGGTTCATCGCCACCTCGGCGGCCGCGTCCGCTACCACCATCGCGGCGCCGTTCGTCCACACCGCCGGCGCAGCGGGCAGCTTGTCGTTGGGGCTATGGGACCACTGGGTGCCCGGCGCCAACAAGGCCATGAGCGAGATCTGCGAGGCGTGGGCGCAAAAGGAGAAGGTCGCGATCAAGATCGACTATCTCTCCACGCAGGGCAACAAGCTCTACCTGACCAACGCCGCCGAGGCGCTGGCCAAGTCGGGCCACGACATCATGGATTTCTCGGCCTGGGAGCCGAACCAGTACCAGACCTCGCTCGAGCCGGTCGACGACGTCATGAAGGAGGTGCTGGCGCGCAACGGCGCGGTTGGGCCTGAGTACGAGTACCTGGCCAAACCCAAGGGCCAGTGGCTGGCGGTACCCGGCATTCGCGGCACCCTGTTTCTCACCTGCTGCAGCCGCTTCGACCTGATGAAGGAGCACGCCGGCATCGACATCCTCGGCATGTATCCGGCGGGCGCGCAGCCGACCAAGGCGGCCGACGCCTGGACATGGGATGCCTTCCTCGTAGCCGCCGAGAAATGCCAAAAGGCCGGCTACGCGTTCGGTCTGCCGCTCGGAGTCACCACCGACAGCGTCGAGTGGCTGAGCGCGTTCTTCCGCGCCTTCGGGGCCGAGGTGGTCGACGCCAAGGGCAACATCACCGTGAAGTCGGACCAGGTGAAGCAGGCTCTCGAGTATCTCAATCGGCTTGCCAAGCTGCTGCCGCCGGACGTGGGTTCGTGGGACAACGCCTCCAACAACAAGGCTCTCGTCGCCGGCAAGACCGCACTGATCTTCAATCCGCCGAGCGCCTGGGCCGTGGCCAAGCGCGACAACCCGCCGGTGGCCGAGAAGCTGTGGACGCATGGCATGCCCAAGGGACCCAAAGGCCGCTTCGTGTCCGTGCTGCCGCGCTTCCAGGGCATTTGGAACTTCTCCAAGAACAAGTCGGCGGCCAAAAGCCTGCTGGCGCACGTCTGCAGCCGCGAGGCCGCCGAGAAGCTCGTCGCGGCATGCGACGGCTACGATCTGCCGCCCTACAAGAGCTTCAGTGACTTCAAGACCTGGGAGGAGGTCGGTCCGCCCAAGGGCACGCTCTCGCACTATCCAGCCAAGGGAGACCTGATGCCCATCATCCCGTGCGCGCCTGCGCCGCCGGCCGTGGCCTCGCAGATCTACACCCAGGCCATCGTGCCGAAGATGATCCTGCGCATGGCGAAGGGCGAGCCCATGCCCAAGACGCTCGACTGGGCCCATGCCGAGGTCGAGGGCTTCTTCCGCAACTGAAGGGTCGAGGCGAAACGGCGCCGGCGGGCGAGCGGAGAGGAGTCAAGCTGCCCGCATCGCTCGCGCCGGCTGCGGTCGAAGGTCTCGGTCACAGCGGCATCGAGAAAATCTCCGCGGCCTTGAAGCGGGCAAATCTGGCGATGCGGTCACGGTTGCGCTGACCGTTGGTCGCGCTGCCGATGATGGCCGCAGCGATGGTGTCACGCATCGTTTGCTCGTCCGGCGCGAGGGAGACGAACTGGGCGCAGACCCGGTCGTAGACCTCGCGCAACATGGCGGCTGTGTCCGGATCGAACTCGTCGGCCTCCAGCAGGTGGTGCGTGCCTGCCGCGCAGCCCGCGGCGTCGAGCTTGGTGCGCGGCACGATTCCCCCGCGCGTGGGTCAGGCCGCCTGCGCGGCGGTCGGCCCGTCGCCCATCAGGGTCGTGCGGCGCATGTCGCGTGGCTCCTCGGCGGGAAACGGCCGCGCGCGGTGCATGGTCTGGCGGTTGTCCCACATCACGAGATCGCCGACCCGCCACTTGTGGGTATAGACGAACTCGCGCTGGGTGGCGGCTTCCGTCAGATCGCGCAGGAAGGCCCGCGCTTCGGGCATCGGCCAGCCCACGATCGTGCCCGCATGCGAGGAGAGGTAGAGAGAGCGCCGCCCCGTCGCCGGGTGGGTTCTGACCAGGCATTGGCGCACCGGCGCCAGCCTGGCGCGCTCCTCCTCGGTGAACTCGGTGAAGCCCAGGAGCGCGCGCGAGTAGATCTGCGAGTGCTCGCACACGAGGTCCTCGACGCGCGCCTTGGTCTCCGCGTCGAGCGCGTCATAGGCCGCGCGCATGTCGGCGAACTGGGTGTTGCCGCCCTTGGAGGTGACACTGCGGGCGTGCAGCAGCGAGTACTTCGCCGGCACCACCTTGAACGAGCTGTCGGAGTGCCACAGCTGGTTGCCGAGCGAGAACAGGCGGCGGCGGTCGTCGCGGGCGAACGGCTTGTTGTCCTTGTCGAGGTTGGAGACGTCGGCAAAGGTGGTGGGCAGGCGATACTCGCTGGGCGCGCGCAGGCCCGTGCCGATCGCATGCTCGATGTCGCCCAGGCTGGTCGTGAATGCGAGCTGCTGGTCGTCATCGATATGCTGGTCGTGGAATACCAGCACGGCGTACGTGTCCATGCCGGAGTGGATTGCCGCGATCTCGGCGGCCGTCAAAGGTTTGGCGATGTCGATGCCGGAGACCTCGGCGGCAAAGCAGGGACCGACTTGGCGGAAACTGATGGCCATGGATGGGCACTCCCCAGACGATTTTGATCGAGTCTAGGGCGCCCGAGGCCCAAGTCACCATGCGCCCGCAGGGGATCAGCCGATCGAGGGCCGGGGGGCATATCATAGGGCGAGGTCCCAGGTCTGGCCGACGAGGTCCTTGCCGAAGGAATGATGGCGCTCCTCGCGGTCAAGCGGAAGCCCGCCGCCTGGTAGATCTTGCGCGCCGAGACGAGCACGTCGTTGGTCCACAGGGTAAGCGTGCGATAGCCCTTGGCGCGCGCGAAGCGGATGCATTCCTCGACCAGCCGGGCGCCGATGCCGAGTCCGCGCGCGGAGGACTCGACGTAGAGAAGGCGCAGCTTGGCGGTCGTGTCGGAAGCGCGCACGAGGAAGACGCTGCCCACCACCTCGCCCTCCCGCTCCGCCACCCAGCAGCGCTCACGCCTGGCATCGAAGGTTCTTGACGAAGGCCGCCGCGATCTCGGCGACGAGCGCATCGAAGGTCTCGTCCCACCCGTACTCCCGATGATAGAGCAGGCTTTGGCGATGCACGATCCAACCGAGGTCGCCGGGCCGCAAGTCGCGCAGGATATAAGGAACCTTGGCCTCCGGCAGGCCGCCGAGCCGGCGCTGCACGGTCTCCATGGCCTTGACCAGACCCTCACGCTCGAGCGCCGACAGCGGCTGGAGCAGCGCCGCGATCTGATCGCGCGCTGCTTTCTCGACGGGGGCGAAGGCCTTGCGGCCCGCGGGGGTCAGGGCGAGGAGGGTCTGGCGCGCATCCGCTGGCGCGGCCGATCTCTTGAGCCACCGGCGCGCCTCGAACTTGGACAGAATGCGGCTGAGATACCCGGCATCCACGCCAAGGTCGCGCCCGAGCTCTGTCGCCGTGAGGCCCTCGCGGTAGGCGAGCTCGTAGAGGACGCGCATCTCCGTCAGCGAGAAGCCGCTTGCCAGCACGCTTTCGTCGAGCAGCCCGAGCTGGCGGGTATAGAAGCGGTTGAAGGCGCGCACGCTCGCGACCAGGGTGTCGTTGTCGGCTGGGGCGGCGTGTGGCATGTGCGGCACTCCCGATGCCGCGCATAGTCAAATAATTGCTTGCCTTCGTCAAGTATCTACCGGCCTCGCGGGCTCCCGGCATCGCGGCCGTCTTGGATCTCGATGCGATAGAACCTCGCCGCGTTGTCGGCGAACAGCTTGCGGCGGTCGGCGAAGGGGAAGTCGGCCACCGCCCGCTTGAATTGGCTGATAGATGTAGTCCCAGCTGCCCTTGAGCCCGTCGACGGGAATGTTGGAGGCGAACATGCAGCGCTCGACCCCGAAGATGCGGATCGCATCCAGGATGATCGGCTTGTTGGCGGCGAGCGTCCACGGCTCGCCTTTGACGGTAAGACCTGAGATCTTGCAGTTGACGTTGGGGCAGGCGGCCAGCGCCTCCATGCCGCGGCGCCACACGGCCAGGGCCTCGGCCGAGCGGTCGAGCGGGTAGCCGGTGTGGTTGAGGACCGTGCGCAGGCCGGGGTGCTCACGCACGACCTCGGCCGCCTCCTCCAGGTGCCACCAAACCACGCGCAGGTCCCAGGAGAGGTCGTGCTTTTCCAGCAGCGAGAGGCCGTTGCGCCATTTGGGGTCCTGCATGCTGCGGGGCTGGCCGCGCACGCTCTTGTCGGGACCCGCTGAGATGATGGGCTTGGTGCGGATGCCGCGCACGAGCGGGAAGGCCTTTTGCCGGACGATGATCTCCTCGGCGTCGGGGGTATCGATCCAGGCGTGCGCGACGATGGCGTTGGGCATGCCGTGGCGGGCGGAAATGTCGGTGAGCCAGCGGGTCTCGGCGACCTGCTGCTTGCGGTCGCACTCGGCCTCGATGTGCACGGTGGCCACCACGTTGTGCAGCGCCGTGTCGCGTCGGTACTCCTCCGGCAGATAGCTCGGCGCAGCGAGGAGTTGTCGCCCATGTAGGCATGATGCGGATCGGGCTGAGTGAGCCACGGGTAGCGCACCGGGCCTTGCAGGTCCCAGAGGTGATGGTGGGCGTCGACGATGGGAAGGTCGTCGTACATTGGGCGTATCTCCTGGATGGTCTCGGCCGACACTGGATGGGCGCGCCGGCCGAGCGTAACATGACGCCATGCCCCAGGCGGAGAGCACCAGCCTAGCCGAGGACGAAGCGGCGGCCATGAAGGCGGCAGCGGGGCTCTACCATGCCTATTTCACGGGGCTGATCCTCACCCTCGTCACGCGGCGCAGTGCGGCGGACGCTGCCGAGTGGGTGTTCAGCGTCTTCCGCCACCAGCACCACGAGAAGTTCCTGTCGAGCTTCGAGAAGCTGGGCTTGAAAGGCATGCCGGATGCGGTCGCGTGCGCGGCCTATCACTACCTCTCCAACAGCGTCGGCGGCGTGACGGTCGAGTTCATGCGCGAGAGCGACCGCAAGGCCTGGGTCAACTTCGTGCCGCCGCGCTGGATCTATCCCGGCGCCAGCATCTGCGGCGTGCCGAGCGAGGTGTCGCGCGCCTTCCTGCGCGGCTGGTACGCCCAGAACGGCGTCTCGCTCGGCAATCCGCGGCTCGGCTTCGTGTGCACGGCGCAGACGACCGACGGCCAGCATGGCCTGTCGGGCTACTTCCTCGAATACGACCGCGACCTGCAGCCGGAGGAACGCCTGCAGTTCCGCCCCGGCGAGCTGCCGCCGCCGTTCGATCCGGCCAACGCGCCGCGGCTGCCGGCCTCGGACTGGCCGCCGGAGCGCCTCGCCAAGGCCGAGCGCAACTACGCCATGGAGTACATCCGCTCCGGGTTGCCGCGGCTGGCCGAGATCTTCGGGCCGGCGGAGGCAGGGCATCTGGGGCGCGTCACCGGTCGGCTGGTCGGCGCGCAGCTCTACCGGGAGACGGCGGCGCTGCTGGGGATTGCGGCCGGCGGGCGCCGAAGCCTTCGCCGATTTCATGGTGCGGCTGGCAGGCGGGGAAGGCGATGCCGCCGAGCCGTCGCGCGAGGGCGACGCCGTGCTGGTGCGCCGACCGGGCTGGCGGCTGATGCGCGGGCTGGAGCCCCTGTCACCTGCGGTGTTCGAGGCCTGGAACGGCCTCCTGGAGGGCGCGCTCGCCGTGCACGACCGGTTCCTCGTGCTGGAGGTGCTCTCCCGCCTCGATTGGGGCGATGGCGCCTTCACTTGGCGGATCCGGCGGCGGGCCTAGCCGCCCCGGTGCGCTGCTCCCCCAACCGTGCGAGGCACCAAAGGCCGTCGGCGGTCTGCGCCAGGGCGGATGCGGCCTCCTTGCGGGCGGAGGCCAGGACAACCGCATTGACCTCCTGGCAGTCCTGGGCGTCCTCAATGTAAACCCACACGTCGAGCCCCTCGGCCTTGAACCGGTCGGCGATGCGGCCCGGCATCGGATCGTCGGGTGCGTCGCAGGAGATGTTGACGGCGACGCGCCCTCCGTTGCGCAGGGCGCGACGCACGAGAGCGACCGTGGCCGGCCGCAACACCGCGTCATAGGAGAAGCAGGGGCCCCCGACGTCGATGCCGATTGCGTCGAAGGTGCGGGCCTGGGTGCGCATGAACGCGCGCATGTCGGCCGTGATGCACTCGATGCCGCGCGGCATCCAGAAGAACGTCCGCGCCAGCTGAAAGCTGACGGGGTTCACGTCGACCACGGTGACCCGGCTGCCGCGCCGGTGCAGCATGCTGGCGAGCGCACCACCGCCGCAGCCGAGCAGCAGGGCGCTGCGGCTGCCTTCGAGCAGCGATGCCATCAGGCGCACGTACTCGACGCCGGCCTCGCCGCCGGCCAGCACGGAGCTCTGGCTGACACCGCTTTCCTCGTAGAAGCGTGCCCCAGTGCTCACGTCCTCGATGACCGAGATCTCGCCGCTCGGTCCCTTGAAGCGGGCCAGGACGCGCTTGCGTTGGGTCATCGCCGGCCCATGCCCCTATGCGTGGCCCGCAAATTCCGGGCGCGCCGGAAGGTCGTTGATGCTGGGCAGGATCAGGTCGGCGAAATCCTCCAGGTCCTCGCGCGCGCTGGTACCCGACAGCACACCGACATTGAGGCCCACCCCCGCAGCCCGGCCCATGGCGAGGTCGTGCAGCGCGTCGCCGACCACGGCAACCTCACGCGCCTCGACGCCGACGGCGCCGCAGAAGCCCAGCACCATGCGCGGATCGGGCTTCGAGCCCAGGCCGGAGTCGCAGCCGACGGCAAACTCGAAGAGATCGAGCACGTCGTGCCCGGCGAGGGAGGCCTGCAACCCGCCCGCCGAATCGTTGGTTGCAAGCCCGAGGCGAAAGCCGCGCCGGCTGAGCTCGAGGAGCGTTGTGCGCGCGCCTTCGATCAGGGCGGAGTGCTTGGCGCCGCCCGAGCAGAAGATGCGCTCGATCCCGGCCACCAGCTGCCCGGCGGGCGCCACATCGGGATGGGCGGCGAATGCCTCGGCGATGTCGAGGAAATCTCCCGCCGCCAGAGCCGATCCCGGCGTGATGCGGTCGGTGGCGGGATCGTGGCCGCCCAGCTGCAGCAGCTCCTCGGCAAGCTTCTGGCTGCCCTGGGCGGCATAGAGCGCGGCCTCGCGGTTGATCGGGCACCCACGTGCGCCAATAGTCGATGACGGTGCCGTCCTTGTCGAACAGGATGCCGCGGATCGTCATGCCCCCTCTGCCCCCCAAAAGACGAATCAGGCCGCACAGACCGCGCCCTGCTGCGCGCCGGCGTGGATCGACAGGTCGCGGATGCTGGGGGCCCGGCCCGAGAGCGGATTGTCCGGGTCCCATGCGATCTTGATCTCGGTGAAGCGCGCGGCCCGCGCATCGTAGAGGAGGAGGCGCCCCGCCAGGCTCTCGCCGATCCCCACGATCTCCTTCAATACTTCGGTTGCCTGCAGCGTGCCCATCACGCCGACGGCGGCTCCCAGCACGCCCACCTCGGCGCAATTGGCGACGGTGCCGGGCGGCGGCGGCTCGGGGAACACGCAGCGGTAGGTGGGATATGGCTCTCCGTCCGTGCCCCGCTGGTGCGGCTTGAAGGTGGTGATGTAGCCGTCGAAGGGGCCGACGGCGGCAAACACCAGCGGCCGCTTCGCCAGAAAGCAGGCGTCGCTCACGAGATAGCGGGTGGCGAAGTTGTCGGAGCCGTCGGCGACGATATCGTAGCGGGCGATCAGCTCGAGCGCGTTGTGGGCATCGATGCGGGATTCATGTGGCTCGACGCGTACATTGGGGTTGAGCCTGGCGATCATGTCGGCGGCGCTCGCCACCTTCGGGGCGCCGACATGCGGCGGTGTCGTGCACGATCTGGCGCTGCAGGTTGTCGAGGGAGACGCGGTCGTCGTCGACGATGCCGATGGTGCCGACGCCGGCGGCGGCCAGAGTACATCAGCAGCGGCGAGCCGAGCCCGCCCGCACCGATCACCAGCACCTTGGCAGCCTTGAGCTTCTGCTGGCCCTGGCCGCCGACCTCGCGCAGCACCAGGTGGCGCTTGTAGCGCTCGATCTCTTCTTTCGTCAGAGCCATTGCGTGGCTTGCTCCGTTGCCGGGCGTCCCCAGGTCGAACTATAGCAGAAACGTGGAATGCATCGTCATGCCGTGTAAATTGTATCCACGGGATGGATGACGCCGCTACGGCTTGCCGTCGGCGAAGGGTGCGAGCGCCTGGGCGATGAAAGTGTGCGTGGGCACCGGCACGCCGCAGCTCCTGCCGAGCCGCGCGACCGCGCCCGAGAGGCCGTCGATCTCGATCGGCTTGCCGGCCAGGAGATCGTGCGCCATCGAGGCCATCAGGCCCGTCGGGAAAGCTGTCCATGAGCGCCATGAGATCTGCCGGCGTCGGCTGGTCTCAGTCCGGTCTTCAGCGCCATGCCAACGGCCACCGTCTCCTTGATCGCCGCCTCGATCAGCGCGCGCGACTGAGGGTTGGTGCGCAGCGGCCCGATCGGCGTGCGCGTGAGTGCCGTCATGCCGGACAAGGGGGCGAGCATGCCGAACTTCATCCAGATCTCGCGCTCGATGTTGTCGCGCACGACAGCTTCGAAGCCCGCCCGCGTGCAGGCCTCCAGGAATGCGGCCGTGCGCGGGCTCGGCTTGCCATCGCGCTCGCCAAACTCCAGGCGACAGAAGGTGCCGATCTGCTTGACCACGCCCGGCGCCGAGATGTGCGAGCCGATGCGGGCCACGCCGGGCACGACGTTCTCGGGCCCGACGATGCGGCCGACTTGATCCGCGCTTTCCACGCCATTTTGGAAGGTGAAGACCGCAGCACCCTTCGTCACGAGGCCAAGCAGGCTCTTGGCGGCGCTCTCGGTGTCGCGCATCTTGACGGCAAACAGGATCATATCGGCTGCCGGGATCTCGCTGGCGTCGGCCACCACCTTGACGGGATCGAGGGTGAGGCTGCCGATCTCGCTGTCGAGCCGCAGGCCACTCTTGCGCATGGCCTCGAGGTGCGCGCCCCGCGCCACGAACGTGACATCGCTGCCGGCAGCCGCCAGTCGCGCGCCGAAATAGCCGCCGACGCCTCCCGGACCGATCACCGTGATCCGCAACGGCTCGCCCGTCATGGCGTGATCACGACGCGGCCGACGATCCTGCCCGCGCGCAGATCGTCGAGCGAGCGGCTGGCCTCGGCGAGCGGCCGCGTCTCGACCGGGATCGGCGACACCTTTCCGGCCTTGACGAGGTCCAGCATCTCGCGCGCCTCGGCGGGGGAGCCGACGTAGCTGCCCATGAGGGTGAGCGCGCGCAGCGGCAGCATCGGCACCGGCATCGAGAAGCTGCCGCCGAACAGGCCGACCACGATTGCCGCCCCGCCCTTGGCGACGGGGGCGTGCGCGAACGCAAAGGATTTGTCGGAGCCGGCGAAATCCACGGCCGCGCCGACGCCGCCGCCCGAGGCTTTCCTGACGGCTTTGATCGCGCCGGGGTCGGCCGGATCGAAGGCTTCGGCCGCGCCCAGCTTCAGGGCCGCCTCGCGCTTGGCCTTGTCGATGTCGGCGACGTAGATCGGCTTGTCGGTCAGCGCACGGGCGAACTGGAGCCCCATCATGCCGACGCCGCCGAGGCCGACGATCATGAGCGGTCCGGCGCGCAGGTGCGGCAGTGCCTTCTTGACGGCGCCGTAGCCGGTCAGGCCCGAGCACATCAGGGCGCCGGCGATGGCGGGCGAGATGCCCTCGACGTCGAGCAGGTAGCGCGGGTGGGGCACGATGACGTGCGTGGCATAGCCGCCGTCGACGGTGACGCCCAGCACGCGGGGCGCGTTGCACATGTGCTCGTCGCCGCGCTGGCACAGCCCGCACTTGCCGCAGCCGATCCAGGGATAGGCCGCATAGAACTTGCCCTGGGTGACGCCGCTGGCCTCGGGCCCCGCCGCCTCGACCGTGCCGGCGATCTCGTGGCCCAGCGTGAAGGGCAGCGGACGGTTGCCGCGCACGTCGAGCTTCTGGCCGCCGCCGAGGTCGAAGTAGCCGTCCTGCAGGTGGATGTCGGAGTGGCACACCCCGCAGTGGGTGATGCGCAGCAGCACCTCGCTCCCCTGCGGCTTGGGGGTTGCTGCTTCCGTGGCCTGCAGGGGCTTGCCGTAGTCGACGAGTGAGGCTCGCTGCATGAGTTGTGTCCTCCGGGGTGGGCCTCTCCACCCTAGCAGATGTTGCGGGGAGGACACGAGAGAGGAGGACGGCCCTCGCGAGCGCAGGCGAAACGCCTCCATGCTCTCGACCGTCTCGGCGATTTGGGCGCGCGCGGCGTAGGTGAAGCATAGGCGAGTGGAGCGAACCGCCCGTCAGTGGGCGAAGATGTCCTCGTCCTCGAAGCCGCCGAGGTCGAGGCGCGCGCGCGTCGGCAAAAAGCCGGAAACAGGCTTCGGCAACCTCGGTGCGGCCCTCGCGCTGGAGCATGGCGTCGAGCTTGGCTTTCAGCGCGTGCAGGTAGAGCACGTCGGAAGCGGCGTAGTGCTTCTGCTGGTCGGTGAGCTTGTCGGCGCCCCAGTCGGAGCTCTGCTGCTGCTTGGAGAGGTCGATGCCGACCAGCTCCGCGCACAGGTCCTTGAGGCCGTGGCGGTCGGTGTAGGTGCGTGCCAGCTTGGAGGCGATCTTGGTGCAATAGACGGGCTCCGGCATCACGCCCAGGTGCAGCGCCAGCATCCCCAAGTCGAAGCGGGCGAAGTGGAAGATCTTGAGGACGCTTTGGTCGGCCAGCAGGGCCTTGAGGCGCGGCGCCGACCAGTCCTTGCCGTCGAGCTGGACGAGATGGGCGGAGTTGTCGCCGGCCGAGAGCTGCACCAGGCACAGCCGGTCGCGGCGCGGCTTGAGCCCCAGGGTCTCCGTGTCGATCGCCACCGACCCGCCAAAGCTCACGTTGGCGGGTAGGTCGTTCTTGTGCAGCTTGATGGTCGGGCTCACGGAGGCCACCTGATTTTGCAAGCTGGGGAGTTTCCCACCGACACCCCTGGAGGGCAAGCGATCCCCATCGTAAGGTGGCTGCATCCTTCCAGAGGCGGTGCAACGGTGTCAGACCCGGAGGGTCTGACACCCTAATGGACCCGAAATGACCACGCTCCTCATCACTCATCCCGTCTTCCTCGAGCACGACACTGGCCTCGGCCACCCCGAGCGGCCCGACCGCATGCGTGCCATCGACAAGGTGCTCTCCCACGACCTGTTCAAGCCCCTGAAGCGCGAGGAGGCCCCGCTCCGCGAAGATGTGGAGGAGCAGATCGCGCTCGCCCACCCACAAAGCTACATCGACTGGGTCAAGAGCGTGCGTCCGGCCGAGGGTGAGGAGTCCGTGCGGCTCGATCCCGACACCGTGCTCTCGCCCAAGTCGTGGGAGCCCGCGCTGCGGGCCGTCGGCGCCGGGCTCGCCGCCGTCGACCGCGTCATGGACAAGGGCTCCGGCATCGCCAACGTGTTCGCGCAAGTGCGCCCCTGCGGCCATCACGCCGAGAAGGAGCGCGCCATGGGCTTCTGCATCTTCAACAACATCGCCATCGCCGGCCTCTACGCCCGGAAGAAGTATGGCTGCGAGCGCATCGCCGTGGTCGACTTCGACGTGCACCACGGCAACGGCACGCAGGACATCTTCTGGTCGGACAAGAACCTCTACTTCGGCTCGACGCACCAGATGCCGCTCTACCCCGGCACGGGCGCCCTATCGGAGGAGGGCGTCGGCAACGTCTGGAATGCGCCCCTGCGCCCAGGCGACGGCGGCGACAGGTTCAAGGAGGCGTTCGAATCCCGTATCCTGCCGGCCCTGCGCAGTTTCGGTCCCGATATCGTGCTGATCTCGGCCGGGTTCGACGCCCACGCGGACGACCCGCTGGCCAACCTGCGCCTCACGGAGCCCGACTTCGCCTGGGCCACGGCCAAGATCGCGGAGGTCGCGGCCAAGCATGCGGAGGGGCGGCTGGTGTCGATGCTCGAAGGGGGCTACAACCTCGCCGCGCTGGCAAAGTCCGTGGGCGTGCATGTCAAGACGCTGATGGACGCCGGGTCGTGAGGCCCGCAACGCAACCGGCAAGAGGGCGGACGTCTGATGGTGGATGGAGAAATGGCCAAGCCTGCTGCAAAGCACTTCGATATCAAGGACATGAGCTTCGAGGTGGCGCTCAAGGAGCTGGAGGGCATTGTTGGCCGGCTGGAGCGGGGCGACGTGGAGCTGGAGGAGAGCATTACCATCTATGAGCGCGGCGAGGCGCTGAAGAACCACTGCGACCGGCTGCTGAAGCAGGCGGAGGCCAGGGTGGAGAAGCTGACCTTCAACCAGGCCGGCGAGCCGGCAGGCACCGAGACCTTCAAGCCGCAGGAGTAGCGTTTCTCCGGGGAAAGCGCCCGCGACGCTACGTCTTCGAATGGACGCGGTGCCGGTGCACTATAGTTGGGCTTGCAGCCCTCCCCGAGCCCAGCCAAGAAAGCACGATGAGTAAACCCTCCAAGACCCCGCTGCTCGACCAGGTCAAGATGCCAGAGGACCTGCGCCGGCTCCCCGAGAAGGATCTGCGGCAGCTGGTCGACGAGCTGCGCCGCGAGACCATCGATGCGGTGTCCGTCACGGGCGGCCACCTGGGCGCGGGCCTGGGGGTGGTGGAGCTGACCGTCGCGCTGCACCGGGTGTTCGATACCCCCCGCGACCGGCTCATCTGGGATGTCGGCCACCAGGCCTATCCCCACAAGATCCTCACCGGGCGGCGCGACCGCATCCGCACGCTGCGCCAGGGCGGCGGCCTCTCCGGATTCACCAAGCGCGCCGAGAGCCAGTACGACACATTCGGTGCCGCGCACTCTTCCACCTCGATCTCGGCAGGCCTCGGCATGGCTGTCGCGCGCGATCTCGCCGGCCGCAACCACAATGTCGTGTGCGTAATCGGCGACGGCGCCATGTCCGCGGGCATGGCTTACGAGGCGATGAACAACGCCGGCGCCCGCAACGAGCGCCTTATCGTCATCCTCAACGACAATGATATGTCGATCGCGCCGCCTGTCGGCGCCCTTTCCACCTATCTCGCCCGCATATCCTCGAGCGGCACCTATCTCCACTTCCGCGAAGCCATCAAACAACTCGCCAAGAAACTGCCCAAGAACTGGGAGCGTCGGGCCGCCCGCGTCGAGGAATACACCCGCACCTACTGGACCGGCGGCACACTGTTCGAGGAGCTCGGGTTCTACTACGTGGGTCCGATCGACGGCCACGACCTCAATGTGCTGCTTCCCGTGCTCAAAAACGTGCGCGACGCCAAGCAGGGGCCGATCCTCGTGCACGTCGTCACCAAGAAAGGCAAGGGATACCCGCCGGCGGAGGCCTCCGACGACAAGTATCACGGCGTCAATCGCTTCAATGTCATCACCGGCGCGCAGGTCGCGGCCAAGCCCAATGCACCGAGCTACACCAAGGTGTTCGCGCACAGCCTGATCGAGGAGGCGCGCCGGGACGACAAAATCGTCGCCGTCACCGCGGCCATGCCTGCGGGCACCGGCCTCGATCTTTTCGGCAAGGAGTTTCCCGAGCGCACCTTCGACGTCGGCATCGCCGAGCAGCACGGCGTCACCTTCGCCGCAGGCCTCGCCGCGGAGGGCTTCAAGCCGTTCGCAGCGATCTACTCGACCTTCCTGCAGCGCGCCTACGACCAGGTGGTGCACGACGTCGCCATCCAGCGCCTGCCCGTGCGCTTCGCCCTCGACCGCGCCGGGCTGGTCGGCGCCGACGGGCCCACGCATGCGGGCGCCTTCGACCTCGCCTACCTGGGCTGCCTGCCGGGCTTCGTGCTGATGGCGGCGGCCGACGAGGCCGAGCTCAAGCACATGGTGGCGACCGCAGTCGCCATCGACGACCGTCCCTCGGCCTTGCGCTATCCGCGCGGCGAAGGCACCGGCGTGCAGCTTCCCGCCGAAGGGCGGCCGCTCGAGATCGGCAAGGGGCGCATCGTGCGCGAGGGCTCGGCAGTGGCCCTGCTCTCGCTCGGCACCCGGCTCGGCGAATGCCTCAAGGCCGCCGACCAGCTGGCCGCACTCGGCCTTTCGGCCACTGTGGCGGATGCGCGGTTCGCCAAGCCGCTCGACACCGACCTCATTCGCCGTCTGGTGCGGCAACCACGAGGTGCTGGTCACCGTCGAGGAGGGGTCGGTCGGCGGCTTCGGCTCGTTCGTGCTGCAGTACCTGGCCGGCGAGGGCCTGCTCGACCGTGGCCAGAAGGTGCGTCAGATGGTGCTGCCGGACATCTTCATCGACCATGACAAGCCGGAGAAGATGTACGAGGTCGCGGGCCTCAACGCGCCCGGCATCGTGGCCACCGTGCTGTCGACGCTCGGCCGCGAGGCTGGTGACACCAGCGTCGCTGAGCGCGCCTGACGGGGCAATCCCGCGTTATCCACAACCTCTCCACAGGAATCTGCGGCCTGGCAGCCGCCGAGGGTTGATTGGTGTTTGCCGGACTCACCTCGCCGTCCTATCCATGAGGTGTCCCTAGACCAACTTTCCTGCTTGCCTCGTATCCCCCATCCGGCAGCGGGAAAAGAGCCCTGGCGTTGGGCGCCAGGGCTTTCTTTTTGAGCAAGGCTCTCGCACGAGAGGCCGAACGGGACGCCTCATTTCACCGTGATCGTGATGACCTCGCTCGCAACCATCGGATTGTGCGGGATGTGGTTGTGGTCGCCGAGCACGAGCTGCAGGGTGTGCCGCCCAGGCGGCAGCGTGAGGTTTGTCTCGGTTTGGCCCATGCCGAAGTGGCGGTGCTTGTCGTCTTGGGGTATCGGCGACTTGTCGTCGGCAAGCTTCTGGTCGATCAGCAGATGATGATGGCCCGTGCCTTTCTTCTCGGTGCCCGCCGGCGCAACCCCCATGCCGACCAGCCCGAATTTCACGGTCACCGGCCCTGTGATCTCGGCGCCGTTCTTGGGTTCGATGAAATAGACCTTCGCACCAGCCGGCGCCGGCTGGCGAAAGTCCTGCGCGAACGCGGTGGCGATGCAGGCAAGCGTTGCGACTGCCGTCAGAATGGCAAGCTTACGCATTGGATCCTCGTTGGTTTCCAGCCCGGTATTGGCGGCGCTGCGCTCGCAGCGCGATTGCTTGTGCAGTTCGATGCCTCCAAGTTGGCGGACGCAACGGTACCGCATTCCGCAAAGGGCACGAAAGGCAGTCGTAGTGCCAACCGAGCACACAGCGCTGCGCCTTGACCTGGCGTTGGTTGCACGCGGGCTTGCCTGCACGCGTTCACAAGCGCGTGACCTGATCGCGCGCGGCTGTGTCATGGTCGGCGGGATCATTGCCACCAAGGCTGCAAGACGGGTTGCCGAGAGTGAGGCCGTTGCCCTCGCCGACGGTGTTTCGGCATATGTCTCGCGCGGCGCCCTGAAGCTCACGGCAGCCCTCGACCACTTCGGGTTCGTGGTGGAGGGTGTTGTCGCCCTCGATGTCGGCGCCTCGGCCGGCGGCTTCACGCAAATCCTGCTCGCGCGGGGCGCAGCGCGCATCTACGCGGTCGATGTCGGCCACGGCCAGCTGCGACGGGCGCCTCGCGGCGAACCCGCGAGTGGTCTCGCTCGAGCGCCGCGATGCGCGCCGGCTCGACCGCAGCCTGATCCCCGAGCCGGTCGGGGCGGTCGTTGCCGATGTGAGTTTCATCTCGCTCACCAAGGCCCTGCCCGTGCCGTTGTCGCTGTCGGCGCCCGGCGCTTGGCTGATCGCGCTCATCAAGCCGCAGTTCGAGGTGGGCCGTGCGCGCGGTCGGCAAGGGCGGCATCGTGCGCGATCCGGCCGCGCGCCAGCGCGCCGTGGAGATGGTGCACGCCTGGGTGGCGAGCCAGCCCGGCTGGCAGGTGCGCGGGGTGATTGCCTCACCCATCGCCGGGGGCTCGGGCAACGAGGAGTTCCTGCTGGGGGCGTCCCGTGACGGCTGAGCCCCGAGAGGTGGAGATCGCGCGTCTCGGCGCCCAGGGCGACGGCATGGCCGAGACGTCGACGGGGACCCTCTACATCCCCTATGCGTTGCCGGGCGAGCGCGTCGGCCGAAATGGCGGAAGGCGAGTCGGCTCGTCGCTGCTGCGGCCGCATCCCGAGCGGGTCCGGCCGCGTCTGCCGCCATTTCGGCAGCTGCGGTGGCTGCGTGGCGCAGCACATGCCCGATCGCCCTCTACGCCGAATGGAAGCGCGAGCATCGTCGTGCACGCCTTCCGCCATCGCGGCATCGAGGCGCCAGTGGCCGAGCTTGTCCGCGTGCCCCTCGCCAGCCGGCGCCGTATCTCGGTCTATGCGCGGCGCGGCGCGAGCATCTGCTCCTCGGCTTCCACGGGCGCGGCACGCATGACATCGTGGACATAGCGCGAGTGCCCGATCGCGGTGCCGGCGCATCGTGGCGGCGCTGCCGGCGCTGCGCGAGATGCTGGAGCCGCATGCTTCGCGGCGCGGGCGGAGGCGGCGTCCACCTGCTGGCAACGCCGGCGGGCTCGACGTGCGGCTGGATCTCGCCGCGGCGAGATCCGCCAGGAAGCACTATCCGCGCCTTGCGCCGTGGCGGCGCGTGCGGCTTCGCCCGCCTGACGGTCGACGGCGACATCCTGTTGTCCGACGGCAGCCGGTCCTTGCCTTCGCCGGCGTCGACGTTGACCCGCCGCCAGGTGCGTTCGTACAGGCGGTGCCGATGCCGCGGAGGCGCGACATGGTGCGCCTCGTGCTGGCGGCAGCGATCGGGCCGGCCAAGCGCGTCGCCGACCTCTTCTGCGGCCTCGGCACCTTCACGTTTCCGCTGGCGCGTCGTGCCCGCGTGCTGGCGGTCGACGCCGATGCCGATGCACTCGCGGCGCTCGTCGGCGGCGGCCCGCGATGCCCAGGGCCTGAAACCCATCGAGACCAAAGTGCGGGATCTCTTCCGCATGCCGCTCGCTGCCAAGGAGCTGGTAGGCATCGAAGCCGTGGTCTTCGATCCTGCGCGCTCCGGAGCGCAGGCGCAGGCCGAGCAACTCGCGCGTTCAAAGGTGCCGACCGTTGTCGCCGTCTCCTGCAATCCGGGCACGCTGTCGCGCGACGTGCGCATCCTGCTCGATGGCGGCTACACCTCGAGAGCGTCACGCCGATCGACCAGTTCCTGTTCTCGCACCACGTCGAGGCTGTTGCCGTGCTCCGCCGCTGACCGGAGGTGCACTACTTCTTGGCCGCCTCGCCAGCTGTTGTGGGCAGCCCAAGCTCCCTCTCGAGCCTGGCAACATCCTCGCGCAGCTGCCGCATCTCCTGCCCGCGCCGCGCCATCTGCATCTGGATGCCGCCGATCTCCATGGCACTGTTGTTGCGAGAGGTCGTCTCGTTCGACCGGCTGGCGTTGTACTGCATGTCGAAGATGCGCTTCTGGTCCTGGCGGTTGGCTTCCTCCGACTGGCGCAGCCGCTCGCGCGCCTGGGCCAGCGCCACCATGTTGGCGGTCTGCTGCGGGCTCGACTTCCGCTTCAGTTCCTCCTCGAGCTCACGCAGCCGCTTCTGCACGTCTGGGTCTGCGGCTGCCGCGCCGCCCCGGGGCAGACTGCCGGGCGCCGATGCCACGTTGAAATAGAACTCGCCCGTGAGCGCCGAATGGTCCCACGGCACCTGCTTGCCGCCCGTCGTCGTCAGCACGTCCTTGCGCACCTCGATCATGACCGAGGTGAGGTTGCGGCCGGGCTCCTTGATGACCTTGCTCAGAGCGGCGGTGAAAGGCGAGTTGCGGCCCTTCCCGTCGAGGGCAACGTTGCCGGGCTGGGTCGAATAGGCGATGAACGTGCCGACGCCAGTCTGCACCTGCGCCAGGCCCTGGCCGATGCCGACCGAGCGGGTGCCCATGGAGCGGGCGAGGTTGCGCGCCAGCGGATTGTCGCGGCAGGCGTCGAGGAAGACCACGTTGGTCTTGCCTTCGCGGTCGAGTTCCATCTGCCTCAGGACAAAATCGACGGAGATGGCCTCGAAGTCGAGATCGCGCTCGCCCTGCAGGCTGGCATCGACCGGGATCAGGTAGTTCTTGCCCGACACCTGCAGCCCATGGCCGGCATAGAAGAACACGGCGACGTCTGCCTGGTCGAGCGCGCGGGCGAAATCGCGAACCTTTGCATCGAACCCGCGCTTGTCGACATCGAAGCCGTGCACGACCGTGAAGCCGACCTGGGTGAGGGCGGCGGCCATGTCGCCGGCATCGTTGACCGGATTGGAGAGGGCGGCGGCATTGACGTAGGCCGCATTGCCGATGACGAGCGCGACGCGCTTCTCGGCAGCGGCCGTGGCAACGAGCGACAGATTGATGATGGCAGCTGCGAGCAATGCACAAAGACGCAACATGGCAGGCCCCGTGTTCCCTCGACGCGACCCTGAGACCAGAGGATTTGGGCGCGACAAAGACCGCCCGCTGTCAGCGTCCGTGCACCAGGACGCGCAATCCAGATTGCGGCTCCGGCTTGCCGCGTCTCGCCGCCGCGATGCCGCGGATCAGCTCGTGAGCCAGTTGGTTGCGAAAGTGCAGGTGGTCCCAGAAGTTGGCGTCGGTCACTGTCCAGGCGCTGCGCCACATCGCGTCGATCAGCCAATCGCCGCGGTCGGCCACGACGGCGGCCATCGCCGCCTTGCAGCGCTGCAACAGGCCGGCCTCGGCTGTGCCGGACGCCGGTATCGTCGAGGCATGGGCCGGCATGAACACGAGAACGGCCCGCACCCCATCGGGAAGCGCCGCAAGGGCCCTTCGCATCATGTCTGCGCCGGGAACCTGCGTATCGACCGCACGCTCAGGCAGATGGACGGCAGGCGGATTCTCGGCGGCAATGTGGTGCGGCGCCACCTTGCGGTAGATCAACTTGCGCGCCTTGCCGAGATCGTAGCTCGCGTCGGGCGGCAACAAGTAGTTGTAGCCGTCGGTCCTGAGCCGCTCGCGCCATCCCGTCGCCTGCAGCAGCTTGCGGCGCGCCATGTCGAGCGCCGACCAGTTGAAGGCGTTGGCAAGGTCGTTCCAGCGGTCCGCATCGTAGAGCCATTCGGGCAGCCCCTCCGGACCCGCGCGCAGAGATGCGGGATCGAGACCACACCAGTTGAGGTCGAGACCCCACAGAATGACGCCCGGCTCGCGCACCTCGCGCCCGATCAGCTCGATCAGCCGGCTCTGCTCGTAGGGAGAGGAGCCGAGCAGCGCGACATTGGCGAAGCGGCCGTGCAGCTCGCGACCGACCTCGACGGGCTCCAGCGTGTGCACCGTCGACGTGCCGACGATGTAGCTGTCGTAGCGTCCGCTGCGCACGATCGCCGGCACGATATAGCGCCGGTTGGTCCGTGGCAGCACGTCGCTTGAGATGATGCGTACAGGAGAAATCGCAAGCGGATCGATGAGCGCGATAGCGGCGGCCGCCGCCAGCATGCCGACGGCGGATGTGAGCAGGAAGACGACGACGAACCGGCCCCATGCGTGCGTCATCGTCAGAACTGGAAATAGATGAAGGTGCTGGGCTGGCCCTGGCCCACGATCAGGATGCACGCCACCAACAGCAGCGCCAGTCCCGCCGCCTGATAGGCCACGGGCCGCAGCCAGCCACCCTCGACGATCGCTTGCGTCGAGGGAACGAGGACAGAGGCCGCCATGGCCGCGACCAGAACCGGCTTGATCCCGATTGCCGGCGTCATCCCGCCGCCCAGCCCCGCCATGGCCGCCAGCATGTGCTGGGCAGTGGCAAACGTCGGCGAGCGGAACAGCACCCAGCCCACCAGCACGAACAGCATGGTCAGCGCCCAACCGACCGGGGCCGGCAGCGGCGCGCCGTATTTCTGCCAGCTGCGGCATACGATCAGCCCGAGCCCGTGCATCAGGCCCCAGGCGACGAAAGTCCACCCGGCCCCGTGCCATAAACCGCACAGCCCCATGCTGATCAGGGTCGCCTTGACGTAGGTGGCCCAGCCGAAGCGGCTGCCGCCGAGTGGGATGTAGACGTAGTCGCGGATCAGCTGCGACAGCGTCATGTGCCACCGCCGCCAGAAGGCGGCGAGGTCGGTTGCGCGATAGGGCATGTCGAAGTTGTCGGGAAAGCGTACGCCGAGCATCAGGCCCAGTCCGATTGCCATCTCGCTGTAAGCTGAAAAGTCGAGGAACAGCTGGAATGCGAAGGCCAGCGCCCCGTGCCACGCATCGACGAGCGTGGGCGCGGAGCTCGCCGCTGCGGCAAATATCGGATCGACCGAGGCCGCCAGGGGATCGGCGAGCAGCACCTTCTTGGCGCAACCGATGACGAAGAAGGCGAAGCCTTTGGCGAAACGCTCATCGAGGCCGGGCCGAAGAGGGTCGGCATCGAGCTGCGGCATGATCTGGTAATGGCGCACGATCGGGCCGGCGATCAGATGGGGGAACAGCGAGACGAACAGCGTGATCCGCCGCCAGGGGTAACGGTGCCCTTCGCCCCGCCCCACGTCGACCAGGTAGCAAACCAGCTGAAACGTGAAGAAGCTGATGCCGATCGGAAGGAGGATGGAAACGGGCGGAGCCTTCTGCCCGAGCAGCGCAGCGACACTGTCCACCAGGAAGGCCGCATACTTGAAGAAGATCAGCGAAGCGAAGTTGAGTATCACGCCGGCCCACAGCCAGCCTCGCCGCCCGCCGCGGTAGTAGAGGCTCGGCGGCCGCCCACGTCACCGTGGTCTGTGCGACCAGCAGCGGCAAGAACCGCCAATCCCACCAGCCGTAGAAGAAAAGAGAAGCCGCGAGCAGCACCCACTCGCGCAACAGCTGCCGGCGCGCCGCAGCGTAGTAGGCGGCCAGCACGACGGGCAGAAAGAGCAGGATGAAACCCTGTGAGTGGAAGAGCATGGACAGCCTTGTTAGCGCGCAAGCCGTCGCCGGTCAGCCGCGCGCCTCATGGGGATGACCGGCTTCCTGCATGCGGCCCGATCAGTGTCAGGAGCTGTGCGCGCGCTCGAGAGCGGCGACCTCCGCCTCGAGCTCCTTGATGCGCGCCTGGAACTGCGTAATCGTCTGCGCCACGTCCTCGGCGGCAAACATCTGCGGGATGTGCTGCGGGCAGTTCGTGTCCCACGCCTCGATCTCGAACAGGACGACCTGCTCGGGCCGCGCCTCGTAGCCCTCTGGCCATAGCCGCGCCACCAGAGCGTCATCGCTTTCCACCACCCGGGCGCGGCCCCACAGCTTCACGCGATGGCGCTGGGCGTAGTCCATGATGAAGATGAACGCCTTGCCGTTCTCGGCGAGGTTGCCCGTCGTGATGTACTGGCGGTTGCCCCGGAAGTCGACAAAGCCCAGCGTGTGCTCGTCGACGACACGCAAGAAGCCCGGCGGCCCGCCGCGGTGTTGCACGTAAGGCTGCCCGTCGGCGCTGGCGGTGGCGAGGTAGAACGAGCGAGCCTCGCCCAGGAAGCCCGCCAGATCCGGCGTCACCGTCGTACGCCAGCCACCTTTCGCCTCCATCTTGGCATAGCCGGCTCGCGAGCCGCGCTTGGCCTGGACGGCCTTGACGGCGGGCGTGAAGGCAACGTCGCTGGAGGGGCCGGTCATGGTTGGTCCATCGGCTGGGATCGGGGACACAATAGCGCGGGTGCGGCACGGTCTCGCATGAAAACAGCTTCTCGCCGCATTGAGCAAATCGCAAGAGTGCGCGATCGTGGCGTGAACCGACGGCAACGAAGCCGGAACGGCGTGGGCCAAGTGGGGCAGCTGCGGGATTGAGGAGCATGAGCAACGACCTCGGGATGGCGGCGCAGCTGGCGGGCCAGTCGCTTCGCTTTGGCTGGTATTTCGCGCTCAACCGGCTGGTCGACTGGCGCACGAGTTAAGCTGGGTCTGGCGCGCCGCTACAAGCCGAGCGGTCCGGTCCCCTCGACGCGGGAGTTGCTGGCCGACCAGGCGCAACTCCTCATGGCCGATGCGCTCGCTGTCCGCGACGGGCTCTATCCGCCGATGGAGGACGAGGCCGGCTCCCCTGCGCAGCATCTCTTTCGCGTACGCCGGATGTTGGCAGACCTGCCGTCGGCGCTGCGGCGCCGGGCCGACGCCGACGCCTCTACCGCCAAGGGCGAAGCCGCGGCCGCCAGCGTGCCCGACTACTACGCCCAGGATTTCCACTTTCAGACCGGCGGCTACCTGTCCGAGGATTCCGCGCGCCTCTACGACATTCAGGTCGAGACGCTGTTCATGGGCGCCGCCGGCCCCATGCGGCGGGCGGCACTGCGGCCCATCGCCGAGTTCATGGCCGGCCGCGACCAGCGACGCATCACGCTCCTCGATGTCGCCTGCGGCACGGGCCGTTTCCTGCGCCAAGTGCGGCTCGCCTATCCAGCCATGACCCTCAAGGGGCTCGACCTCTCGCATGCCTATCTGCAGGAAGCGCGCCGCAACCTGGCGGGCCTGCGCGGCGCGGAGCTGATCGAGGGTGCAGCCGAGACGATGCCGCTCGCCGACGCCAGCGTCGACATCGCCACCTGCGTATTCCTCTACCACGAGCTGCCCCCCGACGTGCGCCGGCAGGTCACGGCTGAAATTGCGCGTGTCCTCAAGCCCGGCGGCCTGTTCGTGTTCCTCGACAGCCTGCAGATGGGAGACAAGCCAGGTTGGGACGGCCTGCTCGAGGCATTCCCACACCGCTTCCACGAGCCCTACTTCCGCGGCTATGCCATCGACGATCTCGAGGCCATGTTCTCTGCCACCGGCCTCAGCGCGGAGTCCATGTCGACGCCCTACCTGGCCAAGCTGATGGCGCGCCGCAAGGCGTAGAGCGGGTCACGCCCTGCGCGTCTGACGCCTACGACCCGAACGGATACTCCACGAATTCAACGATCACGCCTTCGGGGCCGCGGCAGTAGAAGGGCTTGGCCCGCCCGCCGCGCAAGGACAGCACCTCCGACAGCGGCTCGTAGCCGGCTGCGACCATGCGCCGGCGCGCCTCTTCGGCGTCCTTCACCTGGAAGCAGATGTGGGTGAGACCGTGGTCGCACTGGCGGATGGGCACCGGCTTGCCCTCGGGCGTCAGCCACTTGAAGAGCTCGATGTGGTAGCCGGCAAGCTCCAGCATGGCCCAGCGGCAGGTGGCGCCTGGCAGCCCGGTGACGGTGGCAAGTTCGGGCTCGCCGCGCTTGTCCATCTCGCCCACCACCTTGAAGCCCAGGAGGTCGACGAAAAAGGACCGCATCTTGTCCCAGTCGGCGCAGCTGAGCGCCGTATGATGCTGGCGCACGATCAGATCATGCACGGATTGTTGGGGCATTGGTTTCCTCTCCAACAAAGCTCGACTGCTTGTCATACCGGGGCTTGTCCCCGGTATCCAGCCACCCGCAATCGCCCGAGCAAGCGGCGCGATGGATCCGGCGACGAGCGCCGGGATGACAAGTCATCAGCACCCCATGGCCGTGGCGAGGCTGATGAAGCTGTCGGCCACCACGTCCCACCCGCGATCGGCCTTGAAATCTCGGGCTTGGTGCGGACCGTACTCCTTCGGTCGGGCGACGAAGCCGGTGCGCAGGCCGCAGCTCGCCGCTGCGGCGAGGTCGCTGTTGTGGGCTGCCACCAGCATCAGCTGGGCAGGCTTGATGTTGAGCAGCTCGGCGCTTGCGAGATAGGCCTGCGGCAGGGGCTTGTAGGCGCGCGCGGTCTCCGCGCCCAGCACAACGTCCCACGGCAGGCCGGCGTTCTTGGCCATGCGCGTGAGCAGACCGACGTTGCCGTTCGACAGCGTGCCGATGATGTAGCGCGACTTGAGCTGCGTCAGGCCCTCGACGGTATCGGGCCAGGGCTTGAGCCGGTGCCACACTTTGTTGATGTGCGCCTTGTCGGCCTCGCCGAGACCGGTAATCGCGTACTTGGCGAGAAGCTTTTCCAGGCTCTCGCGATGCAGGACGTCGAGGATGGTCCAGGGGCGGCGGCCCGAGCGCACCTCGTCCATGGCCGGCTGGTAGAGCCCGCGCCAGTCGTCGGTGAAGGCCACCCAGTCCGCTTTCAGTCCCTTGCTCGCTCCGAAGCTGGAGAGGTCCTCGATAATGCTGCTGCGCCAGTCGACGACTGTGCCGAACACATCGAACAGCAGAGCCTGCACATCAAGCTTGGCGGTCACGGGTCACTCCTCGGCTTCAAGCGATGAAACGGTCGCGCCATTGCGGTGGCGGCATCATGCAGCTGTCGGTGCGGCCGAACAAGGCATAGCGGTTGGTGGCGATGCGGTCGTAGAGCCAGTCGGCGAGCGGGTGCGGCACCAGCCGCAGCAGGCCAAGAGCGCGCCACAAGCCTCCCAGCCTCCCGCCCGCGACAGTGACGCTGTCGAGCTTGGAGAATGCGCGGCCATCCGCCAGCACGAGGTTGGTCTCGAACTCCCTCGTATCGAGGCCGTAGTGGCGGTAGAGCGCCTGGCCGAGCGGCGATTGCGCGGTCGTAAGCCGGAAGGCGAAGTTGCGATCGCGCTTCAGGATGAACCTCGCAAAGCCCGAGCACAGCACGCATACGCCGTCGAAAACGACCAGTGCCTTGTCATCTGGGAAGGCTGGTACGGCTGGATCGCTGCGGTAGCTGTATGGGGGAGCCTGCGAGAGCCGCCCGCCGAGGCTGGCAGACCGCACCATCGCCTCAACCGCCGTCCCCGACCTGGGCACGGTGGCGCAGATAGTGGTCGGCCAGCACCAGCGCCATCATGGCCTCGCCGACAGGGACGGCGCGGATGCCGACGCAGGGATCGTGCCGGCCCTTGGTGGAGATCTCCGTGTCGTTGCCATGGCGATCGATGGTGCGCCGAGGCGTCAGGATCGACGAGGTCGGCTTGACGGCGAAGCGCACGACGATGGGCTGTCCCGAGGAGATGCCGCCCAGGATGCCGCCGGCGTTGTTGGAGAGGAACTGCGGCCGACCATCGTTGCCCATGCGAATCTCGTCGGCGTTGTCCTCGCCGGTGAGCTCCGCCGCCCCCATGCCGGCGCCGATCTCGACGCCCTTCACTGCGTTGATGCTCATCATGGCGCCCGCGAGATCCTGATCGAGCTTGGCGTAGATGGGCGCGCCCCAGCCGGCCGGCACGCCCTCTGCCACCACCTCGATCACGGCACCGACGGAGGAGCCCGCCTTGCGCACCTCGTCGAGATAGGACGACCAGGTCTCGACGATGCCGGCATCGGGCGAGAAGAACGGGTTCTTGTCGACCTCGTCCCAATTCCAGCGCGCGCGGTCGATCCTGTGCTTGCCGACCTGCACGAGCGCTCCGCGGATGCCGACGCCCGGTATGACTTTGCGGGCGACCGCGCCTGCCGCCACCCGCGCCGCCGTCTCGCGCGCCGACGAGCGTCCGCCGCCGCGATAGTCGCGGATGCCGTATTTCTGCCAGTAGGTGAAATCTGCGTGGCCGGGGCGGAATTTGTCCTTGATATCGGTGTAGTCCTTGCCGCGCTGATCGACGTTGTCGATCACGAGCGAGATGGGCGTGCCCGTTGTAACCTGGCGACCCGCATCGTCGCTGAACACGCCGGAGAGGATGCGCACCTCGTCAGGCTCGCGGCGCTGTGTGGTAAAGCGCGACTGGCCTGGCCGGCGCTTTTCCAGGAATGCCTGGATCTCCTCGGCAGCCAAGGGGATGCCGGGCGGACAGCCATCGATGACGCAGCCGATCGCGGGGCCGTGGCTCTCGCCCCAGGTGGTCACGCGAAAGAGGTGGCCGACGGTATTGTGAGACATGGGCAGCGACGTCCATCTTGCGCCGCAAAAAGCTTAATAGCCGAAGGCCTTACGGGTCTGCAACGCGCTTCTCCCCGGGTGTTGCCATTTCGCTATTGCGAACGCTGGAGGCCCTGCAACTGTGTTTACCGTCGCACAAAAATGCCGTGGCCATTCTGCCACGACCTGCGCGCGACCCATGCGTCAGTCATCTGCCGTTCATCTGGCCCTGCCTAGTCTCGCCGCCGCGCTGTCGCACACGGGGCAGGGGGGCTCACTTCGCCTGCTGTCGTGTTTTGCGGGATCGCGTTTTGTGGAACGGGAGGTACTCGGAAATGCGCATCAGGAAGACTCTCCTCACAGCTCTGGCCGTGGCGATTGCCATCGCATTCTCGCCGCTGCCGGAACTGCAGGCCGCCACGTTGGGGCCCAGCTCCCAGCCTGGCGCTGGCAATCTCACCCAAGTGGTGAAGATGAAGAAAAAGGCCAAAAAGAAGGCCATGATGAAGAAGGCCAAGAGAGGCAAGAAGAAGAGGAAGGGCAAGCGCTCACGCAGCAAGGCCGGCAAGTGCGGCACCTACATGTACTACAGCAAGAAGACCCGCAAGTGCGCGGACGCGCGCAACAAGTAGTAGCGCGCTTTTCCTTCCCGCCTCAGGGAATCAGCGGTCGGAGCTCCTGCTCCGACCGCTTTTCGATTCTGTACGCGCGTTCGTGACGGCGAATGACGCCCGACCTCAATTGCCGAGCCGCGCCAAGGCGTCACGCGCATCCTCGTGATTGGGCAGGATCTCCAGGGCCTTGCGGTAGTCGGCGCGTGCAGCGGCCGCGTTGCCGAGCTCCTCTTGCATGACGCCACGGCCCTGGTAGGCGTCGGCATCGTTTGGATCGAGCCTGATGACCTCGTTGAAGTCGTCGAGGGCTTTCTGGTGCTCACCCTTGTTGGCATAGGCCACGCCGCGGTTGAAAAACGTGCGCGGGTTGTCCCGGCTGAGGCGCAACGCTTCGCTGTAGTCGGCAACCGCAAGGTCGTACTCGCCACCCTGGTCGTAGAGCTGGCCGCGGTTGCTGAACGCGTCAGGGTCGGTGCGGTCGAGCTTGATCGTCTGCGTGTAGTCGGCGATCGCGCGATCACGGTCGCCCAATTGATCGTAGGTGCTGGCGCGATTGAAGAATGCCGCGGGGTTGTTGGGGTTGAGGCGTATCGCTTCCGAATAGTCGGCAATCGCCAGCGCATACTCCCCCTTGTAGTCGTAGGACTGCCCGCGATTGTTGAACATGTCGGGGTCGGTAGGGTCGAGCTTGATCGCCTGCGAGTAGTCGGCGATCGCGCGATCGTGGTCACCTTGCTGGTCGTACACGTTGCCGCGGTTGAAGTAGGCCAGTGCGTTGCCGGCATCGAGCGCAATCGTGTCGCTGTAGTCCTTGATCGCGGCTTCCTTGTCGCCGGTCTGCTCGTGGAGGACGCCGCGCTGCAAGTATGCCTCGATGCGGAGGTCCTCGTCGTCCTTGACTGTCTCAATGATCCAGGTGCAGGCGGCGATACGCGCCTGCAGACCGACGCCACCCACTTTCTTGCACGCTACCAGCTTGTCGGCGATGGCCTGCGCCGTGGCGCGCCCGGCCGGTGACATGGCGAGCATCGCCACCAGCATGAGCGCCGCTGCCAGCCACACTGATCTGCGCGGCCCCGATCCCATGTGAAGCTTCCCTTTCATCTGCGCCGCACGCCGCCCGAGACTTCGGCATGATCGTCCCCTTGGGGCGAGACCGTGCCCTATGTAGGTGCGCTGCGCGGAGCGGCACCAGCCGTTTTTCTGCTTTGCATGCGATGCGCCATCTGCTGGCGTGCCGCCTGTGGCCTGGCGGTCACGCCTTCGCCACCTACAACCGAATCGTGATGACAATGCCGGCCCTTAACTCCTATGAAGAGGCCCTCAGCCGGAGCAATACCGGCGAGGAAGCGCGTAACGGAGGTAGTAATGCGTTCAATGATCGTCGTGATCGGCTTGGCCGCGTTTGCGGTCGGCTCCATCGCCCACCCTGCCGCAGCCAAGCAGAGCAAGATGGGTTGCCAGGTCGGCAAGGAAATCTGGGATGCCTCACAGGGCAAATGCGTCCCCGGCAAATACACTCGCAAGGCCATCCGGCGAGCGAAGGCCAAGGCGGAGTAAGTAGCGCCGGGCCGGCCGCGCCCAGTTGTGCGTCAGAGCCAGCGGACGCTTCCGGCCTCGAACACCAGCACCTTGTCTTGCGGCACGTCGAGCCGGAAGATTTCGCCGGGCTCGAGCGCCTGGACCAGGCCACGCAGCACGCGCATGACGCCGCCGTGCGCGACGACCACCACGTCGCGGTCGACGTCGGCGAGCCACGCGGCCACGCGCTCGGACAGGGCCCGGTAGCTCTCCCCGCCGCGCGGCTGCCAGCCCCACCTGTCGGCCTCGCGCTGGGCGAAGCCGTGCGGGTCTTTGACCTTGAGCTCGTCCCACAGCTCGCCTTCCCAGTGGCCGTAGTGGATCTCGCGCAGCCGGTCGTCGGTGCGGTAGCCGTCGAGCGGTAGGCCCATCTCGCGGCGCATAATCTCCATCGTCTCTCGCGCCCGCACGAGCGGGCTTGCCACATAGTCGAACGCCGTCGCGTTGGACCCAAGCGCTTGCGCGAGCGTGCGGCCGTTGCGCGCTGCCTGGCTGCGGCCGGTGGCGTTGAGGGGGATGTCCTGCTGGCCCTGGTAGCGCTGGGCGAGATTCCAATCGGTCTCGCCGTGGCGGATGAAATAGAGCGTGACTGCCGGCTCGAGCATGGCGCATCTAAAGCAGGATTGCCTGCCATGCAAACGCCGGCGTTGCCGATATCGTAGCACGAGCCGAACTCGACATCGCCCCCAGCACGCAGGGGGTTGACAGCACATCGGCGAGCGCTTAGTTAGCCGCTGGGTTATTTAACCTATCGGTACATAATGATCATGACGAGCGATCGGCTGTCGTCCACGTTCGCGGCTCTCGCCGACCCGACTCGCCGAGCCATCCTGGCGCGGCTGGCACTGGGCGAGACCTCCGTGACGGAGCTGGCGGAGCCGTTCGACATCAGCCTTCCCGCCATTTCCAAGCACCTCAAGGTCCTGGAGCGCGCCGGCCTCATCACGCGTGGCCGTGAGGCGCAGTGGCGGCCCTGCCGTATCGAGCCCGGTGCACTCAGGGACGTGGACGCGTGGCTCGAGCGCTATCGGCGCCTGTGGGAGGAGCGCTTCGACCGTCTCGAGAACTACCTCGAGGAGCTGCAAACCAAGCAAGGAAGGGGAAGGAAGCGCTTCCGCAAGGCGTGATCCATCCCGGCTCGCGCCGCGCCTCACAATTCCACAGCAAAGGAGCACTACGATGCCAAACGCGAAAGTGCAGCCAACCAATCCATACCTGACGGTCAAAGGCGCCGCCAAGGCGATCGACTTCTACAAGCAGGCGTTCGGCGCCAAGGAGGTCACGCGCATGCCGGCTCAGGATGGCAAGCGCCTGATGCATGGCCACATCACCATCAACGGCGGAGCGGTGATGCTGTCGGACGAGTTCGCCGAGCACGGCGGGCCCGCGGCGCCAAGCCCTGGCAAGCCGGTGCCGGTGGCCATCGCAATCCAGTATGCGAAGCCTGCCGAGGTCGATGCCACCTTTGCCCGCGCCGTCGAAGCCGGCTGCAAGAGCACCATGGACCCGCAAGACACCTTCTGGGAAGCGCGCTTCGCCATGCTGATCGACCCCTTCGGCCATCGATGGATGCTGAACGCCCCGCTGCCGAAGAAGAAGTCGCCGGCGAAGAAGAAGTGATCACGGTCGGGGCCAGGCGCCAGAGCACGAGAGAGCGCGAGGAAGATCATGGCGAAGGAACAAACATCAGCTGGCAACCCGAGCGCGGCGGCGCCGACGCCATCGGAGTTCGTGTTCAGCCGCGAGTTCGATGCGCCGCGCGAGCTCGTGTGGAAGGCCTGGACCGAGGCCGATCGCCTTGCGCAGTGGTGGGGTCCGAAGGGATCCAAGGTCCGCGTCATCAAGCTCGAGATGCGCCCCGGCGGCATATTCCACTATGCGATGCAATACAGGCCCGGCCACGAGATGTTCGGGCGGTTTGTCTATCGCGAAGTCGCGGCGCCGGAGCGGCTCGTGTACGTCAGCTCGTTCTCCGACGCGAGCGGCGGCATCACGCGCGCCCCCTTTCCCCAGCTCGGCGACAAGTGGCCGCTCGAGGTCCTCAACAACCTGACGTTTGCCGAGCAGGGCGGCAGGACCACGCTTACCCTGCGCGGGGCTCCCATCAGCGCGTCGGAAGAAGAGCACAAGGTCTTCGCCAGCATGTTCGATTCCATGCGTCAGGGATTTGGCGGCACGTTCGATCAGCTCGCCGAGCACCTCGCCAAGGTCGGCCGCAGCTGAGCCCAAAGGGCGCCAGGAGGCCTCATGCTCAAGAAGATTCCCATTGGCATGGGTGCCATCGTCTTGGCGTTCGTGGTGTTCGTCGCTCTGCAGCCCTCCGACTATCGCGTCGTGCGCTCGGCCACCATCTCGGCGCCGGCCGCAGACGTGTTCGCGCACGTGAACGACTTCCACAAATGGGAGGCGTGGTCGCCCTGGGCGAGGCTCGATCCCGTTGCCAAGGCCACCTTCGAAGGGCCGGCGTCAGGAAAGGGTGCCATCTTCAAGTGGGACGGCAATGCCCAAGTGGGCGCGGGCACCATGACCTTGATGGAGAGCCGGCCGGGCCAGCTCGTGCGCATCAAGCTCGATTTCGTCAAGCCGATGGTCGCCACCAGCACGGCCGAGTTCACTTTCGCGCCGCAGGGCAATCAGACCGCCGTGACCTGGGCGATGTTCGGCCAGAACAATTTCCTCTCCCGGGCCATCTGCATGTTCATGAACCAGGACAAGGTGGTCGGCGGCGCCTTCGAGCAGGGACTCGCGAACCTCAAAGGCGTCGCAGAGGCATCCGCCAAGAAATAGCGCTCGACCCACCATCGATCCGGATGCAGGAGGATTGTCATGACGAAGCGGTCCGCAAGACATGCGACCTTTACCATCGATCGCACCTTCGACGCGCCGCCGGCGCGCGTGTTCCACGCCTTTGCCGATCCTGCCGCCAAGGCGCGCTGGTTCGGAGGGCCGGCCGGCAAATGGCGGGAGATCCTGCGCGAGTGCGATTTCCGGGTCGGCGGGCAGGAGCGCGTGAGCGGACTATGGGAAGGCGGCATGACGTCCGCGTTCGACTGCCGCTATCACGACATCGTGCCGGACCAGCGCATCGTCTATGCCTACAGCATGCACGTCAACGACGCACTGATCTCGGTCTCGCTGGCAACGATCGAGTTCGAGCCGGCGGGCAAGAGCACGAGGCTCAAGCTCACTGAGCAGGGCGTGTTTCTGGATGACTTCGACGACAAGGGCTCGCGCGAGCACGGCACGCAGGGGCTGCTGGACAGGCTGGCCGAGTTGCTGCGGGACTAGCCGCGAGGAGACGCATTCGCCATGACGCTGACGCTCTATTTCCATCCCCTGTCGTCGTTCTGCTGGAAGGCGCTCATCGCCCTCTACGAGAACGATACGGCCTTTCGCCCGCACATCGTCGATCTGGCCGATCCGGAGGCCAATTTCGGCCTTCAAGAAAATCTGGCCGGTCGGCAAGTTCCCCGTGCTGCGCGACGACGCGAAGGATCGGACCGTGCCGGAGTCGAGCATCATCATCGAATATCTGGCCCAGCACTACCCCGGCAGGACGCAGCTCATTCCCGCCGATGCCGACCGGGCGCGCGACGTGCGGCTCAGCGATCGCTTCTACGATCTTTATGTGCACGACCCGATGCAGAGGATTGTCGGTGACAGGCTGCGTCCCGAGGCAAAGCGCGACCCGTATGGTGTCGAGCTGGCAAGGGCACGCCTCAAGTCATCGCTCGACATCATCGAGACGGACATGGGCGCCAGGACGTGGGCCGCGGCCGAGAGCTTCACGATGGCCGACTGCGCGGCCGCGCCGGCACTGTTCTACGCCGACAAGGTGATGCCGTTCGCAAGACGCACAAGAACCTGACGGCCTACCTCGGCCGACTGAAGCAACGCCCCACGTTTGCCCGCGTGCTGGAGGAGGCAAAGCCCTATTTCGCCATGTTCCCGCAATGAAGCTCACGTCTCGATGATGGCGACGGCGCGGGTCCAGCCGGCAGACGCGGCTTTGATCTTGACCGGGAAACAGGCGACCGTGAACCCGTGCGCGGGGAGCGACTCCAGGTTGTGCAGCTTCTCGATGTGGCAGTAGCCGATCTCGCGGCCGGACTTGTGGCCCTCCCAGATCAGCCCCGCGTTCTTGGTCTCGGCGTATTTCTTGGCGGTGTAGACGAAGGGCGCGTCCCACGACCAGGCGTCGGTGCCCGTGATCTTCACGCCGCGCGAAGTGAGGTAGAGCGTCGCCTCGCGGCCCATGCCGCAGCCCGTCGGCACGTAGTCGGGCTCGCCGTAGCGTTTGCCCGCCGACGTGTTGACGAGAACGATGTCGAGCGGCTTCAGCGTGTGGCCGATGCGCTTCAGCTCCGTTTCGACGTCGGCGGGCGTGGCGACGTAGCCGTTGGGGAAGTGGCGGAAGTCGAGCTTCACGCCGGGCTGGAAGCACCACTCCAGCGGCACCTCGTCGATGGTGATGGCGCGTTTTCCCCCGTCCATGGTGGAGGCGAAATGCCAGGGCGCGTCGAGATGGGTACCGTTGTGGGTGGAGATATCGATGCGCTCCACCGCCCAGCCCTCGCCGTCCGGCAGCTCCGCCGGCGTCAACCCCGGAAAGAAGGCGCAGACCAGCTCGGCGCTCTGCTTGTGAGCGATATAGGTGATCTTGGGCTCGGTGCCCGGCGGGTCGGAGGCGATGTCGCTCTGCAGGGGCACGGAGATGTCGATGATGCGGCGGACCATGGCGTTCTCCCATCGCGCATGTATTGTTCGGCAACTGCATGTTTGTCTGCAAAACGAGGCTTGTCGACAAAAAGGGCGGCCCTCCGCCTCCGCGATCTGCGAACGCCTCGCCCGTGGCGCTCTGGCCGACGCATGCGCACTCTTGAGCTTGCCGTCGGACCGACCATATTCCTCGCTCGGAAACAGGTTTATTGCTTCGCCAATGCTGAGGCCATCGGCACATCACGATCCGGCGCCGCCGACGTCGGGGGAGCTCCACGCGCGGGAAGCCGCCGCGGGCACTTCCGCTTACCGTCGGGCGCGGTCCGGACACGGGATTGAGGGGAGCGGAGGGTCGCGCTTCGACCGCGGCTTTGGCTGGTATGTCACTTTCGTCATGCTGGCACTCGTCCTCTCTGTGGCCCTGGGCTTGGTCGCCGGCGTCGATGCCATCGCCGCCACTGCGCGCTTCGCCTGGAACGTGCTGGCGGTGGTCGCCAATGGGGCGATCCGCGGCATCGGCAGCCTGCTCCTGCTGCTTGCCAAGGGCGTGGGGTGGCGACGGTTGTCGCGCCTTGCCGCCACCATCATGGGCGTCGGGCTCTCCTACAGCGGCGGCGTGGTCCTGAGCGATCGCAGTCTGCAGCGGGCGCGCGGCTGGACCGGCAAGCTCAAGCTGCTTGCCGCTACCCTGCGCCAGCGCTGGCTCCGCCTGCATCTTGGGTGGAAGCTCGCTATTGTCGCCGCGCTGGTCGCGAGCCAAGTCTACCTGCACTTCCTGCTCATCCTGTTCCCGATCGCCTTCCTGGTGCCGGTCGTGCGGCGCGTGTGGGTGCGGGCAGCGGACTTGCTGTTCGGGCGCTGGTACTGGAAGACCTTCGGTCCCACGCACCGCAAGGTGGTGGCGTCCATGCGTCGCCAGCCAGGCGTGCGGCACATCATTGGCGGCGTGCGGCTGCTGCGCATCCGCTATCTGCGGGCCTGGCGGCTGTGGAAGTACGACCCGCGCTATCGTGACGCGGAGACCGGCCAGCACGAGGTGAGCTTTATCGAGCCGGTGCGGCTGTGGTGGCGCGGCGAGCTCGACGGCTATGTCGGCCGCCATCTGCTGGGCGGCGGGGCGCGCTCCCCCACACCCAAGGTGTTGGACCAAGCCCAAGGCGCAGCCGATTGAGACCGAGATTGTCAGACCGCATTGCCGCCAACGAGCGGTTCTGCCAAGCGTAGCGGCGACCTGGGGCAAAGCCGATGCTGACCGATGTCGAGCCGCTTGTCGACCTGCCGATGTGCCTGGGCGGATCTCCGACCCGATGCGTCCACGTGCTCGCGTGATCCGGAGGCTCGATCAGGTTCTGGGCAATCCCTCCGCTCTCGTGGCGCTACTGTGCGTTGGCCAGATCACGGTCTGGACCCTGGCGCCCGCGCTGACGCACCGCTCCCCGCCGCTGGACGTGGTGGAGGGCTATATGTGGGGCCGCGAGTGGGTGATCGCCACCTATAAGCACCCGGCGTTGCCGAGCTGGGTGCTGGAGAGCACTCGCCTCCTGACTGGGGCCATTGGCTGGCCGGCCTACCTCGTCTCCCAGCTCTTCATCGCGGCGACCTTTGTCTTTGCCTACCTGCTCGGTCGCGACATGCTGGGCCCAAGGCGCGCCGCGGCCGGCACGCTGCTGCTCACGGGCATCGCGTTCTATGCGTGGCCAACGCCCGAATTCAACCACAACGTCGCCGAGACGCCGTTCTGGGCCGCGCTGCCGTGGGCTCTGTGGCATGCCGTGGAACGGCGTCGCATGGGCTGGTGGGCCCTTGCCGGCCTGCTGGCCGCGGGCGGACTCTATGCCAAGCTGACCACCGCGCTGCTCATTGCCACACTGGCGGCCTGGATGCTCTGGGATGCGCGCGCGCGCCAGTGCCTCGCAACGTCCGGGGCATGGATAGGTCTGGTGGTGTTCTCGATCGTCGTTGCGCCTCTCGCGCTGTGGCTCGTTGCCCACGACTTTCAACCGCTCAAGTATGCCGCCGAGCGTGCTGGGCAATCGAGCGTGGGCGGTCTTCCCGTGTTTTTCCTGAGCGTGGCGCTCAACCTTTCCGGCGTGCTGGCGATACTCGCCTACTCCGGGCTGGTGGGCCCGTTCTTTGCCCGCAAGCCGGCCGCCGAGCCGCCGCCGGCTTCAGTGGCTCCACGCGCTCTGGCCTATCTGGTGGCCTTGACGTTCGGGCCGCTGGCGATCGCTGCCGTCGCCGGGCTCGTCTCCGGCTCCAATCTGAAATCTGCCTGGGGCAGCTCGATGTTCAACCTTGCCGGCATTCTTGCGGTCGCGCTGACCAACGACCGCTTCGACAACGTTGCCCTGCGCCGCATCGCGGCCGCCGCCGCGGTCGTTCTCGTCGTCGTGCCGTCGGCCTATGCCGCCGTCGTCAAGATCGGACCATCGCGTGCCGGCGCTCCCTTGCGGGTGACCTGGCCGCAGGCGGCAATCTCCAAGCGGTTCGTCGCCCTCTGGACGCGCGAGACCGGGCGGCCGCTCCGCATCATTGCGGGCGACGACTGGATCGCCGGGCTCGTCGGCATCACGGCCAAGGACCGGCCATCCATCCTCAACCGCGGCAACCTCGACTACTCCCCCTGGATCACGCCCGAACGCATCTCGCGGGAGGGCATGTTGATCGTCTGGAATGCCACCTCTCAGAGAATTCCGGGCCAGCTGAAACCCCTGATGGCAGGTCGGCGCACCGGAGAGGAGCGATTCCACTGGAGACGGATGGAAGGAAGCGGCGACCTCGCGATCGGGTATGCGATCGTGCCGCCGAAATGATCTTGCCTTCGACCCTCCCGCGGCCATAACAAGGGTGGCTCAGACCCCTCCGGCATAGACCCGCCCATGGCCAATTTTCTCTCTCTTTCCGGCGACGTCGCCGGGGTCGTGCGCGACGGTGACCGGGCCGCGTTCGAGAGCTGCACGCACGTGATCGCCCGCGCGGACATGATGCCGGCGAAGACGATGGAGGAGCGCAAGCGCGATGCAAGACACCTACTCACGCGCCGGCAACGCCGCCGACCCACCCTATCTCTCCCCCGACTACAAATCGACCGTGGTGCGCTCGCCGCGTAAGCCGCTGGTCATGATCCCGCAGACACTCTCGGAGATCACCGGCCCCGTCTACGGTCACTCCGACGTCAAACCGGAGGAAGCCGACCTCACCACCCAACACGCCGGCGAGCCCCTCGGCGAGCGCATCATCGTCAAGGGCCGCGTGCTGGACGAGGCCGGGCGCCCCGTGCCCAACTCGCTGGTCGAGATCTGGCAGTGCAACGCCGCGGGCCGCTACATCCACCCCGTCGACCAGCATCCGGCGCCCCTCGATCCCAATTTCACCGGCGCCGGCCGCGTCGTCACCGACGCCAGCGGCGCTTATCGGTTCACCACCGTCAAGCCCGGCGCCTATCCCTGGCGCAACCACGCCAACGCCTGGCGTCCGGCCCACATCCACCTCTCGCTGTTCGGCCCGTCGTTCCTGACGCGGCTCGTCACGCAGATGTATTTTCCTGGCGATCCGCTGTTCTACCAGGACCCGATCTTCAATTCCGTGACGGATGCAAAAGCGCGCGAGCGCATGGTGTGCCAGTTCGATCTCGCCGCAACCAAGCCCGAATGGGCGCTGGCCTACAACTTCGACATCGTGCTGAGGGGCCCCAGCGCCACACCGATGGACCCCGACCATGCCTGAGCGCACGCCATCCCAGACGGTCGGCCCGTTCCTGCACATCGGCCTGGTGCAGGGGGAGTACGGCGTGCGCGAAATCTTCAGCAGTGCCGTTGCCGATGCCAGCATGCCCGGGACCCATATCCGCATCGAGGGCCGCGTCTTCGACGGCGAGGGCAACGTGCTGCCCGACGCGCTGGTCGAGCTGTGGCAGGCCGACCACCAGGGGCGCTACGCCCATCCCGCCGACGGCCGGCAGGTCGCGTCCAACTCCTTTCGCGGATTTGGCCGGTGCGCGACTTCCAAGGAGGGCGCGTTCGGGTTCTCGACCGTCAAGCCGGGGCAGGTGCCGGGCCCCGACGGCAAGGCGCAGGCCCCGCACATCAATGTCGGCATTCTCGCGCGCGGTCTTTTGAAGCGCCTGTTCACGCGCATCTACTTCGCCGGCGACCCCGCCAATGCCGCCGATCCGATCCTGGCTCTGGTGCCCGCGGAGCGTCGCGACACGCTGATGGCCAAGCCCGATCCCGGTAAGCCAGGTCTGCTGCGCTTCGACATCCGGCTGCAGGGCAAGGACGAGACGGTATTCTTCGACGCGTAGCGTCCCCTCCTCCCGCAAGCGGGGAGAAGGAGACTGCGCCCTACTTCAATCCCTTGACGATGTCGGCGCCGAGGGCCGCATCGGCGAAGCCTTTGAAGCTGCCGCCCTCCGCGATCTGCTTGATGGTGCGCATGGTGCCGCCCCATGCGGCCCGCGCCAGCGCCCCGCCGACGGAGATGCGGCGCACGCCGAGGCCCGCAATGTCGGCAACCGTCAACTCGCTGGGGCCGCCCACCAGCAGGTTGACGGGCTTTGGCGCCACGCCCTTGACCACGGCCGCAATCTGCTCGCGCGTCGAGATCCCGGGCGCGTAGAGGCAGTCGGCGCCGGCTGCCGAATAGGCCTTGAGCCGGCGGATGGTCTCCTCGAGGTCGGGCAGGCCGCGGATGAAGCCTTCGCTGCGCCCCGTCAGCAGCACGTCGCCGCCGGCCTTGTCGATGGCGGCGCGCGCGGCCTTGATGCGCGCCACGGCCATGTCGAAGTCGTAGAGCGCCTTGGCGCGGTCGCCGGTGAAGTCCTCGATCGACAGGCCTGAGACGCCGGTTGCGCAGCACAGGCGGACACTCTCCGCCACGCCTTCCGGCTCGTGCGCATAGCCGCCCTCGAAGTCGGCGTTCATAGGCACGTCGGCGGCGGCGGAGAGCTCGGCGATGTGGTCGATCATCATGTCGCGCGGCACCCCGCCGTCGGCAAAGCCGCGCGACCAGGCAAAGCCGGCGCTCGTCGTCGCCAGCGCCTTGAAGCCCATGCTCTGGAGATAGCGCGTGGTGCCGATGTCCCAGGGGTTGGGGATGACGAAGCAGCCGCTCTCGTGCAGGCGGCGGAAGGCGGCGCGCTTCTCGGCAGTGGTGGGCATGGGCGGTTTCTCCCTCGCTGCGCGTTGGCAGGTCGTCGTGTCGAGCCGGTGCGACGGTAGCGCCGCGGGCGGTTGCTGGCTACTGACAGAACAGTGTCAGAGCGACCCCGTCGCGGACATCAATCCAGCATGACGCCGGCGCCGCGGAATCCGCCGTCGACGCCGAGGATCTCGCCGGTGATATAGCCCGAGCGCGTGCCGTCGAGCAGAAACTCGATCGCGCTGGCGATCTCCTCCGGCGTGCCGTAGCGGCGCAGCGGCAGGTAGCGCATCCATAATTTCCGGTCGCTGGCCGAGTGCATTTCCCTCACCATCGGCGTCTCGACAGGGCCCGGCGCCACGGCGTTGACGCGGATGCCGTAGCGGCCGAGATCGTTGGCCAGCACCTGGGTGAGCACGATCACCGCCCCCTTCGAGGAGCCGTAGGCGCTGCGCCCCTTGCTGCCGCGCACGCCCGAGATGGAGCTGATGTTGACGATTGATCCCCCGCCGCGGTCTTTCATGATGCGCGCGGCGGCGCGGGCGACGATGAAGGTGCCGACCACGTTGACGTCGAGGATCTTGCGGAAGAGGGCAACCGGCGTCTCGAGCGCGTGGATGTCGGCGGCGATCCCGGCCGAGTTGAGCACGCCGTCGAGGCCGCCAAGCGCTTCTGCCGCCATGGCGACGACTTTCTCCGCTGCCGGCTCGTCCGTGACGTCGAGCGGCGAGGTAAAGACGCGCCTGGGTTGGCCCAGCTCACGGGCCGCGACCGCCAGCGCCTTCTCGTCGCGATCGACGGCGGCGACCTTCCAGCCCGCTTCCAACAGGCGCTTGGCGGTTGCGAGACCGATGCCCGACGCAGCCCCCGTGACGAGCGCGACCCGCGCATTCCCCCCGGCCTTGGCCATTGCGCTTCTCCTTCTCGTGTCGTTTCCCTCGCCCCGTTATTTCGATGGGGCGAGGGTTAGGATGAGCGGCCGACGCTTGCTCCGGCGTGTGCCGCTGCCCTCACCCCGACCCTCTCCCCGCTTGCGGGGAGAGGGAGAATAGCGCCTCCATCTCGCGGCGCACCTTGACGGCGTCGGCGGTCGCATCGAAGGCGACGTCGGACCAGCGCAGGGGCTGGCCCTCGGCGATGTCGCGCGTGAGGGCCACGCCATGCGCCAGGCCGAGCGGCAGATAGCCCTCCTTCAGCGACACGTCGGCCGGGGTCTGCCGGCCCCATACGCAGAAGCCGCCTTCGCCGTCCAGCACCTCGCCCTTCTTGATGGCGCGCTTGGCCGTGGCCACCACGTCGGAGTTGAAGCACACCGGCGCTCCCGTCGGCTCCTTGCGGAGTGCGGCCGAGGCCACAGAGATGCCGAGCTCGAGGCCGATCATGTGCGTGGGGCGGTAGAGGGCGGCATAGCTGCCCGCTCTTGTCGGGCAGGCAGTTGTACTCCACGAAGCACTGCCCCGCGTAGGCGCTGTCGCTCTCGACGACAACGTAGGTGCCCATCGCCAGGTGGTGCGGCACGTCCTTGCCGTCGCGATAGAGCGAGGAGACGACCTCGGTCACGCCCGCCTTCTCCAATGTGCCGCCTTGTGCCTTGGGCTTGCACACCTCGGCCAGCTCGAAGCGCGAGGAGGGTGGGAAGCCCAGGCCCGCCGGACTGCGGCACCAGGCCCGTGGCGTTGCACACGGCCGTCATCTCGATCCCCGACTTGGTGCCGTCGACGAAGGAGTTGAACATCTTGGGGTTGATGTGGCTGCGATCCTTGATCTTGAGATACTGGTCGAGGATCTCCCACACGGTGTCGGGATTGGAGCGGTGGTAGGTCGGGTGGTAGCGCGTGCCCTTGCCGGCAGCGACCACCTTGAAGCCGCAGGCGCGCGCCCAGTCGACGTGCTCGCAGATGAGGGCGGGCTGGTCGCCCCAGGCCAGCGAGTAGACCACGCCCTTCTCGCGCGCCTGCCGCGCCAGCAGCGGCCCCGCCAGCGCGTCGGCCTCGACGTTGACCATCACGATGTGCTTGCCGTGGGCGATCGCCGCCTGGCACAGGCGGATGCCGGTCGCGGGGTCGCCGGTCGCCTCGATCACCACCTCGATCTCGGGATGGGAGATGACGGCCATGGCGTCGTCGGTGACGAAGGTCTTGGCGGTCTCGAGCGCATCGGCCATCGACTTGGCTTGCGTCTGCTCCTTGGGCCAGCCGACCTCGAGCATGCGCTCGCGCGCGCGCTGCGGCATCAGGTCGGCGAGGCCGGCCAAGTGCATGCCCGTCGTCAGGCGCACCTGCGAGAGGAACATGGTGCCGAACTTGCCGGCGCCGATCTGGCCGATGCGCACCGGCCGGCCGGCGGCCGCGCGCTCGCGAAGCATGGATGAGAGGTTCATGGGTGTTTCCTGGTGTCAGACCCTCCGGGTCTGACACCATGGCTCCCCGCCTGCTTGCGTAAAGGCGTCCGCGCGGCGCTGTCTGGCCGGGTCTCTTGTGTGCGGACACTCCGGAACTGACACCATGGCACCACATGCCCGTCTGCCGGATCGCATGGCCGGACGATCACGGACAGAGCGTGGAAGCGGGTGTTTCTCTCCAGAAACTGGTCACCTATGGTGTTAGAGCCGGTGGCGTCCGCATCATGCCGCAAACCTCGGGAGGCGCCCATGCAGGACAGGCCGGAGAAGAAGGCCCGCGCACGCTGCGGCTGAATGCCCGCGACAACATCATCGTCGGCGGTCGACAGCGTCGAGCCCGGCACGTCCGTGCAGGGCGTGACGGCGACGCGCGCGCATCATGCGCGGGCACAAGATGGCGGCCAGCCCGCATCGCCAAGGGCCAGCCGGTGCTGAAATTCGGGCAGATCATCGGCTTTGCCACCGAGGACATCGCGCCGGGCGCCCACGTGCACACCCACAACTGCTCGTTCGCCGAGTTCGAGCGCGACTACGCCTTCGCCCAGGATGCGCGCGAGGAGACGCTGCTGCCGGCCGCGCAGCGCGCCACCTTCGAAGGCTTCCGCCGCGCCAACGGCAAGGCCGGCACGCGCAACTACATCGGCATTCTCACCAGCGTGAACTGCTCGGCCTCGGTGGCCCGCTTCATGGCCGAGGCCGTCACTCGCTCGGGCATCCTCGCCCAATACCCCAACGTCGACGGCGTCGTCTCGTTCGTGCACGGCACCGGCTGCGGGCTGGCCGGCCAAGGGCGAGGGCTACGACGCGCTCGAGCGCACGCAGTGGGGCTATGCCGGCCACCCCAACCTCGCCGCCGCCTTGATCGTGGGGCTCGGCTGCGAGGTGTTCCAGATCGAGCGGCTCAAGGAGAAATACGGCCTGATCGAGGGCGACAACTTCCGCACCATGACGATCCAGGACACCGGCGGCACGAAGAAGACCATCGAGGCCGGCGTGGGCCGCAGTCAGGGAGATGCTGCCGCTCGCGAACAAGGTGAGGCGCGAGACGATCAGCGCGAGCGAGCTGTGCCTGGCGCTGCAGTGCGGCGGCTCCGACGGCTATTCCGGCATCACCGCCAACCCGGCGCTCGGCGCCGCGGTCGACATGCTCGTGCGCCACGGCGGCACGGCCGTCCTGTCGGAGACGCCGGAGATCTATGGCGCCGAGCACCTGCTGACGCGGCGCGCGCGCAACGCGCAGGTGGGCGAGAAGCTCGTCGACATCATCAACTGGTGGCAGGGCTACTGCGCCAGGAACGATGGCTCCATGGACAACAACCCCTCGCCCGGCAACAAGGCCGGCGGCCTCACCACCATCCTGGAGAAGTCGCTGGGCGCGGCCGCCAAGGGCGGCACCACCACGCTGACCGAGGTCTACCGCTACGCCGAGCCGGTGACGGCCAAGGGCTTCGTCTACATGGATACGCCGGGCTACGACCCCGTCGCCGCCACCGGCCAGGTGGCGGGCGGCTGCAACGTGCTGTGCTTCACCACGGGGCGCGGCTCGGCCTACGGCTGCAAGCCGACGCCCTCGATCAAGCTCGCCACCAACCACGACATCTACCGCCGCATGCTCGACGACATGGACATCAACTGCGGCGACATCCTCGACGGCGTGTCGATCGAGGCCAAGGGCGAGGAGATATTCGACACGATCCTGCGCGTCGCCTCCGGCGAGAAGACCAAGAGCGAGCTGCTGGGCTACGGCGACAACGAGTTCGTGCCCTGGCAGATCGGCGCGACGATGTGAGGTGGTGTCGGGCCTTGGCCCGACACCGTGGCGTGCGGCGCTCGGCGGTGCTTCAGATCCGCTCGACCTTGGCCGCATAGCACCCGGGCGCGGCAAAGTGGACATGGAGGTAGCGAGCCTCTGGCGCGCCGAAGAGCCTTTCTATGGCCCCTTCGATCTCCCGCCCCTCGACCAGCTCCCTGCCCACCATCATGCCCTCGTCGTCGAAGGACCGCACCGCCAATGTGCGCGTGCGCAGCTGCTCGGGCACCTCGTCGACCGCGTCATAGGTCGTGTCGCCCTTGCGCACGTAAACGGCAAACCGCATGCGGTACGGCAAATCGACGGGATGATGCTCGTAGTTGACGAGCAGCAGCTCATCGCCCGGCTGCGCGTCGCTGAGACCGACGCGGCATGGAAAGCCCGGCTGCCGGCCGTCGGCGATGCGCCGGACAGCGCCGTGTTTGGCGAGTTCCTCGTCCGATAGCGCGAAAAGATGCTCGAAATGCTCGGCCGGCAGACCTTTGATGCGGAAACTCATGATCGAACCTCCTGGCGTGTGTGGGCGGACGAGCGGACCATCGGCCCACCACAGCCTCGATTCGACCCAATTCCTGCTTGTGATCAGGGCTGGACGCGACTGTTACGCTGCAAAATACCTGTCGATGAAGCGCCCGATAGATGCGCCGTCAGCGTCGTCGAGGTCGGCGATGGGCACGTGCTCGTCGACCTGATGGACGGTCGCGTTGACGAGGCCGAACTCGACGACGGGGCAAAAATCCTTGATGAAGCGCGCATCCGACGTGCCGCCGTTGGTCGTGAGCGCCGGTCGTGCGCCCCGTGACCGTCTCGATGGCCGCCTTCCATGGTCTCGACCAGCGGCCCGGGCTTGGTGAGAAAGACGTCGCCCGTGCCCTCGAAGTGAGCGAGAAGCGGGCGCCGACCTCGCTGGCGGCCTTCTCGCAGCTGGCCGCGGACCCAGGCTTCGAGGCTCGCCGCGCGTGTGCAGCGTCGTTGTAGCGGATGTTGAAGTTGGCCGCGCCGAGCCGGGGATGACGTTGGTCGCCGTGTTGGGCACCGAAATGATGGTGGCCTGCATGCTCGAGGGCTGGAAGTGGGGCGTGCCTTGGTCGAGCGGCGTCGCGGACAGCCGGTCGATGATGCGCGCGAGCTTGGGGATCGGGTTTTCGGCGCGGTCGGCGTAGGCGGAGTGGCCCTGCTTGCCCTGCACGACGAGCTCGGCATTGACGTAGCCGCGCCGGCCGATCTTGATCTCGTCGCCGACCGCCTTGGCGCTGGCAGGCTCGCCCACGAGGCAGGCATCGAGCGTCTCGCCCCGCGCCTTCAGCCAGTCGAGCAGCTTGGGCGTGCCGTTGATGGCGGGCCACTCCTCGTCGCCCGTGATCAGGAACGACAGCGAGCCGCGCCTCAAGCCGCCGTTGTCCTGCAAGTAGCTCGAGTGCGGCGGCGACGAAGCAGGCGATGCCGCCCTTCATGTCGACCGCGCCGCGGCCGTAGAGCACGCCGTCGGCGATCTCGGCCGCCGAACGGCGGGTGCGTCCAGGCCGCCTCGTCGCCCGGCGGCACGACGTCGGTATGCCCGGCAAAGCAGAGGTGCGGGCCGCCGGAGCCCAGGCGCGCATAGAGGTTCTCGACGTCCGGCGTGCCGGGCTCGGTCAACGTCAGGCGGTGGCAGCGTGAAGCCCGCCGGCGTCAGCACGCTCTGCAGCAAGCGTCAGCGCGCCGCCTTCCGCGGGCGTCACGCTCTCGCAGCGGATCAGCGCCTGCGCCAGCGCACAGGCATGTCGGTAGGAGACACTCGGCAGTCGTCGGTCATGCGTTGTCCTCGTTCCAGCTTTGCGCCGCCTACCCACTGCCCACCGGCTTCTCTTGCGGACCCAGCGACTCCAGGATGATGATCTTCTGCCAGATCTTCTGCGACAGCCCGGCGGCGATGCGCTCGATGTCGCTCACCGCCTCGGTGACGATCGGATCGGGGAAGTCCTGGGTGAACAGCACTGCCACCTTGGCCGTCAGCGACAGCATCTCGGAGCAGTAGTCGAGATAGCGCGTCAGCTCGAAGCGCGACAGCGTGCGCGCCGGCGATGACGCCGTCTTGCCGGCGACACTCACGATCGTGCTCGGGTCCTTGGTGAGCTGGTGCATGTCGATGACATGGACGATGGAGCGCAGCTCGTGCAGGGCGCGGAGCGCCCTGTGCCGCTTGAGCCGCACCTCGACCGTCACCAGGAAAAACAGGGCCGCGCCCAACAGCACCATGAGGTTGGCCGCGGCCTCGAGACCCTGCAGGACGCTGTAGACGCTGTCGGCGGACGTGCGTGTGAAGTCGATCAGGCTGGCGATCCAGACGAGGCCGCCCAGACCCGCCACGAGCAGCACGAGGACGGCCGCCTGCAGCGGGATGTTGCGGCGCGAAATCTTCTCCGCCCTGGCGGAGCTCTCGCGGGCGATCAGGAGCAGCTCGGCGCACACCTCGGCGAGGCCCGCGCCGGCAAACCGCTCGCTGATGCGGTGGCCCAGAAGGGCGATCGTCTCGATGACCTTGTTGGCGTCGAGCGCGCGATAGCTACGGGCTGCCTCCATCGCGCTTGCCTAGGAGAGTTTCCAAGCCCGGTCAACGCTTCGGTCGACGCTTCTAGCGTCCAACACCGTGAACATCGTTGTCGCCAAGAAGGCCCAGCTGCTTGTCGGCTCGGAGATGGGCTCCTTCTTTGCCAAGAAGATTGCCGCCGCCGGCGGGCAGGCCTCGCAGTCCGTGCTCGTTCGTTTCGGCGCCCAGCGCAAGGTCGGCGGCGTTACCGTCACCACGGTGCCGGCAGTGCACAGCAATGGCCTCGCCGACGCCTTCCTCGAAGGCGATCTGGCCAAGCAGGTGGCCGACAACGGGTTGACCATCTCGCTCGGCCCGCCCACCGGCTACGTGCTCAAATTCTCCAATGGGCTGGTTGCCTATCTCTCCGGCGACACCGGCATCACCTCCGAGCAGAAGCTCGTCGTGCACGACTACTACAAGGCGAAGCTTGCGGTCATGAATATCGGCGACGTGTTCACCACCGGCCCGACGGAGGCTGCTTGGGTGATCAACGACATGGTGCAGCCCACGTCGGTGATCTGCTCGCACGCCAACGAGCCCGCGACCAAGGGCGGCAAGGTGCTGCCGAACACGCGCACGGCGACCTTCATCAAGGCGACCAAGGTGCCGGTCCATGTGCCGCTGAGCGGCAAGACGATGGAGTTCAACGGCGCCGGCAAATGCGTCAAGGGCTGCAGCTGAGCGCGGACACAGGGCCCTGAGAAACGCGCCGGCTGGGGTCAGTCCCGCAGCAGCTCGTTGATGCTGGTCTTGGCGCGCGTCTTCTCGTCCACGGTCTTGACGATCACGGCGCAGTAGAGCGAGGGCGCGGGCTCGCCGCTGGCGTAGGGCTTGCTCGGCAGCGAGCCCGGCACCACCACCGAGTAGGGCGGCACCTCGCCGATGTGGATCTTGCCGCTGGCGCGTTCGACGACCTTGGTGGAGGCGCCGATGAAGGTGCCCATCGCCAGCACCGAGCCCTCGCCCACCACCACGCCCTCCACCACCTCCGAGCGGGCGCCGATGAAGCAGTTGTCCTCGATGATGGTCGGATTGGCCTGCAACGGCTCCAGCACGCCGCCGATGCCGACGCCCGCCGGAGAGGTGCACGTTCTTGCCGATCTGGGCGCAGGAGCCCACGGTTGCCCACGTGTCGACCATGGAGTTGGCGCCGACGTAGGCCCCCAGGTTGACGAAGGAGGGCATCAGCACGACGCCGGGGGCGATATAGGCCGAGCGCCGCACCACGGCGCCGGGAACGGCCCTGAACCCGGCCGTCTTGAAGGCTTCGGCGGTCATGCCCGAAAATTTCGAGGGCACCTTGTCCCACCAGCCGGCGCCGCCTGGCGCGCCTGCGATCAGCTCCATGTCGTTGAGGCGGAAGGAAAGGAGCACGGCCTTCTTGAGCCACTGATGCACCACCCAGCGGCCCGCCGTCTTCTCGGCCACGCGGGCCTCGCCGCTGTCGAGCCGGTCGAGCGCCGCGATGACGGCATCGCGCACCTCTCCGCGGGTGGTGGAGCTGACGGATTCGCGCCGGTCCCAGGCGCCTTCGATGACGGACTGCAGGTTGGTGTCTGGCATGGGCCAAGTTTCTGGCGCGAGCCCGCATCCGCTGTCAATCGGAACAATTCGCGTTTGAACGACGAAGGCCACCGCCGCACGGCCGTGTAGCTCGCCGCTGCCTTCGTCGATGGTCTCTCCTGCGGGCCGAATGCGCAGCAGGCTAGCCGGTGTTCTATCCCTGATCCTTGCCGGCCAGCTCGGCCGGGAGCCCCTGGCGCGTGCGGGCCGCGTCCGGTTGCCGGCTCGGCAATGCCGCCGGGCCGTCGGCGTCCAGGCACATGACCTCGTCGCGTCCCGCATCCTTGGCCAGGTAGAGGGCCTTGTCGGCCCTGGCCAGCATGCTTCTGAAATCGCAATCGATCGGCGACAATTGCGCGACGCCGAAACTTGCGGTGACGCGAATGGCTTGCGCCATGTGCACGACCACCAGCGCCGCGATGGTGGCGCGCAGTCCCTCGGCCACCCGCCGGGCGGCGACTCCGGTCTCGGGCAGCAGGATAGCGAACTCCTCGCCGCCGAGCCGCCCGATCTGATCGGCGGCCCGCAGCTTGGACCGGCAGGCGGCCACGACCTTGGCCAGAACGAGGTCGCCGGCGGCGTGGCCGAACGTGTCGTTGACGGCCTTGAAGTGATCGATGTCGAGGAGAATGCAGGCGAGGCTGCGCGTGTGCCGCTGGGCGCGCTCGACCTCCCTGCAGGCCTCGGCCAGGAACGCACGCGCGGTCATGGCGCCGGTCAGGCTGTCGACGGTGGCGAGCTTGCGCAGCTCGAGCTCGTCGACGACCAGTCGAGCCAGGTCCTGCAGCACCTGGAGCTGGTCTTTGGTCACGTCGCGCGGCTTGACGTCGTTGACGCACAGGGCGCCGATGTTGTGTCCGCTGGGCGTGCGCAGCGGCACGCCGAAATAGGAGCGGATATGCGGCTTGCCGGTGACCAGCGGGCTGCTGCTGAACCGCGCATCGTCGAGCGCGTCGCGCACGATCAGCGGCTCGTCGCGGCAAATGGTGTGCGTGCAGAAGGACACGTCGCGAGGTGTTTGCGCAATCTCAACTCCCTGCCGCGACTTGAACCATTGGCGGTCGCGATCGATCAGGGAGATCATGGCGATCGGAGCCTGCAACGCCTGTTTGGCCAAGCGCGTGATGCGATCGAAGGTTTCCTCCGACGGCGTGTCCAAGACGTCGTAGGCGTAAAGAGCCCGCAGCCTCGCCGCCTCGCTCTCGGCGCCGGGCGGGGCTTCTCGATTCTGCTCTACCATGTGCTCGATTTTGCCGTGCGGTACATCACCGCCACGACCGAGGTTAGACAGCCGCCGCCTTGCAATTCCGTTAAGGGCTCTCCCCCGAACGTCAGCGATCAGATCAGGTCGCGGTCCACTAGCGGATAGAGGTCTGGCGCCGACTGCTAAGGCCCGCAGTCCGACCGCTGATGCGCCGCTGGAGACGGCGTGCTGCGCCAGACGGTGTACTGGCCGAAGGACCCGATCGGCTGCAGGCGTGCGAGCTCAGGGTAGGCAGTCGCCGTGCTCTTGGAGGCTATGATCCACACAGGCCGGCTGGAGCACGCGAGCAGGGGACCCACACTCTCCGGATTGCCCAAGACCGCGCGGGCGCGAGCGGGCGCAAAGGTCGCGGCCTCGTGCAGCTCGCGCGGCCAGCTGTCCTTTTCCAGCAGTCGCGCGTTGCTCCAATTCTCCACCACCCGCATTGCCTGCCGACGCCGCAGATAGAACGGCAGGCTGAAGGGATAGTTGTGCAGGGCGACGATCTGGCCCCCCTCGGATTTCAGCAGGGGCCGGATGGCGGCCGCCAGCTCCTTGGTATGGTCCGGCTTGTAGGCGAGCGCCGCTGCGAACGCGGCTGCGCACAGAAGCATTGCAACTCCAGCCACGCTGGTTGTCCGCCGCTGCGCCTCCCCCCGCGCGCGGGAGAAGCGCGCCAGTCCATCGGCGGCGAGGACCGCAAACGGCGGAACCGCAATGAGCACGTAGCCGATGAGCTTGGAAGCCGGGATGGAGAAGAACACGAGCGTGATTGCGAGCCAGAGCCACATCAGCGAATGCACCTGCGCCGGCAAGCCATCGCCGTCTTGCGGCTTGCGCACGGCGGGGAGAAGAAAGAGGCTCCAAGGGAGCGTCGCGACCGCGAAGATCGGCAGATAGAACCAGAAGGGCTCGTGACTGTTGAACTCGCGCGTCACGAAGCGCTCGAAGTGGTGATGAATGAAGAAATAGGTGAGGAAGCCTGGGTAGCGCGCCTCGACGAGCGCAAACCACGGCACGACGATCAAGAGAAATAGGGCCAATCCGGGCAACCACACGAGGCGGAGGATCATCGCCCTTTTTCCCGTGACCACGAGCCAAGCCACGATCACGAGCCCGGGGATGACGGCGCCGATCAAGCCCTTGGCGAGGCATCCCAGGGCGGCAAAGCCATAGGCGCCCGCCAGCGGCCAGCGCCGGGGCCGATCGCCGTCGGCCGCCAGCACCGCGCCGGCCGCGCATAGGACGGTGCAGGCGACGCAGGCCGTCACCAGCATGTCGAGGTTGGCAAATTGCGCTCCGCCAAAGAAGAACGGCGTGGTCACGAGAACCAGCAGCGTGAGCCAGGCCTGGCTTTGGGCCACGAAGCGGCGCACGAACAGGAACACGGCAAATGCCGACCCGCAGGCGGCAAGCAGCGATGCGAGACGGGCGGCCCATTCGTTGATGCCGAAGGTCGCAAGTGACGCGCCGGTCAGCCAGTAGAAGAGCGGGGGCTTGTGGAAGTGGGGGAGCGTATCGAGCGTCGGCACCAGCCAATCGCCCGACAACACCATCTCCAGAGCGATGCCGACATAACGGCCCTCGTCCGGCAGCGCCAGCGGACGCAGCCACGCGCCGACCATGAGCGCGACAAACATTCCCGAGGCGACGAAGATCGTCAGCCGCGCGGTCCCGGAAGTCGCAGATGTCGGCATGGCGTCGGTGGACCCGATCCTGATCTTTGAGCTTAGAGCCCGACCCGCATGTGCTTGCAATCGACCGGCCTACCCGGCGCGGCATTGTTGCCGATCAATGCGGACGACCGCCGGGAGGGCCATCCACTTCCGCGAAGACCAGGCAACTTAGGGCACCGCCCCCGCGATCAGTCGTTTGGCGTCCGCGCCGTCCCACTCGGCGGGGCCGAGCAGGCGGCCGATTTCTCGGCCACGCCCATCTAGGAGCAGGGTGGCCGGCAGGCCCGCCGCACGCAGCGTGGCGGCCATGCGCGCGCTCGGATCGGCGTAGAGCGCAAGATCCGACGCCTTGGCCTCGTCCAGGAACTTGCGGGCGCCGGCCAACCCCGAGCGGTCCACGGCCACCGCCACCACCTGGAACTTGTCGGAGCCCAGCTCCCGCTGCAGCCGGTCGAGCGCCGGCATCTCCTTGCGGCAGGGCAGACACCAGGTTGCCCACAGGTTCAGGAGAACGACCTTGCCGCCCCAGTCGGCCAGCGTCTTTTCCTTGGCGTTGGCATCGAGGAATTTGACCTCGGGCAGCTCCTCTGGCGCCTTGCGGAATACGAAGGCTGCCATCTGCCCCCGGTTCAGCGGGCCGCTCGCCGCTTCGGAGGGGGCAACCGCCTTGGCTGCCGGGCGAACGGCGTTGTCAGAACGGCCCAGCGTCACGTATACGCTCACGAAGCCCGCCAGCGCGGCGATGCCTGCGGCCCACAGCGCCGTCGACAGCCGTGCTCTGGCGGCGCCCGGTCGTGGCTTCTCGGCTACCATCTCTATTCCCGGCTCGCGCACCAGCAACCCTGGCTCAAGGCAACCTCGTGACCGACAAGACCGCCAACAAGATGTGGGGTGGCCGCTTCTCCATGTCGCCTGCCGAGGTCATGGAGGAGATAAACGCCTCCATTGGCTTCGACAAGGCTCTGGCGCCCCAGGACATCCGCGCCTCAATGGCGCACGCCGCCATGCTGGCCGCCAGGGGCATCATCTCCAAGGACGACGCCAGGAAGATCGGCGCCGGCCTCGGGCGGGTGCTGGAGGAGATCGAGGCGGGGAAATTCACCTTCTCACGCGCGCTCGAGGACGTGCACATGAACGTGGAGAGCCGCCTCAAGGAGCTGATCGGCGAGCCGGCAGGTCGGCTGCATACGGCCCGCTCGCGCAACGACCAGGTGGCGACCGACTTCCGCCTCTGGGTGCGCGACTGGATCGACGGCGCGCAGGCGGCGCTTGCGGCTCTGCAACTCGCCCTGGCGCGCAAGGCGGAGGCGCATGCCGACCTGGTGATGCCGGGCTTCACGCACCTGCAGCCGGCCCAGCCCGTCACCTTCGGCCACCACCTCCTCGCCTACGTTGAAATGCTCGCCCGCGACCGCGGCCGCCTCGCCGATGCGCGCGCGCGGCTCAACGAATGTCCGCTGGGATCGGCCGCGCTTGCGGGCACGTCGTTCCCAATCGACCGGCACATGACGGCCGAGGCGCTGGGATTCGCGCGGCCGGCCGCCAACTCCCTCGACGCGGTGGCCGACCGCGACTTCGCGCTCGAGACGCTGGCAGCGGCGGCGGTCGCGGCTATGCACCTCTCCCGCCTCGCCGAGGAGATCATCATCTGGATGACGCCGCAGTTCGCATTCGTGCGCCTCTCCGACAAGTTCACCACCGGCTCCTCGATCATGCCGCAGAAGCGCAATCCCGATGCGGCCGAGCTGGTGCGCGCCAAGGTCGGGCGCATCGCCGCCGCCTTCCAGGGGCTGCTCATCGTCATGAAGGGCCTGCCGCTCGCCTACGCCAAGGACATGCAGGAGGACAAGGAGGCCACCTTCGACGCCCTGGCGAGCCTGCGGTTGGGCCTTGCCGCCATGACCGGCATGGTGGAGGACCTGGAGCCCAATGGGGAGGCCATGCGGGCCGCGGCCTCGGCCGGCTATTCGACGGCCACCGACCTGGCGGACTGGCTGGTACGCACCCTCGGTCTGCCGTTCCGCGAGGCCCACCACGTCACGGGCCGCATCGTCGCCGCCGCGGAGGCGAGCGGGCTTGCCCTCGACCAGCTGCCGCTCGAGGCCATGCAGGCCATCTGCCCGCGCATCACGGCCGATTGTGCCGCGGTCCTGTCCGTGGAAAGCTCGGTCAGGAGCCGCACCAGCTATGGGGGAACGGCGCCACAGAACGTGCGCAAAATGGCACGTGGCTGGATAAAGCGGTTGGAAAAGGCCCAAAGAAGGGGCTAGAAGGGCGTATTGGCCTCGGAACATCAGCGGTTTCGCAGGCCAAGAAGCGTTGTGGATTGTGAGCAGGGATCAAATGCACGGCCGTCTGCGGCTTGCTTTTGCAGCTGGCTTGCTGGTGCTGGGCGCGCTCAGCCTCGCGGGCTGCGGCGTGCGCGGCTCGCTGGAAGCCCCGCCGCGTGAAAAGGTCGAAACCGGCGATGCCGTCCCCGGCACTCCGGGGCAGGTAGTGCCGCAGAAGAGCTCTGTCCTCGACCCCCTGATCCGCTGACATGCATCACTTCAGCTATGTCGGCGGCGTCCTCCATGCAGAGGGCGTGAGCCTTGCGCGCGTCGCCGACGAGGTCGGCACGCCCTTCTACTGCTACGCCTCCGCGACGCTGGAGCGACACTACCGCGTCTTGCAGCAGGCCTTTGCCGGCCTCGACACGCTGATCTGCTATGCCATCAAGGCCAATTCCAATCAGGCCGTGATCGCCACCCTCGCCCGGCTTGGTGCCGGCATGGACGTGGTGTCGGAAGGCGAGCTCAGGCGGGCGCGTGCTGCCGGCGTGCCCGGGGATCGCATCATCTTCGCCGGCGTCGGCAAGACGCGCGAGGAGATGGCCTATGCGCTCGGCGAAGGCATCCTTGGCTTCAACGTGGAGTCTGAGCCCGAGCTCGAAGCCCTGAGCGAGGTCGCCGCGAGCCTTGGCCGCACCGCCTCGATCGCGCTGCGCGTCAATCCTGACGTCGACGCCAAGACCCACGCCAAGATCTCGACCGGCAAGGCCGAGAACAAGTTCGGCGTGCCGTTCGAGGACGCCCCGCGCCTCTATGCCAGCGCGGCCCGCCTGCCTGGCATCGCCGTTGCCGGCATCCACATGCACATCGGCAGCCAGATCACCGACCTGCAGCCCTTCCGCAACGCCTTCACGCTGATGCGTGAGCTGGCGGCGACGCTGCGCGCCGACGGCCATGCCCTGCGCCACCTCGATCTGGGCGGCGGGCTCGGCGTGCCCTACAACTCGGGCAACGACGTGCCGCCCTCGCCGCAGGAATATGCCAGGGTGGTGCGCGAGACGCTGGGCGATCTCGGTCTTACCCTGTGCCTCGAGCCGGGGCGCATGATCGTCGCCAACGCGGGTGTGCTCGTCGCCCGCGTGATCTACGCCAAGCGCGGGCGCAACAAGTCCTTTCTCATCGTCGATGCCGCCATGAACGATCTGATCCGGCCGACGCTCTACGAGGCGCAGCACGAGATCTGGCCGGTGGAGGAGGCGCTTTCGCGCAAGGTGGCGCTGGTGCAGGACGTGGCCGGACCGATCTGCGAGAGCGGCGACTATCTCGCGCTCGATCGCAGACTGCCGCCCTTCGGCGCCGGCGATCTCCTCGCCTTCATGACGGCGGGCGCCTACGGCTCGGCCATGTCCTCGACTTACAATTCGCGCCTGCTGATCCCCGAGGTGCTGGTGAAGGGGGATGCCCAGGCCGTGGTGCGTCCGCGCCAGACCTACGCCGAGCTGATCGGGCTCGACCGCCTGCCGGACTGGCTGGCGTGATCGTGCACCGATCTGCGCCGATCAAAGAGCATCCACCGCCGACGCAAAACGGGGCCCCCCGATGCCGGGGAGCCCACGCAACAGCTTGAAACGTCGGCTCGAAATGCCCGAGCCGGCGCCTCAGAACTTCATCTTGTCGAGCCGCTCGAACAGAGCCTTGGCATCGAGCTCGTCACCGGCCTGGCACGCATCGTAGGCGCGCAGGGCCATGCGGCTCACGCCGGCCAGCTGCTCGGGCGAGATCTTGGCATACTTCTCACGCTCGATCTTGTCCCAGAAGCCCTTGTAGGCCTTGCCGCAATCCATCTTACCCTGCGCCAGCGCGATCCCGCCGGGAGCGGCGAGGACGGCGAGTGCAAGAACTGCAGATGCGAGACGCTTCATGTGTAGTCTCCCTAGCTATCCATAAGCTGCGTCGGCACTCCCGCCGCTAGCTGCACCGAGATACGAGCCAGGCCCGGTGATAGTTTCAGATGCCGGCCAAAAAAAGTTCCTTGGTCTGGCGTCCGATTGGAAGTAGGAGCCAGGACTGTCACAGGTCTGCCCATGGGCACCGGGCGCCGTAGCCCGTGGTGGCGCCGGCGCCGATAGGGCTTGCGGGTAGCGCCGATCGTACGACTTGACCTCTTAGCGGTTCTGGTCGAGAGGCTAGCTGGTGTGATGATCGAGAAGTCGGCACCGTCGCGCTGGGCTGGGTTCGTGAGCGGACTTCTCGATCTGAATCACACTGGAACCATTGATTTGCTAGTGTCCTTCAGATCGCGAAATTCGTTCCGGGCCCGCCGCACGATAAGACGAATGTCGCGATCGGGACGCTAGCGGGAGTGGCCGAGCATGCATCCACCCATGTGGTGCCTGGCGTGAGAGGCAGCATGCCCCAGTCCAGACAGGACCTCATCGAGGCGCTCGAGCGCACCGCCCACGGTGACGTCGCGGCGTTCAAGACGGTCTATGCCGCAACCTCGCTGAAACTTTATGGCATCGTTGTGCGTATCTTGGGTCGCTCCGACCTTGCCGACGAGGTCCTGCAGGAGGTTTACGTCCGCGTGTGGCAGCGGGCAGGCGACTTCGATCCCGCCGCCAGCTCGCCGATCACGTGGTTGGCAACGATAGCGCGCAATCGGGCGCTCGATGAAGCCCGGCGCACCACCATGAGGTCGCTCGATGACGCGCCTGAGCTCTTGGAAATACCGAGCGACGACAACCCGGCCGCTAGCCTCGAGCGCAGCGAGGAGCTGCGCCGGCTTCAGGCCTGCCTCGAGGGTCTCGAGGCCGAGAGGAAGGAGATTGTGCTGCTCGCCTACTTCCACGGGCTGACCCGCGAGGAGATCGCGCGCCGGCTCGGGCGGCCGGTGGCAACGGTGAAGACATGGTTGCGACGTAGCCTTGCGCAGCTCAGGGACTGTCTTGGTCGATGACTGAGGACGAGGACATTGATGGTTTGGCGGCCGAATACGTGCTCGGCTCGCTGGATCCGGCCGAGCGTGCCCAGGTCGATGCCCGGCGCGCGACCGACCGGCGGCTGGCCGAGGCGATCGCCGCATGGGAGCGCCGGCTTGCGCCGTTGAGCGAGCGCGAGCCGGGAATTGCCCCGCCGCCCCACCTCATCGAGGGCATTCTGGCACGCATCTCCGGCCGGCAGGCGGGCATTGCCGGCTCCGCCGAGATCCTCCCGCTGCGCAGCCGCTCCGGCCGGCGCTGGGCATTTACGTTGGCCGGCACGGCGCTTGCCGCCTGCCTTGCGCTAGCCGTCGTGTGGCTGAACGAGAGGCCGATTGGATTGCAAACAGACGGCAGGATGGATTGCGGGACGCTCTACAAGCAGTTCTGGGAGCAGCGTGAGAGGCAGATGTATTCCAGGATTACGCCCGAGCAGCTCGCAGGCGTGAGCCGGATGGCGCTGCGCGCCTATGATGCTTGCCTGGCCGGCGACGAGCAGGATGCCAAGTCCCTGTTCGACCGGCTGGACCGGATGCGGTACTAGGCGGGCGCCGCCCGCGCCCTGTTGCCAGCCTCTGGGGACGTGTATCGTTTCGCCTCTGCGTGGCATCCAAATCCCGGCTGGTCACGTATGCAGATAGGGCCGTGTCGAGACTGGGCTGGCAGGCCGCCAAGGGAGGATGGGCTGATGCTGTTGAAACGCTCGATTGCTCTGGCACCGCTGCTGGCGGGGTCGCTGGCTCTGTGCTCGGGTGCGGTACTGGCGCAGCAGGCGCCCGACCGGGTGCCGCTGATCATGACCAAGCTGCCGCCGGCGGGATCGGCGCTCTACAAGCGCATCATCGGCAAGGCCGGCAAGGCGCGGGGCCAGGTGCTTACCCTCACCAAGACCGAGATGTGGGAGGTGCCGAAGGAGAATGTGGAGGCGGTCAAGAAGGCGGCTGCCGAGCACGGCGCGGCCGCCACGCCGCTCGGCTCCGATTGGAACGAGGTGTTCCACCACGCGCCCGCCGACATGAAGATGACCGACAAGCAGCACCACATGATGGATATGGCCAAGTCCTCCAAGGCGACGATGGGGGTGGACATGATGGCCACGCCGATGGCGCCGATGCTGGAATTTGCGCTGGTCAAGGACGCCGGCCCCAACATCGGCGGCCCGGCAACCAGCCAGCAGGCGGCCAGGATCAAGGTCAAGCTGAGCGACAAGACCGAGCTCACCATCGTGCGCACCAGCGTCGACATCAGGAAGGCCATGTGCGTGTGGCGAGGCGAGGTGGAAGGCACGGGCGCGCCGGCGACCATCATGTGGTGGCCGGGCGGAAAAATGACCGGCAACGTGCAGCACCAGGGTCGCATCTACTCGATCCGGCACATGGGCGGCGACATGATGGCGGTGGTCGAGATGGACGAGTCCAAGATGCCGCAAGAGCATGCGCCGATGCCCGAGCGCATGCGCAACGACCCAAACCTGCGCGACGATCCGCTGCGCAACGAGGGCGACGCCAGCATCATGCGGCCCGTCACGAAGGGCATGCGGCCGCCCAAGAGCCTGCAGGGCGACAAGAAGAAAAAGACAAAGAAGAAGGCCGCGGCCGACAAGGACAAGATGGCCGGCGCCAAAGGCAAGGCCCAGTCGGGCCCGACGCCGGTCGTGATCGATGTGCTGGTGGCCTACACCAAGAAGGCGGCGGCCAACTACGTCGACGTCAAGCGCGAGCTGGTCGATCTCTCCATCGAGGAGGCCAACGAGTCCTTCCGCAACAGCGGCGTCGGTCAGGTCCAGCTAAGGCTCGTGCACGCCTACCAGACCGACTACGTGGAGGAAGGCGCCCACTTCGACCACGTGTGGCGTTTCGCCGACAAGGGCGACGGCTACATGGAGGAGGTGCATGGACTGCGCAACAAGTACAAGGCCGACGTGAGCATCTTGATCGTCGACGACCCCAAGGGCTGCGGGCTCGCCACGCGCGTGCACGCCGATCCCGAGGAGGCCTTCGCGGTGGTGCACCACGAGTGCGCGGCCACCAGCTACTCGCTGGCGCACGAGATCGGCCACATCATCGGCGCCCGCCACGACCTCGCGCTCGACAAGAACATGGCGCCGTTCCCCTACGGGCACGGCTTCGTCAACGGGATGAAGTGGCGCGACATCATGAGCTACAAGGACAGCTGCGGCGGCTGCCCGCGTCTGCCGGTGTGGTCGAGCCCGCTCATCAAGGTCAAGGGCGAGATCGCTGGCAGCCCTGAGCTCAACAATGCTCGCGTCATCGCCGAGGAGGCCGCCCGCGTCGCAGCCTTCCGCTGATCCAAACGCCGGGTCCGGACGCCAAAGAAGGCCACGCCCCGAGGGCGTGGCCTTTCAAGTCACGACGAGCTGTGCCCGCCAGCATCGTGGCGCTTGCGTGTCGCTCGCGTCAGCCGGCGACCGCGCCGTTCTCGCTCTTGCTCAGCCGGCCGTTGGGCTTCTCGGTTGCTTTCATCTCGGCGGCGACCGCATGCAGGTCGATCAGCTCGGCCTTCATCGGGTCTTGGCGGAGGCGGGACTGGCCCTCGAAGATCGCGCCCTCCTCGATGGCGAGCCTCTTGTGGAAGATCTCGCTGTCCACGCGCGCGCTGTCCTGCAGGATGACGCGGTTGGCGCGGATGACGCCTTTGACCTTGCCGCGCACGACCACCTCCTCGGCGGTGATGTTGCCGACGATGGAAGCATCCTTGCCCACTGTCAGGTGGGCGCAGCGGATGTCGCCGTGAACCTGCCCGTCGACCTGAACCTCGCCCTCGCTCTGCAGGTTGCCCGAGATGTTGAGCCAGGCGTCGATCACGGAGCGCGTCGGCGCGCTGGTCGGCTTGCGCGACGACGGTACCGCTGCAGGCTCTACCGCAAAGGCCGTCGCGGGGGTCGACCGCTTCGGTGCGAAATCGGTAGCGAACTCGTCTTCCGGCTTCTTGTTGAACAGCATGGCGTCTTTCTCCTCGCGATGGGATGGCATGGGTGGCCCAGAACACTGGAACGCATTTCGATCGAAGCGTATTCGGAACTCGGGTTGATAATAGAACGCAACGGATTTCGCTCTGCCCGATGCAAACCGCTGCGGTTTCCTTTTGGCACGGTATGGAGCAATTATTAACGATGTGTTAACTGCGTCAATTACTCGTGCAAATTCCGATGATTAGGTCGCTTTTCGCGCCACTCAACTATAGCGTTTGACGGCTATATGACGAAATTACCCGTTTCAGATTGGCGGCATAAATTTCACAGCTGCTTTGCACAGGCTGCGTCGGGCAATGGAGTAGCTCTATTCGCACAATAGTCATGGCAGCGTCGTGTGCAGACGCCCATTATTCAGGCATGAATTTCATGGCTACGCCATTGATGCAGTAGCGCAGGCCGGTCGGCGGCGGCCCGTCGTCGAACACGTGGCCCAGATGGCTGCCGCAGCGGCTGCAGTGCACCTCGGTGCGGATCATCCCGTAGCTGCTATCGGTCGACGTTTCGACCGATCCGGGGACGGGCTCGTTGAAGCTCGGCCAGCCGGTGCCGCTCTCGAACTTGCGCTTCGAAACGAACAGGGGCTGGTCGCACCCCGCGCAGGCGAACGTGCCGGCGCGCTTCTCGGTGTTGAGCGCGCAACTGCCGGGGGCTTCGGTGCCGTGCTCCCGCATCACCTCGTACTGCTCGGGCGTCAGCAGCTTGCGCCACTCCGCCTCGGTCCTGGTGACCGGGTATTTCCTGGTGTCCATATGCGCTCCTTGTCGCGGGCGGCTGCGGGCGATGCCCTCTACCCCCCGCGATCTGCCGTGAAGCCATGCTGTCCGATGCTACCATGAGGCAAGGTTGCTGCGCAGGGGAGGGTGTCTCGAGCACGATTTGCCGGCTCTTTGCAGGCGGCACTTCTGGCGGTTCTTCCGGGCGAGCCGCCCATGGGCGCGACCTGCCGCAATCGCATGCGACTCCAGTACGCGCTTGGTGGTGCCGGGCGGGATCGGTAATCTCGTCGGTCGAGCATCGAGCTTGCCTGCTGGCTCGGGCCAGCCGCAAGCCGCGTCCCGACGAAGGAGTTCAAGATGCAAGGCAAAGTTGTGTTGCGGCGGACCGTGCTGGCGGGCTTGGCCGCATCGGGTGTGACCTTAGCCTCCCTGCCCGCACTGGCGCAGGGAGCACCGGTGAAGGTGGGTGAGCTCAACTCCTACAATCGCTTCGCGGCTTTCGCCGTGCCCTACCGCAACGGCATGCAGCTGGCGCAGGAGGAGATCAACGCCAAGGGCGGCGTGCTCGGCGGGCGCAAGCTCGAGATCGTGTTCCGCGACGACGGCTCGACGCCGGGCGATGCGGTGCGCGTGGCCGAGGAACTGCTGACCCGCGAGAACGTCGCGTTTCTGGTCGGCACCTTCCTGTCCAACATCGGCTTGGCGGTGGCCGATTTTGCCAATCAGAAGAAGACGCTGTTCATCGCCACCGAGCCGCTGACCGACTCCATCACCATGGCGCATGGCAACCACTACACCTTCCGGGTGCGGCCCTCCACCTACATGCAGACCAAGATGCTGGTCGAGGCGGTCAAGGGCAAAGGCGTGAAGAAGTGGGCGATCGTGGCGCCCAACTACGAGTACGGCCAGTCGGCGGCCGCCAACTTCAAGAAGCTGATCAAGGCCGCAACCCCCGACGCCGAGATCGTCGGCGAGCAGTTCCCCGCGCTCGGCAAGATCGACGCCGGCGCCACCGTCGCCGCGCTCGAGAACGCCAAGCCCGACGGCATCTTCAACGTGCTGTTCGGCGCCGATCTCACCACCTTCGTGCGCGAAGGCAACACGCGCGGACTGTTCGAGAAGCGCACCGTGGCGAGCCTGCTCACGGGCGAGCCCGAATACCTGATCCCGCTCGGCGAGGAGACGCCGGAAGGCTGGATCGTCACCGGCTATCCCTGGGACCAGATCACCGAGCCGGCGCACAAAGCCTTCATCGATGCCTATCGCGCGAAGTTCAACGACACGCCGCGGCTCGGCTCGTTCCTGGGCTACTCGGTCGGCTACCTGCTGCGCGACCTCTTGAACAAGGCGGGCTCCACCGACACCGAGAAGCTGATCGCTACGCTCGAGGGTCTGACGTTCACGACCGTGGCGGGGCCGGTGACGTTCCGTCCGATCGACCAGCAGTCGACCATGGGCGCCTGGGTCGGCGAGACCACGAGGAAGGGCAAGGTCGGCGCCATGAAGAATTGGCAATACGATGACGGCGCCAAGTACCTGTTCCCCGAGGCCGAGGTGAAGGCCGCGCGCAAGCAGTGACGCAGTCGTCCCGGGCCTTGTGCCCGGGATCCATCTCACCGCTTGCTCCGGCGTTCCCGGATGGCTGGATCCCGGTGACAAGCACCGGGATGACAGCGGAGCGTATGTGGCTGCGGTAGTGAGGCGATCGTGCCCGATCTTTCCTTCCTTCTCGTGCAGGCCCTCAACGGCTGCGCCAGCGCATCCTCGCTGTTCATCATCTCCGCCGGCCTGACGATCGTCTTCGGCGTCACCCGCATCGTCAATTTCGCCCACGGCTCCTTCTACATGCTGGGAGCCTATTTCGCCGTCTCGCTGATCCCGCGGCTGCTCGATTTGGACAGCAGCTTCCCGATGTTCGCGCTGGGCGTGCTGGGCGCGGCGCTCGGCGTGGGGCTGATCGGCGTGGTCATGGAGCTCGCCCTGCTGCGGCGCATCTATCGCGTGCCGGAGCTGTTCCAGCTGCTGGCCACCTTCGGCGTCGTGCTCGTCGTGCAGGATCTGGTGCTCGAGGGGTGGGGGCCGCTCGACATCCTGGGCCCGCGTGCTCCGGGGCTCCGGGGCGCCGTCGACATCCTCGGCCACCGCTTCCCCTCCTACGAGCTGTTCCTGATCGCCATGGGCCCGCTGGTGCTGTGTCTCTTGTGGCTGCTGATGCACAAGACGCGCTACGGCGTGCTGGTGCGGGCGGCGACGCAGGACCGCGAGATGGTCGGCGCGCTCGGCGTCAACCAGGCGCTCCTGTTCACGGCCACGCTGTTCCTGGGCGCGGCGCTCGCAGGTCTCGGCGGCGCCCTGCAGATTCCCAAGCTCGCCGCCAATCCGCATATGGACCTCTCCGTGATCGCCGAGACCTTCGTCGTCACCGTGGTCGGCGGCATGGGCTCGGTGCCGGGCGCCTTCCTGGCGGCGCTGCTGATCGGCCAGCTGCAGGCCTTCGGCATCCTGGTGTTCCCCAAGATCACGCTGGTGCTGGTGTTCCTGCTGATGGCGCTGGTGCTGATGGTGCGGCCGTGGGGCTTGATGGGACGCCCCGACGCCGGACACGGCCGGGTGGCGCTGCCGGAGGGCATCGTGGGGCTGTCGCGCTTCGGCCGACCCGAGCGCATCGCCGCGGCTGCCGTTTTCCTCGCGCTGCTGGCGCTGCCGCTGGTCGGCGGACGCCTACCTGATGCAGGGTCGCGATCGAGGTGAGCTGCTTCGCGCTCGCCGCCTTCAGCCTCAACTTCCTGATCGGCGTCGGCGGCATCGTCAGCTTCGGGCATGCCGCCTATTTCGGCCTCGGCGCCTATGCAGCCGGCCTTCTCGTGACCAGGCTCGGCTCTACGATGGAACCCGCACTGCTGGCGGCGCCACTGATCGCGGGGCTCGGGGCGGCGCTGTTCGGCTTCTTCATCGTGCGGCTGTCCGGCATCTATCTCGCCATGCTGACGCTCGCGTTCGCGCAGATCGTCTACGCGGTCGCCTTCCAGTGGGTGGAGGTGACGGGCGGCGACAACGGCGTCGTCGGCGTGTGGCCGTCGCCTTGGGCGGCAGGCCGCACGGCCTACTACTACCTGGCGCTTGCGGTCAGCGCGGGCGCCATCGCGCTGCTGCGGCAGGGGCATCTACGCGCCCTTCGGCTACACCCTGCGCGCGGCGCGCGACTCGATGGTGCGCGCCGACGCCATCGGCATCGACGTGCGCACGCATCGCTGGCTGGCATTCATCGTGGCGGGTGCGGCGGCGGGGCTGGCCGGCGGCCTCTTTGCCTTCTCCAAGGGCTCCATCGATCCAACGCTGATCGCCATTCCGACCTCGGTCGACTTCCTGGTCATGACGCTGCTCGGCGGCGTCGAGACCGTGATCGGCCCGCTCGTCGGCGCGGCCGCATTCCACGCGATCCGCGACTTCGTGATGCCGCTCACCGACTACTGGCGCCTTCTCTTGGGCCTCGCCATCATCGCCATCGTGCTGGCCTTCCCGCGCGGCATCGTCGGCGGCGCATGCCTCTCGCTGCGGGCGCGGCTCTGCGCTGGCACGCTCGCGGCCGGCGCGCGCGGAGGGCTTCGGCATGAGCCTCCTCGGCGTCGAGGGCCTGAGCAAATCGTTCGGCGGGGTGACGGCCGCCCGGGACGTGACGTTTGCGGTCGAGGCCGGCAAGCTGCTCGCCGTCATTGGCCCCAACGGTGCGGGCAAGTCCACCATCTTCAATATGGTGGGCGGGCAGCTCGTCCCCGACGTCGGCCGCGTCATGCTCGGAGACCAGGACATCACGGGGCTCGCGCCGCGCCGCATCTGGCGTCTCGGCGTCGGCCGCACATTCCAGGTGGCGCAGACGTTCGTATCGATGACCGTCGCCGAGAACGTGCAAATGGCGCTCATCAGCCGCAACGGCCGCACGCGGGCGTGGTGGCCGGATGCCGCCCGCCTCTATCGCGACGACGCGCTCGCCCTGCTCGAGCGTGTCGGCATGGGCGAGAACGCCGACCGGCCCTGCAGCGAGCTGGCCTACGGCGATGTCAAGCGCGTGGAGCTCGCCATCGCGCTCGCCGGCTCCCCGAGGCTCCTGCTGATGGACGAGCCGACCGCCGGCATGGCGCCCAAGGAGCGCGCCCGGCTGATGCAGCTGACCCATGAAATCGCCCGCGAGCGCGGCATCGGCGTGCTGTTCACCGAGCACGACATGGACGCGGTGTTCGGCTATGCCGACGACATCATCGTGCTGGTGCGCGGCGAGATCATTGCCGCCGGCCGGCCCGACGGAGGTGCGCGCCAATGCGCGCGTGCGCGAGGTCTATCTCGGCGGCAGCGGCGGCATGGCGGCCGACCGGCACCCGAACGCATCGTCCGCCAGTTGAGCCCGCCATGACCGACCCGGCAATCCTGCAAGTGGAAGGGCCTGGAGGCCGCCTACGGGCGCGCGCAGATCCTGTTCGACATATCGCTGTCCGTGGCGCGCGGGGAGACCGTGGCCCTGATGGGGCGCAACGGTGCCGGCAAGTCGACGACGCTCAAGGCCATCATGGGCCTGGTGCCGGCGCGGGCGCGCGCGCTCCGCTTCGCCGGCCGCGACATCATGGGCCTGCCCACCTACCGCATCGCCCGCCTCGGCCTCGGCTACGTACCCGAGGAGCGGCGCATATTCACCGACCTCACGGTTGCCGAGAACCTCGAGGTCGGCAGCAAGGTCGCTCTCACCGGCTTCAGGCGGCCTCCATGGACGCTCGAGCGCCTGTTCTCGATCTTCCCCAACCTGGCGGAGATGCGCGGCCGGCGCGCCTCGCAGATGTCGGGCGGCGAGCAGCAGATGCTCACCATCGCGCGCACGCTGATGGGCAACCCCGAGGCCGTGCTCCTCGACGAGCCCTCGGAGGGCCTGGCGCCCGTCATCGTCGAGCAGATGGCGGCGGCCGTCGCGCGCATGAAGGCGGAGGGCATCGCCGTACTGCTCTGCGAGCAGAACCTCTATTTCGCTTCCGCCGTGGCCGACCGTACCTACATCGTCGAGAAGGGCGCCATCTGCCACGAGGGGCGCATGGCCGACATCGCCGCCGACGCGGCCCTGCGCGAGGCCTACCTGGCGCTGTAGGGTGCACGCTTGACGGTTTCGGGCCTCTCCACGCCGCATCAATTCCCTTGCCAAGGGGGAGCCGCGCCTACATGACGTGGGCTGCAAGGCACGGCTTTTGCGGTGGTCGGCTGGCGAGGAAACGATATGAGCCAAGAGATCGACATCAAGGTTGAGGATGGGGTGCAGGTGATCCGGCTCCTGCGCGCCGACAAGAAGAATGCGTTGACGGGCCCCATGTACGAGACCATGTCGGCGGCGCTCGATGCCGCCGAGAAGGGCGATGCGGTCGCGGCCCACGTCTTCATCGGCTCGGGCGGGGTCTATACCGCCGGCAACGACATCAATGATTTCATGCGCCGCTCGCGCGACGGCTCGCAGGATGTGGCGCCCTCGCAGCTGTTCATCCAACGCCTGCCCAAGGTGACGCGGCCGATGATTGCTGCCGTCGATGGGCTGGCGGTCGGCGTCGGCGTCACCATGCTGCTGCACTGCGACCTGGTCTATGCGACGCCGGCGGCGAGCTTCCGCACGCCCTTCGTCGACCTTGGGCTGGTGCAGGAGGCGGGCTCGAGCCTGGTCGGCCCGATGCGGCTGGGCCATGGCCGCGCCTTCGAGCTGTTCGTGCTGGGGGAGGCCTGGAGTGCGGCGCGGGCAGCGGAGGCGGGCCTCGTGAACGCCGTCGTGCCGGCAGCCGAGCTCGAGGCCAAAGCCATGGCCGCAGCCCGGCGGCTTGCGGGCAAGCCGCGGGCGGCGCTGCTGGCGGCCCGGCGCCTGCTCAAGGGCGATCCTGGGCTGATCGGCGAGACCATTGCCAAGGAAGTGGCCGAATACAAAGTCTTAATGCGCAGCCCCGAGGCCAAGGAAGCCTTCACGGCCTTCCTGGAGAAGCGGCCACCCGACTTCGCCAAGGCGCGTCGCGGCGGTTGAGCATTGTGGCTGATCTTCGCCAAAATGCCGGGCTAGGATCACCGCATGCGTGAGCTATTGCCGCTGCGCGGGGCCGCCGCCCGCTCGCCATTGCTCCGGCACGCGCCTGCGTGCCTGGTTCTGGCTGCTCTGATCTGCACGACCAGCCTCGAACCGGCTCAGGCCAACTGGCTGAGCAAAGTGGTCGGCGCGGCCGAGCACGCGGGGGCACGCGCGCCCAAGCTCGGGTCTCGGCGCGCTCGATCATGCGGTCGCTCACATCAAGTCGCTGCCCGCCAAGGCCGACGGCGCGCTTGCCGCCCAGGCCACGCAGGAGGGCCACTGGCGCTTCGTCAACCGGGCGGGGGAGACGTTCACCGCCGGCACGCCGGAGGAGCTGAAGCGCGTTGCCGGCGTGCTGCTGCCCGACGCCGCGGGCGATGTGAAGCTCTCCCTCTACCTCACCGAGGACAACGTTTTTCAGAACCGCGCGGCGCTGAAGGAGCTGCCCCGGGGCAGCGAGCTCTATGTCGTCGCCCGGAGCGAGAGCCTATCGGCTCCTGCGGCAGGGTGAAGGCGCCGCCGAGCGGCTCTATCGCCGAGGTCCGCCCCAACCTTGTCGTGGAGATGTCGGAGCGCAAGGCCTTCGAGGAGGCCGTGTGGCAGCTCGCCAGGCCGCTCAACAAGGCCAACGTGCGCGTGCTGGCGCTGGAGCCCGGCGGCCCGCCACGGCTCGCCTCGACGCCGCGAATCGATCCGGCCACCAAGCGCGCGCTCGTCGACGTGATCGATCCAGCGAGCCTGCCCGCAGCGCTCGGCACGGTGCGCGGCCAGACCGTGCTCGTCGCGGGCCGCGAAGAGGGGCGCGTGCTCTATGTGCAGCCCTCGAGCGGCCCCGAGCAGAGCCTGCTGCTGCCCGACCTCTTCAAGGCAGCCGAAGAGGCAGACGTCAATCTCGTCGTGCTGCGATCCGCCACCACGCCGCGCCAACCCGGAGGCCGCAATTGGCTGTGGCAGAAGGTCGAGGTGAAGGGCCTCGAGCAGGCGATGCAGCACGCGCGCTTTGCCGATTTCCTCGATGCGCTGGGCGGATCGAACCGGCGGCTCACGGTGTCGGCGCGCACGTCCGGCAGGCGCACCACACTGCAGGTCGGCTCTGCCGGCGACGTTGCGAGCGGGCCGGGCCAGACCCCCGTCGGCGATCTGTTCTCCGGCATCGTCTCCGACATCACGGGGCGGGTCATCACGACCGGCCTACAGGCGGAATTGCGCAGCGCCGATCGGCAGGCCGAGCTCGACCAGCGCATCATTCCCGGCATCCCCTCCGACTTCCAGGTCGGCTATCTCGTGCTCGTGGTCCTGGGCCTCTTCGGCGTGCCGGTCTCGCGCGATTGGTGGCGGCGCCTATGGCCGCCCGAGAAGGCCGCCGAGTATGCCGGCCGCGCCGGCTATCTCGCGGCTCGCGCCGTGCGCGCCTCGGTGTTTCTGCTCCTGTTCCTGCCGGTGACGGCGCCCTTCAGCGCGCCCTATAATCTCGCGCGCCAGATCTGGGAAGCGGTGACCGCGCCGTTGCGCTGGTGGCGATGGCTGACCGGCGGCCGCACGGCAGCCGCAAGCTAGACCAAATCGATCGGTCACAGGGGGGACGCCATGGCTACGCTCGAGGGCAAGACGCTGTTCATCACCGGCGCCAGCCGCGGCATCGGCCTGGCGATTGCACTGCGTGCCGCGCGTGACGGCGCCAACATCGCCATCGCCGCCAAGACCGCGGAGCCGCATCCCAAGCTCGAAGGCACGATCTTCACGGCCGCCAAGGAGATCGAGGCGGCCGGCGGCAAGGCGCTGCCCATTGCCTGCGACATCCGCTTCGAGGACCAGGTGCAGGCAGCCGTCGATTTGACCGCAAGCACGTTCGGCGGCATCGACATCTGCGTCAACAACGCGTCCGCCATCTCGCTCACGCCGTCGACGGCGACCGACATGAAGCGCTACGACCTGATGCACGGCATCAATGCCCGCGGCACGTTTCTCGTCTCCAAGACGTGCGTCCCCTATCTCAAGAGAGGCGCCAACCCGCACATCCTGATGCTCTCGCCGCCGCTCGACATGAACGTGAAGTGGTTCGCGCCGCACGTGGCCTACTCGATGGCCAAGTTCAACATGAGCATCATCGCGCTGGGCCTGTCGGGCGAGCTGAAAAGCGATGGCATCGCCGTCAACACCTTGTGGCCGCGCACCACCATCGCCACGGCGGCGGTCAGGAACCTGCTCGGCGGCGATGCACTCATGCGCATGAGCCGCACGCCCGAGATCATGGGCGATGCGGCGCACGTCATCCTCACGCAGGACGCCAAGGCGTTCACCGGTCGCTTCTGCATCGACGACACGCTGCTCTACGAGCACGGGGAGAGGGATTTCGACCGCTATCGCGTCGATCCGGCCTCGGATCTGGCACCTGACTTTTTCGTGCCGGATTCGATCCCGCCTCCACCGGGGGTCACCCTCGCAGCCCGCAAACGCTGAGGGGCGCATGATGACCCCCGCCATCGAGATCACCGGCCTGCGCATTCGCCCCGCAATCGTTCCGCTGCGGCGTGCGCTCAACACGCGGGTCGGCAGGTTCACGCACGGACCTTTCCTGCTGATCGACCTGGAAACCAAAGGTGGCGGCGTGGGCCGCGCCCTGTGCTTCACCTTCATCCCCCTGGCGCAGAAGCTGGTACCCACGCTGATCGAGGAATTGGTCTCCGCGCTCAAGGGCCGCAAGATCAGCTTCGCCGAGGCAGCCGCCGTGCATGACGCGGGCGAGAAGCGCCTCAGCCACCTGGGCCACGAAGGACTCGCCAAGATGGCGCTCTCCATGTTCGACATGGTGTTGCACGATGCGCTCGCCCGTGAGGCCGGGGTGCCGCTCTACAGGCTGCTGGGCGGCAAGGCCGAGGCGCTGCCCACCTACAACAGCTGCGGCCTCGGCATCATGGAGGCGACGGACGCGGCGCGCGAGGCCAAGGAGCTGGTGGCCGAGCACGGCGGCTTCGCCCACGTCAAGCTGCGCATGGGCCGCGAGCATGCGGCGCAGGAGGTCGCGGCCTATAAGGCCGTGCGGGCGGCCGTGGGGCCCGACATCACCATCTCGGTCGACTTCAACCAGGGCCTGCCGGTCGCGACCGCGCTCGACACCTGCCGTGCCATCGACGGCCTCGGCCTCGCCTGGATCGAGGAGCCCGTCGTCTACGACGACTACGACACGCAGGCGCGCCTCGCCACCAAGCTCGCCACGCCCATCCAGGTCGGCGAGAACTGGTGGAGCTGGCGCGTCGGCAAGGCGGCCATCGAGATGGGCGCCTGCGACTACGTCATGCCGGACCTGATGCGCATCGGCGGGGTGACCGGCTGGATGCGGCTCGCCCGCGTGGCCGAGGCCCGGGCCGTGCCCTTCTCCTCGCATCTCTCACCCGACTATTCCGCCCACGTGCTCGCCGCCACGCCGACCCGCCATTGGCTCGAGTTCATGGACTGGGGGCAGGACCTCATGGTCGATCCCCTGGTACCGGTAAAGGGCTTCACCACGCCGCGCGACACCCCCGGCACCGGCGTCGAATGGAACGAGAAGGCCGTGGCACGCTGCCTCGCGTGATGGTGAATACAGCGAGCTTGGGTCTCGCTGGCTTGACCTGCAGCGGGCAACCAAGAAACCCGTTAAGGTGGTGGCGGCAAATCATCCGCGATATTAGGGGTGTCGGGTCGGATCCTCGCGCGCCGTCCACAGCCGGGGTCGGGCGGCCTAGGGCCAATACCAGCCCGAACGGGGCGCAAAGGCAGATCGATGGGCGCGCATCAGGAGAACGGCGGCAAGAGCCGGTCGCGGCCCAACGGCGCCGCAGCGGCACTCGGGTCGGGCCGCGGCGGCCGGGGCAGCTACCGAGACCCGAGCCGTGAACCTGGCCCTGCAGGGTGGCGGTTCACATGGCGCCTTTGCCTGGGGCGTGCTCGACGCGCTGCCTGGAGGACGGCCGCATCGACATCGAGGGCATCTCGGCGACCAGCGCGGGGGCCATGAACGCCACGGTGCTGGCCTACGGCTATGCCGAAGGCGGGCCGGAGGGGGCGCGCAAGGCGCTCGCAGGGTTCTGGCGCCGCATCGCGCATGCGGCCTCGGCCTCGCCGCTGCAGCCCTCGCTGCTCGATCGCCTCACGCAGAACCACGGGCTCGATTTCAGCCCGGCATTCCAGACGCTCGACTGGCTGGTGCGCGTGTTCTCGCCCTACCAGTTCAACCCCATGAACTACAACCCGCTGCGCTACATCCTCGAGCAGTCCGTAGATTTCGAGCGCCTGCGCGCCTCCTCACAGATCAAGCTGTTCCTGAGCGCCACCAACGTGCGCTCGGGCAAGGTGCGCATCTTCAAGAGCGACGAGGTGACGCCCGAGGCCGTGCTGGCCTCGGCCTGCCTGCCGTTCCTGTTCCAGGCCGTGGAGATCGATGGCGAGGCCTACTGGGACGGCGGCTACATGGGCAACCCGGCCATCTATCCGCTGATCTACGATTGCCAGTCCTGCGACGTCGTGGTGGTGCACATCAATCCCTTGGCGCGGCCCGACGTGCCGCGCACGGCCACCGAGATCCTCAATCGCGTCAACGAGATCTCGTTCAACTCCTCGCTCATGCGCGAGATGCGGGCGATCGCCTTCGTCACCCGCCTGATCGACGAAGGCCAGGTCAAGGAAGGCAGCATGAAGCGCATGCTGATCCACTCCATCGCAGCCGATGACTTCATGCAGGGGCTCGGCGTCAACAGCAAGCTCAACGCCGACTGGGAGTTCCTCACCCACCTGCGCGATGTCGGTAGCGCCGAAGCCAAGGCCTGGCTCGTGCGCAACTTCGACAATCTCGCCAGACGCTCGACCGCCGATCTCGACCACTATCTGTAATTGATCGTGATGTCGGAATTTCTCGAAGCGAAATATCCGCAACCCCGGGGTCGCGACCCTCGCGCACAGCGATAATCGAGCGCTATCGATCCCGAAGCCATTCGGCATTTCAGCTGCAGGCTTCTCCCAGCCATTCTCCACCTCGTCGCAGCGGCGCCATGAGCCGCCGTCGTCGAAACCGTCGTATCGACAGCCAGGAGAAGAAGTGACATGACCAACATCAAGAGCCCCATTAGCCGTTCGATCTGGCGTTGCCTCGCGGCCGCCGGCACCGTCGCGGCCGCCACGACGCTCGCTCCCCTCGCCGCCTCGGCAGGCAGTTGCCCCGAGGGCAAGGTCGTCGCCGACGGCCAGGGCCAGAAGATGAACCCAGTCAAGGCCAGGGGCGTCACCGACCAGGTGCAGAAGCGGATCGATCTCGTCAACGAGCCCGTCAACATCAAGGATCACGCGCTGCGTCTGCGCCGCCTCGTCATCCAGCCCGGCGGCATCGTGCCCTGGCACAGCCACACCGACCGCCCCGCCATCATCTACATCATCAGCGGCACGATCACCGAGTACCGCAGCACCTGCGCCGTGCCCATCGTGCACCGGGCGGGCGACTCCACCGCCGAGGTCAAGGGCACTTCCCACTGGTGGAAGAACACCGGCCGCCACGCCGTCGTGCTGCTGTCAGCCGACGTCTTCCACGACAAGGACGACGCGCACACGATGTGAGGTCGATACCAATCCCGGAGTGTGACGCCTCGAGACGGGCCAATCCCATCCCTCACTGGCCCGGTCACACTCCGGCCCCCCGCTTCCTGTTTCCACGCTCGATGCCTAATCCGCAGCGAAGCAATAGAACAGTCCTGCACCTCCCGTCGTCTCGAGGGCATCGAAACTGCAGCCGCGCGTGGCGTGCGCAGAGTTCCACGACTTGGAGGCGTCGTCGTCGCGCAGGCCGAGGCGGTCGTGATGGCCCACCACGGCAGAGCCTCCTTCGCTCTTGGTCCAGTTCCCGCAGGTGGTGTCGCTGTTCGCCGGGCGGGAATGCGCGGCCGTCCGGCTGCGAGCCGGTGAGGATATCGTGCATGTTGGGCTCATCGCCGCGACCATTGACGGGCTCGCCTTTCTCGTTGAGCGCCGTCTGCTTGGTCAGGCTGCTTTCGGGCCCGTGCAGGTCTTTCACGCTCTTGGCGACGATGGCGCCCTTGGCATTGCGCCAGGGGCCCTGGCCGATGCGGTCGCGCGCGTTGACGGCGGGTGCTCCGCCGGCCGCCGTCACGCTGAGATAGGCGCGCCAGGTGCGACTGCCCGCGCCTGTGGCCTGCGCCAGTTGCTGGCAGTGCCGGTCGGCGCCGGCAAGGCCGCCCAGATCCGCGCCCTTGCCGGGACCGGTGCTGGTCACGAAGAAGGTCATGCTCGCATGTTGCGCGGAGGTCCCGGCTGCGGTGGCAAATACTGGCAGTGCGGCTGCCAAGCCCGCAGCCAGGGCGAAGTCTCGTCTCATGCACGCTCCGGGAGATTGTTGAAGCCATGGGGCGAGCGACAATCTGCAATTGGAAGGGCTTCGGTGCATCTGCGACAATAGCCCACTCCAAGGGGGTGGGACGCGGAATACGCCGGCAGGGCGCCTCGAGGACCCGCCGATATCCCCACCTACCGCCAGCCGGCCGCAATTGGGGGCAGCGAGCCTCCTTGTTGCGCGTGCGAGCCCCATGATATGAGGGCTGCCGCGCCCGCTGCGGCGCACCGAACCCTAGCCGTGAAAGAGCCGATGTCCATTGCCGCTGCCGGGCGCCGAGTGGCGCCATCGTCGACCTTCTACTCGGCTAGCCTGGCCGAAGACGACCCCGAGCTTGCCGCCATCGTCGAGCGCGAGCTCAAGCGCCAGCAGGACGAGATCGAGCTGATCGCGTCGGAGAACTTCGTGTCGCGCGCGGTGCTCGAGGCCGCCGGCACCGTGCTCACCAACAAGTACGCCGAAGGCTACCCGGGCAACCGCTACTACGGCGGCTGCCAATACGTGGACGAGGCCGAGACGCTGGCCATCGAGCGCGCCAAGAAGCTCTTCAAGTGCAAGTTCGCCAACGTGCAGTCGCACTCGGGGAGCACCGCCAACCAGGCGGCGTTCATGGCGCTGATGCAGCCGGGCGATACCTTCATGGGGCTGAGCCTGGCTGCCGGCGGTCACCTGACGCACGGCTCGCCCGTCAATCTTTCCGGCAAGTGGTTCAAGGCGGTGCCGTATGGCGTGCGCCGGCAGGACCACCGCATCGACATGGACGAGGTGGCGAATCTGGCGCGAACGCACAAGCCGAAGGTGATCGTCACCGGCGGCAGCGCCTATCCGCGCACCATCGATTTTGCCGCCTTCCGCGAGGTTGCCGACGAGGTCGACGCCGTGCTGATGGTGGACATGGCCCACTTTGCCGGTCTGGTGGCCGGCGGTGCCCACCCAAGCCCCTTCCCGCACGCCCACGTGGTCACGACGACGACGCACAAGACGCTGCGGGGCCCGCGCGGCGCCATGATCCTGAGCAACGAGGAGGCGCTTGCCAAGAAGATCAACTCGGCAGTGTTTCCGGGCTTGCAGGGCGGGCCGCTGATGCATGTCATCGCCGCCAAGGCGGTCGCCTTGCACGAGGCCCTGCAGCCGCAGTTCCGCGCCTACGCGCGCGCGGTGGTCGACAATGCCAAGGCGCTGGGCGAGGTACTGGCCAGCACCGGTTTCGACCTGGTCGCGGGCGGCACCGATACGCACCTGCTGCTGGTCGATCTGCGGCCCAAGAAGCTCACGGGAAACATCGCCGAGAAAGCGCTCGGTCGCGCCCACATCACGACCAACAAGAACGGCGTCCCGTTCGATCCCCAGAAGCCCACGGTGACGTCGGGCATCCGCGTCGGCACGCCGGCCGGCACCACGCGCGGCTTCGGCGTCGCCGAGTTCCAGCTCATCGGCCGCCTGATGGCCGAGGTGCTCGACGGGCTCGCGGCCAACGGCGAGGCGGGAAATGCGAAGGTGGAGGCGCGCGTGAAAGCGGAGGCGATTGCCCTCACCCGGCGGTTTCCGATCTACGCGTGAAATCCCCTCTCCCCATTCTTCTTCGGCATGGGGAGAGGGTTAGGGTGAGGGGCAGCGGCATATGCCAGCGTGGCGGTTGTCTCTGCCCCTCACCCCAGCCCTCTCCCCGCTAAGAAGCGGGGAGAGGGAGAGGCTTGCGGGAGCACTCCCATGCGCTGTCCCTACTGCGGCTGCGAGAATACCCAGGTCAAGGACAGCCGTCCGACCGAGGAGAACCAGGCCATCCGCCGCCGCCGCAACTGCGAGGACTGCGGCGGGCGTTTCACCACCTTCGAGCGGGTGCAGCTGCGCGAGGTCATCGTCGTCAAGCGCTCGGGCCGGCGCGCGCCGTTCGACCGCGAGAAGCTCTCCCGCTCGGTGGAGATCGCGCTGCGCAAGCGGCCGATTGCACCCGAGCGCATCGACCGCATGGTATCTGGCATCGTGCGCCAGCTCGAGAGCATGGGCGAGCTCGAGGTGCCCTCCTCGGTGATCGGCGAGCTGGTGATGGAGGCACTCAAGGGTCTCGACCCCGTGGCCTATGTGCGCTTTGCCTCCGTCTATCGCGACTTCCGCGAGGCGGCCGACTTCCATGAGGTGCTGGGCGAGATCGCCGAGCGGGCGGGAGCCGGCGAGGAAGCGGGCGGCGCGGCGAAGCCCGGTGCCATAGAGGCGGCAGACAGGAAGCACTGAGTTCTCGATGCGCTCTTCGGCTCCTACCGCCTCGGCCGATGCCGACCGCCGCTTCATGCAGCTGGCGCTGCGGATGGCCCGGCGCATGCTCGGCCGCACCGCGCCCAATCCCGGCCGTCGGCGCCGTCATTGCCGACGAAGCCACCGGCGAGGTGATCGCGCGCGGCTGGACCCAGCAGGGCGGCCGCCCGCATGCGGAGTCCCACGCGCTCGTGCGCGCCGGCGCCCGCGCCCGGGGCCGCACCATGTACGTCTCGCTCGAGCCCTGCTCGCACCATGGCCGCACGCCGCCGTGCGCCGACGCCATCGTCGCCGCGGGCATCCGCCGCGTCGTCTGCGCCATCGGCGATCCCAATCCGGAGATCGCAGGCCGGGGCTTTGCCGTCCTCCACGCCGCCGGCGTCGCAGTCGACCTCGGCGTTTGCGCCGAGGAAGCGCGCTGGACGGCGGCCGGCCACATCCTGCGCATGACACGGGACCGCCCGTTCGTGCAGCTCAAGATCGCCGTTTCCGGCGATGGCCTGATCGCGCCCGGCGACGGCGCCCCGCGCTGGGTCACGGGCGAGGAGGCGCGACGCCTCGCTCACCTCCTGCGCGCGCGCGCCGATGCGATATTGGTCGGCCGCCGGACGGTGACCGACGACAATCCCGACCTCACGTGCCGCCTGCCGGGCCTCGAAGGCCGCTCGCCCCGCCGGGTCATCGTCGATGCCGAATTCCGCACGCCGCCCGACGCCCGCATGTTTGCGACTGCCGAACGTGTGCCGGTGACGATCTTCGGCGCCGTCGGCAAGATGCCGCCCTCCTATCCCAAGGGCGTGGAGGTGCGCAGGATGCCGGCGGGCCGCGATGGCCGCCTCAGCCTCGAGGTGGTGCTGGAGAGCCTCGCCGCAGAGGGCGTCACACGCGTACTGGTGGAAGGCGGGCCAACCATCGCTGGCGCCCTGATCGACGCCGATCTCGCCGACGAGGTGGTGATCGCTCGCGGCACCCAGGCCCTCGGCGCCAAGGGTCGCAAGCCTGCCGGCGACCACGGGCTGGAATTCCTCGAGCAGGCCGATCGGTGGCAGACGGTCGAGGCGCGCAGGATTGGCGCCGACACGCTGACGGTGCACCGCCGCGTCGGCCGCCTTGCCAGCGAGCCAGCCCCATGATGCCTCCGTTCCGCTACTGTCTGCGCGTGCGTTACCAGGAGTGCGACGCCCAGCACGTCGTCTTCAATGCCCGCTACGGCGACTATATCGATCTCGCCTGCTTCGAGTTCATGCGCGCCGCGCTGCCGCGCCCGACCGACGTGTTCGACGGCACGTTCGAGACGCAGACGGTGCGCCAGCTGATCGAATGGAAGGCGCCGGCGCGTTTCGACGACGTGCTCGAGGTCTCGGTGCGAGCCAGTCGTTTCGGCACCACCTCGTTCACGCTGAGCTTCGAGCTACGGCGAGCGGGCGAGGCGGACCCGCTGGTGACGGCCGAGACCGTCTACGTCCACGTCGATCCCAAGACCTGGAAGAAGCGCGAGATTGCGCCCAACATGCGCGCTGCGCTGGAAGCCGGGGCCGCCGGCAAGACCGTGGATCATGCGGGCTATTCGCACCGATGAGCTTGTTGCGTGCCTGCGAGCCTATGGTTCGCGCACCACTTTGCCCGGGTTCATGATGTTCTTTGGGTCGAGTGCGTGCTTCACCGACCGCATCATGGCGAGTTCGGCCGGCTGCTTGTAGTGCTCGAGCTCGGCGAGCCGCGAGCGTCCGATGCCGTGCTCGGCGCTGATCGAGCCGCCAAGCTCCACAACGATGTCGTGCACGATGCGGTTGATGGGCTCGCGCTCCGCCCGATAGCGGGGCAGGTCCCAATCGAGCGGCCGCACCGGGTTGTAGTGCATGTTGCCGTCGCCGACGTGCCCGAATGCGCAGAGCCGAACCCCGGGATAGGCGGCGGTCACCGCAGCGTCGGCCCGCTCCAGAAACTCCGCGATGCGCGAGAGCGGCACGGATACGTCGTGGGCGATGGCGCCGCCGGCGGCGATGACGGCTTCCGGCAGGCTCTCGCGCATCTTCCACAGCTTGGCCGCCTGCGCTCCGGAGGCGGCGATCAGAGCGTCCTGAACGAGGCCTGCCTCATGCGCCGCGGCGAGCGCCTCGGAAAGCGGCTCATGCAGGGAGCCCGCCATTCCCTGGCTCGTCACGTCCATGAGCACGTACCAGGGATGTGGCTCCTGCATCGGGTCCTCGTGCCCGGGCACGCCCGCCACCAGGAAGTCGACCAGCGAGCGACGGATCAGCTCGAAGGCGGAGACGGTGTCGCCCATGCGTGCGCGCATGTGGCCGAGCAGCGACACGGCGGCCGCGGGAGACGCGACGCCGATCCAGGCGGTCTCGCTCGCCGTCGGCCGGGAGAAAAGGCGCAGCACGGCAGCGGTGACGATGCCGAGAGTGCCTTCGGCACCGATGAAGAGCTGCTTCATGTCGTAGCCGGTGTTGTCCTTGCGCAGGCCCCTGAGGCCATCCCAGACGCTGCCGTCCGGCAGCACCGCCTCCAGCCCCAGCACCAGGTTGCGCATATTGCCGTAGCGCAGCACCTGCACGCCGCCGGCGTTGGTGGAGATGTTGCCGCCGATCTGGCAGGAGCCCTCCGCGCCCAGGCTCAGGGGGAACAGGCGGTCGGCTGCCGCCGCGGCGTTCTGGATCTCCTTCAGCACCACGCCCGCCTCCACCGTGATGGTGTCGTTGACGGTATCGACGGCGCGGATGCGCTTGAGGCGCGAGGTGGAGACGATGACCTCGCTCGAGTCGGCGTGCGGTTGGCCCGCGCCCGTGAGCCCGGTATTGCCACCCTGCGGGACGATCGCAACGTTGGCTTGCGCGCACACGCGCACGATGCCGGCAACCTCCTCGGTCGACTGCGGCCGCAGCACCAGGGGTACGCGGCCGTCCCAATTGTCCCGCCAGCTCTTGCAGTAGGGCGCAATGTCGGCGGGGTCGTCGAGGTAGCCGGCGCGCCCGACCACGGCCTTCAGCCGCTCGATGGCCTCGCGTGAGACGGGAGGGCGCGCTGCGCTCATCTTTCCTTGCCTCGCATGCTGAGAGCGGTGGGGAAGGCGCGCCGACCTTAGCAGGCTCGCATGAGCGACCAAAGCATGGCGGCCTGACCGGGCACCCGATCGCCAGGTCGCACGATGCCTCACGCGTGCGTGAAGCCTGCTTGTCTCAGGGCCGGACGTCGCCACGTAGGGGGCGCGCGGGACGGAAATGCCCGCGCTGACAATGGACAAGGAGAATGATCATGAGGACGATTGTCTCAGCTGCCCTGGCGCTGTCGATTCTTGCGATTGCCGCGGCTGCTCCGGCGAGCGCCGGCCATCCAGATCCGCGCAACCCGGCCGTCGAAATTCCCTCCCCGTCCCCGAACTGACCAAAGAACGAAAACGCCGCCCGCCGCAGCCTACAACTTGCGGCGGGTGTAGGTCTGAAGCCAGTCGCCGCCGCTAGCGCTTTGGCAGGCGCTCGAAGGCCGGCAGGCCGTCGGGGATTTGATGGAAGGCCTGCTTGTCGATGGTGTAGATGGCCATCTTCGGCGTGCCGAACAGGCTCGGATCATCGAGCGTCCCCACCTTCACGATCACCGCCGGAAAACCCTGCGGCCGCGTGACGAGATGCGTGCCGCATTCGGCGCAGAACTCGCGCGTCACCGGCCGCTCGAGATCGCTGCGCTTGAATTGCTTGGGTGCGCCCTTGGTGTAGCTGAAGCCAGCGATGGGCATGGCGATGAACATGTTCGGCGAGCCGCCGGTGATGTACTGGCACTCGCGGCAATGGCATTGCGCCTTCATCATCGGCTCGCCTTCGGCCACGTAGCGCACGTTGCCGCAGTAGCATCCGCCTTCCAGCTTCATGACATCCTCCCGGTGTGCATTGGCGATTTCGGTCGAGCTCGCTCTCAGCGCTCGTCTTGCAGCAGCTGGCGCAGCTCGGTCTTCAGGATCTTGCCATAGTTGTTCTTGGGCAGCGCCGCGACGAAGCGATAACTCTTCGGGCGCTTGAAGCGGGCGATGTTGTCGAGGCAGAGCCGATCGAGTGCCGGCGCGGTGGGCTCCGCACCCTCGCGCGCGACCACGTAAGCGATCACCTCCTCACCCCAATCGGCATGCGGCCGGCTGACAACGGCCACCTCCAGCACACCCGGGTGTGTGAGCAGAACCTCCTCGATCTCGCGCGGGTAGATGTTGGACCCGCCCGAGATGATCATGTCCTTGGAGCGGTCCTTGAGCGTGAGGAAGCCCTCTGCGTCGAGCGATCCCAGATCGCCGGTCCACAGCCAGCCGTCGCGCAGCGTCTTGGCGTTGGCGTCAGGGTTGTTCCAGTAGCCCTTCATCACACAGTCGCTGGCAGTGACGATCTCGCCAACCTCGCCTGGCGGCAGGTCGCGGCCAGACTCGTCCACGACCCGGACGGCGACGCCCGTGCGCGCCACCCCGGCGCCGACGAGCCGCTCCTCGTATCGGCGATGGCCCGTGTCGGCGTGCAGGGCCTTGTCGAGGCCGGTGATGGTCATCGGGCTCTCGCCCTGACCGTAGAGCTGGTAGAGCTTCGGACCGAACAGCGCGAGCGCGCGCTTGAGGTCGGCCAGGTACATGGGCGCCCCGCCGTACATCAGGGTCTTCAAGCCCCGCGTGTCGGTGACGCCGGCAAGCCCGTGATTGATGAGGCGCGAGACCATGGTTGGCGCCGCGAACATGGAAACGTTGGCATGCGTTGCGAAGGCATCGAGCACCCGTGCCGGATCGAAGGAGCCCGACAGGATGACGTTATGGGAGCCGCGAGCGACGTGCGCGAGCCCGTAGAGGCCCGAGCCATGGGTGAGGGGTGCGGCGTGCAGGATCGTGTCGTGTGGGCCGATGTGGTCGATGTCGGCATAGTAGCAATGGCACGCAAACAGCAGATTGCGATGGGTCAGCAGCGCACCCTTGGGACGGCCCGTTGTGCCGCTGGTGTAGAAGAGCCAAGCCTCGGCCTGCGGGTCGGTCGGCGGAAGGGCTGCCGGCGTTCCGGCCTGCAGCGCCCGGTGGTCGTTGCTGCCGATTGCGACAATCGGCGGTAGCGGCCCATCCGAGACGCCAGGCGCGGACAGGCCTTCGGCCAGCTTGGGGCTTGCCAGGCACAGCCGCGTGCCGGAGTTGGCCATGATCCAGGCCATCTCGCGCGCATGCAGCTTGCTATTGAGGGGGACGGCGGCGAGACCTGCACGCCAGATGCCGTAGAGGGCGGGGAGGAACTCGGCGCAGTTCTCCATCGCCAGCGCCACGCGGTCACCCCGCCTCAAAGCATGGCGGGAGAGGAGCGCGCCGGCGATGCGCGCTACCTCGCCGTCGAGTTGAGCATAGCTGAGCGTCCCCTCCTCCCAGGATACCGCCGGGCGATCCGGCATCTGCCGGGCAATGGCACGTAGCGTCAGCGACAGGTTCATCGAATTGGCATCCAATTGCTGCCGTTCGGGGAGCGAGCCCGAAGGGGAGAACCTTGCCATCGCAGGCGATGTCCCGGCAAGGCGCCCGCACGGCACCCCTTCACGCCGGCTCGCGCCAAACTCGCCCAGGATCACTGTTTGTCACGCATCCGCGAGGTGGACTTTTCGCGCCCGCGCCCGCCTCCATATCAGGGTCACGAGCGATGAACATTCGCGCGCAAACAAGCTAACCAACGGACGATAAACTCGAAACTTGGATCATGAGGAGACTTGCCATGAAGACGATCGTATCCGCCCTGCTTGCCCTGTCGGTTCTGGCCGGCATCGCCGCTGCTCCCGCCAACGCGTTCGATGCCAAGAGCTTCTACGACCAGCAGGACCGTCAGGCTGGTGGTTAACCAGCGTCGCCTGATTGCCTTCGAAGGCCCGTGCGCTTCGGCTCGCGGGCCTTTCGCCTATATCGAGCTTGCATGCTCGCGCCTGGTCCGGAAGAGCGGGTAGAGCACGGTGACGAGCGAAAGCAGCATCAGGCCGAGCGAAACGGGGCGCGTAAAGAAGACGGTCCAGTCGTTCTGCGCGCTGATCATGGAGGTCAGGAAGTAGCTCTCGGCGAGCGGCCCCAGAATCGCGCCCAGTACCATCGGCGCGATGGGGAAGTGGAACTTCTCGAACAGGTAGCCGACCGCGCCGAAGGCGACGATGGTCCACAGGTCGTTGACGTTGTTGCGCGCGGCCAGCGCGCCGATGAAGCAGAACATCACGACGAAGGCCGATACGGGAGCTTCCTTGAGGTCGAGCACCTTCACCAGCGCCTTGATGGCGAAATAGCCCATCAGCACCATGCCGATGAGCGAGGCGAAGACCGAGGCGAAGATGGCGTAGATGAGCTCGGGCTGGGTCAGGAACACCTGCGCGCCGGGCTGCACGCCCTTGAGCATGAAGGCCGCCAGCATGATGGCGGTGGCGCCGGACCCCGGGATTCCCATCGTGAGCAGCGGGATCATGGCCCCCCCGACCGAGGCGGTGGCGGCGGCTTGCGGCGCAACGATGCCTTCCGGAATGCCGGTGCCCATCTCCTTGCGGCGCGGGCCATACTGCGCCTCTACGCCGTAGGACAGGAACGAGGCAATGGTTGCGCCGGCCCCCGGCACGATACCAACCAGAATGCCGAGGATGGAGGAGCGTGCGAAGGTGCCCTTGACGCGCCACAGCTCGGACGCCGAGGGCAGCTTGGTCTCGATCTTGCCGAGCTTGTCGAGCGTCGGCGAGGTGAAGCCTTTCTCTAGCCGTAGCAGCACCTCGCCCAGCCCGTAGGCGCCCACCATCACGCCCAGGTACTCGATGCCATCCCTGAGCGTATCGAAGTCGAACGAGAACCGGTCGATGCCGTAGGTGCCGTCGACGCCCACAGAGGCGATGAGAAGGCCGATGAACAGCGAGATGAAGGCGTTGACCTGCGATCCTCCGCCGAGACAGACGACGCTCGCCAGGCCGAACAGGACGAGGGCAAAATATTCCGGCGTCGAGAATGTCAGGGCCAATCTGGCGACGGGCTCGGAGGCAACCACCATCACGACTGCCGCCACCAAGCCGCCGGCAAGCGCCGCAAACAGCGTCCAGCCTAGTGCCTTGGCCGGCTCGCCGCGCTTGGCCATGGCATAGCCGTCCCACAGCAGCGGCACGTCGATGGGCTCGCCGGGGATGCGGAACAGTATCGCCGTGAAGGCGCCGCCGTAGGTGCCCGTCACATACATGGAGGTGAGGAGGATGACGGCCGGCGTGATGCCCATCTTGTAGGTGAAGGGCAGTGCCAGCACCACGCCCATCACCAGCGTCAGTCCGGGCAGCACCGCGACCAGGAGCCCGAGCACCAGGCCCACCATCAGGACCAGAAGATTGATCGGCTGAGCGACGGTGAGAAAGCCATCGAAGAGATGAGCAAGGGCAGCGAGCACGAGTCGACCTCCTCAGCGCATGTTGAGGAGTTGGGCGACCCACAACGTAAAGTCGTGAAAGGGGCCCGCACCGAGCGGCAGTGACACGTAGACGACGCCGCGGAACAAGTAGAAGAGCACGAGGGCGCCGATCAGGCTCGTCGCCAAGACGCCCGCCGCATTGCGCCATTGACCGATCCACATGAAAAGCGCCATCAGCAGAAAGGTCGCCACCAGGAAACCCAGATACTCGAGCGCTGGGGGATAGGCGAGAAAGAGGGCAAAGCCCAGTGCCACCAAGCCGTAACGGGATGGTGCCTCGGGGTCGACCTCGGCAGCGCCCGACAGCGCGTGGTCCTGTCCGGCCGCATCGGCCGACGGTCGGTCCTCACGCGCCAGAAAGTTGCGCGCAACGCCGATGACGCAGGTCACCATCAGCAACACGAGAACGGCCTGCGGCCAGACGTCGGGTCCGAGCCGACCCGGCGTGTGCGGGAAATCGAAATGGAACGTCAGTGAGAACAGGAACAGCGCGGCGCCGAAGAGAACGGCGAAAGGCGCCGATTTGACGGTGGCCTGCATCATGTTCCCCAGCGAAGATGCCGCCCCCAGCCTCGCGACATGGGCGCGAGCCGGAGACGGCAATGACGCGACGCGGCGCGCCGATCTTCCAAAGCAGCTCGGCCTATTTCGTGACCGTTGTCGGGCTCTCTTTCGTCGCGCCGGAGCTTGCGATCAGCTGCTTCATCGACTTCAGCTCGTTGTCGAGATAGGCCTTGGTCTTGGCAGCAGGCACGAAGCTGTTCGGATCGGCATACTGGCCCTTGAGATAGGCCGCGTACTCGGGGTCCTTGACGGCTTCCGCGAGGGCGTCGGCAAGCGTCTTGAAGACCTTCGAATCGGTGCCGGCCTTCACCACGATGGTGCGGAACTGCGGTAGCGTCACCTTGTGCCCGAGCTCGACCGACGCGGGCACGTCAGGGAAGCTCGCGTCACGCTTTGCTGCAAACAGGATCACCGGCTTGAGCTGCTTGTTGTCGACGAAGTTGCGTACGTCGCCGATTTGCTCGTAGAGCACGTCGGCATGACCGCCGAGAACCGCCGAGTAGCGCTCACCTGGCTTGGGGAAGGGCACGCTCACGAACTTCAGCCCCTTCTTGGCCAGGAAGTTCACGGTGAGGTCGTCGTTGGAGCCAAAGCCCGTGACGGCGACGCGCAGCGTTTGCGTCTTGGCCGCCTTCTCGAGGTCCGCCCAGCTCTTGAACGTGCCGCCCTCCGCCACCAGGAACGCCGATGGCTGCTGGATGACCACGCCAAGCGCGCTGATGTCCCCCATCTTCCACTTCGGCACCGTCTTGGCGGCCTGCAATGCGAACGTGTCGCCGATGAAGACAGATATGGAATAGCCGTCGGCGGGAGCGGTCAGCATCTTGGTGAGGCCGGTCTGGCCGGTGGCGCCGGGGACGTTGACCACCGGCATCGACACCTTGAGCTTGGGCTCCATCAGCTTGGCGAGCTTGCGCGCGACCTGGTCGGCACCGCCGCCCGGTCCCCACGGCACGATGAACTCGATGGGGCGTGTGGGATACTCCTCCGCCATCGCCACGCCGGGTATGGCGACCGGCAGCGTCGTCGCTGCGGCGAGGACAAGACACGTGATGCGGGAACTCATTCCACCTCTCTCCTGCTGATGGATTGTTGCGTTGGTCAGACTTGACACGTGCGCCCCCATGCACCGCCAGCGCACGTCGATGAGTTGTGCACCTTGCGGACCTCAATGCGGCCCAAATGCGGCGTGAAACGCGCGCGCCTGAGCGCATCTGATCTGCGGCCCGAGCCGGAAGAATCTATCGCGATTGCGCGTGACAGGTCTATGACGAGTTCGATAGCCAAATCAGGGGGCCGGCGTCGATCGCAGGCCGAGGGCGAGGCGTGCGAACGTCGCTGCAAGCACGCCGGCAACGCGCAGCGCCACCCACCAGTTGCCGGAGACCTTGGATTGGCCGCCGGCGCGGCGTCGCTGGCCGACCGGCACCTCGACGATGCGCAGACGCTGCGCCGCCACCCGCATCTGCATCTCGAGGTTCCAGCCGAATGTCTCCTCGCGCATGCCAAGCCGCACCAGCGCATCACGGCGGATGGCGCGGAACGGCGACATATCTGTGAAGCTCACGCCGTAGAGGGCGCGAATGAGGAGACCGGCGAGGCGCCCGGCTACGATTTGCGCCGGCGCCAGACTGCCGGGCTCGCGCTCGCCCCGGAGACGCGAGCCCAGGACGAAATCGGCCTTGCCATGCTCGATCGGCGCCAGCACGGCGGGTATCATGTCGGGGCGGTCGCTGCCGTCGCCATCGACGAAGAGGAGGACGGTGCTGGAGGGCGAGGCCGCGGCGATGCCGGTCTTGAGCGCGCGGCCATAGCCTCGCCGCGGCTCGACAACGACTCTTGCGCCGGCCGCCGCGGCCCGCTCGGCCGTGCGGTCGCGCGAGCCACCGTCGACGACGATGACCTCGCCGAGGCCATGGGCCAGCACGGCGGCAACGCACGGTCCGATTGCCTCCTCCTCGTCGAGGCAGGGGATGATGGCGCCGACGTGCGTTCGCAAGCACTCGGCGCGTTCGCCCGTCTCGGCGCTTGTCACCGGGATCCACTCAGCATCCCGCTCCGGAGGGGGCGGGCACAAGGCCCGGGATGACAACGGCGCACCTTCGGGCTTGCTCAACTCACAGGCTCCACCTGAGGCCGCAGTTGGCACAGGAGTGGGGCGGAGCATCAGATTGCAGCGCGGCTCGGAAATCCTGGTAGGCCGCCCCGTTCCATATCTCGCGCAAGGTCGCCTGGGTGGCATCGCCCAGCGTGTAGTTCTCGTAGCCCTTCTGGGCGAAGGGCGCGATGCAGCAGGGAAGGGCCCGCCCGTTGGCCGTGAAATACATGACAGTCCAGGGACGCCGGCACAGCGACCACGGATTTTTGTCGGCCTTGCGCGCCAGGCTTTCGCCGGCCTCGGTCGCGCCCGAGGCGTTGAAGGCGATGTCGAGCGACTTGGCCAGCGTCTCGGCCTCCTCCAGATAGTGGGCCTCCTCCTGCGTCAGGCGCTCGAAGAGGCCCTGGTCGGGCCGGGCCATGCCGATGGCGGACTCATCGAAGAAGACGAGGCGCTGCAGGTAGACCTCCTTGACGCCGACGTCGTGGGCGATGCGCACGAAATCTGGCAGCTGGGTGACGGTCTCCTTGAGCCCGGTCAGCCACAGCGAGACGCGAGGGGCGGCAAGACCCTCGCGCGCCTGCATCTGCGTGAACGCGCGCACGTTGCGCACGATGCGATTGAAGTAGTCCTTGCCGCGGATGACGAGGAACGTTTTGGCGTCGGCGGCGTCGAGCGAGACGCGCAGCTCGTCGAGGCCGCTGTCGGCGAGCTCGCGGCCCTTGCGGGCGGTGAGCACGGTGCCGTTGGTGTTGAACAGCACGTAGGCGCCGCGCGCCTTGAGATAGCGCACCATCCGCGGCAGCTCCTTCACGAGCATGGGCTCGCCGACGCCGTGCAGGACGACGCGGGCGATGTCGGGCACCTGGTCGACGATGCGCGTGAACAGCTCCCAGCTCATGTCGGCTTCCGGCTCGAGCTCCTCGAACGTACGCGGGCAGGTGGTGCAGAGCAGGTTGCAGCGGTTGGTGACCTCCAGGTAGAGGCACACGGGATCGCGTGTCGTGCGGGGGCCGAGGTTCGCATCGGCACCGACGTGATAGCGGCGCGGATCGACGGTGGCGGCGGGCAACGGCGCGCTCATGGGGTCCCTCCAAGGGCAATGGACGACAGCCGATTGCGTGCACGCCCGAGGTCGAAAGCCAGGGCCGCAAGCATGGCGAGCGTGAAGACGGTGAGGCGCGCTTCGTAGCTCGGCATCATCGGATCGTCGAAGGCGTAGTAGTAGAGGACGCTGGCGATCGTGAGCACCCAGGCGGTGGCCGTGGGGCTCAAGGCCAGGAAAGGCACCAGCACGAGGAAGTACCAGGGGTAATGGGGCGAGGAGAGGACGAGGAAGGCGATGAGCAGCCAGCCGAGCGCTCGTAGCGAAGCCTCCTCGGACCGGTCGGCGCGGAAGCCCGTCATCAGGGCGAGGCCGGCGAGGCAGAGCAGCGCGGCCACGATGTAAACTGCCCCGGCATGCGGCAGGGGGCCGGCAATCCGCTCGAGCAGGGAGACGAGCCTGTAGCCCGAGCCCGAGTCGAAGCCCTCCTCCTCGATGTAGCCCGGCAGGAAGCCGATGACGCCGGTGCCGACCGACAGGTACGGCAGATAGGCTGCGGCAATCGTTGCCGCCACAGCGAGCGGCAGCTTCCAGTCCCACGGTCGCCAGAACACCGGCAGCGCCAGCAGCGCAGGGGGCTTGACGAGCGCACCCAGCGTGACGATCACCCCCGCGAGCAACGTCCGCCCCTCGAAGAAGACCAGAAGGCCCAGCAAAAGGAGGGCAACCATGGCGGCATCGACGTGACCGTTGCCGGCGATCTCCCACACGGGCAGCGGATGCCAGGCATAGGCGGCGATCCGCGTCACGGGCAGGCCCCGGCGCCTGAGCAGGGAGATGATGGCCCACACCGTGACCGCCTCGAAGAGCAGCAGCCCGAGCTTCATGGCCAAGACGCTCTCGCCCAGCCGGGTGACAGCGAGGAAGATCACCTGAGCGGTTGGGGGATAGATGGTGACGGCGTAGTCCGGACGGTTGATGTTGGGCCAGATCGCCGCGTCGCGCAGCGGCGCGAGCTCGGGCGCCGCGGGGACGTAGCGATAGGGATTGATGCCTGCGGCCTGCACGCGGCCGTCCCAGATGTAGCGGTAGATGTCGCTCGACAGGTAGGGCTCGACGAACAGCAGCGCCAAGCGCATGGCCACCGCGGCGGCGAGGATGACGAGGAGAGCCGAGCGCTGATCGGCGCGATCGCCGAGGCGCGTGCCGGCCCACGCGGCAAGCCCGCCGACGACAAAGAGCGCAATGAACGCCAGTCCCGATTGGCGATGCACAGTCGGGGCAACCAGCGTCAGTGCCGCCAGCCCGGCACCCATCAGTCCGAGCCACAAGGTGGGGCTCGCGGCAGACGCCGTGCGATTTGCGGCAACGGCCATCATGCCACGCGGCTCGCGGGCCTGATACGACCGAGCCGCTGCGTCAGATCGGAGTCGGCCAGCAGCTGGGACAGGAGGCGGCGGGTGGCGCCGGCAGCCGTGGCCTTGCTGCCGAAGGTGCGGAACGGCTTGCCCTCGAACAGCTCACCCAGGAGGATGCGCAGCGCGTCGGCATCGTCGACGTCGTACCATGCCGGCAGCTCGAGCACCGGCAGGCCGAGCTCGGCACACCTGGCGCGCGTTTGCCGGCACACGCGCTCGGTGCTCCAATCGACGTCCTGAAACAGGCCGCGATGCGGGGTCTTGATGCCGATCAGGTAGTAGCCGCCGTCCGTCGACGGCCCGATGACGACGCGGTCGCCAGGGGCGGCGAGAGCGGTCGCCGCGGCGATGATATAGCCGACGGGCAGGGTCGGGCTGTCGGAGTTGATGAGACAAACGGCGCCGTGGCCGGTTCCTAGCAGTGTCTCGGCGGCATGGAAGAGGCAGGCGCCGAAGTCGGGAGAGACGGTCTCGACCAGGCCGATGCCGCTCGGCAGATGGGTCCTGAAGAAGGCCTCGCTGCCGGCCGGCGCATAGGCCATCCAGGCGCTGATGTTGGCCAGCGCGGACGCGGCCAGCAGATTGTCGGCAACGTCGATGAGGAACGCCGTGTTGAGACGCGCCGCCTCCCCGGGCAGCAGCGGCGGCACCAGGCGCGTCTTGGCCCTCCCCGGTATCGAGGCCTTGGCCATCACCGCGATCGCGCAGGTGGCGTGCACGTCTCCCCCTGGACCTTTCTGCATCGACACTCTCAATGCATTGTTCCGCCCGTCCGCAGGTCTGCTGTGCCGGGGCGTCCTGCCCGCATAACCCGGGCAGAGACCGATCGTCATCTGACGAGCGCGTGTGTCACGGATAATTGAGATGACGTGAGAATTTCCCGGTTGACTCCCCGCGGGCATGACAGCGAATTGCGCCGCGATGGAATGGCGGCGTGCCGCGGCGTCCCGCATGGTACGGACCAATGCTCCGATGCTGCGCGCAGAGAGTGACCATGTCCGCAGTGGCGGCGTCCCGGACAGACAAGAAGAAAGTCCGCTGAAGTGCGAGCTTGCGACAAGCGGCCTCGGTGGCATCCGCGCGCCGGCCGAGGTTACAGGGCGCACGCCCCACGTGTGCGTCGAGGTCTGGGGCTACATCGGCGCGTGGACTGACGAGGTGGCCGCCAAGCTCGGCTCCAAATCGCCCGGGCAGATTGTCGCCATGGAGGCCACGAGGGGACGATCGGCGCTATAGTCGGTTCAGCAGCATTTGACGGCGCTTTGCCGCAAGCCTTCCGTTGCAGGTAGCCATTTCAAGGAGTTGCCGCAGCGCACCCAACGCGGTCGGGTCGTCCGTTCAGGTCCCGTTGGGAAAATCGACAAGAGTTCAGCCATGTTGATGCCGCGATGGTGGCGGAATGCTCCTCCATCATCCAAGATGATGCCGTGGCATCATAGTCAGGGAGATGACGATGTATTTGAGACAGGTGGCTGCGGCGCTGGCCGGAGCGCTGGTGATGGCCGGCGCGGTCGCGACCGACGCGGTGGCCCAGCGTCGCGACAATGATCACCGCGGCGGCGATCGCGATTGGGTGGAACTCGGGTGCCAGAAGGTCAGTTTCCGGGCCGAGCGCGACGTGATCCGCGTCGGGCGCAAGGAAGGCCGCTTCACCGCCATTCGCCTCTTTGCGCGCGGCGGCGATGTGGAGATGCTGAATTTGAAGGTGATCTATGCCGGCGGGCAGCCCGACGATATTCACGTCCGCCACGTTCTCGAGCGCGGCGAGCGCACGCGCCCCATCGATCTCAAGGGGCGGGACCGCGCGATCGGCAGCATCGAGATGGCCTATCGTGCGCTGCCGAACCGCCGGGACCGCGAGCCCACGGTGTGCGTCGAAGGTCTGATGGCTGATGCCGGCAGGCCCGGCCCCGGCCCGAGTGCCGGCGGCGGCCACGATTGGGTGGAGCTCGGCTGCCAGCAGGTCGCGCTCATCGGCAAGGACCGCGACACGATCAAGGTCGGCCGGCGCGAGGGCCGGTTCAAGTCGATCCGGCTGCTGGTGCGCGGCGCCGACGTGGAGGTGCGCAACCTGCAAGTCATCTATTCCAACGGCGAGCCCGACAACGTCGACGTCAAGCATTTCATCAAGGCGGGCGAGCGCACGCGGCCTCTCGACCTGAAGGGCTGGCAGCGATCCATCGACCGGATCGAGATGGCCTACAAGACCGCGCTCAACCCGGTCGACATCATCGCCAGGCAGAAGATTCGCACGGCCACCGTGTGCGTGGAAGGCCTGCAGTAAGCCTCGCGACCGCCGGTTGCAACCATCGAGGGCCGCCACGAGGTGGCCCTCGACTCTTTTTGGAGACGCCAAACGCGCAAAACGAACCGCGCGACGGGAATGCGCGTTTGCAGCGTTGGAGAGGTTGTCGTTAACGGAGGTACAAATGCTAAGCTACAGACTGACTGCACTCGCAGCCGTACTCGCATGCAGCGGATTGGTCGCGACCGACGCGGCAGCGCAAAAGCGCGGGCACGACAACTGGGTGGAACTTGGGTGCAAGAAGGTGTCGTTCATCGGCAAGGATCGAGACGTCCTCAAGGTTGGCCGCAAGGAAGGTCGGTTCAAGGCGATCCGGCTGAAGGTGCGCGACAACGATGTCGAGATGATCGACCTCAAGGTCATCTACGCCAGCGGCCAGCCCGACGATATCCACGTGCGCAAGCTCATTCGCGCTGGCAGCCAGAGCGGAGCGCTCGATCTAAAAGGCAGAGAGCGGGCGATCAGCAGCGTCGACATGGTCTACAAGTCCCGCCCCAGCTTCAAGGGTCTGGCGACTGTATGCGTCGAGGGCCTGGACTAGTCGAAAGGCGTGAACCGAGACGGCTTCGAACGAAGCCAGACTTGGCGAGGGGCCGCCGGCGAGGCGGCCCCTTTCGCATTGGCGGCAACAACGATCAAGGATGCGACGGGGATCGCCGACTGCAACGTTCTCCTGCCTGATGCCGATCGCGCGACAGAAGCGCCCGGCCTACATGGTCACGCCAAACGCAACGCAAATACCTGGAGAACTCGCGATGAATTTCAAAACTGGCGGCGTCGTGCTGGCGCTGGCCGCCCTGCCCCTGACGGCTCTGGCGCTGACCGCGCTCGCCCAAAGCCCGACCGCGACCCCCGCTGCGGCCAAGCAGGAGGCGCGTGCCAAGTTCCGCGCCGCCTGTGGTGCCGACGTGCAGAAGTTCTGCGCCAACGTCGAGCGGGCCAAGGGCGCCAGGCGCGCCTGCCTGACGGCGCACGAAACGGAGCTATCCGATGCCTGCAAGGCTGCCAGAGCGGAGCGCGCGGCCGCCAGGATCAAGACGAAGAGCTGATCGCTGAGGAATGAGCGGCGCCAGGCCGGGGCAGGGCCTAACCTTGTCCCGGCCTTGGTGCATCCTGGCCGCAAAAAAGGCGGCTGCAACCAGACGCCGGCGTTCAATAGTTGCCAAAAGATAAGCACTGACGCCCCCCGTCTCGTGGCAGACTGGGCGACAGCAAGACCGCCGGGGGATGGCGACGGTTCAGGTCCTGCTCTCGCGTTAGATGGGTGGTGCTCGGATCGGGGTGCCGCAATGTGGGGCAGCCGGGTGCCAACCCCTGCCGTTCGGATCGGAAAGGACGTCAAGGTGGCCAGGCCGCTCAATCGAGCTTTCGTATATGGCGTGGTTGCCGCCGTGGCTGCCATCGTTGCCTACGTCACGGTCATGCCGGGCGTGCAGAAGCAGGTGGCCGGTCGCCGGGCCAGGGGCGGTGACGCGCCCGTACCCATCGTCGACGCGCAAGCACGCATCGCCGACGTGCCCATCTTTCTCAACGGCGTGGGAACCGCCAAGGCACGCAACACCGTCACCGTGCGCCCGCAGGTCGACGGCCGCATCCTGAGCGTCGAGTTCAGGGAAGGGCAGGACGTCAAGCGCGGCGACGTGCTGGCGCTCATCGATCCCGCCACCTACCAGGCGCAACTCGACCAGGCTATCGCAAAGAAGGGGCTGGATGAGGCGCAGCTTGCCAATGCCCAACGCGACCTCGAGCGCTACTCCAAGCTGACAACCCTCTCGGTTGCCGAGAAGACCATCGATACGCAGCGCGCTCTGGTCGCCCAGCTCGCGGCGCAGATCAAGCTGGACGAAGCGGCCATCGCCAACGCCAGGGCCTTTCTCGACTACACCACTATTGTCTCGCCGATCGACGGACGCACGGGCATCCGCATGGTCGACGAGGGCAACCTCGTGCGCGCCTCCGACGCCGGCATCGTGATGATTACGCAGGTGCGCCCCATCAGCATCATCTACACGCTGCCGCAGCAGCAGCTTGCCCAGATCACCGCGGCACAGGCGCGCGGGCCGGTGCCCGTCGAGGCGCTCGACGCCGACGGCAAGACCGTGATCGACAACGGCGTCTTGCAGGTGGTGGACAACCAGGTCGACCAGACGACCGGCACCGTGCGCATGAAGGCGGAGTTTCCCAACACCAACCTGCAGCTGTGGCCGGGCCAGTTCGTCAACGTGCGCATCCTGGTCGAGACGCTGAGCCAGGTCGTGACCATTCCCACGCCCGCCGTGCAGCGCGGCCCCAACGGTACTTTTGCCTACGTCGTGCAGCCCGATCAGCACGTGAGCCTGCGGCCGATCACGGTGAGCCAGCAGAACGAGAGCACGGCCGTGATCGCCAAGGGCATTGCTGGCTCCGAGCGCGTCGTGACGACGGGCTTCCCGCGCCTGAAGGACGGCGCCCGCGTGGTGCTGCCCGACGCCAAGCCGCCCGCCGGCGGTGCGCCCGACAAGGGGGCGCCGGTGGCCCGAGGCAAATCGGAAGGGCGTGAGAAGGCCCGCACCGCCTGCGCCGCGGATGTGCAGAAGCACTGCCCCGATGTGGAGCGCAACAGAGACGCCATCCGCGCCTGCCTGAAGGCGCATGCGGCTGAGCTGTCGGAGGCATGCAAGGCGGCCGCCTCGGCAAAGAGGGGCGGCAAGGCGCGCGAGGCGGACGTGCGTCAGGCCGAGGGCACCTCCACCCGATGAGCGTCTCCAGTCCCTTCATCCGGCGGCCGATCGCCACGACGCTGCTGGGCCTTGCCGTCACGCTCGGCGGCGCGCTCGGCTACTGGTGGCTGCCGGTCTCGTCGCTGCCGCAGGTCGACTTCCCCACCATCCAAGTGACGACGCAGTTGCCCGGCGCCAGCCCCGAGACCACCGCCAACCTGGTGACCGCCCCGCTCGAGCGCCAGCTCGGCCAGATCCCGGCTCTGGCCAGCATGACCTCGTCCTCGTCCTATGGCATCAGCCAGATCACGCTGCAGTTCGTGCTGACGCGCGACATCGATGCCGCCTCCCAGGATGTTCAGTCGGCCATCAATGCGGCGGGCTCCACGCTGCCGCGCAACCTGCCCTATCCCCCGACCTACGCCAAGGTCAATCCGGCCGACGCCCCAATCGTCACCCTGGCGCTGACCTCGCCCTCGATCTCGCTGCGCCAGCTGTCAGACCTTGCCGACACGCTGATCGCGCAGCGTCTGAGCAACGTGTCGGGCGTCGGCCATGTCTCGGTCGAGGGCGGCATCAAGCCGGCGGTGCGCATCCAGGCCGACTTGTCGCGCCTCGCCGCCTACGGCCTCGCCATGTCGGATTTGCGCACGGCGATTGCCGCGGCCAACGTCGCCGGCCCCAAGGGCTCGCTCGACGGCTCGCACCAGTCCTACACCATCGGCGCCAACGACCAGATCACCAGCGCGGATGCCTACCAGGCTGTCATCGTCGCCTATCGCAACGGCGCGCCGGTGCTGCTCAAGGATGTGGCCCAGGTGGTCGAGGGCCTCGAGAACACCAAGGTCGGCGGCTGGTATCAAGACACCCCCGCCGTCATCATCGACGTGCATCGCCAGCCCGGCGCCAACGTCATCGAAACCGTGCGGCGCATCAAGGCTGAGCTGCCGCGGCTGCAGCGCGCCATACCGAGCGATGTCAGGCTGACCATGGTGCATGACCGCACCGGCACCATCCGCGCCTCCGTGCACGACGTGCAGTTCACGCTGATGCTGAGCGTGGGCCTGGTCGTGCTGGTCGTCTTGCTGTTCCTGCGCACCATCCGCGCCACCATCATCGCCGGCGTGGCGCTCCCCGTCTCGCTGGTCGCCACCTTCGGGGTGATGTGGTTCTGCGGCTTCTCGCTCGACAACCTGTCGCTGATGGCGTTGACGATCGGCACGGGCTTCGTGGTCGACGATGCCATCGTCATGATCGAGAACATCGTGCGCCACATGGAGGAGGGCGAGAGCCCGATGCAGGCCGCGCTCGAGGGCGCGAGCGAGATCGGCTTCACGGTGATCTCGCTCACCCTGTCGCTGATCGCCGTGTTCATCCCGCTCTTGTTCATGACCGGGCTGGTGGGCCGCATGTTCCGCGAGTTCGCCCTCACCCTCACCATCGCCGTGGTCATCTCCGCCGTGGTGTCGCTGACGCTCACGCCCATGATGTGCTCGCGCATGCTGCGCCATCAGGCTGGCACGCGCGTGAGCGGCATCGCGCAGTTCTTCAATGGTGTCGTCGATCGGGTCGTGGCCGCCTACCACAGGAGTCTCGAGTGGGTGCTGCGCCACGAGCACGCCACGTTGCTGACCACGGCGGCAACGCTGGTGATCACCATCGGCCTCTACGTGATCGTGCCCAAGGGCTTCCTGCCGCTGCAGGACACGGGGCTCGTGACGGCCGTGCTGGAGGCCGGTCCCGAGGTCTCCTTCGGGGAGATGGTGCGCCTCCAGGACCGGGCAGCCGACGCCATCCGTGCCGACCCGGATGTGGCAGGGGTGGTATCCGTGGTAGGCGTCAGCGCCATCAACATCACGCCCAACGCCGGCCACCTGAAGATCAGCCTCAAGCCGCGCGATCAGCGATCGTCCGACGTTGTCGCCGTCATCGACCGGCTCAAGGACAAGGTCGGCACCATTCCCGGCGTCACGGTGTACTTCCAGCCCGCCCAGGACGTGCAGATCAGCACACGCGCCAGCCGCGCCCTCTACCAGTACACGCTGGTGGGCAGCGACGAGAAGGACGTGGCGACCTGGTCTGCCCGCCTGACCGAGCGCCTGCGCGCCTCTCCGGACCTGCGCGAGGTGGTCTCCGAGGCCCAGGACGGCGGCTTGCGCGCCATGGTGCGCGTCGACCGGGAGATGGCCGGCCGTCTCGGCGTATCCATGCAGGCCATCAACGACGCGCTCAACGACGCCTTCGGCCAGCGCCAGATCTCGACCATCTATGCGCAGTCCAACCAGTATCGCGTCGTGCTCGAGGCCGCCCCGCAGTATCAGAGCGATCCGGCAGCCTTGTCTCGGCTCTACATTCCAGCCGGCGGCGGCGTCCAGGTGCCGCTGAGCGCGGTGGCGACGATCGAGCGGCGCACGGCACCGCTTGCCATCAGCCACCAGGAGCAATTTCCCTCCGTCACCATCAGTTTCAACCTGGCGCCGGGAGCCGCGCTCAGCGATGCCGTGAGGGCGATCGCGGCCGCCAGCCGCGATATCGGCATGCCCTCGTCGGTGACGGGCAGCTACTCGGGTGACGCCGACGAGTTCACCAGGTCCTTGGAAGGCCAGCCCTGGCTGATCCTCGCCGCCATCATCGCCATCTATATCGTGCTCGGCGTGCTGTACGAGAGCTTCGTCCACCCCTTCACCATCCTCACCACGCTGCCCTCGGCAGGCATCGGCGCCCTTCTCGCCCTGATGCTCGCCGGCATGGACCTGTCCATGATCGGCCTCATCGGCATCGTCCTGCTGATGGGCATCGTCAAGAAGAACGCCATCATGATGATCGACTTCGCGCTCGAGGCCGAGCGCACGCAGGGCATGTCACCGCGCGATTCCATCGTGCAGGCGTGCCTGTTGCGCTTCCGCCCCATCATGATGACCACGCTTGCCGCCCTGTTCGGCGCACTGCCGCTGGCACTCGAGAGCGGGACCGGCTCGGAGCTCCGCAACCCGCTCGGCATCACCATCGTCGGCGGTCTTCTCCTCTCCCAGCTGCTGACGCTCTACACCACGCCCGTGATCTACCTTGCCATGGAGCGCCTGCGCGCCCGCCTGGCGCCGGCGGCGCGTGCAAAGGTCGAGACTTCCGCTTCGCCCGCCCACACCTATCCTCCGGCCGAAGTCGCGGGCCGGCCGGCGGAGTAGGCGACCATGAACTTCTCCCGGCCCTTCATCGAGCGGCCGATCGGCACCACGCTCCTGGCCATCGGCCTCATGCTGCTCGGGATCGTTGCCTACCGCTTCCTGCCGGTGGCGAGCCTGCCCTCGGTCGATTTCCCAACCATCCGCGTCAATGCCAGCCTGCCCGGCGCCGACCCCGAAACCATGGCCGCGCGCGTGGCAGCTCCGCTCGAGCGCCGGCTCGGGGAGATCGCCGGCATCACCGAGATCACGTCGGTCAGCTCGCTGGGCTCCAGCCGCATCACCGTGCAGTTCGCGCTCAGCCGCAACATCGAAGGCGCCGCCCAGGACGTGCAGGCCGCCCTCAACGCCGCGGCCGCCGATCTGCCGGCCGACATGCCGTCGCTGCCGAGCTTCCGCAAGTCGAACCCGGCCGCCGCGCCGATCCTCATCCTGGCGCTGACCTCCAAGACGATTCCGCCGAGCGGCCTCTATGATGCGGCCGACAGCGTCATCGCCCAGCGCCTCTCGCAGGTTGAGGGGGTGGCGGAGGTCACCGTCACCGGCGCCGAGCAGCCGGCCATCCGCGTGCGCGTCAACCCCACGCAGCTCAGCGCGATGGGTCTCAGCATCGAGGCCGTGCGCACGGCCGTCACCAACGCCAACGCCCTGGCGCCGCTCGGCATCATCGATGGCGACCAGCGGGCGATCGCGCTCGAGACCAATGCCCAGCTGCGCACGGTGCAGGACTACAAGAATATCATCATCAAGACCGCGAACGGCACCGCGGTGCACTTGTCGGACATCGCCAGCGTCGCGCAAGCCACCCGCAACGCGCGATCGGCGGCCATGTTCAACAACCAGCCCTCGGTGCTGCTGACGGTTATCAAGAGCGCGGACGCCAACGTCATCGAGACGGTAGATCGCATTCGCGAGCTGATCCCCGAGATCAAGCGCTGGATCCCGCCCGACGTCGACATCTCGGTGCTGTCCGACCGCACCTCGACGCTGCGCGCCAGCGTGCACGACATGCAGCTGACCCTGGCGCTGTCGATCGTACTTGTCATGCTCGTGGTCTACGTCTTCCTGCGCCGACCCACGCCCACCCTGGCGGCGGGCATCACGGTGCCGCTGTCGCTCGCAGGCACCTGCGCGGCGATGTGGTGCCTGGGCTTTTCCATCAACAATCTGACGCTGATGGCGCTTGCCGTATCGGTGGGGTTCGTCGTCGATGACGCCATCGTCATGATCGAGAACATGTTCCGCAATCTGGAGGCCGGCTCCCCGCCGATGCGGGCGGCGCTGGACGGCGCCCGCCAGATCGGCTTCACGGTGGTGTCGATCTCGGTCTCTCTGATCGCCGCCTTCATCCCGCTGCTGCTGATGGAAGGCGTCATCGGCCGCCTGCTGCGGGAATTCTCCGTCACGCTTGCCGTCGCCATCGCCGTCTCGCTCGTGGTCTCGCTCAGCGTGACACCGATGATCTGCGCGCATTTCGTGCGCCACGCACCGAGCCCCAATGCCACGCGACTCGACCGGATCGTGGAGGCCGTGCACGGCTTCATGCTGCGCGGCTACATGCGCACGCTCGAGCGGTCGCTTTCGCATCGCGCGCTGATGACGTTCATCATGCTCGCTACCGTCGTCGTCACGGTCAACCTCTACATCAAGATGCCGAAAGGCTACTTCCCGCGCGACGACACGGGGCTCGTGTTCGCCGGCACGCGGGCCTCCCCCGACATCTCGTTCGAGGCTATGGCCAAGCTGCAGCGCCAGGCCCTCGAGATCGTGCTGGCCGATCCCGCCGTTGCCAGCGTCGGCTCGTCGGTGGGTGCGGGGGGATGGAATGCTTCGGTCAACCGCGGTCGGATGTTTCTGAGCTTGAAGCCGCTGTCGGAGCGCGGCGGGCTCTCCACCGCTCGCGTCATAGACCGCCTGCGCCGCTCGCTGCGGCAGGTCGACGGGCTCAGCGTGTACCTGGGCGCGGCGCAGGACATCCGGGTCGGTGCCCGCCAGAGCAACTCGGACTACCAGTTCACGCTGTGGAGCCCCGAGACCACCGACCTCTATGCGTGGGCGCCGAAGGTGGTGGAACGCATCCACCAGATCCCGGGCATCGCCGATGTCTCGATCGACCGCGAGGAAGGTGGCCTGCAGGCCAACATCTCCATCGATCGGCTGGCTGCAGCCCGCCTCGGCGTGCGCGTGCAGGACATCAACAACGCCCTCAACAACGCCTTTGCCCAGCGCCAGGTGTCGGTGATCTATACGCCAGCGCAACCAGTATCGCGTGATCCTCGAGGTCGATCCCCGCTACCAGCGCGATCCCGAGGACCTCGCCCGCATATTCGTGCCCGGCAAGGACAACGCGCAGGTGCCGATCAGCGCCGTGATCAGCGTCGGCAAGACGCTGGCGCCGCTGGTCGTCAACCACCAGGGTCCATTCCCGTCCGTGACCATCAGCTACGGGCTCAACGCCGACATGACGCTCGACGAGGCGCAAACCGCCATCAAGCAGGCGATCGCCGAGCTCAGGATGCCCGACATCATCCGCGCCGAGCCTGCCGGCGATGCCAAGGCTTTCGCCAAGCAATCCAGCTCTCAGGTTCTCCTCATCATCGCCGCGCTGTTGGCCGTCTACATCGTGCTGGGCGTGCTGTACGAAAGCCTCGCACATCCCATCACCATCATCTCGACCTTGCCTTCGGCGGGGCTCGGCGCGCTGATCTTGCTCAAGCTGGCCAATATGGAGCTTTCCGTGATCGCGCTGATCGGCATCATTCTGCTGATCGGCATCGTCAAGAAGAACGGCATCATGCTGGTCGACTTCGCGCTCGAGGCCGAGCGCGAGCGCGGGTTGAGCCCTGAGCGGGCCATCCTGGAGGCCGCGCGCGAGCGCTTCCGGCCGATTCTGATGACGACGTTTGCCGCGCTCCTGGGCGCCGTACCGCTGGCCCTGGGTGTCGGCCCCGGCTCGGAGCTGCGCCGCCCGCTCGGCATCGCCATCATCGGCGGGCTGATAGTGTCTCAGGTCCTCACACTCTACACCACTCCGATCATCTATCTCCTGCTCGACAGGCTGCACCACCGCCTGTGGGGCACTCGCGGCCCCGCCGCCAGCGCGCCCCGCCACGTGCCGGCGGAGTGAGCGCACGCGCCGTCGATCCGCCGCGGCCGGCCCTTATCCATGTCCGTACTTCTCTGCTAATATTCTTGCCGAGCTGACTTGGCCAGAGAGGGCGCCTTGGACAGTCGCTTGGTCCTGCCGGTGAACACGATTCTCGACGGCTATCGCATCGTGCGCGTGGTCGGCTCGGGCGGGTTCGGCATCACCTACGAGGCCGAGGACCTCAGCCTCCACACCACGGTCGCCATCAAGGAATACTACCCAGTCGAGTTCGGCGACCGCGACACGACCATGAGCGTGCGGCCGAAGTCGGAGCGCCACAAGCAGACCTTCGACTGGGGCCGCTCCAACTTCCTCCAGGAAGCGCGCACGCTGGCGCGCTTCGAGCATCCCAGCATCGTGCGGGTGCTGCGTGTGTTCGAGGCACACGCCACGGCCTACATGGTGATGCGCTTCGAGCACGGTAAGAACGTCGAGGTGTGGCTTAGGGAGCTCAGGCGGCCGCCGACGCAGGAGGAGCTCGATCGCATCGTCGCCCCGCTGCTGGACGCGCTCGAGATGCTGCACGGGGAAAGCTTCCTGCACCGCGACATCGCCCCCGACAACATCATCGTGCGGGCCGACGGCACCCCGGTGCTGCTCGACTTTGGAACCGCGCGCAGGCGGGTGGCCGAGATGAGCCGGGCGCTGACCGGCATCGTCAAGGCCGGCTACTCGCCGCAGGAGCAGTACGCGGCCGACGGGCGCCTGCAGGGGCCCTGGTCCGACATCTACGCGCTCGGCGGCACGCTCTATCGCGCCATCGCGGGCAAGCCGCCGGAGGAGGCCACGCTGCGCGCCATCGACGACCGTATGGCGCCAGCGGGCCAGGCGGCGACCGCGAGGTACCGCCCGACGTTTCTGGCCGCCATAGATGCCTGCCTCCAGGTTCGCCATTCTGCCCGGCCTCAGTCCATAGCCGAGCTGCGGCCCATGCTGCTAGGAACGGGCGCGGCACCCGCAAGGCGCGCCGAGCGGGCCGCAACCGCCGGCATTGGGCCAGCAGGGCCCTCGCAACCGCTGTCCGTCGCCACGACTGGCACGGAGATCGCCCGGCGCTGGCCGCTGGTCGCGGCGATCGCGGCAGTGCTGTTCGGGGCGATCGGCGGGGTCGTCTACTCACGCTGGCATGACGGAGAGGTCCGCAAATTCGAGCCGGACTCACAGCAGGCGGCCGAGAGAGCCACCGCCGAAGAGCTGGCTCGCCGCGAAATGGAGGCCAAGAGCAAGGCCGAGGAGGCGCGAACAGCCGCACAAAAGCGGGCGTCGCTGGAAAAAGTGCGCCGCGGCGCACAAGCCGAACGTGATTTCCAGGAGGGCGAGCGCTATCTGCGCGGCCGCGGCTTGGCGGTCGACTATGACAAGGCGCGGGAGGGCTACGAGAAAGCCGCCGCCGGGGGGCACAGCGGCGGCATGGTCGGGCTCGGCTGGCTCTACCAGACCGGCAGGGGCGTACCGAAAGACTATGCCAAGGCACGCGAGTGGTACGAAAAGGCCGCCGCCGCCGGCAACGGTGCCGGCATGGCCAACCTGGGTTGGCTCTATCGCGATGGCCTGGGGGTGCCGCGCGACTACGACAAGGCGCTCGAGTGGTACGGCAAGTCGGCCGCCGCCGGCAACAGCGCCGGCATGGCCAACATGGGCTGGCTCTATCAGCACGGCTGGGGCGTACCGCAGGACTTTGAAAAAGCGCGCGAGTGGTACGAGAAGTCGGCCGCCGCCGGCAACGTGATCGCCATGACCAACCTGGGCTGGCTCTATCGCGACGGCATGGGGATGCCGCGCGACTACGACAAGGCGCGCGGATGGTACGAGAAGGCGGCCGCCGCGGGCTACAGCCTCGGCATGCTCAACCTCGGCTGGTTCTACCACAACGGCTGGGGTGTGCCGCGAGACTTCGCCAAGGCGCGCGAGTGGTACGAGAAGGCGGCTGCCGCGGGCAACGCTTCGGCCATGACGGAGCTCGGCTGGCTCTATCGCAACGCTCTTGGGGTGCAACGCGACTACGCCAAGGCGCGTGAGTGGTTCGAGAAAGCCAATGCGAAGGGCTACGGCGGCGGCATGCACGGTCTCGGCGTGCTCTACGAGCAAGGCGAGGGGGTAGCGAAGGACTATGCCAAGGCGCGCGAGTGGTACGAGAAGTCTGCAGCCACCGGCAATGCATTCGGCATGAACAGCCTCGGTGGTCTTTACCAGAATGGTTGGGGCGTAGCCCAGGACTTCGCCAAGGCCAGGCAGTGGTATGAGAAGGCGGTCGCGGCCAACAACAGGTTCGCGCTTCGCAACCTGGCGGTGCTGCTGGATCAGGGCAAAGGCGGGGCAACAGACTACTCGCGCGCAGCCAAGCTGCTGCTTGGCTCGGCCAAGGTCAACAACACGACCGCCATCGAGGATCTGCGCGGCACGATGTCGAGATGGAGCCGGTCGACGCGCATCGAGGTCAAGCGCGAGCTGGCCCGCCTCGGCCACTACAGCGGGCCAACCAACACGGACGAGTGGGATGCCGCGGCGCGGGCGGCGGTGGACAAATATCTCGCCGCGCCGAGGTCGAGCTGAGGCTACTGCGTTTGCATGCTCAATGCTTGGGAGGCTTGCGTTGCCGGCGCACGGCCACGTCCTGGCCGGTGCGCTTGAGACTGCCCGCCTTGCCCGTGCTGTTGATCGTCACCTCGAGCTCGAACTCGCCCCCCGTCTCTCGGCTGCAGGCCACGCAGATGCGCGTGTCGGGGATCGCCCTCAGTCTCGCCTGCGGAATTTCCGCGCCGCAGAGGCGGCAGGCCCGTCGCTCGGTGTCCGGCTGGCTCATGTGCTGTCTCCGGTGCAATTGGGCTGTGCCGCTCGCTGACACTGCAATTGTGTCGTGACCACGGCGGTGCGGCATTGGCGGGGGTCTTCAGAGAAAGTTGTAGGGATCGATGTCGACGGTCAGCCGCAAGTCGGTGGGCGGCTTGGGCAGGCTGCCGAGCCAGGTGCGAAGGTAGGCCTGCAGGTCGATCTCGCGCGGCGCCTTGATGAGCAGGCGCCAGCGGCAGCGCCCGCGCACGACCGCGAGCGGCGCCTCGGCAGGGCCCAGCACCTCGATGCGCTGTGCCGGCGGCGCATGGCGGGCGACGTCGCGGGCGAATAGCTGCGCCAGCTCCTTGTCGCGGGCCGACACGATCAGTGCCGCCAGCCGGCCATAGGGGGGCAGCTGCGCTGCCTGGCGCTGACGCATCTCGCGCGCGAGGAATGCCTCGCGGTCGCCCGAGATGATGGCCTGCATGACCGGATGCTCGGGCATGTAGGTTTGCACCAGGCCGCGGCCGGCGGTGAGTGCGCGGCCCGCGCGGCCTGTCACCTGGTGCATGAGCTGGAAGGTGCGCTCGGCCGCGCGTGGGTCTGCCTGGCCGAGCCCCAGATCGCCGTCGACGATGCCGACCATGGCGAGCTGCGGGAAGTGGTGGCCCTTGGCCACCATCTGCGTGCCGATGATGATGTCGGCCTCGCCGACCTCGATCTTCTTGATGATCTCGCGCATCTCGACAAGCGAGGGGACGAGATCGGAGGAGAGGAGGGCCGGCCGGGCATCGGGAAACCGTTCGGCCACCTCCTCGGCGATGCGCTCCACGCCCGGCCCGCACGCCACCAGCGCGTTGGGCTCGCCGCATTTGGGGCACTTCTCCGGGATCGGCAGCGAGAAGCCGCAATGGTGGCAATTGAGCCGCTGGCGGTAGCGGTGCTCTACGAGCCAGGCCGTGCATTGGGGGCAGTCGATGCGATGGCCGCAGGAGCGGCACAGCGTGAGCGGGGCATAGCCTCGGCGGTTGAGGAACAGCAGTGCCTGCTGCTTCTTGGCGAGCGTCTCCGTCATGGCCTCGACCAGGAGGGGGGAGAGCCACTTGCCACGCTCGGGCGGGTGCTGGCGCAGATCGATAGTGGAGATCTCGGGCAGCTCGGCGCCGGAGTAGCGACCCGGCAGCTCGACGTGGGCGTAGCGGCCGGAGCGGGCGTTGACGTGGCTTTCGATCGAGGGCGTTGCCGAAGCCAGCACCACCGCGAACTTGCCCAGGCTGCCGCGCACCACCGCCATGTCGCGGGCCTGATAGTGGACGCGGTCCTCCTGCTTGAACCCGGTGTCGTGCTCCTCGTCGACGACGATCAGGCCGAGGTCCTTGAACGGCAGGAACAGCGCCGAGCGGGCGCCCACCACGACGCGTGCTTCGCCGGCGGCCGCGGCACGCCATGCGCGGCTCCGCTCGGCGGAGGACAGCGCAGAATGCCACTCCACGGGCGCACAACCGAAGCGCCCCGCAAAGCGATCCATGAACTGGCTCGTGAGCGCGATCTCCGGCAGCATGATCAGGGCCTGGCGTCCCTTCTCCAGCGCACGCGCAACCGCCTCGAAATAGACCTCGGTCTTGCCGGAGCCGGTGACGCCGTCGAGCAGCGTGACACAGAACGCCTCCGCATCGGCGGCCGCGCGCATGGCGTCCGCGGCGCGAGCCTGGGCGCCGGTGAACTTGGTCGCATGGTGGAGGGGATTGGGCACCGGCAACCGCCGCTCGGGGATTGCGACCTCGACCAGCGTGCCGGCCTGGATCAGGCCATCGACGACGCCGGTCGAGCACTGCGCCTCGGCGGCCAACGCTCCCTTGGCGCGAACGAGGCCATCAGCGGCGATCTCGAGCGCACGCTTGCGGGCGGGCGTAATGCGCGGCGGCGGCTGTGCGGCCTCGCTCAGCTTGACGCCGATGCGGGGCTTCACCGGCTCGAACACGGCGGACGAGCCCATCATCATGCGCACCACCATGCCGAGTGGGGAAAGCGTGTAGCGCGCCACCCATTCGGCAAAGCGCAGGCAAATGGCCGGCAGCGCTGGCACATCCGCGAGCCGGGCGGTGATGGCCTTCAGCTTCCTGTCCGCGACCGGCTTTGCCCCGTCGCCCACGGGGCCGTCCCAGACCACGCCGATGCGGGTCTGCGGGCCGAACGGGACCAGCACGAAGGCGCCCGGGCAGACCTCCACATCGGGCGGCAGCAGGTAATCGTAGGTCTGTTCGAGGGCCACCGGCAGCAGGATCGGCACGCGCCCTGTCGGCGCTGCGGCGGGCAGCAAATCTTCCTCGAGCTTTGCGAGCAGGCTTTCCAAACGGACACCCCGGACCAGACGCCGAATTGTTAGCGACCTTTATAGTCGGGCCTGAGGCGAACAAAGGGCGAATGGAGACTGCAGCAGGTCACCCATCCCCATGACTATGTTGCATGGAAAACTGACAGGCGCGCCGATCCATAGAAATGGCGAAGGCAGAGCTGACAGCGGTGTGCGTTGATACCCTTACGCCCGCTCGGCCAGCTGCGCCTCGGGAACGACACGCTCGAACACCTCCGTGGCACATTTGATGCGATAGAGGTGCCTGCCGCCCTCTACCGGCAGCAGCCGCATGATTGTGCACTCGCGGCTCGCAGCGGGAAGCACCATGCGCCCGGGCCGGAAGTCGACGGTCTCGCCGACCTTGAACTTGTGGCTTGGAATTTGAACGCACTCCACACACGCACAAAAGGCACCCCCTGCATCTCGCGGAGGGCGCCTGAACTCATAGCACAATTCTGCCTGGCCTGGCAGTCTCACGCCTTCTGCAGCTGGCCCGCCTGCTTGCCGCGGCCACGCCGGTCGTCCTCGAGCACGAAGCTCACCCGGTCACCCTCGTTGAGGGAGCGGATGCCCGCCTGCTCGAGCGCCGTGGCGTGGACGAACACGTCCTTGCCGCCACCTTCCGGTGTGATGAAGCCGTAGCCCTTGGCGGTATTGAAGAATTTCACGGTACCTGTGACGCGCATGTGGGATGTTCCTTTCCCGATGGGGCGTGAAATAGGCCGGCCAAAAATGGGCCGCACGCATCGGCCCGGCATCTCAGACTTTGGGAAGGCAACCGCCCAGATGGGCAAGCAGCAAAACCGCAGATCTTGAGGCGCGCCCCGACATGGGATGCACCGGCTGCGGCGCTATATGGAGCAGGATTTCACGCTCGGCAATACACAAGTGCGGGATTGGAACTGGAATTCTGTTTGGAGGACTTGGGCAGGATTGGCTCCGGATTTGCAGCAAGTCGGGGGCTCACAAACGCGCCGGCTTGGCGAGCGATGGGTCGGCCAGATGCTGGCGCAGCATCTCCTGATACCGCCCCGTCATCTCGGTCACGAAATCCTCGTGGTTGGGGACGTCCAGCACAGCGTTGGCTACGTAGGCGCTATAGCGGGCACAGGCATAGAGGAACGCCAGGTGCAGCTCGGTGGCCTTGATCTTCTCGTTCTGCCGGTTCGCCACGTCAATGAACCTGTCGGCCGCCTTGAGGAAGGCAGTGGTGTCGAGGTGACCCTCGGTTCGAGCCGCGCGCCGCTCTTTACGGTTCATTTCGTCCATCACGAGACTCCCTAGCTTGTCATTTGTGGGGCCGCCACATCGTATCGCCCCCGCTTTCGATAAGCCGGCGCTTGAGGGCTGCGGTGCCCAGGCCCGGCTCGCGGGTGAGCAGCAGCGCGGCGGCCTTGCCGGCGGCGGCGACGGCCAGCAGCGGCTGCTCCAGCTGCCGCTCCACCTGGCCGCGTTGGCCCGGTGCTTCGGCACCTCCCTGGGCCGAGCCTGCCGCCTCGACCAACAGCACATTGTCGAGGTCCAGCAACGCCGCTTGAAGCTCGCGAGCGCCAGCTGGTGCAATGACGAGGACGTCCTTGAAGTGCGCGACGGCCTGCTGCAAGGGCTGCGACTCCTGCTGGCGAGAGCCCCATGTCGGCCCCCACGTCGGCACCAGCGCCACCCGCGCCGGCGTATGCGCCACGAACGCGATTGCGCGCGCAAGGGAAGCAGGATCGGCGGGATCGACGCGCACGGGCACCAGCCGCGCCTCGCTTGTGCTCGAGAGGAAGGTGGCGATGGCGGTGCCCTCCCCGATCCCGTCGGGGCGGGCTTCGCCTCTGTCCGTGTCGAACGGCTGCCGGTCCCTGTCCTGCACGTCCCAGCCGATCAGCTCGCCCTCGCCGTCCCTGGCCAGCCGCCGGGCAATGTGCGGCAGCCCATAGTCGACGCCGGTGGAGAGGACTGCGATGGCCACGCCGCCCGGATCGCGACCGGGCGGAAGCGGCGGCTTCCGGCCCTGGGCTAATGCGACGGGCCCGAGCACCAGCAAGATCGCGACATGGATGAGGAGCAGGGCGCGCGGCATGGATCAGGGCCTTGCGGCCGCGCCGTCCGCCCGGCCGTGCCGCACGTCGACAGCCTTCAAGATGAAGTCGGCTAGGCCGGCAACATCGTCGAGGGAGAAGACTGGCAGGCCGTGGGCATCTGCCGCATGGTCGGCGGCGACGGCTATGACGTTGGCATCGCGGTCGGCCAGCGCCTCGCCGCTGCGAGCTGAGCTGCGCCGCACCTCGATCTTGGGGATGGACGCCCCCTTGTAGCCCTCGACGATGACGAGGTCGCTCGGCCCGAGCCAGTCGATCACCTCGGCAAGTTCGGGCTCCGGCTCGCCGCCGAGCTCGGTGATGAGGGCCCAGCGCGTTGCGGACACGACGGCGACCTGCCTGGCGCCGGCGCGCCGATGGCGGGCACTGTCGGTTTGCGCCTCGTCGATGCGGAAATTGTGGTGGGCATGCTTGACGCTCGCCACATCGAGGCCACGGCGCGTGAACTCTTCGATGAGGCGCACGACCAGGGTGGTCTTGCCGGAATTCTTCCAACCGGCGATGCCGATGACGGGTGGCCTGCCGCCGGCATCCTTCATGGCGCCGGCTTCTTGGCAAGCATGGCGCGTAGCTGGCCTAGCTCTTGAGGCGTGTTGGCGTTGAAGAACGGATCGATGTCGATGCCGCATACATGCGCCGGCGGGAACGGAACCGGTATCGTGCCATGCTGATCGGTCCAGGCTAGCACCTTGCGCACGCCGGCGCGCAGCTGCCGCTCCAGGTCTTGTGCCAGTCCCACTGGCCACAGGCCGATGACGGGATGAAGCTCCCCATGCGACTGGGCAAGCGCGATGGCGTCGGCCCGACCTGCCGTCGCCTCGAAAAGCCTGGCCACCAGGTCGGAGGGCAGCAGCGGGGCATCGCCGGCCGCTGTCACGACCCAGCGCGCAGCCGGCGCGTTCTCCGCCGCCCAGCGCATGCCGGCCAGCACGCCAGCCAGCGGCCCCACGAAGCCGCCAATCGTGTCGGGCACCACCGGCAGGCCGAAGGCGGCAAACCGCTCCGGGTCGCCGTTGGCGTTGATGATGACGCGCGAAACCTGCCCCTGCAGCCGGCAGATGACGTGGCCCAGCATCGGCCTGCCGGCGAGCTCGAGCAAACCCTTGTCGCCGCCGCCCATGCGCCGCGACTGACCGCCGGCCAGGAGCACGCCGACAACCTTCCCCGCGCTTGGTGTTCTTTTCATCAATCGAGAACCTCGCTCAGGCTGCCCTTGCGCGCGTGCTTTCGGTCCTCGTCCTCTGCCTGCCCCACCTCGGCGTCGAAGACGATGCGCTCGAGACCAGCCAGCGCCACGAACCGCTTGCCGCGAGCGCGGCCAATCAGCGTTAGCCCTGCCTTGCGCGCGAGCTCGACGCCCCAGGCCGTGAAGCCCGAGCGCGAGACCAGCACGGGAATGCGCATCTTCACGGTCTTGATCACCATCTCGGAGGTGAGACGGCCGGTGGTGTAGAAGATCTTGTCGTCGGGTGCGATGCGGTTGAGGAACATATAGCCGGCGATCTTGTCGACGGCGTTGTGGCGGCCGACGTCCTCCATGTAGAGGAGCGGTCTGTCCTCCTGGGCGAGCACGCACCCGTGGATGGCGCCGGCCTTGAGATAGAGGCTGGGCTCGGTGTTGATCTTCTTCGTCAGCTGGTAGAGCCAGGAGGTCCTGACCCGGGCAGTCCGGTTCAACTCGACCTTGTCGAATTCCTCCATCAGGTCGCCAAACACCGTGCCTTGTGCGCAGCCCGAGGTCTGGATCTTCTTCTTGAGCTTGTCCTCGAAGTCGGTCTGCCGGCGCGTGCGCACGACAACCGTGGCAATGTCCTCCTCGTACTCGATGCCGGTGATCTCATCCTCCTCCTTGAGCATGCTCTGGTTCAGCAGGTAGCCGACGGCCAGGAGATCGGGTCGGTCACCGATCGTCATCATCGTCACGATTTCGCGTGCATTGAGGAACAGCGTCAGCGGTCGCTCCGTCACCACGGCCGTCTCCACGGGCCTGCCCTCGTGATCGATGCCCGGCACGGTGACTGACAGCCGGGGGTCGTCCGGGTTGGGACGGACCTCGAACTCCTTGATGGAGCTTTGGAATACGGGTCGGCCACGAAATCGTCCTCCTGCGCTAGGGGATCGGCTCCTTCCCGTGTGCCGGCCCGGCACGGACCCTTGGTTAAGGGGTGGCTTGTTGGATGTCATGGAGGCAATTCTACCATTGAGGCAGGAAACTTGTGCACCTAGAGTGCACCATGGCCCACCGGTCCCAGGATTGGCCACAGATTGAGAGCAAGTGTACGGGCGCGAGTGACCCACCTCGGCACCGATGGCACAGGCGGTGAGTCCGGCAACTGCTGTTCTTGCGCTCCGTCTCCCCGTTATCCGCAGCGCACGCACACCCCCAGGAGGACTGCCCACATGGCGCGCATGAACCGTCGTAGTTTCCTGCAAGACCGCCGGCGTTGCGGGTGCTGGGAGCGCTACGATCGCGATTGCGGCGCCTGCCATAGCCCAATCGACGCCGGAGGTGCGCTGGCGCATGCCGACCAGCTGGCCCAAGTCGCTCGATACGTTGCTAGGGCAGCGCCGAGTATTTCTCCAAGTCGGTAGCCGACGCCACGGACGGCAAGTTCCAGATCAGGCCTATCCCCGCAGGCGAGGCCCAGATCCCGCCGCTCGAGGTCACCGAAGCCGTCATCAGCGGCAGCGTCGAGGCCTGCCATACGGCGCCCTACTACATGTGGGCCAAGGACCCCGCGTTTGCCTTCGGCTGCGCCGTGCCGTTCGGCCTCAACGGGCGGATGCAGAACTGCGTGGTGGATGGAGGGCGGCGGCGAGGGGCTGGTGAACGCCTTTTACGCCAAGTACGGCATCTACGGTCTCCTTGCCGGCAACACCATGGCCCAGATGGGCGGATGGTTCCGCAAGGAGATCAACACCATCGACGACCTCAAAGGCGTCAAGATGCGCATTGCCGGCTTTGCCGCCGCGGTCATCTCCAAGCTCGGCGTGACCACGCAGCAGCTGCCGGGCTCCGAGATTTACCAGGCGCTGGAGAAAGGCACGGTCGACGCCGCCGAGTGGGTCGGCCCCCACGACGACGAGAAGCTCGGCCTGCAGAAGGTGGCCAAGTTCTACTACTACCCGGGCTGGTGGGAAGGCGGCGCCATGATCCACGTGCAGATCAACAAGGAGAAGTGGGAGGCGTTGCCCAAGACCTACAAGTTCATCTTGCGGGCGGCGGCGGCGCAGGCGCACAATTATCATGGTTGCTCGCTACGACGCGCTGAACCCGGTGGCGCTCAAGAAGCTGTTCGCCGCCGGTACGCAGCTGCGGCCGTTCTCTGAGAACATTCTCGACGCGTGCTTCAAGGCCGCCAACGAGGTCTATGCCGAGATCAGCGCCAAGAACGAGGATTTCAAGAAGCTCTGGGAGTCGACCAAGGCATTTCGCGCCGACCAGTACCTGTGGCTGCAGCTGGCGGAGAACACCTACGACAACTACATGATGATCCAGCAGCGCAAGAAGACGCTGTGAGCAGTCTGACGCCTCGCAGTTCGTTCCCCTGCGGCCGCCGGTGCCGCTTCGTGACAGGCCTGAAGGCGTCTGCCACTATGCACCCAAACGCACGGAGAGCCGCGGTCAGCCCGGGCGCAACGCAGGAAATGGGATGAGCCTCAGCAAGGACCAGATCACCGAGCGCTTGCGTCGGGTCAAGGGGCCCGACATGCAGGGCAACATCGTCGACCTGGGTCTGGTCTCGGAAGTGCTGCTGAAGGAGGGCCGTGTGTCGTTCTCGATCACGGTACCGGCGGAGCGGGCGACCGAGCTCGAGCCATTGCGCCAGGCCGCCGAGAAGGTGGTGCGCGACCTGGAGGGCGTGCAGAGCGTCATGGCGGTCCTGACGGCGGAGAAACCCCGCGGGGAGGCGGCCGCCGGCAACGGCGCGCGCACCGGGCAGGTGCCGGAGACCGCCAGGGTGCGCGAGGCTCGGGCCAGGAGCACGGGCGGCGGCGCGGCCCCGCCGAGCCCTCCACCCGCGGCGGGGGAGCGGCGGCAGGTCGCCCACGTGGCCGGGATCAAGCACATGATCGCGGTCGCCTCCGGCAAGGGCGGCGTCGGCAAGTCGACCACGGCCGTCAATCTGGCGCTCGGCCTGCAGGCGATCGGGCTCAAGGCCGGCATCCTCGATGCCGACATCTATGGGCCTTCGCAGCCCCGCCTTCTGGGACTTGCAGGCCGTCCGCAGGTCGCGCACGGCAACACGCTGCGGCCAATGCAGGCCTTCGGCCTCGAGGCCATGTCGATGGGCTTCCTGGTCGACGAGGGCACGCCCATCATCTGGCGCGGGCCGATGGTCGTGTCGGCGCTTACGCAAATGCTGCGCGACGTCGACTGGGGCGAGCTCGACGTGCTCGTCATCGACATGCCACCCGGCACCGGCGACGTGCAGCTCACCATGGCGCAGCAGGTGCCGCTGTCGGGCGCCATCATCGTCTCCACCCCGCAGGACCTGGCGCTGATCGACGCACGCAAGGGCCTCAACATGTTCCGCCGGGTGGACGTGCCGGTGCTCGGCATCGTCGAGAACATGAGCTATTTCGTGTGCCCCAAGTGCGGCGAGCGCTCCGACATCTTCGGGCACGGCGGCGCCAGGCTGGAGGCCGAGAAGCTCGGCGTCCCCTTCCTCGGCGGCGTGCCCCTGCACATGGACATCCGCGCCACCTCCGACGAGGGCCAGCCGATCGTCGCCTCGAGCCCCGGCAGCCCGCATGCCCAGATCTACCGCGACATCGCCACCAGGGCCTGGAGCGCGCTGCAGGAGAGTGCCGGGGCGCGCCTCAAGCCGCCGAAGCTCGAGATTGCCCAGGGCGGGGCCGAGCTCAGCGTGGCGTTCGAAGGGGCAAAGCCCGTTCGTCGCTGTCGGCGGAGATGCTGCGCGTGATGAGCCCGTCGGCCGAGGTGCAGGGCCATTCGCCCGAGCAGCGCGTGACCGTGGGCCGGAAGCGCAACGTCAAGATCAAGGAGCTGAAGCCCGTCGGCAACTACGCCGTGCGCATCGTCTTCGACGACGGCCACGACACCGGCCTCTACGCCTGGAACTACCTACAGACGCTCGACAAGGAGCGCGACAAGCGCTGGGCCGAGTACCTTTCGTCCTTGGCGCAGAAAGGGCTGAGCCGGGGGTGAGGCGAACCTAAGCCTTGCGCTTCTTCTTGGGCAGCTCGGCGTAGCCTCTGGTCCGTTCGCCCATGGCATTCGCCTCGGCGATCGCAGCGTCCGCGACCTTTTGCGCGTAGGCCGGAAGCGCAAACGATCCGACATGGACGTCTGCCGTCCAGTATTTCAGTCCATCAATGCGGCGCTTGCGCCGTCGCGTCTCGAGGCCCTTCGCGTCGAGCTCGAGCACGTTCACGTCGTCCGTTGCCAGGTTGAGTGCAAACGGACCGCCGAAATAGCAGGGCTGGGTGCAGAGATAGGGCGCAGCGCGCTTGAAGAGCGACGCGAACACCGCAGTCGTCGCGTGCAAGTGGTCCGGAAACAGGAACGGCAGGCCGTTCTGCGTGACCAGGATGCCGCCGGCTCTGAGCGCCCGCTTGCAGTCGGCGAAAAACTCGCGCGTATGCAGAACCGCGGAGGGGCCGATGGGCTCCGAGCTGTCGACGATGATGGCATCGAACCGCGTGCGCGTCTCGGCCACGTACTTGAGGCCGTCGGCTATGACGACCTCGGCGCGGGCATCGCCGAGCGCGCCGCCGGCAATTTCGGGGTAGTGCTTCAAGGAGAGGTCGATCACCGCTCGGTCGATCTCGCACAGCGTCGCCTTCTCGACGGAAGGGTGCTTCAAGACCTCGCGCAGCACGCCGCCGTCGCCGCCACCGACCACCAGCACGCGCCGCGGCCGCGCCAGCGCCATCAGCGGCACGTGCGCCATCATCTCGTGATACACGAACTCGTCGCAGGTCGTGAGCTGGCACACCCCGTCGAGCATCAGCACGGTGCCCCAGGTCGGGTTCTCGAAGATCACGAGGTGCTGATGCTCGGTCTTGACCTCGTGCAGAACACGGGCCGCCTCGAGGCGCACGCGCCAATGCGGGTGGAACGTCTCCTCGACCCAGCGGACCATGTCGGTCTCTCCCGGAACAGGCGCAGCATGCGCCACCAAACGAGAGGGCGCGCGCAACTTCCGCGAAGTGCGCGCGCCCGATCCGAGCGATACCGTCCGTGCTAGGCCGCCCGCCTAGCCTTGGCGACGCGGACCGGAGCCTTCTTCGACGCGGCCATCGTCCAGCTGCGCTCCTCGAGCGCGCCGGCACGCAGGTGCTCCTTCACCACCGTCCTGGTCGGCTTGAAGGCTGCCTCCAGAACCTCGACCGTGGCGTGAGGCTTGGCGTTGCCGCACATGAAGACGTCGAGCGCGGCATAACCCGCCTCCGGCCAGCTGTGGATGGAGATGTGGCTCTCGGCCAGCACCGCAACCCCCGACACGCCGCCGTTGGGCGTAAAGTGATGCAGATGGATGTGGAGCAGCGTCGCGCCCGCTACTTCCACGCACCGCTTCAGCGTCTCTTTGATGTGCTTGAGATCGTCAAGCCGCCTAGCGCCGAACAGGTCTATGATTAGATGGGTGCCGGCATACCGCTGCCCATCCCGCTCGATGAAGTAGTCTTTCCTGTCGTCGTGCGCTACGTGCGCTTGACCATGATCTTCCTTTTGGGCGGTGCTTGAACGGGTCAAGTCCATCCCCAATTGGAAGAGGGAATTGGTGTAAGCCATGGGACCCCTCCCCAACCAGTAGACAGATAACCCGCTGCCCCACGACTCGAAGCCGAGCGCAGGGCAAACGGAGACGCGTGATATGAGGCCAAACTCCCCATCGCGCAAGGGGAAACTAGGGCAGCGGGCAAATTTTTCGCGAGCGTCGTTACGATCGATGCGGACGGCGTGTCGCCCGTGCGCCGCGCTCACTGCTTCTTGAGAAATTTCTCGATGAGGTCGCGCGCCTTGGGAGCTTGACCGTCGCCCTTGCCGAACAAACTCTTGAGTGCTTCGTCGACGTCCTTGGACTTGATGTTCTTGCCGATCTCTTTCACGGCCTCGAGGAGCTTCTCCTGACCCTTCACGCTGAAGCTCGGCTTGTCCCACGAGCCCGAGATGCGCACCGGGATCTCGATGTTCTTGACGTTGATGACGGCGCCGGGGACCGTCACGCCGCCGGCGAGCTTGGGATTGACGGTGTAATCGAGTTGGCGCCGGCCCAGGTCGATGGTGCCCTGGCCCGTGACGCGCAGGCGCGGGCTCACGAGCCGCAGGTCGTTGTTCTGGGCGACACCGTTGGCGATGACGTAGCTGCCGGCGAATTCGCTGAAGGGCGTCTTCTCGCTCGGCGCGGTGCCTAGATCGAGCCGGCCCTGCTCGATATTGCGCACGAGCTTGTCGACATCGAACCCGCTGATGGCGCCGTTGGCGACGACCATATCCACCTTGCCGTTGAGCGTCTCCATCATCTGCCGCTCGGACACGCCCTGGCCGGCCAGCGCCAGCGTGATGGTGCCGCGACCTTCCAGCCAGTCGAAGCCAAGCGCGTCCTTGAGGAACGGCAGAACCGAGACGCCCTCGAAGGCCAGGTTGGCCGAGGCGACCGGGACTTGGCCGCTGCCGTCGAGGGTCAGCACGCCCCGTCCTCGGCCCTCATAGACCTGCATGTCCTGGAGCGTGATCTTGGCGACCTTGTTGTCGATCTTGAGCGCAAGGCGGCTCGGGCCGATCTTGATGTCCTTGTGGACCACCCGGTCGGCGGAGAGGACCAAGTCGGCATCGGCAAGGGCGAGAGGGGCAAGATCGATGATGTCGTCGCTCCAGTCCGACCCGGTGCCATTGCGCTTGGTGAAGCCGCGCACCTGCGGGCTCTTGGCCGGTGCGTCCTTGCCATTGCTGAGGTCACCGACGGGGTCGGACAGCCGCTTGCCCGGAGGCGGGGTCGCGGACGGGGAGACTGGATGGACCAACATGCGCCCGAAATCGAGCTCGGAGACTCGCAGATCGCCGCTGAGACGCGGGCGCACCCCCTTGGTATCTATCTCCAGGGAGCCGTTGATGGACGTGTCGCCCAGCGTCGCCGTCAATCGGGACAGCGACAGCTGGCCATTGCTGCCGCTGAGGGAGCTCGACAAGCTTAGGGAACCCGGATCCTGCCCGGCTGTCATCGGCCGACCAAGCCAGCCGCCCAGTGTCTCCACGGAGGCGGCCTTGAGGCTCAGCAAGCCGTCGAGGCCGACGCCGGAAGCGAGACTCAGCGTGCCGTCGTAGGTCGCTTCCATTGGCCGGCCGGAGAGCTTGAGGGCGAGCCTGGCCTTCTGCTCCTGCAGCAATGCGCGCAGCGGCGACAGCGTAACCTCATAGGTTAGCTTCTCGCCTTGCCAAGCCAAGCTGCCCTTTGCCTCGAGCGGCCCGGCCGCATCGTCGAGGGCGAAGTCGCCGTCGAGAGATTTGACGTCGTGGCGCAATCCCGTGCGCTCATCCACATAGCGCAGGCTGCCATCGATGACCTTGACGCTGGCCGGGGCGAGCATGTCGAGCGAGGCCGCGAGCTGCTCGCCGCCGGCACTGGCCCGCATCCGCGGCGTCTGGCTGTCCCCGCCGGAGGCCTGCACCACGCGCGTGCGATGCGCGGCCGCGAAGTCCCAGCTGCGCCGACCCTGCGCGTCGACTCTCAGCTCAACGACAGGTCGCGACAGCACGATCCGCTTTATCCCGGTCTGCTGCGCCAGGAGCGATAGGAGCGAAAGCTCGGCCTCTAGCGACTCGACCTTCAGCGTCGGCTCCCCGCCCATGCCGGGAGGCGAGGAGAGGGAGACGCCGGCAAAGGAAACGGCCAACCGCGGGAACAGCACGAGGGACGTTGGCCCCGACACGACGAGGTCGCGCCCGGTGCGCGCCTTCACATCCTGCACCAGCCGGTCGCGCACCATATCCACCGGAGACGCCAGGACGACAAAAGTGGCAACGGCGAGCAGCAAGCAGCCCACACCGAGCCCGACGTAGCCGGCTATAGTGAGCCACTGGCTGCCTTGCCGGCTGCGCTGGGCTCGCATGCGTCCACTGTTGGCCATCGCGTCTGGTAGTCCCGCTGGCTGCGCGCGGCGGCCCGCTCCTCTTCAGGAGCATCGGGCTCCGCCCCGCATGCGGCATGCCTTGCCGGCCAATTATGTCACAGGCGGGGTCGAAAGAGAGCCTGCAGGCCGCATTTTTTCCACGCCCCTTCGTTTCTCCCTATGTGTCTCGAGCACAGCGAGGCGAATCGCGGAACTCAAGCGGGCTTGAATTCGGCGGGGGTCGTGTGAGACACGGGACCATGACGGATCTGCCAATCGGCCCGGACAAGGACATCGACCTGCAAGGGATTCAGCACCGGCGCCGGCAGGTGCTGGCGCTGTGCATCGCATTCTTGCTGCTGCTGCTGCTCTTCACCCAGTCGCGCTGGTTCGCAGTGCCGAACGTGCACGGGCCGATCGAGGACACAGGGCTGCTGGCCATCGTGGTGTGCATCATGGGCCGAACCTGGTGCACACTCTATATCGGCGGGCTCAAGAAGCGCGAGCTGGTCGTCAAGGGCCCCTATTCGGTGGTGCGAAACCCCCTCTACCTTTTCACGACCATTGGAGCGGCAGGCATCGGGGCACAGACCGGCAGCGTCATTCTCGCCTTCCTATGTGCTGCCGGCTCGCTGGTGGTGTTCCAGGTGGTAGCGCGCAGGGAGGAGGCATATCTGAAGGCGACATTTGCCGCGGAGTTTACCGACTATGCTGCGCGCGTCCCGCGCTTCTGGCCGCGCCCGTCGCTGTGGCAGGAAGCCGACGAGTTGCGCGTCAGACCCTATCTCGTGCGGCGCACGTTCCTTGATGCCTGCCTCTTCCTTCTGGGGGTGCCGCTGGTCGACCTGATCGAATTGCTGCAGCGGACTGGCTGGCTTCCGGTGTTCATCAGATTGCCGTGACACGATGCGCTCTGTGGCGCACCTCGGCCGTGGGCTCTATCATTCCTGGCAGCGCTGGCCGAGGAGCCCGACATGATCGCTGTGCGACAGTTGCGTGCCGTGCTGGTGAGCCTTGCCGCATGGCTGTGTCCGGCGATGGCCTCGGCTCAGCTGGCCGATCGGTGCCTCGCCGTCTCGCAGGCGCCGAGCCCGATCCAGCATGCCGACTTCCGGCCCGTCGCGCTAAAGCCCACGGAGGTGCGGCTGACGTTCGTCGGCCACTCCACGTGGCTGATCGAGAGCGCCGAGGCGGTGAAGATCGCCACCGACTACAACGACTACGTGCGCCCCCAGGTGGTGCCGGACATCGCCACCATGAACCGGGCCCATACCTCGCACTACTCGAACTTCCCCGATCCCGGCATCAAGTACGTGCTGCGTGGCTGGGACCCCGACGGCGGGGTGGCCAAGCACGACTTGACCGTCGCGGACGTGCGCGTGCGCAATGTCGCCACCAACATCCGCGACTGGAGCGGCGGCTATATCCCGCACGGCAACTCGATCTTCATCTTCGAGATCGCCGGCATGTGCATCGGCCACCTCGGCCATCTGCATCACACGCTGAACAACCAGCAGATCGCCCAGATCGGCCAGCTCGACGTGGTAATGGTGCCCGTCGACGGCAGCTACACCATGGACGTCGCCGGCATGGTGGAGGTGCTCAAGGCCCTGCGCGCGCGCCTGATCCTGCCCATGCACTACTTCAACCCCTACACGCTCAACCGCTTCCTCGAGAGCATCGCCGCCGACTTCCCGGTCGAACGCAGCAGCGAGCCCACCATCGTCGTCTCTCAGGCGACCTTGCCGTCGGAGCCCAAGGTGCTGGTGCTGCCGGGGAACTGAGCGCCGCCGTCACCCGCACCGCCCTAATCCGGCCACCATGCGACACTATGTCCGCGCCCGGCCTGCGGTGAAGGCTGCGGTTACTTCGTCCTTCAACGACCAAAACCCGCATCCGAGTGTTCCCAGGCCACCGCCGCATTAGCGAGCTCTGCGCTCGACGCTGCGGAAGACGGATATTTCTACTCTCGGTCGGGTGGACGCGGGTTCGACTCCCGCCGCGGCTGCGATCAAGGCCGTGTAGCGCGGCGGACAGAGCGCCTACCGCTCAGCGGTCTCTCTCTTGCGCGGGTGGCTTGGCCGCTGACCGCCGGCAACTTGGGATTTGTGCCATGCGACTGAACAAGCGCACGGGTCGGCGCGGCCCCGTTACGCACGAAGGCGCGCCGGCCTATCCGCAGCTCAACCCCGAGCAGAAGTTGCGCCGCTCCTTGATGTCGTGCCTCCTGTGGGAGGGCGAGTTCTACGAGGACGGCAGGTCGATTGCCGAGCGCATCGCCGAGGACGCAGCCGTGATCGAGCCGACGCGGCTTGCCGAGATCGCCATCGCGGCGCGCGAGGAAGCGCACTTGCGCCACGCGCCTCTCCTGCTGCTCGCGGTCCTGACCCGGACCGGCGCCGGCAAGGCGGGCCTCGTGTCGGGCACGATCGAGCGTGTGGTGCAGCGCGCCGACGAGCTCGCCGAGTTTCTGGCAATCTATTGGGCCGGCGGCAAGCGGCCGCTCTCCGCGCAGACCAAGAAGGGACTGGCCAAGGCATTCGGCAAGTTCGACGCCTACGAGCTCGCCAAGTACGCCCGCAAGGCGCCGGTGCAGCTGCGCGACGTCATGTTCCTGGTGCACCCGAAGCCGGTCGAGGCGCAGGCCGAGGTGTGGAAGAAGCTCGCCAACCGCCAGCTCGACGCGGCCGACACCTGGGAGGTCGCGCTTTCGGCCGGCGTCGACAAGAAGGCGACCTTCGAGCGACTGATACGCGAGGAGAGGCTCGGCTACCTGGCGCTCCTGCGCAACCTGCGCAACATGGTCGAGGCCGACGTCGAGGAGGGCTTGATCCGGACCGCGCTGGCGGCACGCCGTGGGGCTGCTCGCGTGCTGCCCTTCCGCTATGTGGCGGCTGCACGCGCCTGCCCGGCGTTGGAGCCGGAAATCGACCAGGCGTTGCTGGCCTCGATCGGCGAGCAAGCGAAGCTTGATGGCCGCACCATCGTGCTGGTCGATGTGTCGGGCTCGATGGAGGCGCCCCTGTCGCGTCGCTCCGACCTCACCCGCATGGATGCCGGCGCCGCGCTCGCGGCACTCGTCAACGCAGAGAGCCTGCGTGTCTTCACCTTCTCCAACGAGGTGAAAGAGGTTCCGGCGCGGCGAGGCATGGCCGGGGTCGATGCGATCGTGCACTCGCAGGCGCACGGGGGCACGCACCTCGGTGCGGCGGTGGAGGAGATGAACAAGCTCGCCCACGACCGGCTGATCGTCATCACCGACGAGCAGAGCCACGACCGGGTGCCCGACCCCGCGGCCCGCTTTGCATACGTCGTCAACGTGGCGTCTGCCAAGCACGGCATCGGCTATGGGCGCTGGGTGCATGTCGACGGCTTCTCCGAGCAGGTGATCCGCTTCATCCACGCCTGCGAGGCGGGGCTCGGAGCTCACCAAGCTGGCCATGCCTAGACCCTCTGAGAGGGTGGAGAGGGCGCGGGCCCGCGTGGCCGACCTGCCCGCCCCGGCAGTCAAAATGGCTGCCATACCCGCAGCGGCCTTGTTGCAGCCCGGCAAAGCGCGTAGGCGTCGGCCACATGCGATCCCTCCTTGCGCGGGCGCGCGCTGCGCCCCTCCTCATCGGGTTGCGTCAGCCAGCCCTGTCCCCGGTCACCCGCGCCTGCCTTCTGATGGTGCTCGGCACCGTCATGTTCGCCGCCATGCATACGGCGATCCGCTACACCACCCAGCATCTGCCGGCGGTCGAGGTCGCCTTCTTCCGCAACGTGCTCGGGCTGGTGGTGATCCTGCCCCTGCTGGTGCGGCACGGGCCCGGCCTGTTCTACACCAAGCGGCTCAAGCTGCACGTGCTGCGCGCCTTCCTCAACGTGTTCTCGATGCTGGCCTTCTTCGTCGGCCTGTCGATGACGCCGCTGGCCCGTGCGACCGCGCTCTCGTTCACCGCGCCGCTGTTTGCCGCGCTGCTGAGCGCAATCTTTCTCGGCGAGGTATTCCGCTGGCGGCGCTGGACGGCCATCGTGTGCGGCTTCATCGGCACGCTCGTCATCCTGCGGCCCGGTCTGCAGGTTCTCGACACCGGCGCGCTCCTGGTGATCGCCTCCTCGGTGCTGTGGAGCATGGCCCTCATCGACATCAAGGTGCTGGGCCGCACCGAGTCGAGCATCACCATCACCGCCTACGTCACCGTGCTGATGATCCCCATGACCCTCGTGCCCGGCATCCTGGTGTGGCAGACGCCGCCGCTCGAGCTGTGGATCTGGCTGCTTTTCATCGGCGTGATCGGCACGCTGGGCCAGATCGTCGTCACCGATGCCGTCAAGCTTGCCGACATGACGGTGTTGATGCCGCTCGATTTCCTGAAGCTGGTGTGGGCCACGGCCTTCGGCATCATCCTGTTCGGCGAGGTGCCGGACCTCCTCACTTTTGTCGGCGCGGCGATCGTGTTCGCCAGCTCCTTCTATATCGCCTGGCGGGAAGCAAAGCTGCGCAGGGCCAAGGCGCAAGCGACCTGAGCTGGAGCAGGATCGCTTCGGATGGAACGATCTTCACTCCATGATCGAGGCGAGCGCTGCCGAACCTTCTCTTTGTATCTCGCGCTCGATCTCGGCCTTCCACTTTGCCATCTGGGCCTCGAACTCGGGCCCCTCCCAGGCGCGATGCTCGCCCCTGGCGTAGCAGCGCGCGTTGCGGAAATAGAGCATGGCGTTGAGCTTGTTGGCGACGAAGCTGTTCTTGGCTCGCACGATCTTGGCGGGCGTGCCCATCACGATCGAGTTGGGCGGGATGACCGTGTTGTCGGCGACGTAGCTGTGGCCGGCAACGATCGAGTTCTCGCCGATAACGACCCCCTCCATGACGGTGGCGCCGATGCCGATCAGGCAGTTGTCGCCGATGGTGCAGCCGTGCAGGACCACCCGGTGCGTGATCGAGCAATAGTCGCCGACGATGGTGGGAGCGCCGTAGCCCACGTGCACCATCACGTGATCCTGCAGGTTGGTGCAGCGGCCGAGCCGCACGCGGAAGCCCTCGGCGCGGATCACCGAGTAGGGCCACAGGCTCGAGCCTTCGCCGATCTCCACGGCCCCATGCACGCGCGCGCCAGCGTCGATGTAGGCCGCCTGCGGGAAGCGTTTCATGAGGTCGGCATTCATCCTGGCCATCCTGGCTGTGAGCAACCCTCATTAGCATGCGGTGCCCGGCTTGACATCGCCGCCGCCGCCACCACAACCGTTGCAAGGCAAACTCGGGAGCGCCGCATGCCCACTGCAAGTGCCGCGAAAGCTCGCCTCATCGAGATCGTGAGGCAGCGCTCGTTCTCGACCGGAGGCGAGGTCAAGCTCGTGTCGGGGCGCTCGAGCAGCTTCTATTTCAACATGAAGCCGAGCATGCTGCACCCCGAGGCCGCGCACCTGATCGCGGCGCTGATCCTCGATGCGCTGCGCGACGCGAAGGTCGACTACATCGGCGGGCTCGAGATGGGTGCAGTGCCGCTGGCAACCGCCGTGGCTGTGGCAAGCCAGGCCCAGGGCCGGCCGTTGCCGGCGTTCTTCGTACGCAAGCAGGCCAAGGAGCACGGCGCCCGCAAGCTGGTCGAAGGCCTAGCGCCCGGGGAGAGCCTCGAGGACAAGCGCGTCGTCATCCTGGAGGACGTCACCACCACGGGCGGCTCCTCGATGAAGGCGATCGAGGCCGTGCTGGCCGAGGGCGGCATCATCGAGCGCGTGATCACCGTGGTGGACCGGCTCGAAGGCGCGGCCGAGAGCTTCAAGGCGGCCGGCGTGCCCTTCATGGCGCTGCTCACTACCGCCGATTTCCGTTAGCTCCGGCCAATGTCGCCGCGTCGCTGGACTGGCGTCGGTTGCCTGGTCCTGGCGGCTCTCTTCGGCTGGCTCTTCTACATCCGCTATTGGAAATGGCGCGACTGCATCGACGCTGTGCTATCGAGCTGCATCACACCCGAAGGGGACAACCTCACGTCGGGCGGCATCGTGTGGGGCCTAATCGCCCTCGCGTTCCTTGCCTTGGCATTGTGCCTGACGCTAACGCAAATAGCCGTTCAGGGCCGAGCTTTGCTCTCTTCATGCTGCCGCCTGCCACACGAGGAAGCTTGCATTGTCCGTGCTGCCCATGGCCTCGATCACGGCCGCGTTGTCGAAGCCAGGCAATCGACGTTGCATCTCGCGCAGCAATTCCTGCTCGCCGACGCTGCCCATGGGCAGAACGAGGCGCAATCCGTTGTCGCGCGCGGCCAGCACCCAGTGGACATCGACGGTGAAGGGTCCCTGGTCGTTGGTGAGAATGACGACGCTCGCGAGGTCCTCCCAGAGCATGCGCTGCTCGTCGCCGTCGGGCGCGCGCACGCGAACGCTGGTGTCGTCGAAAACGACGCTGTGGGCGGGCTCCGGGTCGCCGGGCTCAGCCGGCCTCTTGCCACTCGCTCCGAGCAGTCTGCGCAACCAACTCAGCATGGCGCCCCTGTCACGCTGAAAATTGCGTGCAATCCAGCGCCCTTGCGGGATGACGGGCTACTCCGCGGCCTGTCTGAGCGCCGGGGCCGCGGCCTTCACGTCGGCATCGACGTGAACCTCGAACTTGGCGAAGTTCTTGTTGAACATATCGACCAGCGCGCGGGCCTGGGCATCGTAGGCGGCCTTGTCGGCCCAGGTCTCGCGCGGGTTGAGGATCGAGGGCTCGACGCCTGGCAGCGCGGTCGGCACCTGGAAGCCGAACAACGGGTCCGTGCGCATGGGCTGGTGCTTCAGCGAACCCGAAAGCGCCGCGTCAAGCAGCGCGCGGGTAGCCTTGATCGGCATGCGCCGGCCGACCCCGAACTTGCCGCCGGTCCAGCCGGTGTTGACGAGCCAGCAGTCGACGTTGTGGGAGGCGATGAGCTGGCGCAGCATGTTGCCGTAGACGCTGGGATGCCGCGGCATGAATGGCGCGCCGAAGCAGGTCGAGAAGGTGGCCTGCGGCTCGCTGCCCACGCCCTTCTCGGTGCCCGCCACCTTGGCGGTGTAGCCCGACAGGAAATGATACATGGCCTGGCTGGGCGAGAGCTTGGCGATGGGCGGCATGACGCCGAAGGCGTCGGCCGTGAGCATGACGATATTCTTGGGGTGGCCGGCGGTGCCGGTCTTGCTGGCGTTGGAGATGAACTCCAACGGGTAGGCGGAGCGGGTGTTCTCGGTGAGCCGGCCGTCGTCGAAATCGGGCACGCGGGTGGCGGGATCGAGGATCACGTTCTCCAGCACCGCGCCGAAGCGGTTGGTGGCGGCCCAGATCTCGGGCTCTGCCTCCTTCGACAGGCGAATGGTCTTGGCGTAGCAGCCGCCCTCGAAATTGTAGATGCCGTCCTCCGACCAGCCATGCTCGTCGTCGCCCAGCAGCGTGCGCTTGGGGTCGGCGGACAGCGTGGTCTTGCCCGTGCCGGAGAGCCCGAAGAATACGGCGGCATCGCCGCCCGGGCCGACGTTGGCCGAGCAGTGCATGGGCATCACGCCCTTCTCGGGGCAGGCGTAGTTGAGGAAGGTGAAGACGGATTTTTTGGTCTCGCCGGCATAGGAGGTGCCGCCGATCAGCACCAGCCGTTTGGCGAAGTTGCAGGCAATCACCGTCTGCGAGCGCACGCCATGCCGTTTCGGGTCGGCCTTGAAGCTCGGCAGATTGATGACCGTGAACTCCGGCGCGAAGCCCGCCAGCTCCGCCGGCGTGGGCCGGCGCAGCAAGTGGCGGATGAAGAGGGCGTGCCAAGCATACTCGACGAAGATGCGTGCGTTGAGCCGGTGGGCCGGGTCGGCGCCGGCAAACAGGTCCTGCACGAACAGCTCGCGCGACTTGGCGTGCGCGCGGAAATCGGCCCACAGCACTTCGAATTGCTCGGGGCTCATCGGCTTGTTGTTGTCCCACCACACGGCCGCCTCGGTCGTGGCATCGCGCACCGCGTACTTGTCCTGCGCCGAGCGGCCGGTATGCGCCCCTGTCTCCACCACGACGGCGCCAGCGGAGGCAAAATGCGCCTCTCCCCTGCGGATGGCCTCCTCGACCAGCACCGCTTCGCCCGTGTTGTGATTGATCTTCGCCGCAGCGCTCAGTGGAAACATCTCACCCTTCATTGCCAGCCGCTTTCATGATGCGATGAGCAAGCCGCCCGCCCCTGCGGGAGACGGCGCAAAACGATCTCTACTGGTGTTGAACGCGCGAACGCAGAATCTCGCACACTGCTGCCATGGTCGTCTTCAGCACGCCGCGAACTCCCGAATCCGCCATGCATACGCGATCCCCGCACGGTTTATGCAAACGCGGCGCCAAACCTACAACAGCGCAATCGCCGCATCGGCGGTCGACGTTAACGCGCGCTGACCTACACCACAGTGACACCCCCGGGCCGCTGTAGCCACAACATGGTCATGCGCTGCGGTAAAATCCTGTTACAAGATCAAGAGGATCTTTGCTGCAGTGCGCGCGCCTGCTGCACGAGCACAACGAGTATCTGGCGCGCTTCCGCGGCAGAATGGATCGGCTTGGGGAAATCGATTCGGGCCGCATTTGTGCGCTGCAGCAAATCAACGCCCTCCGGATCGATGCCGCACATGCGCCAGTCGCCTGCCGGACGCCCTGCAAGCTCGGTTGCATAGAGCGCGACGGCATCTGCATGATCGCTGTTCATGTGCTCGATGATGTCCGCCTCGGCATCGATCAGCGCCTGTGCCTCGTCGATGCGGGTCAGGAGCTCGGGCGGCACGATCGTCAAGATCCGGCCGAACCCGCCGATGAAGTGCCCGCTCGATATCCCGAGCGTGTAGATCGAGAAATCACCGAAATCCACATAGTCGCTTGCCGAGGCGTGGCGCGCGAGGAAGCGGCGGCGAGCCGTTGGGCTGCTGCTGGGGCGAATTTCGCCGAACAGCGTCAAGCGGTTGCCGGTCAGGGGCTCGGCACGGTCGCCCGTGCCATCGAGAAGGAGGCTGGCGCGGGCATCCTTGCGCAAGTTCTTCCCATGCCGCGCCAGGAAAGAGAGTAGAAGGACTGGCGTACCGTCCGGCTCGGTTGCAACGAGCACGAGGGACACGTATGGGTGTCCAGTGTCGTGGTCTAGGGTGGCAAGCGAGCCTTTGACGGCGGTGCGCATGAGGTGGCGGCAGGCCAGCACCTCATCTGCCCGCGTGGGAATGTGGTCTGGGGTGTCCCTGTCGGCGGTCATGGTCGGGGTGCCAGTGTTGCGGGGTTGGACTGTTCGGGCCAAGATAGACCCGAAGCGGACTTGCCACAATTTGTGCACGACGGAGCCATAAAGCGGCATCTTCGCGGGCACGGTCGAGGGATGCCAAGACCATGAAAGAAAAAAGCACGATCGCTCTCGTCGATGACGAGCGCAATATCTTGACCTCGCTCGGCATGGCGCTGGAGGCAGAGGGCTACAAGGTGCGCACCTACAGCGATGGGGCGAGCGCGCTCGAGGCTCTGACGGAGGAGCCGGCCGATCTTGCCATCCTCGACATCAAGATGCCGCGCATGGACGGCATGGAGCTACTGCGCCGGCTGCGCCAGATGACCGACATGCCGGTGATCTTCCTCACCTCCAAGGACGAGGAGATCGACGAGCTGTTCGGGCTCAAGATGGGCGCCGACGACTACATCGCCAAGCCGTTCTCGCAGCGACTGGTGGTGGAGCGGGTCAAGGCGGTATTGCGCCGGTTCCAGCCCAAGGATGCCAGCAACGCGGCGGCCGAGGCGGCGCGTGTGCTCGAGCGCGGCAAGCTGCGGCTCGATCCGGAGCGCCATACCTGCCACTGGGACGGCCACGCGGTGATGCTGACGGTGACGGAGTTTCTCATCCTGCAGGCGCTTGCCACGCGCCCTGGCGTGGTGAAGACGCGCGACGCACTGATGGATGCCGCCTACGACGACCAAGTCTACGTCGACGACCGCACCATAGACAGCCACATCAAGCGGCTGCGCAAGAAATTCAAGCAGGCCGACGACAACTTCGACGTGATCGAGACGCTTTACGGCGTCGGCTACCGATTCAAGGAGGCGTAATACCGTCGCACGCGATGAACCGCCCCATGACGCTCGACAGGACGGGCGCGACGGTGTTGCGCGCGCGGGGTTGGTGGGGCGTGTCGGGCGCATGCTTGCGGCATGACCGCATCCGATGTGGGGGCGCACCGCAAGCCGGCCGAAGCTCCGGCGGACGGTTACCAATCCCAGGGAGGCTCGATGGCTGTCGAGACTGACGGCTCTCGGCTTGCAGCCGGTGCCTGGGAGACGATGAAACGCGGCATCTCGAGCCTTGGCGCTTCCACGCGCGGACTGGGCGGTAGCCTGCGCGGGGCGGCTGCGGCCATCGGTGCTGCATCTGCCGGCTTTCGCGCGTGGTCGCGGCGCGTAGGCCTCTCCGAGTTCATGACCTCCGGGCCGCTCATCCGCTTCGTCTCCAAGACCCTGCAACGGCGCATCATTTTCGCCAATACCATTGGCCTTGCCATCCTGCTCGGCGGCATCTTCTACCTGAGCCAGTACCATGCCTGGCTGATCGACGCGAAGCGCGAGAGCCTGCGCGCGCAGGGCGAGATTATCGCTGCGGCAATCGCCGCCAATGCCTCGGTGGAGACTGGCCGCATTGTGCTCGATCCCGACCGGCTGCCGGAGATCGACGGCGCCAAGAGCCCGTTCCGTGATGATGGCTTCGCCTCGCTGCAGCTGTCGATCCCGCCGGAGCGCGTGACGCCGATTCTGCGCCGCCTGGTGCCGGCCGCAGATACGCGCGCGCGCGTCTACGGCCGGGACGGCACACTCATCATCGATACCGCCCAGATGCTCTCGCGCGGGCAGCTCGCGCGCTCCGATCCCGAACCGCCGCGCGGGCGGCAGGAGCACATCAAGGTCAAGAACACCTGGACGCGTTTTCTCGCCTGGCTGATGCGTGGCGACCTGCCTGTCTACCGCGAGATCGGCGGTGCCAACGGCACGGCCTACCCGGAGGTGCGCATGGCCCTCACGGGGTCGACCACGCCGATGCTGCTTGTCAACGAGAAGGGCGAGCAGATCGTGTCGCTGGCCGTCCCGATCCAGTATCACAAGGCCATCCAGGGCGTGCTGCTGCTCTCCACGCGGCCCGGCGAGATCGACGAGATCCTGTCGGAAGAGCGCAACGTCATCCTGGTGCTGGCGCTCACGGCATTTGCCGCCACTCTGCTTGCCTCGTTCCTGCTCGCGCGCACCATTGCCGGTCCGATGCGGCGGCTGTCGGAGGTGGCCGAGAACGTCTCGCGCAACATCTCTGCCCGCCACGAGCTGCCGGAGCTCTCGCAGCGCGCCGACGAAGTGGGCCAGATGGCCACTGCCTTCCGGGAGATGACGGCATCCCTCTATCGCCGCATCGAGGCGAGCGAGCGCTTTGCCCAAGACGTCGCGCACGAGCTCAAGAACCCGCTCACCGCCGCCCGATCGACGGCGGAGGCTTTGGCCTATGCCCGGACGCCCGAGCAGCAGCATGAGCTGGTGGGCCAGATCCAGGAAGAGCTCAAGCGGCTAAACAAGCTCATCACCGACGTCGCCAACGCCTCCCGGCTCGACGCGGAGTTGGCGCTGCAGGAGACCGAGCCGGTCGATATGCGCTTGGTTCTGCACGGCGTGGTCGAGGTATTCCGCGACATCCTGGGTGGTGATTCGGGGCGGGTGCTCCTCGAGATCGCCGAGCTCCCGCACAATCCGGCGGCATTCGTGGTCAACGGGCACGACGCCCGGCTCGGGCGCGTCATCACCAATCTGCTCGACAATGCCACCTCGTTCTCGCCGGAGAACGGCGTCATCGCGGTCAGCGCTCGCAGGGTGGACGGGGAGATCGAGATCGTCATCGACGACCAAGGGCCGGGAATTCCCGAGGACAAACTCGAAGAGATCTTCAACCGCTTCTACTCCGACCGGCCACAGACCGACCGCACCGTGGGCAAGAACTCCGGTTTGGGCTTGAGCATCTCGCGCGAGATCGTCAACGCCTACGGTGGACGGATCTGGGCATCGAACCGGATGCTGCCGCCGGGCATCGATCCCGGCGGGCAGGACGACCAGGCCGCGCTCAAGGGTCGGCGCATCCCGGGTGTCGCCGGCGCCCGCTTCACCGTGCGCCTGCCCGGAGCCGATGCCGCAGCATCCAAGGGAGCCCCGCTTGGCGCACGACGCAACTGAGCTCGTCCACGGCACGTGCGTGGCCCTCGGACGCTCGGCGGCCTTGCTGCGAGGCCCTTCGGGTGCCGGCAAGTCGGACCTGGCCCTGCGGTTCCTGTTCCTGGCGCGGCGCGCCCCGGCGGCGCTCGAGGCCCCGCTCTTGGTGGCCGACGATCAGGTCGAGATCACGCGCGAGGGGGAGCGCCTCTCGACCAGGGCACCTGCAAGTCTCCGCGGCAAAATGGAGGTGCGGGGGGTCGGCATCGTGGACGTGAAGTGCCTCGATGAGGCGGAGCTGGTGCTGGTCGTCGATTTGGTGCCCAACGCTGCCGAGGTCGAACGGCTGCCCGACGCCGATGCCAGGGCCCGGCTGCTCGGCGTCGAAGTGCCGCTGGTGCGCCTGTGCCCATGGGAAGCCTCGGCCGAGATCAAGCTGGCGGTGGCCTTGGCGCGGGCGAAACACACCTGATCCGTTACGGATAACCGCCTCTTTCCGCTTGCATCGCCCGGGCCGGCTCAATCATCATGCCCCGCCTCGGACAGGGCTACCACAACTTGGGATAGGGGCTCGGCTGCCCCCATCCCCGAGAAGGATGCTCAGCTGAAGATGATCGGCGTCGTCATTGTCGCTCATGGAGGCCTTGCAGCAGAGTTTCGCGCCGCGCTCGAGCACGTGGTGGGACCGCAGGAGCGGCTGGAAGCTCTGCCCTATCGGGCCGGATGACGACGTGGAAGCCCGGCGCACGGAGCTGATCGAGGCGGTGCGCCGTGTCGATGCCGGTAACGGTGTGATCGTACTCACGGACATGTTCGGCGGCACGCCCTCCAATCTCGCCATCTCGGTGATGGCCGAGACCGGCGCCGAGGTGCTGGCCGGCATCAACCTGCCCATGCTGATCAAGCTCGCCAGCGTACGCGCGGAGGCGACGCTGGCCGAGGCCGTGAATGCCGCCAAGGAAGCGGGACGCAAGTATATCAGCGTCGCTAGTCAGGTCCTGGCCGGCGAGTCCTGAGCGGCGGGGAGTCGAGCGTGCCCGTGTTGAACAAGGACAGGCCGTGCGCGGAAGTGACGATCCGCAACCGCAAAGGTCTGCACGCGCGCGCCTCCGCCAAGTTCGTCAAGTGCGCGGAACGTTTCGATGCCACCATCAAGGTCATGCGCGACGGTCAGTCGGTGGGCGGCACGTCGATCATGGGGCTCATGATGCTGGCGGCCGGCCCCGGCGCGGTGATCGTGCTCGAGGCGGAGGGACCGGAGGCACCGGAGGCGATCGAGGCACTGGTAGCGCTCGTGGAGGCAGGCTTCGGCGAGGAGAGCTGAGACGAAAGGGGCGCCGTCTGCGGGCGCCCCTTCCTCCTCTCGGTGGCCGCTTCCTGCTAGTTCGTCAGCCGCAGCGTCGCGATCTTGAGCGCGATGTCGCGGAAGGCCTGCTGCAGAGCGACCTCGGTTGTGGCGTCGTAGTAGTGGGCGGCGTCGGTGGCGCAGCTGGTAAGAAACGTCTTAGCCGCCGAGCTCACTTGAAAGCCGACCGTGTAGACCTCGATCTTGGAATTCTTGATGGCCGTGCAGAGGCTGGTGGCCTGAGCCTGGGACTTCCCGTTCTCCGAGTTGCAGTTGATGTCGGGGGTCTGATCCGAATTCTTCGCCTCGACGCCCTTGCAATAGTTGATGTTGTAGTCACCGTCCGTCATCAGCACGGCGATCTTGCGCAGCTTGGGCATACCCTTGGAGTTGGTCACCGACAGGTCGCTGTAAGGCCCAGCTGCGCCGGCCGTCGAAAAGGCGGTCTGCAGCACCGTGTTCCAGTTGGGCGACAGTAGATACCACGCCCACGCGGTGCCCAGGTGGCCGGCCGTCGAGCCGCCGGTGCTGAGCTTGTCGATGCGAGCCTTGAGCGCCGTCGTGTCCTTGGTCAGCGGCATGATCAGGTTGACCTCGTTGTCGCTGTAGTTGGCGACGGTGCAGCCTGACGTTGAGGTGTTGCTGAAGTAGCCTTTGCCAACGAGTGTGTTGGACGTGGACGTGTTCGGCGCTGTGTCGTCATAGGCATGCACACCGACGCGCTCCGTCACGCACTTGGAGTGGATTTGCCAGAGGCAGTTGTCCGTGCCGCTGGTGGTGCAGCCGTTGCTGCTGCTGCCGTTGACGCTATTGAACTTGATCCAGCTCTTCGTCGGCTGGTTCGTCGTGTCATTCAGCGTCGCGGTGGTGGTGTAAGTCGACGGGCTGCTCGACGAGCCGGTTGTCGTATTGCGGACCAATGGCGCCAAGGTCGTGCCGACATTCACCGCGTCCGCGAACGGAGCCAGTGCAACTCGCGACGTGTACTCGCTCTGGTCGTTCCAGACTACGATGTCGATCAGGTCCTTTGCCGCCGATTTGACTGCATCGATCTTCGAGCAGGGAGTGCACATGGAGCCCGTGACGTCGAGCATCAAGGAGATCTCGAGGTTGCTGCCGCCCGCATTGTTGCCGCTGCAGGCCGCGCTCGGACAGAGGGCCGCAGTGGCCGTCGTGGTCAGCTTGACACACCCGTAGTAGTTGCCTTGGCAGGCTGGAGGAGCGTCCGAGGCGCTGCCTTTTCCGAACAGGATGTGAAGGACGCCGAGGAACGGCGTCTTGACCCAGGAGGTGGCCGTTACCATGAACTGGGTTTGATCGGTATTGGGCGAGTACTGCAGCGCCGTGCTGACGACCCCGGTCGGCTTGGTCTGATTGAAATAGGCGGCCGCAGCATCCGCGGTCTTCTGGGCGACATTGGTCTTCTCGACCTGGGCGACACGGCCGGCGGCAAGAGCGGCGGCGTCGAGGGCCCCCTGGGTTTGTGAGCGCACGGCATACACTCGGCCATAGTCGACTGCGAGGCCTATCACCGCCGCCAGAGGTATCAGGGCCAGCCCGAACAACATACTGACGTTGCCGGAGCGGTCGCGGAATAGTCGCCGCAGGAACCCCGTTGGTCTGCCGACGCACACCGCGCCAGGCGCTACAGATCCGCGTTTGAGCATGTCACGACCTCGCTGCCCGGATGACGCGGGGTATCAAACCCCCGTTGACCCGATTTTTATTCTTGAGGTCGACAGCATTAGCTCGCAATTCTTGCTAGCTGATGAAAGATAAGGGCCAGTATATAGTTTTTTACATCTACTTATATTCTAGTTTTACTAAAATTGTATTCTGCAGATTAACTTCGAGGAAAGGAACATGACATCAGCGAAAAGCGAAAGTCGGTCCTTCATGCTGCCAGGAGGCCGGCATCGTCCGAAATACTTGAGGGATCCCGAGCCGGAAGGCCGCGCGCAGCCCGACTGGTTCCCGCCTGGTCAGAAGCGACCGTCGCGCATGTCGAGGAAAGAGGCCTTGGCCTATGGAGCCGCCAGGACACCGATCAGCTTACAAATGCCTCTGGCCAGCGCCGCCGGCGGTCCGCGCGACGATGGCCTCGGTCGCGGAATCCGGCCCAAACTCGCTCGGCTTTGCCACACCCATCAGGTCGATGAGCTTGGAGCGCGCCCGGTTGACACGGCTCTTGATGGTGCCGACGGCACAGCCCGAGATCGCCGCCGCCTCCTCGTAGGAGAAGCCCGCAGCCCCGACCAGCACCAGTGCCTCACGCTGGTCGGGCGGCAGCACGTCGAGCGCCCTGCGGAAGTCCTGCATGTCGAGGTGCCCCTGCTGACCCGGATGGACCGCGAGGTCGCCCGCCTTTTTGCCGTCCCGGTCCTCCACTTCGCGCCGGCGCCGACGGCACTCGGAGAAGTATGTATTGCGCAGAATGGTGAACAGCCAGGCGCGCAGGTTGGTGCCTTCCTGGAAGCTCTGTAGATGATCCCAGGCCTTGAGCAGGGTCTCCTGCACCAAGTCGTCGGCACGCTCAATGTCGCCGCAAAGCGACACGGCGAACGCGCGCAGATTGGGGATCAGGCCCAGCAAGGCCTGCTTTAGCGGGACAGAGTCGGCGTTCACCGTCGTTTCTCCCTCGCCTCAAGCTCCTCCAGCAGCCTGATAAACCGGTCAGGCACCGGCTCGCTCGCAATATCGGCAAATATGGCCCGCAGCTGCCGTCCGAGCTGAGCTTGTAGTGAACGATCCAGCATCGCACGGGGCGGTTCAAGATCGCGGGAAGGCGACTGAGAAGCCATGGATTGTTGCTTTCTAGGCTCCCTGGGCTCCTCCCCACGACCGAGAAGCCGCCATTCCTCGTTGTCGGTGCTCTGTCTTGGCCGCGATTGCGGGCCACCGCTCGTCTGTTCGACGGCCTTTTCGACGACCTCTTCAACGGCCCCAGGCGCCGTGTATTGAGTGGAGCGGTCCTTGCCCGCCATTTCTTGCCCCTCCTCTGTCACCTTCTTCCCCTCGCCGATATTGATCATTTCCCGCCGTGAGGCCGCGTGCCTCGCACACGCCATGATAACGCCAAAGGAACCCGATTGTTCCATCGCCATGGAACCGTGAGCGCTGCCTGGAGTTTATAGCTTTCGATGCCGGGGCTGCCTATTGGCTGCCGAGGACGCGGGAGGAGATCGGTCATGTCGCTTGCGGAGAAAGTCGTGGCCCAGTTGCCGTATCTGCGACGCTTTGCCCGGGCCGTGACCGGCGGGCAGAAGAGTGGGGATGCCTATGTCGCCCAGACGCTGGAGGCGCTGCTGGCTGACCCTTCCGTCATTTCTGGCGATGTTGCCCCGCGGGTGGCCCTCTACCAAGCGTTCCTGAGGATGCTGAACTCCATCACGCTGAACAAGCAGCGAGGTGGCGACGAAGGCCAGGTGAACCGACTCGACGCGGCGCAGCGCAATCTCGCCAGCTTGGCGCCGCCGGCGCGGCAGGCGTTTCTGCTCGTAGCCGCAGAGGAGTTCTCCTTGGAGGATGCAGCGACGGTCATGGAGGTCGACGCGGACGAGTTGCGCGCCCTGATCGACGAGGCCGGCCGCGAGATCGCCCGGCAGCTTGCCACCGACGTAGTCATCATCGAGGACGAGCCCTTGATCGCGCTCGATCTCGAGCACCTCCTCACCGCACTTGGCCACCGCGTCGTGAAGATTGCCCGCACCGAGCGGCAGGCAGTCGAGGCCGTCAAGCGCGCGAGGCCGGGCCTCATTCTCGCCGACATCCATCTGGCCGACGGCAGCTCGGGGCTCGATGCCGTCAACGAAGTCCTGCAGACCTACTCCGTCCCGGTGATCTTCGTAACTGCCTACCCCGAGCGACTGCTGACGGGGACGCGCCCAGAGCCCACGTTTCTCATCACCAAGCCTTTCCATCCCGAGAACGTGAAGGCGATCGTAAGCCAGGCACTGTTCTTCGACGTCCGCGGCCGACCCGAGCAGCCTCGACTAGCCACGGCGTGAGAGATGTTCCTCACGGCCGGCTCGCGCAAGAAGGATTAAGGGCCCGCGGGATCCCATCCTAGCGCGGGCCCCCTTTTGTCCCGCCCGTGTCGGCGCGGACCACTTTCGAAGCGATGGGTTTCGGCAATTGAACGGATTGGGCGTTCGAAGGTTCCAGATGCGGCCCAACCGTGTCAGCCCCACCGATTTTCACCGCGAATGGGCCGTGAAGGCGCGCGTACCCCAACGCTTGGCGTAGAGACGTGCCGGGGACAGCCGCCGCACTCGCTTGGTGGTGGACGGTTCGGATTGGGTGGCGACCCTGTTGGTCACGCGTTCGCCGTAGAGTTGCACGGCACCGGCGATGTCGCCAGGCTGCAGCTTGCGGAAGGCTTCCTCGTAGCGATAGCCCATGATCTCGCCGCCACCTGCGGGGTGGTCGAGGCCGATCGCGTGGCCGATCTCGTGGGTGAGCGTATAGCGGATATCATAGCGCTGGAGGTCGCCGTCGAAGCCCACCTTCCACGTCCGATCGGGGTTGAGGCAGATCAGCGAGCGCGAGATCGGCTTCACTGGGTCGCGCGACGCCGCATCGTAGAAGACGTCGGCAAACGCCCAGCCGAGCGGCTCGAGCTGCGCACCGATCAGGATGTCGGCATGCTTGGGGTCTCGGCCTCGCGGAAACTGATGTTGGCGACTGCCTGCCACATGGCGAACGCCGCCTCGATCTCGGCGTGGGCCACTTCGGGTGAAATCTGCGACGCCGACAGCAGACGGTCGAGGCGGGCGATCTTGCGGCAGTTGCGGGCGCCTTCAAACGCCATGTCCTCCGTCACGACGGCATAGGTGATGACGCGGCCCTGACCCCCAGCCGTGCCCTGCCAGTGCACGGCGTGCCTCGAGCTTGAGGATCTTGAAGCCTGGCGCATCCCCGGCCGCTGCGACGCCGACAGCGAAGTAGGCAAGCCCCGCAAGAAGGCCGGCAACACGTACTTCCACAGCTGTTCCCCCAAGTGTTGGCGGCGATGGGCGGCCGGTGCTCCCTCGTTGCTTCGCGAGTGCAGCAAGCACGGCTTGCCGCTCCACACTTGCGGTCTAAGGGCAGACTAAGCAAGGTCAATGCAACGAATGGAGCGCTCTCGTCGCGGCGCACCATCGCCGGTCTCGGTACGGCTGGAGAGACGAGCCGATGGCGGGTGCTGCCAAGGGTTCGCACGGGGAATCTCACAATCGTGTCACCGAGCGCAGCCTTCGCTGCTGGAGGCGTGCCCGCCGCAACCCGCCGACTGGACCTGACGCGTACGCCCTCATCGTGAAGCTCGCAGATTGAGCAATGGGTCGATCAGGTCGCTCGCAATCCGGTCAGGTGAGCGTAAGAACTCATGCGCCGCCAATGCATGCCCATGCGTTCGGCATCACCTCGTCCCAGAGGCACACGATTTCGCCGGAAAGTCCTCGATATTGCCATCGCGATGTTTTGGCCGCATGTCAGCATTCGCACGCGGTCTGCGCTTACACCACAAAGAAGACAAATTCGCCGGATGGGCTTTCACGAGCGTGGGCTGAGACGAGCTGCTCCAGCGACGCCTGCGGCAGAGCCCGTGCGATTTGCGGCAACGACGCCGTCCTTGCATTGCCTGGAACCAGAACCGTCGCGCTTTGGTTTGGCACAGCAGCGTGTCGCAGGACACGCCACAACAGGAGCGATCCATGAACGAGATGTTCGCGCAGGGCGATCTGCTGATCGAGAGGGTCGCTGACATCGAGCCCTCCGGCACCATTCTGGCGCCGGATGCGACTGGGCGCCATCGTGCTCGCGGAAGGCGAGCTCACCGGACACCGCCACGCCATCTTCGATCGCGTGACGATGTTCCGCGACGACGCTCTCGCCCGCGAGATCCCCGCCGGCCTCTATGTCGGCCACGTCAAGGTCGAAGGCGGCTCGGCGCTGATCCAGCACCAGGAGCACGCGCCCGTCAGCCTTGGCGAGGGCACCTACCGGGTCCGGCGGCAGCGCGAGCTCGAGCCGAAGGACGCGGTGCTTGTCTCTGATTGAGATCGCGCGCCTCTCCGAGCCGCAGCGCGCCAAGCTCGGCTGAGTACGGCCGAAGCTGGGCGAACTTCGCGGCTCGACGGCGCCAAGCGACCGCGCGGCGGCGGAGGCGGGCGTCGAGAAAGCCTACGCGGTGGCGGGCCTGCCGCCGCCACGCCAGATCGTGTGGGCGCAGGGCCACTCGAGATCGCCACGTCGTGGGCGCGCCTTCGCGGCGGCGCGGGCGACAACGTGCGCGCGCTGGTCGTCGACAACATCTGCCGCAGGGCCGAAGGCGCCGTCGACCGTGCTGTCGGACTCGCAGTCCGGGTGGCGCTCGTCGGCGAGCCGCGCCTCACCCGCGTGCCGCCTATCTGCGCCAGCATCGAGGAGGCCGTGCTGCGCGGCTGCGAGCGGGTGCGACCGCAGCTGCGCGAGCTGTTTGCCAGCCTGCTGGCGCCGCAGCGCTTGGGCCGCATGAGCTTTGCCGCGAGCGGCTTTGCTTTCACTCCGCTCCCCTGCTGGGCGCGCTGGAGTACCTCCACGACGTTGCGGCCTCACGCGCCAGACCGCGGCGCTGGCCGGGCTGTGGCAGATCGCCAAGCACGCCTCGTGGATGCTCCCGCACGAGAGGTGTGCTGGCTGTCGGAGCGGCCTCAGGTCATCCGCCAGGACGCGCGCGACCGGCTGCATTGCGCCAACGGCCCGGCGGTCGCTTATCCGCGATGGCTGGTCGGCCTATGCATGGAAGGGCGTGCTGGTGCCGTCCTGGATCATCGAGCGGCCCGAGCTCGTCAACGTGCGCACCATCGGCGCCGCCCAAGATCCACAGGTCCGCCGCTGCATGATCGAGATCTTCACGCCCGAGCGCTTCATCGCCGAGGGTGGCGCCTATCGCGTCTCGCAGGACGAGGTCGGCGTACTCTGGCGGCAGAGATGGCGCTGGGAAGCCTGGGCGGCGGTAGAGGTGATCAACGGCACGCCCGAGCCCGACGGCACGCTCAAGCACTACTTCCTGCAGGTGCCGGCCAACATGCGCTCGGCGCGCGAGGCCGTGGCCTGGACCTACGGGCTGCCCGAGCAGCGCTACCGGCCGAGCATTCGCACCTGAGCGGCCGGGCCCGCTCCGTGGCGCCCGGCGCTTGACAGCGTCACCCGCCTGCGACATTGGCGCTGACGAGCGGGCCGGCCGATTGCCCGCCAGGCGGGGAGCGATGACCGAAGTGCTGTTCTATCACCTCGAGCATCAGCCGCTGGAGCGCGTGCTGCCGAGCCTCGTGGAGAAGACGCTGGAGCGGGGCTGGCGGGCGGTGGTGCAGGCGGGCTCGGAGGAGCGCGTCGAGGCGCTCGACACGCTGCTGTGGACCTACCGCGAGGACAGCTTCCTGCCGCACGGCACCAAGCGCGACGGCAATCCCGAGGCGCAGCCGGTCTTCCTGACGACGGGGGAGGACAACCCCAACGGCGCCAGCGTGCGCTTCCTGGTCGACGGCGCCGAGGCGGGCGAGCTCTCGGGCTATGCGCGCATCGTCTACCTGTTCGATGGCCGCGATGCCGGCGGCGGTGGAGACCGCGCGCGAGCAGTGGAAGGCCGCCAAGGCCGCCGGCGGCGAGGTCACCTACTGGCAGCAGTCGCCGGAAGGCGATGGGAGAAGAAGGCCTGAGTTGCGTCTGCCTATCCCGCAGTTGAGTCATGTGCCCGCCGCCGCAACAGGGCGGAGGAATAGTCTAACAGGCTGCTGAAAATCCCGCGCATGTGGAACCGCATTGCAGTTTCGATGTCGGACTGCATGGTTGCCGCGATACTCGGCGCTGCCTTTCGCGTGAGGTTGTCGTCTGTGGAAGCCTGTACTTGCGGGTTTTCAGAGGAGCCGAGGAGTTGTCGAGCAGCTCTGGAGTGATTGGTGCTGCACGCGGTGTAG
>CAVTVO010000006.1:0-451348 GCA_963738065.1 uncultured Alphaproteobacteria bacterium
CGGTTCAGGAGCTCGTCGAGAAGCCGGCTGGCGTGGGTGAATTTCTCCAGCCGCTCCGGCGTCACCCGCGTGGCAAACGGTCGGCGAACTCGGGCTTGAGCACCAGCGTCGGGATGAGGGAGACGAGGTTGGCGTTGCCGCAGCGCTCGCCGAGCCCATTGAGCGCACCCTGGATCTGGCGCGCCCCGGCGCGCACGGCGGCGAGCGTATTGGCGACCGCGTTCTCGGTATCGTTGTGGGTGTGGATGCCGAGACGTGCGCCGGGCACGTGCGCCGCCATGTCGGCAACGATCTCGAGATTTCGTGGGGCAGCGTGCCGCCGTTGGTGTCGCACAGCACCACCCAGCGGCGCCCGCCTTGAGGGCCGTAGTGCACGGCCAGCGCATAGTCGCGGTTGCCCTTCCAGCCGTCGAAGAAGTGCTCGCAGTCGATCATCGCTTCGCGCCTATGTTTACGACCGCCTCGACCGATTGCGCGATGCCCTCGAGGTTCTCCGCGTTGGTGATGCCGAGCGCCACGCGCACGTGATAGTCCCAGGCCTTGGCGACGAGGCAGATGGCTTTGGCCTTGGCCTGCAAGGTCGCCTGGAAGCCGGGGTCGTTGGCGAGCGAACGGCCGGCCCGCTTGGTCATGCCGAAGGCGGTGAAGGTCGCGTGCTGGAAGCCCGGATCGGCAGCAAAGAACTCGGTGTCGGTGAGGTTGGCGCCGGGATAGCCGCCCTCGATGTAGTCCACCCCCAGCTCGTCCAGCGTGCGCGCGATCAGCCGCTTGTCCTCGAGCGAGAAGTCGACGCCCGTCGTCTGCGCGCCGTCGCTCAACGTCGTGTCGAACAGATAGAGCCGCTCTTTGCCCATCACGACGTGAACCGGATCAGAAGCCGCACCGCCAGGGCTGCGGCCAGCACCAGCACGACGATCTTGAGGGCGAGGTAGTAGTAGCGATGACGCCAGAACGGCGGCCGCGCATTGGGGTCGGAGGTCATGGCTTCTCCCGTGCGAGGAATTCTTCCATCGCCCTCACGAAGCCCTCTGCTCCGTCGACGATTGCGCGCGCCGTAACCACATCCATATGTTCGTGATCGTAGTCGACGGCGAGGCGCGCATCCTCAGTTTGCGAGAATATGCGACCGAGGGAACGATCAAAGCCACGGTCCTTGACGAAATGCTTGCCGAAACGCCTGATGATGGACGCATGTGTCTTCGCCTTCAAGAGCTCGGGGTCGATAGCCTCCAAGCCAGCTTGCGCAGCATCGAGCATCGCGTAGTACGAGCGATTTATGGCGCCACGCGTGTCACCCGCTCCGAGGAGAAGCCTCGCAGATTTCACCGCAGTCTTTGCATCCGCCAACAAGTTGCTCATGCTGCGCGCGTCAATGGGCGCCCATCTTTGCGGATCGACTTATTAGTCGTTGTCTTGGATGATTTGCCGGCGAATCCCACGCGGAGCGCGGAATCGGCCACGGCTGAATGTAGAGGTCGTGTTCGAGCAGAATATCGTAGGCGAGGCCCGCGAGACGCATCTTCTCCCCCCAGAAATGCCAATCGCCGTCCTCGAGGATGACGGCTACGTCGGCATCGCTGTCTGGCCGCGCATCGCCGCGCGCGCGGCTGCCGAAGATCAAGATGTCGACAACCCGGGCGCCATAGTGTTGCCGCACAGCGACGACGAAGGCGTCGAGAGCCTTGCGCTCAGCAGGCGTCATCGCTTCACCTCCCACGTGGTCACGATCTCGCCGGTGGCTGGGTCCTTGGCGTCCTTGAGCTGGATGCCCATGGCGGCAAGCTCGTCGCGAATGCGATCGGCTTCCTTGAAGTTGCGGGCCTTGCGAGCGGCGTTGCGGGCGGCGATCAAGCCCTCGACCGTGTGCTCGTCGATGGTGATAGAGGCGGGTCGCCAGGCCTTCCATGACGCCGGCGACAGCTGCAGCAGCCCGATGAGCCTGGCCGATGACCGGAGGCAGGCCGCAGCAGGCTTCGCGCCCTTGGTCGCCTCCGAACGCAGCGCGTGCAGTGCCGCGACCGCCTGCGGCGTGTTGAGATCATCCTTGAGCGCCTCCAGTACATCCGCGCACAGTGGCGCGCGCTCGCCGGCATCGGCGGTCAGCTCATACCAGTGGTCGAGAGTGCGGCGCGACTCCTGCAAGCTCTTCTCGCTGAAATTGATGGGCTGCCGGCATTGGCTGGAGAGCATTGCCAGCTTGATCACCTCGCCCGGCCATTCCCGCGACAGCTCGTGGATCGTGACGAAATTGCCGAGGGACTTGCTCATCTTCTCGCCCTCGACCTGCAGGAAGCCGTTGTGCAGCCAGTAGTTGGCCATCACCGGCGTGCCGTGGGCGCAGCGGCTCTGCGCGATCTCGTTCTCGTGGTGGGGGAAGACGAGGTCGATGCCACCGCCGTGGATGTCGAACACCGGCCCCAGGATGCTTCTCGGCCATCGCCGAGCACTCGATGTGCCAGCCGGGCCGGCCCTTCGCAGTGATTCCGCAGGGCGACTCCCAGGCCGGCTCGCCTGACTTGGCGGGCTTCCACAGCACGAAGTCCATGGGGCCCTTCTTGTAGGGAGCCACGTCGACGCGGGCCCCGGCCTCCATCTCCTCCAGCGAGCGGTTGGCGAGTCGGCCATAGTCCGGCATCGAGGACACGTCGAACAGCACGTGCCCGTCGGCCACGTAGGCATGGCCCCGCGCCACCAGCGCCTCGATCAGCGCCTTCATCTCCGGGATGTGCTGGGTCGCGCGCGGCTCCACGCTCGGCGGCAGCACGCCGAGCGCGGCGATGTCCTCGTGGAACTGGCGCTCGGTCTTCTCGGTGACGCGGCCAATCGCCTCGTTCAGCGGCAGGTTGCGGTACTCCTCCGCGGCCCGCGCGTTGATCTTGTCGTCGACGTCGGTGATGTTGCGCACGTAGGTGACGTGGTCGGCCCCGTAGATGTGCCGCAGCAGCCGGAACAGCACGTCGAACACGATGACGGGGCGCGCGTTGCCGATATGGGCGTAGTCGTAGACGGTGGGCCCGCACACGTACATGCGCACGTTGGCGGGGTCGATGGGCCGGAACGGCTCCTTCCTCCGCGTCAGCGTGTTGTAGAGCGTGAGCGTCATGTCACCCCTGGCCTCTGGCGGGGCGTTTTCTCTGTCACGGGATCGGGCAAAGAAGCGGCCGCGCGCCAGCCTTCGCTAGCTCGTTGCAATAATGCCGCACAGAATATTTACGCTGCGTGTGCACGTGACTCGCATGGCCGCCTTATCCGCGCTTTCCCATGCCGCGTCAAGGCGGTGAGGGGGACAGGCGCGGCCTCCGCGCCGCAATTGCGCTGCATTGACCGGCCAGTTTGAGGCTCCCATACTCGGCACCGGAAAAGTTCGGCATGAGTCAACGCCGGGCCGACGGGGAGATCCTGGCTAAGCTCGGAATTTTCCAATGCACGAAGGCACTTCCATGCGGCGGACCGTGCGCGTGACGTTGCTGGCGCTGGGCGCGGCGGCGGCGCTCGGCCTGACGGTGGTCGACGCGTCGGCACAGGGCTGGGGCTGGTGGCCGTGGTCGCAGCCTGAGCCACGTCCGCGCGAGCCCATCTACCGCCCACCCATGAACGGCGAATTACCTCCGGGCCAGCCGCCTCCAGGTCAGCAGCCGCTCCCGCAGGGCCAGGTGCCAGGCTACGGCCAGCGCTTGAGCAACCTGTGCTTGCAGCTCGAGCAGCGGCTGGTGGCGGAGACGCAGGGCGGCGGCAGCCATGGACGCGAGCTGCTGCCCAAGATCGAGAGCGACATGCGCGCCCTCGAACGCCAGCACCAGACCGCACAATTGCAGCTCAACCGCGCCGACTGCTGGGACCAGTTCCTGTTCTCGCGCACGCTGCGGCGCACGCAGCGCTGCGTGGCGCTGGCCCGCGATGCCGACAACGCCCGCCAGCGCCTGGCCGACCTCGATGCGCAGCGGCGCCAAATCCTGGGCAGTGGCGAGCGGCGCTCCTACCAGGACGACATCATTCGCGAGCTCGCCCGCAACAACTGCGGGCCGCAATATACTCAGGAGGCGCGGCGTCGCGACGAGGCGCGCAATCCGTTCTCCTCGCTATGGGGCGAGGAGAACGAGGGCCAGCGGGGCAGCCCCAACCAGTTCGGCAACCTGCCGTTTGCGACCTATCGCACGTTGTGCGTGCGGCTGTGCGACGGCTACTATTTCCCGGTGAGCTTCTCCACGCTGCCCAACCATTTCCAGCGCGACGCGGATGTGTGCCAGTCGCAGTGCGCGGCTCCCGCCGAGCTCTTTTATCACCAAAACCCGGGCGGATCGGTGGAGCAGATGGTTTCGGCCTCGAACCAGCAGCCCTACACCAACCTCAAGTCGGCGTGGCGCTATCGCAAGGAATTCGTGCAGGGCTGCTCGTGCAAGGCGGCCGAGTACCAGCCGCAGCAGGGAACACCCGAGAAGAAGGCCGAGGCGCCTGCAAGCGATCCTGCCGCGGCGGCACGGGTGAAGACTAGGTAGTGTTGGGACGGCAGTCGGGCGCCGGTCGGCGGCGAGCCGGCGACGGTTGAGCGGCATGGACGAGTATCGCGCATGAGCCTCGACACCGTCCTGGACGATCGCCTCGCGCTGCGGTTGCTCGGCCTCGACGACTTCTCCGCGGTGCGCCACCTGCACGCCAACGCGCTGCGCTCACAGACCGTCGGCGTCTTGTCCGAGGCGGAAGTGGTGGCCTTCACCAAGCTCGTCTACTCATCCACCTATGCCACCCTTCTGCTGAAGGAGGAGATGCTGGGCGCCTGGCTCGATGGCGAGCTCGTCGGCTCGGCCGGCTGGCAGGCCAATACCGCCACCGGGCTCACCGCGCGCATCGGCTCGATCTTCGTGCGCCACCCCCGCTACGGGATCGGGACCCGATTGCTCGCCGAGGTGGAGGCGCGCGCGCACCAGTCCGGTTTCAACCGGATGGCCGTCGGCGTCACGGCCAACGCCGTGCCGTTCTTCGTGCGGTTCGGCTATGCGGTCGCCTCGCACGGGAAGAAGACGTTCACCCTCGGCTGCGCCTTGCCGGTGACGTTCCTGCGCAAGGAGCTGTCGGCTCCGCGCTCAGCGCGCTGAACTAGCTAGGCTGTGGCTTAACGAATTGGGAATAACAATTCGTCGCCTCGCCGGTTCCGGGCGTGCGCCGGTCGCAAAGAGATGTCGAATGTTCCCGGATAGCGGGACGGTTGCCCCTTGACATTTGGTCAGTGCAAAGCACATAAGGCTGTATCTTCGCCCTGATGGTTGCTGCATCCCAATTCCACGGCCGAACCATGGATGATTTCAGTGTTAGCGCCCGTGTCGATCAGATTTATGGAGCGTATCTTACCGCGGTCTTTCGAAATGACTACTACAGGCGAGTGCACGAAGTTACGCGCTCCTACGCGTCACATATGGATTTCGCAATCGGCTTGGGTACGGCCGGAAGTGGCGGTTCAGGATTGGGTATCCTCGCGAGCCCCAACTTTGCTTGGCTTTGCGCGGTGCTTACGACCGGTTCGACAGTATTGGCGATCGCAAAAGCCACTTACAACTGGCCGGATTGCCTGCAGAAGGCAATTGAACTTGAGAATTACTACAACAAGATCGCCTCGGAATACAAAATACTTGTTGATGACCTCCAAGCGTACAGGGCTTGGCGTCAGGAATTTGAGACGAAGCACAAGGATCTTCGCGAAAAAAGTGAGAAGCCACCTATCGTGTTTACCTACAGGAACTTGTCAACAAAGCGCCAAAGAGAGATACAGAATAGCATCAAGGAGCGCATCCCATATCACTCGTGGTGGAAACCGGATGGAGCTATAGATGGAAAAGCCAAAAGATACGCGCCCCAACAGCCCAATCAGACCGCCTGACGGCTGGCTCCACTTCATTGGCCCTATGCAAGACTAGAGCGCGATCACATTCTCACGTGGAGTTCGGCGAGACCTACCCGATCACCTCCCGGAACTTGTTGGTGATGGGGTAGCGGCGATCGCGACCGAAGTTGCGCGAGGAGATCTTGACGCCGGGCGCCGCCTGCCGGCGCTTGTACTCGGCCAGATAGAGCATGCGCTCGACCTTCCGCACCGTGTCGGCCGGGTGGCCGCGGGCCACGATGTCGGCGAGCGGCATCTCCTGCTCGACGAGGCACGCCAGGATGTCGTCGAGCACCTCGTAGGGGGGCAGCGAATCCTGGTCGGTCTGGTTCTCGCGCAGCTCGGCCGTGGGCGGCCGCGTCAGGATGTTCTCGGGGATGACGATGCCGCCGGGGCCCTTGCCGCCCTTGGGCACATGTGCGTTGCGCCAGCGCGCGAGGCGGTAGACCTCCATCTTGTAGAGGTCCTTGATGGGGTTGAAGCCGCCGTTCATGTCGCCGTAGAGCGTTGCGTAGCCCACCGACATCTCGCTCTTGTTGCCGGTCGTCACCACCATGCCGCCGAACTTGTTGGAGATGGCCATCAGGATCGTGCCGCGCGCGCGGCTCTGCAGGTTCTCTTCGGTGATGTCGGGGGCGCGACCCACAAAGATCTTGGCGAGCGCCCTGCCGAAACCGTCCACCGGCTCGGCGATGGGCGCGATGTCGTAGCGCACGCGGAGCGCCTCGGCGCAGCCGGCGGCATCGGCGAGGCTCTCGTTGGAGGTGTAGCGGTAGGGCAGCATGACACAGTGCACGCGCTCCGGCCCCAACGCGTCGGCCGCCATGGCCGCGCACAGCGCGACTGTCGATGCCGCCGGACAGGCCCATCACCACGCCCGGAAAACCGTTCTTGTCGACGTAGTCGCGCAGGCCCAGGACGCAGGCGTGATAGGCCGCCGACTCGCAGCCCCTCCAGGACGGCGCGCTCGCCCTCCACGCACCGCCAGCCTCCGACCGAGCGGCGCATCTCGACCACGCTGATCGCCTCCTCCCAGGCCGGCATCTGCACCGCGAGCTTCAAGTCGGCGTTGAGAACGAAGGAAGCCCCGTCGAACACCAGCTCGTCCTGGCCGCCGACCTGGTTGAGATAGAGCAGCGCCAGCCCTGTCTCCCGGACACGCGCCACGGCCACGTTCATGCGCAGGTCGGGCTTGGGCCAGTCGAACGGCGAGCCGTTGGGCGAGATCAGCAGCTCGGAGCCCGTCTCCTGCAGGCACTCGCACACCTCCTCCTTCCAGATGTCCTCGCAGATCGGCACGCCGATGCGCACGCCGCGGAAGCTCACCGGCCCCGGCATCGGCCCCGGATCGAACACCCGCTTCTCGTCGAACACGCCGTAGTTGGGCAGGTCGACCTTGTGGCGCACGGCCTCGACGCGACCACCGTCGAGGAGTGCGATGGAATTGTAGAGCTTGCCGTCCTCCGCCCAGATGGTGCCGACGATGACGCCAGGGCCGCCATCGGCCGTCTCGGCCGCAAGGCTCTGCACGGCCGCGCGCGCAGCGGCCGCAAACGCCGGTTTGCGCACCAGGTCTTCGGGCGGGTAGCCGGTGATGAAAAGCTCGGAGAACACGACGAGATCGGCACCCTTGGCAGCCGCATCGGCGCGGGCCTTGCGCAGCTTGGCGGCGTTGCCGGCAAGGTCGCCAACCACAGGATTGAGCTGGGCGAGCGCGATCTTGAGCGAATCCGTAGGGCCATGCGACATGGGACGACATTAGGGTGGCGAATGCGGCCCGCGCAACGCGCCAGATGGGAATAGGGGGGATGCAGTGTCGTCGGGGATGGCAACCGCACTTGGGACGGGTGCCATTCTGCTCTGGGCCACCCTCGCCAGCCTGACGGCATTGCGAGGGCCGATTCCGCCCTTCGAAACGACGGCCCTCGCCTTCCTGATCGGCGGTTCCACCGTCCTGCTCGCCGCCATTCTGCGCGGTCGCTTCGCCATGCTGAGGCCGACTTGGGGCTCGTTCTTGCTCGGCATCTACGGCCTCTTTGCCTATCACGCCCTCTATTTCGCCGCCCTGACGCTGGCCCCGCCCGCGGAAGCGAGCCTGATCACATCGCTATGGGCACTCCTCACCGTGCTCTTCTCGGGGCTGCTGCCCAGCCATCGCCTGCGGCCCCAGCACGTGATCGGGGCCCTGCTCGGGTTCGCCGCCGCCGCTATCCTCGTGCACGACAAGCTTGGAATGGATAGTCCTGGAGCCGGAACGCGCCTGGGCTTTGCGCTGGCCTTTGCCTGCGCCTTCGTATGGTCGAGCTATTCCGTCGCCTCGCGGCTGCTGGCCTCGGTGCCAAGCGAGAGCATCGCGGTGCCCTGCCTGGCAACCTCGGCGCTGGCGGGCCTTTGCAGCCTGATGTTCGAGCAATGGGTGGCGCCGCCCGGGCCTGGCTCGTGGGCGGCGCTCACAGGCTTGGGACTAGGCCCTCTGGGTGCGGCCTTCGTGCTGTGGGACATCGGCATGAAGAAGGGCAACGTGCCGCTGCTCGGCGTGCTCTCCTACGCCGCGCTGATCCTCTCCACCGCGCTGCTCGTCGCCTTGGGCCTTGCCGAGGCGACCTGGTCGCTGGCAGCCGCCTGTGCGCTGATGGTGGCGGCAGCGCTCGTTGCCACGCGCACCGGCTAAGCTGGAGCCATCGAGCAGAGCATGGCCCGCGGCCTCGATGCGTGATCAGCCGGAGCGCTATGGTTGGAGCGCCGCGACATCCAAGAACCATGTGCTGCCGAGGAGCCGGCCGGCCGTCGTCATCTCACCTCACCTTCACTTGTCGTTTGGCGCGCTCATAGCCGATAATCTTCACGGTGAGCGAATTGACAAATTGCCATGCCTCACGGTTGGCCAATGCCTTTTCCTGATAGGAAGCCAGTGCCTTTGCACTGCCAGTTTTTTTCAGCCTTTGCCATTGCGCCAGCTTGCCGGCGTCCTCGAACCAGATGGAATTGGCCTTCACCTCGAATTTGCCCCCCAGTTGAATTTCAGCAGCATTCGAGCCGCTGGCCCAAGCCACCACGAGCAACAGCGTGGCTGCGATCCCCACTAAGAAGGCGCGGCGTTGCATTGCGCGTCTCCCCAACTGTCGCCGACGAGAAAGCGGTGGCATGCCCGAAAGCAGAAGGCAGCACCTTGATGCCCGCCGAGGTTTCTGCGAGGCAGCCTATTCGGCTGCGGCTGCCTGCTTCTGCGCGGGCGCCGCGCGATCCTGCTTCAGCCGCTCGGCCAGCAGGAAGGCCAGCTCCAGCGACTGGGCCGCGTTGAGCCGCGGGTCGCAGCCGGTGTCGTACTGGCGCGCGAGGTCGGCCTCCGAAATGCTTGGTCGCGCCGCCCGTGCACTCGGTCACGTTCTGGCCGGTCATCTCGATGTGCACGCCGCCGGGATAGGTGCCCTCGGCGCGATGGACGTCGAAGAAACGCTCGACCTCCTTGACGATGCTCTCGAAGGGCCGCGTCTTGTAGCCGGTCGCGGCGGTGACCGTGTTGCCGTGCATGGGATCGCAGGACCACACCACCGCTGCGCCCGGCCTTCTTCACGGCGCGGATCAGCCTCGGCAGGTGCTTGTCGATCTTGTCGGCGCCGAAGCGGCAGATCAGCGTGAGCCGGCCCGGCCTCGTCCTTCGGGTTGAGGATGTCGATCAGCCGCAAGAGCTCGTCGGCCTCCAGCGACGGCCCGCACTTGAGGCCGATCGGATTGACGATGCCGCGGCAGAACTCCACGTGCGCGCCGTCGGGCTGGCGCGTGCGGTCGCCGATCCACAGGAAGTGGCCCGGAGGTCGCCACGTACTCGCCCGAGCCCATCGCCTCGTCCCGGCGGGTGAGCGCCTGCTCGTAAGGCAGCAGCAGGGCCTCGTGGCTGGTGTAGAAGCTGGTCGTGCGCATCTCCAGCGTGTTCTCGGCGGTCATGCCGAGCAGCGCGTTGATCTCGACCGTGCGCTTGATTTCGTCGGCAAGCGCCTCGTAGCGGGCCTCGACCGCCGTGCCTTCCATGAACTTGAGCTCCCAGCGGTGCGCGTTGTCGAGCGAGGCGTAGCCGCCGTCGAGCAGCGCGCGCAGGAAATTCAGCGTCGCTGCCGATTGGCGGTAGGCGTCGAGCTGCCGGCGCGGATCGGGAATGCGCGCCTCGGCCGTGAACTCCGGGCCGTTGATGATGTCGCCGCGGTAGCTCGGCAGCTCCATGCCCCCCTGCTTCTCGGTCGGCGAGGAGCGCGGCTTGGCGAACTGGCCGGCCACGCGGCCGACCTTCACCACCTGCGGTTGCCGGTGAAGGTCAGGATCAGCGCCATCTGCAGGAACAGCTGGAAGTAGTCGCGGATGTAGTCGGTCTTGTGCTCCTTGAAGCTCTCGGCGCAGTCGCCGCCCTGCAGCAGGAAGCCCTCGCCGCGCGCGACCTCGGCAAGCTTCGCCTTGAGGTCGCTGCACCTCCTTGATGAACACCAGCGGCGGGAAGTTGCGCAGATTGCGCTCGACTTCCTCGAGGGCGGCCTGATCGGGGTACTCGGGCACCTGGAGGATGGGCTTGCCTCTCCAGCTGTCCGGCTTCCACGGCGCGGGCATTTTCAACTCTCCATGCGGGGCCACCTGCGGCGCTGGCGCCTTATAGGGGAAAGCGCGGACCTTCGCCAGATTGATGCGCCGGGCCGGCCGCGCGCAGCGGCGCCCGGGTCCGGTCTGCGCCCCCCGCAATTCCGCCCTGTCGAGACAGAGGCCAATTGGGGCAGCTGGCGAGGGTCCACGTTGCGGATTGGCTCGCCCGACCAGTTTGCGCCCAGCCGCAACATGGTTTGGCCGTGACAAGCGGGCCGGGCATGGCGCGCCCGGTCGTTCGATGCGACGATAGTGTCATGCCGCTCAAGGACCCCACCTTCACCATCGGCATCGAGGAAGAGTACCTGCTCGTCGACCGGGCGAGCCGGGACCTCGTGCGCGAGATGCCGCACGCGCTGTTCGAGGCCGCCCAGCAAGCGCTGCAGGGCCAGGTGGCGCGCGAATACCTGAAATCGCAGATCGAGGTCGGCACCGGCGTGCACCCCTCCCCCCGCGCGGCGGGCGCCGAGCTTGCAGCCCTGCGCCAGACCGTGGCCAAGCTCGCGGATGAGCATGGGCTCGCGCCCATTGCCGCCTCCACCCATCCGTTCGCCCGCTGGAGCGTGCAGGAGCCGACCGAGCGGGAGCGCTACCAGGCGATCGCACGGGACCTTGCCGGCGTTGGCCGTCGGCTCGTCATCTGCGGCATGCACGTACATGTCGGGATAGAGGACGACGAGCTCCGCATCGACCTCATGAACCAGGCGCGCTACTTCCTGCCACACCTACTCGTGCTCTCGACCTCCTCGCCGTTTTGCGAGGGCGAGGACACCGGCCTCAAGAGCTATCGCCTGGCCGCCTACCAGGAGCTGCCGCGCACTGGCCTGCCCGGCCGCTTCGAGAGCTGGGAGGAATACCGCCATACGGTCGATCTCTTGGTGCGCAACCAGATCATCGAGGACGCGAGCAAGATCTGGTGGGACTTGCGCCCCTCGCCGCGCTTTCCCACCCTCGAGATGCGCATCACCGACGTGTGCACGAGGCTCGAGGATGCCGTTTGCGTGGCCGCGATGTACGTGAGCATCCTGCGCATGCTCTACCGCATCCGCCGCGCCAACCAGACGTGGCGCACCTATCCGCTGTTCCTGCTGTCGGAGAACCGGTGGCGGGCGCAGCGCTATGGTGTCTCGGGAACGCTCTTCGACTTCGGCAAGGGCGAGCTGGTGGCCCTGCGCGACCTCGTCGAGGAGCTGCTGGTTCTGCTGCGGGAGGACGCCGAGGCGCTGGGGTGCCTGCCCGAGATCGAGCGCGCGCGCACCATCGTCGCCGAGGGCAGCAGCGCCGACCGGCAGGTCGCCCGTTTCGCGCAGTTGATCGCTGAGGGCAGCACAACGGAGGAGGCGCTCAAAGGGGTCGTCGACTATCTTGTTGCCGAGACGACCGGCGCCGACCTCGGCTCATAGACTTCGAGACTATCCGTGCGCGATCCCCCCTGCGGGAGCAATCAACCACCGCATCGGCCTTCCGCCTTGCCCATCGCGGCACTATGGGTAGGCTGGAGGGTCCACGACAAATCAAGAAAATTGGGATCAGCCAGTGAAGCCGCTTCTCGTTGCTCTCGCCGCCCTCGCATTCGCAACCGCCACGCCGGCGCAGGCCGCAGGCCGCGTCCTGGCGGCGGTCAGTTGCAAGCCGACAACCGTGTGGCTGGCCTACGCGTGCATCTTCAAGCTCACGAATGCCGCGACCGGGGCGCCCCTGCAGAAAGCCCACCTGACGGTGAGAGCCGATGTCCCCTCAAAGCCGCTCGCCTACAATGTGGCCCCTGTCGACGCCAAGGCCACGGCAACCCCCGGCGAATATCGCGCCATCGTCGTGCTCGAGGTGCACGGCGACTGGGCGCTGCGTCTCAAGGTCGGCGGCCCCGTGAAGGACCAGCTCACCGAGATGTTGAATTTCAGTCCGCGCAAGGTGGGGCCGGCCCACAATCCCAACCCTGCACCTCCTCCGCCCCCTGCGCCCAACAAGAGCCGCCGCAGACACTGAAGGTGTTGCTCGCGGCTTCAGCGGTTGTCCCCTGCCAGCGCGGCGCACACGGCATCGGTGACCTGATCGGTCCTGGCGGTGCCGCCGAGATCGGGCGTGTGCAGGCCCTTGTCGGCGGTGACGCGCTCGATGGCGCGCATCAGGCGGGCGGCCGCGGCGGTCTCGCCCAGGTGCTCCAGCAGCATCACCCCGGACCAGAACGTGCCGATCGGGATTGGCGATGCCCTTGCCCATGATGTCGAAGGCCGAGCCGTGGATCGGCTCGAACATGGAGGGAAACTTGCGCTCAGGGTTGAGGTTGGCGGTCGGCGCGATGCCGAGCGAGCCTGCCAGCGCGGCGGCCAGGTCGGACAGGATGTCGGCGTGCAGGTTGGTGGCGACGACGGTGTCGATCGTCGTCGGGCTTCAGCGTCATGCGCATGGTCATGGCGTCGACCAGCATCTTGTCCCAGGTCACATCGGGGAATTGGGCCGCCACCTCGGCCGCGATCTCGTCCCACATGACCATGCCGTGGCGTTGGGCGTTCGACTTGGTGACAACCGTCAGGAGCTTGCGGGGTCGCGAGCGCGCCAGCGCGAAGGCAAAGCGCATGATGCGCTCGACGCCCGTGCGCGTGAACATCGATACGTCCGTCGCCGCCTCCTCCGGCAGGCCGCGATGCACCCGGCCCCCAACGCCTGCATACTCGCCCTCCGAGTTCTCGCGCACGATCACCCAGTCGAGCTCGGGGCCCGTGACGGCCCTGAGCGGGCTCGTGATGCCGGGCAGGATGCGGGTCGGCCGGACGTTGGCGTACTGGTCGAACGGCTGGCAGATGGCGAGCCTGAGCCCCCACAGCGTGATGTGGTCGGGCACGTCGGGGGCGCCGGCCGAGCCGAACAAAATGGCGTCGTGGTCCTTGATCAGGGCGAGGCCGTTCGGCGGCATGAATGCGCCGGTCTTCTTGTAGCGCTCCGAGCCCCAATCGAAATGATCGAAGGTCACCGCGAAGCCGCCATCGCGGCCGGCGCAGGCCTCCAGCACCTTGACGCCGGCAGCAACCACCTCCCGGCCGATCCCGTCCCCGGGGATGGCGGCAATCCGCAGCTTGCGCACTGGTCTTCTCCTATGCCCGCCTGCTCTTGCCAGTCGATTTCGGCTTGGCCGGGGGTGCCTGCGCACACGCGCCGCCAGCCAGCTTGGCAAAGGTGTCCTCGATCTCGGCAAATAGCCAGTCCCGAAACGCCTTGACCGCAGGCCGCCTCTCCTGGCCCTTGGCGCAGACGAAGTGGTAGGAGCGCCCCGGCAGCGGCAATTCCGGCCCGAACGGCACCACGAGGCGCCCGAGGCCGATGTCGCGCGAGGCAACGAGCTTGTAGCCCAGCACCACGCCGGCACCTTCGCTCGCCGCATCGAGCGCGTGGTCGGCGACGTTGAGGCGCAGGCCGCGCGACGTGTCGATGCCGCTGATCCCCGCAGCGCCGAGCCAGTCGTCCCAGGTCGGCACCAGCCCCGGCAGGTCGATCTGGATCAGGGGAAAGCGAGGCAGATCGCTCGGCGCGCGCAAGGGCTCGGCGCCTTCCAGCAGGCGCGGACTGCACAGCGGCAACATCCATTCGTCGCAGAGCTTCTCGACGTGGAGATCGGGATGCGCGCCCGAGCTCAAGCGGATGCCGACGTCGACGCCGTCGGTGGCGAAATTCGCATAGCCGGCGTTGGAGGAGATGCGCGTATCCACCTCCGGATGCTTCTCCAGGAAGCGATAGATCCGGGGCACCAGCCACTTGGCCGTCAGCCCCGGCGAAGCGCTCACGACCAGGATGCGATCCTCTCTGGCTCGATCGAGCTGATCGACCGCGGCCCGCAGGCTCTCGAACCCGCTGCGAATACCCGGATACATGAGACGCGCGGCGGCGGTGAGCTCGATCGCGCGGGCCCGCCTGTAGAACAGCTTGAGGGACAAGAGATCCTCGAGCCCGCGTATCTGGTGGCTCAGGGCGGCCGGCGTGACGTGCAGCTCATCGGCGGCCTTGGAGAAGCTCAAGTGTCGGGCGGTCGCCTCGAAGGCTCTCAAGGCATTGAGCGGGGGCAGCGGACGGCGCATGACAAGCAAATTTCTCTCATGTGTCGGGCGAGATATTGTCGTTTGTAGTTCGCATCCCGCCGATCTATCTGTCAATTCACGAAGCAACGATCATTGAGGAATACTCAAATGAGCAACCAGTCCCAGAACCCCTACTCCGGCATCACCCCGGAAGAGCTGCATATCGCCGTTCTGCGCGCCCATGCCGAGCGGGCCAAGGTGGTGAGCAGCATGGTCGCTGCCCTGCTGGCCTGGCTCGGAAGAGCTTCCGCGCGCGAGCAACAGGCGCACTCCAGTTTCAAGACCGCGGCCGGCCGCTAGGACGGCAGCCGCATTGCACGCAACACCCTCGAGGAGCCAGGGAGGCCCGCCATGCAATCGAGCACGCATGTCCTGTCAGCGCCCCATACGGGCGCGCGAGTAGCCGCTACAGTCCTCAAAGGCTGGTGGGACGCCTATTGGAAGCGCAGAGCCCAGCGGGTGACCGTGTTCATGCTCCAGTCGCTCGACGACCGCGGTCTGCATGACATCGGTCTGGACCGCAGCGAGATCACGTCGGTGGTCTACGGCAAGCTCGACGAGCGGCAGTTGCGCTATCAACGCAACCAGCGCTGATACGATCATGAGCCGGCCGTCGGCGGCGCCAGCATAGGCGCTCCGGCGGTCGGCCCGGATTTCGCACCACGGCTTGTGTCAGCCTGGAGCCGTCAGGCGACCTTCCCCACAGGCTCCGTGCTGCCGAACAGCAGCTCACGAATCTCGCTGCTGGGCATCGCGGCGCCGAAGAGGAAACCCTGCACCTCCTCCACGCTTGCCTCGCGAGCTACGAGGGCCAGCTGCTCGGCGGTCTCGATCCCTTCCACCACGACCGACATGCCCAGATCCGCGCTCAAGCGCGCGACCCCGTGCAGCAGATTGAGCGGTCGCTGACTGGTGCCGACGCCCTGCAGGAAGGAGCGGTCGATCTTGACCTTGCTCAGCGGATAGCTGTGCAGGTAGCTCAGGCTCGAGTAGCCGGTGCCGAAGTCGTCGAGCGAGATCCGCACCCCCATCTCGTGCAACTCGTCGAGCCAATGCCGTGTGAGCTCGGTATCGTCGAGAAACACCGATTCGGTGATCTCGATCTCCAGCCGCCCAGGCGGCAGCCCTGAAGCCGCCAGCGCCTCGCCGACGGCGGTGGCGACGTTGCTGCGGCGGAACTGGATTGCCGACACGTTGACCGCCACACGCACGTCGCCGGGCCACGTCGCGCACTCGAGGCAGGCCTTGCGCAGAACGAAATCGCCGATGTCGACGATCAGCCCCATCTCCTCGGCCACGGGGATGAACTCCGCCGGCGAGATCATGCCCCGGATCGGGTGTGGCCAGCGCAGGAGCGCCTCGCACGTCGAGATGCGCTTGGAGCGCAGGTTGTAGAGCGGCTGGTAGTAGACCTTGAGGGCATCGGTTGCGAGGGCGCTTCTCAGGTCGACCTGCAGGCTGCGGCGGGCCTGGGCCATCACGTCCATGCCGCGCTCGAAGAAGCGCCAGGCCCCCCGACCATCGGACTTGGCTCGATAGAGGGCCATGTCGGCGTTCTTGAGCAGGAGATCGGCATCTCTGCCATCGCGCGGCGCCAGCGCGATGCCGATGCTGGCGCCGATCACCACCTCGTGGCCGCTGATCTGGAAGGGCTTGGACAGCGCGCCCATGATGCGCTCGGCCAGCGTGGCCGCCTCCTCGGGGTGGACCAGGGGGTACTGCAGCACCACGAACTCGTCGCCGCCGAAACGGGCGATAACGTCGGAGCTCGCCACCGTGTTGCGCAGCCGATCGGCGACCAGGCACAGGAGCTTGTCGCCGCAAGGGTGCCCCAGAGTGTCGTTGACCTGCTTGAACTCGTCGAGATCGACGAAGTGGATGGCGAACGGGCCGCGGCGGCGCAGACTCGTCACGGCGACGTCCATCTGGTCCCGGAACAGCGCGCGGTTGGGCAGGCCGGTCAGGGCATCGTAGCGCGCGAGCTGATTGATCTTGGCCTCCGCCAACCGGCGGTCGGTGATGTCCTCGAACAGGACGACCGCGCCGCCGTCGGCCATCCGATGGAACGTGAGCGCCAGCGTGCGGTTGGGATTGGCCTCGACGAACATCTCCCCGCCCCCCGCGCCAGAGAGCCGGGCCTCGAGCTCGGCCAGCAAGCGCTCCGCGCGCTCCTCGCAGAGCGTACCGCTGCCGATGCACGCGGCCACAAACTCGCGCGCCGTGGCGCGGTTGGCGGCGATCTCGGGCGGGACGCCGAGGAGCTCGCCCAGCCGCTTGTTGGAGACGGAGATCCGGCGCTCGGCATCGAACATGCAAAGCCCGTGCGGCATATTGTTGAGCGCGGTATCGAAGCGTCCGGCCAGCCGGCTCAAATCGCGGTTGGCCACCACCGCATCGAGCAGGACGCGACGCAGGCGGTCCGAAATAAACTTCAGCGTCACGAAGAACGGCACCAGAACGAAGGCGAATATGGTGTAGTAGGCGCCTCCGATCCAGAAAAGCGCAATGGTCATGGGGATGCCGGCGCACACGATCTGAGCCGTCACCAGAAGGTTGCTGGCGAAGTTTCTCCCGGATATGCCGATCATATATGCAAGCGTCATGGAGAAGCTGAAGATCTCCACGAACGTATCCGTCGTCTTGACGAACGCGAGCAGGCACCAGATGCCCATCAGTGAGACATGCCCGGCGGCGCCGGCAACGTAGCGCAGCTCCCACTGTCGTGCCTCGGCGATATCGGTGAGATGCGGGCGGCGCTTCACATAGGCCTGCAAGTCGAGCGCGCGCAGGCAGGCGACGACGACCATCGCCACCGCGCACAGGTAGAGTGCCTGCTCGCCCGTTTTCCAGGCCGTGATCAGCGCCGTAATCGAGGCCGCCAGCGACCCTATGAGCAGGCTGCGCGGATCCTTGAAGAGGGCGTCCACGAGAGAAAGGTAGATCTCCGGCGGCAGCGGCTGGCCGTCGCGAGACCGCATCAACCGTTGCCAGACCCGCATTCCCGTCTCCTTCGCGTCACGGTGAATACGAGGGTGAGACATTGGTATAAATTTTCGTTCAATTGAACCGGAATGTCGGCGTCCATCACAGGACCCGACGGAGAATGCACCCGCACGTGTTGCAATGTGGCACAAAGAACAGTTCAAGGGTCGAAGCTTTCTGCCTGGCCATTGGAGTATTCGATATCGGTGTATATGAAATTATTAATGCTCGATGACGAACCTTTGGGAGAGGGCGGCGAACTGGCTCCAATTGGCGCGGACTTTAAGACTATTTTAACCGTACTTTCGGGCATTCGCGCCGCTATTAACTTTACTCTTTACATGACTTAATGAGCTGTTAACGGTAACGGCGCGTTTCAGCAGCTTGGGGTAGAGTGCGTCATGGTTGCATTGGCGTCCGTGCCGGCAGCGGCAGTATCGGCGGCAGTATTGCCGACAGCGGCAATCCCGGCCAGGAGTCTCGCGGACCGCGTCATGGGCCTCCTGGAGCGGGTGGACTATCGGCGGGCGGATACGCCGGAGGAGAAGGAGGCGATATACCGGCTGCGCTACGCTGCCTACCTGCGCGAGGGTGCAATCTTGCCGAGCCCGACGGAGCGCTACTGCGATGCGCTCGATGAGGCCGACAATGTGTGGACGTTCGGGGTCTATGTCGAGGGCGAGCTGGCGAGCTCCATCCGGCTGCACGTGGCGAACCGGCAGTCACCCGCCCTCCCGGCGCTCAATGTGTTCGGCGACCTCTTGTCCCCGGAGATCGCGGCCGGCAAGACCATCATCGATCCGACCCGCTTCGTGGCCGATCGCGCCGCCTCCCGCCGCTACCCGGAGCTGTGCTACGTGACGACCCGGCTGGCGTGGCTCGCTTCGGACTATTTCGGCACGAGCCTGCTGCTCGCTACCGTGCGGGCCGAGCATCAGGCCTTCTACCGGCGCGTGTTCGGGCATCGGCTCATCTGCGAGCCCCGGCACTACCCCTCGCTGACAAAGCCCATCAGCCTGATGGCCCTCGACTTTGCCATGGCGCGTGAGCGCGTGCTCGCGCGCAGCCCATTCTTCCGCTCCACCATGTTCGAGCGGCGCATGCTGTTTGCGCGCACTCCGGCGCGGGCCTTGCGCACCGCGGCCTGATGGCCCTTCGCATGCCGCAACGCTATGGCCGCGCAGCAGAAATCGATTGCCTCGGGGGCGCCCCTCCAGCAATCTGCGGCAAGCGTCTGGTCAAGAAATCGCGGAGGATCGGCAGATGTCAGCGGACGGCACCTGGAAAGTCGCAATGAAGACGCCGATCGGCGAGCGCAAGGGCACGCTGACGATGCAAAATGTGGGCGGCAGCCTGTCGGGCAAGATGACGAACGATGAGGGCAACTCCACCGATATTTTCGACGGCAAGGCCAGCGGCAACGCCGTCAGTTTCAAGGCGGCCATCAAGACCCCCATGCCCCTGACGCTCGAGTTCGTCGGCTCGGTCGACGGTGACAAGATCTCGGGCACCGTGAATGCCGCCGGCGTGGGCAGCTGGCCGTTTTCAGGCACGCGCGCCTAGCCAAGCCGGCAAAAATTCGGACTGCCCCTCGCCTGGAAACTCCGTTCATATTCCGAGGCGGGGTGGACGCGGCCGTCGGCTCCGCCTTGTAGCATCAATCTTGCAAGCAGCGTTCGCCCGCCCCGCGCACGACGTGCGGCCGCGTTCGTCATCCGCTGCGAATCGTCCCATTTTCCTGCCATGACGCTGCTTTCCGTCCACCACACCACCACCTACCGCTACCGGCAGCCGGTGTCTTTCGGAGAGCACCGCATGATATTTCGCCCGCGCGACAGCCACGACCAGAAGCTGCTGGAGGCCCGCCTTGCCATCGCGCCGGAGCCGGCGAGCGTGCGCTGGGTGCACGACGTGTTCGGCAACTGTGTCACCATCGTCGACTTTGACCATGCGGAAGCCGAAACGATCCGCTTCGAGAGCAGCATCTGGCTCGACCACACGCCGTCCAACACGCCCGATTTCCAGATCGAGGACGGTGCCAAGACCTACCCCTTCGTCTACGACGCCCAGGAGATGGCGGACCTCACGCCGGCCATCACGCGCCAGTATCCGGACCCCGACGGCGACGTAGAGCGCTGGGTGCGCCGCTTCCTGCGCAAGGGCCGCCCCACCGACACGGGCATGCTGCTCATGACGCTCACCTATGCCTTCAAGGAGGGCTTCACCTACGAGCGACGGTCCGAGCCCGGCACCCGACCGCCGGCCCTTACGCTCAAGCTCGGCCGCGGCAGCTGCCGCGACCTGGCGCTCTTGATGATCGAGGCCCTGCGTGCACTCGGTCTCGCCGCCCGCTTCGTCTCGGGCTACCTCTACGTGCCCTCCCGGGACGCGGCGCGCTATCGCGGCGGCGGCTCCACGCACGCGTGGGTGCAGGTTTATCTGCCGGGTGCCGGCTGGGTGGAGTTCGATCCCACCAATGCCATCGTCGGCAACCGCGATCTCGTGCGCGTGGCAGTGGCGCGGGACCCCGCCCAGGCCGTGCCGCTATCGGGCTCCTACTTCGGTGCCGCCGACGATTTTCTCGAGATGGCCGTGGAGGTGGCCGTGCGCTCGGAGGCCGCGGCCGGCGAAGAAGACCGCGATCGAAGCGCGGGCGTAGAGCAAGATCGTTGGCCGATTCTGGCCTAATACTCAATTGTCCGAGCCAGCTTGGTTTGACTGCGTACGGTCTACCCGCATATTTCGAGTGCGACGACCACACGGCGACGCGCAATCTACGCAAGCGCACGGCCTCCCTTCGCCTCCAGGTTCGTTGCCTCTATGCCATTGGAGTGACGAAGGCTCCGTCATGCGGTTTGCGCAGGATCGCGCGAATATAACAATCGCGCATCGGCACAGGATTTAGCAGGGGCTCTGGCTTGCCGAAATGTGTACCGAACTCAATCACATTTTGGTCCATCGACTTCTCAGGGCCAACCAACAGTCTTAGAGAAAGCGCCTCGTAGTTATTCTCCCGGCATAGATGCCAGAAGAACTTCAGCGTGTAGTTCACCAAGCCATGCGTTATCGATCCTTGGCACGGCACGAAATGTATCATAATCCCGTTGGGCCTCGCCAGATCGTGAATACAACGAAATGCATTGTCCTGATTGGCGATATGCTCGGTCGTCCCGCCATTTAGGACGATATCCTGAGAATGCCAAAGCTGCCTCGGAATAGAGGCTCGGTTGAAGTCCAGTTTAACGACGTCGTCCCCAACCAAGTCGATAGCAACATATTCGAAGCCCAGCGATTGCCAGAACGGCCGTGAGAAGGGCGCATGATCGGTGAAATTGTCCGCGCCCACTGGATTTCCAAGGTCGACCCGCGAGGCATCGAAAAGGCCGTAAACCTATGCGAGAGATTCATGCGCGCACAGGAACTCGTCCGTCAGTTGTTGTTCGCCAATCTCAGCGATACGATTGCCGCGATCAATAAATCCGGCGCGCTTCAATTCAGCTATGTCGTCAAGAAGATTCGGCCAGAGACCCATGCCATCAGGATATGTCAAAGGCTGCCATAAGTCACTATGCGAGCGCCGGAGGTAGTGTCGCATTTTTGCGTATGCCAACGCGGTGGTGCTCCTCGGGCACTGCCCGCCTGTACTTCCGCAGAAGCATTCGCTCCGGCCGGTTGAAGCATGGGCATTCCAGCTGCAATAGCGCGGGCAATCCTGGCCAAGCACAGATACAGGCCTCTGACAGGTCAAGGTCTTCTGATTGGAAGGCAGCCGACGCCATTCCCAGTGCGACGCCAGACGATTGATTGGGGACGAGGACGTTGCGCTGAAAGACGATTGATGGGCAAATTTGATCGATCATACCACCCGACACTGCAAAGGCCATAACTACAGCCGGTCAACTATTCCGCGCCGATCCACATGGCGGACCGTGAGTTCGTACCCGCACGGGTAACTCTGGGGTCTGAGTAGCAATGGAACCGGATTGCTAGGTAAGGACATTGTTCCGCACTAGCTGTCTGTCACAGGAGCTCAGGCCGCAGCAGGGGCGAGCAGGTCGAAAAGTCGCTCGTCGATGGTCGTGCGGGAACCGCTCGGGTGGATCGACTGAATGCAGACGTGATCCGCGCCGGCATCCCAGAACAGCTGCAGGCGTTTGCGGATGGCGCTTTCGTCGCCCCAGGCGAGGTTGGCATCTATGAAGCGGTTGGAACCGCCGCCGGCAAGATCGTCGTCCGTGAACCCGAGGCGCCGCCAGTTGTTCGCGTAGTTCTCGAGCTGGGTATAGGGCGACAGCGCGGTGCGTCCGGCCGCTCGCGCCTTGGCTGGATCGGTCTCGAGCAGCACCATGACCTCGGGACAAAGGAGCTTGGCCGGACCCAGGATGCGGCGCGCCTGAGCCGTGTGCTCAGGGGTCACGCAATAGGGATGGGCCCCGTCGGCCATCTCCGCTGCCAGCGCCAACATCTTTGGCCCGAGTGCCGCGAGCACGGTCCGGGGCGGCTCAGAAGGCAACGGTGCTTGATAGGGGACTGAACGCATGGCCTCGAGATAAGCGCGCATGGTCGCCACCGGCTTGCCGTAGGCATGCCCGCGCAGGGTCGCAACCAACGGCTTGTGCGAGACGCCGAGCCCGAGCAGAAATCGGTTGCCCGACTGCTCGTTGAGACCGCGCTGAGCATTCGCCGTCGCCATGGCGTCGCGGGCATAGATGTTGGCGATTCCCGTCGCTACGACGAGGCTCGACGTGCCGGCGAGCAGCCACGCCGCGTTGACGAGGACATTGCGGCCCCGGCTTTCGGGTGTCCAGAGCGCCTTGTAGCCGCGCTTCTCGAGGCGCTGCGCGAAGGCCAGCGCATCTGCCGCCGGCATGCCGTCCAGGCCTGCCCAAACGCCAAGCTTGCCGAGATCCATGGAGCACTCCCTCCGTGAGGCCGTCGCGCTTTGCCGCCCAGGGCGTCGCGGCTGATGCATTCTGGCCGCCACGATGTCAGTCCGCGGTCACCGGGGCAATCAATCCCGCAGGTTGCGCAATTGCGCAATCGTGCTTGGATAGGCGGGCGCGGCCGGACGCCGAGGCCATGCGGGGACTGGCGAAACCCCTGGCACCAATCTTGCTTAATTTTTCGCCAGGGCCCTCGGCGGGAGAGTGGGTATGCAGATTCGCGCCGGCTATCAGATCACCTACGAGTGTGCGCAACCCACACCCATGCTGCTGATGCTGAGCGTGCATTCCTCGCGCCTGCCGGACCTGGTCGCCCCGCACGGCATGACGTTCGATCCGCCGGTTGAGGCGCACCACTTCCAGGACGGCTTCGGCAATATCTGCACGCGCGTCACCGCCCGGCCGGGACAGCTCACGGTCTCGACCGACTTCATCGCCAACGACACGGGGCTGCCCGACGCGGTGGCGCCGGACGCCGAGCAGGTGCCGGTGCAGGAGCTGCCGGACGACGTGCTCGTCTATCTCCTCGGCAGCCGCTACTGCGACACCGACCACCTCGCCACTCAGGCTTGGTCGATGTTCGGCAGCGGGCCCGGCGGCTGGGCTCGCGTGCAGGCCATCTGCGACTACGTCCACGAGCGGCTGAGCTTCGGCTATCACCACGCCTCCGCCACGCGCACAGCCTGGGACGGGTTCCGCGAGCAGCGGGGCGTGTGCCGAGACTTCGCTCACCTCGCCATTACGCTGTGCCGCTGCATGAACATCCCCGCGCGCTACTGCACCGGCTATCTGGGCGACATCGGCATTCCGCCGGCGCCCGAGCCCATGGACTTCAGCGCGTGGTTCGAAGCCTATCTGGGGCGCCAGTGGTACACCTTCGATGCGCGCCACAACACGCCGCGCATCGGCCGCATCCTGATGGCGCGCGGCCGCGACGCCACCGACGTGGCGCTCTCCACCAGCTTCGGGGCGACCCGGCTGGCGAGCTTCAACGTCCACACCGACGAGGTGGTGACGGCGTGAGCCGGGACCGCGTGCGTTCAACCCTTGGCGCGCTGCCCTCGAGGCTCGACCCGCCAGACGCGATGCGGCGGCGAATGCCCCGGCTCGGCATTTGGCGGCGTGTCCGGCTGGCCCCGACCCCAGAAACCCCTGACGGCTAGATGGTGCCTCAGCGCGTGCGGCCGATAGGGGACCATGTCGCCGTGCACGAGGATGCCCGGCAGCTTGAATCTCTCCAGCACGGAGGGGTGTAGGGGTGCGTCGGGCGGGATGCGCCGATGGCCCTCGCGCCAGCCGAAATTCTTGCGATCGACGAAGCGCAGGCAAAATCGCAGCAGCCAGCGAGGGCACGCCGCCAGCAGAGCCGCGCGCTCGTCGTGCTGCAGTCCGGAATGATCCGGGAAGAGCTTGAGCACCGAATAGTCGATGTGGATCGGGCGCGGCAAGCTCATCGCCTCCTGCGTCATCCACGCGAGCGCAATGTCGGAAAGGCGCGACTCCGTCTCGGGATAGCTGCCGCCCACGTCGGAATGGCTGCCGGCAAACCAGACCTGCCGGAACCTCGCCGGAGCGTTCGGCTGATCTGTGAAGGCCTGCCGCGGCGGCTCCTCGTCCCACAGCACGCAAGCAAAGCTTGCGCGGTTCTCGTCGATGGACAGGGCGTGGCGCGCATAGCGCACGGCGTAGTTGAGCTTGGTGTCGTAGAAAGCCTGACGGTAGCGGGCGAGGCTTACGAGCCCCCGGTAGCGCACGCACGCACCACCGTAGACCGCTGCCGGCAGCCCAAGACCCGACAGCAGGAACGGCAGCCAGAACCCGCCACCCATCAGCTGCGACCCGGCAAGGGCCAAGCCCGCGCAGATCGCCTCGTACAGGATCGTCAGCACCAGAAGCCCGGGCGTGCCCGCACCCAGCGTCTCGACCGTCTCCCACACGCCTATGAAGTAGGGCGCGGTGTTGGAGACCTTGGCGTCGCCGGAGAAATATCTGTGCCGGAACCGGACGGCTCGCTTCTCGCGCTCGCGCTGGAGGGGATCGCCCCTGATCGAGCCGCCATACTGATAGACATGCTTGACGGCTTCCTTGGCGATGCGCCGCACCGATTTTGGATCCCGCTGCAGCGGCCGCACATGTCCGTTGTGCCGCACGGCCGTCGGAATGCCGCAGTACTTGAGCACGCCACCCACGCACCGCACCGTATATGCGCCCCGGCTGAACCCGAACAGATAGATGCGGTCACCGGGCTGCCAGACACGAATGATTTGGGAATAGCAGTCGATGATGTTCTGCGTTATGCCGAGACCGGTCGCCTTGCTGAGGAGATTGTAGACGCGCCGCAAGACCGTGATCTTGATGGCTTCGCCTTGCGCCCGCGATCCCAGTCCGCCGTCGTAGAACGCCAGCTGCAGCTCGGGATCGATGCTGCTTTCCGGACACACACGGGTCGCGCGAAACAGCTTGTAGATGTTGCTTCGGGCCTCATCGGGCATGTATCCCCCGGCCTGCCCCGTTCCGTCTGAGAAGATCAGAATGTTCTTTCCCATCTGCGCCTCCCCGAGCGCCGATCAAGCCGCCGCCAAAGCTGCTGTCGGCCCCCTCCCAATTCGCGGCGGCCTGCCGATAGCCAGCCTGCGCTTGCCACCGCACGTTGCAAGACTCAAAGCAACCCCATCCACAAGACGCCGCTCGGCAAGGTCGGCTCCGGCGGCTGCCCGGTCGGCCTGATGACGGCTTCGCCGCCATACGAGGAATCCTCGCCCCACTACCTCGGTTGGCGGGTGGTGGGAGCCTGCTTCGTGCTGGCCGTGCTGTCCTGGGGCTTCGGCTTCTACGGTCATGGCTTCTATTTGGCCGAGCTCCAGCGGCTCCATGGCTGGCCGGCCTCCCTGATCGCCGGCGCCAGCACGGCCTGCTACCTCTTCAGCGCGCTGCTGGTGATCTTCGTCAATGATGCACTCAGACGCTTTGGGATCAGCGCCTGCGTGCTGTTCGGCGCCGGCGCACTCGCGGGCTCGGTGGCGGCACTGCCGTTCGTGGCCGAGCCCTGGCAGCTCGTCGCCACCTACCTCGTCATGTCGTTCGGCTGGGCCACCATGAGCCTCGGCGCCATCAACAATATCCTGGGGCTCTGGTTTCAGCAGCGGCGCGGGCTTGCCATCAGCCTGGCGCTCAACGGGGCGAGCTTCAGCGGCATTGTGGTGGTGCCAGCCCTCGTCGTGATCGCCGGGAAGGCCGGCTTCGCGGCGGCGATGCTATGGGGCGCAGCCTTCGTGCTGGTGGGGGCGGTGCCGCTGGCGCTGACGGTGCTCAAGGCCCCTCCGCCGGCGAAGCTCGCTGTCGGCGGAGGGGCTGCGAGCGGGAACGAGAGCGCCCCGGCTCCCACGTGGAAGCGGGGGACGGCGCTGCGCAGCCTCGCCTTCTGGAGCATATCGGCGCCGTTTTCGCTCGCCATCACCTCGCAGGCGGGCTTCCTCGTCCACCAGATCGCCTTCCTGGAGCCGGCGCTCGGCCGCTATACGGCGGGAATTGCGGTCGCCATCACCACGAGCATGGCCATCGTCGGCCGGCTGATCCTTGGCACCATGGCCAACTGGCTCGACCAGCGGCTCGCGAGCGCCCTGTCGCTGCTCAGTCAGGCGGCGGCGCTGGCGGTGATGACCCAGACGCGCGATCAGGCGACCCTGCTGGCGGCCTGCGCCGTCTACGGGTTCTCGGTCGGCAACCTCATCACCTTTCCGGCGCTGATCGTGCAGCGCGAGTTCGAGGCGGCGGCCTTCGGCATGATCATCAGCTTGTCGACGGGCATCAGCCAGTTCACCTACGCTTTCGGCCCCGGCCTGCTCGGGCTCGTGCGCGATGCCACCGGCGGCTATGCGGCCCCGCTGACGCTTTGCATCGCCCTCAACCTGATCGCCGCGGTGATCGTGCTGATGCGGCCACGGCGCGGCGCCAGCTCTACTCCGCGGCCTGTTTGAGCGCGGCCTGGCGACGGTCGATGCGGGCCTCGATCTCGCCCCTGAAGTGGCGGATCAGCCCCTGTACCGGCCAGGCCGCGGCATCGCCCAGCGCGCAGATGGTGTGGCCCTCGACCTTGGTGGTCACGTCGTAGAGCAGATCGATCTCGCGCTTCTCGGCATCGCCGCGCTCCATGCGCTGCAGCACCCGCCACATCCAGCCGCAACCTTCGCGGCAGGGCGTGCACTGGCCGCAGCTCTCATGCTTGTAGAAATAGGCGATGCGGCGGATGGCGGCGATGATGTCGGTCGACTTGTCCATGACGATGACGGCCGCCGTGCCCATGCCGGACTTGAGCTTGGAGAGCGTGTCGAAGTCGAGCGTCAGGTCCTGGCAAGTGGGGGCCGGCAGGCAGGGCATGGAGGAGCCACCGGGAATGACGGCGAGCAGGTTGCCCCAGCCGCCGCGCACGCCGCCGGCGTGGCGGTCGATCAGCTCCCGAAGCGGGATGCCCATCTCCTCCTCGACCACGCACGGCTTCTCGACATGGCCAGAGATCTGGAACAGCTTGGTGCCGGTATTGTTGGGCTTGCCGATCCCCGCAAACCAGGCCGCGCCGCGGCGCAGGATGTCGCCCGCCACCGCAATCGACTCCACGTTGTTGACCGTGGTGGGGGCGCCGTAGAGCCCGACGTTGGCCGGGAACGGCGGCTTCATGCGCGGCATGCCCTTCTTGCCCTCGAGGCTCTCGAGCAGCGCGGTCTCCTCGCCGCAGATGTAGGCGCCGGCGCCGTGGTGGACGATGAAATCGAAGTCCCAGCCGTGGATGTTGTTCTTGCCGATCAGCTTGGCCGCGTAGGCCTCCGCCACCGCCGCCTCGAGCCGCTCGCGCTCGCGGATGAACTCGCCGCGCACGTAGGTGAAGCAGGTGTGCGCGCGCATGGCGAAGGAGGCGAGCAGCGCGCCCTCGATCAGCAGATGCGGATCATGCCGCATGATCTCCCGGTCCTTGCAGGAGCCGGGCTCGGATTCGTCGGCGTTGATGACGAGATAGGAGGGCCTGGGGTCGCTCTTGGGCATGAACGACCACTTGAGGCCCGTCGGAAAGCCGGCGCCCCCGCGGCCGCGCAGACCCGAGTTGCGGACCTCGGCAATGATGCCGTCGTGGCCCTTCTCGATCAGGGCCTTGGTGTTGTCCCAGGCGCCACGCGCCCTGGCGCCGGCGAGCTTCCAGTCCTGGAAGCCATAGAGGTTCTTGAAGATGCGGTCCTTGTCGTGCAGCGCCACGGATCCCGATCCCCTAATTTGCAGCCTTCGTGAAGTCCTTCAGCGTGGTCGGGCCGCCCTGGGGGCAGGAGGCCTGGCGGCCGATCTGGGAGCCAGGCTTCGGCGGCTGGCCCTTGGCAAAGCCGTCCAGCACCTTCTCGAAGAGCTCCGGCGTCAGATCCTCGTAGGTGTCCTTGCCGATCTGCACCATGGGCGCGTTGGCGCACACGCCCAGGCACTCGACCTCCTCCCAGGAGAAATCGCCGTCCTTGGAGAGGTGGTGCGGCTCCTCGCTGATGCGCCGCTTGCACACCTCGACCAGGGCCTCCGCGCCGCGCAGCATGCACGGTGTCGTGCCGCACACCCACACGTGCGCCTTGCGGCCCACGGGCGAGAGCTGGAACATGGTGTAGAAGGTGGCGATCTCATAGACGCGGATGTAGGCCATGCCCAGCATGTCCGCGACGAGCCGCAGCGCGGGCTCGGGCAGCCAGCCCTGGTGCTGCTCCTGGGCACGCCACAGCAGCGGGATCACGGCAGAGGCCTGCTTGCCCGGCGGATAGTTGGCGATGGTGGCCTCGGCCCAGGCCTTGTTCTCGGGCGTGAAGGCGAAGGATGCGGGCTGATGCGGATCGAGGCGGCGAACGGACATCGATGTGCGGCTCTTGGCTGTCCAAAGACTGGAGTGCGGCACCCTTATAGGGCGGACGTGAGGGCTTGTCGCGCCCCCTGGCGGCGGCGGTCGACAGGGAGGAGCGCGGCAAAGTTGCCGGTCTGGTTGGGCTCGCCACTCAAAGCTGGCTGATCCATCGCAGCACCAGCAGGAGGGCGGCTGCGGGGGCGACCAGCAGGGCAATCTGGGCACCCACGCGCAGGAAGCCCGTCCAGAACACCGCCCAGGCGACACCGAACACGGGAATGGCAGCAGCACTCAGCACGTGGCCGCCAAAGCCGCGTGCCGCGGCGAAGCAGGCAGCCACCCCCATGGCGAGCAGTCCGAGGAGGATCGTCACGCCCGGGCGATCGATCTGCCAGGAGCCCATGGGCCAGCCGTGGTGCTTGGCGAACAAACGATAGGTGGCGAGGCTGAGGCCCCAGCCAAAGGCGAGGACTGCCAGCACGAACCCCAGGTCGATGGCGGCCACCGGCTCAGGTCTCCCTCCGGGTAACGCGCAGAATTATGAACGTCAGGGCCAAGCAGACCATTCCAGAGCCGATGTGAAAAGCAACCTGCGGCAGCCCGCCGCTCGAGGTGCCGGCGATGGCGGCATCGGCAAAGCATACAACGGTGCCGATGCCGAACCAAAGCGCCAAGCCGCGCCATTGCCGCAGGGCGGCGAGGCCGATCGCCAGCAGACCGAGCCACACGTTGCGGAGGCCGATGATGTAGTGCAGCTCGTAGCCGGCCGGCGGCTGGATCACGCCAAAGGTGACGGCGGCGGACTTGGGCACCAGGAGATAGCGGACGCCGATGACCGCAAGCAGCACCCCGCCGATGAAGGAGACGGCGAGGATCAAGCGCTCGCCGGGGGCAGGGGCTTGCTTTCGCCATCCCGCGTCAGCGCGGCAGCTTGGCCACGGCGACCCGCCACACTTCAGGATCGCCCAGCTGCACGGCCCTGTCCGCCCCGGCGTTCTCCAGGAGGAGCGCGAGAAGCGTTTCGCGATCCTTCTTCGAGATGAGGAGCTTTCCCTCAACTAGCTCTATCTTGTGGGGCTTCAGCATGTAGCGCTCGAAAGCCTCATCGTACCCCCGACCGTCGCCGCGCGGGTCCAGCGAAGGAAATATCGGCTCGAGCCATCTCCACACCCAGCGCCGGCAGTTCGAGGGCAAGGCCGGATCCAGCGACACTACGCGGTTTCCGAGCCCGACGTAGCAATCTCGTATGCCACGACCTCACTCTCCGCTCTCAACGCCACCGTCACGTAATGTTGGCAGTTCGGCACGCTCGAATAGATCCACGACGCCACGCCTCGTCGGATGCCTCGATATCACTACTTGCGAGAGACCCATCAAAGATCAACGAGTGTCATCGTAGGACACGGCGACCCCATGAGGAGCATGCTCCTTCGCCCTCACTGTAGTGCAAATCTCTTTGAACAACGGATCAAAGAATCGTTTTAGCGGGCCTTCGGTGTCGCTTCCGAAATAGGCGACGTCTTCTCCCGCTGCATTGGCAATATCGACCTTTCGCGGAAGCGTAGTTTTGAAGACATAGTCCACGCCCTCCTTCCAGATATATCCGCTCTCCCTAGCTAACTCGAGGCCACGGACTTCACGCCCCGATGGCTTTGCTTGTCTGGTCATCATGCCGACGATGCCTGCCAAGCAGAGGTCAAGATCCAGATCGCCTTTAATGGCCTTCATGTTTGTTAAGAACTGGCTGATGGCTTCGACCGAAAGGGAATCAAGAATTGTGGGGACCACAAATGTGTGGCTCGCGACCAGGGCATTGATCGACCCAAGCGTCATTCGCGGCGGCATGTCGAGGACGATGGCAGCGTAGCCCTGCCGAACCTCAGGTCGCAGCAGCGCGCTCGCTAAGCGATAACGTACATCCAGACCGCCATCCTGTTGTAGCAGCCATTTGAGCAGGAGCTGGTTCTCCAATTGGGCGAACGTGTAGTTCGCGGGCACAAGCCATCCCCGGTTGATCTTGGGCACGAGGTGAACACGCGCACGCTCCATCGTTGATAAATTCGCTGTCTCGTCGAAGAGCCAGTCAACTCGCGACTCGACTTCCTCTCTCTCGATTGCCAGCATGAGCATGTTCGAGAGTGAACCTTGGTAATCAAGATCAACTAGGAGAACTGGCTTGCCGCGCGTCGCGCTCACATAGGCTGCGAAGTTTGCCGCCAGCGTCGTCTTGCCCACCCCGCCCTTCAAATTGCCGATCGTAATTATCTTCGCGCCCTCCGGCGCCCTCATCCAGGTCTTGTATTCGGCGAATGCCTTTGCTGGGCGAAGTTTCCAAAGCGCTTGCGCACCTTCTGTGATGGACTCTAGATCGCTCCTGAGTTTCGAAATCTCCGCACCCCTGGCTTCGAGTTCGGACCTGGCGTTGTCCACTTCCTTTTGCTTGTGATTAGCTGCCTCTCGAGCGTACTCGGAAGCTGCCTTCGCAACTCCAAGAGCATGGGCTTGGGTCGTCAATTCTTTACGATCGTTGCGATTCCACCAAAACGCGATAACCGCAAAGAAAGGACCGACAATATATGAGACAATTTTGAATAGCGAATCGTAGGGCGCAATGATCTGACCCAACCAGGCAGAAAATTCTCTTAGTGACATGACAATTCCCAAGGCAACACAACCGGGCTTGGCAAGAATATTTCATCCCCGCCAACGGTGGAAGTCATGAAAAACGTCAACCAGTCGAAGCGTTGCTTGTCGCGTTACCGGTCGATCTCCCCGAACACGATGTCGAGGGAGCCCAGGATGGCCGAGACGTCGGCCAGCATGTGGCCGCGGTTCATGAAGTCCATGGCCTGCAGGTGCGGGAAGCCCGGCGCGCGGATCTTGCAGCGGTAGGGCCTGTTGGAGCCGTCCGCGACGAGGTAGACGCCGAACTCGCCTTTGGGCGCCTCGACGGCCGCATAGACCTCGCCCGGCGGCACGTGGACGCCCTCGGTGTAGAGCTTGAAGTGGTGGATGAGCGCCTCCATGGAGCGCTTCATCTCGGCGCGCTTGGGCGGCACCACCTTCTTGTCGTCGGTCACGTGCGGGCCTTGGCCCTCCGCCGACATCAGCTTGCTGCAGCACTGGGCCATGATCTTCACGGCCTGGCGCATCTCCTCCATGCGGATGCAGTAGCGGTCGTAGTTGTCGCCGTTCTTGCCGATGGGAATGTCGAAATCGAGCTCGGAGTAGCACTCGTAGGGCTGGGCCTTGCGCAGGTCCCAGGCGGCGCCCGAGCCACGCACCATCACGCCGGAGAAACCCCACTTGAAGCAATCCTCGAGTGAGACCACGCCGATGTCGACGTTCCTCTGCTTGAAGATGCGGTTCTCGGTCAGCAGGCCCTCGATGTCGTCGAGCACCTTGGGGTGGGTTTCGCAGAACTTGGCAATGTCCTCGACGAGCCTGGGCGGCAGGTCCTGATGCACGCCCCCGAAGCGGAAATACTTGGCGTGCATGCGGCTGCCCGAGGCGCGCTCGTAAAACACCATCAGCTTCTCGCGCTCCTCGAAGCCCCACAGCGGCGGCGTCAGCGCGCCCACGTCCATGGCCTGCGTGGTGACGTTGAGGAGGTGGGAAAGAAGCCGGCCGATCTCGGCGTAGAGCACGCGGATGAGCTGGGCGCGCCTTGGCACCGCTAGCCCCAGGAGCTTCTCGCCGGCAAGGCAGAAGGCGTGCTCCTGGTTCATGGGGGCGACATAGTCGAGGCGGTCGAAATAGCCGATGGCCTGCAGGTAGGTCTTGTGCTCGATCAGCTTCTCGGTGCCGCGATGCAGCAGACCGATGTGGGGGTCGACGCGGTTGACGACCTCGCCGTCGAGCTCCAGCACCAGCCGCAGCACGCCGTGGGCTGCCGGATGCTGCGGCCCGAAGTTGATGTTGAAGGAGCGGATCTCGGTTTCTGGCATATCGGTTCCTAGAGGGCCGTATAGCAGAGCGAATAGCGAATAGGCAGTAGCGAATAGGGAGGTAGGTGCTCAGGAGGATGACTCACTCGGCATCTCCCATTCTGGCTTGCAGGGATCTGATTAGGGCTCGCAGCATACGACCGACCTCATCGGAGGATGCCAACAGCGGCTTCACATTTCCCGGGGTCAGGAGGCCAACCTGCTCCGCAAGAATCAGATGAGTCTCGAGCTCTTTCAGCGAGCCCTGGGAGATGCGGAGAAACTGAACAAACGTCCTTGTATGCTCTCGACCATGGCCCTCCGCGATGTTTGCGGCCACAGACACAGACGCTCTACGAATCTGAGCGGTCATTCCGTACATTTCTTCCTTTGGGAATTCCGAAGTCATGCGATAGCAAGCAACGGAGAGCGCGATCGCCTTCTGCCAGACGGCCAGATCCCGATAGTTCTGGATGCCGCGGTTCTCCACGCTCTCAATCCCCTACTCGCTACTCCCTACACGCTACTCGCTCATTTCGCTTTCTCGTCGCCGGGCAGGACGTAGTCCACGCCCTCCCACGGGCTCTCGAAATCGAAGGAGCGGAACTCCTGGGTAAGCTTCACGGGCTCGTAGACGACGCGCTTCTGGTCGTCGTCGTAGCGCACCTCGACGTAGCCGGTGAGCGGAAAGTCCTTGCGCAACGGGTAGCCCTGAAAGCCGTAGTCGGTGAGGATGCGGCGCAGATCCGGGTGGCCGGTGAACAGGATGCCATACATGTCGTAGGCCTCCCGCTCGTACCAGTTGGCGGCCGGAAAGACACCGACAATGGAGGGCACGGGCGTCTCCGCATCGGTCTCGCACTTGATGCGGATGCGCTGGTTCTTGCGCGGCGACAGCAGGTGGTAGACGACGTCGAAGCGCCGCTCGCGCTCGGGATAGTCTACCCCGCAGATGTCGATCAGCACCTCGAACAGGCACTCCTTGTCGTCGCGCAGCGTGGTCAGGACGGCGGCGATCCGATCGGGGGGAACCACCACCGTCAACTCGCCCAGGGCCACGTGCTGGCCGGTGGCCTTGCCCTCGAGAAGGGCTTCCACGTGCTTGGCAAGGTCCTCGAGCGCCATTGCTATTGCCTGTCCGTCGCTTCCAGCAACACTTCGTAGTGAGTGGCAAAATCGTCGAACTCGCTCAGAATGGTCCGCACCGCCGGGTCGACGACGGCCCGCTCGGGCTTGGGCCCGGCAAACGACTTGATTGCGTCCATGGATTCCCAGCGACTGATCACCAGCACCTCGACCCGATCGCCATGCTCCGCCTGGCAGACGCTCAAGCCCAGAAAGCCTGGGAGCTTACGAAGCTGCGGCAGGACGGCGCCCTTCACGTGCTCGCGATAGGCGCGGGCATTTCCGGGCTTCGCGTAAGCCACCCATGTGCGCACGATCATGCAGTTTTACCTCACCCTGTTCTCGACCGCGCCGGACCTCCGACCGAGCGCTGCAGGAGCTGCGCGCCGATCTCAGAGCCCCTGCCATGCGTCATCCTTGCTCAGTCGACAATGAACAACCGTGCGCCCTTGACCGTGTGCGAGCGGTGCGGCTCGGCCCCGTCTGCCACCTGGTAGCTCATGCCGGGCTTCAGCGTGAAGGAACGGCCATCCCGCAGATCGGTTTCGAGCTCGCCGTCGAGGCAGAAGAGGATGTGGCCTTTCTCGCACCAATGGTCTGCGACGTAGCCTGGAGAATACTCCACCATGCGCACGCGGATGTCGCCGAACTGACGCGTGCGCCACGTGGCAGTGCCAACCTCGCCCTTGTGGGTGGTCGGCTCGACGGCCGACCAGTCCGTGGCGCCGAAGGGGATGCCGGCCATGTGCATTTGCGGCCGCCTCAGCGCTCGATGGTGCCGGTGCGGCGGATCTTGCGCTGCAGGAGCAGCACGCCGTAGAGGAGCGCCTCCGCGGTCGGGGGGCAGCCCGGCACGTAGACGTCGACCGGCACGATGCGGTCGCAGCCGCGCACCACGGAATAGGAGTAGTGGTAGTAGCCCCCGCCGTTGGCGCAGCTGCCCATGGAGATGACGTAGCGCGGCTCCGGCATCTGGTCGTAGACCTTGCGCAGTGCCGGGGCCATCTTGTTGCACAGCGTGCCGGCGACGATCATGACGTCGGACTGCCTCGGAGAGGCGCGCGGGGCGAAGCCGAACCGCTCCAGATCCCAGCGCGGCATGGAGGCCTGCATCATCTCCACCGCGCAGCAGGCGAGCCCGAACGTCATCCACATCAGCGAGCCGGTGCGCGCCCAATTGATGAGATCGTCGGTCGTGGTGACGAGGAACCCCTTGTCGGCCAGCTGGGCTGACACGTCCGTGAAATAGGGATCGCCGGGCTTGGCGAGCCCGCCGGGCGCCGATTTTGCCGCCTGGATCGCCATCAATCCCACTCCAGCGCGCCCTTGCGCCACTCGTAGATGAAGCCGATCGTGAGCACGCCCAGGAACACCATCATCGACCAGAAGCCGAACAGCCCCACCTGCTTGAAGGCCACGGCCCAGGGGAACAGGAAGGCTACCTCGAGGTCGAAGATGATGAACAGGATCGACACCAGGTAGAAGCGCACGTCGAACTTCATGCGCGCGTCGTCGAACGCATTGAAGCCGCACTCGTAGGCCGAGACCTTTTCCGGGTCCGGGTTGCGCACGGCGACCAGGAACGGCGCGATCATGAGGGCGAGGCCAATGGCCAGCGCCACGCCCATGAAGACGACGAGCGGCAAATAATCGTGCAGGAGCTGGTTCATGAGGAGAGGGCTCCGGCGCCGCCGCAGGACGCGGCGCTCGAGGCCTCTGTTATCGCAGCTGACACCGTGCGCAACCCGCGGCGACACCGCGGCAGGAGCGGCAGGCGTCGCGGCAGACCTTCAATGAAGTGGCAGGGCCGCCGGCGCTCGTGGCTTGGCCCTGGGCAAGTGGCGCGAGCGACGGGACTTGAACCCGCGGCCTCCGGCGTGACAGGCCGGCGCTCTAACCAACTGAGCTACGCCCGCAGTATGGGCGGCGCATGCCACGTCCGCGCCGCCACAGGGCGCTAGGCATTACGTGCTGACCATACCTTAGTCAAGGTCATAGAGCTTGCCCGACCGGCGATCAACGGCTGTGAGCGCAATGGTGGGCGGTGAGGGGATCGAACCCCCGACATCTTCGGTGTAAACGAAGCGCTCTACCGCTGAGCTAACCGCCCTTGGGGTGGCAATAGGCCGTGGGCAGCGGGCCGTCGTCAAGGAGGAGGCGGCGGCTACCTGCGGTCGACTGGCCAAAGCCCATGCCCGCGAAAACAGAAGGGCGCGCTCTTCCATATGGGCGCGCCCGTGCAAAGGAAAATCGAAAGAGAAATTGGACCACCTTGGCTCCGATCGGCTCAGTTCAGCATGTCCTTGAGGTTCTTGGAGGCCGTGAACTTGGGCACCCGCGCCGCCTTCAGCATCATCTCGACGCCCGTCTGGGGGTTGCGCGCCTTGCGCGCCTTGCGGTTGGTCACCTTGAACGTGCCGAAGCCGGGGATGCGCACCTCCTGATCCGTTCTTCATCGTGGTCTCGATGTGCTTGATCACCGCCTCGACCGCAACACCGGCCTTGTCCTTGGACAGCTCGGTCGCCTCCGCCACGGCGTCGATCAAATCCTTTTTGCTCATATCTATCGTCCTCGTGGGTTGGGAAGGGGTGGGCCACGATCGGGATTTCACACCTCCGCCGCGGCCGATTTCAGCCGCTGCAGGGGCAGCGGCGAGCGCGAAACAACGCCCAAAGACCACTGCCGTCAAGGGGAAACTGAGCGAAATCGCCTGGATTTTCGGGCGATTCTGACGCATCGCCGATATCACTGAACAGTGTTGACTTCAGCCCTCGGCATCTCCCTGCGCAGGTCCCCGCCGGACACCGCAGCCACACTCGTCGATTGCGTCGGTCACTCCGAATCCAGCACCTTCTGCGTGGCGCATCAGAGACTTGGTTGCCCGCCGGTGGCAAATCGCAGCTGGTGGGCAGCAACAAGCCGGGTGCCGAAGCACCCGGCTCGCGTTGCCGCAGCCAAAACGCGCTCCCGCCTCAGTGAGCGGTAGCGCGCGGCTCGTCCTTGGCCTCGCCGGCAACCGTGCGGGCCGCATCCTCATCGATGGTGATGGGCGTCGGCATGCGCAGCAGCGCCACCTTCAGCACGTCGTCCATGCGCGAGGCCGGCACGATCTCGAGCGCTTTCTTGATCTCGTCGCCGATCTCGGCCAGGTCCTTGACGTTCTCCTCGGGGATCACAACGATCTTGATGCCGGCTCGCAGCGCCGCCAGCATCTTCTCCTTGAGCCCACCGATCGGAAGCACGCGGCCTCTGAGCGTGATCTCGCCGGTCATCGCCACATCCTTGCGCACGGGGATGCCGGTCATGACCGAGATGATCGCCGTCACCATGGCGACGCCGGCCGAAGGGCCATCCTTGGGGGTGGCGCCTTCGGGCACGTGCACGTGGATGTCCTTCCTCTCGAACATCGTCGACGAGATGCCGAGCGCCAGCGCGCGCGAGCGCACATAGGCGTTGGCGGCCTGGATCGACTCCTTCATGACGTCGCGCAGGTTGCCGGTGACGGACATCTTGCCCTTGCCCGGCATCATGACGCCTTCCACCGTCAGAATCTCGCCGCCGACCTCGGTCCAGGCCAAGCCAGTGACGACGCCGACCTGGTCCTCGAGCTCGGCCTCGCCATAGCGGTATTTGGGCACGCCGAGGTAGGTCTCGAGGTTGTCGGTGGTCACCTGCACGGTCTTGTTGGTCTCGGTGAGGATGTTCTTCACCGCCTTGCGCGCGAGCTTGGCGATCTCGCGCTCCAGGTTGCGCACGCCCGCCTCGCGGGTGTAACGGCGGATCATCTCCTGCAGGGCCGCATCGTCGACCTCCCACTCACCCGGCTCCAGCCCGTGGTTCTGGCGCTGGTTGGGGATCAAGTGGCGCTTGGCGATCTCGAGCTTCTCGTCCTCGGTGTAGCCGGCGAGGCGAATGATCTCCATGCGGTCGAGCAGGGCCGGCGGAATGTTCATCGTGTTCGCGGTGGTCACGAACATGACGCTGGAGAGATCGTAGTCGACCTCCAGATAGTGATCGTTGAAGGTGTGGTTCTGCTCGGGGTCGAGCACCTCGAGCAGCGCCGCCGCGGGATCGCCGCGGAAGTCGGAACCCATCTTGTCGATCTCGTCCAGGAGGAAGAGCGGGTTGGTCCGCTTGGCCTTCTTCATGGACTGGATCACCTTGCCCGGCATCGAGCCGATGTAGGTGCGCCGGTGCCCGCGGATCTCCGCCTCGTCGCGCACGCCGCCAAGCGACATGCGCACGAACTCGCGCCCCGTGGCATTGGCCATCGACATGCCAAGCGAGGTCTTGCCCACGCCGGGCGGGCCGACGAGGCACAGGATCGGGCCTTTCAGCTTGTTGGTGCGCGACTGGACCGCAAGATACTCGATGATGCGCTCCTTCACCTTCTCCAGGCCATAGTGCTCCTTGTCGAGGATCTGCTGGGCCTCGTTGAGGTCCTTCTTGACCTTGCCCTTGACGCCCCAGGGGATCGACAGGAGCCAGTCCAGGTAGTTGCGCACCACCGTGGCCTCGGCCGACATCGGGCTCATCTGCTTGAGCTTCTTCAGCTCCGCCAGTGCCTTGTCGCGCGCCTCCTTCGACAGCTTGGTGTTCTCGATCTTCTCCTCGAACTCCTGGATGTCATCGCGCTCGTCGCCGTCACCCAGCTCCTTCTGGATGGCCTTCATCTGCTCGTTCAGGTAGTACTCGCGCTGGGTCTTCTCCATCTGCCGCTTGACGCGGGAGCGGATCTTCTTCTCCACCTGCAGGACGGAGATCTCGCTCTCCATCAGCGTGTAGACGCGCTCGAGCCGGCTCGAGACCGTCGTGACCTCGAGGATGTCCTGCTTGTCGGCGATCTTGATGGCCAGGTGCGAGGCGACCGTGTCGGCGAGCTTGGAATAGTCGTCGATCTGGCTGATGGTGCCGAGCACCTCCGGCGAGATCTTCTTGTTGAGCTTGACGTAGCTCTCGAACTGGGAGACGGCCGAGCGTGCCAGCGCCTCGATCTCGTCCTTGGCGCCCAATGTCTCCAGGACGCGCTCGACCTCGGCCTCGAAGTAGCTGGGATTGTCGGTATAGCGCACAACCTTGGCGCGCGCGGTGCCCTCGACCAGCACCTTGACCGTGCCGTCCGGCAGCTTCAGCAGTTGCAGGACGGAGGCAAGCGTGCCCATCTGATAGATGGCGTCCGGAGCCGGGTCATCGTCGCCGGCATTCTTCTGCGCCGCCAGCAAGATTTGCTTGTCGGCGCGCATGACCTCTTCCAGCGCGTTGATCGACTTCTCGCGCCCCACGAACAGCGGCACGATCATATAGGGGAAGACGACGATGTCGCGCAGCGGCAGAACGGGATAGATCTCCTTGCCGCCCTTGTCCCTGGTCTGCTTTGTGTCGCTCATGGTCTTTCTCTTTCGCCGATGTTCAGGGCCTGCGTTGGTATCACGCTTCGTCCGACTGCGATATTCCACCCAAGAAGTGAGGGTCCGGCAAAGCACACCTCTTTTTGCACTTAATCAGGGGCGTCAGACCGAGACCTTGCGGCCGATCAACGCCTTGAGGCGAACCGGCTGGGGCCGCCGGCCATTGGTATGGTAACTCCCTTCACCTGGCCACCCGGTGTGGCACATTCGACCACCCAAGCGTCGCTCCCCTGCAACACTCGCGGCAGCATCCCTTATATTGAGGAGAGCCAACTATTGCGCGCCGATCGAGACGACGCATTGGAGGCCCGATGGTGTGTCTGCCACGACATAATATCGTCACGCGAAGCCCCGCCATCAAGTGGCCGCTCAAACCCCCATTTTCCACGGAAGTGAGACGGCCGAGCCGTCCGTGTCCGCCGCACGCGCGGTCGCACCTGGGCCTTCAGGCGGTCGAGCCCTTCTCGCCCGCCCTGTCGGAGTAGATGCGCAAGGGACGCGCACCTCCCTCCACGACCTCGGGTCCGATCACGACCTCCTCCACGCCCTTGAGGCTCGGCAGCTCGAACATGGTGTCGAGCAGGATCGCCTCCATGATGGAGCGCAGGCCGCGTGCGCCCGTCTTGCGCTCGATGGCCTTGCGGGCGATGGCCTTGAGGGCCTCTTGCGTGAGGGTGAGGCGAACGTCCTCCATCTCGAAAAGGCGCTGGTATTGCTTCATCAGCGCGTTCTTCGGCACGGTGAGGATCTGCATCAGGGCCGACTCGTCGAGATCCTCGAGCGTGGCGATCACGGGCAGCCGGCCTATGAACTCCGGGATCAGGCCGAATTTCAGGAGATCCTCCGGCTCCACGCCCTTGAGGATGTCGCCCGTGCGGCGCTCGTCAGGCCCCGTCACCTTGGCGCCGAAGCCGATCGATGAGCCGCGATCGCGCCGCGAGATGATCTTCTCCAGTCCCGCGAAGGCACCGCCGCAGATGAAGAGGATGTTGGATGTATCAACCTGCAGGAACTCCTGCTGGGGATGCTTGCGGCCACCCTGCGGGGGCACCGAGGCGATGGTGCCCTCCATAATCTTCAGCAGCGCCTGCTGCACGCCCTCGCCCGACACGTCGCGGGTGATCGAAGGATTGTCGGACTTGCGGCTGATCTTGTCGATCTCGTCGATGTAGACAATGCCGCGCTGCGCGCGCTCGACGTTGTAGTCGGCGTTCTGCAGCAGTTTCAGGATGATGTTCTCCACATCCTCGCCGACGTAGCCCGCTTCCGTCAGCGTAGTTGCATCCGCCATCGTGAAGGGCACATCGAGGATGCGCGCAAGCGTCTGAGCCAGCAGGGTCTTGCCGCAACCCGTGGGTCCGACCAGCAGGATGTTGGACTTGGCGAGCTCCACGTCGTTGTTCTTGGCGGCGTGGTTTAGGCGCTTGTAGTGGTTGTGGACCGCAACCGAGAGCACGCGCTTGGCGTGATCCTGGCCGATCACATAGGAATCGAGGACCGAGCAGATCTCGGCCGGGCTCGGCACGCCGTCACGCGACTTGACCAGCGTGTTCTTGTTCTCCTCCCGGATGATGTCCATGCACAGCTCGACGCATTCATCGCAGATGAACACCGTCGGGCCCGCGATCAGCTTGCGGACCTCGTGCTGGCTCTTGCCGCAGAAGGAGCAGTAGAGCGTATTCTTTTCCTGGGCCATCCGGTTCTCTCAAACCCTTGAGCGGGCACTAAAAGCGGTCACTCAGCCTCCCGTGCAGGGCCGATCTCTCAGCCCTATCACGCTCGAGCTTGCGGGCAGGGGCTTCGGGGGCTCAGCAGGAATCCTAAGCCCAATCTGAGCATGCTAATGGCGCCTAGATCAAGATTGGATTAACACCTCTTTCGGAGGCGCCTGCCGACCGCGCCAATTCGGCAATACTATTACCGATGGCTTGCATCCGCCGCATAATCGCCGTGCCCCCCAACACCTCAGTCCGCCGGGAAATTGAGCAGCCGACGTCAGCTACCCCTGCACGGGCTTGGCCGGGGTCAGGATCGCCTCCGCCTCGTCGCGGCTCTTGATGACCTTGTCGACCAGGCCGAACTCTTTGGCCTGATCCGCCGTCATGAAGTAATCGCGGTCCAGCGTCTTATCGATGACTTCGTAGCTCTTCTTGGTGTGCTTGACGTAGACCTCGTTGAGGCGCCGCTTCATTTTGATGATGTCTTCGGCGTGGCGCTCGATGTCGCTAGCCTGACCGGAGAAGCCGCCCGAGGGCTGATGCACCATGATGCGGGCATTCGGCAGCGCATAGCGCATGCCGGCCGTGCCGGCGGCGAGCAGCAGCGAGCCCATGGAGGCAGCCTGGCCGATGCACAAGGTGGCAATCGGCGAGCGGATGAACTGCATGGTGTCGTAGATCGCCATGCCCGATGTCACCACCCCGCCGGGCGAGTTGATGTACATGGAGATCTCTTTCTTGGGATTCTCCGACTCGCAATAGAGCAGCTGCATGCAGATCGAGGCCGCCACGGTGTCCTCGATCGGCCCGGTGACGAAGATGATGCGCTCCTTGAGGAGCCGCGAAGGCAGGTCGTAGCCGCGCTCGCCACGGTTGGTCTGCTCGACCACCATGGGCCAGAAGGTACTGGTGATGCTCGATACGGGATCGGACATGTAAACCCCTGTTCTATTCACTTCCCGTCGCCACAAGAGTGGGGTGGCGGGGCGCTTAGTTCAAGCGCCTACTTCTTTTCCGCGCCGTGATCGTGAGGGTGGTCATGGTCGTGCGCATGGTCGTGGTCGTGGTCATGACCATGATCGTGTTCATGATCATGGTCATGATGGGTGTGGTCGTGCGCGTGATCGTGAGCGTGAGAATGGCCGATGTGGTCGTGCTCACCCTCGCCCTCCGCAGACTTCAGCAACTCCTCGGCCGTCACCTTCTTCTCGACGGGCTTGGCCTGGCCGAGAATGTGGTCGATCACCTTGTCCTCGAAGATCGGCGCGCGCAGCTCGACGAGGGCCGCCGGGTTCTTCTCATAGTACTCGTAGACGAAGCGCTCCTGGCCCGGGTAGCGCCGCGCTTGCTCGATCAGCGCTCGGCGCAGCTCCTCCTGGCTCACTTGCAGGCCGCTCTTTTCCCCGATCTCGCCGATGACGAGGCCGAGCCGCACCCGCCGCTCCGCGATCTTGCGATACTCGGCCTTGATCTCGTCCTCGCTCTTGCCCTCGTCCGCGAAGGTCTTGCCGGCCTGCTCGAGGCTCTGCGTCAGCTGTTTCCAGATGCCCTCGAATTCGTTCACGACCAGCGTCTCGGGCAGGGGGAAGTCGTAGGCCTTGTCGAGCCCATCCAGGATCTGCTGCTTGAGCTTCATGCGGGCGATGGCTGCATACTCGGCGCCGATGCGGGAAGCGACCATCTCCTTGAGCTTGGTCAGGCTCTCTGCGCCCAGGGTCTTGGCGAACTCGTCGTTGAGCTCGGGGCGGATCGGCTTTGCCACCTCCTTGATCTTGACGTCGAAGACGGCGTCCTTGCCGGCCAGGTCCTTCTGCGGATAGGCCTCCGGGAACTTGGCATTGACGGCGCGCTCCTCGCCCGCCTTGCTGCCCTTGATGCCCTCGACGAAACCCGGGATGAAGTTGGACTGGCCGACGAGGAGCTGCACATCCTCGCCCTTGCCGCCATCGAACTCCGCGCCGTCGATGCGGCCGAGGTAGTCGATCGTCACCCGGTCGCCGTCCCCTGCCGCCCGATCGGCCTCCGCCTCGTAGCGCACGGAGCGCTCCAACAGATCGCCGACGGCCTTGTCGACCGACTCGGGCGCCACGTCGGCCACCTCGCGCTCGAGCGTCAGGGTGGCAAAATCGCCGATCGTGATGTCGGGCAGCGCCTCGTAGGATACGGTGAAGGCGAGATCGCTCTGCACCCGACAGGATGCGCTCGATCTCGTCCTTGTCCTCGGTCAGGTTGATGTTGGGCTGGTGGGCGGCGCGCTCGTTGCGCCCCTTGATGGCATCGCGGCTCGTCTCGTCGACGGCCTGCTGCAGCACCTCGGCCATCAGCGAGCGGCCGTAGAGCTTCTTGATGTGCGCAACGGGCACCTTGCCCTTGCGGAAGCCCTTGAGCTGGACCGTGTCCTTGACCTCGTCGAGCCGCGTGGTGAAGCGCTGGGTGAGCTCGCCCTGGGGGATGGTGACCTTGAGCTCGCGCTTGAGCCCTTCACTGGACGTTTCGGTGACCTGCATGACCTCTGCCTCGCCCCGCCGACCGGGAGGGGATACGAACCCTACAATACCTCCGCCGCCGGCGCTTTGGTGGTGCGGGCGGAGGGACTCGAACCCCCACGACTTGCGTCACAGGAACCTAAATCCTGCGCGTCTGCCAGTTCCGCCACGCCCGCGGGCTCGAATTTCCGTGCCCAATTAAGCCCTTGAAGGTGTTGCGGGCAAATGGCTTCGGATTTGTGCGCAAGCCGCCTGCGCCAGCAGCCTCTCAAGCGCCGGCTTGTAGCAGGCTGGGGCGCAATTTCAAGCGGCGTAGGTGTGAGGCGATGTCAGGCGCTGCCGGGTTTGGTACCGACCCGCCTACTTCATCATCTCGCAGCAGGGGGCGCCGCCGCCCAGGGCGTAGCGCAGGCCGATCTTGAACTCGTGGGCGGCAATGTCGTCGATGCGCACACGCGGGTTGACGAAGCCCGCGTTGTCGATGGTCCCCGACTGCGCCTTGCCCATGTCGAGGTAGCGGTAGCCGAAATCGAGCGTGGCGCGATCGGTGACCTGCACGCCCACGCCCGCCATCAGCGACCAGGCGAGCGACCAGCGCTCGTCGCCCTCGATGCGGTTGACGAGGGCCGGGTTGCCGGTGAAGTAGACCTCGTCGGTGGCGTTGCGCGCGACGCCGACGCCGGCGCCCACGTAGGGGGTGAAGCGGCCCGCCCAGCGGCCGAGATCGTAGTAGGCATTGAACATCAGCGTCGTCGTCGAGACGGCAGTATGAAGTGGATCGGCCTGCGGCGGGTTGCTGATGGGGTCCCACGGCCCGGGCGTTCCGACAATGTTGCGCTTGCCATGCCAGCCGACCATGACCTCGCCGCGCAGCCCGCGCTCGCCAGAGCCGCAGCCGCCGCCCGCCTCGAACAGCCAGCTGTTGTCGACGCGCAGGTCCGTCACCTTGTCGGTGACGAACTGCCACTGCGTGGGGCCTGGGTTGGGATCGGTGACGGTCCAGCGCACATCGGGGTCGCTCGACCAGGAGTAGCCGGCATCGGCCGCGCAGGTAGCAGTGACCTGGGCTGCTTACCACCACGGGCGCATCCTTGACGGAGCCGCGAAGGCCGTCGGCGGCGGCCGAGAGCGGAGAGACACGAAGCCGCGGAAACAGCGGCCAGCACCAGACCACAACGCGAAATCGTCATCTACCTCGCCCTCGATGGAGCGTGGGCCTGCCAACCCTCGCTCTCCAACAGCACCCGAGCATGCCTCGGCCACAGTTAAATCGGCGTTAAGCGGCGCCCCGAAACGGGAATGGGGGTGCTTGCGGCATCCACCCCCCCTCTTTAGGCTGGCGTCGAGCGTCAGGTACGCAATACGGGAAAAGGAGAGCGGGCCTTGCCCTTCGCCAATGGCGTGGCCGCAGCGGTCGGCCGCACGCCCCTCATCAAGCTCAAGCGCGCCTCGGAGGAAACGGGGTGCACCATCCTGGGCAAGGCCGAGTTCATGAACCCGGGCCAGTCCGTGAAGGACCGGGCCGCCCTGTTCATCATCCAGGATGCCGTCAAGCGCGGTAGCCTGCGCCCCGGGGGCACGGTGGTGGAGGGCACGGCCGGCAACACCGGCATCGGCCTCACCGTGATCGGCAACGCGCTGGGCTTCCGCACGGTCATCGTCATCCCCCAGACGCAGAGCCAGGAGAAGAAGGACGCGCTGCGGCTGCTGGGCGCCGAGCTGATCGAGGTGCCCGCGCTGCCCTACAAGAACCCCAATAGCTACGTGCACTATTCGCAGCGCCTGGCCGAAGCGCTGGCCAAGACCGAGTCTAACGGCGCCATATGGGCCAATCAGTGGGACAACACGGCCAACCGCCAGGCCCACATCGAGACCACAGCCGAGGAGATCTGGGCCGACACCGACGGGAAGGTCGACGGCTTCGTGTCGGCGGTCGGCTCGGGCGGAACGCTCGGCGGCGTCTCCGATGGTCTCAAGGCCAAGCGCCGCGACATCAAAATTGCGCTGGCCGACGTGCCGGGAGCGGCACTCTATAGCTACTATACGACCGGCACCCTCAAGGCCGAGGGCTCCTCGATCACCGAGGGCATCGGCCAGGGGCGCATCACCAAGAACATCGAGGGTGCCGTGGTCGACCGACGCCTTCCTGATCCCGGATGAGGAATCGGTGCAGGTCTGCTTCCGGCTGCTCACGAGGAAGGACTGTGCATGGGCGGCTCCACCGGCGTCAACGTCGCCGGCGCCATCCGGCTGGCCCGGGAGATGGGCCCGGGGCGCACCATCGTCACGATGCTCTGCGACTACGGCACGCGCTATCAGTCCAAGCTATTCAATCCGCAGTTTCTCGAGTCGAAAGGCCTGCCGGTGCCGCAGTGGCTGGTCGAGAAACGGCCGCCGATGCCTAAGATGTTCGTCGATTCCGACAAGACCTGAGACCATGACCGAGCAGCTCTATCGCACCGACGCCTACCTGCGCGACTGCACCGCCCGCGTGCTCAGCGTGAACGAGCGGGGCGGCCTTGTCCTCGACCGTACCGTGTTCTACGCCGCGGCCGGCGGCCAGCCCGGCGACAAGGGCACCCTCGAGATCGAGGGCGCCACCCCCTGCCCGATCGCCACCACCGTCTATGACGCCGACAAGACCACCATCGTGCACGTGCCACCCGAGGGCAGCGCGCGCCCGGCACCGGGCCAAGACGTGCGCGCCGTGCTCGACTGGGACGCGCGCTGGCCTCTCATGCGCATGCACACGACGCTGCACCTCCTGTGCGCGCTCGTGAAGTTCCCCGTCACCGGTGGGCAGGTCAACCCCAACGACAGCCGGCTCGATTTCGACATCGAGGACGCCAGCTCCGTCGACAAGGACAAGCTCACCGCCGATCTCAACGCGCTCATCGCCGCCAACCACCCCGTGACCGAGCGCTGGATCACCGACGCCGAGCTCGAGGCCAACCCCGGGCTCGTGCGCACCATGTCGGTGCGACCGCCGATGGGCACAGGCCGCGTGCGCCTTGTCGTGATCGGCGAGGGCGGCGCCATCGACTTGCAGCCCTGCGGCGGCACGCATGTGAGGAATACCGGCGAGATCGGGCGGGTCGTCGTCACCAAGATCGAGAAGAAGGGCAAGCTCAACCGCCGCATCCGCGTATCCTTCGCCTGAGCAAGCCTGAACGAAAACGGGCACAACGAGAGATAGCTGGGAGCTGAGACGCATGGCCAACGGCGCACAGAGATGGCTGGTGGAGACGGACTGGCTCAGCGCGCACCTCGATACTCCCGGGCTCGTTGTTGTCGACGGTTCCATGCACCTGCCCACCGCCAAGCGCGATGCCCATGCCGAATATCTCGCCGGGCACATCCCGGGCGCCCTCTTCTTCGACATCGACGACATCGCCGACGAGACCTCGCCGCTGCCGCACATGCTGCCGCCGGCACCGAAGTTTGCCAGCCGCATGAAGGCGATGGGCATCGGCGACGGCATGCACGTCGTCGCCTACGACAGCGAGGGCCTCTACTCGGCCGCGCGCGTGTGGTGGATGTTCCGCGCCATGGGGCACGAGGAGGTGCGCGTCCTCAACGGTGGCCTGAAGAAATGGAAGGCGGAGGGGCGCGCGCTGGAGGACGGCGAGCCGCGCCGGCGCAGCGAGCGCCACTTCACGGCCATGCTCAACGCCGATCTCGTGCGCGACGTCGGCGACGTGAGGGGGCTGATCGCCAACAAGGCGGCCCAGATCGTGGACGCACGCGCTGCCGGCCGCTTCGAGGGCGGGGCGCCGGAGCCACGCCAGGGCCTGCGCTCCGGACACATCCCGGGCTCGCGCAACGTGCCGTTCACCTCGCTCCTGAACGCCGATGGCACCTTGAAGGGGGAGGCCGAGCTTGCCGCAATCTTTGCCAGGGCCGGCGTCGAAACGGCCAAGCCCGTTGTCGCCTCCTGCGGCTCGGGCGTCACCGCCGGCGTGATCGCCCTGGCGCTCGCCATTCTTGGTCGGCACGATGCCGCGGTCTACGACGGCTCCTGGACCGAGTGGGGCGCCGACCCCGCCCTGCCGATCGAGACGGGTCCGGCGCGCTGAGTCCGATGCCAGGTATTGCCTCGGTGATGGACCATCGCCGGGCGCTACCGCGCGACGGAGGCGGTGTCTGCGAATGCCGGGAAACGTCGTCTGGTTCGAGCGGCTGGCCTACGCGTCTGTGGCGCTCGCGCTTCTCGTCGTCGCGCTCGACGCGGAGAACCTGGCGAGGGCCGCACCTGCGGCCACCTTGGTCGTCACCCTCCTCCTCACCATCGCACTGACGGTGCTGCTGATCTGGTTGACGGCCCGCCGCCGGCAGAACTGGGGGCGCTGGCTGTTCCTGGTGCTGTTTCTGCTCGGGCTGCCCTACTTTGTCAGCAACCTGATGCGACAGAGCCTCCTCTCCGTCCCCATCAGCCTGCTGCAGGCCGTGATGCAGGGTGTCGCGCTGTTCTTCGTCTTCACCGGCGATGCCAAGCCCTGGTTCGAGCGATCCCGATCACCGGCACTGCCGAGCATCCCGGTGCCGCTGAACGTCGAGCGGTTCGAGCAGCTGGGCTACGCCGGCATGATCTTGGGGATCGTCGCTGCCGCCGTCGGGCTCCTTGGGCTGTCGCGTGAGCCACAAGGTCCCGCGGCCGCCATCACGAGCGGCCAAATCGGCGTCGTGCTGGTCGATCTCGCGGCTATCGGCATCGGTTGGCTGCTGATCTGGCTGATCGTTCGCCGCAGGCTGGGCTGGGCGCGCTTCGTGTTCCTGGGCTTCTCGCTCTTTGGTCTCGCCTATTGGATCTTGAGTTTCGGCCGCACGAGCGTGTGGGTCGAAGCGGTGCGGGGACTGCAAATTCTGGCCTGGCTGGTCGCGAGCAGCTTTGCCCTCACGGACGAGGCCGCGCCCTGGTTCAAGGCAATGCTCGGCAGGATCGGTGTCGGAGGCGAAAAGCCGAAGGTGCGGATCCGCGTGGCAGCCGGCCAACGCATCGTCGTCGACCCCAGCGAGGCGACCCACCGCCTCAAGGTCGACGCCCATATTGCAGAGGCGGCCGAGCACGGCATTCCCGGCTACGTGGCGGCGCCCCCGTTGTTCGAGCTGCTGTGGGCCATGGGCCTCGAAGTCCCGCCGCCGCTGTTCCTGGGATTTGGATCCGTGATGCTGATCGCAGGCCTGCCGTTCGGGGTGGTGTGGATCATCATCGATGCGCTCGTCGCCAGATTGGGCCTCGCCCTCGTTCTGGGCGCATGGGCGGGCTTGCTCTTCGGCGCAGCCATTGCCGCCTACTATGGGCACATTTCGCGCCGACTAGCCCTTCCGTCCTGGGAGGACTACTTGCCGCTGAGCCGACGCCGACCAAGCGATAGCGCCTCGGTCCCGGTCTCAGCGATTGAGCGTGCGCAGCACGTCGTCGAACTTGGCAAGGTCGGAGCGCCACTGCGCCTGGTGGGCGGCTATGGCCACGAGCCGGGCGATCACGGCACGGCCCTTCTCCAGGATCTCGCGCGCCTCAGCGGGGTCGTCGATCGCCTGCAGGGAGCCCAGCTTGTGGTAGCTGACCGCCAGGTCACGCTGCCAGCCAGGGTGGGCCGGATCGCGCCGCACGAGTTCCTCGGCGATCTCCATGCTGCGCCGATAGCTGGCGAGCGCCTCCTCGAGCTTGCCCTGGGCAATCAGCACGTCACCGATGCGGTCGTAGCTGGCGGAGAGGTCCCATTGCCGCTGCACGCTGTCGGGTTCGCGCAACGCCAGCGACTTTGCGATCGCCAGGCTCTTGCGGAAGCTTGCGAGCGCCGCCTCGCGATCGCCTCGCTTGTCGAGGATCTCGCCGATGCGGTCGTGGCTGACGGAAAGATCGTGCTGGCGCACCGGATCGTCCGGATCGCGCGCGGCAAGGGCCTCGGCGATCCCTAGCCCGCGGCGATAGCTTTCGAGTGCGCCATCGAGGCGCTGCTGCTCCGCCAGCATGTCGCCGATGCGGTCGCACGTCACCGACAGGTCGCGCTGGTAGCGGGCGTTGTCGGGGTGGCGCTCGAGCAGGGACTTCACCTCGTTCTGCGCCTCGGTGAAGGCCGCCATCGCCGCCTCGGGCACCTCGCGCAAGGCGAGCACGTCACCGAGCATGGCATGGCCGCGATAGCGCATGAAGCTCGCGCCGTCGGCGCCGCCGAGCGCGATCTGGCGCCTGAAGGCGGCCTCGGCCTCGACAAGCTGGCCGTTGCGCAGGTGCAGCACGCCCACCAGCATCTGCGCCTCGGCGTCGTCGGGTGCCAGATTGGCGGCCTGCGTGTAGGCGGAGAGGGCATCGGATGCGTTGTCGAGCAGCGACAGGGCGCCGAGCTGGCGCCAATAGGCCGCCCCGCTGCCGTTGAGCTTGGCTTTGTCGGCGCTGCCATTCATGCGCCGCCGCAGCAACTCCTTGGCCCTGGCACGATGCCCGCCCGCCTCCGGCAGCACAGTCTTGGCGACTGCCTCGATGTCACCCTCGAAAGCCTCGCTCGCGCCCATGGTCGGAGCCGCGCCCCCACCGAACAACGCGGCAGGCTCTGCGAGGCGCATCCGCAGCTCGCGCTTGAGTGCATCGGCCTCGCTCAGGATCTGGGCTGCACGTGCCGCCGACGCACGCCGACGTCGCAGAGCCAGCGCCAACAGCAATGCGACCGCAACGGCGCCCGCGGCGAACGCCCACGTGCCTGCGTCCGATCCGCCGAGCCAAGCCGGCAGTGCCTCGACGCCTGCCGACAATACCCGCCGGAGCCACCCGAACTCCATGCTCCCCCAACCCCCTGAGCCTCCCGGATGTGTCCCCGGGTTCGCCTCACTCCGGCAAAGGAATAGCCTCTTTCTCGTCGCCTGGCACGAGCGCAAATCGCTTGGCGCGCCAGTCCTCTTTCGCCTGTCCGATGCGTTCCTTGGAGGACGAGACGAAATTCCACCAGATATGGCGCGGACCGTCCATCGGCTCGCCGCCCAGCAGCATCAGGCGCGACTGGGCCGTCGCCAGTATGGAGATGCGGTCACCCGGCCGAAACACGAGCAGCCGGCCCTCGCCGAAGGTGTCGCCGGCGATGTCGATCTCGCCCGAGGCCACGTACACCGCGCGCTCGTCGTAGTCGGGATCGAGCGGCAGCACCGCGCCCGGCGCCAGCACGGCCTCGGCGAACAGGCTCGCGTGCGGGAAGGAGACCGGCGAGCGCGCGCCATAGGCCTCGCCCATGACGAGGCGCACGCGCTTGCCCTCACCGGTTATGCGCGGCAGCACGTCGGTGCCGTGATGGGCAAAAGTGGGCGCCGCCTCCTCGTGGCTCTTGGGCAGCGCCGCCCAGGCCTGGATGCCGAACAGCCGACGCTGGCCGCCGCCTGCCGCATCGGGCTTGGCATGTGCGAGCCCCTGCCCGCCGGTGATCAGATCGGGTGCGCTGGTCTCGCGCTCGGAATGCACGATGCCGCGGCCCGCCGTCATCAGGTTGACCTCGCCCGGCCGGATCGGTGCCGAGGTGCCGAGGCTGTCGCGATGCCACACCTCGCCCTCGAACAGATACGTCACCGTGGCAAGGCCGATATGGGGATGGGGGCGCACGTCGATGCCGCTGCCGATCAGGAACTCGGCCGGCCCCATCTGGTCGAAGAAAATGAACGGGCCCACCATCTGTTTCTGCGCCGAGGGGAGCGCCCGGCGCACCTGGAAGGCGCCGAGGTCGCGGGCGCGCGGCACGATCACGTGCTCGATGGCGTCGCAGGAGTACGTGTCGCCGGGGATCGGGTCGATGGACGGCTGCCAACTCATGCTTCGCGCACCCTTTCTGCCAGCCCGTCGCTTGGCAATCTAAGCCGAGCACGCGCACATGCAAGCTTTGCCGCAGCAGTCCGCAACCGACGGGCGCAGCGCGGCCACATCGCCCCGCGCGATCTAGCCTTTCTTTGCGGGGTCCGGGTCGGGCTTGCGGGAAAGCTTCTCGATAGCATCGGCCAGGTGCTCGTCGGCGATGTTGTAGTCGCCCTTGCCGACGCGGATGTTGTGCGCCTCGCGCAGCACGTCGGCGTGGGTGTGCCCCACCGGCGGATCGAACTTGTAGCAGGCGAGCTCCAGCAGCTGGCCCAGGGGCTCGCGGAAGTAGATCGAGTACATGAAGCCGCGGTCGACCTCGCCGGAGTTGGAGAAGCCGCCCTCCTCGAGCCGCTTCTTGGCTTGCGTGTAGGTCGCGCGGGAGACGATGAAGGCCAGGTGGTGCAGGTTGCCCACCCCCATCGGGTTGGGCCGCGAGGTGGGCTTGGAGTCCTCCCTGGTGAAGACGGTGATCAGGCGGCCGTCGCCGGGATCGAAGTAGAGGTGGTTGGTCTCGGGGTCGTCGAGGTTGGGCTGCTCGAACACGAAGGGCATGCCGAGCACGCCCTGCCAGAAGTCGATCGACGTCTGCCGGTCGGCACCGACAAAGGTGATGTGGTGCACGCCCTGGGTCTGGAGCTTGGTCATGACGGTCTCCATTGTGACGGGGCTGCACGATCCGCCTCCATCCTTCGCAGAGATTCGAATCGTTATCTGCGACCCACCGTCAGGATCCGAGGAGGGCTGAGCCCGCGTACGTCAAAACGGGTCGCTTGGGATCGAACTTCGGCCGCCGCTTCTCCTTCAGCGCGGTCATGCCCTCCTGCACCTCGGGGCCGGAGAAGCCCATGAACTCCATGGCCAGCGAGGCATCGAAGGTGGGGCCGGCCATGCGCAGCCAGTTGTTGAGCGCGTGCTTGGTCCAGCGCACGGCGGCGGGCGGCATGTCGCGCAGCTTCTCGGCCGCCGCCAGCGCCGTCTCGACGACCTTGCCGTCGTCGGCGACCATCGATACCAGGCCGATGCGCTCGGCCTCCTCGCCGTTCACGGACTCGCACAGCAGCAGGTAGTACTTGGCCTTGGCCATGCCGCACAGCAGCGGCCACACGATCGCGGAGTGGTCGCCCGCGGCGACGCCGAGCCGCGTGTGGCCGTCGATGATGCGCGCCTTGCGGCCCGCGACCGTGATGTCGGCGACCATGGCCGCCGCGAGCCCCGCGCCGACGCACGGGCCCTCGATCGCCGCAACGATCGGCTTGGTGCAGTTGATGACGTTGTAGACGAGGTCGCTCGCCTCCTTCCACACGCGCGTGCGTGTCGCCCAGTCGCGCGCATCGCCTCGATCATGCCGAGATCGCCGCCGGCCGAGAAGCGCCGCCCTCGCCGCGCAGCAGCGCCACGGAGGTGTCGGGGTCGCGGTCGATGTCGCGCCATACCTCGGCCAGCTCCCGGTGGCCGTCGCTGTCGAGCGCATTGAGCTTGCCCGGCCGCGACAGGATCACCTCCAGGATGCGGGGCCGCGGCCGCGCGAACTTGAGGGCCTTGTAGTGGGCATAGCGGTCGGTCATGGCACGGCTCCGTCGGCTGCGTGATCGGGGTCAGACCCCTTGCTCCAGCGGTTGCATTCTATCGAATACGTCAAGGCAAGGGGCTGACCCCGTGGCTGTCGCTAGGGCTCAGAAGGTGTACGCAAGGCGGGTGCCCTGGTCGATGGCGCGCATGGCGTCGAGCTCGGCGGCCTTGTCCGCGCCGCCGATGACGTGCGCCTTCACCCCGCGCGCGACCAATTCCTCGTGGAGCGCACGCGCGGGCTCCTGTCCCGCGCAAATGACGATAGTGTCGGCGGGCACCACGCGCTCCTCGCCTTCGACCGTGATGTGGAGACCGGCGTCGTCGATGCGACGATAGGTGACGCCCGCGATCTGGGCGACCTTGCGCTTGGCGAGCAGCAGCCGCAGCACCCAACCGGTGCTCACCCCGAGGCCGCGGCCCATGCGGCCCGACTTGCGCTGCAACATCACCACCTCGCGCTCCGGTCCCCCTCCCCCTTGCGGGGAGGGCTCAGGGGTGGGGGGAATCCCACCTTGGCAGTTCTGCCATCCCCCCCTCCCGTCCCTCCCCCGCAAGGGGGGAGGGAACGCTGTCCGCAAGTCCGCCACGACCGGCGATGGCTGGATCGACGCCCCACTCCGCCTCGAAATGCGCCTGGGTTGCCGCCATCGTCCTGCGGCGGGGAGGTCAGAAACTCCGCGACGTCGAAGCCGATGCCGCCGGCGCCGATGACGGCGACGCGGCGACCGGCCTTGCGGGTGCCGTCGAGGATCTCGATGTAGCTGGCGCAGCTGCGGTGGTCGGCGCCCGGCAGATCGAGCGGCCGCGGCATCACGCCAGTGGCGAGGACCACCTCGTCGAACTTGCCGGCGGCCAGCGCCTCGGGGCCAGGCCTCGTGCCGAGCTGCAGATCGACGCCGAGCCGCGCGATGCGCGTCGCAAAGTAGTGCAGCGTGGCGTCGAACTCCTCCTTGCCGGGCACGTTGCGGGCAAGGTTGAGCTGGCCGCCGATCTTGGCCCCTGCCTCGTAGAGCGTCACGGAGTGTCCGCGCTCGGCTGCGGTGACGGCGCAGGCGAGGCCCGCGGGACCTGCGCCCACAACGGCAACGCGCTTGGCGCGCGGCGGGCGATGCCACGTCGAACTCGATTTCGCGGCCAGCCTTCGGGTTGACGAGGCAGCTCGCCACGCGGCCGGAGAAAATGAAATCGAGGCAGGCCTGGTTGCAGGCGATGCACACGTTGATCTCGTCGCCGCGGCCTTCCCGCGCCTTGTTGGCGAACTCGGGGTCGGCCAGCATCGGCCGCGCCATCGACACGAGATCGGCGTCCCCCCGAGCCAGGATCGCCTCGGCGACCTCGGGCGTGTTGATGCGGTTCGACGCGATCACGGGGATCTTCACCGCATCCTTCAGACGCCGCGCCGCAAACGCCCAGGCCGCTCGCGGCACCTTCTGGGCAATGGTCGGCACGCGCGCCTCGTGCCAGCCGATACCCTGGTTGATGATGTCGGCGCCGGCAGCCTCGACGGCTCGCGCCTCGGCCGCGATCTCCTCCGCGGTCAGCCCGCCCTGCACGAGATCGATCGAGGAGACCCGGAAGATGACAAGGAAATCGCGGCCGACCTTCCGGCGCACGGCGGCCATGATCTCCACGGGCAGGCGCAAGCGGTTCTCCAGGTTGCCACCCCAGTCGTCGGTGCGATGATTGCTGCGCGGGGCCGTGAACTCGTTGATGAGGTAGCCCTCGCTTCCCATGATCTCGACGCCGTCGTAGCCGGCCTCGCGGGCGAGCGCGGCGGTGGCGGCGTAGTCCGCAATGGTGCGCTCGATGTCGGCCTCGCTCATGGGCCGCGGCGCTCGCGGATTGATCGGCGAGGCGATGGCCGACGGTCCGACAGCGCCGTCGACCCTGGCGTAGCGCCCTGCATGCAGGATCTGCAGCGCAATTCTGGCGCCCGCGGCATGCACCGCCTGCGTTATCGGGCGATGCTCGCCGATCTGCTCGGGGCTGTCGAACAGTGGGCCGCCGGGCTCCATCAGGCCCTCGGCATTGGGCGAGAAACCGCCGGTGACGATGAGCCCGGCGCCGCCCCTGGCCCGCTCGACATAGAAGCGCGCGATCCGCTCGGTTGGCCGATCGAGCGTCTCGAGCCGCGTGTGCATGGAGCCCATGACGATGCGATTGGGCAACACCAGGAAGCCCAAATCGAGAGGCTTGAAAAGCTGTGAATAGGGCGACATCGGCTGGGGATGACCAATTGCGGGGACTGCAGCCAGCATGCACGCTGCGGCGAAACTGCGCCAGTCCGGTTGCGGCGCCGCGGCCGGGGAAAACATGGCTCGGCACGTGGCGTTGCCGGGCACCGACAGGCATACAGCTAGAGGATGAGTCCGCCGCCATACGGGTACGCGTTGCGACACCTTCAGGAAGGGACAGCCAGTGGACGCCTGCGCTTCTGTGGTCCTACGGTGGGCGACTCTCGGCGCCGTCGTCGTCGGCTTGCTCGTCTCCGCGTGCGCGGAGAGCGTCGCGCCCCGACCGAAGCAGGTGATCTATCGCCACCATGCGTCGCCGCGAAGCGCCGCTGCGCCCCGCCGGAACGTAACTGGCGCAACGCGCAGCGCGGCCAAGGCGCCCCAAGTCGACAATTCTGCCTCGCCCGGCGTCATTTTCGACTCCCGCCGGCTCGAGGGTGCCGGCACCCTGCTCCTCGACGAAATCATGACCCTCGTCCGGCAGGCCCCGCGCCTGCGCAACGAGGTGGAGTCGGCGTTGCGCGAAATCAACAAGATGCCAAAGGACATCACCTGCATCGGCAAGCGCATCGACGGCCGCTGGAAGCATCTGGCCGGCGCCCGCGTCCAGCCCTACGTCTGCAAGATCGGGGAGCGCTGGCTCGAGATCAGCGCCGAGCTGCGCATGAGCGGCGTGCGCGGCGAGAACTATTCGACAGTCAGCGACATCGCGGCCAAGAATGCCACGACCATCAAAGAAACCAATCCGCGCTGGACCTGGGCCACGACGAAGCCGCGCGAATGGTTCCTGGAATAGGCAGCTAGAGCCCCGCCGACATGCCGCCGTCCACCGCCAGCTCGGCGCCGGTGACATACGAGGCGTCATCGCTGGCAAAGAACAGCGCAGCCTTGGCGATTTCCTCGGGCAGGCCGAAGCGGCGCAGCGGCGTCGAATCGATCAGCGCTTTCTGAATGCCCGGATTCTTGAGCGCGCGGGCCGTCAGCGGCGTCTCGACGAAGCCCGGCGCCAGCGCATTCACCCTGATATTGAAGGGCGCGTACTCGACGGCAAGTCCGCGAGTGAGCGCCAGGATCGCACCTTTGGTCGCCGAGTAGGCTGCAAGCTGGCGCAGGCCGCGATGCCCCATGATCGAGGCAATATTGATGAGCGAGCCGCGCCTCGAAGCCTGCAGAAGGGGAAAGCCGTCGCGAGCCACGCGCACCACGCCATCGAGGTTGACCTCGCGGATCTTGACCCAGTCCGCGTCGCTCAGGTGGCGAAAATCGCCGCGCACGTTGAGGCCGGCGTTGTTGACGAGCACGTCGAGGTGGCCACGCGCCTTCTCCACAGCACGGAACATGGCCGTCACGTCCTGGCCGCGCGAGACGTCGGCGGTAACGGCCTCGGCCGCGCCGCCCCCCTTGGCAATGTCTGCGGCTGCCGTCTCGGCCGCGGCGCCGTTGACGTCGCTGACATAGACGTAGGCGCCTTCGGCTGCAAATACGGTCGCGGTGGCCCGGCCAATCCCGGAGCCCGCGCCCGTCACCAGTGCGACGCGGCCCTCAAGCCTCCTCATCGAACCCCCGCTTGCGGCGTTGCGGTTTGGGCCGCGCCGCTGCCGGCGACGGCTTGACGGGCGGCACCCATTTCTCGCGCATCGTGACGAGCTCCTCGGCCGCACTGGGATGCAGGGCCAATGTGGCGTCGAAGTCGGCCTTGGTCGCCTTGAGCTTGAGCGCGATGGCCGCCATCTGCACGATCTCGGCGGCGTCGGCGCCCAGCACGTGGCAGCCCACCACGCGGCCGCTGTCGCCATCGACCAGGAGCTTCATGAACATCACCTCGTCGCGCCCCGACAGGGTATGCTTGAGCGGCCGGAAGCGGGCCTTGTAGACGTCGAGCTTGGGAAAGCGCTCTCGCGCCTCTTCCTCGGACAGTCCCACGGTGCCGATCTCCGGCGTCGAGAAGACCGCCGTCGGCACCAGCTCGTGATCGACGGCGATAGGCTTGTTGCCGAACACGGTGTCGGCGAAGGCGTGTCCCTCGCGGATGGCGACGGGCGTGAGATTGACCCGGTCCGTCACGTCGCCCACGGCATAGATGTGCTCGACCGACGTGCGCGAATAGGCGTCGACGAGGATCTCACCGTCGTCGCCCATTTTGACGCCCGCCGCCTCGAGCCCGATGCCGGCAGTATTGGGGGAGCGGCCGGTGGCGTACATGATGCGGCCGACATCGAGCGTGCTGTCGTCCTTCAGGGCGACCTTGAAGCGCGAGCGGGCCTTCTCGATGTTGGCCACCTCGGCATTGCATTTGATGTCGATGCCCCGTTTGAACAGCTCCTGGGTCAGGATATCGCGCAGCTCCTCGTCGAAGCCGCGCAGGATCTTGGGCCCCCGGTAGATGAGCGTGGTCTCCACGCCGAGGCCGCTGAAGATGCCGGCAAATTCCACCGCGATGTAGCCGCCGCCGACGATTGCGATCGACTTTGGCAGGCTGTCGAGATGAAACGCCTCGTTGGAGGTGATGGCATGGCCGGCACCCGGCACGTCGGGCACGACCGGGCGCCCGCCCACGGCGAGGAGGATGTAGCGCGCCGTGATCTTGCGGCCGCCGGGTTGCACGATCACGGTGTGGGGGTCGGCAAGCTCGGCGCGGGCCTTGAGGATGGTGACGCCGGCACGATCGAGCCCCGTACGGTAGAGGCCCTCGAGCCGGGTGATCTCGGCATCCTTGTTGGCGACCAGCATCGGCCAGTCGAAGGTGGGCTCCTCCACGCTCCAGCCGAAGCCCGCCGCATCCTCGAACTCGTCGCGGAAGCGGCTGGCGTAGACGAACAGCTTCTTGGGGACGCAGCCGCGGATCACGCAAGTGCCGCCCAAGCGGTATTCCTCTGCAATCGCCACCTTGGCGCCATGGCCTGCGGCGATGCGCGCAGCGCGCACCCCGCCCGAGCCGCCGCCGATGACGAAGAGGTCGTAGTCGAACTCGCTCATGTGCTGCTGCTCGCCGGTTTTGCCTCAACCTGTCAGGCTGCCGAAACTCAGGTGGAGGCCGCCTGCTCCGCCCTGGCCGAGCGTGAGGATTGGATCATGATGAGCTCGCTCAGGTTCTCCGGCGTGATGTAGCCGACGAAGCGCTGGCGCGGGTCGACGACGGCGATGACGCGCGCACGGCTCTTCTGCAAGAGCTGGAAGACATTGTCGAGGCAGGCATTCTCGGGCACGGTCGGCACCTCCCGGTCCATGATGTCGATCACGGGCGTGGCGCCACCCTTGTCGCGCAGGGCCGTGATCAGGGCCGCGCGAGTGAGCACGCCGCGCAAGCTCCCGGCACCGTCGACGACCGGAAACTCCTGCTGCGTCGTGCGCAGGAGGAGCGCGGCGGCATCGTCGGCGGTCGAGAGCGGACCGAGCGGCTCGAACGAGGTGATCATGGCGTGCGAGGCAAGATAGCCGCGGGTGTATTCGCGCGCCTGCACGACGCCGGCCTCGCCGCTGGCGGCCAGGAAGATGAACACGGCCACCAGCACCAGGAGCGGATTGCCGAGGAGACCCAGGAAGGCAAAGACCACGGCCAGTCCCTGCCCGATCGATGCCGACAGCCGCGTGGCGCGTGTGTAGCCGAGCCAGATGGCAAGCACCGCGCGCAGCACCCGACCTCCGTCCATGGGAAATGCGGGGATCAAGTTGAAGGCGAAGAGAACCATGTTGGCCGCGGCGATGCGGCCCGTCAGCGTCGACTGCGCCTGCTCGAGTTGCGCCATCTGCGAAAGATCGAAACGCGCACCAAGCACGAAAACGAGCACCAGCGCGATCACGACGTTGACGGCAGGGCCCGCCAGCGCCACGACGATCTCCTGGCCGGGCTTCTCCGGCATGCGCTCCAGCGACGCTACGCCGCCGATCGGCAGCAGCGTCACATCGGAGGTGCGGATGCCGTAGCGGCGCGCGGCGAACACATGCCCGAACTCGTGCAGCACAACGCATGCGAACAAGGCAACGATGAAGACGACGCCGTCGATCGCCTCGGACGGCCCGCCGTGCGACCAGTGGATGGCCGCGATCCAGGCAAGCAGCAGAAAGAACGTGACGTGCACGCGCACGGCAGTGCCGCCGACATCGAACAGCTTGAACGACCAACCCATTTGCCAGTCTCCCGCCGCGCGCCCGCCCCCAGCCGCGTGCATGGGACCACGGTTTGCCGTGCCCCACAATGGCGGCCTGACCGAATGCCGCCGACATGACGCCTCGCGCTACCTCGGCGCGGCCGATCGCTCCGGCCGCACCATGGCGGCGCCTGGCCACTGCGTCCGCGACACGCGCGCGTAGGGCGGCGGCATCCAGAGCTCGGCGCCGAGGCGCTCGGCGGCATGCCACACCCAGCGCGGGTCGTCGAGGAACGCGCGGGCGAGCGCGACGCAATCCGCCTGACCCGAGCCGACGATGGCCTCGGCCTGCTCCGGTGCGGCGATCAGGCCGACCGCACGCGTGACGATGCCGGCCTCGGCCTTCACCCTGGCGGCAAAGGGCACCTGGTAACCCGGACCCAAGGCGACCTTGACGTTGGGCACCGCGCCACCGCCCGACACACAGATATAGTCGAGCCCTGCGGCCTTGAGGGCGGATGCGAAGACGACGGCATCATCAGCCCCGAGCCCGCCGTCGGCCCAGTCGGTGCCGGTGATGCGCGCACCGAGCGCCACCCGGCGCGGGACGACGGCGCGCACGGCGCGCGCGACCTCGAGGGGGAAGCGCATGCGGTTCTCCGGGCTGCCGCCATAGGCATCCTTGCGAAAGTTCGACAGCGGCGAGACAAACGAGTGCAGCAGATAGCCGTGCGCTCCATGCAGCTCGATGGCATCGAAGCCGAGCCGCACCGCGCGCTCTGCCGCTCGGGCGAAGGCGGCGGTGGTACGCTCCAGCCCCTTGGCGTCGAGCGCCTGCGGCGGCGGGCCGTCGGGCGCGAAGGGCACAGCCGAGGGCGCCACTATGGGCCAAGCGTCCTCACCCGGCGAGAGTGGCTTGCCTCCCTCCCAGGGTCGCTGCGAGGAAGCCTTGCGCCCGGCGTGCCCGATTTGGATCGCAAAGCGCGTGCCGGGCGCTGCGACGCGTCGCGCAGGGTCGAGCACGCGCGCGAGCGCCGCCTCGTTGCCGTCGGAGTAGAGCCCGAGGCAGCCGTGCGAGATGCGCCCGCTGCGCTCCACTGCCGTGGCTTCGACCACGATCATGCCGGCGCGCGAGATGGCGAGCTGCATAAGGTGCTGGAGGTGCCAATCCGTAGCGCTGCCATCCTGAGCCGAGTACTGGCACATGGGTGACACGACGATGCGGTTGGGCAGCTCGATGGGGCCGACGGCAAGGGGGGAGAAGAGGTGGGGCACGGGGATGGACCTTGTGGAGGTTGACGGCGCTTGGGTAGCGGCGTCCTGCCCAATGCCATTCGACAAGCGACAAGGCAATGGTGCAAGTCCGCTGCAAGTCCGCTGCCCTTTTCATCCCTGGCATACTGCGCCAGAATGAGCAGGCACTCAGATTAGAATTCGACACTCAATTTCTGGAATTCATAGGAGCGCGAACAATGGCCGAAATCGACTATATGATCACCGCTCGCGCCATCCGCAGCAACGCCTTCACCGACGATGTCGGCATCGTGCGATACCTGCGGGTACCTCGAGCAACAAGCGTTCCCACACCGAGCATGGCGGCTCAAGGAGCCGGCGATGTTTCGCGCTGGGCCGCTGAAGTAAGACGGCTTGCCGACGCCGATCCCAACCCCAATTCGATCAGTGTCGAAGGCGACGTTCTTGTCTTCATCCACGGGTACAACAACGACCTCGACACCATCATGAAGCGCCACCGGCAGCTGGCCAAAGACTTGAATGCCGAGGGGTGGCGCGGACTGGTGATCGGCTTCGATTGGCCGAGCGGGAACGAAACGCTGGCTTATCTCGAGGATCGCTCAAAGGCCTCCGCAGTCGCGATCGAGCTGGTGCGAAAAGGGGTCGTCCTGCTTGCCAACGCCCAGGAGAAGGACTGCAAGACGAACGTCCATCTGATCGGCCACTCGACGGGGGCCTATGTGATCATGGAGGCGTTCGCTCTAGCCGAGAAAGACGGAGCCCTGTTCAAGAGCGACTGGCGGGTGAGCCAGGTCGCCTTCATCGGCGGAGACGTCGCCTCTTCGAACCTATCGCGGACCGACGCCTGGTCTGCTCCGATGTTCAAGCGCGCCCTTCGTCTCACCAACTATGTCAATCCCTACGACAGCGTGCTGGCTGCATCCAATGCGAAGCGATTGGGCGTAGCGCCGCGCGCAGGACGCGTCGGGTCACCCGCCGACGCCAATCCAAAGTCCGTCGACGTGGATTGTGGCGACTATTTCGTCACGCTCGACCCCAGCAAATCGACCTATTTCGGGGATTTCAGCCATTCCTGGCACATCGGCAACCGCGTCTTTGCCAGAGACTTGGCGATGACCCTGGAAGGCGCCATTGACCGCGCGGCAATCCCTACCCGAGGTGCAAAGAACGGAATGCTTTCACTGCAGGACGCGCCAAGGCCGCCGTTCATGGACCAATGGGGAATCAAGTCGGCCGTGCGACCCTTGTGACGTCGCCGCTCCCGGCAAGCCGTCGCCACAAGACGATGCGGTCGACAGCAGAGGCCGCACGGCTCCCCATCAGCAAAGTCGAGGATCGACCGGCGAGGCCTACCGCCCCGCTTCGCTCCAGCTCGCGGCGCGCACAGGCGAATGAGCTACCGCGCAGGCCTGGCGACGCGCATCCGCCGACCTTACAGCCCGGGCGATCGCTCTTGTCAGATGCGCCTCGGCCCGGGGCAGGTCGGGGGCAAAGCCGCCCGCCTCGTTCCCGACGTAGCAGCGCCAAGCGAAACCCTTGGGTCCGCGGGCCTCGGCAACCGAGCCCACCGAAAGCAGCGGATCCACATCCGTGAAGTAGTTGACGACCCCCGTGTGGGGGCAACGGCTTTTCGAGAGCATCCCAGCCTCCGATGCCTTCCTCGTCCGCTTCCCCCTTGTTTTCATTGACGATATCAGGATGGCTCCAATGTGGCCGTTGTGTTTCGCGATGTTTCACGGCGTGATCGGGAAGAGCTCGCTACCGGCCTAGAAATATTGCCGCCTGTGCCGCAGGAAACATCCTGCGCGGTTGGGCGTTGCTAGGGTGACAACACCATCGGCCTCCCTCCCGATGGTCCCAGCGCGCCTCCCCTTCCCCAGCGGGACTGCGCGCCAATCAGGCGCCTCGCCCCCCGTCGAGGCGCCTCTTTTTTTGGGGCAGGGAATTTCGGCGGCGCCGAGACTACCGCGACGAGCGCAGATCGACTTGCGACGATCCCAGCAAGCCCGTCACGACGGTGCGCACGGACTCGAAATCGTAGGGTTTGGCCAGCGACACGGCATGGGGGAAGCGGGCAGCAAGACCGATTGCGGTGTGCCCGGTGGCGAAGGCAAACGGCACGCCCCGATCATGCAGCGCCGCGGCCACCGGAGCGCAATCCTCCTTGCCCAGAGACACGTCCAGGATGGCCGCATCGATCGGGGCGTCCTTGATGAGCGCGAGCGCGTCGGCAACCGTGTGCGCCGGCCCAAGCGTCCGGCACCCCAGCTCCGTCAGCCACTCCTCCACCATCATGGCAATGAGGCGCTCGTCTTCGAGAACCAAGACCTGCGGCATGCTTTGCTCTCATCAGGGACGGCGGCATGAAGTGGAAAGTCCAGCGAGGATGTCGTGCCAGCCAGGCGCGCACCTTGGGGTGCTTGTGGGTGGCGTAGTTGTCGATGATGGCATGGATCGTTTTTCCGGCCGGAACCTTCGCCTCGATGGTGTTGAGGAAGCGGATGAACTCCTGATGGCGATGGCGCTGCATGTTGCGAGCCGATGACGGTGCCGTCGAGCACGTTGAGAGCGGCGAACAGCGTCGTGGTGCCGTGGCGTTTGTAGTCGTGGGTCATGGTGCCGGCGCGCCCCCGCTTCATCGGCAAGCCGGGCTGGGTGCGGTCGAGCGCCTGGATTTGGCTCTTCTCATCGACCGAGAGCACCACCGCATGGGCGGGCGGATCGACGTAGAGGCCGACGACATCTTTGAGCTTCTCGGCGAACTTCGGGTCCTTCGACAGTTTGAAGGTATGGATGCGATGCGGCGCGAGTTGGTGGGCTTCGAGGATGCGCTGCGCGGAACGCAGGCGCGACACCGGCCGCCTGGGCCAGCATCCGGCCCGTCCAGTGGGTTGTCTCTCCCGGCGGCGGGCCGAGCGCAAGATCGATCACACGTTGGACGGTCTGCCGCCGGAAGCGGCGCCTTGCCGGGCTTGCGCGTTTTGTCGCGCAAGCAGCCCTTCGACACCCTCGCTGCATGAAGCGCTCTTGCCAGCGCCAGACCACCGGCTTCGACTTGCCGGACCGGCGCATGATCTCGGTCGTGCCGTAGCCGTCGGCCGTCGCCAGGACGATCTTTGCGCGCCAAACATGCTTCTGCGGCGCGCTGCGATCTGCGACGATCGCCTCAAGCCGGCGCCGATCCTCTGGCGTGACCTTGACGACTGATCCCTGAAGAAAAAAGAAGGAGCTGGGGATAAGGAAGGATCGCACCTCGACGGTGCTTCGCAAGTTGGTCAAGGTAGAGAGCGACAGCCGTGTGGCTCGTCGCCTCCTGGCAATCGCGAACGCGCTCGACGGCATGAGCGCGAGGCCGCAGCCGATCGGCCGGCTCGACCATGAGACGCTTCGCGACTGGGTGATCCGCTACACGAGCACGGCTCGCGGGTTTGCCGATCGCTGGGGTGATGGGCGTCCGCGACCTTCACCCCGGAGGAGCAGCCGAACTGATGCGCTCGTACTGGCTGGCCCGATCCCGAGCGGAGCGGGTTGTCTGCCTACACGCTCGAGGTTCTGGCTGGCTCTGCGAGAAGCGGTTCGGCAGCGGTTGCTCTCTGGTCTCTCGGTCGCTTGCTGTAGCGCCTCGGCTTCTCGCGGCATAGACGCGGCTCAGCTATCCGCTGAAGGTCTTGGCCGCTCTAGCGGCTTTAAAAAGAGCGCCGCTAATCCTGCGATAACTTCAGCGTACGCTGACGGCAGCGGTTCGGCTATTCTTCTAGGTTGAGGCGCGCTCGGCTAGTAGGGGCGGTCTTGCCACGTTTGGTGGTAGCGCGGGCAGCGGCTACTGGGGCTATGCGACTAGCGCTTCACGTTTGCTTACTCTTCGCGCTGTCGACCCCGGCACCGATAACGCCTTCGCGCTGGTCTTGCCTACGTGAATACTCTAGCGATGCGGAGTTCCTCGATCGCTTCGCGTAGACGGTCGCGCGGTTGAGCTGTCGCCCTGGTGCTCGATCAGGCCGGCTGGCACGGCTCGGTCTGCTCTCGTCGTGCCGGTCACTAACGCTCGTGCCGCTGCCGCCCTACTCGCCGGTGCTGTACCCCGTCGAGCGTGTGTGGCTCTATCTCTAGGAGCGTTTCCTCTCGCTTCGACTGTTTGGCGACTACGAGCCCATCGCCGCTGCCGCCTGTCGTGCCTGCCACCGCCTCGTGCCCGACACCGCCCGCATCACCCTACTCCCCTCCTATCCCTGCATACAACAGGTACTAGATGGCGTCGTGAGATTTGCCTACATGCTGCGATGCATGGATGGCCTGCGCGGGGAAGCCGCATGCAATTGCTAGCCGCGTTTTGGCGCATGGGCAGGGACGACAACCCTTTTGCACGTCGGATACTGACGCTCGCGCTCGCCAGCTTCGCCTTGCTGATCGTGGCGGGAGCCGCCGCCCTCTTCATGGCCGTCAAGGCAGACGAGGCCGAAGCCTGGATCGTGCACACGATGGACGTGCGCAAGGAGACGCGATCCCTGCTCGTGGAGCTGCTCAATGCCGAGACGGGGGCTCGCGGCTTCGTGTTGACCGAGGACGAGGCATTCCTCGCGCCGTTCAACAGGGCAGAACTCGCGTTCCGGAGGCCGCTGACGGAGCTTCTGGCACTGACGATCGACAATGCCGGCCAGCAACGCCGGATCCAAGACCCTCGAGCCGAAAGTGACGAAGTGGATGGCCGACCTTGGCCAGCTGGTCGCGTCGGCCCGGCAAGGACGGCGCGCCGATGTGGTGGCCTTCGTCAAGGGCGGCGAGGGCATGCGGCTCGATGGATGCGATCCGCGTCGACATCGATCGGATTTTCACCGAGGAGACGCGTCTACTTTCAATGCGTCAGGACACGGTAGCGGCCCTGCGTGCCTGGGTGCTTGGCCTGATCGGCCTTTGCCTCGTGGTGGCCATGGGTCTGGCGGCTGCTGATCCTGCGCGCAATGCTGCACTACGTGGCATCTGCTGGAGCAGGAGACGGCCGCGGCGGCAGGTGACGGAGGAGACCCTGCGCCAGTCGCAGAAGCTGGAGGCCGTGGGCCAGCTCACCGGCGGGATTGCGCACGACTTCAACAACCTGCTGACGATCATCGTGGGCAACCTCGATACCATCAAGCGGCGCCTCGCGCAGGAAGCGGGCGATCTCGGCGCCACGCTGCGCAAGCTGGTGGACAATGCCCTGGAAGGCGCGCGCAGCGCCGCCCAGCTCACCCATCGGTTGCTGGCATTCTCGCGGCGCCAGCCGCTGGAGCCCAAGCGCCTCGATCTCAATCGGCGTGGTCTCGGGCATGTCCGACCTGCTGCGGCGCACGCTGGGCGAGCCGGTCGACGTCGAGACCGTGCTGGCCGGCGGGTCTGTGGCCGACCTACGCGGATGCAAACCAGCTCGAGAATGCACTCATCAACCTCGCGACGAACGCGCGCGATGCCATGCCGGGCGGCGGCCGCATCACCATCGAGACCGCCAACGCCTATCTCGACGAGGCTTACGTTGCGCAATTCGGCGACGTGCCGGCCGGCCAATACGTGATGCTGAGCGTGGCGGATACGGGCGGCGGCATCGACCCGGCCGTGCATGCGAACACGTCTTCGAGCCCTTCTACACGACCAAGGAGGTCGGCAAGGGCACCGGGACTTGGGCTCGCCATGGTGCACGGGTTCGTGAAGCAGTCCGGCGGGCACATCCGCATCTATAGCGAGATCGGCCACGGGACCACGGTGAAGCATGTATTTGCCGCGATTGCGGGAAACCGGAGAGGTGTCCGCAGCTCCGGCAGCGAGCGAACCGGCATTTACGACGGCGATGTCGGCGCCCGCGACGGCGAGACAATCCTGCTCGTGGAGGACAACGAGGGCGTGCGCGCATACACCAAAACGGCGCTGGAAGAGCTTGGCTACCGCGTGCATCGAAGCGCGGCGACGCCCTGGAGGCGCTACGGCGCCCTGGAGCGGGCTCCTCGCGTCGATCTGCTGTTCACCGACGTGGTGCTGCCGGGGGGCATGAGCGGACGCGGGCTTGCCGACAAGGTCGCCCAGGAACGGCCCGGGTTGCCGATCCTCTTCACGACGGGGTCCACGCGCAACGCCATCATTCATCACGGCCGGCTCGACCCCGACGTGAACCTGCTGAGCAAGCCCTATACGCAGCAGGACCTTGCCCGCAAGATCCGCCAGCTGCTCGGCGCTCCCGCACGACCATGAGCCTGGCATCGCCGACGCCTTGGCTCACGTCGCGGCGCCGCATCGGCGCAGCTCGGCGATCTCGCCCGCCGAAAGGCCCGCCTCGCGCAGCACCTCCTCGGTGTGCTCGCCGAGTTCCGGCGCACCACCTGCCGGCCGTGGAGCGGCGCCTTCGATGCGAAACGGCGCGGCAAGTGTTCGCGGCATCTGCGGGCTGGCGGACTCGATGATGGCGCCGCACGCCACGGCCTGCGGGTCGCTCGCCAGATCCTCGATACGGTTGATGGGGCTGAAGGTGAGCCTTGCGGCCTTCAGGCGGTGAACCCAATCGGCGAGTGGAGCCGAAGCGAAGACGGCATCGAGGATGGCCGTGAGCGCGGCCGCATTGCGGCGGCGGGTGGCGGTGTCGGCAAAGCGCGGATCTTCGATCAGCTCGGGACGCCCGATCGCTCGGGCCAAGCGCGGCCAGGTGACCTCCTCCATCGGCAGGCTGAGCAGCAGCCAGCGGTCGTCGCGCGTGCGGTAGAGGTTGCCGAGCGCGCTGCGCGGCGCCTCGCGCGGCGGGCGCAGGGGCAGAAACCCGCCGACCAGCGCCGCTTGCGCATAGACCCCGTTCGACCACAGGCCGTTGGCCAGCAGCGAGGTCGAGACGGCAGTGCCCCGCCCCGTGCGCTCGCGCTGGTAGAGCGCCATCATGATGGCCGCGAGCAGGCCCATGGCAGTGGCGCGATCGCCTTGCCCCGGCAGCGAGAAGTGCGGTGGCTGGCCGTCGTAGCGTACCTGGTCGCACAGGCCCGAGCGAGCGAAGTAGGCGGTGGAATCAAAGCCCGCCTGATCTCGATCGGGCCCGCTTTCGCCAAAGCCCGTCAGGGAGGCATAGATCAGCCTGGAATTGAGGCCGGCAACGTCCTCATACCTGAGCTTGAGCCGCTCGCGCACGGGCAGGGGAAAGTTGGTGATCAGCACATCGGCGCCCGGTATCAGCCGGTCGAGCGCGGCGCGTCCAGCCGTGTGCTTGAGGTCGAGGGCGAGAGAGCGCTTGTTGCGCGAGTCCATCAGCCAGGGGTAGTTGACGCGGGCCTTGGGATAGGCGGCGGACGACATGATGGTGCGGTTGGGATCGCCCTCGCCGGGCTGCTCGACCTTGACGACGTCGGCGCCGTAGTCGCCGAGCACGACGGCGGCCGCCGGGGCGGCGATGTAAGTCGAGACATCGAGCACCTTGATGCCCGCGAGCGGCAGCGGCTGACTCAATCGACCCTCACGTGTGGAACCCCCGATAGCGGCTGCGATGATGGCGCCTAGAGTGGGCTTTCAGCAAGACCTCGCAGTGGCAGAGAGGCGGCGGCGAACGTTTTCCGCTATTTTGGGCGAGGCTCCGAGGATGCCGCGGGCAAAGCGGAGATCAGCTGCGCCAGGCACTTGCGGCAGTAGCAGCGCGTTTCACTATCCACCGGCGGCATGGGCAGCCGGCCTGGCAGCTCGAAGCACCAGCAGGTCGATTGGTTCTCCGCCATCCCACACTTCGCTGGCTCGCCGCAGGCGGGACAGGCCCCGTCCCCTTGCATCTTGCGTCCACCTCCTCCCGGCAAGCCTCGCGAGGGCCCCTAGAGCAATATCGATTTCTGATCGAAGCGCTTCGCTTCGATCATGGAACGTAAATCTTGCTCTCGACTTTATGACGTAGAGCAGCATTCACGCTTCGGCCGCCACGTCCCAATTGGGGCAAAGTGATTCCGTCCGAAGCGATCCTGCTCTAGACGCATCAGCCGCGCTTGGGGCCGCTCCCGTACAGCGGGTCGCGCTCGAGCGCTTCCTGGATGCGCTTGGGGTCGACCTTGACCTCGAGCCCGCAACGCTCGAGTTCGAGCAGCATGGGCGAGCGGCTGTCGCGATTCTCCCAGCCGCGGTTGAGCGCCTCGGTCATCTCGGCGAAGGCGATGTTGGCCATGCGCATCGGGACACCGAGCTCGCGGCCGAGCTCGGTGGCGAGCCGCATGTCCTTGTGGGCGAGCTTCAGGGCGAAGCTCGGGGGATCGTACTTGGCGGGCAGGAAGCGGTCGTAGAGCCGGTCGAAGGTGCGCTGGCGGCCACTTGCTCCGCTGCGCACGGCCTCCCACAGGGCGAGCGGCTCGACGCCGCCCTTGATGCCGAGCGCGAACACCTCGGCCAGCGCCGTCTGGATGGCGTAGCCGGCGCAGTTGTGCACGAGCTTGGCGACCGAGCCCGCGCCGATCGGGCCGATGTAGCGGGCCGCATCGCCGATGGCGTCGAGCACCGCCTTGTGCTCGTCGAAGATCGCCTTGTCGCCGCCGACCCAGATCGCGAGCCTGCCCGACTTGGCGCCCGACGGCCCGCCGCTCACCGGCGCATCGAGCATGTGCACCCCGCGCTCGGCAAACAGCTTCTCGATCCGGCGCACCAGCGTGGGCGAGTTGGTGGTGAGATCGAAGCACGCCGAGCCCGCCTTGAAGCCCGCGATCAGGCCATCCTCGCCCAGCGCCACCGACTCCACCTCCGGCGGTCCCGGCAGCGACAGGAACACCACCTCGCACGCCTCGGCGACGGCCTTGGGCGAAGCCGCCCACTGCGCGCCGGCCTGCAGGTGATGGCCCGCGTTCTGGCGCTGCACATCGTGAACGACGAGCTTGTGGCCGGCCTTCTGCAGGTTGGACGCCATGCTGGCACCCATGGTGCCGAGCCCGATGAAGCCTACATTCATGGTCGCTCCTCCCGAACCTTGTCGTTTGTCTCGGACACGAATTCGCCCTCGGGGAACGGAATGTCAGCGAAGGGGCGAAACGGAAGCGCGATCAGCTCCACGCCCGCGACGCTCGCTGAGTTGACTGCAGGCTGCAACTCTACGGTGCGCTCGGGCGGCCTGTCGATGTCCACGTTCGCATAGCGCCGTTGCGGACGCGCCGCGAGGACACGCATGAGAGCGCCTGGCTCACTTCGAAATGCGGGGCGAGATGGGCTTGAAGATGCGGACGCCGGGCAGGTCGAACAGGCCGGCGGTGAGCCGGCCAGCCGGGACGACGGCGAGGCCGCGGCGCCCCGCGGTGCGGTCGAGCCCCGCGCTCTCGAGCCAAGTGACGTCCGGGGCGCCGGCCGGCAGCTTGGCATCGGCCTCGAGCACCAGCAGGTGGGCGTCGGGCGCGACCTCGGGCGTATCGTCAATGCCGGCAAACAGGTTGCGGTACCAGTTGGTGTGCTCGTGTTGCCATTCGCCGGTTGAGACCGGGCCACCGTTGGCGCGGTACTCCTTGCTCTCGAACACGGCACCCGAGACGACGTCGTGCATGGCAAGCCACGGCGAGGACGTGGGCGTGATGGCGCGGAAGCGCTGGCTTGCACGGAAGCCCGGCACGTTGCGGATGAGCCTGGCCACGTGGCCGATGTACCAGACGTGCCAGTCGGCCTCGCGGGCGGGATTGCGGAACTCCATTTCCACCATGTAGAGCATCGGATCTTGCCTCACTCGGCCTCGCGCATTCGCGCGAGCTTACGTGGTGCCGATGCGCGCGCCCAGGCACGTTGTCGCGCCCGCAACGGCAGCACCCACCTCCGGCCGGGCAGCAATGCCGATTGTTAGGCCACTGATTTGCAAAGCAGAATTGCGACACTCGTTAACCGACCGCCAACCAATATCGGACATTGTGCATCAAGCGCTGGGGAGCGCCTCCCGGACGAGGTCCGTCGAGCCGCGTGTTGCCCGAGTTGGGGGAAGTCGATGTTGGCGTCAGTCTTGAAGCTCGCGGCCTCATGCCTGGGCCTCGTGCCCCCCGCCCCGCCCCAACTCCCGAAACTCACCATGAAGATCGCAAGCGGGCGGAAATCTGCAAGCCGCCGGAGCGAGCGGCGTGCCTCACCGCTCGCGGCGCGCCGCGAGCGCCGCAGCGGACGGGCACAGCTGATCGTGCTTGCGGCGGCGAAGGCGCCTGCCGTCAAGTCGCGGCGCCACCCCAAGGCCGCGACACCGGCGCCCAAGCGAATGTCGCAGCCCCGCCACGTCTGGCTCGAGCCGAGGGAAGGTGGCACGGCACGCCGCTCCGGCGCTACGGTGATGGCCCTCCCGAGAGGGCGCAAAGCGATGGACTACCCCGGGCCGCGCGTATCAGCCGCCGCCTGAGCCCGCGGCATAGACCGCAAGTGTTGCGCCCTCAGCGTGTTCCTGCCGGGCTTGGCTCGGCGCGAGCCGCCACAGCAGGCGACCCGCAAACGCTGCCAGCAGCGGCATCGCAAGCGGGATATGGACCAGGCCGGCCAGCATCATGGTTGCCGGCAGCGTCCATATGGCGATGATGAGATAGTGATCGATGAGCTCGTTGTCGCTGCGCTGGCGCAGCAGAGCGAGCACCCATCCCAGAACGACCAGGTCGTAGTTCAGCGCATAGGGCGTGGCGAGGAAGATCGCCACGATCAGCAGCGCGTTCGACAGCACGGGATCGCGGCGGCGCCAGAACGTCCACGCGACCGCGGCCACCGCGGCAGCCGAGACGATCGCCTGCAGGACCCAGGCCGCGCCGAGGGGCAGGCCTACGAGCCGTCCGGCCCAGAACGCCGAAGGCACCTGCAGGAACAACAGGCCCTCTCCGTACTCCTGGAGGAATCTCTGTTGCGGCACCACCTGGGTGAAGTATCCGGTCCATGTTTCGAGGCCGTACAGCCATGTCGTGGCTCCCACGAGCGCGATGGTCGTTGCTGCGGCCGCCGCAATGGTCCGCCAGCGCCCGGTCAGCGCCAGCACCAATGGCAGCAGCAGACCCAGCTGCGGCTTGATCGTGAGGATGCCGAACAGCACGCCGGACAGCACGGGCCGCCGGTCGAGATTGGCCAGGCCGCAGATCAGCAGCGCGGCCAGGAAGCACCCGTTCTGCCCGATGAACACATTGATGGCGACCGCCGGCGCCACCGCGATGAACCACAGGTTGTGGCGCTCGACCCCGGCCGCATGGGCGGCATAGAGGAAGGCCGCGCAACCCAAGACCGTCCACAGAACGAAGGCCGGAAAATAGGGCAACAGCCCGAACGGCCAGATCAGCAGCAGCACGTGGGGGGGATACGACCAGACGTAGCGATGCATCTCGCTGACGCCGATGAACCTGAGCAGGAATTGATTGTAGACGCGGAAGTCGAACCATGCCGCGGGCCCGTCGCCAAATGCGGATCGCCCACCCACCCAGGTATTGAGGAAATCGCGGCCGATCGCGGTGCCGCCGAAGGCGTCGAGGCTCGGCTTCCAGAATGACGGCGTGGCCGAGAAGGCAAAGTATGCAACCTCGATGACGAGGAAGAACACGGCACCGGCGACCGTGAGCTTGAGATAGATGTCCTGCGGCAGGGCGCGGCAGAGCGAGGTCGAGCTTTCCGAACACGACCTGCCGGCGGAGCGCGAACACCGCCAGGAAGCTGATGCCAGCGGCCAACACCTTGGCGGGCAGCGCCGGCAGGCCCGCCACCTCCGTGGCCAGGGCGATGACGAGGGCCGTGATGGCGATGCCGGCTAAGCCCGCTGAGCGCGAACTCGCCGAACAGGCGCGCGTGCTTCTTGTCGGTCGCGCCCAAATCGAAAACGAAGCGGCTGGAGAGCACGTAGTGCACGCCCATGCCCGCCGCATAGCCGATGACGCCGGCCAGCGTCGGGCTCGTGCCAGCCGACGTGAGCGCAAGGTAGAGGGCGAAGTCGAGCGCCAGCGCGACGACGCTCACCAGCGCATAGCGGGAAAGCTGCGGGGCCAACGCTCAGCGAGCGGGCGCAGCCGTGCGGGCAGCGAGGTGAGCAAGATCCCACCTCTCGGCTAGACCCGGCCGGTGCGATGTCTCGGCGATGCCGCCCATCGTCAGCTCGCCGCCGCGATGCGGGCGCGGCACCATGCGCACGCTCGTCGAGCGCCTGCTGCGTCCCGGCCTCGCCGGCCTCGTGGTACTCGGCGTCCTCGTTGACGTTCCAGACGTCGTAGACGATCTCGCCCGCCAGGATGTTCTTGACGGTCAGCATGGCCGTCATCATGGCGTGGTCCTGGTTGTTGTACTTGTGCATGCCGTTGCGGCCGACGAGGTGCAGCGTCGGGAATTGCTCGGCGAGCTCGCCGCGGATCGCCTCGACATTCTGCCTTGTAGGTCTCGTCGTAGACCGGATAGGCCTTCTTCTGGCGCACGACGCAGCCGTCCTTGACATCGCTCTCGGCGGCGAGGCCGACCTGGGCCAGCTCCTTCTTGGCGAGCGCGATCAGCTCTTCGTCGCGAGGCCGCTCCACAGCCCATCGCCCTCGAAGCAGAAGTATTCGAGACCGAGGCAGGCGAGCTTGGCGTCGGGCACCATCTCCGGCGACCAGGAGCGGAAGTTCTGGATGCGACCGACCTTGACGCTGGGCTCGTGGATGTAGATCCAGTTGTCGGGGAAGAGGTCGGGCTTGTCGACGATCAGCGCCACGGTGAGGAAATCGCGATAGCGCAGCTTGTCGGCCGCCGTCTTGCAGGCGGGCTGGGGGTGGATGCTGCCGACCAGCTCGCGGATCGGCGCCGAGGAGATGACGTGCTTGGCCGAGAACGTCTTCCATTCGCCGTCGGCCGTGGTTGCCCCGATGGTCCAGCGCTGGGCGCGCTCGTCCCAGCGCAGGCTCTCGAGCCGCGTGCCCATGTGGATGTGGCCGCCGCGCTCCCTGACGTGGCGCGCGGCCGCGTCCCACATCATGCCGGGGCCCTTGCGCGGATACTGGAACGACTCGATCAGCGTCTTGATCTGCTGGCCGCCCTTCTTCGGCGCGCCGACGCGCGGCATCGAGTTGCGCAGCGCGTTGGACATGGCGCTCCAGAGGTCGAGACCCTTGATGCGCTGCGCCGCCCAGTCGGCCGAGATCTCGTCGCAGCTCATGCCCCACACCTTCTCGGTGTAGGTCTTGAAGAAGATCGAGAACAGGCGCTCGCCGAATTGGTTGGCGACCCAGTCGTGGAAGTTCTCGGGGTTGGCGGTGGGGAAGGCCTGCTTCTGCAGGAACGACAGCACGCACAGCGCCGACTCGACATAGCCCAGGTTGTTCAGAGCCTCGAAGGCCTTCAGCGGGTAGGAGAAGTAGCTGCCGTTGTAGTAGATGCGCGACAGGCGCGGGCGCTCGATGAAGTCGTCGGGCAGGATCTCCTTCCAGAGGTCGACCACCTCCTTGGACTTGGAGAAGAAGCGATGGCCGCCGATGTCGAACAGGAAGCCCTTGTAGCTGGCGGTGCGGCTGATGCCGCCGACATAGGTCGGGTCGGCTTCGATCACCGTGGTGGAGATGCCGTTCTTGGTGAGCAGGTAGGCGGCGGTCAGCCCAGCGGGCCCGGCGCCAATCACAAACACATCCGAGTGGGACATCGCGTCTACCTTCGACAAACAGCCCGGTGCCGCATGGATTCGGAGGGTGAGGAGAAACCGCTTGCCGCGGCGCCCTCCACCACCCGGAAAACGAGGGCGACGATAGGTAGAAAGGCTGAAGAAACCCTTGCCCCGCGGGGGCGCGCCTCGCGCGAAGGCGGCGGGGCCGGCGCTGCGCCGTTTACGAGCGCCTAAGGCCGCTCGCGTAGGCTCGCGCGGCCAATTCCCCGGGGTATGCCGCGATGTCGATGCTGGCCTTGCAACAGGTGCTGCCGCGCTGGCCGACGCTCAGCCGCTGGGCGGCAACGCCGCTCGCATGGGCCCTCATCGCCACCGCCTTCATGGTCATCGCCACCCTCGCCGCACCTGGACCATCGGTGTTCGACTGGCTGGGCGACACGGATGACGCTACGCGCCTGGTGTCGGTGCGCGAGCTGCTGGCGGGCGCACCGTGGTTCGACACCACGCTGCCGCGCATCGGCGCTCCGGTCCCCCTCGTCTCGCATTGGTCGCGGCTGATCGATGCCCCGCTCGCCGTGCTGATCGGCGGGCTCGCGCCGCTCCTTGGCAGCGATGGCGCCGAGCTCGTGGCCCGCATCTTTTGGCCGACGCTTCTGTTCCTGGCGCTCGCCACCATCGTCGCCCGCGAGGCCCGGCGCCGTGGCGGCCCGCTCGCCACGGCCTTCGCCCTCTTCCTCGTCGTGACCTCGGCAATGGCACTCGCCCAGTTCCGGCCTGGCCGCATCGATCACCACAACGCCCAGATCCTGTGTGCGGCCGCGGGCGTGCTATTCCTTGCCCGCAGCGTCGACGACAAGCGCGCGGGGTGGATTGCCGGCGTCTTCCTGGGGCTGGGTCTCGCCGTCGGCTACGAGGCTCTCGCGCTCGTGGTGCTGGCCCTGGCGCTTGCCGCGCTCGTGGCGGTTTGGCGGCCGCAGCACAGTGCCGGCGTGGTGCGGGCCGCCGTCGCCGCCACCGGCGTCCTCTTCCTGTCGCTCGCCCTTACCGTGCCACCGCTCCCGCTGGCTCGACATTCACTGCGATGCCCTCTCGCTCAATCTGCCAATTCTCGCGGCCTACGGGACCATCGGTCTGTGGGTGGCGTGCGGGGCGGCACGGCAGTTCGTTCCTCGTCTTGCCGTCCTCGGGCTGGTCGCAATCTGCGGCGGTGCGATATTTGCCGGGCTCGAACCCAAGTGCCTCGCGGGCCCGTTCGGGGAGATCGATCCCGTGCTTGCGCCGATCTGGCTCGACTATGTGGTGGAGACCCAGAGCATCGTGTGGCTCGCGGCCGTCAATCCGGCGACCGCGCTGGGGTTGGCGGCATTCCTGTGCGCCGGCGTCGGCGCCCAGCTGGCTCTCTGGCGCAGGCAGCGGGATGTCGCCACGAGTCTGGCCGTCGCCTTCACGATCCTCGCGGCAGGACTAGGGTTCTGGCAGATGAAGTTGCTCCCCTATGCCTGCTGGCTCGTTGTCCTGCCGCTCGCCGTCTGGGCGGCGGGGCTCGGGAGCATCGGCTCGCTCTCCCGCCCGGTCGTCAGGGCCGCGGCGGTGGTGCTCCTGAGCCAGGCGACGCTCGAGACGAGCGCCGACGTGCTGTTTTCTGCCTTCCGGCGCGCGAGGCAGGAGACCGCGACGGTTGACACCAGCGACCCGCGCCGGCCCTGCTATCGCTCAGACACCGTGCGCCGACTCGCCGCGCTGCCCCCGGGCCTCGTCGCGGCAAATATCGACCTCGGCCCCTACATCGTCGCGCTATCGCCGCACCGCGTGGTGGCCGCGCCCTACCATCGTCTGGCGTTGGGCATCACCGACAACCAGATCATTCTCGAGAGCACGCCCAGGCAAGGGCTGGCCAAGGCGCGCTCGCTCGGCGTCGACTATCTGGCGTTCTGCGCGGATGCCGCCAACGGCGGCGCGGATGCGAGCGCAACCGGCCCCCTGCGCGAGCGGCTGCTCGGCGGCGAGCCTGTGGAGGGCACGCGCGAGATGCCCATGCCAGCGGGCTCCGCCATTCGCGTCTGGCAGGTCTTGCCGACCCCTGACGGCCGATAGCAGTCCGGCGGGGCTGCGGCTATGGTGGCCAGCCCTTGCCTTGTGGCGCTATGACAGGGGTGACAAAGGCGACGCGTGCATGATCGAGCTTTGGCTCGTCGATCTGGAGGCGGCGGCGCCAGCGCTGGAAGCGCTGGAGCGCGAGACACCGCGGCTGGCCGCAGACGACCGCGCGCGCGCGCTGCGCGCGGCCGATGCGCACGAACAGCGCCATCGCCTGGCAGCCTACACGGCGCTGCGCGTCGTGCTGGAGCGCTTTGCGGGACCCGCGATGCGCGGGCGCAAGCTTCTGCGCGAGGCGAGCGGCAAGCCGCACTTCGGCCCCGGCGCGCCGGCCTTCAGCCTCGCACATATCGAGGGGCTGGCGCTCATTGGTGTGGGTGAGAAGGGTGCGATCGGCGTCGATCTGGAGCGGTCGCGGACCGTGCGCCTGTCGGCGCGCCGTCGCGAGGAGATCGTGGCCGTCGGTGCCGGGCTCGCCGCCCGGGCCGCGCACGATCCTGTCGGCGAGGACGCCGTGCTTCGCGCCTGGTGTCGCCTCGAGGCATTTTCCAAGGCGCATGGCGGGGGCATCTCCCACGTGCTGACCGAGATCGGCGTGCGCGGCCGCAGCGGCCGGCAACTTGCGCTTGGCCACATCGAGACAACCGCGCGCGCGTTGGCAAAAGCCCAGGGCCTCCAGGTCGCCGACGTCAGCCTGCCGGCCGGTCTCTTTGCGGCCGCGGCGGCACCCGGCCTGCGCCGCCTGCCTCGCCCGCGCCGCTTTCCGCTCGACACGCACGCGATCGCGCTGATCGCCAAGGCGCGCCGCACCCCGCCGGGTTGACCGCCAGAGATGGCCGGGGCACAAAGGACGCGAGTTCGGAGCGTAGCGCAGCCTGGTTAGCGCACCAGTCTGGGGGACTGGGGGTCGGGAGTTCAAATCTCCCCGCTCCGACCAATGAATTGGCGGTCCTGCCCGCTGCGCGACAAGGGTACGCGACGCGGCTGGCCCGAGACACCGCGCATCGGCGGACATCGTGGAACGGTGGTAGCGGAGGCCGGACTTGAACCGGCGACCTTCGGCTTATGAGTTCCGCTGCTCTAACCAGCTGAGCTACTCCGCCATCGGCTGGCGCGACAGGCCAGCAGCCGAGCGGATATAAGAAGTGCCGCCGAGCGGTGTCAAGGAAAGGTGGGGCGCGACGCGACGGCCGTGGCGGACCGGCCCATCGGGGTCTGCGCACTCCCAAGTGCACGGCCTGGGTCCCGGATCGCCGCTTGGCGGCGTCCGGGATGACGGGGATCAGGTCAGGCCGCGGCCTTGGCTTCCCTGGCCTTGCGGAAGCGCATCATCGTGAAAAGGCCCCACGGGCGCAGGCCGCGCTTCTCCATCAAGGCGAGGTCCTCGCACACCAGCACGCGCTCGACATCGAACACCGGCCGCCAGCCCAGCATGTCCGCAAACGGAGCCATGCGCCGCTCGACCCAGCCGCGCATGCCCTCGTCCGCGCTGAAATGGTTGACGATGATGACCTCGCCGCCCGGACGGCACACGCGCGAGAGCTCGCGCATGACCTTCTCGGGGTCCGGCACCACCGTCATGACGTACATGGCAACGACCGTGTCGAAGGCGGCGTCGGGGAACTTGAGGTCGCTCGCGTCCATCTCGTGCAGGCCCGTCACGTTGCGGAGCCTCTCGGCGACCACGCGCTCGCGCGCCTTCTCGAGCATCTCGGGCGAGAGATCGATGCCCACGATCTCGAGATGACGGCCGTAGGCGGGCAGCGACAGGCCGGTGCCCACGCCGACCTCGAGCACGCGGCCCCTGCCCTGGTTGATGATCTCGACGGAGTGCTTGCGGCCCTCGGCGGCGACGCGGCCGAAGGTGTGGTCGTAGACCGGCGCCCAGCGGCGGTAGGCACTGCGTGACGGCATCCTCGTCGATCTGCGCGCCGGCGTCCGCGGGCGTCCTTGAACCGCTTGAAGAACTTGGGCGCACGCGGCTCTTCGGAACGCAGCGTGCGGCCTCATGACTGGACTGTCTCCCTCACATGCCCACCACCAATGCTGCAGACCCTGACCGGCAATCCCCGGCGGCCTCGACTCTTTGGCCGCGTCCGGCTGCTCGGCCCGGCTCAACGCACGCCCAATCCAGCCCCCGCCCAGCATCCGCGCCTCCGGGCCGGCATCGGCATAGAACGACGCAGGCCTGGCCCGCCGCGACGCCGTACTCGCCGTCGCGCAGCGAGCACCCTGGCGCCGTCGTCCGCCGAAGGGAACAGGGTCGCCGGCTGCGGCGGCGCCGTGGAGCGCACGCGCACGGCCACGGCCATGCCCCCCGCGGGGATGGGCCCGTCGCCGAGCCAGTTGACGTTCCTAAGGGTGATCCAATGCGCATGCAAGCTCTCGCGCGGACCCACGACCACCTGCTTGGCCGCCGCATCGAGGCGCACGACGTAGAGGGGCGCGGGGCCGGGAATGCCGAGGCCACGGCGCTGGCCGATGGTGTAGTTGATGATGCCGCCATGGCGGCCGAGCACGCGGCCGTCGACGTGCACGATGTCGCCGGCCTCGGCGGCTCCCGGCTTGAGGCGCTCGATGATATTGGTGTAGCGGCCCTGCGGGACGAAGCAGATGTCCTGGCTGTCGGACTTGTCGGCGACGGGCAGCCCGAAGCTCGCGCGCAAGGTCGCGCACCTCGGCCTTGCGATAGCCGCCCAAGCGGAAACATCAGCCAGTCGAGCTGGGCGCGCGTGGTGGCGAACAGGAAATAGCTCTGGTCGCGCTCGGCGATCGCGGGCGCGGTAGAGCTCGGGGCCCGCGGCGCCCATGCGCGCGCGCGATGTAGTGGCCGGTCGCCAGCGCGTCGGCCTCCAGCTCGCGCGCCGTCTCCAGCAGCTCCTGGAACTTGATCTGCTGGTTGCACACCACGCAGGGGATCGGCGTCTCGCCGGCCACGTAGCTGTCGGCGAACGACTGCATGACCGTGGTCTTGAAGCGCTGCTCGTAGTCGAGGACGTAGTGGGGGATGCCCAAGCCGGTCGGCCACCCGGCGCGCATCATGGATGTCCTGGCCTGCGCAGCACGCGCCGCGCCGGCCGACAGCCTCGCCATGGTCGTAGAGCTGCAGGGTGACGCCGATGACATCGTAGCCCTGTCTGCTTGAGCAGCGCCGCCACCACCGAGGAGTCGACGCCGCCCGACATGGCCACCACCACGCGGCGCGGGCGGCGCACGGGGGCGCGCTTGCGGGAAGGCGATGCCTTGCGAGATGCCATGGACAGCTTCAGTTGGCGGGGAGCGGATTAACCAGGATCTCTGCACTCTGCCCTTCCCCAAGGCGCGCCGCCACTATGGCCGCCCCCGAAGGCGCAATCAAGGCGGAAGGATCGCCCGCCCGCCATGTGGAAACCTGCAGCTGTAGGCGCGCACCGGACGGTCGCCAGGGCATGTCGTGCGACACCATGTAGGCGTGCCGGTCCGGCACAACCGCCCAGTACGTGCGGCAGCAAGTGCCGGTCGCACGCTGGCAGGGCACAGAATTAACCAAGAAGGCATCAGAATTAACCATTGGGGCAGCAAATAACGGCGCAAGCGTTCTTCTAGTATTTACCGCGTCACTTAGGTCGATTTTAATTGCGTTCGTCTAGTGTCGTGAGCAGGTCAGAAAAAGAGTAACGAGTATCATGACCGAACAACAGTACAGGGCGCGGGTGCGCTATGTCATCGGGCCGGACGGCAGCCCGCTGACGGTTGCGGACCTTCCCCCCAAGGATACCAAGCGCTGGGTCATACGGCGCAAAGCGGAGGTGGTGGCTGCGGTACGCGGCGGCTTGCTGAGCCTGGAGGAAGCGTGCGAGCGCTACAAGCTGACGGTGGACGAGTTCCTGTCCTGGCAGCGCTCCATCGACCGCTTCGGCCTGCCCGGGCTGCGAGCAACGCGCATCCAGGACTATCGCGACTGAGGCGCGGTTTCGGTCCGGCAGCGTTCCATCTTCTGTCCTCGCGCGAGCAAGCCGGCTCAGGGCCGGCCATTGCGCGTGGCTTTGCTCTTGCCCGACTTGGCGGCCGCGGGCGGCGGTGCCGCCTCGACGGGCGGGCTCAGCGCCCGGGCCTGACAGCCGCTGCCGCCCCGCGCCCACGTCTCCACATCCTGCACCATCAGCTCGGCAGAGCGGCGATGCCACCTTGAGGGAGGTGATGCCGACGCAGCACGCTGCCGCCCTGGCCGACAAACGAGACGCGGAAGGCGCGGGCGCCGCGCTGATCGCGCAGGGTGGCGTCGCGCTCCTGCAGGACGATCTCGGCCGGGCCGCCCGTCCGAGGGCGGCGCCGCCTCGGCATTGAAGACGTGCGTGGCCTTGAGTGGTCCGTTGGCGCCGAACCAGCAGCGCAGCGCGCCGCTGGCGACGAGCGAATAGACCTCCGTCGGCGTGCCCGAGGCAACGATCGTCGTCTCGCGGATGCCACGGAGGAGGCCGGACGCGATCGGAACGGCGCCGGTCTCGAATTGCGCCGGCGTGGTGGCCGGCTGTGCGGAGACAGGGACGGCAGGCCCGAGGGCGAGCACCGCCGCGCGGAGCGGCCGACAGCAGGGCTACAAGCATGGCATGCGGACGGCGCATCGCTGCCGGGCACCTCGATGGGCGGGCGCGGGCCAGGCCCGGCCACAGCCGATGATCGCACTGGAACTTCGCAATCGCCGATTCTGGCCACAGGTTGCCACAGCAGCCCTCGCAGCGGCAAGGCGAAGACCATCGAGCGCGGTGAACGATCCGGCGACAGTGGCGAAAACTCGCGGTCGCGCGGCGCAGGCGGCAGGAGCGCACGCGCAAGCGGCGAGCCGCATTGCACATGCGGCAAACTCGGGCCGCGCGAGGCGCGAGGCCCAACGGCTCAGCCGATCATCGGTCCGTTGCTGCGAAGGCTTGCCGTGCTGCCGGTCGCTGTCGCGGCTCTCCGTGGCGGCTCGAGCTTGCTCAGCTCCAGCACCGCCTCCTCGTGCTCGCGTCTGTGCAGCGTCGAGCTTGACCTTGAGATCGGTGATCGAGGTCAGCAGGTTGGCGCGCCGTTGCCCTGCCGCCTTGGCGAACGTCGAGTAGGCGAAATGCGGCGGCATCCCTGATGCCGGTGCGCTCCTCCTCGGCCGAGATCTGGCGTGCGAGATCGGTGGCGATGTGCTCGAAGATCGCAGGATCATCGTTTCCATGGAGGCGACCTTGCGGGCCTTCTCTGCGGCTTCGAACCGCTTCAAACGCAGCGCCGTGTCACGTGGCTTCATTGTTCGATACCCCCAACGTGTTCGAACAGTTGGTTTCCAGAGTTGTGTGTCACAACAGTCGATCCGACAGCAGGCTGACGACGAATTAAGCAAGCGACGTGCCAGACGATTCCTGGGCAACGGACGCTCGGTTCGGCAGCGGTTGCCGGCTGCCTCGCGAACGGGCAGCGGCCGCCTCGTCCTCCCAACCTAGGCCAACTTTATATAAAGCGATTAAGTTGCGGTAAAGCAACGCTTTAGAGGTTCTTGTCCGACAGGCGCCGCGGCGCTGCCACTTTTTTCCCACAGACCCCCTAGGGCAGAGCCGCAAATCAGTTAGACAGAATTTAGGCAGCGCACCGGCGGCATTCGGGAGGGCGGCCGGGGAGCCGGAAGGGGTCGCGGCTGGGGTAGCAGCTGTCTGGGTCTGGGACTTCGAACACGCGAGTATCGTGCCTTTCTGGGGCGTGTGGCGCCGTTTCCTGGCGTGGGTGGCGTGTGGTCGCAGGCCGGGCCGGCGTGGTGGCGGGTCTGCGTCGACATGTTCGAAAACGTGCGCGTGCGTAAGGCAAAATTAGGTTTTGTTAACCTCTGGCGGCTAGCTTGCTAACCAAGGCTTAGCCGGACAACCAGCAGCAGCTCCTCAAGCATTGGGCAAGGGACCCTCGGCCAAGGGGTCTTGGAAGAGAGGAAGAATATGCAAGTCCTTCTGATCGAGGACGACAGCGCAACGGCGCAGAGCATCGAGCTGATGCTCCAGTCCGAAGGCTTCAACGTCTACACCACGGATCTCGGCGAGGAAGGCGTCGATCTCGGCAAGCTCTACGACTACGACATCATCCTGCTCGACCTCAACTTGCCGGACATGAGCGGCTACGAGGTGCTCAAGACCTTGCGCGTCGAGCAAGGTGCAGACGCCGATCCTGATCCTTTCGGGCCTCGCCGGCATCGAGGACAAGGTGCGGGGCCTGGGCTTCGGCGCCGACGACTACATGACCAAGCCCTTCCACAAGGACGAGCTGGTCGCGCGCATCCACGCCATCGTGCGCCGCTCCAAGGGCCATGCGCAGTCGGTGATCGAGACCGGCAAGCTGAAGGTCAACCTCGACACCAAGACGGTGGAGGTCGAACGGCCAGCGCGTGCATCTGACCGGCAAGGAATACCAGATGCTGGAGCTGCTCTCGCTGCGCAAGGGCACGACGCTCACCAAGGAGATGTTCCTCAACCACCTCTACGGCGGCATGGACGAGCCCGAGCTCAAGATCATCGACGTCTTCATCTGCAAGCTGCGCAAGAAGCTCGCAGGCGGCGACCGGCGGCGAGCACTACATCGAGACCGTGTGGGGCCGCGGCTATGTGCTGCGCGATCCCGCACGACGAGCACGCGGCAGCCTGAGCCGGCCGCGCGCCCCGACCGACCGGCGGGCATCGGAATTTCAGAGTGGCCTCTTCGCTTGTCACTGGGGAGCTTCGCGGCTCCCCTTTCTTCTTGGGCGCGATCGCCATCTTGCGGAGGCCGGCCCGGCATGATCCTGTGCCGACGCAGCAGGCTTCCGCGAGAGCACCCCCATGCCCCGTCACGTCACCTCGCCCGTCGCCGGGCAGCTGATCAGCCGCCTCGTCGCGCCCGGCGATGCCGTCGCCGCGGACACCGAGATTGCCATCGTCGAGGCCATGAAGATGCACATCCCCGTCAGCGCGGAGCAGACCGGGCGGGTGGCGGAATGGCTGGTCGAGGAGAAAGCCATGGTCGCCGAGGGCCAGGCGCTGCTGGTGCTGGAGGCCTGAGCCTGGCGCTGGACGGCGCGGCCCACGTGCGCCAAACTGCCGTAAAGGACAACCTGGGGGAGGACGCCACGTGGCCAAGACCGGGACACTGAAGGTCCGCGTCGATCGCGACAAATGCCAGGGCCACAACCGCTGCAAGGCGCTGGCGCCGGAGCTGTTCGAGCTCGACGAATACGGCAACGCCCGCGAGAAGGGCGACGGCACGGTGCCGGCGGGGCTGGAGCAGAAGGCCTACCTGGCGAAATCGAATTGCCCGGAATTCGCCGTCGAAGTCATCGAGACTTGAATGGGGAGGGGACCATGAGCCAACGTCCGCCGGTGAAGGACTGGGCCACGGACTGGGATCATCTCGATCCGCAGTGGGTCGAAGATCCCTTTCCGATCTGGGAGGAGCTGCGGCAAATGCCCGATCGCCCACACCGAGCGCTTCATGGGCGTCTATCTGCCCACGCGCTACGCGGACGTGCGCGCCATCGCCTACGACACCGAGCATTTCTCCTCCCGCCGCGTGGTCGTGCGCGAGAGCCCGCCGCCGCGCGTGCCGGCGCCGCCCATCACCTCCGACCCGCCCGAGCACCGCCCCGCGCGCATGGTGCTGCTGCCGCCGTTCACGCCCGACGCCATGAAGAAGATCGAGCCCAGGGCGCGCGCGATCGCCAACGAGCTGATCGACAAGTTCGCCGCCGCGGGGCGGCTGCGATGCAGCCGTCGAATATGCCCAGGAGATCCCGGTGCGCGTGATCGCCCAGATGCTGGGCCTGCCCGAGGGCGACGGCGACCTCTACCGCAAGTGGATCCACGAGATCCTCGAGGTCGGCATCACCGACCAGAGCGTGCTGATGCAGGCGATCGGCGAGATGACCCACTACTTCATGGGTCACGTGCACGATCGTGCCGAGGACCCCGCGCGACGACCTCATCAGCTATCTGGTCGGCGCCAAGTTCAATGGCCAGCCGATGGGCGAGGAGTACGTGGTGGGGGCGCTGCGGCTGCTGCTGATCGCCGGCATCGACACCACCTGGAGCGGCATCGGCTCGTGCATCTGGCACCTGGCCAGGACGCCGGAAGACCGCCGCCGGCTCGTCAGCCGAGCCGCAGCTGATGCCGACCGCGATCGAGGAGCTGCTGCGCGCCTACGCGCCCGTGACCATGGCGCGCGAGGTGGTGAAGGAGACCAAGATCAACGGCTGCACCTTCAAGCCGGGGCAGATGGTGCTGCTGTCGTTCCCGGCCGCCAACCGCGATCCCGCCATGTTCGAGGATGCCGACAAGGTCGTGATCGACCGCAAGGAGAACAGGCACGCCGCCTTCGGCTTGGGCATCCACCGCTGCGTCGGCTCCAACCTGGCGCGGCTCGAGCTGACCGTGGCGATGGAGGAGCTCCTCAAGCGCATCCCCGAGTTCGGCCTCGACGGCGAGGTGAAGTGGTCGGAGGGCACCGTGCGCGGCCCACGCAACCTGCCGATCCGGTTCGGATGATCTGGAAAGTGTAGGCCAGCGCCTCTCGAGGCCGGCACAGACCGCGCCAGAGGCCGGGAGGGTTCATGAAAGTCGGCGTTCTGCAGTTCTTCGGGTGGCTCGACCGGTCGGTGCCGCTCCCCTCCATCTACGACATGGCGCTCGAGCGCTTCGCCATCATGGACTCCGCGGGCTACGACGCGGTGTGGCTCGCCGAGCACCACTTCTCGAGCTTCTCCGTCTGCCCGTCGGTGCACATGATGGGCGTGATGGCAGCCGCCAGAACCAAGCGCCTGCGCATCGGCACCGCCGTGTCGCTCGCCCCGTTCTACAATCCCTTGCGGCTCGCCGAGGAGGTGGCATTGCTCGACGTGCTCTCGGGGGGCCGCGTCAACTGGGGCGCGGGGCGCGGCTTCGAGCGCAGCGAGTTCAAGGCCTTCGGCATTCCCGGCGAGGAGAGCGGGCCGCGCTTCCACGAGGCGGTCGACATCGTGCTCAAGGCCTGGACCAGCGAGAAGCTCACCTACGAGGGCAAGTTCTTCTCCTACGACGGCGTCGAGGTGCTGCCCAAGCCGCTGCAGGCGCCGCACCCGCCCGTGTGGATGGCCGCAACCTCGCAGCCGGCGATCGACTGGGCGGCGTCCAAGGGCTTCTCGATCCTGATGGACCCGCACTCCGCCCGCGCCGACCTCATGGCCAAGCGGCGCTACTACGCCGAGAAGCTGCGGGAGGCCGGCCACAGCGATGCCGGCCGCATCATTCCCATGGCGCGCCTGGTCGCCGTCGACGAGACGGCCGAGAAGGCCCGCGAGGTCGCAGCGCGGGCGGCGAAATGGACGGTCGCCTCCTACGTCGGCGTGACCCACCATCGCCAGGAGGCCCGCACCTTCGGGGGCAAGGACCCCCTCGCGTACTATCTCGACGACGTCATGCTGCACGGCACGGCCGAAGGCGTGGCCGACCAGATCCGTGCGCTCGAGGCCGAGGGCATGACCTACCTGATGGCCGCCCCCATGAGCCGCCGCTCGTTCACGCTGCTGACCGACAAGGTGCTGCCGCGGGTTGCGGGGTGAGGTCGGAATCTCGCCACCGTCTTTGCTGGGGATAAGGGCTGCAATAGCTGCTTTGCCCATCACTTGGCATTGCAAAGCAATGTAACCTTGCTCGATCCTCGGGAACTTCTTGGACGCGACGCAATGGCCGGCAAAGCGATGGCGCCTAACGGCAAGCAATCAGGTTCCAGGCCATTGTCGGCCCGCAAAGCAGCGCCCAAGGAGAAGCCGCGCTGCGGCTTGTGCGGAAAGACCGGTAGGCTCACGAAGACTGAATGTTGCGACCAGTGGATCTGTGACGACGAGGAGAGCTATGTGCTGTTCTCCTACGCGCGCAACAGCTGTGCTCGCAATCACCGGCGCTACACACTATGCGGCTTTCACTGCAACGAGGGACACAAGGGCGGCTGGCAGGACTGCAAGAAATGTCGCAAGGATTTCGACACCGAAATTTACGTCCACTACGGAACCAATGAGTTCAACTTCGAGAAGCTTGCCAATCCGCCGAGCTACGAGCCGACGCGCTGCGCCAAGTGCCGCAAGGTCATCAAGCTCGCCGAGGATGGATATTCCATAAGCGCGGCCGGAACGGTCTGCCTCTCCTGCAATTGACACCCGTCGGCTGGCAGCTTTACCGGCCTGCCCCGCCAACTCATCTTCAGATCGGCGAGGCGTCGTCGGCCTGTTCGAGACCGATGGAGCGGCGGACGGCGTAGGGGGCGGATCGCCTGGTGAGCCGGCTCCGCCCTCCTGCCGCAGCCCCTCAGCGGTGCGCGGCGAGCCAGGGGAGCATGATCTTGTTGAAGGCGTCCGCGCGCTCGACGTTGGGGAAGTGGCGGGCGTTGGCGATCTCCTCGTAGCGGCCGCCGGGGATCAGCTCGGCGATCTTCTTGTTGCCGGCGGGCGGCGTGCCCTCGTCGTTGGCGCCGCAGACCACCAGCGTCGGCACCTTTATGGACGGCAGCTTCGGCACGAAGTCGAAATCGAGGATGGCTGCCGCGCAGCCGAGGTAGCCGGCGGGCGTCGTGCCGGCGATGGTGGCGTGGATCTGCTTCCATCTGCCGGGGCTGCGGGGCTTGTAGGCATCTGTGAACCAGCGCTCCATCGTGGGGTCGGCGAGCGGCGCCAGCGAGCCTGCCTTCCTCACGGCCTCGATGCGCGGTGCCCACGCGCCTTGCGCGCCCGGAGGGGTCTGGGGTGAGGTGTCGCACAGCATGGCGGAGATGAGCCGCCGGCCGTGGGCGATGGCGAAGGCCTGGCCCAGCATGCCGCCGATGGAGAGCCCGACGAACTGCACGCGCTCTATCGCGAGGAAATCGAGGGAGGCGGCGACGTCGTCGGCGAGCTGCGCCATGGTGTAGCCGCCGGCCACGGGATCGCTGCCGCCGTGGCCGCGCATGTCGAGGCGCAGGACGCGGTAGCCCGCAGCGAGCAGCGGCGGGAGCTGCTCGGCCCACATGCCGCCGTCCGAGGCCAGCGAATGGGTGAAGCACACGACCTGTCCGCTCTCGGGCCCGGAGAGATCGTAGTAGATGCGGCGTCCTGCGAGATTGATCAACATGAGCGTTGGCCTTTCCAAATTTGGTCGGCGGCGATGAAGGGGCGGAGGCCGCGGGCGCGAGCTTATCCCCAGCTTGGCAAGACTTCACGCCTGCATTTGGGCCGGGCGCCGCTACCCAGCCAGCCCCTGCTCCAGGTCGGCGATGATGTCGGCGACGTCCTCGATGCCGACCGAAAGGCGCACCACGTCGGGGCCGGCGCCGGCGGCCTTGCGCTGCTCATCGGTCAGCTGCCGGTGGGTGGTCGAGGCCGGGTGGATGACGAGGCTCCTGACGTCGCCGATGTTGGCCAGGTGCGAGAAGAGCTTCACGCAGGAGACGAGCTTGACGCCCGCCTCGTAGCCGCCCTTCAAGCCGAAGGTGAGCACCGCGCCGGCACCCTTGGGGCAGATCTTCTGCTGAGCGCGTTGTATGGGCTGTCGGGGAGGCCGGCGTAGTTCACCCACTCGACCTCCTTGTGCTTCTCGAGCCAGCTGGCCACGGCGAGCGCGTTCTCGCAGTGGCGCTCCATGCGCAGCGGCAGCGTCTCCGAGCCGGTCAGGATCAGGAAGGCGTTCAAGGGCGAGATCGCCGGGCCGAGGTCGCGCAGGCCCATGACGCGCGCGGCGATGGCGAAGGCGAAGTTGCCGAAGGTCTCGGCGAGCTTCATGCCGCCGTAGGTGGCGTTGGGCTCGACCAGCGTCTTGTAGCGGTGCTTGGCGGCGAGCCAGTCGTAGGTGCCGCAGTCGACGAGCACGCCGCCGATCGAGTTGCCGTGCCCGCCGATGAACTTGGTGAGCGAGTGCACGACGATGTCGGCGCCGTAATCCTTGGGCTGGCACAGGTAGGGCGTGGCCAGCGTGTTGTCGACGATGAACGGCACGCCGGCCTTCTTGGCGATGGCGGCGATCGCGGGCAGGTCGACGACGATGCCGCCGGGGTTGGCGATCGACTCGCAGAAGATGGCGCGCGTCTTCGGCGTGACCGCCTTGTCGAAGCTTGCGGGTCGGTGGCGTCCGCCCACTTCACGCTCCAGTCGAACTTCTTGAAGGAGTGATTGAACTGGTTGATCGAGCCGCCGTAGAGCTGGCGGCCGGCGACGAACTCGTCGCCCGGCTCGAGCAGCGTGTGGAAGGCGAGGAACTGCGCGGCGTGGCCGGAGGCGACGGCGAGCGCCGCGGTGCCGCCTTCGAGCGCGGCGACGCGCTCCTCGAGCACGGCCTCGGTCGGGTTGGTGATGCGGGTATAGATGTTGCCGAACGCCTCCAGCCCGAACAGGGCCGCCGCGTGATCGGCGTCGTTGAAGACGTAGGAGGTGGTCTGGTAGATCGGCGTGACGCGCGCGCCGGTGGAGGGATCGGGCGCCGCGCCGGCGTGGACGGCAAGCGTCGCGAAACCTTGGGCGGCGTTCGCTGATTTCGGCATCGACGGCTCCTTCGGCTCGTTAGAGCTGCTCTATTTCCAAGGTTCGCAGAGACGGGCACACCGGAGCCAATCGGGGCGGCGAAGTCAACGACGAAGTACCGGTGCCGAGCCGGCCCGCTCTGCCATGACGGCGTCAACCACGATCGACCCAATTCCCGGGGCGTCCGGGCAAGGCATACTCAATCCACTCCGGCCCAACGAGGGGCGCCATCGCGAGGCGTCTCGATTGCGCGGGCCGGGGGCCGCAGCGAGGGCCCGGCCGCAACCGGGTCCCAGGGTATCCGAGGCCGGCTGGGTCACTCGCCGGAGCCGTTTCCTGGAGCCTCGCGGCGGCGCAGGGCGCTGATGTCAGCTTGCCCCTGTTGCATACCGAGCCAGGCGTCGGCGCCCTGCTCCCTCATTCTTTGAGCTGACATGTGCTGCGAGCGCGTGTCAGACCACTGGCGTTTGTGCGAGCGGATGGCCGGCGACACGCGTCGCCGAAAGTATGCCGCACCTCTGGCCGTGAACTCCGCACCGGCGTGTCGTCATTCCCGCGAGCGCGGCGCGCGCCGGCGGCAATTCTCGAGGTACACACTGCGCCGTGGAGATTGGGGCTGGATGCCCGCCCTGCGCTGCGCTTGGCGGGCATGGCCCCCTACTCCCTACTCCGCGGCACGATCAGCACCCAGTCGCCGCCGGGATCGTCCTTCCCGCTCGCCAGCGCGCGGGCGATGCCGGCAACGACCCTGCGCGCGATCGGCAAGCGGTAGTGCAGGCGGTCCCAGTAGTTGGCGTCGTTCGTGGTGATGGGCGAGGCAATGAGGAAGTCGATCACCGTGGCCCGATGCCGCCTGCCGATCTCCGCGACACGCAGCTTGCAGATCCGCTCGTGTGCCGCGCCGCGCGATCCGGGCGCCGGCTGCGCGGAGACGTGTGCGGGCATGAACACCAGGAGGCGGCGGGTGTCCTCGGGCGTGGCGGCAAGCAGCTCCTCGAGCCACGCCAGTGCCGGGAACCGCCATGAGCGGAGCTCCTCGGCGCTTGCCACGTAGGCTGGCGTTTGCGGCACGATCTGCCTCGGACCGCCCTGCCACAGCGCTTTTTCGACCTTGACCGGGTCGTAGGCGCTCTCGGGCGGCACGAACACCTCGAAGCCGTTGGCGGGGATGCGCGGCGGCTTGAGCCCCAGGCGGTATCCCGCCACGCGGCCGGCGAACTCCAGGGTGCGAGGATTGAGCAGATAGAGCCAATCGTTCCAGCGGCTCTCGTCATAGAGCCACTCGGGGAAACCTCGCGTCGTCACGCGAGCCACGTCCGCGTTCGCCCTGCACCACGCCTCGTCCAGGGCGAAGAGCAGCACCCGCGGCCGCGGCTGGTGGCGGAGGAACAGGCGGGCCAGCCGGTACTGCTCCCAGGCACGCGCATCGTTCATGGCCAGGTTGGCGAAGCGGCCGCCCAACTTCGCATCGAGCTGGTCCGGGTCGAGCAACCGCGAGGTCGACGTGCCGATCACGGCCGAGTCGAAGACGCCGGAGCGCACGATGGCGGGATACTGGAAGCGCTGGTTGATATCCATGATCACGTGCGCTCCAAACACGTGGATCGGAAGATGGCCGTACGGGTTCATCAGCACAATGAAGCCGAAGGCAATCGTCAAAAGCCCGGCAAGGCAGCCAACTGCGATCTTCAGAAATTGTCCCCAGCCGATCACGGCTGGCGCCCCAATTGCGAAGCTCGCTCGCGCCCGGAAGCGATCTCGAGGGCGAGCTTCGCAATTGCAGAGGACGCCAGGCCCATGGAGCTGGCAGGTTGGTTCAGATCGAGCAATTCGCCGGGTGCCACACCACCAGGATAGGCGAATTTCCCGATCATCACACTGGCCTCAGAAGCGATTGGCCTCAGCGATGGAAGCAGATGAAGCTCTTGGCTGGCCTTTGCCGACGAGGAGCGCCGCATGGAATACGGTGCCGGCGAGAGCGGCGGATGCGGGCATGCCCAAGAAGAGGGCGCCGACCAAGGTCGGCGCCCATGGGGGAACGCAAGTAGGGCCGCCCTTCGAGGGAGGTCGAAGGAGCGGTCCAGGCAAAGCACCAGCGCGGCCATTGCCCTTCAAGGAAAGATTCGTTTACGCGCGCGCGACAGCGCGCCGCGCTGCTCGCTCTAGGCGGCAAAGAATGAGACGAGCTTGGGCATGACCCGCTCGCGTGCCTCGTCCATGAGCCAGTGTCCCGAGCCCCTGACCACGACACCCTCGACGCGGTCGGCGACCAAGCGGCCCTGGGCGATCAGAAATTCGCCGGAAGCATTCTCGCCAGTCAGCACCAGCATGGGCATCTGGAGCCTGGTTTCAGCGAAGCCCGCAAAATCCTTGGCGTCCTGCTCGAAGGCGCGGAACACCTCGAAGCCGGCTCGCATGGCGCCAGGCTGGGCGTAGGCTGCCGCGTACACTTGGCGATCCGCCTCGGAGACCGACTTGCTGGGATCGGCGGCGAAGTCGTTCCAGAAATGCTCCAGGTAGATGCGCTCGCGGCCATCGACCAGCGCCAGCGGCGTCTTGCCGTAGAAATGAAAGTGCCAGAGGTCCCGCAGCAGCCACACGCTCTTCCAGTCGCCGACGCCGGGAAGGAAGGCATCCATCAGCGCGATCCGCTCCACGTCACTGGGATACTGCGCCGCGTAGGCGTAGGCGACCATCAGGCCGATGTCGTGCCCGGCAATGCCGATGCGCGTGTGGCCCAGCGACTTTGCGAGCGCATGGATATCCTGCGCCATCGTCTTCTTGTCGTAGCCGGCTTCCGGCTTGGCCGAGCCTCCAAACCCTCGCAGGTCCGGCGCAATCACGGTGCGCGTGCCGGCAAGCTTGGGTATGAGCGGCCGCCACATGTGGCTGGTCTGGGCGTAGCCGTGCAGCAGCAGCACCGGCGGACCCTTGCCGGCGCTCAGATAGTGCAACCTGACGCCATTGACCTCTGCGAAGCCGCTGTCGATCTGCATTGAAGGTCTGCTCTCCTATGTTGACGTGTGATCCGCTCGCGCCTCAGAGCCCGTCCCAGTAGGCTGCCATGCGCTCGAGCTGGTCCGAACTGGGCATGCGCCCCATGCCGGCCGCGATGTTGTCGCGCATGTGCTCGGGCTTGGCAGTGCCGGGGATCACGCAGGTGACCGCGGGGTTGCCCAGGATGTATTTGAGGAAGACCTGCCCCCAGCTCGCACAGTCGATCTCCGCCGCCCACTCCGGCAGGGGCTTGCCGCGCACCTTGCGGAAGAGGTTGCCGCTGTCGAAGGGCCGGTTGACGAGGACGGCGACGCCGCGCTCGGCGCATAGCGGCAGCAGGCGCGTCTCGGCGGCGCGCACGTTGATCGAGTAGGGGAACTGCAGGAAATCGACCTGCTCGCGGCGGATGATGGTGGCGAGCTCGTCGAGCGCGGGGACGGTGTAGTGGGTGAGGCCGACGTAGCGGACCTTCTTTTGCGCCTTCCAGGCCCGCAGGGTGGCGAGGTGGATGCGCCAATCGACGAGGTTGTGGACCTGCATGAGGTCGATCGTCGACTGCATCTTGGCGGAGGACTCCTTCATCTGCCGGATACCCGCCGCTTCGCCCGACGTCCACACCTTGGTGGCGAGGAAGGCCTTGTCGGAGGCTTTCATCTCGTTGAGCAGCACGCCGACAACCGCCTCGGCGCGCCCGTACATGGGCGAAGAGTCGATCACCTTGCCTCCGGCCTCGAACAGGGCGCGCAGCACCTCCTGGCGCGGGGCCAGCTCCGCCGGCGTTGCCGCCACGTCGAAGGTCTGCCAGGTGCCGACGCCGACGACGGGCAACGGCTCTTTGGTGCTGGGAATGGGGCGCGTCAGCATGGTCGGGCTCGCTTGCGCTTGAAGGCGGGGCATGGCGGCCGCGCAGCCGGCCGCCGCTGTCAGCCTGATGAGATGCCTGCGGGTCGGTGATGTCACAGCGGTTGCCGCGGGTTGCCAGGCACGGTTTGCTTGCGTTGGCGGAACGGGGAAGACTGTAGCACAGCTGCGCCTGGCCCCGTGCTCAGGATGCTTGCCATGCCACGCAGGAGGCGCCTGGCGCGCTGCAGCAGCAGTGCATTGCCGACAGGGGAGACATGCGGCGTGCCCTCCCAGGGCCAAGGGCTGTGCCCAAGCCGATCGAACTGCCTATCATGCGCAGGCCTGCACGGCATACCATGCGGGGGACTGGCAAGATCGAGGGAGGATGGCCCATGAGCGCTGCGGCAAAGACGCGCGAGGACGACAGCGGGCTTGCCGGCAAGGTCGCCATCATTGCCGGAGGCGGTGCCGCCGGCGACGGCATCGGCAACGGGCGGGCAGCCGCCATCCTGCTGGGGCGGGCCGGCACGCGCGTGCTGGTGGTGGACCGCGACAAGGCGCTGGCAGAGCGCACTGCGGCCATGATCGCCGAGGAGGGCGGCACGGCGGCGGCGCACCAGGCCGACCTCACCGACAATGCGCAGGCCAAACAGATGGTGGAGGCCGCGCTCGACCGCTACGGCCGCCTCGACTTCCTCGACAACAACGTCGGCATCGGCAGCCGCGGCTCGGTGGTGGAGGAGGACCCCGAGACCTGGCGCCGGGTCATGCAGGTCAACGTCGAGCCGATGTTCCTCGCCGCCAAGCATGCGATCCCCGCCATGATCAAGACGGCCAAGCGCGGCGCCATCGTCAACATCTCCTCGATCTCGGCGATCCGCCCGCGGGGCCTGACCGCCTACACCGCGTCGAAGGGCGCCGTGATCGCGCTCACGCGCGCCATGGCCGTCGACCACGCCAAGGATGGCATCCGCGCCAACTGCGTGGCGCCGGGCCCCGTCTATACGCCCATGGTCTACGCGCGCGGCATGACGCCGGCCGCCCGCGACACCCGCCGCAAGGCCTCTGCGCTCGGCGTCGAGGGCACCGGCTGGGACATCGGCATGGCCGTGCGCTTCCTGCTGTCGGATCACGCCCGCTACATCACGGGCCAGACGCTCATCGTCGACGGCGGGGTGACGCTGCAGTCGCCCAGCCGCGACTATCAATCGCAATAAGTCCGTTGAGCCTGTAGGAGACGCAATCGATGGCCCGCGTACCGTATCTCGACAAATCCGACCTGGCGCCTGAGAACCACGATCTCCTGAAACGGATGATCACGCTGCATCGTGCGCTCGCCCACAGCCCCAACGCGCTGCGCGCGTTCGGCGGGCTCGGGCAGTTCATCCGCCACAAGTGCCGGCTCGACCCACGCCTGCGCGAGCTCGCCATCCTGCAGGTGGGCTACCTCGCGCGCGCGCCCTACGAGTGGTCGCACCACGTCAAGATCGGCCGCGAGTTCGGGGTCACGAACGACGACATCCGCGCCCTCATCGAGGAGACCGAGGGAAGAGCAGAGCAAGCTCGAGCCGCTGGCGAAGCTCGTGCTCGAGGGGGCGCGCGAGATGACCTTGGAGGGCGAGATGGCGAAGGCCACGTTCGACGCGCTCGCCCGCGATCTGGACAAGGAGCGCATGGTCGACCTCGTCCTCACCATCGGCTTCTACAATGCGGTGGTGCGCGTGCTGGCGAGCCTGGAGATCGACGTCGAGCCGGACTACCAGCCCTACCTCGACGAGTTCCCGCTGCCGGCAGCCGGCAAGGCCAAGAGATGAGCGACACCGGCGCGCAGTCCGCGTTCCAGCCTGCCCCGGCGCTGCCGGCGGCCACCGTCGTGATCCTGCGCGATGGGGCCGATGGGCTCGAAGTGTTCATGGTGGTGCGCCATCACGAGATCGATTTCGCCTCCGGCGCGCTGGTGTTCCCGGGCGGCAAGGTCGAGGCGCAGGATCGTGCCGCGGCCTGGGCGGATCTCGCGCCCTACGCGGGAGAGGCCCCCGACCGCGCCTTCGTGGTGGCGGCCGCGCGCGAGACCTTCGAGGAGGCTGGCCTCGTGCTGGCCCGACGGCATGGCGAGAGCGCGCTCCTCGGCGCCGAGGCTGCCCACGGCCTCGTCGAGCGCTACCGCGCCCCGCTGATTGCGGGCGCTACGAGCTTCCTCGATCTCATGCGCGCGGAGGACCTGGCACTGGCCACCGACTTGATGGTGCCCTTCGCGCATTGGATCACGCCCGAGCGCCAGCCCAAGCGCTTCGACACGCATTTCCTGCTGGTGGCGGCCCCGGTCGCCCAGGTTGGCGCGCACGACGGGGCGGAATCGGTCGAGGGCTTCTGGATCAGGCCGCAGCAGGCGCTGGCCGACGCCAAGGCCGGCACCCGCACCCTGGTGCTGCCCACCCAGATGAACCTCACCAAGCTCGCGCGCCATGCCAGCGTCGCGGCGGCGGTGGCGGCGACACGGGTGAGCCCCATCGTCACCGTCATGCCGCGCGTCGAGCGCACGGACACGGGGCGGCGGCTGCACATCCCCGCCGAGGCCGGCTACGGCGTCACCTCCATCGACGTGCCCGCCCGAGGGCGCTAGCGCAGGATCGCTTCGGATGGAATCACTTCACCTCAACCGGGACGTCGAGGCCGAAGCGTGAATCCTGCTCTATTCCTGAGCTTTGGAGCAAGATTTCACGTTCCATGATCGAAGCGAAGCGCTTCGATCAGAAACGATCTTGCTCTAGCGCTCGCTGTCCTTGTCGATCTGCGCCACCCAGCGATCGAACGAATGTTTCAGGATCTCGGCGTCGGTTGCCAGCTCGTCGGCGATGGCGGTGCCGACGCTGACGTGGCCGCTTGCCGCCGTCGAGACCCGCGCGTGCTGAATCTGCAGCTCGGCCGCCTCCTGACGCGCAGCGCCGTGCAGCACACCCTGTTTGGCAAACTCTTCGATCTTCGCATCGATACGAGCGCCGAGGTCGGCGAGATGCTTGCGAAACTGCTCGATGTCGTTTGCCATCGCTGGTGCTCCTTGCTGCGCCACCAAAATGGAAAGTACATCAAAGCGGAAAGGCACGGACCGTGATAGCGATCAATTTCGGTTGACGTGCGCGCCGTCCCGGCACGCGGGGGCTGCCGCGCCAAGCACCTCGTCACCTGCCGTACCAGGCAGCTGCCAATCCCGAGAAGAAGGCGTGCGAGCCCACGCGCAGATTGCCGATGGCGTAGCCGCCTTCCTGCACGATCAGCGTCGGCAGGCCCGAAGCGCCCGAGGCGCCGGCCGATGCGCTGCATGCCCTGCGCGCTGACGGCGAAGGCGCCGGTCGGGTCGCCGCGCATGATGTCGAAGCCGAGCGAGACGACGAGATAGCGCGGGGCGAACGCGCTCGATCAGCGTCAGCGCCTTGTCCAGCACCGCCAGATAGCGCTCGTCGTCGACCGGGCGGCTCGAGCGGAAAGTTCTGGTTGAAGCCGAGGCCGGCACCTTCGCCGCGCTCGTCCGCGTAGCCGGAGAAGTTCGGGTAGGCGTGGCTCGGGTGGCCATGGATCGAGACCGTCAAGCACGTCGGAGCGGGCGTAGAAGATGTCCTGGGCGCCGTTGCCGTGGTGGTAGTCGATGTCGAGCAGCGCCACCTTGCCGAGCTGCGAGAGAGATTGAGCGGCAATGGCGCCGAGTTGTTGAAGTAGCAAAAGCCGCCGTAGATGCGCCGCTCGGCGTGATGGCCGGGAGGGCGGCACAGCGCATAGGCGAGAGCGCTCGCCCTCGACGATCAGGCGATGCCGCCGTCAGCGCCACGTCGGCGGCGTCGCGCGCGGCGACGATAGCAGTTGCTGGGTCAGCGGCGTGAACGTATCGGCGCAGAAATAGCCGGCCCGATCCTCGAGCGCGCGCGGGACGCGGTCGGGCCGGCGGATCGGGAACACCTCCGGATAGATGAGCGCCTTCTCGTCGAGCCGCTGGCCCATGGCTTTGAGGTAGCTACGAGCGCGGGATGTGCACGGCGGTCAGGTGCTCCTCGCGCGAAGTGGCGCGTGGGGACGCGCTCGATCGGCAGCCCCTCGAGACCCCTGCAGGATCGCCCGTCACGCGCACCGGCCGCTCGACATAGCCCTTCTCGCGCAGATGATGGATCGTGTGGCGCTCGACGACGACGATGCTTGATGGGCGCGAGATACTTGCCCTTGGTCGGTGCCGCGGCGCGCGGGCTGGCTGGTGAGGGCCTCGAGCCGAACGGGATCGTCGGCAAACGAGCTGCACGATGCCGATCGACGAAGGGATCGTCGGCCTCGTAGCGGAATTGCTCGACCAGGATGCGCCGCACGACGCGGCGGGCGTCAGCGCGCTCCAGGCGCGGCCGGCGACCCAGGGGATCGTAGAGCAGCGTCGTCAGATAGCCTTCATTGCGCGGGTTGGGCGTCCACGTCCCACAGCGTGCCCTGCGACCTCGTGAATGCCGTAGCGGGCATAGAAAGCGCAGCCGCTTGCGGTTGATCGCGAGACGGCGTGGGGTCCTTGAGCTTGCTCGGATCGGCCGGCGGAACGTCGAGAAAGAGCCCGCGCGCGCCGCGCGCCGCGAGGAGCTCGCGCAGCGCTTCGTAGAGCGCCGCGCCGATGCCGCGTGCCGGCTTGCGCGGGTCGCTGGCGATGTACTGCAGGTAGCCGTAGCGCAGATCGGCGAAGTAGTAGACGAACGCCAGCCCGGTGACGCGGTGCGCGCGCGTCGGTCGGAGACCAGGAGGATCGGGTCGAAGCCGAGGCTCTGCCGGTGGCGCAGCAGCTGCGCGATGCGGTCGATGCGTCGGCTGCTCGTGCGGAAACGCCGACCGGAACAGATCCGCCGCCTCGGCGAAGCGGCGCGCGTCGACGTCCGTGGTCAGCTCGAATATGCGATGGAACCGGATCATGGCCGAGGGCGTCTGTCTCTTGATCGGACTTGTGATCTGACTTGTCGCAAGTCGCCGCGAATCACGAACGCGCGGCAGGCACCATGACGTCAGAGGCCAGCACCCCGAAGGAAAAGTACAACTTGATCAGGCCGTCGGCGTCCATGTCCGGAACGGGTATGACGGCCTCCTCGGGCACCAGCACCAGCCCTCCCCAGGCCGGCAGAGGCGACGTCGGCAGGTAGACGAGCAGGCGCCGATCGCCGCCCACCTCGTAGACTTCGCGCGAAGCGAGAAGGGCAGGCACATCCGCGCCGGCCTTGCCGCCGAGACGGCACATGACGACCGACATGGCGGCCAGATCCGCGTTGCTGCCCGCAAACAGGCGAACGACCTGGGACACGGGCCGATAGATGGCGCGAAACAGAGGCACTCTCGCCAGCAAGCCATCGAATGTCTTGTCGAGCGCGCGCCGCGCCTGCCCTCGCACCAACAGGCCGAGCAACCATATGCCCGCAAGAGCAATGGCGACGCCGATGAGAAATGCGATCAGCTCGCGCTTCGGCCCGACGATGGCCTCGCCGCCGCTGGTCAAGAGCTCGCCGAACCAAGAGCCCGGGCCAAGCACAGCCGCGACAGCGCCGACCATCCACCCGATGATCAGGATCGTCAGCACGAGCGGCAGCAGAACAATAGAACCGGTTACCAGATTGCCAACGACGCCGGTTCTCCAGAGTCCTCTCAAGATGGAGCGCATTGGGGAGACCTCACGATGCGACAAGCACGCCTGCGAGCAGCTTACAGCCTGAAGGTTTCCCCATCCTCAGCCTTTCGAGGGCGAAACGCAGTCGAGCCCAGATGGCGTGGTGGCAGCCGATCAGCCGCCGTCCCCGCGCAAAGCGTCCGCGGAAAGCCCGCCAAGGGAGGAAACCGGAAGTGCAGCCGCCCGGGGCGCAATCCTTCGCGGGCTGCTTGCCGACACGGCCGGGAGCTGCAATGCGCAGCTCGGGTGCCAGCCCGCGTCAGGCGCCGCCGCCGGAGCCCGGGCGCGGCCTGTTCAGCGCTCTATAGGCGTCCCAGGCCGCAATGATCGAGAACACGCCCGTGGCAACGATCGCAGCCAGCCGGATCAAGTCGCCCTTCTGCGCGTGTGCCGGATCGAGGATCGCGGCGACCACGACGTCGCCGTAGGCCACGAGCGCGACAATGCACACGAGCAGAACAATGACCGCGGCGGCGAGCCGCCATTTGGGCTGCGCAATCATGTCGACCTCCCTGATCGTTCGCGTCGCCGGCTCGCGAGGATAGCGCGGCTTGGTCAGACCGATGTGCACCAATGCTACTCGATCCGCCCCCGTCTGCATATTGTTGCAGTGCGCGAGGGCGCAGCAGGACTTCGCTTGTCGCAAGGTTGATGGCATGGCACGTTTCTGCAGGGAGCAACCGAGCCGGCAAGCGCAACGAGGCCAAGCCCATGGAGCTGACCTACTCGGAAAAATACCGGGCCCTTCAGCGTGAGGTGAGGGCCTTCATCGCCAAGCACGGCCATCTCTCGCCCAAGCCCGGCGGAGGGCGGCAGAAGCCCAGCCCCAAGGCGCTCGACTGGCAGAAGCTGCTCCTCGAGCACGGCCTTTTCGCCCGCAACATTCCCAAGGCGTACGGCGGCTTCGGCTTGCCCCTCGACGTGCTCGAGCTCGCCGTCATCGCCGAGGAGATCACCAAGGCCAACCTCTATCCCGGCATCATGAACCAGGGCATCAGCATGCTGGTGCCGACACTGCTGGAGGTGGGCACCGAGGAGCAATGCGCCCGGTGGATTGCGCCGACCATTCGTGGCGACGTGATCTGGTGCCAGGGCTACTCGGAGCCGGGCTCGGGCAGCGACCTGGCGGCCGCCAAGACCAAAGCGGTGGTGGAGAATGGCCAGTTCGTCATCAACGGGCAGAAGATCTGGACGAGCTCGGCGCACTATTCCGACATGATGTTCCTACTGTGCCGCACCGAGCCCGAGAAGCCGAAGCACCAGGGCTTGAGCTACCTGCTGGTGCCGATGACCGCGCCCGGCATCGAGGTGCGCCCGCTCGTGACCATGACGGGGCGCGCGACCTTCAACGAGACCTTCCTCACCAACGTGCGTGTCCCCGTCGACCAGATCGTCATGGGGCGCGGCGACGGCTGGCACGTCGCCAACGTCACGCTCAAGTACGAGCGGCTTCTGCTCGGCGATGCCAACAGGCTGACGGCACGCGTCGCGCGCATTCGCGAGCTCATGGAGCGCACGAGCCTGGACGGCCAGCGCGTCATGGACATCCCCGAGTACCGCGACCGGCTGCTGCGCCTGCAGGGCGAGGTGATGGCCTCCAAATATCACGGCCTGCGGCTGCTGACCGAGCAGGCGCGCGGCGAGGACTTCGGGCCTCAAGCGCCTGATCGTCAAGTACAACGGCACGATGATTGGATATCGCCTCTCCTGCCTGGCCGTCGACGTGCTGGGCGCCGCGGGCCTCGCCTACGATCCCCAGGACGAGGCCGCCGAGACCGACGAGGCCACCGCCTGGCACGTCGACAACATGTACGACATCGGCCTCATGATCGGCGGCGGCTCGACCAACATCCAGAAGAACATCATCGGCGAGCGGGGCCTGGGCCTTCCCCGCGAGCCCAAGGCGGCGCCGCCGGCGCGGGAGTGAGCCATGGAGTTTGCACTCTCGCAGGAGCAAAGCATGCTCGAGGCCTCGCTCAGGGGCTTCCTCTCCGATCGCCTGCCGATGGAGCGCCGCCGCACCATCGCCGCCGCCGGCAACGGTCTCGATCCCGAGCTTTGGGCGGGGCTCGTCGCCCAGGGCGTTGCCGGGCTGCTCGTGCCGGAGCGGCATGGCGGAGCGGGGCTCGGCATCCTCGATGCGGCGGTGGCGGCAGAAAGCCTCGGCTATCACGCCGTGCCCGGCCCGTTTGCCGCGAGCCTGGCGATGGCGCCGCTGGCGTTGCAGGCGAGCGGCACGGAGGCCCAGCAGCAGGAGTGGCTGCCCAGGATCGCGGCCGGCGAGGTGCGCATCGCCGTCGCTTTCGCCAGTCCCATCGGCCAGACCGGCGCGGCGCAGGCGAGCTTCGACGGCAAGCGGCTTACGGGCCGGCTGCAGAGCGCGGTCGACGGCGGCGGCGCCACGCATGCGCTCGTCTACCTCGCCGACGGCCGACCCGCGCTCGTCGCTCTCGATGCCGAGGGCGTCGAAGCGACGGCGCTCCCCGGCCTCGACCGCACCCGGCCGCTGCTCGACCTGACGTTGCAGGGCGCGCCCGCGATCATCCTGCCCGCCGCCAACGCGCCCGCGGCGGCGCGCACGCGCGTGCTCGATGCGGGGCGCGTCATGCTGGCGGCCGATACGCTGGGCGCGGCGCAGTCCATGCTCGACCAGGCGGTGGCGTTCGCCAAGGAGCGCGTGCAGTTCGGCCGCGTGATCGGCTCCTTCCAGGGCGTCAAGCACACGCTGGCCGACCTCGTCACCGCGCTCGAGCCGTGCCGCGCGCTCGTGTGGTTTGCCGCCCATGCCCAGGACGCCCTGCCCGAGGAGGCACGGCTCGCGGCGCTCCAGGCCAAGGCCCACCTCGACGACGTCGGCCGCGAGGTCGCCCGCCTTGCCACGGAGGTGCACGGCGGCATGGGCTTCACGGACCTGCAGGGCCTGCACTACTGGTTCAAGCGCATCGGCTGCAACCGCCAGCTGCTCGGCACGCCCCGAGCGCTGCCGCCACGAAGCGGCCCTCGTGCAGGGCTGGGTTTCTGCCTAGGGCGCGACCTCATTTAGAACCTATACCTGCCCGCCAATACGTAGGTCCTTTCCGGGAAGGGGTGGAAAAGGAAATATTGCTCGTTGAGCAGATTGTCGATGCCGAGGTCGAACGAGAGGTTCTGTGACGCCTCGTAGTGCACCTTGGTGTCGACGACGAAGTAGTTGTCGAAAGCGCCGTACACATGCGAGACGATGTCCGTGTTGTCCAACGTCGAGTACTGCTTGCCGCTGTAGCGCGCAGCGGTCGTCCACGACCAGGCTTCGGTCGGCCGATAGGTGAACCCCAACTTGAGGCGCCAGTCTGGGACGTAGGGCACGCGATTGCCCACCGCCGCATCGGGCTTGCCGGTTAGGGGATTGGCACCAGCCCAGGTCGGATCCGAGAGAATGCGGGAATCGACGTAGGTGACGCTGCCGAAGATCTGCAGGCGGTCGATGAGCACGTTGTTCTTCTCGCCCGAGACCTCGATGCCCTGCATCCGGATGGCCGCCACGTTGCCGATGGTCGTGGTTGGGACCTGCGCGCCGGTCTTTGGATTGGTCGCGAGATTGGTCTGCGAGATGATCGCGTCGTTGGCCCGCTCCTCGAACAGTGTCAGCCGCGCCCGGCCGTCGGCCCATTTGCGCTCGATGTTCAGCTCTCCGTTGAGGTCTTCCTCGGGCGCCAGATTTGGGTTGGCGAAAGTCGCGACCCCGTTGACGGATATGTTCTGGTACAGCTCGGTCACGGTCGGATAGCGGTAGGCCTGACCGAAGGATGTGGTGACGTTCCAGTCCTTGTTCAGGTCGTAGGAAAGCGAGGCCTTGGGCGAGAGATTGGTCGCGCCGAGCCCGGGTTGGCTCATCGTCGCCGTCGAGGTGATAAGTCCCGCCGACGTCGCAGTGGTGTTGAGATTGAAGCCATCCAGCGCCCGCCACGTCTCCAGGCGTCCGCCGAGCGTGAGCTTGAGGTTCGGGAAGATTTGCCAGGCGTCCTGGGCCCACAGGGCACCGGTGCGGGTCTCGCCGATGCCTTCAGAATAGAGCTGACCGGTGTCGGTCGAGGACGTGCTGTACCAGATGGGCGACGCGTAGACCGGATTGTCGAAATAATAGCGGTCGCCGTGCACGCCGAAACTGATTTCCTGCGCTCCATCCTTGCCAAAGGGCCGCCATATCATTTTCGCATCGGCATTCTGCCAATTCGTTCCATCGTTGCGGGTTATCTTCCCGTTCTGCGAGAATGTCGCGCCCGCGCCCACGGTATAGGGATTGAGCTGAATGTCCTGGAGGTAGTTGTAGGTTGACGCCGAGAGGTCGATATCGAAGGGGCCTCTCGTGTCGCTCTTGAGCGATACGGCATTGCTCAGGTGCGTCTGATCCCAGGCGTACTCGCCGCTCGCAAAACCGGCAACACCCCCATACGTCGATGCGCCCGTGACGGTGGACTTCAGGTAGGTTTGCGGGCTCGATGTCTGGTCGTTGGTCCAGAGCCCGACCGAATACGTCCCGCGCAGGAACGGCGCAAAATCGATTGCGACCTTCAGGTTGGCCGCGGTCTGCTGCGTATGGATGAGCGCGCCCGTCCCCGCCACGTTGGCCACCAGGCCTTGTTTGTTCAGGGCGGCAATCGTGCCGGTCGTTCCGGCAGGCGTGTTCCCGGTTGTGGTGTAGGCCAAGGGCTGCTGATAGCCGTCCTGAAGATTGGCGCTGAGGAACCACGAGACGGCTCCCACGCGGTCTCCGGCGGAGGCGCTGCTCTGGCTGCCGATGTAGGTGTCCTTTGTTCCGTACTGTCGCCAGGGCTGGATCGATACCGTCTCCTTGGCAGTCGCTTCGAGCTTCTCGGGCATCTTGGTCGTGATGACGAGCACGCCGCCGATGGAATTTCCCGGATAGGCCGCGGCGTAGGGGCCGTTGAGGAAGTCGACGCGCGCGATGGACTCGGGGGAGATGAGATTCCAGTGCGGCGAAGCGCCCGAATTGTTGTTCCCGATGAGCGCGGAGACGAGAAGGTCGTCCTGATAGATGAGCGTGCGGGCGCTCGAATTGAGCCCCCAGGTGCGGGTCGCAAGCACGGCCTGATTGTCCCCGTCGTTGCGCTTGCGAACGAACAGGCTCGGCATGTATTTGACCGCGTCCTCCGGGTCCTTCAGGTTGATGGTCTCCTCGATCTGCTTGGCCGTGGTGCTGAACGACTTCTGCGGCAGCTGGAATTTCTCGACGATGGGCGGCGTCGCCAGCCCTTCCTTCACGGCTGCCGGAATCTGCGGTTGACCGGTCTCAGGAGAAGGTGCACCGGCGGCTGCTCGGCTTTTTGCATTCGGCTTGGGTGCTGTCTGCTTTCTTGCGGCCTTCTTTGGCGGCGTGCTGACCACGACGGGAGGCAGGTTGCTCTGGCCAGTCGGAGCCGGTTGACCAGGCGCAGGGGTCGTCGAGGCCTGGGCGACCTGCTGTTGCGAAGGCTCTGCCGGTACCTGCGCCATTGCGGCGCGCGGTGCCGATGCAATGACGGCAACGCACGCTGGAGCCATTGCCGCAAGGGTGATGGACCGCCAGAATGGCGTGATACTCGATTGCATGATTGTGCTCCGTCAGACGGACGCGTCGGCGCGCCGCGCAAGGTCGCTCAACGACCGATGACGCAAGTGCGCACTGCGAATGCGGCTAGCCGCGAAATTCGAGCGGACAACGGTCAGACGACGGCAGGTGGACCCCGATTGCGGAGTTCGAAGACAATGTTTTCGCCAAGCTCGACTTGCGCCAGAGGAAATGGCTCGATGGCGGCAACGCGTACGACAAGACCCGATTGCGCCGACACCAAGATTGCGACTTGAAGACCGACGAGGCCCTTGCAGATCGGGCACTCGGTATTCGGATCTTGCTGGCCCGGCAGAGGCGGGGCGGGTTGCGGAGTGTTTGCCCCGGCGCCGTGGCAGATCGCAGTTGGATCGGCGCCCAGCGCGACCGCGGCAAAGTGTGCCGGCAGGCGCGAGGCAACCCACCACGGCAGCACCATCGCGTGGATGACGCATGCCAAGATCGCGAAAACTGTCGGCAGCCTCCGCACGACCTACTCCAAGCCAGCCGCCAATCGATCACACCGCGATTGCGCCCTCAAGCCGCCGTTCACGATTGGCGCCGGGTGTTGCGCACGAACATCAACTTCGGCGCCCCTCCGCGGCACTACGTCGTGCGCAGGGCCTGGCGGCCGGGGACATCCGTCTGCTGGCGGGACAAGCGCGGAGCACCAGCCGCGCGGTGCTCTCCGGGGCGCAAACGCCTGCACGATACATGCCTGCCGTTGCGCGAGGGCAGTAGGCAGGGGGCGGGCGGTCCCGTAATCTCGCGCCTTCGCATCTCGTCTCGATCACGTCTGGGGAGTGAAATGGCCACCAACAAGAAGAAGCTCTTGATCACGCAATCGCTGTCGCCCTCCGGGCGGGCGCTGCTCAAGGAGCGGGGCGATATCGTCACCGTCGATTTCCTGAATTCGATCTCGAGCGCGGATTTCCAGGCGCTGCTTGCCAAGGAAGCGCCCGTCAACGGCGTGGCGCTGGGCGGCACGCGCTTTGGCCCCAAGGAGCTCGACGCTTCGCGCGAGATGCTCGTGGTGGCGCGCATCGGGGTGGGCTTCGACGCCGTCGACGTGCCGGCGCTGACGGCCAAGAAGATCCCGCTGATGGTGGCGGGCTCCGCCAACTCGCCCTCCGTCGCCGAGCAGGCCATGTTCATGATGATGGCGCTCGCCAAGCGCGGCGCCGAGCTCGACGCGCTCGTCAAGGGCAACAAGTGGAATACCCGGCTCGAGGCGGTCCCGTTCGATCTCTTCGGCAAGACCGTGCTGATCGTCGGCTTCGGCCGCATCGGCACCAGGAGCGCCAAGCGCTGCCAGGCCATGGAGATGAACGTGCTCGTCTACGACCCCTATGTGCCGGCCGCGCAGATCAAGGCGGCAGGCTGCGAGCCGGTCGCCGACCTCGACGCGACGCTGCCCCGCGCCGACTTCGTCACCATCCATTGCCCCAAGACGCCCGAGACCGTCGGCATGTTCAACGCCGCGCGGCTGGCGCGCCTCAAGCCCACGGCCTACCTCGTCAACACCGCCCGGGGCGGCATTATCGACGAGCCGGCGCTGCACGCGGCGCTCACGGGCAGGAAGCTCGCCGGCGCCGGCCTCGACGTGTTCGCCGAGGAGCCCACGGCCGCCGACAACCCGCTGCTCAAGCTCGCCAACGTCATCTCGGCCCCGCATATGGCCGGCGTCACCCGCGAGTCGCTCGACCGCATGGGGCTGCAGACCGCCAAGAACATCATCAGCGTGCTCGACGGCGCGCCGATCCGCGAGAACGTCATCAACAAGGAAGTGCTGGGCTGAACGCGAGGCGGACTGGGTTCCGGCCTTCGCCGGAATGACGCTTGTGGCGCGGTGGGCAGCCTGCACCAGGCGCGTCATCGCGACGGAGGTCGGGACCCAATTCACCGCCGGTGTCGCGTTAGGGCCGCTCGAACCGGCTCAAGAACTCCCAGATCACCTCGGGGCCGTCGATGTCGTGGTTCTGCCGCCCAAGCAGCCGGTCGACGAGCCGCAGCAGGCGCGCGTCGGGGCGGGCGCCGGGGAAGCGGTGCCCGCCGCCCTCCACGCGATAGAGCACCACGTCGCGTCCGGGCGGGCAGCTCGACTGGACGAGCGTCACCGTCGAGCCGTCCACCGGATCGCGGTCCGGGAGCTTGACGTTCGCGCCGTCGCCGGATGCGCAACCGTTCCTGGCGCGCCAGAACGCGACGGTGCGCGCCGTCGACCAGTTGCCGCCGGCGGCAACCCGGCTCGTGCCTTTGCCGCCGGCGTAGGGGATGAGCGGATCATCCGTCCCATTCATCAGCAGGAGGGGCACCGGCCGGGTCGGGCTGCAGCCGCCGGCCATGCCGTCGGTGAAGGTGGAGATGACGGCCGCCGCGGCGGCCATGAGATCGGCGCGCCTGCAGGCCATGGTCAGCGTCATGGCGCCCCCGTTCGAGAGACCGGTGACGTAGATGCGCCTGGCGTCGGCAACTGCCGTCGGCGACGAGCTTGTCGATCAAGGTCGATAGGAAGGCCACGTCGTCGGTGCCCTCCGGCGGCATGCGTCCGGCGCGTTCCGTCTTCGTGCGCAGGTCGGCCCAGGCCCGATTCAGGCCATCGGGAAAGACGACGGCGAACCGCTCCCGCCGTGCCACGTCCGGCCATGACGTGCGCGTGGCCATGTCGGCTCCCTGCTGCGTATTGCCGTGCAGGACGACGACCAGGGGCGCCGGCTTCTGCCGGGGCAGGATGGCCGAGTAGGTGCGCGTCACGCCGCCGAGGTCGAGGCTATCGGCCATCGCCGGGACCCTTGCAGAGCAAGAAGGAGGAAAGCGGCGTAGAGGATTGGCTTGGTCATGTTCGTGGCGTCGGATTGGGCGGTCGGGTCGCGATGAAAGTCTAAGGCGACCATCCGGCCGACTGGCACTAGGATAATGCGCGATTGCAGCGCTGGTCGCTCTGACAAGGTCGTTGTGGCGTCATGAGGAGACCGTGGCTCTTGATCGCAATGCTTTTGTGCGCGGCAGCCGCTTCCGCGCACAAGAACGACAGAGGCATGGACTATCGAGGCTACAAGGATCGCTATGGGCTGTCGTGCTGCAACGAGCAAGATTGCAGGCCGGCGGCAGACTTCGTCGAGACTGCGGTCAATGGCCGGCCCGTCGTGCGGCTGCTGATCGATGGCATCTGGATCACGGTTTCACGATCCTATGTCGTCGCCGAACACGCCTCGGACGGACGGGCGCATTTTTGCGGCAAGCTGCACATGCCCAGCGGCAACCCGGCCGACGTGAAGCCGGAGCCGACGTGCGTGATCCTCCCCCCGCGCGATACCTAATACGATCTAGGTCGTCGTTGCGGCCCGCCGGATCGCCGGCGCCAGGATCTCGATGGGCGGCTCGATCAGGTGCGGCCGCAGCGGCTTCTTCGGCCGGATCAGCGGGTTGTGCCCCGACGCATCATCGTTCGGCCGCAGCTCGCGCCAGCCCCTGCGCCCCGGCACTTTTTCGAGGCCGATGGGGAAGATCGTCAGCTTGTTCTCCTCCACGCGCATGCGCAGGAAGTTCTTGTAGCCTTTGACGCCAAGCGCGCTGAACGCATCCATGTGCATGCGCCCGATCACCGACGTGAGCACCCAGTAGAGGCCGAACACCATGCCGCCGATCACGCCACCGATCAGGATCATGAGCAGGGAATACAAGACAACGCCGGCGATCATCGCCCACCAGCGGGTACCATCCTGCGCGAAGTAGTTGAAGACGGGCTGGAGCACGGTATTGGTCGCGAGCAGAAGGAATACGTGCGCCCACGCGTGCGGGATTCCAAGTGCGATCTTGGTCAGCCAGCTCGCCCGGCGCGACCGGAAATTGGCGTCGACGTAGTAGATGAGCCCAATATAGAGGCCGATGATCATGAAGAAAAACGCCGGGTTTGCGAACATCGCGTAGATGACCCGCTCCGTCTTGATCGACGGCCAGATGACGCCGAGCGCCATCTTGGACCACCCTCCTCCCTCTTGCACGGCGACCAGGTAGTCCTCGACCTCCTTTGCGTCCCCGAGCACCTTCTTGCTCTTGTCGCCCTCGAGCAGTCGCATCAGGCGCTCGCCGAGAAACGGCAGCTCTCTCCTCGGTTTGGCCGCCGCGGCGGACTCCTCCTTCCTGGCCGGCGGCGCAGCCGAACTCTCCACCGCCGGCGCGGCAGGTGCGGCTTGCTGCTTGTGCTCGCTCTGCAGCGAGGCCTCGAGCTCGCCAACGCGCTTAAAGAACGTCGAGGTCTCGATGGCTGGGCTCAGCTTCTGCTTGCACGCTTCATACGGCTTGTTGTCCCTCTTCAGTTCCCCTGAAGGATAGAGACGGGCGCAGGTCTGCTCGATGCTGACGAGCTGTGACCGTCTGGTTATCTCGCCGGGGTCGGTGATGGCGATCTGAAACACCCAGGCATAGATGACGTAGATCACGCCCAGAAAATAAGCGAAGCGGCGGTTATGGAACGGCAGCCACAGGTTCCGCAGCGCAATCAGCGAGCTCCTGGTCTTGGAGGGGTAGATGTGGGGGGCGTGAAAGTCGAACGGCTGAGGCGGCCGGAACGAGATAGGGGCCTTCTCGTCGTCGGCTGTCGCGGTAACCACCGTGTCCTTGTAGTCGGCCTTGCCGGCGTGGGGCAGATGCTCCGGGTCCTTGGGCATCGTCCAATGCACCTGCATGCTGCGCGGCAGCTGGTGCGTGGGATGGGCAAACGCGCCGCCCCCGCCCGATGTAATGAGCTGGAGGTCGAGACCCTTGCTCCGATCCTTCTCGAGCGTGTGATAGCGGCTGTAGAAGTGCAGATCGCCGGCGATCACGGCCACGACCTCGGCGCCCTGGTTGCGGGCCCACTGGCTGATGTCGTGCAGGGGGGAGTGGGGGTTGGTCTGCCACACCGGGGCGTGCAGGATGATGATGACCTTGTCGCCTGGCTTGGTCTGCTCGCTCATCAGCTCGAAGTAATTCTTCTGCGCGTCGTCGACGGTCTCGTTGAGCGCGAGATCGACGCCCCAGAACCACCAGCCGTGGGGCAGGGCGAGCGCGAAATAGCTGCGGCGCTGCTCGCACTGCCAGCCGCCGATCTTCTTGCCCTTGCCCTTGGCGAAGCGGTCGCGCGCGGCGCAGAACACGCTGGTGAAGGCGCCCAGGCCGTCATACCAATCGTGATTGCCGGCGATGAAGAACAGCTTCCGCTTGGCCTCCTCCCCCTCCTCGAGCTGGAACGCGGCGTCGTAGGGATCGATGCAGCGCTCGTTGTATTCGGTGATGGTCGCGTTCGGATAGGCCAGGTCGCCGCCGAAGATCAGGATCTCTCCCGCCGGCAGCGGCTCGCTCGCCCATCTGCCGCTGGCGCTCTTGATCGACCTCGACATGTCGGGGGAGATGCTCGACTGCGCCATCAGGTAGGCCATGGCGTAGGTGGCCTCGAACCCGTCGCCGAGGTCGGCAACGAAGTCGACCCACAGCGCGCCTTCGGCATCGAACGCCAGGCTCTTGGTCATGTGCTCGCCGGTGACGGACCAACGCCCTTGCGGCCCTTCTGTCGCCCCTTGTCCGCCCTTGCAGACCTCGCGATAGTCATGGCGGCTCGCCAGGACGGCATCGTCGACCTGGTCGGCCGCGGCCTGCATCGGCCGCTGGTCGGCATAGTCGCCGATCGTGGCCGAGATCATGTTGCGCACGCCGACCATGGCGAGCACCATCGGGTCGAACCAGTCGACCATCTGCGGCAGCCGACCTTTGCGCAGGTCGGCGATCTTCTTCTCACTGCGAACGATATCGTCGTGGCGCGGCACTTATCGCGCTACTGGCTCGAGTCATCTCAGATGACATCGCGGTCTGCTCCCTCCCCGGATCATTTTGCTAGCCGCCCGCCAGAAGAGGCACGCTGCTGCGTGGCACCCGAAATAGCAAGCGACAATCCCGATCCGGCGATTATCCGTCGGCAGTGTGGTGTTGGGCGCCCGCTCATCGCAAACCTCGGGGGTCGGGCGTCAAACAGCGCCTGCCCGCGGTGTCGTCGGTGGAGGCTTGACCCCCATCGGCCGATCTGCTTGCTTCCCGCCTTGCTCGGGCCGCCGATCATTGCCCCGCCACAGTATTTGCACCCGCCGATCGAGAGGTCCGCCCATGCCCATCATCAACCGCGTCGCCGCCATGCAGGACGAGATCACCGGCTGGCGCCGCGACATGCACGCCAACCCCGAGATCCTCTACGAGGTGCATCGCACGGCCGGGCTGGTGGCCGACAAGCTCAAGGCCTTCGGCTGCGACGAGGTCGTGCCGGGCATCGGCAGGACCGGCGTGGTCGGCGTCATCAAGGGCCGCAAGGCCGGCTCGGGCAAAGTGATCGGCATGCGTGCCGACATGGATGCTCTGCCCATGACGGAGGCGACCGGCCTCGCCTACGCCTCCAAGACGCCGGGGCGCATGCACGCCTGCGGCCACGACGGCCATACCGCCATGCTGCTCGGCGCTGCCAAGTACCTCTGCGAGACGCGCAACTTCGACGGCACGGCGGTCGTCATCTTCCAGCCGGCCGAGGAGGGCGGCGCCGGCGGCAAGGCCATGGTCGACGACGGCCTGATGGAGCGCTGGGGCATCCAGGAGGTGTTCGGCATGCACAACATGCCGGGCGTGCCGGCGGGTCAGTTCGCGATCCGGCCGGGCCCGCTGCTCGCCGCCAGCGACCGCGTCACCATCGACGTCACGGGCAAGGGCGGCCATGCCGCGCGTCCGCACGAGTGCATCGATACGGTGCTGGTCGCCTCCCACATCGTCACGGCGCTGCAATCGGTCGTGGCGCGCAACGTCGACCCGCTGAAGTCGGCGGTGATCTCGATCTGCATGCTGCACGCGGGCGAGGCCGAGAACGTCATCCCCGAGACGGCGCAGCTCAAGGGCACCGCGCGCACGCTCGCAGCCGACGTGCGCGACCTGATCGAGCGGCGCATCGTCGAGGTGGCCGAGACCACGGCCAGGCTGCACGGCGCCACCGCCAAGGCGACCTACATCCGCAGCTATCCCGTGACCTTCAACCACGCCCAGCAGACCGCGTTTGCGGCCAGCGTGGCAAGCCAGGTGGCCGGCGCCGACAAGGTCGACACCGACACTGCCCCGCTGATGGGCGGGGAGGATTTCTCGTTCATGCTGGAGGCGCGGCCCGGCGCCTTCATCTTCCTCGGCAACGGCAATACCGCGGGCGTGCACCATCCCAAGTACGACTTCAACGACGGGGCCATCCCCGCCGGCGTCTCCTACTGGGCGCGGCTGGCGGAGATGGCGATGCCCGCTTGATCTCCCTCTCCCCATTCTGAAGGAGAATGGGGAGAGGGGACATCACTCCGGCTTGACGGGGGCCTTGGTGTAGTCGGCGTCGCTGACGGGCTCGAGCCAGGTGGTGGCGTTGCCCTTGTCGTCGGATTCCGAGAGCGCCAGGTGGCACATCATGTGGTCCGGGGCGGCACCGTGCCAATGTTTGGCGTTGGGCGGGATGACGACGGTGTCGCCGGGCAGCAGCACCTGCACGGCCTCGCCCAGCATCTGATAGCGGCCCACGCCCGACACCACGTAGAGGATCTGTCCCACGGCGTGCGTGTGCCAGTTGGTGCGCCCGCCCGGCGTGAAGGTGACGCGCGAGGCGCGCAGGCGCGAGGGGTTCTCGGGTGCGTACACCTCCTCGTGCAGCACGGTGCCGCTGAAATTGGCGGCGGGGGCTTTGTTGGTGGGCCGGGTCGCCGCCCGCATGATCCTGTGGCGCATGGGTTCGTTCCTCCTCGAGACTGTCTTTCGAGCCGATTGTCTGCAATCCTGTCCGGTGTAACGTCGCGGGCCGAACGGCGCAAAATGATTTCTTCGCCGCGGCTTGCGGAATTTGCAGGGGAGAGACGCATGAAGGCGGCCTATATCGAGCGGCATGGCGGACCCGAAGTCTTGAAGTACGGCGACCTGCCCGATCCCACGCCCGGGCACGGCGAGGTGGTGGTCGACATCCACGCCGCCAGCGTCAACGGCGCGGACTGGCGCGTGCGCACCGGCGACTACAGCCAGCAAACGAAATTTCCCTACGTGCTGGGGCGCGATTTCTCGGGCGTGATCAGCGCCGTCGGCGACGGCGTGACGGACCTGCGGGTCGGCGATCCCGTCTTCGGCGTGTGCGATGTTGGCGTGGAAGGCGCCTACGCGGAGAAGATCGCCATCAAGGCCGACATCGTCGCCAAGAAGCCCGCAAGCATCTCCGACGTGGATGCCGCGGCGCTGGCGCTCGCCGGCCTTACCGCGCTGGTGGCGGTGGAGGATACGCTGAAGCTCAAGGCCGGCGAGACCATCCTGATCCAGGGCGGCGCCGGCGGCGTGGCCAGCTTCGCCATCCAGCTCGCCAAGCACATCGGCGCTCGCGTGATCACCACCACGAGTGCCGCCAATCTCGCCTATGTGCGCAGTCTCGGCGCCGACCAGGTCATCGACTACAACGCGCAGGACTTCACCAAGGTCGTGTCGGGATGCGATGCCGTGTTCGAGACGGTCGGCGGCGACGTGGCCCAGCGCTCGTTTGCCGTCCTGAAGCCCGGCGGGCGCGCCGCCTTCATCGCCTCGGGGGCGCAGGCGCCCAAGTCCCCGCGCAGCCGACGTGCAGTCGCTGCGGCCCAACGTTGCCCGCGACCGGCCCCATCTGGAGCGCGTCGTCGCTCTCGTGATCTGCTGGCGCCGTGCGTCCGCCCGAGGTGATGCGCTTTCCCCTGGCGCAGGCTGCCGAGGCGCACAAGGTGAGCCAGGCGCGCCACTTCCGCGGCAAACTGGTGCTCGATGGTGCGGTAGCCGGCGGAAAGGCTCGGTCGACAGCGGGGGGGCGATACATGGAACAGGCGCGCGAGAGCTACTCGCGGCGGGCCTTGCTCGGCAGCGCCCTGGCGTTGGCCGCCGCGGGGCTGACGGCCCCCTACTGTGGTCCCGTGGCGGCGTCCGCACGCCTGCCCAAGAGCCCATTCACGCTGGGCGTGGCCTCCGGCGATCCCACCCCCGATGGCATCGTGCTGTGGACCAGGCTCGCGCTCGACCTCGAGGACGGCGCGCGCTGGGGGCTCTCGGAGGAGGCCTATCGGCTGGGCTGGGAGGTGCGCGACCTGGAGGCGTCCGGCACGCCGGTGGTGCGCAGCGGCACGGCGATTGCGGCACGGCGCAACGCTTATGCCGTGCATGTGGAGGTCACGGGCCTGCGGCCGGGCCGCGCCTACGGCTACCGTTTCACCCTCGACGACCACGGCGAGGACGGCCTCACGCGCACCGCCCCCGCGCCGGGCGACATGCCCGAGAGCCTGCGCTTTGCGTTCTGCTCGTGCGCCGAGTACGAGAACGCCTTCCACTACGCCTACCGCTTCATGGCGAACGCCAAGCCGCAGTTCATCCTCCACCTCGGCGACTACATCTACGAGCAGACCTACGACGAATACTACGTGCGCGACGGCGGCCGCGGGGCCAAGCCCAAGCCGCAGGGGCCGGCCGTGGCTCAGCGCGAGGAATGCATCGAAGGCCCCTCGCCCGACCGCAAGCGCAAGCTCAAGTACGACCGCGTCGGCAAGCTGCGCGCGCTCGCGCAGTACCGCCGGCGCTATGGCGAGTACAAGCTCGACGAGGACCTCAAGTTCGCCCACAAGCAATGCCCCTTCATCGTCACGTGGGACGACCACGAGGTCGACAACGACTATGCGGGCACCCATTCCGCCGTGCTCGACGAGGAGAACTTCACGCAGCGGCGCATGCACGCCTACCGCGCCTACTTCGAGAACCTGCCGATCCGCCTGTCCGCGCTGCCCCAGACGCGGCAACGGCCGGCGCCTCTACCGCCACTTCGACTTCGGCGGGCTGATGCGCCTCTACATGCTGGACGAGCGCCAGTACCGCTCGGCCCAGGCCTGCCCGAAGAACAAGATGGAGGGCAAGGGGCGGGCGGTGCCGCTCGAGGGCGCCTGCCGCAGCGAGATCGTCGACGCCGTCGATGCGCGCGGACGCCGGCGCGAGATGCTGGGCGGCGAGCAGGAGGAGTGGCTGGCGGCGCGGCTCGCAAGCTCCAACGCACGATGGAACGTGTTGGCCCAGGGCGTGATGATGGCGCAACATCGATGTGCGCGCCGACTGCCAGTTCAATCCGATCGGGTCCAAACCGCTGGTGTGGACCGACGGCTGGTCGGGCTACATCGCGGCACGCCAGCGCGTCATCGACCTCATGGATCGCTACGCGGCGAAGAACCCGGTCGTGCTCGGCGGCGACATCCACTGCCACTTCGCCAACAGGATCCTGAAGGATTGGGCCGACCCCAAATCGAGGCCCGTGGCGCCCGAGTTCGTGAGCACGGCCATCTCCTCGTTCCTGCGCGACTTCTCGCCGCTGATGCTGCCGGGCGCGGGCAACGAGACGACCATCGTCGGCATCCACGGGCAGGACCACGGCTATGTCATGTGCGACGTCAGCAAGGACGAGTTCCGCGTGTCGATGGTGGGCGTCGATGCCAAGAGCGACAAGATCGGCGACAAGCCCGTCGCCGAGCACCGCTATCTGGTGCGCGCTGGCAGCCACGAGCCCGTCAAGGTTTGAAGCGGGCGATCCGCAAGCGGGCCCAGCCAAACGGAGCCGATCATGAGTGATCCGATGGGCGACACCACAGCCGGGCTCGTCTCCGGCGTCTTCCACGTGCAGGCGCTGGAGCGCATCGTGTTCGGCGTCGCGGCCGGCGAGGCGGTGGTGGCCGAGGCGGGCCGCATCGGCGCCAGGCGCATCTTCGTCACCTCGACGCGCTCCCTGGCGCAGAAGGAGAACGGACCCCTGCAGCGGGTCGAGCGGGCGCTGGGCCCTGCCCATGTCGGCACCTTCGCCACCATCGGCTCGCACAGCCCGCGCGAGGACGTGGTGGCGGGAGCAGCGGCGGCCCGCGCCGCCGGCGCCGACCTGCTCGTTGCCGTCGGCGGCGGCTCGGTGATCGATGCCACCAAAGCCATGCAGCTCTGCCTCTGGCTCGGGCTCGACAGCCCCGCGGCAATGGAGCCCTACCGCGTCGCCGACCGCTACCAGGACGTCGATCTGCCGCTGCCCGCAAACCCCATCCGCATGGTGGCGGTGTCGACCACGCTGTCGGCCTCCGAGTTCACGCAGAACGCCGGCATCACGGAGAGCGCGACCCACACCAAGCAGTCCTTCCGCCACCGCCTGTTCGCCCCACGCGCAGTCGTGCTCGATCCCGCCGCCACGCTCGATACGCCGGACTGGCTGCTCTACTGCACCGGCATCCGCGCCGTCGACCATGCGGTGGAGACCTACTGCAACCCGCGCGCCCACGCCGGCACCGAGGCACTCTCGCTGCAGGGGCTCAGCCTGCTCGCCCGCGCGCTGCCGGCAATCAAGCGGGCGCCGCGGGAGCTGGCCCCTCGCCTCCAGGCCCAGATCGGCATGTGGCAGGCGATCGCGGCGGGCGCCTCCGGCATCCCGACGGGGGCCAGCCACGGCATCGGCTACGCGCTCGGCGCCAGCTTCGGCGTTGCCCACGGCCACACCTCCTGCGTGATGCTGCCGGCGGTGCTGAAATGGAACGCGGCCGTCAACGCCGAGCGGCAGCAAGCCCTGGCGGCGGCCATGGGCCAGCCCGGCCGCCCCGCCGGCGACCTCGTGCGCGAGCTGGTGGCGGGACTCGACCAGCCGGTGACGCTGCGCGCGGTCGGCATCAAGCGCGAGAACCTCGATGAGATCGCCACGCGCTCGCTCGGCTATCAGCCCGTGCAGCTCAATCCGCGCCCGATCCGGAGCGTGGAGGACGTGAAGGAGATCCTGGAGATCGCCTGGTGAGCACAAAGGCGCGCGGCCCGGAATGATTGCCGAGGCGTTAAGGCGCTCTGCGCGCCATAAATGATTAACTGCGCCCCGAAAAACGCCGCGCGCGTCGACATCTCCTTGAAGGTCTTCTCATGCCTTGGTGGGAGACTGGCATGTGGGGGAGTGGCCGCAATCGTGTGCGCGAGACGCCCCCTTTGGACGCATCCAGCCGGACCGGCGGTACGGTCCTTCCTTTCAATGCAGCCGGCAATGCCGCCGCCAAGGAAGGCGATGGACGCATGTCGCCGCGCCGACGCGTGTTGAAGGCCGGCATCGCCGCCTCCAACGACCGCCACCTCACCACGCCTTGCACCGTGCGCGACCTCTCTGCCACGGGCGCGCGCCTGCGCGTGGAGGGATCGCGCACCGTTCCCGACACCTTCGAGCTGATCATCGAGCTCGACGGCCTCGAGGCCAACTGCCAGGTCGTGTGGCGCAAGGCCAACGAGGTGGGCGTGAGGTTCGTAGGCGCCCCGCGCGTAGTCGCGGCCAGGCGCGCCCAGGTCGTCAACGCGATCGTCCCGCAAAGACAGTCGCTGCTGCGCCGCCCGAAGACGCCTTGACCCGGCGCGACCTGGCGTCTGCGCCGATCGCGCTCACGCCCGCCCGCTGGTAATGGCGACGAGCTTGTCGAGCGCCTTCTGCGCGGCACCCGACTCGATGGAGTGGGCGGCGAGCGCGGCGCCGTCGAGCAGGTTGGCCGCCCTGTCAGCGACAATCAGGGCCGCTGCGGCATTGAGGATGGCGATGTCGCGCAGCGGGGTCTTCTCGCCGGCGAGCACGGCGCGGATGGCGGCGGCGTTCTCCTTCTCGTCGCCACCCCTGAGATCGGAGAGCTTCGCCGGCGACAGGCCGGCATCGGCCGGCGTCACCTCGAACACCGTGATCGTCCCGTCCTTGAGCTCGGCGACGTCGGTGGCACCCGTGGTGGTGAGCTCGTCGAGGCCGTCGTGGCCGTGCACCACCCAGACGTGCTCGGCGCCCAGGCTCTTGAGAACGTGGGCGATGGGCTCGACCCAGTGCCAGGAGAACACGCCGACCACCTGGCGCTTGACGCCCGCGGGATTGCAGATCGGACCCAGCAGATTGAAGATGGTGCGGATGCCGAGCTCGCCGCGGATCGCCGCCCAGTGCTTGAGCGCGGGGTGGTGCATCGGCGCCCACAGGAAGCCGACGCCGGCTTCGTTCACGCAGCGCGCGATCGTCTCGGGCGGCACCTCGAGCTTGACGCCGAGCTCGGAGAGCACGTCGGAGGCGCCCGACTTGGAGGAGACGCGCCGGTTGCCGTGCTTGGCGATCTTCACTCCGGCGCCGGCCGCGATCAGGGACGCGCAGGTCGATATGTTGTAGGTGCCGTGCGCGTCCCCGCCGGTGCCCACGATGTCGATGGCGTCGGAGGCCACCTCCACCCGGTTCATCTTGGCGCGCAGCATCTGTGCCGCGCCGGCGATCTCCTCCACCGTCTCCCCGCGCACCCTGAGCGCCATCAGGAAGGCACCCATCTGCGCCGGCGTGGCGGCACCCGCCGTCATCTGATCGAGCGCGGTGCGGATCTCGTCCTCGCTCAGCGTCGCACCGCCAGACACCTTCTGGATCAGCTGGCGCAGGTCTCGAGAGGGCTGGGTGTCCATGGCTCGGCTCAAGCTGCGTGGCGGGCGGCGCGTGCGTTGCGGCGACGCGGGGTCAGGCCTGCCAGATCGAGGAAGTTGGCGAGCAGGTCGTGGCCGTGCTCGGAAGCGATGCTCTCGGGGTGGAACTGCACGCCGTGCACGGGGTGGGTCTTGTGCTGCAGGCCCATGATCAGCCGCGCGCCGCCCTGGGTGGTCTCGGCGGTGACGAGGAGGCAGTCCGGCAGGCTCGCGCGCTCGACGATGAGGGAGTGATAGCGCGTCGCCTCGAAGCTCTTGGGCAGGCCCTTGAACACGCCCTTTCCCTTGTGGGTGATGCGGGAGAGCTTGCCGTGCATCAAGATCGGCGCGCGGATCACCTTGCCGCCGTAGACCTGACCGATCGCCTGATGGCCGAGGCACACGCCGAGGATGGGAATTTTCGGGCCCGCCTTCTCGATCAGCTCCAGGCAGATGCCGGCCTCGTTGGGCGTGCAGGGCCCGGGCGAAAGCACGATGGCCTTGGGCGCGAGCTTCAGCACCTGCGCCACTGAAATCTTGTCGTTGCGCACCACCTGGCACGCGGCGCCGAGCTCGCCCAGGAAGTGCACGAGGTTGTAGGTGAAGCTGTCGTAGTTATCGATGAGGAGGAGCATGACCCTGGTTTAGGGGAGGGGCGCGGCCAAGGTCAAGGCAACCTTCATGGCGGTGGGCATGCGCCGTATCAGGGCAATGTCTTGGGCGTCGCGAACAGCTCGAGCCGCCCCGTGCCCTGTCCGACCTTGGACCATGCGCGCCCCTTGAAGCGGATCACGGCAAGCCCGGCGGTCGGAAACTTGGCGGCGAGGGCCTGGAGCAGCCTAGGATCGCCGTCGCCCGACACCTCCAACGCCAGCGCCTGCATGCCGGGATCGTGGCCGATGATGAGGACTTGGTCGATGCCGGCCGCGACCTTCTGCAGGCGTGCCAGCAGTACGGACGGCGCGGCAAGATAGAAGCTCTCCTCGTAGACGACGGTGGGACCGTCGGGCAGATGCGGCAGGAGGAGCTCGAGGGTTTGGCGCGCACGCACGGCTGGGGAGCACAAGATCAGCTTCGGCGCCAGGCGCTGCTCGGCCATGAACGCGCCCATGCGCGGGACAGCAGCCTCCCCGCGCTTGGCAAGGGGGCGCTCGAAATCGTCGAGCGAGGCATCGTCCCAGCTCGATTTGGCGTGGCGCAGCAAAGACAGCGTCAACATGGCACCAGGATAGTCGATGGCAAGTCCTACGCCAGGGGTGCTGGCTATTGACCGGCGAAGCGGTGACTCGTGTTCAACGCAAAGTTGCTGCGGCAAGTTTGTGCAAGTCTGCCGTCAAATCGCGCAAATTGGCGGTGAGTTGCAGTTCAACAACAGCTCGCGGAGCATGACTTCTCTCAGGGAAAAGCCTGTTTTTCCAATCAATTGCCGCTCGAAAAGGCCTGCGATCGGCCAAACACGTTTGGTGTCGGTGGCGCGTTGACGCCGATTGGCGCGACTCGCGCCAGCATCTACTCTCCGCCCGAGTCGCGCGTATGGATGGCCACGGAGCCTTTGGAGGGAAAACAAGCCATGCGCCGCTGTAGATCTGTTTTCGCACAAGCGAGATACTTCATTGCCGGGGCCTGCGCCGCCGGTGCACTGATCGGAATGTCGGTAAGCGCCAGCGCGGACGGCATGGCTGCCCCCAGGGCGGCCCCGACTGCGCAGGCCGCGCCCACCACTTGGAGTGGTTTCTATTTCGGCGTCCACTCGGGCTTCGTGTGGTCGGACCTGGACGCCAGCGTCGGTGGCACATCCGCCTTCAGCGTCAGCCACGATGCTGAATTGATCGGCAGCCACATGGGCATCCAGCATCAGTTCGGCAACGTCGTGCTCGGCGTGGAAGGCACGATCTTGTCAACGTTCCGGGACGACCATGCCTCGACGGACTGCCCCAACACGTCCTTCACGTGCGCGGCGCGGCTCGACGACGTGATCACCATCGGCCCGCGTCTCGGCTGGGCCATGGGCAAGTGGATGCCCTATCTCACCGGCGGCTATGCCAGTGGCGCCTTCTCGGAGAAGATCTCCATCAAGGCAAATCCCTCCAACCCCTATCAAGACCATGAGCGGCACAGCGGTTGGTACATCGGCGGCGGCGTCGACATGGCTCTTGCGGCGGGCTGGACGATGGGCCTGGAATATCGCCACTACGAGTTCGAGGACGCGACCTACAATGTGACGCGCACCTTGACGGGTGGCTTGATCGATACGTCGCAGCCGGCCAACGTCGCCAGCCCGAATGCGGACGCGATCACACTGCGGGTGAGCTGGAAGCTCGATCGGCCCGAACGGCTCGTTGCACCGCCCTTGAAGTAGGCGGCACCCAAATCCAATGGGCTTCGCGAGGGCCGCGGCAATTGCCGCGGCCCTTCGACTTTTGGCGACAGTTCCAGGCTACCGGTTGCCGCGTCTTGCCCGGCCGGCAAAGCGCACGGCCTCCTCGGCGGCCTTGAACAGCGCGCGGGCCTTGTACTCGCACTCGAGCTGCTCGGCCTCGGGGTCGCTGTCGGCGACGATGCCGGCGCCCGCCTGCACGTAGACCTGCCCGTCCTTGACGAGCGCGGTACGCAGGACGATGCAGCTATCCATCTCGCCGTCGGACGAGAAGTAGCCGACGCAGCCGCCGTAAGGCCCGCGCTTCTCCTTCTCCAGCTCGTCTATGATCTCCATGGCCCGCACCTTCGGCGCCCCCGACAGGGTGCCTGCGGGGAAGCCCGCCATCAGCGCGTCGATCACGTCGTGGCGCTCATCGAGAGCGCCGAGCACGTGGCTGACGATGTGCATGACGTGGCTGTAGCGCTCGATGGCGAAGCTCTCGGTGACGCGCACGCTGCCGATCTTGGCGACGCGACCGACATCGTTGCGGCCGAGATCGAGCAGCATCAGGTGCTCGGCGCGCTCCTTGGGGTCGTGGAGGAGCTCCTGCTCGAGAGCCTTGTCCTCCTCCGGGGTGGCCCCGCGTCGGCGCGTACCCGCAAGCGGCCGGATCGTCACCTCGCCGTCGCGCACCCGCACCAGGATCTCGGGGCTCGAGCCGACCAGCGCGAAGGCTCCAAAGTCGAGATGAAACAGGAACGGCGAGGGGTTGGTGCGCCTGAGCGCCCGATAGAGGGCGAAGGAGGGGAGCGAGAAGGGCACGGCAAAGCGCTGCGCCAGAACCACCTGGAAGATGTCGCCGGCGGCGATGTACTCCTTGGCGCGCCCGACCATGGCCTCGAATTCTTCCGGCGTGGTGTTGGAAGCGGGCGCCGGCAGGGCAAGCTCGACGCCCGACATGCTGGTGGCGTGCGGCAACGGCTCGTCGAGGGCAGCGACCACGCCGCGCAGGCGCTCCACCGCGGCGGCATAGGCCGCGTGTGCCTCGAGCTGCGGCCGCGGATAGACCGGCGTGACCACGATCATCTCGTCCTTGACCGCGTCGAACACCACCATCAGCGTCGGCCGCACGAACACGCTATCGGGCACGGCCAGCACGTCGGGCCCCTCGTTGGGCAGGCGCTCGATGAGCCGCACGGTGTCATAGCCCATGTAGCCGATCACGCCGGCGGCGATCGGCGGCAGCTCGGAGGGCAGCTCGATGCGGGAGGAGGCGAGCAGCGCCCGCAGCGATGGCAGCGTCGGCAGCTCCTCGACCTCGAAGGCCGCTGCATCGGCAAGCGGCTGGCGATTGATCTCGGCCCGATCGCCGAAGGCGCGCCAGACGACGTCGGGGGCGATGCCGATGATGGAATAGCGCCCGCGCACCGCACCACCCTCCACCGACTCCAGCAGGCAGCTGATGGGCTGGCCGTCGCTCAGCTTCAGGGCGGCCGATACCGGCGTCTCGAGGTCGGCCACGAGCCGCGTCCACACCACCTGCGGCTCGCCCTTGCGGTAGAGCGCGGCGAAGGCCGAGCGGGCGGGAAGGGCCTCGAAGTCGGTCGGTGCGGCGTCGAGCTTGGTCATGGATCTGGTCCTGCCTGCCGGCGGTCTCGCAGGCTCACTCGGTGTCGGGCTGGTCGCGGTCGACCCCCAGGGCCTGTTTGACCGCGGCCTCGTTGATGGTGACGCCGTAGCGCGACTGCAGCCCCGCCACATACTCCGCGATCGTGTCGTTCTGCATCTGGCGCGCGAGCTCGCCCTTGAGGTGGTCGGTCTGCTCCTGCGTCGGCGGGGGCGCGGCGATCACGTCGGTGACGCGCAGGATGATGCGCGCCTTGCCGTCGGTCGCGAGCGCGGATGCGGCGCCGCCCTTGGGCAGCGTAAAGGCCAGCTGCACGGCGTTGTGGGGCAGGCCCTCGGGGGAAGTGTTGCGCGTGACGGGCGCCGTTGTTGCGACCTTGCCGCCCACCTCCGTGGCGAGCGCGGTGAAGCTCTCGCCGGCCGTGATGCGCTCCACCAGTTTGGTGGCGGCGGTGGCGATCTCGCTGCGGCGCTCCTGCTCGATGGCGCCGGCCTTCACCTCCGCTTGCACCGCCTCGAACGGCTTCTGCTTCTCGGCCGTGACCGAAACCAGATCGACCCAGGCGTAGCCGCCGTCGCTCAGATCGGTGGCATCGGCCTCGATGCCGACTGTGCCCGCGAACGCCGCCTGCGCGATGCGCGCCGCCTCGGCGTGCTCCAAAGCCGGCTTGCCCTCACCATCCTTGCCGTTGCGGTCGATGGCCGCAATCTCCCGGAACGACAGCTTCAAGGCCTCGCCGATCTCCCGCAGCGGCTTGCCGGCCGATCGCTCGTTCTCGACCTTCTCGCGCAGGGCCTGCAGCTCGTGGTTGGCGCGCTCGTCGGCCAGCCGCTCCTTGATCTCGCCCTTGACATCGTCGTAGGTGCGCTTCTTGCCGGGCACGATCTCGCTCACGCGCAACAGCATGACGGCGAATTGGCCCTGCACGGGCCTGGACAGCTCGTCCTTCTTGAGCGTGAAGGCGGCCTCGGCAATCTTGGGGTCTATCATGTCCTTGCGGGCGAGCAGACCAAGCTCGATGTCGCTGTCCTTGAATCCGAGCTTGGCGGCGGCCTGCTTGAAGTCCTTGGCCTTGGCGAGGTCGGCGTAGGCCTTCTCCGCCGCGGCCAGGTCCGGGAATGACAGCTGCAGGATGCGCCGCTTCTCGGGGATGTCGAATTTCTCCTTGTCGCGCTCGTAGGCGGCCTTGATGTCGTCCTCGGCTATGGTCAGGCGGGCTTTGACCTCATCGCGAGTGAGCAGCAGCACGCCAACCTTGCGCAGCTCGGGCGTCACGAACCGGTGCTTGTTCTGCTCGTAGTATTCCTTGAGCTTGGCCTCGTCGGGCTCCGGCGCCTTGATGAGCTTGTCGTAGTCGGGCGTGAAATGCTCGATGACGCGCCGGGCCTCGTTGTAGCGATAGATCGAGTCGATCATCAGCTGCGGTGGAGCGAGGCCGGCGAGCAGCGTGTCGGTCAGCTGCTCCCTTACCTCTTCCTTGCGCCGGGTGGAGACGTAGTAGGCCTCCGACATGCCGTTCTGGCGCAGGTAGCCCTGGAACGTACGCTGGTCGAAAGCGCCGCCTGCCCCCTTGAAGGCAGGATCCTGGCGGATCAGGTCGGCCATGCCCTTGTCGGACAGCGCCAGGTGCAGCTGGCGCACGTGTGCGTCGATCGCCGCGGCGCCCACCAGGCGCGAAAGTGCGCGTTGCTCGACCCCCAGCAGCTTGGCCTGCTCGCTCGTCAGGCGGCGGCCCAGGCGGCGCGAGATGGCGGCGAGCTCGTCCTGGTAGGCCTGGCGGTAATCCTCCAGCGTTATCTCAGTGTTGCCGATGCGGGCGAGCGTGCCGCGACCGTAGTTGCGGAAGACGTCGGCCACGCCCCAGACGGCGAAAGCGACGATCAGGAGGCCGAGCAGGATCTTTGCCAGCCAATTCACTGCACCGCGTCGCATTGCATCAAGCATGGGTCGACTTTTCCGGGTTGCCGCCGGCCGGCACCTCGCAATGCTCTGGCGTTGGCGGCGCTGACGGGCGAAGATCGCGTTCGAGTTGTCGTCACTTGACGCGGATGCGCGGCATATTATGAACCCCGGCTCGCCCCGGCAAGGGCGGCCGCACTCCCTCTCCCCGCGTGCGGGGAGAGGGGACCGCACGAGAGGAGCCGAGCATGGCATCGGTATCACCCACCTCCCGCGTCCGGCCGCTGGTGGCCGGCAACTGGAAGATGAACGGGCTCATGCCCATGCTCGGGGAGGCGCGGCGCGTGCGCGACCGGCTTGGACAAGCGGGCCTGGCGGCAGACGTCGACGCCATGATCTGCCCACCGGCGACCTTGATTGCCCTGCTGGCGCGCGAGGTGCAGGGCTCGGGGCTCCTGATCGGCGGCCAGGATTGCCATTGCGCCACCAGCGGCGCCCACACGGGCGACATCTCCGCCGAGATGCTGAAGGATGCCGGGGCGGCCGCGGTGATCGTCGGCCACTCGGAGCGCCGCACCGATCACGGCGAGCGCAACGCAGACGTGAAGGCCAAGGCGGTGGCAGCGCACCGGGCGGGGCTTGCCGCGATCGTGTGCGTCGGCGAGACGGCGGGCGAACGCCGCGCCGGGCTCACGCTGGATGTGGTCGGGCGCCAGCTCTCTGGATCTCTGCCGGACAAGGCCGGCGCGGCCGATACCGTCATCGCCTACGAGCCGGTATGGGCGATCGGCACAGGCCTCACGCCCACAACGGGCGATGTTGCCGATGTGCACGCCTTCCTGCGTGAGGCGCTCACCGAGCGGCTCGGGACCGAGGGGCGCGCCATGCGCATCCTCTATGGCGGCTCGGTGAAGCCCGACAACGCCCGCGCCCTGATGGCGGTCGACAACGTCAACGGCGCGCTCGTCGGCGGCGCCAGCCTGAAGGCCGACGACTTCCTCGCCATCATCGCGGCATGCGGACCTTGACCCGAACGGCCGAAAGGGATTAGTGGCGAGAGCCCGTTGATGCGCCGCCGAATCGGAGCTCGTTCAAGCCCATGATGCGCCGCAGTGTCTCGCTTCTGGCTGCCGCCTTGCTGCTGCACGCTGTCACTGCCAAAGCCACCCCGCTCAGCAAGGACGGCTGCGCCAAGCTCAAGGTCGAGCAGGGAGAGCTCGAGCACGCCGGCACGCGCGCCAACATGAGCAAGGGCCCGCAGTGGGCCAAGACCAACCTGGAGCCCGACAAGCTCGAGCAGATCCGCCACCTGCTGGAGGTCGACGAGCAGCTGCAGTTCCGCTGCAACAGCAAGTCGCTGGTGCGCCTGCACAGGGATCCCGAGCTCGATCCCGCGCACGCGCCAGGCGGCAAGGCCGGCGAGACCCACAAGGCGCACAAGGCCAAGACCCAGAAGAAGGAGCCCCGCAAGGCTGCGGTGGCCGTCCCGCCGGACAAGCCCGCCGGCAAGCAGGAGCCCGCGGCCAAGGCGCCTGTGGCCGCCGCCGCGCCCGTCTCGCCCACCACCACCCCCTCCACCGTCAAGAAGACCACACACAAATCGGCGTCCGCCAAGAAAGGCAAAGCGAAGGCGAAGGACGATGCCTACCGCCCGCCGGCGGATCCGGGCGCCTCCCCCTTCGCCAGCAAGCCGTAGGACGGCCGCGCATGGGTCGCGGGTCGAACCGGGACCTTGGCATACCGATGCTGGCGGGGAGCTCGCTGCTGGTGTAAAAGCGCGGAAACTCTGGGCCGGTATGCCCTCCCGGAAAGGCGCTGATGATCACCGTTCTGCTCATTATCCACCTCTTTATCGCCCTGACGCTGGTCGGCGTCGTGCTGTTGCAGCGTTCCGAAGGCGGCGCGCTCGGGATCGGTGGGGGTGGCGGCTTCATGTCGGGGCGGGGGGCCGCCAACTTCCTGACCCGCGTCACGGCCGGGCTGGCGGCCGCTTTCTTCGTGACGAGCCTGGGCCTGTCGCTGCTTGCGGCACGCCCAGCCGGCACGCGCTCGATCTTCGACACGCCGGCGTCGGCGCCCGCCAAGCCTGGCGAGGCGGGCGCGCCCGCCGCACCGCGCGGCGGCGTCCTCGACAAGCTGGGGCCGCCCGCACCTGCCGCCCCGCAGGTCCCGCGCTCGCAATAGCCAGTCGCGCACCGCTGCCGGGCGGCCTTGGAACGCTCCTCGCGCGGCCGCGTTGGGCCGGCGGGCGTGTGCAGGGGTTGTTTATGATATGGTGTTACAGGGGGCACAGCCCCCGGCGCAGAGCGCGCCTATACGTGCTGCAGATCGACAACGAGAGCACCAGACGGAGGACGTCATGGTCAGCCGCCGCACGACGACGATACCTGTATTCGGCGCAGCCCTGTGTGTGGCACTGGGCCTGGGAATTGGACTTGGTGATGCGCCCGCGAAGGCGCAGTCGGGCGCGAGCTCCGGCGAGAGCGGCGTCGGCACGGCGCAGCCGCCGGCATCCGCCGACCTCGACACCAACTTCTGGGTGCTCGTGCGCGACAGCCGCGATCCCAACGCGCTGCAGAGCTACCTGGCAAGCTTCCCCTCGGGCAAGTTCGCCGATGAGGCGCGCAACCGGCTGTCTACGCTGCGCGACCAGGAGAAGACGGCGCGGGCGCCGGAACCCGTAGCGCCGCCCGCGCCCGCGGCAATCACCCCGCCCGCCACCAACAACATGGAGCTTGCACGCGCCCTGCAGCGGGAGCTGAAGCGCGTGGGCTGCCTCGATGGCGAGGCCGACGGCGTGTGGGGCGAACAGAGCCGCTCCGCTCTCAAGGACTTCGTGCGCCACGCCAAGCTCAACGTCGGCACCGATGAGCCCAACGTGTCCGTGCTCGACGCGGCGCAAAGCAGGCGCGAGCGGGTATGTCCCCTCGTATGCAATGACGACGAGAAGGCGGTGGGAGACCGCTGCGTGCCGACAGTCGTCAACAAGCCGCGCCGGGCACGTCAGGAACCGGCGCAAGAGCGCAGGCGCGAGCCCAGACGCGCATGGGCCGACCGCCCGGCACCCCAGCCGCGCGCGTCCTCCAACTCGGGCAAACGCATCTGCTTCGGCGCCCGACCCAACGAGATCGTCGCCTGCCCCTGAGGTCGGCGGCAGGTCTGCGCTTCCCGCGGGCTCGGCGACTACTGCGCCAACCGGTAGCCGACGCCGAGCTCGGTGGTCAGCAGCCGGGGCTGGGTGGGATCGGCCTCGATCTTGCTGCGGATCTTGCGCACCAGGATGCGCAGGTAGTGCCCGTCGTTGACGTGAGTTAGGCCCCAGACCTCCTTGAGCAGATGCTGGTGGGTGACGACGTTGCCGGCATGCTGGGCGAGCACCTGCAGCAGCCGGTATTCCTTGGGGGAAAGCTGCACCTCTTTGCCGTCGAGCAGGACGACGCGCCGGGCGAGATCGATGGCGAGCGGGCCCGCCCTCACGACCGGCTCGCTGATGGCGCCGCGCGTATGCCGGCGCAAGGCAGCGCGGGCCCGCGCCAGCAGCTCGGCCATGCCGAAGGGCTTGACCACATAGTCGTCGGCGCCGAGCTCGAGCAGGCGCACCTTCTCCCCCTCGCTCGCGCGCACCGACAGGACGATGATCGGCACGGCCGACCACGAGCGCACGCGCCGCACGATCTCGGATCCATCCATGTCGGGCAGGCCTAGATCGAGGATGATGATGTCGACGGGCCTGAGCGTGGCGCTGCGCAAGCCCTCGGCGCCGGTCGCCGCGTCGTGCACCACGAACTGGTCGAGCTCGAAGCCGGCGCGCAGGAACCTGCGTATCTGAACCTCGTCGTCGACGACGAGGGCGACCGGCGGCTGTCTATTCATTGGCGTCTCCCGACGCGTCGCCGGGCATCTCTCCGTGCGGCGCCATCTTTGCGAAGGAGGGGGCAGGCAGCAGCATGGTGATGGTCGCACCCTGGTCTGCCCCAGGGCTCGTGGCCTCGACCCGGCCGCCGCATGCCGCCACGAACGCCTGCGCAATCCACAGGCCCAGTCCCGAGCCGGTGGCCGCGGCAGCGGTGCGCTCGCCCCGATAGAACCGTTCGAAGACGCGCAGCTGCTCCTGCGCCGTCAGGCCGGCGCCCTCGTCGCGCACGGCGATGGCGGCCCGCTCGCCCCGCTGACCGCCCTCGATATGGATGGTGCTGCCGGGGGCCGAGTACTTGGCGGCGTTGTCGATGAGCTGGCCCAGGGCCTGCTCGATCAGCACCGGATCGACATGCACGAGCGGCAGCTCCTCGGGGAGCCGCAGCGCGATCCGGTGCTCGGCCAAGGCGCGGCGCCGGCTTGCCAGCGCGGCGTTGACGATGTCGGCGGGATCGGTCCAGGCCAGATGCGGACGTACGCCGGCGCTGCTGATCCGGCTGGCGTTGAGCAGCCGCTGGATGTCGTGGTCGAGGCGCTCGGCCTCGTCGCGCACGATGCCGGCGAGACTTGCCGAGCGCGCGTCCTGCGCCACGGCCGGAGTCTCCACCAGAATCGAGGTGGAGCCGATGATCGAGGCCAGCGGCGTGCGCAGGCCGTGCGTGACCGAGCCCATCAGGGCCTCCCGCAGCGTCTCGGCCTCGGCGCGCAGCTTGGCCTCGCTGATGGCGCGCGCCACGTCCAGGCGCTCGAGCGTGGCGGTGGCGTCGGCGAGGAGGATGTCGATGCGCTGTTGCATGGCTGCGTGCTCTGCCTCGCCGATCGTCCCCATGTCGATGGCGAGGAGCCCGAAGGCCGGGTTTCTGTGCGACACGGAGCGCACCAGCCAGCGGGTCCCCGTCGCCACATCGTCCACCGACAGGCTGGCACTTTGCTGGCGACTGCGCGACAGACCATCGACCGCCTCGCGCACCACCTCGGGAACGGCCGGGCCCGATCGCTGCGCACTCGCCGCGGTGCCCGGCTCGCCGGCGGCGAAATAGGCGACCGGCCGGCCCGTCATGACGCTCAGGTGATCCTGGATGGCGGCGGAGATCTCCGAGGGCTCCGTCGCCACGGCGAGACGGCGCGAGAAATTGTAGAGTGCCCGGATCTCGCCTTCGCGCTCCTCGGCCCGGGCCGCATGCGTCCGCGCGACAGCCGCAAGCTGGCTCGTCGTCACGGCGACTATGACGAACAGCGTGAGATCGACGAGTTGCTGCGTGTCGGAGACACGCAGGTCGTAGATCGGGGGGTAGAAGATGAAAGCCGATGCGGCGATCGAGGCCACGGCCACGATCAGGGCCGGAACGAGCCCGAGCAGCGTCGCCGCCATCAGCACAGGCGCGACGTAGGCAATCGACACGTGCGAGAGATGGAGGACACGGTCGACGCCGAGCAGGCCAAGCGTCGTGGCGCCGACCAGGAGGAGCGAGAGCAGCACCGCCCGCAGGTTGCGCACACCGCTCACGGCGCCCAGCACGGCGCGTGCACCAAGCCACAACCCCGCGGCACCCGTGCCGCCAAGCGCACGCTCGCTTCCCGACACCATCGCGTAAGACCTCAGCCTCGGCGCGCAACAGACATTCCCGCAGGGCCGACCATCATGCGGCCCGGCAGCAGCGGAACCTGCAGCATAGCAGTGACGTTCACATCACGACGATAGCCGGAAAGAGACTGCTACCATGCCCCATTCCGATTACCGCCCCGATCGCCGCCTGCCTCCCGTCTGTCGTGGGCCCATGCCGATCGTGGACGATGGCGATACGGACGACCGATGGGCGAGCGCCGTTCTCCTGGCCTATTTCGGGCTGCTTTTGGTCGTAGGCGTGACGACGCTCTATGCGTTTCTGTAGCACGGCCGTCGGCCTTGTCCCAGCACGGCCCGAACGGTTCTCTTGTATTAATCTCGAGGCGATTTCACCCGTCTCAGCTGGTGGAACCTAGCCCGCGGCCGTGCGTTCCTGACGGGGATACACGCAGTCCTATCCCAGCGGGCAAGGAGGGGTGCTCATGTCCACCGCGAACCTGCCGACGCTCTCGCGACAACAAAAGCAGCTGATCCAGCAGCGGCAAATGCAGCAGGAGCAACGCAATCCCTATGCGCGCGCGGGAGGGGACCTGCCGCCGCGGCAGGATCAACCCAAACTCGAGAAAAGCCTCGAGTCGCAGCAAAGAGATTCCTCGAACCAATAGCGTCTTCCTCCGCTTGAAGGTGATCCGAGGGCTGGGCCGAGTGTTCCTGCGACGCGCCTTCAGCGTTCTCCCCGTCTTGCCAAACATGATGACCGCTTGGCTGCGCTGTCTTAGTGTGGCCGTTGGGCGCGCGGCAGCCGTCTCCGGCTCCTGGCCCATAGCGTGCGCCTCGAGAGGGAAGCAGTCATGCATGTCGGCGTCGCCATGTTCGTCACGGACTACTCGATCGCGCCGACAGAGCTCGCCCGCGCGCTCGAGGAGCGGGGGTTCGAGTCGCTTTGGTGCCCCGAGCACAGCCACATCCCCCTGTCCCGCCTCTCGCCCTATCCGCCGGGCGGCGACCTGCCGAAGAAATACTACGACGTCATGGATCCCTTCGTCGTGCTCGGGGCGGCAGCGGCCGTCACCACGCGGCTCAGGGTTGCGACCGGCATCTGCCTGGTGCCGCAGCGCGACCCGATCCAGACGGCCAAGTCGGTCGCCAGCATCGACCAGATCTCCGCAGGTCGGTTCCTGTTCGGAGTTGGGGCCGGCTGGAACGCCGAGGAGATGGCCGACCACGGCACCGACTTCAAGGCCCGCAACAAGGTGATGCGCGAGCGCATCGAGGCCATGCGCGCGATCTGGACCAAGTCCAAGCCGGAATTTCAGGGCGAGTTCGTCAAGTTCGGACCGATGATGACCTGGCCGAAACCGGTTCAGAAGCCGCACCCGCCCGTGCTGGTCGGGGGTGGCCTGCCCTACGGCGCCCGCCGCGCGCTGGCCTACGGCGACGGGTGGATGCCGCACGCGCGGCGTCCGACCTACCGCCTCCTCGACAAGCTGCCGGAGTACCGCGAGATGGAGAAGGCGGCCGGCCGCAAGCTCCCCATCACCGCCTTCGGCGCCGAGCACGATGCCTCTGCCTGGGGCGCCTATCGCGACGCCGGCATCGAGCGGATCGTGCTCAGCATGGATTCCGCCAAGTCCGATGTGATCCTGCCGCAGCTCGATCAATGGGCGGCAAAGCTGGCGGCGGTCGGCATAGGGCGCAAACTCGCACTGCCCGCGTGCATCCTCAGTGAGCTGACCCGTCTCCGCGGGAATCGAGCGGCGGGCGTTCCTCTTCCGTGGCGCGCGAGCAACAGCTCCGAACCATGTGTGCTCAGGTCGAGAAGACTTCTCGCAACAGGTGATCCGGCATGGGAAGCTTGAGCCTTGGGGTGCGCTTGGGGGCTGCCTGACAGGTGTGGGGCAGATGAGGGCGCAAGAGTGTGTTGGCGTTTCTCGTGCGTGTCGCGTGTCAGGTTCCGCGTAGCTGTTGCGTCCTTGCTGTGGCCTTTTTGCTAGGGCTGATGGCACCAAGCGGTCGCGCGTCGGCGCAATCCCGGAGCGAGCCTGGATCCCGATATTTCATCGACGAGCTGCGCCTCGGCGTCCTGGGCCATCACATCGAGCCGGCCGGGACCGAGGAAGGCGGCGAGGACGTCAACGCCGAGATACTGTTCAGCCGGCCGGCCATCGTCTACGGCAACCGCTTCGCCGACATCTTCTTGCGGCCGCGCCTTCACGTCGGCTCATCGATCAACGTCAACGGCGACACCAGCCAGGTTTACTCGGGCCTCACCTGGGACATCCCGCTGCGCCAGCGCTTCTCGCTGGAGCTGTCGTTCGGCGGCTCTCTCCATGACGGTCCAACCGAAGGCCCCGGCAGCGCGTTCGGCTGTCCGGTGAATTTCCGCGAGTTGGGCTCGCTGGGCTTCTCCCTCACGCAGCATTGGCGCCTCTACGGCACGCTGGCGCATATGTCCAACGCGGGCCTGTGCGACCGCAACAGCGGCCTCACCAGCGGCGGCGTCCGCCTGGGCTACAAGTTCAACTGAGCCGCGCGCCACCACCCCCAAGACCGCACGGCTCCTCCAGCCGCCGCCATGGCGATCAGCTCCAAGGCGAGCTGGTCGCGGGCTGAAAGCGGGCGCCAAGGTTCCCCTTTCCTATGCTCTAGGATACAGCACCCGCTGGCGGAAACGACTAGGCTGGCGTGCACCGGCAAAGCTCATGCCCGCAGGGAACCGTAATCTTCGCTGCAGAGATCCTTTGCCCCGACCCGGTCATGTAGCTGGGCTAGAAGGCGGTAGCCCGTCGCGTGCGGGACGGGCGGACGCCACAATCTCGAGCATGCTTGCGAGTCACCTGGAGGTTGGTTGATGGCGATGGGCGAGCGGAAGGACGGCGTACGCATTACCTGGCGATCCGGTGGTCCAGCCGGAGGCGGAGGCAGTGGGTCGGCGACGTTCCCGGTCGGCAGCGTGGTCACGATCGGCCGCAGCTCCGACAACAGCATCGTGATCGAGGACGAGCGGGTGTCACGCGCGCATGCGCGCCTCGAAATCAGGGATGGGGAGGTCGTCTTCACGGACCTCAACTCGACCAACGGCAGCGTGATAGACGGGCGGAGCAGGATCGGAACATCGCTCTGGCGCGAAGGCCAGAGCCTGCAGATCGGCCACCACGTCATGGAGCTGGAGTTCGTGCGCGCGCTGCCGATCACCGTCGTGCGGCCGCTCGTTGAAGCCCGCCGCCGCCGCATACCGTGGGGCCCCAGGAGGACGTGCCCACGCGCATGGAAACACGATCCCGCCCGGCACTCGAGGAGGGGCGGTCGACCAATGCGCAGGCAGCGCCGGTCGCAGCCCAGGCCCCGGCGCTGCGTCGCCTCGAGATCGTCCTGAACTGCGGGAGCATCACGGATGTGTCGGCCCCGGCCTATGCGGTCGGCGTCTTCGAGCACATCAACCCGACCGGCACCCGGGGCGCGGCCTTGGCGCTCGATGAGAAGCTGGGCGGCCTGCTGGGAACCATGGCCCAGGGTCGTGCATTCGACAGCCGCGTCGGCGAGATCTCTGTCGTGCCGATGCCGCAGCACGAGCGTTCGCTCACCGCGCTGCTGATCTTTGCCGGAATGGGGGCGATCAATGCGTTTGCCCCCGCCGTGCTCGAGATCGTCGGCGAGAAGCTTGCGAAGGCCCTCTCCAACGCAAAGATCCTGGAGTTTGCCACGGTGCCCATGGGCGTCGGCACCGGCCTCAGCATCAAGGACTTCGTGGTGCGCTTCCTGACGGGCTTTTTGCACGGGCTGACGGGCACCAAGGAGAGCGAAGGCGTGCAGAAGTTGTCGATCAGCGAGGTCGACAAGGATCGCAGCGAAACGATCCGGCGCGAGATAAAGGCTCTGATCGACGAGGGCTACTTTGCCCGGCTTGGGTACCAGGTGGTGGTTTCGGAAGCGCAGAACCGCGTGCGCGGTGGGGAGCCCACGCTGCCGGCCCCGCCGCCGACGACCCCGGTCTATCTGCAAGTGCTGCATACCTCGGAGACCAACTTGGAGTACTGCCTGCTCTCGGCCGAGCTCGGCGCCGCCATCCAGCTCTACCAGCAGGCGCTCGACCCAGCCGAGCAGTCCCGCCTGGCAGAAACCATTGCGAAGTTGCGCGAATTCGATGCCAAGATCGGCGGCTCGCTCGCCAACACGTATGTTCCGGCCTCGATGCAGGAGCTCATCAGCCGCAGCCTGCAGAAGACGACGGCACATCTTGTCATCATTCACGACCAGGCCAGCTCCACGATTCCGTGGGAGGCGTTCTACTTCAATGATCGCTGTCCTGCGCTCGAGCTGGGCGTAAGCCGCCTCTACCGCATTGCCACTCGTGCGCACGTCGCTGGCCGGCCCATGCTTCCCCCGGAAGCAACGCTGCGAATGCTGGTGGTCGAGAACCCGACCGGCGACCTTACCGGCGCTCAGAACGAGGGCGAGCAGCTGACGCAGCTGTTCAAGTCCAACCGCGGCCATGTCCTGACGCTCAGAGGTGCCGACGCGTCACGCGCCAACGTCCTCAGCGAGCTGGGCTCGGGCAACTACGACCTCTTGCACTATGCGGGGCATGCCGATTTCGTGGAGCTGAAGCCCGAGGCGAGCGGGCTCATCTTGAAGGATGGGCGGCTGACGGCCTCGGATCTGCTCGAGCTGAGCAAGCTGCCGCACATGATCTTTCTCAACGCCTGCGAATCTGGACGAATGCGCGGGGCCCCGGCTGCCGATGCCAAGAAGAGCACCCATTTCGTGGGCCAGGTGAGCTTGGCCGAGAGCTTCCTGCTCAATGGCATCGCCAATTTCATCGGCACCTATTGGCCGGTCAACGACGACGCCGCGCTCAAATTCGCCAATACCTTCTATAGCGGCCTGCTCTCCGGCAAGTCACTGAGCGCCGCCATGCGCGAGGCGAGGCAGGCCACCAAGAGCGTCAGCCAGCGCGATTGGGCGAACTATCTGCACTTCGGCGACCCGCTCTACAGGGTGCGGCAAGCTTGATTGCAGCAAGCGCCGCCTGCAAGCAACCGCGTGAAGCCGGAGTTGCGCGACCCGGCCAACGGACAGCCGCGGCCAAGTCTTGGTCTGCTCCACCCGGCAGGCGCTCATCGGCTACGGAACGTGAAGTGCCAACTCCGGTCCTGAGCAGCTGCATCAAAATTTGGGTTCAACAACTCACTCGACCACCCCGCCGGCCCGGCGACTGGTTCATTGCGAGGGTCAAACCGAAAGTGCGACAGAGGAATCACTCACGGTGATCGGCGGCCACGAGTTGAATTTGACTCTCGCGTCGGTCACATCGACATGCGTTTGATAGTAGTAGTGGCCGGTACTCTTTCCGCCAGAAACGAAATCAATTCGCTGCTTCTTGGCTGTGCCCAGAACGACAATGGTGCGCCCTTTGAAAAAGATCGTAGGATCTTCTCCGTGCAGCTTCGTGAGCTGACGCCGTGCTTCTCCGTCGAGGTATACCGACAGACAACGCGGATCCCTGTAGTCGTTTTCGGACATTAGCCAGCCTTCCGAGCCAGTGGCCCGAACGCCCATAGTGAACGAGCCCGTGATGCCTTCCTCTGTCGCGGCCGCGGCTGCGATGGCATCGAGCGCGTTCATCGCTTTGGGAGCAACATGAGTTGCTGGGAGCGATTGAAGCACGGCAACGCAAATTGCGTCTGCCGTAGTCCATGCGATGCGGTGTCTGACCGCCAAAAAGAAGGCGAGGTCATCCGATGGCGAAAGGTCGCCGACGATGACGGGGACGATAATCTTCTTCTGCGCATGAGCGACCTGCACCTCCTGCAAGACGTCGGCGCTATGGTTCGCAGCGGGGGTTACAAGCAAGACAACGCCTCGGCAGTCACGAATCGCGGCCATGATCTGCGCTGGGTAGGTGCGGCCCGCGGCGACATCGCGAGGGGCAACCCAGCAGATTTGCCCCGCAGCCTCTAGTCTAGCGACCAACTCGGCTGCGAGTTTCGCACCGTCGGCTGCCGCGTGACTGATGAAGAAGCTGGACATCCCCCGCGCCTGCTAAATGCAGTTGGCGTGTGCGAGCTACGAGAAGAGGCCGATACAGTAGCTCGGCCCGAGGCTCAGCGACAATGACTTTGAACGAACAGTTGCCGAAGAGCATCCGCGGGGTGGCGAAGGACATTGTCGAGGTGCTCCGACCCGAGCCATGGCCCGGCTGGGTTCGCCGCGCTGTACGGTCTCTTGGGTGACAAGCTGGAAGAGGCTCAGAATGAGTGCTCAGGGTCGGTCGCATCGATTGGGGTGGCGGATGGTCTCCAGGCCTTCGAGAGCGGACGACTGCGGCCAACCCCGCCGAATGTCGGACGGGTGGCGCAACGCCGCTTCTAGCCCTGCATCTTGCCCTGCTCGCAAAGAAAGTGGCGGGGCCGCGACACGGTTCCCCGTCCGCTGCCTGGCGCGATCGACGCAGGTGCCAGGCGTCGCGCTACGGCTCGTTCAACGAGCGCCTTTTCGCCCGATGCCAGGGCTTCGTCATAGGCTTCGTCAGGGGCAAGCCGCCCGGCCGGCTTCACGGGAGCACGTGCGGTGACCTTCGGCTCCGCCACTCCGAGGCTGCGCCTCAATATCTCGTGGACGGCCTCCGCGCGGCTCGACAACTGGTGCCTGCGACGAAAGTCCTCAACCGCGGCGAACTCCGCCGCCGAGAGAAGAAGCAAAAGCCGCTCGCTGCGCTCGACAGGTTGTTGCATGATTCATCCATAGCGATTTTGCATGCGGTCGGATGTGCTGTGCAGCATCGCCAGGAACATTAGGCAGTTGCTATCCTGCGGGCAAGTGACCCACTGCGGGGGCATTGGAGGCCTCGGGCTCTGCACCCCTGTTGGCCACATTGGAGTGGTGCAATTCGCGTTCATAGCGCTGGGAGTCAATTCGCACGAGATCTGCTGAAGGGCGCGGGCCTTCATACGACGGAGGGTGTGTGTGTTCGACCCGGATCTGCGCTTCAGGCGGGGCCAAGCCCGTGCGCGCCTGGTTGCGCCGTTGGTGGCGATGGGATTGGTGGGCTCGGAGAGCATGGCCCAGCCGAGCGGCTTCCACTGCGACGCGGCCTATTGCTACGTTCAGACCTGCGAACGAGGTCCTGCGCCTGCTCCTGCATGTCACTACGTGACCGAGCGCGTCTGCCGTCCCGTGGTGAAGCAGGAATGCGTGACCAACAACGTCAGGAAGTGTCGTCAAGTGCCGGAGAGGGTGTGCACCTCTCGAGCCGTGTACCACTGCAGGCCGGTCTACAGGACGACTTGCAGCTCGGGGTATCGGATGGCCTCCACAGCCTATGCGGCTCAGCAGTTGGGTTCCTACAACAAGGTGAAGTCATACCGGCCAAAGCTTCGGCGCATCCGGCTGCAGAGGCCATACAGACATCATCATCGACCCTACTATCCGCATCGGCCGCCAAGCGTCCAACGCCCCAACCCGGCGCAGCAGCCAGGCAGACACTGCAAGCCACAATTGCAAAAGATCTGCGGGCCGGTTGCCAAGCAGGAGTGCCACGTCGCATCGAAGGAAGTCTGCGGCTATTACCCGGAGCAGTCCTGCCACAATCGGCCGGCTCAGGACTGTCATGACGAGCGCAAACAGGTCTGCGAGCCAGGCCAGCCGAAAATGGAGTGCAGGCCCCGACCGGTGCAGCGACCCTGCGCCCCTCCGCAGTACTGGACACCTCGGGGATGCGTCGCCCGCGCCCCGGCCCCGCCGTTGCCAACAGAATACGGGCCGGCCAAGGAGTTTCGCAACGAGGAGCCGCCAGATCAGTACCCGCAGAAGCCGCCGAAGACCTACAAGGGGCCGGACATTGCCAAACTGGACCCTCAGCTGGCGCCGCGTGAACAGCCAAGGCCGCCAGATCCGCCAAATCGCAACGGAGCCGAGCCGCCGAAGCCGCCTGATGATCGTCGGGAGAAGCCTGATAATCGCGGGAGAAGAACGTGTCTCCGAGCGCCGCCTCGCGCGGGCCGACGATCGACGTCAAGTTCCAGGGCCGATCGTGGCGCATCGAGCTGGACCCAATTCCGATCATATCCGGCACCGGTATCGGGATGCTCCTTTGTCTGCTGGCGCTGTGGCCGCGACGCAAGGAGCTATCGGCCGAAGACCTGCGCCGCCTTGGCATCGCCTGCAGCGGCGAGCCGGATCAGGGCGAGCAGGCTGTCACGCACCTGGCCACGCCGCCGATGGGCCCGCGCATCACGGTGCGCACAACCGAAGGCTCGCGGCGCCATGGCATTGTGATGGGTTGAGGCATTGCAATGGCATCCCTGCCGGAAACGCTAGCCGACCTCTTCGAGGCCAACCGGAGCAGCCGGAGAGCCGGTGGTCTCCGCCTCGCGCGCGCCGAGCGCGATCAGCTCAAGGGCGTGCTCAAGGGCAAGTCTCGCATCGCGCTCGGCGATGTCGAGAAAGAGATCGGCAACGCCTATCGACGGGCTCTCGATGTCAAGCTCGTCGATATCTTCGCCGGCGCATGGAGCAGCATCTCGGCAGTCGCCGATCTCGGCGACACCGCCAAATACCCGGCCGGCGAGCACCATTTCGTACCCCTGGCGAACCATCGCATCACCTCCAATCATCAACCGAAGGTGGAGGTCCTGATCGACGGAATTCCCCTCATTGAGTTCGCCCTCGATGTGATGCTGCAGGCCCAGTTCGATGCGCCGTGCTGGAGATCGAGGGCGGTAACATCTGCGCGATCAAGCCAGGCAACTGCGTGGCGACCGCGTCAGCGACCTGCCGTGGAGTGCCGCTTGCGTCCGTATCTTCGCGCCGCTTGGCCCTGCCAGGCGAGATGACCTGGATCCGCCCTTTCCAATCCGCGGCTTAGCCGGTAAGGCGAGCTTGGGTGGAGAGGCCACGCTGACGCTGTCTGGTTGGGACGAACAGGGTAAGCTCATCCAGTTCCGCGCCGTGCCGAAATCCGGAGACGGCGCGAACACATGGCTCGTCGGCCGCAGATCGGACCGTGTAGAATTTCGCGATCGCTCATCGCCTGGTATCCAACGAGCATGCGCGCATACGCTACTCGCACGATCCAGGGCATGGAGATCTGCGATCTGGGCTCGTCGAACGGTACGCTTCTCGACGGCAGGCCCATTAGCCGCGACTACGTGTCTTTGACGCAGGCTCGCAAAGTCGCCTTCGGTGGTTTCGAGATGGAGGTCAGCCTTGGCTGATCGAGCAGACGGCACCGGCGCGAGCGGCGGTCTCGCATCGGTGTGCAAAGTGAGGGTTACCCGCGATGGCTGACCGGATCCACTACTCCGATCTCGAGCGTTTGCTGGCAGATGACGCAACGCCGGACGAAGTCCTGGCCGAGTACGTCAAGCCTGCGCCTTTGCGGGCCCTGCCGCTGGCGCCGCTGATGACCATCGACGACGCCAAGGTGGAGTTGCCTCCCAATCGCGGCATCATCGGCCTGTCGGTCAAAAGTCTGAATGAGAGGGCCAACCGCAGACGGCTCGCCGCCTACGAAGCAAAGATCAAGGGCGGCTGGAAGGGGCTCAAGCTGCTGGCCGAGGGTGACTCGTGGTTCCTCTATCCGATCCTGCTCAAGGACATCCTCGATAACCTGTCGGAGGACTACGCGATCTACTCGGTGGCGGCAGCAGGCGACACGCTGGAGAACATGGTGCGCGGCCTGTCGCACTTCGAGGAGTTGATCGCAGAGCACAAATTCGAAGCCTTCCTGCTGAGCGCTGGCGGCAACGACATCGCCGGCGATCTTCTGCGCAGTTATCTGACGAGCCTGCCGCTGCCGGCCAAGCCGGCGCCAAGCTACCTGAGTGATCGCTTCGACGCCTTCCTGGGCGGGACGCAGGAGCAACTCGAGGGGCTGTTCAGCCGGCTGACCTCGCGCTTTCCCGAGCTCAAGATCTTCTGCCACGGATACGACTGGCCGTTTCCGCGCCACGGCGGGCTGTGGCTTTCGCCGGCGATGGTGGCCCAGCAGATACCCAACTCCATGCAGCACGCCATTCTCACGCTGATGATCGACCGCTACTACGGCATGCTGAACCAGCTCGCCGAGAAGTATCGAGGCAAGGTGTTCGTGGCGGACTGCCGCGGTGCCGTGGGAGAAGTGGGCGAATGGTTCGACGAGCTGCATCCCCTGAACCCCGGATACGCGCGCGCGGCGAGCCGGTTTCGCAACCTGATCAATCAGACCTTCGGATTGTCCGCCCGAGTGCGCGGTGCTCCCGACGACGGCGCCCGCATTACCTGGAAACCCGGCCCAGAGGCCAAAGGCGGCGGCAGTGGGACGGCGACTTTCCCCATCGGCAGCGTGGTGACGATCGGGCGCAACGCCGACAACAATATCGTGCTCGAGGACGAGCGGGTGTCGCGCGCGCATGCGCGCCTCGAGATCAAAGACGGCGAGGTCGCCTTCACCGATCTCAACTCGACCAACGGCAGCTTGATCGATGGCCGGCGGCGCGTCGCCACTTCGCCCTGGCGCGCGGGTCAGAGGCTTCAGGTGGGCGATCACGTTCTCGAGCTGGAGTTTGCGCGCAGGACGCCGATCACCGTCGTGAGGCCGCTCGTTGAGGCCTCCGCGCAGCCGCCATCGGCATCCGCTCCCGCCGAGGCACCGGCCGCCCGAGGGCTCGACGGAGCAGAACGAGCGAAGCATCCCTTCGACGATCTCGAAGCGACACGGGAGCTGGGGCAGAACCTGGGGGTCGTGCGTGGCGTCTCCGAGGACGGCACCCTGCGAGGGGGAGTGCGAATTGCGAAGGCTTTGGACGTGCTTCGCAACGAGATAAATGCGCTGGCGCCGAACCGAAGCAAGAGCTCGGACGGCTGGATCGGAGACGCAAGCCACCAGTCGCGCGATTCCGATCACAATCCCTGGGTGCGGGACCAAGGCGTCGGCATCGTCACCGCGCTCGACATCACCCACGATCCCTCGCACGGCTGCGATGCCGGGGCATTGGCGGAAACCCTGCGCACAACCAAAGATCCCCGCATCAAGTACGTCATCTGGAACCGAAGGATCGCAAACTCTGCCGGCATCGGCGGCAGGCCCGCATGGGAATGGCGGCCCTACAACGGCGCCAATCCGCACGATCACCATTTCCACCTGTCGGTCAAACCGGAGAAGGCCAGCTACGACTCGGAGGCTCCCTGGCTCGCGCCGAACAAGCCCAGCAGCGAAGGAGCGCCTCCAGCGCCGGTAGCGAGCAGCGAAACGAGCCCTCCCGCGCCGGCAAGCGCCCCCAGCAGCGCGGCAACGCCGAAACCCTTCGCGACCGCCCAGGCTGACATCCCCTCGACAGCGGCGCGCGGCGCAGTGTCGGTAACGCGAGAGATGCTCGCCGGGATCGCACCGCGGCCAAGCAAAGAGGAAAAAGCCAAGTTCTGGGACAGATATGTCGAGGCCCTGGCCAGTCCGGCAGGCGCGGAGATCCTGGCCAAATACCAGCTCGACCAGAACCCGCAACGCCTTGCGATGATCCTCGCCAACATGGTTCAGGAGACCGGCGGCTTCACCCTGATCTGGGAGAGCATGCAGTATTCCGCCGACCGCATGCTCAAGATCTTCGGACGCGATGCCGGGCTGACGCGCGAGGAGGCGGAGCGTCTGGCCCACCATGAGAAGGAGATCGCCGAGCGCGTCTACGGGCTGGGCAATCCGCGCAAGGCCAAGCTGCTCGGCAATACGCAGCCGGGCGACGGGTGGCGCTATCGTGGCGGGGGGTTCCTGCAGACGACCGGACGCGAGAACTACCGCACGCTCGGCAAGCTGATCGAGGTCGACCTGGAGGGCCATCCGGAGCTGATCGAGGACCCGCTGGTCTCGCTGAAGGCCGCATGTGCGGAGTGGCACCGCATGGGCCTCAACGACTACGCCGACCGCAACGATTTCCACGGCTGCTGCAACGGCATCAACGCCGGCAATCCCAAACGGGCGGCCGACCCCAACGGCTACGATGAGCGGTTGCGGTATTTCCGCAAGTGCGCGGTCGCGTTCAAGCTATCAGGCACGCGCGGATCGGCTGGACCGGACGGCGACTTCCAGATCGGCGACTTCGGCCCGGAGATCGAGGCGTTGCAGCATCTCCTGGGGGATCACAACCGCTGGTCCGATGCATGCGATGGGGTGTTCACACCCTCTCTGCGGGCGAGCGTGCTCGCGTTCCAGGCGGACCATGGCCTGCCCACGACCGGCCGCGTCGACGGGCCGACAAGAAGTCTCCTGATGAAGGGCGAAGCGCAACAGGGCGGTGCGGGCAGCTGGCAAACGACTGAAGTCGCCGAGGAAGAGGCGCTACGGGGCGGCGAGGAGTGGTGGCGCGAGCCCGACATAAGTCTGGGCCCGGAGCCGCCGCGCACGCGGGCCGCGCGTCCGCCGCTCGGCAGGGACCAGGTGAAGTGGGCGCAAGACAGCGTGCACCCCGACTACCGGCACCTCGATGTTGCATTCGCCGAGGAGAATTTCGAGCTCAGGGCCGAAGACCTGGAGCTGCTGCTGAAGGCAAACCGGTTCGAGCCCACGCGCGAGCAGCAGCGCATCCTCTTCGGCCTGCGCGGGGCGATGCTGGCGACCGGAAGCAAAGCCACGGGCCCGAGCCTCAAACTCCGGCTGACACGCCCCAACCATCGCGAATTCCGCTGCGTCATCGGTGCCTACGACACCAGCACCGGCACGCTCTCGGGCTTCATCGGCTCGACCGTGCCCTGGTACGTCTACGTGTTTGGCTACTACGCGGGAGGATCGAAGGCCAACATGCTGCCGACGGGATGCTATCCCTACTTCGTCGGCGCGCACGGGTCGCAGCCAACACCTGGCTGCTTCAGGCTCGGCAAGAGCCTCGCGGACAAGGAGCAGGAGGAGGTCGCGGTTCTGCGCACGCTCAACGACCTCACCTACGATACGAGCGACGAGTTCGACCCCTCGATCCCGCACGACAATCTGCATCCCGCATTCGGGACCGACAAGTTCTCGTCGGCGGGGTGCCAAACCGTGCGCGGCACCTACGCCAACGGTCACACCGGCGAATGGGCCGAGTTCCGCAAGGCCGCGGGCTTGCACGAGCGTGGCGACAACGGCAAACGCTTCGACTATGTGCTGATCACCGGGGTGGAGGCATCGATTGCCGCCAAGCTGCGCGGCAGCGCCCCGAGCGCCGTCTTTGAAAGGCTCACCCGGCTTCGCCATGGCTCCCGTGGAGAGCTCGTGAAGGCACTGCAGCAGAAGCTGGGACTGTCGCCGACTGGCCAGTTCGGCGCGACCGAGACGAAGACCATCGCCGCGCTTCAGCGTGAGAAATTCGGCTCCGCCGACGGCATCTATTCCCCGGTCATGGACAAGCGTCTGCAGTTCAACATCTTCGACCCCGGCGGCCCTGCAATCGCCTGAGAGGGCCGCGATCCGCGCAGCCTGCTCGGCGCTCGGCACGATCTACATGCGCCGGCGCAGAGCGAGGATCGCCGTCAGCGGCAGCACGACGGCGATCGCCACCACTGCCGTCACCAGGCCCGGCAGCGCGGCGTAGGCGCCGCGATCGATCGGGAAGATCAGGTTGAGGTACTTGGTGAGGAGCTGGCTCGCCACGATGGCGAGGCTCATGAGCGAGGCGATCAGGGCAAACCAGGTGGCGCGCTGGTCCGGCGGCGCATGCACCGCGACCAGCGCCAGCAGCGGCACGGTCGAGAGCAGCGCCAGCGGCGATTGCGCCGCCTCGTCGATGAGAGCAATGCTGCGCGCACCGAAGCCAAGGGCGCGCTCGGTCCACACGTGCGCGCCGTTGACGAGCAGCAGGCTCGGCAGGAACAGAAACGCGGCAAGGAACGTGAGCCAGATCAGGACGGTCGCTGCGGGGCGGCGCACGACCTGGTCGGTCAAGAGCCACATGGCCACAAGCCCCACGCCGGTGCCCGTGAGCTGGAGCACGCCGAAGAAGGCCTCGTCGAAGCCCAGCCGGTCGATCGCAAACCAGCGGTAGCCCTCGCCCAGCATCGGCACGGCGCGAAAGGCGAAGATCATCGCCGCGGTCACGCCGATGCGCCGGCGCACGTGGGGCTCGAGGCGCGCGGCCACGCGGCGCAGCATCAGGCAGATCACGGCGAGGGAGACGAGGAACACGGCCTCCTGGGCGAAGCGGAAGGCGGAGAGGCCGAGCAGCGTCGCGGCCGCGGCCAGCGCTACGCCGCCGCCGAACACCCGCCAGTCGAGAGCACGCCGGCGGGCGGGGCCGAGGCGCACCAGCAGCCCGCCGCTGAGCGATAGCACGGGCACCACCAGCCCCATCAGGAACACGGTCTGGTAGGAGAAATGCTTGGCGAGCAGACCGGCGATCCAGCCGACCGCGAAGGCGCCCACCGAATAGGTGAGCCGCGCCAGCACCTCCACCATGGCGAGGTCGCGTTCGATGTCGGCCTTGGCGCGCGGGGTGCCGTCGGCCTCCACGCGTGCCACCACCGCGGGGCCCATGGCGTCGGCCACCACCTCCTGCACGACGCTGCCGATCACGACCAGGAGTTGCGCCAGCACGTAGAGGCGCTCGGGCGCCGCAAACGCGATCCAGCCGCCGGCCGCGCCCGCCAGCACGACAAGGCCCGCCGCGATCAGGCCGGCGCCGAGAAACGTGTAGGCCCGGCGCTGGGAGCCGAAGATGGGGAGCGCGTCGACGAACTCGCTCACCACCATCTTGGCCGACCACGGCAGCTGCAGCCACACGGCGAGCGAGGCAAGTTCCGCTGGCGTCAGCGTCAGCGATTTCTTGACCCAGAAGCTGTCGGCGACGGCGATGAGGCCGAGCGCCCCGGAGGCGAGGTAGACGGTGAGCAGCGGCAGGTAGGCGAGCCGGAAGGCGCGGATCGGCGCCAGCACCGGCCCATCGAGCCGGGCCACGAGCGAGGCCGGAAGGCGCCGACGCGTCAGACTGCCGGAGGCTGCCTCGCTCGATGGCATGCGGCGTTGCGCTCGTCAGCGTTCCATCGTTGGCAAGGAGCCCGCCTCCCGCCCCGGCGGAAGCGTCCCGCGAATACGAAGTCGGCCACGCCGGCGAGGCAGGCGCCTTACTATCCCGGATCGATGCGCTAAGATCAAAGCGATTGCGACCCGGAGAAGGACACGCGCAAATGAAGGTCGACGGGGGCTGCCACTGCGGCCACATCCGCTACGAGGCCGAGGTCGATCCCACCAAGGTCGTCATCTGCCACTGCACCGATTGCCAGACGCTGTCGGGATCGGCTTTCCGTACCGTGGTGCCAACCAACGAGGGGACCTTCAGGCTGCTGTCGGGCGAGCCCAAGGTCTACGTGAAGACCGGCGAGAGCGGGAACAAGCGCGCGCAGACCTTCTGCCCGGACTGCGGCACGCCGATCTACTCAGGTCCCGTTGGCGAGGCCGCCAAGGTGGTCGGCCTGCGCGTCGGCACCATCCGCCAGCGCGACCAGCTCGTCCCGGGCGACCAGTACTGGTCCCGCTCGGCGCTGGCCTGGCTCCACGACCTGCCGGCGATCCACAAGCGCGATACCCAGCCCGTGTTCGATCCGAAAGGCGGCTTTGGCCGGTAGCGGGTCGCGCGCCTGGCGACAACAGTGCCCGCGCCGGTCCCAATCTGCCGCGCAGAGCTGGTGCGCGCTGGCGCCTGCCCGTTTTTCAGGCAAATCTGCTAGACAGGTCGGCACAAGAGGGCCCCCAAGGCTCCGGCCTGCACGAGGAACCTACCGGGATGAGCGCCACGGCCGCGCAGGGCGGCTTCTTCAGCATCAGCGGTCGGCAGTGGCTCATCGTGCTGATGGTGCAGCTGTCGAACATGCTGTTCGGCATGACCATCACGCTCGCCAACCTGGTGCTGCCGCAGGTGCGCGGCACCTTTTCGGCCACCCAGGACGAGATCTCCTGGGTGATCACGCTGAACCTGGTGGCGACTGCGCTGGCCACGCCGATGACGGGCTGGCTGTCGAGCCGGCTCGGCTGGCGCAATCTCATGTTCTTCACCGTGCTCGGCTTCACCGTCTCCTCCTTCCTGTGCGGGATGGCCAACAGCCTCGAGACGCTGATCCTGACCCGCGTCGCCCAGGGCTTCTTCGGCGGGCCGATCATGCCGATGGGGCAGGCCATCCTGCTGGCGACGTTTCCGCCCCATCTGCAGCCGGCCGCGCTGATGATGTGGGGGGTGGGCGCCGTGTTCGGCCCCGTCGTAGGGCCGATCCTGGGTGCCGTCGCCACCGAGGCCTACAATTGGCGCGCCGCCTTCTTCATGATCGTGCCGCCGGGCATCGGCGCGCTGGTGTGCATCTGGTTTGCGCTCGCCGAGCACAGCAAGCCCCGCGCCGTCAGCTTCGACTGGATCGGCTTCACCGCGTTGTCCGTGGCCATCGTCGCCGCGCAGCTGATCTTCGACCGCGGCCAGCGGCTCGACTGGTTCGACTCCCGCGAGATCACGCTCTGCGCCGTCATCGGCCCGCTGGCGCTCTGGGTGTTCGTGGCGCACTGCCTCACCGCCGACAGCCCTTCCTCAACCCGCGGCTGCTGCTCGACCGCAACTTCGCGGTCGGCACCCTGATCGCCTTTTCCATGGGCATGCTCAATTTCACGAGCCTGGTGCTGTTCCCGAGCCTGCTGCACGACCTGCGCGGCTATCCCGACAACATCATTGGCACGCTGATTGCCGCGCGCGGCCTTGGGAACTGGACGGCCTTCTTCTTCATCGTGCAGCTCACGCGCATCGCGCCGCGCCTGGCCATCGCGTCCGGGCTCGGCATCCAGGCGTGCGGCGGCTTCTGGATGGCGCACTTCGACATCAACGTCACGGACTTCGACGTGTTCTGGAGTCATTTTCTGATGGGGCTTGGCCAAAGCGTCGCCTTCACGCCGATGACCATGCTGGCGTTCGCGACGCTGCCCAAGCAGCAGCTCACCGAGGGCGCCGCGGTGTTCACGATGATGCGCAATTTCGGCTCGAGCCTGTTCATATCGCTCGCCGTGCTGGTGCTGGTGCGCTCCACCAGCATCAACTACGCGCGCATGACGGAGTTCATCACGCCCTACCGCAGGGAGATGACGGCCGCCGGCATGCCCGACTCCTGGAACATGGAGACGACGACCGGCCTGCTGCGGGTCGCCAACGAGATCCAGCGCCAGGCCGCCATGATCGGCTACGTCAATGCGTTCTACATGATGGGCTTCGCGGCGCTCATCGCGACGCCGCTCGCCTGCCTGCTGCGCCGCAGCGCGCACCGGCTGTAGCGAGCGATCACACCACCAGCCGCCCCTCGACCTTCTCATCGAGCGGCCACAGCGGGCGCTTCAGCTTGGCGTAGGTGTGCTTGGCGGGATCCTGCGGGCAGCAGCCGCCGGTGTCCGCGCTCACGATCAGCGAGGCGAGCGGGCCGTAGGCGCCGGCGAAGTGCTGGGCGCTTTTCAGCACCAACACCCGGTAGCTCGTGGGATCGAGCCCGAGCTGGGTGAAAAGCTCGGTGCCGAAGGCCTGCGTGCGGCGCCCGATCAGGATCACGTCGACGCCGCCGATCCGCACCGCCGCCGTATCGCCAACCCCCACGCGCGCCGAGCCGAACATCTGCCATCCGGAGCGCTTCGTCGCCAGCACCTCCACCTCGGCATCCACGGGCGGGCCGGATTCGGCGGCCGCCTTGCCGCCAAAGCGCAGCGGCATGCGCGCGCCGGGCCCCGCCATCATGCAGAACTCCACCGCCATCGGATCCCACACCGGCGCCACCGCCGCCCTGTCGACCTTGCGCCGCAATCAGCTCGTGGATCGCCAGCGTACAGTCCGACGCCGCACCGCCGCCGGCGTTGTCGGAGGGCTCGGCGATGATGGCGAGCCGGCCGTTGTGGGAAAGCGCTGCCGTGAAGGCCCCCTCCATGTCGAGGGTCGGCGGGCACCACTTGCCGCGGTTGGCGAAGATCTCGGCGCCAAGCTGCGTGGCCAGCCGATCGCCGTCGGCCTTGCGGCCGTCGGTGTAGACGAGCACGCGCGTGCCCATGTCCGGCACGTCGGCATGCAGGAAGCCGTGCGCGATGGAGATGTGGAGTATCCCGTCCTTGCCTTCCAGCGCCTTGATCCGGTCGACGAAGGAGCGCATCGGCTCGACCGTGGTGGGAAAGAAGTCCCACATGCGCGCGTCGTAGAGCGAGGCCACCGGCCGGATCTGGCCGCGCAGCGTCTTGAGCACCAGCTCGACCAGCTCCTCGCCGCGCTCCAGGAAGTCGACGTGGGGGTACTCCTTGAACACGGTCGACACGGTGGCGAGGCGGATGCGCTTCTCCGTCATATGGCAGTGCGGGTCGTACTCGCAGCCGACCACGCACGCCTCGCCGACGATGGCACGTACGCGCTCCAGGAGGTCGCCCTCGACGTCGTCGTAGCCCTCCGCGACGAAGGCCCCGTGCAACCCCAGCAGCACCGCATCGACCGGCATCGCCCGCCGCAGCTGGCCCAGGATCTCGTCGCGCATGGACTCGTAGTCCTTGCGCACCACCGTGCCCCGACGGCTCCGCCCAGAAGCAGGACCCCTCGATCAGCGTGAAGCCCTCTTCCCTTGCGCGCCGGCGCGCCACAAAGAGTGGGGCCGTGCAGAGCTTGGGCTCGTCGGGATGTTTGCCGGGGCCGGCGTAAAAGGAGGCCTCGAAGCTGCGCCGCGAGGTCGGGATCGGCGAGAAGGTGTTGGTCTCGGTGGCGAGCGAGGCGGCGAAGATGCGCATGGGTCGCCTGCCTTACGCCTTGGGCCACAGGATCAACTGCGTGTTGCGGAACTGGGCGATGGGCTTGGCCGCACCTTCCGGGGTGACGGCGGCATCCCACACCTGCGTGGTGCGCCCCTGGTGCAGCGGCCGCGCCACGCAGACGATCGTGCCCTCCCGCACGCTGCCGAAGAAATTGCTCTTGAGCTCGACCGTGGTGAAACCGACTGCACCCTTCGGCAGGGCGCGCACGGTGCCGTAGCCGCAGCACGTGTCGGCAAGGGTCACGACGGAGCCCGCATGCAGGTAGCCGTTCCAGGAGTCGATCGCCTTGCGGACGACCAGCCTGGCGATCACCTCATCGGGCTCGACCTTGACGAACTCGAGGCCCAGCAGGCCCGGCAGATAGTCGGCTCCCGCCGCATTCCATTCAGCCAGCGTTTGCGGGATCTTGATGTCCATGAGCCCTCATGCGGTCGTTGCGCAAGCGCGGGCATTGTGCTCGCTCCTGCTCGAATATAGTAGGGCGATTGCACGGCGCCAGCGCTTGGGACGACTCCCAATGGCGACCAACTGTGGACTGGGTTCCGGCCTGCGCCGAAATGACGTTGCTTGGTCAGCTTGCGCACTCCCCACGACCGCCGTCATCCCGACGACGGTCGGGACCCATGCGCGTCACCATCTGCACCTGCCCTGGTTCCAGCAATCGTCCTTGCCGGCGCGCGGAGGCGGCAGCTAAGCTCAGGCCGCCCCCGAACACAAGCGATAGAGGCGCGCCGCCATGCCCGAGCCCCTGCTCCCCACGACCGTCGTCGGCAGCTACCCGCAGCCCGACTGGCTGGTGAACCGCGAGATGCTGTCCAAGACCGTGCCGCGCGTGCGCATGGACATCTGGCGCGTTCCCGGGCAATGGCTCGAGCAGGCCCAGGACGACGCCACCATCGTCGCCATCCGCGACATGGAGCGGGCCGGCATCGACATCGTCACCGACGGCGAGATCCGCCGCGAGAGCTATTCCAACCGCTTCGCCACCGCGCTCGAGGGCATCGACACGGAGCGGCCAGGCACGGTGCGGGCGCGCAACGGCCAGGACACGCCCGTGCCGCGCGTGGTGGGCAAGATCAGGCGCACGGGCGCGGTCGAGGTGCGCGACATGCAGTTCCTGCGCCGCAACACCGACCGGATCGCCAAGATCACGCTGCCCGGGCCATTCACCATGAGCCAGCAGGCCAAGAACGAGTTCTACGGTGACGAGGAGGAGATGGTGATGGACTACGCCGTCGCCGTGAACCAGGAGGCGCGCGATCTGGAGAAAGCCGGCGCCGATGTCATCCAGCTCGACGAGCCCTGGCTCAGGAACGACCCCGACGCCGCCAAGCGGGTAGCGGTCAAGGCCATCAACCGCGCGCTCGAGGGGCTGAAGGTGCCCACCATCGTGCACCTGTGCTTTGGCTATGCGGCGCTGGTGCCGGGCGAGACCAAGCCGGTCGGCTACTCGTTCCTGCCGCAGCTTGCCGACACCATTGCCCAGCAGATCTCGATCGAGGCAGCGCAGCCCAAGCTCGACCTTGGCGTGCTGAAGGACCTGGCAACAAAGAAAGTGCTGCTCGGCGTCATCGACCTCAACGATCCCAAGGCCGAGACGCCGCAGGTGGTGGCCGAGCGCATCCGCGCCGGCCTCGAGTTCCTGGCCCCCGACAAGCTGATCCCGGCGCCCGACTGCGGCATGAAGTATCTCCCGCGTCCGCTCGCCTTCGCCAAGCTGCAGGCGCTGAGCGCCGGCGCCGCCATCGTGCGCAAGGAGCTTTAGGGGTCATCCCGGGCCTCGTACCCGGGGTTCAGCCATCAGCAGTCGCCGGAGCGAGCGGTAAGACGGATCCCCGCGACGAGCGCCGGGATGACACCGACGAGAGGGAGGGACCCATGCTGCCGCTGCTGCCGACGACGTTGGTGGGAAGCTACGCCCAGCCCGATTGGCTGATCGACCGCAAGAAGCTGGCCGGGCGGTTTCCTCCGCGGGTGCGGGCCAAGGAGTTGTGGCGGGTGGCGCCCGAATGGCTCGAGCAGGCCCAGGACGACGCCACGATCCTGGCCATCCGCGACCAGGAACGCGCCGGCCTCGACATCATCACGGACGGGGAGATGCGCCGCGAGAGCTACTCCAACCGCTTCGCCACCGCGCTCGACGGCGTCGACATCGACAACCCCGGCACCGCGCTCGACCGCAGCGGCCATCCCAACCCGGTGCCGCGCGTCACTGGCCCGATCAAGCGCCGCCACCCCGTGCAGGTGCGCGACGTGGAGTTTCTGCGCAGCCAAACCGATCGTGCCATCAAGATCACTGTGCCCGGCCCCTTCACCATGAGCCAGCAGGCACAGGACGACTACTACAAGGACGAGGTGGCGCTCGGCCTCGACTATGCGGCGGCCGTCAACGAGGAGATCAAGGACCTGTTCGCGGCCGGCGCCGACATCGTGCAGATCGACGAGCCCTACATGCAGGCGCGCGCCGCGAAGGCCAAGACGCACGGCGTGCAGGTGCTCGACCGCGCGCTCGAGGGCGTGACCGGCACGACTGCGGTGCACATCTGCTTTGGCTATGCCGCCGTCATTCACGAGCGCCCGCCGGCCTACTCCTTCCTGCCGGAGTTCGAAGCCTCCAAGGTGAAGCAGATCTCGATCGAGACGGCGCAGGCCGACCTCGACTGCGCGATCCTGGAGAAATTGCCGTCGAAGACCATCCTGCTCGGCGTGCTCGACCTCTCCGACATGAGCGTGGAGACGCCGGAGACGGTGGCGGCCCGCATCCGGCGCGCCCTGCCGCACATCGCGCCCGAACGCATCGTCGTGGCACCCGACTGCGGCCTCAAGTACCTGCCGCGCGAGGTGGCCTACGGCAAGATGGCCGCGATGGTGGCCGGCGCCGCCATCGTGCGCCGCGAGCTGGCGGGGTGAAGCATGCCCGTTGCCGGTGCGGTCCATTCGGAACAAGCGGGCCGAACTGGGCTCAGCCGCTCGCGACCTCGGGGTGCCTGCCAGGTGCGTGCGGGTTTACGCAGCTGATGCCTGCGAAATTGTCGCGGTACTCGCCCGGCGTCATGCCCGTGCAGCGCTTGAACAGGGCCCGGAAGAATGCCGTATCGTCATAGCCGACGGCAGCGCCGACGGCGCGCACCGAGCGGGCCCCGCCCTCCAGCATCTCCTTGGCGACGCCGACGCGCAGGGCCTGCAGATAGTTGCCGGGCAGCCGCCCCGTCGCACACTTGAAGCGGCGCACGAAATTGCGCGGGCTCATGTTGAGGTCGCGCGCCAGCTGCTCGATGGAGACGGGGCGGGCATAGTTCTTCTCTATGAAGGCTTGCGCGCTACGCACCTTGTCGTCGTCGTGGGGTTGCGACAGCGGCAGGACGGCATAGCCCGACTGGTGGGCGCGCGGCATGTTGATGAGCAGCGCCTTGGCGCACTGCAGCGCGACCTCATGCCCGCGGAATTTCTCGACCAGATAGAGGCTCAGGTCCATCGAGGAATAGACGCCGCCGCTGCACAGCATGCGCCTGTCCTCCGTGATGAGCTTTTCAGGGTGCCAGTCGACCTTGGGATACCGGCGGCGGAAATCATCGGCGGTGGCCCAATGCGTCGTCGCCTCCCGGCCATCCAGCAGGCCGGCCTCGGCGAGATAGGCGGCACCGGTACAGGTGCCGGCGATGTGGGCACCGCGTGCGGCATGCCTCCGCAGCCAGGGAAACAGCGCGGCATGGCGCGCAAACTGGTTCTCCAGATCCAAGCCCGATGACGGGACGACGATCAGGTCGGCCTTCCTGACGCTGCGGATGGAGACCGGAGCCAGCAGCTGCATCGGATAGGGGCTGACGACGGCCTCGCCATCCACGGAGGCAATCGTCACGCGGAAGCGCGGCTCTGCGGGCTCGCCCCTGAGCACGTTCCAAAGGCGGCCGGCGCTGTGGAACACTTCGATGGGGCCGATGGCCGTCGAGGCGTAGTTGTCATTGAGAAGGACGACCGTGACGTCGAGCATGCCGGTGCTTCCATACGCGCGCTTCCGCCCGGCTGCGCGAGGAGCCGGGCGGAAGCCGTGATCATCGGCGCGCAGTCAGCGCGCCGTCATCGGGTCGATGATCCCGGTGATCTCCGTCACCTTGGTTGCAGGAAATCCGCTGATGCGGGCATGCTCGCGGACCGCGGCCTCGTCCTCGGCCAGATAGATGCAGAAAGTCTTGTTGTCGGCCACGTACGAGTGGATCCACTGCGCCTTGCCGCCCAGCTTGGCCAGCGCCTCGTTGGACTTCGCGGCGGCACCCTTGAGCTCCTGGCTCGTCATGCTGCCGACGCCGGGAATATCGCGCTCAATGACATACCGTTTCATGTGAAACCTCACTTTGCTCGGGTTCGATGCTGCTTATCTAGGGAACACCCCCCAAGCGAGGTAGATGGCAAAAGCGACATTGAGCATAGGCAAATGCGACAAACCGGCAAGGCTTCGAGCCGGCGCACTCGCAGCAAGCGGAAGCTGGCGGCGCCTGTTGCGATTCCGGTTTGTGCTTCGAGCCGACGCGGCGCTCAGCCAGCGGAGGCGCGCGCATTCAGCGCCAGCGTCAGCTCCTCCTGAATGTTGGCGGCCGCCTCGCGCCAGTCGCCGCGGCGAAACGCCGGCTGAGCCGGCTCGCATGCCGGCACGTCTCGCGCCTGCTCCTCCAGGACTGCGAAAGGCGCGCGCGGACGCGGCAGCGCACCCATGCGCGCGGCCAGCGCCTGCAGCTCCCGCAGGATCACGCCGCGCCGCGCCTCGTGCTCCTCGGCCACGACCCGCACGTCCTGCAGCAGCTTCTGGTCGGCGCGACCCAAGGCATCCCCCAGCGCTCGCACGAGATCCTGCTCGCCGGCGGCGAGCTCGTTCATGCGGACGCGCATCTCCTCGATCTGCTCGATCAGGTTCGTCATTCCAGTCCCTCTGTGTCCGTTGCGTTGCGACGAATCACCTGCAACGGAAAGGGGAGAGCACAAATGCGGTAGCCAGGAGGCGGCCGCGCCCGCAGTCACGCCCAGGACGAGTTGCCACGGCAAAACACACGGCGGCGGAAGGTCCGCTTTCCTCGGTTGGTAGGCGGCGCAGGCGCTCGCGCCAAGTCACATCCGCGTCAAGTGCCGCGTTTGCCTCTTTCGCCGTGTCGCGGCGCACTTTATGTCAGCTGGAGGAAGATCCAAGGAGGTTCGCGCCATGCTGATCCGGCACCCATCTGGCATAGCCCCCTCCGAGATCACCCCGCGCGGCATCTATCTACGGCGGCGCGAGTTCCTGGCCGGCAGCGCCGCGCTCGCCGCGGCCGGGGCAGTGGCAGCCATCCTGCCCGGGAGCCCGGCGCACGCCGCGACGCTGCAGGCCGCCAAGAGCCCCCTCTCCACGACGGGCGAGGCCCTGACGCCGCTCAAGGACGTCACGAGTTACAACAACTACTACGAGTTCGGCACCGACAAGGACGATCCCGCCAAGAACGCCCACACGCTCAAGACCAAGCCCTGGACCGTCAAGGTCGACGGCCTCGTCGCAAAACCCACGGACTACGACCTCGACGACCTCATCAAGTCGATCGCCCTCGAGGAGCGCATCTATCGCATGCGCTGCGTCGAGGGCTGGTCGATGGTGATCCCCTGGATCGGCGTGCCGCTTGCCGATGTCCTCAAGCGTATCGAGCCGCAGGGCAGCGCCAAGTACGTGGCCTTCGAGACGCTGGTGCGCCCGGCCGAGATGCCGGAACAGCGCGGGCTGTTCCAGCCGCTGCCGTGGCCCTACGTCGAAGGTCTCCGTCTCGACGAGGCCATGCATCCGCTCACCATCCTGGCCGTCGGGCTCTACGGGGAGACGCTGCCCAACCAGAATGGAGCCCCGATCCGTCTGGTTGTGCCGTGGAAATACGGCTTCAAGGGCATCAAGTCGATCGTGCGCATCAGCCTGACCGACAAGCAGCCGCCGACCACCTGGAACAAAGCCAACTCCGGCGAGTACGGCTTCTATTCCAACGTCAACCCCAACGTGGACCACCCGCGCTGGAGCCAGGCGACGGAGCGGCGCATCGGCGAGGGCGGTCTGTTTGCCAAGCGCCGACCCACTCTCATGTTCAACGGCTACGGCGAGCAGGTCGCGAGCCTCTACACAGGCCTCGACCTCAAGGCCAACTACTGACCATGGCTGCCCGCTCCACACGGCCGACATCGCTGCGCCGCCTCGTGCTCGGCGCCGATCCCGTGCGGCGCGCGATCTATATCTGTGGCCTGCAGCCGGCGATCTGGACTTTCTATCTGGGCGTCACCGACCAACTCGGCGCCGACCCGCAGAATGCGCTCGAGCGCACGTTGGGCGTGTGGGCGCTGCGCTTCCTGATCCTCACGCTCGCCGTCACGCCGCTGCGCCGGCTCGGCGGCCCCAACCTCGTGCGCTACCGCCGCGCCGTCGGCCTGCTCGCCTTCTACTATGCAGCCATGCATCTCACCGTCTACACGGTGCTCGACCGCGGCCTCGATCTCGCGGCCATCTGGGCCGATATCCTCAAGCGGCCCTACATCACCGTGGGCATGCTGGCCTTTACGATCCTGGTGCCGCTCGCCGCCACCTCCAACGCCCACATGATCCGCCGCCTCGGCGGTGCGGCCTGGCAGCGCCTGCACCGCCTCGTCTACGTCGCGGCCGCGGCAGCCGCGATCCATTTCATCATGCTGGTGAAAGCCTGGCCGCCCGAGCCGCTCGTCTATGCCGCGCTCGTTTCCCTATTGCTGCTGTTCCGGCTCGGCGTCACCGTCGAGAAGCGGCTTCGCCCCAGGCCTCGCAGGCAGGCCGCAGCGCCCGTGCGCGACCCGGGCAAAGCCCCTCAAATCTTGCGGGCGTCGTAGGCCCGGTGCAGCAGGGCCTGGCGCTGGCGGCGACGGCAGGAGATGTCGCCCGGCTCGCAGGTCCTCGCGATCTGCCGCACCTGCCGGCGCATCGCCTTCCAGCGCTTGACCCAAGCCCTTCTCTCATCCCTGCAAGGCGGAAGCGGGGATAGCCGTTGCATGTCCCCCTACGTAAACTGACGCATCTGCCACAACACGAGCCCCCGACCGCATGCAAGACGTCCCCGAACCAGCGCGCTCCTCGGGCCGGCTGTTCCTGTCCGTCTTTCCCTCCATCATGCTGCCGATGTTCCTGGCCGTGGTCGATCAGACCATTGTCGCAACTGCCCTGCCGGCCATTGCCGCCTCCCTTGGTGGAGTGGAGCGCATCTCCTGGGTGGTCGTGGGCTATCTGCTGGCTGCCACCATCGCCGCCCCCGTCTACGGGCAGCTGCGCGACGTCTGGGGCGGCAAGCGCATGATGTTCGTGGCGCTCGGCATCTTCCTGTTCGCCTCGGTTGCGTGCGCCGCCTCCACCAGCATCGAGATGCTGGCGCTTGCCCGCGTGCTGCAGGGGCTGGGCGGCGGCGGGCTGATGACCTTGTCGCAGGCGCTGATCGGCGAAGCCATCCCGCCGCGCGAGCGGGCGCGCTTCCAGGGCTACCTTGCGGGCGTGGCGGTCTCCTCCTCCACCTTCGGGCCGGTAGTGGGCGGCCTCCTCACCCAGCACTTCGGCTGGCGCTCGATCTTCCTCGTCAATCTGCCGCTGGGCGTGTTCGCCGTGCTGCTCACGCTTCGGCTCGAGGCACGTCCGACGCGCGCCCAGGCCTGGACCTTCGACGGCATCGGGCTCGTGCTGTTCGTGGCCTTCATCACGCCGCTGCTGCTGGCACTGCAGCAGGCCCAGCGCATGAGCACCAGCGCGCTGCCGAGCTTTCTGGCGCTCGCCGGGTTGGGAACGATCGCGCTCGTTGCGCTCGTGATGCGCGAGCGGCGCGCACCGTTCCCGCTGCTGCCCATTCACCTGCTGCGCCAGGCCACCATCTGGCGCAGCGACGCGCTCGCCGCCTGCCACGGCGCCACGCTGGTGTCGCTCATCACCTTCATCCCCATCTATCTGCGCGTGCTGCGGGGCATGTCGGCCTCCGAGACCGGCTTGCTGCTGCTGCCGCTGATGTTCGGCGTCGGCGGCGGCTCGATGCTGACGGGGCGCATCGTCAGCCGCACCGGCCGCACCACCATCTTCCCCACGGTGGGGCTGGTGTTCGTGGCCCTCCTGCTCATCCTCCTCAGCATCTTTGCCGGGGACCTTGGGCCTTGGCAGCTCTCGCTCTACCTGTTCGGGTGCGGGCTCTTCATGGGCACGGTGATGGGCGTGGTGCAGGTGACGGTGCAGAACGCCGCGGGCGCAGGCTCGCTGGGTTCCGCGGCCGCCTCCGTGCAGCTGTCGCGCTCGATCGGCGCCGCCGTCGGCACCGCGCTCGTCGGCACCATGCTGTTTGCCACCCTGTCGCTGAGCGATGCGGAGACCGCGCGCCTGTTTGCCGACCTCGTGCAGCAGGGGCCGCACGTGCTGGGCAGCCTTCCCGCCGCGCGCCAGGCGATCGTGCTCGCGGAGATCGCCTCCGCATTCCGCGCCGCCTTCCTCACCATAGCCGCCTTCGCCGCCATCGGCCTCTGGCTCGCCTGGTCGATCCCGACGCGCAGGTTGAGTTGAGGCAGAGGGGGAGCACAGCTCACAGCACCACCAGGTGCTGCGCTTGCGCCCCACGCACGGCGCGAAGCGGCAGGCCGCGATCGAAGGTGACGAGGCGCCCCCCGTTCTTCACTGCGAGAGCGAGCAGATAGACGTCCGCAATTTGATTGGGCCCCAGAATGTGGTGGTCGTCGAACAGTTGAACTATCAGTGATGGAAATGTCGCCGGGCCAGAACTCGTGATCCGGTTGCGCAAGCTGTCCGCGCAGAACCGCGAGAGCCTGCGCCATTGGCACCGGCCGGGCATACGTCTTCTGTGATGCGATCCGAACAAAGCCATTTTGCGTCAGCGGACAGCTTGCCCAGCCGGACTTATCGTTCGCGATCCACCAAGTCTGCGCGCGAGTTTGATGGACATGGGCGCGATCGAACAACGCGAGCAGTACGTTGACGTCGAGCAGCGCCCGCATGCTCACTCGTCCTTGCGAAGGCCCGCGTCCTCGAGATCGGCCTCCTCGATCAGACGGTCAACCAGCTCCTTCGTCACTACCAAGCCCTCGCGGTTGGGAAACTGATACCATCCATTCACCATCTCAAAAGGGGGCTCGCTGCTGGGCGCGCTTGCGGCGGGAGCAATCAGCCCCTTGCGCGCAAGCTCGGACAGCACTTGCCCGGCCGTCTTCTTCTCGGCCCTGGCCAGCTCCTTGGCCGCCTGCAGGATGTCGTCGTCGATGTCGAGCGTGGTGCGCATGCATCTGATGCTAATGCATCAGATGCAGTGATGCAAGTGCGTCGGACCTGCGCTGATCCTGCCCTCCCTTACAACGGAATATTGTCGTGCTTTTTCCAGGGGTTCTCCACCGTCTTGTTGCGCAGCATGTTGAGCGCGCGGCAGATGCGGCGGCGGGTGGAGCGCGGCAGGATCACCTCGTCGATATAGCCGCGCTCGGCGGCGATGAACGGGTTGGTGAAGCGGTCCTGGTACTCCTTGATGCGGCCGGCGATCTTCTTGGCGTCCGACAGCTCGGACCGGTAGAGGATCTCGACTGCGCCCTTGGCGCCCATGACCGCGATCTCCGCCGTCGGCCAGGCATAGTTCACGTCGCCGCGGATGTGCTTGGAGCTCATGACGTCGTAGGCCCCGCCGTAGGCCTTGCGGGTGATCACCGTCACCTTCGGCACGGTCGCCTCCGAGAAGGCGAACAGCAGTTTGGCGCCGTGCTTGATGAGGCCGCCGTACTCCTGCGCCGTGCCCGGCAGGAAGCCCGGCACGTCGACGAAGGTGATGATGGGGATCTCGAAGCAGTCGCAGAAGCGCACGAAGCGCGCGGCCTTGCGCGAGGCATCCGAGTCGAGCACGCCCGCCAGCACCATCGGCTGGTTGGCCACGATGCCGATCGTGCGCCCCTCCATGCGGGCAAAGCCGGTGACGATGTTCTTGGCGAAGGCGTCCTGGATCTCGAAGAAGTCGCCCTCGTCCACGACCTTCAGGATCAGCTCCTTGATGTCGTAGGGCTTGTTGGGGTTGTCGGGGATCAGCGTGTCGAGCGAGGGCTCGGCGCGCTCGGCGGGGTCGCGGGCCGGCAGCTCCGGCACGCCCGACTTGTTGTTGGCGGGCAGGAAGTCCATGAGACGGCGCATCTGCAGCAGCGTCTCGACGTCGTTCTCGTAGGCGCGGTCGGCGATCGAGGACTTGGTGGTGTGCACGCGCGCGCCGCCCAGCTCCTCGGCCGTCACCGTCTCGTTGGTGACGGTCTTCACCACGTCGGGCCCGGTCACGAACATGTAGCTCGTGTCCTTCACCATGAAGATGAAGTCGGTCATGGCGGGCGAGTAGACGTCGCCGCCCGCGCACGGCCCCATGATCACGGAGATCTGCGGGATGACGCCGGAGGCCAGCACGTTGCGCAGGAACACCTCGCCGTAGCCGCCGAGCGCCGCCACGCCTTCCTGGATGCGCGCGCCGCCGGCATCGAAGAGGCCGATGATGGGCGAGCGGTTCAGCAGCGCCATATCCTGGATCTTCATGATCTTGCGGGCGTGCGCCTCCGAGAGCGAGCCGCCGAACACCGTGAAATCCTTGGCGAATACATAGACCACGCGGCCGTTGATGGTGCCCCAGCCCGTGACCACGCCGTCGCCGGGGATCTTGCTCTTCTCCATGCCGAAGTCGGCGCAGCGGTGCTCCACGTACATGTCGAACTCCTCGAAGGAGCCCTCGTCCATCAGCAGCTCGATGCGCTCCCGCGCCGTGAGCTTGCCGCGGCCGTGCTGGGCATCGATGCGCGTCTGCCCGCCGCCCAGCCGCGCCTCCGCGCGCCGCCGCTCCAGCTCTTCCAGAACTTCCTTCATGTCGGCCGCCCCGTCTTGCCTGCGCTCTTCCCAGCGCATAGCACAAATCGGGCGCCGCTGGCTGCAGCCACCCCGATCCCAGGGCATGCGCCGACGACGGATCCGGCGTTTGCACGCCCCTTGTGCATTCCGCCGCACGTAGCGACCTGCGTCAGCAGCCATTGATCTGCGCCGGCTTCGACACCTATTGTGACCGTGCCCTGCCGCCACGCCATGCCGGAGCGCCGCATGATCCCCCTCTCCGCATTCTCCGCCGACGCGCTGCTCGCCGAGCTCATCGACTGGGTGCGCATCGAGAGCCCGACCTACGATGCCGCCGCGGTGAACCGCATGGAGGATCGGATCGCGTCCCGCATCGGCGCGCTCGGCTTTGCGGTGGAGCGGCTGCCGGGACGCGACGGGCTCGGCGACATGCTGCGCTGCCGCCTCCCCGGCCGCAGCAACGGGCCGGGCATCTTGATGATCGCGCACGCCGACACCGTGCATCCCGTCGGAACCCTGGCGGAGAAGCTGCCGGTGCGGCGCGAGGGCGACAAGTGCTTCGGCCCCGCCATCTACGACATGAAGGGCGGCACGGTGATTGCGCTCGCCGCGCTCGAGCAAATCATCGCCGCCGGCCGGCTCAACCTGCCCGTGACCATCATCATCAATCCCGACGAGGAGATCGGCAGCCCGACCTCGCGCGCGCTGATCGAGGCCGAGGCACGCAGCCACAAATTCGTCCTGGTCCCGGAGCCGGCCAAGGGCGCGCGCGGCGACGTCACGACGGGACGCCACGCCTTCCAGCGCTTCTTTCTGACCACCCACGGCCGTCCCGCGCACTCGGGCTGGACCAACAAGGACGGCCGCTCGGCGGTGCGCGTCATGGCGCAGCTCGTCGACGAGCTCGAGAGCCGCTCCGACTTCGACAAGGGCCCCACCTATGCCGTGAGCGTCATCCACGGCGGGCAATGGGTCAACTGCGTGCCTATGGCCTGCACGGCGCAGGCGCTGTGCGTGTCGCGCGATGCCGCCACCTTTGCGGAGATCGGCCGGGTGATGGACGGGCTCGCCGGCGTGCGCGCCGACGTGCGCATCGAGGTCGAGCGCGGGCCGGTGCGGCCGTTGTGGACCGCGCACGCCGCGACCATGGGGCTCTACGAGCGCGCCCGCGCCATCGCCGCCGAGATCGGCTTCGAGCTGGGCCACGGCCAGCACGGCGGCGGCTCGGACGGCAACTTCACGGGTGCTCTGGGCGTCGCCACCCTCGACGGCCTGGGCGTCATGGGCGCCGGCGCCCACACGCACGAGGAGCACATCCTCGTCTCCTCGCTGGTGCCGCGCGCCACCCTGCTCGCCCGCCTCATCGCCGAGCTGGAGTGAGGGCACCCTCCCTCTCCCCACGGAACAGAGGTGAGAGGCGACTCACTTCCCGCCCGGCTCCGGCCCGAGCTTGACCTGCATCTTGCCGAAGTTCTCGCCGCGCAGCATGCCGATGAAAGCGCGCGGGGCCTTGTCCAGCCCCTCGACGATGTCCTCCTTGTACTTGATGCGGCCCGAGCGCACCCATTCGCCCATCTGGCGCAGCGCCGGCCCGTACTTCTGATTGAAGTCCCAGACGATGAAGCCGCGCGCGGTGACGCGCTTGCCGACGAACGTGCCCATCAGCCGCGGGCCGGGCTCGGCCGTGTTGTATTGGGAGATCGAGCCGCACAGCGCCACGCGGGCATAGAAGTTGAGATGGCCGAGCACCGCATCGCTCACCGACGCCGCCGACATTGTCGAAATAGACGTCGACGCCGTTGGGGCAGGCGGCCTTGACGGCCGCTCCCAGGTCCTTCTCGGCCTTGTAGTCGACGCAGGCATCGAACCCGAGCGTGTCCTTGACGAAGGCGCACTTCCTGGCGCCGCCGGCGACGCCGACTGCGCGGCAGCCGGCAATCTTGGCGAGCTGGCCCACGATCTGGCCGACCGCGCCGGAGGCCGCCGAGACGACCACGGTCTCGCCGGGCTTGGGCTGGCCCACCTCGTAGAGGCCGAAATAGGCGGTCATGCCGGGCATGCCGAGCACGCCGTTGGCCGTCGAGATCGGCGCCAGCGACGGGTCGATCTTGCGCATGGCCGGGCCGGGGCCGACGGCGTATTCCTGCCAGCCGAGCCGGTCCTCGACGATGTCGCCGACCTTGTAGTTGGGATGGTTCGACTTGACGACCTCGCCGACCGTGCCGCCGGCCATCACCTCGCCGATCCCGACGGGGGCGGCATAGGAGGCGGCATCGCGCATGCGCCCGCGCATGTAGGGATCGAGCGACAGGTAGACGACGCGCACCAGCACCTGGCGCGGCCCGGGCTCCGGCACCGATGCCTCCTCGATGCGGAAATCGCTTTCGCCGGGCTCAGCCGGCGGGCGACGGACCAGCACGACGCGGCGATGGGTCTTGGGGATCACGGGGGCGTTCATGGGCTCACTCCGGCTGTCGCCACGGCAATTGCCGCGAGCCTAGCGCTGGGCCACCGAATTCGGAACCGACTTTCGATACGGCGATTGCGGGGGCCTGCGCGGCCTCGCTATGGTGGCCGCAAACAAGCAACGTCCGCCCGGAGGCACGCTCATGCCGCAGCCCATCGCCGAACTCGCAGCCAGACTCGAAGGCCTGCTCAAGCTGCGCTCGATCCCGTTCGGCATGAAGCTGTTCGAGCGCCGCGCCGACATGGAGGCGATCCCCAAGATCCGCCGCCCGAAGTCCGTTCACACACTGGACCAGGTGGTGGCGCAGGCCTCGCGCCTGGGCTGGACCGTCGGCATCACGGCGGACGATCTCGTCGGCGCGCAGTGCCGCGCTGTTGTCGGGCTAGGCCGCGCCAAGGACGATGCCTGGAAGTCCGGCAAGCACATGACGGGCGTGTGGTTCTCCACGCTGGAGGACGCTAGCGCGCACCAGGCGGCGATGCACTGCGTGGAGGACGGCAAGTACGACGCCCTTGCCGTGGCGCCGCTCGCATCGGGCCGGCTCGATCCGCCCGACATCGCCCTCTTCTACGCCACGCCTGGCGCCATGATGTACTTCATCAACGGCCTGCAGTGGTCGGGCTACAAGAGCTTCGACTGGGGCGTGGTGGGCGAGAGCGCGTGCGCCGACAGCTGGGGCCGCGCGCTCAAGACGCGGCAGCCCTCGCTCTCCATCCCCTGTTTCGCCGAGCGGCGCTACGGCGGCGTGCTCGACGACGAGATGCTGATGGCGCTCCCCCCCGAGCATGTCGCCAAAGCCATCACGGGCATGGAGGCGCTCGCCAAGAACGGCTTTCGCTACCCCTTCCCGCAATACGGCATCCAGCAAGACGTGCGCGACGGCATGGCACGGAGCTATCCGGATCGGGCACGCAAGCCTGGGTGAGGCAGAGTGAGCCAGCGCCAGCCGAGAATCCTCGCCTCTTGTGTCCCCGGCCGGAGCGCCACGGATAAATCCGGGGCGCGCAGAGCCGGGGCTTGCTGGCCGAACCGAGGGTGGACGCGCCATGGGGACGATGGCTTGGAGCGGCGAGCCCGACGGTTCCACGGATTCGCGGCAGGATCCCGGATAGCCTCGCCATGGCTCGGCTTCCGGGAACGCAGCGAACAACGGCATTGGTCCGGCGTGGCAAGTCAGCTCGACGTCACCCGCGCTTGGTCTTGCCGTCCGACACCATGCTGAAGATCTCGACCTTGCGATCGGCCAGCAGGTCGGCGGTGACGGGCCGGAAGTCCTTGTAGTGCTGGCTGTCCTGGTGCGCCTTGATGGCCGCGTCGTCTTTGTAGACCTCGAGCATGACGAAGCGGGTGGTGTTCTTGGGGTCCTGCACCACGTCGAACTGCAGGCAGCCCGGCTCGTTGGCGAGGCAGCGCTTGGCCTGGGCCGTCATCTTCGCCAGGAACTCGGTCTCCTTGCCGGGCTTGGTGGTGAGGTAGGCAAGTATGGCGCGCATGGGGGTACTCCCGCGTTCGAGTTGTTGCGCCATCCTCGCATGAACGGCAGATGTCGTCAGCCCGCTCCGAGGGCTCGCTGCATTGCGGGATCAGCCATCGCTCAGGGTGGCCCGGCGACGCAACGTTAGACTAGACTCTGGGTGCGAGAGGGCACCGGCAACGGTTGCGCGCTACAATGCGGGCGGCAGCACTCGAGGCGGCCCGACAACGCAACCCTTGCGGACGAGACAGACAAGTGGACGCCAAGACGGAGCGCCGCGCGGTTCTGCGCCAGCGTGCCTTCCAGATCCTGGAGCATGGGCGGCGGCGCGAGCTGACCTCGCGCATCGTCGACTGGGCCCTGATCCTGCTCATCCTCGGCAACGTCGTGGGCGCCGTAGCCCACACGGTCCCCCACATTGCCGCCCAACACGGCGCAAACCTGCAGCTGTTCGACCGGTTGTGCGTGGCAGTCTTCGCCCTCGAGTACGTCGCGCGCGTCTGGACTGCGCCGGAGCATCCGCTGCTGCGGCCCTTTGCTCCTCTCGCCGCCCGCCTGCGCTTCGCGGCAACGCCGCTGATGGTGATCGATGCGCTTGCGCTGCTGCCGCTGGTGCTGGAGGTGCTGTTCCCCAGCGCCGCCCTCCTGGCGCTGACGCGCCTCGTGCGCTTCCTCAAGCTCGCGCGCTACTCGCCGGCGCTCGCCACCCTCGGCCGGCTGATCGCCAGCGAGCGGCGGGCGCTGCTCGCCTGCGTCACCATCTTCACGGGCGTGCTCCTTGCCTCCGCGGCCGCCATGTACGCGGTCGAGGGCACCCTCCAGCCCGACAAGCTCGGCGACATGCCGAAAGCCATCTGGTGGGCGGCCTCGATGCTGGCCAAGATCGGCGGCGGCGAGATCACGCCCATAACCACGCTCGGCAGCATCATTGCCGCCATCACGGTCATGCTCGGCATCGGCTGCTTTGCATTGCCCGTGGCCATCATCGGCCGCGGCTTCTACGAGGAGATCCGCCGCCGCGACTTCGTCGTCACCTTCGCCATGGTGGCACGCGTGCCGCTGTTCGCCCGGCTCGACGCCGCCTCCATCGCCAACCTCGTCGCCATCCTGCGCGCGCGCACCGTGCCGGCGGGCGCCACCATCATCCGCAGGGGCGAGCGCGGCAATGCCATGTACCTGATCGCCAGCGGCAGCCGTGGAGGTGGAGTCGGCCACCGGAAAGGTGCGCCTGCAGGAAGGCGATTTCTTCGGCGAAATGGCGCTCCTCTCGCGCGAGCCGCGCTCGGCCACCGTCACCGCGTTGCGCTCCACCGATCTGCTGGTCCTCGACGCCGACGAATTCCTGCGCCTCGTCGACCGGCTGCCGGAGATCGGCGTGCGCGTGAGGGCCGTGGCCAAGGAGCGCAGCTGAGCAGGACGCCGGGGCCCAACTCGAGCCGATGCGGCCGGCCCTGGCACGGTCCATGCACGGCGGCCTGCATCCGAAGTCAATTGGCACACGATGGATGGACCCCATGGCCAAGGGATGGACTGTGCAAGTCACCACCCACGACCGCGGCTTCCGCTGCGACCGCATCAAGCATCAGCTCTTCGACGTCGCCATCGAGGACAAGGACAAGGCGGTGGAGGCCGTGCGCCACCACCTGTGGGCGCGGCCCGACGCTCAGGTCGAGCCGATGGGCGAGCTGCACAGCGGTCTCTACTTGAGCCCGGGCCGGGTGAGATGCCGCTGACGGCGGACGCCCCCAATAGCTAGGGCCGCCAGATCCACCCTCCCCGACGACGCGCGGGCGAGCCACGCGCAGACCGGCCCCGCGGGCTCCATAGCCCAGCGGGCGCGTCACATTGCCCGCGGAACCCCGACCGAAATCGCGCGTTTGCGAGACAGGTGCGGCGCACCTGATGCGACACACCTGAAGGTCGGACGGCCCGTGTCCGAGCTGCGCTCCCCGAGCCGCCCTCGCCGATCGCGAGGCACACAATGGCAATGCAGTCGGGCATCGGTGATCCCGCCCACCGAGGAGCTGGCGCACGAGCCAGACCCCGGCTCGCAGCCCAGCGCGACACCCGAGGCGCGCGGGACCCAACCTTTGGCCGATGACGGCGCTGTGGAAGCCCGGCGGACGGGAGCGGAGGTTCCCGTCGCGATCTACGAGACCATCGTGGCGGCCTACGCGTGGATCCTGGCGATGGCTTGGCTGGACTTCAGCCGCTCGGTCGAGTTCGACCTGGCTCGCCTCCGTCGGGATCATCATAGGCATCGTCTTCTTCGGCATCCCGTTCGCGCTGCGCCACACCAACCACGCCTTTGCGCGCGCCCGGCAGCGCAACCTCGACGAGTTCCTGCACGCCAACGTCGAGATCGCCACCGGCCGCCTGCCCGGCTGGGAGGCCTACCTGCAGATCATGATCATCCCGGTCTGCCTGGCGCTGGCCGCCACGGTACTCGGCGCGATCTGGGTGTGGGAGAGTTGAAGCGACGACGGGCAGGCAAGAAGGCGTTCGGCCTAGTGTCGACGCATCGACCAGTGGCGCCGGCCCCGAGGCCATAATGGTGCGGTCGAGAGGACTCGAACCTCCACGCCTTGCGGCGCTAACCCCTCAAGCTAGTGCGTCTACCAATTCCGCCACGACCGCACGTCGATGGACGCCCGCGGTGCAGCACCGGGGCGCCCGCACGTCTAGCAAAACGGGCCGCCCGGAACAAGCAGCCAACGGAGGCCGCGCTGGCGGGTCCCGGCCCGCCCGCCCCGCCGCTCGACCGGCACCTGGCCCCCTCATCGGCCCGGCGCCTTGAAGGCTGCGGCCAGCCCGCGCAAGGCCCGCGCCAGGCGCGGATCGGACGCGCGAGAGTGCAAGACCACGTCGGAGGCCGGCAGCGCGGGCAGCCCCGACGCGGGACCGACGTCTACGGCGCCCGCCGGGGCGATGCGCTGTGCCAGCGGGGCAACCCCAAGACCCGACACCACGGCCGCCGCGACCGCTGCCATGCCGCCGCCGACGAACACCTCGCGCCAGGGGACTTTCGCCTTGTCGAGCGCGCGGGTGGCGGCTGCCCGCACGCCGCACGTCGAGGCGAGCGTGACGAGGCGCAGAGGCTCCCCCGCGCGCTGCTGGTAGTCGGCGCGCGCAAACCAGCCCATGCCATCCTTGCGCAGCGTCTCGCCGTCGCGGCGCTGCCCCTCGCGACGAACGATCACGGCATCGAGCTCGCCGCGGTCGAAGGTATCGATGAGGTCGCGCGAGAAACCCATGTGCACCTCGAGCAGCAGGGACCGATCCTGGCTATTGATGCGCGAGATCAGGCTGGGAAACTCGGAGCCGGCGACGTGGTCGCTGATGCCGAGGGTCAGGCGGCGCAAATCGCTGGCCTCGCTGACGGCGCGATCGTGCGCGGCCATCAGGTCGCGGGCACGATCGAGGAAGGCGGCACCCTCCGCAGAGAGGCGCACCAGGCGTGGCGTACGTTCGAGCAGCCTGCGGCCAAGACGCTGCTCGAGCCGCTTGAGCTTCAAGCTGATGGCCGACTGCGTGGTGCCCGATGCTTCCGCCGCGCGCGTGAAGCTAGCGAGATCGGCCACCAGCACGAAGGCAGAGACTTGGTCGAGATCCAGAGCTCGCATGTTGCGCCCGCCATTTCATTCTGTAATCATTGATATACCCACAGATACCATATGCGGAATGGAAGTCATGGCCTATCTAAGGGGGACAATGCATCAACCCGGAGTGCTGCACATGCCCCTCACCCGCATCTCGCTCAAGCGCGGCACCTCGCCCGCGTATCGCCGCGCCGTCATGGAAAGCGTCTATCAGGCCATGCGCGAGACTTTCGAAGTGCCCGAGGACGATCGGTTCATGCTGGTGGGCGAGCACGACGACGGCGACTTCGTGTACGGCACACGCTATCTCGGCATTGCGCGCAGCGAGGCTCTCGTCATCATCGAGCTCACCGTCAGCAACACGCGCACGCTCGCGCAGAAGAAGGCGCTCTTCAAGCGCATCGCCGAGCGGCTCGCCGCAAGCCCGGGCTTGCGCCCCGAGGACGTCTTCATCAATCTCGTGGAAGTTGCCAAGGAGAACTGGTCGTTCGGGCACGGGCAGGCGCAATATGCCTGATGCGCACGACCAAAGCGTGAGGCGCGCGAGGGGATGAGATCGCAGCCGTTGCCGCCAGTGGAGTGGGCCGTCTCGCCCGGGCTCGTGCCCTACGAGACGGCGTTGGCCGTGATGGCGGCGCGCGTGGAGGCGATTGCCGCGGGCCGCGCACCCGAGCTCGTATGGCTCGTGGAGCACCCGCCGCTCTACACTGCCGGCACCAGCGCCGATGCCGCCGAGCTGCTCGATGCCTCCCGCTTTCCCGTCCACCGCACCGGCCGCGGCGGCCGCTACACCTACCACGGGCCCGGACAGCGCGTGGGCTACGTGATGCTCGACGTCGGCTCCCGCTTCGGCGACGTGCGCGCCTATGTGGGCGCGCTCGAGGATCTCGTCATCGACACGCTGGCTGGGCTCGGCGTGGAGGCGCGCACGATCGCCGGCCGCGTCGGCGTCTGGGTGGCGCGGTCATCGGCCGAGCCCGCGGTCCATGACAAGGTCGCAGCCATCGGCGTGCGCCTGCGTCGCTGGGTCAGCTCGCACGGCTTCAGCATCAATGTCGCGCCCACTCTCGAGCACTTCTCGGGCATCGTGCCGTGCGGCATTGCCGATGCCGGCGTCACGAGCCTCGCCCGGCTCGGGGTCGATGCCTCTCTCGCGACAGTGGACGAGGCGCTGCGCGCCGCCTTCGAGCGCCGCATCGGGCCCATCTGCGCGCCTGCGGAGAGCCCGCTGGCCGGCGCCGACATGGCGGCAGGCGCGGCCGCAACATGAGCAAAAAACCACCATGCCGCCGCAGTTCTGCGGGGCATGGAAGCCTATAGAAAATCTCGCGATTTCAGCCTTTCTTCCCCTCTTTGGGGGAGGGGGCCGGCGCCGGCGTGCCCGGCGTATCGGGTGTGTCGTAGTAAAGGCTGTCTTCCTCGATCGATACGATGTCCTGGCCCTCGAGCTGGTACTCGTCGTCCTCCTCGTCATCGAGGCGGAGGGTGCACCCCTTGCCGCAAACTCCGGTCAGCACCTGCGAGGGCTTCACGACGTGATCCGTCTTGGTGTCGCCCTCGATGATCGTCAGTTTGTGATCGCGATCGTCGCGGTTGGTGATCGACGCCGCGTGGGCAGCGACGCTGCTCGACAGGAGCCAGATCACTCCAACCACACACGCCAGTCGCAACGGTGAGACCGAACGCAAGGGGTGCACCCCGTTGACCTACTTCTTTTTCTTCTTCGCGGCTTTCTTCTTCGCGGTCTTCTTCGCCTTCTTCGCCTTCATTGTTCTGTCCTTCCTTGCAGTCACCCGAATCGAGTTCCGGGCGCTGTCAATGTGAAAATTTTTGCGCGCGTTGCCAATCGTTTTTTTCTGCTGATCCCTATCGAAGTTTTCGATAGATAGATTTGCATCGAAGCGATCCGAGCAACGCGTCTCATGGACATCGCACTTGCGCAGACCTTTCTGATGGTCGCCGAGACCGGCAGCTTCATCGATGCGGCCCGCAAGCTCAACATCACGCAGTCGACGGTGTCGGCACGCGTCAAGACGCTCGAGGAGTTGTTCGGACGGCCGCTGTTCGTGCGCTCCAGGAACGGCGCCGCGCTCACAGGCGCGGGCGAGCAGTTCCAGAAGCACGCGCTGGCGCTGGTGCGCGTGTGGCAGCACGCCCAGCTCGAGGTCGGCTTCTCCGGTCCCTACCGCGATCTCCTGGCGGTGGGCGCGCACGCCACGCTCTGGGACGGCTTCCTGCTCAAATGGATCGCCTGGCTGCGCGACCACATCCCCGACATCGCCGTCTCCGCCTCCGCCAGCCTGTCGGCCGTGATGATCCAGCGCCTGCTGGAAGGCACGCTGGACCTCGCCATCATGTACCAGCCAGGCCAGCCGCCGGGCCTCACCATCGAGCACCTGTTCGACGAGGAGTTCGTGCTCGTCACCAGCGTGCCCGCGCGCAGCCGGCGGCATCCCAGCCACTATGTGTTCGTGGACTGGGGGCCCGAGTTCCAGGCCGAGCATGCCGCCGCCTACCCCGAGCTCGCCAATACCGCAGTCAAGCTCGACATGGGCTCGCTCGGCCTCGATTTCCTGCTCGCCAACGAGGCGTCCGGCTATTTCCCGCACCGCCTCGTGCGGCGCCACATCAACCGCCGCCGCCTGCGCATCCCGGCCCGGGCGCGCGCCTTCACCTACCCCGTCTACATGGTCTATCCCGAGGCGCGCGACGAGGAGGCCTACGAGCCGATCCTGGACGGCCTGCGCCGCGCCGCCGAACGGCTGATCTGAGGGCTGGCGTCCCGACGCTTGTCGCGGGATGGATGTCACGCCGTCGGCAGAACCTCGAAATCCTCCGGTGCCGGCACGCCTTCCTCGAGGATCCGCACGGCGGTCACGCGCGCCGCGCGCGGCCCGTCCTGGCAGCGCTCGAGCATCTCGGCAACGTCCGCGGCGGTGCCGCAAAAGAGCGCCTCCACCGTGCCATCGCGCCGGTTGCGCACCCAGCCGGAGAGATCGAGCTCGGCCGCCACGCGCTCGGTCCAGGCGCGATAGCCCACACCCTGCACGCTGCCCTCGACCGACACGCGCACCGAACGTCTCTCCTGTTGCGCCGCCATGCGTGCTCTTGCTCAGTAGCCGAGCGCCATCCCATCCTTGCGACCGTCGGAGGCGCCGACGAGGATGCCGTTGGCGCGGTCCATGACCACGATCTGCGCCCCGCCCCAGGGCATGGTGCGCTTGGCCACGCGGTGGCCGAGGTCCTCGAGGCCCGCCACGACCGCGGCCGGCACACAATCCTCCACCAGCACTTTGTCGCCGTCGAGAAAGACGCGCGGGGTGTCGATCGCCGCCTGCGGGTCCATGCCGTAGTGAAACATGTTGGTCATCACGTACACGTGCCCCATGGGCTGGAAATGGGCGCCCATCACGCCGAAGACCATGCAGGGCTTGCCGCCTCTCGTCACCATTGCCGGCACCAGCGTGTGCATGGGACGCTTGCCGGGGGCGATGCAGTTGGGGTGCGATGGATCGCAGACGAACCCCTTGCCGCGGCTGTGCAGGACAACACCGGTCTTGGCCGTGACGATGCCCGAGCCGAAATCGTCATAGAGCGAGTTGATGAAGGAGACGGCCATGCCCTTCTCGTCGACGATGGCGAAATAGACCGTGTCGGAGCCGGCAGGCTCGGGCAAAGCGCCGATGTCCTCGCGCCTGCGACGGCGCTGCACGCGCTTGGCGAGGTCGTCGATGACGGCATCCGACAGCATGTGCTCCACGGGCACGTCGGCCATTTCGGGATCGGCCACGAAGCGATCGCGCATGGCAAAGGCAAGCCGGGCCGCCTCGATCTGCACGTGGTAGCGCTCGACCGAGACCGGGTCCTTGGGCAGCCCGATCCTCTCCAGCATCTTGAGCAGCATCAGCGCGATGATGCCTTGATTGCTCGGCGGCAGCTCGTTGAGCTCGACGCCACCGTAGGGAACCGAGATGGTCGCCACGTAGTCCGCGCGCTGGGCGGCGAAATCAGCCATGGTGTGCAGGCCGCCCAGCGCATTGAGCTCGGCCACGATGTCCTTGGCGACCGCACCTGCATAGAAGCCTTCGCGCCCCTCCCGCGCGATGACCTTGAGCGTGCGCGCCAGCGCCGGGAACTGCATGATCTCACCCTCGCGCGGCACCTCGCCCTGCCGGAACAGATGCTTCTTGGCGCCGGCGTGCCGGGAGATGTGGGCTGCGTGCAGCGCCCAGTCGGCCGCCACGCGCGGCGAGACCACGAAGCCGCGCTCCGCATAGCCGATGGCCGGCGCCAGCAGGCGCTCGAGCGGCATGGTGCCGTGGTCGGCCAGGAGCCTGGTCCAGCCGTCGATGGCGCCGGGCACGGTGACGGCATGCGGGCTCGTCGGCTCGATGCGCTTGAGGCGGGACTTGGCGAGCCATTGGGCGGTGGCGGCAGCCGGAGCGCGGCCGGCGGCGTTGAGCGCGATCAGCTTCTTCTGCCCGGGCTTGGCGAGGATGGCGAAGCAGTCGCCGCCGATGCCGGTCATCTGCGGCTCGACCACGCCGAGCACGGCGGCCGTGGCGATGGCCGCGTCCACGGCATTGCCGCCCTCCTTCAGGGTCTCGATGGCGGTGAGGCTGGCGGCGGGATGGGAGGTGGCGCACATCGCCCGGCGCCCATAGACGAGCGAGCGGCCGGGGAAGTGGAAGTTGCGCATCAAAGTCTCCAGGCTGGGGAAAAGCGGCGGGTATGGAGCGAAGTCATAAGGAGATATTGTTCTGCAAGGCAAGGGCCGCATCGCGCCCCGCGGCGGTAGGCACCGGCATCGGATGATGCCCTTGCATGGCTGGAGGGAGTGAGCTGCCAACTGCGCGGCGGCAGCTGCGGAAGTCGGAGGCAGTGACGATGTCCGAGTGGCTCGAGATCCTGTCGCGGCTCGGCGCCGCCGCCCTGGTCGGCGGCGCGATCGGGGTCAACCGGCACCTGCACCACAAGTCGACGGGATTGCGGACGCTGAGCCTGGTGGCGTGCGGGTCCGCCGGGCTGGTGCTCGCCTCGCTGCACGCGGGCGGCGGGGTGTCGCACGTCGATGCCATGAGCCGCGTCATCCAAGGCATCATGACCGGCGTCGGCTTCATCGGCGCCGGCGTGATCATACGCAATCAGGCCGGCGAGAAGATCCACGGCCTGACGACGGCCGCAGCCGTATGGATGACGGCGGCGCTCGGCGCCGTGTGCGGCACGGGCGAGTGGAAGATCATTGCGGCGCTGGCGCTCATCGTGACCATCATCCTGTCGGCGGGGGGACCGATCGAGCGCTGGTGGGATGCGCTCCTGGGCGAGGACAGGCCGCGCTCCGACTAACACCAGTGGCTTGCCGGCGCGAGGCCCGCACCGGCCTCACGCGAACTCCAGGATGACGGCGTCGACGGCCAGGCTGTCGCCGGGCTTGGCGTTCACAGCTTCTTGACCACGGCCGTCGCGCTCGGCGCGCAGGATGTTCTCCATCTTCATGGCCTCGACCACGGCGAGCGCCTCGCCGGTCTTGCACCTCCTGGCCCTCGGTAACGTGGATCGCCTTGACAGTCCGGGCATGGGGCAGAGCAGGAGCTTCGAGGTATCGGCGGCGACTTTCTCCGGCATCAGCGCGGCGAGCGCCGCCTCGCGCTCGGTGTAGACGTAGACCGGCGCCTGGATGCCGCGGTAGGCGAGGTCACGCCGTTGAGGATGGGCCGCACCTGCACCGACATCGGCCGGCCGTGCACCATGCCGGTCCACACGGGCTCGCCCGGCCGCCAGTCCGACTGCATCTCGAGCGTCTCGCTGCGCCGGCCGCGTCGCATCGAGGAATGTCACGCTTGAACGGGTCCCTCGAGCTGCCGCCTCGACCTGTGCCGTTACCGTCTCGCTGCCTTGATCTGGGCAATGCGCCGGCTGGCGAAGCGCACCTCGGTCGCCGTGCATCTGATGGGTGATCTCGCGGCGGCGCAGCGTTGGCCAAGTGGTCGATGACGGCCGCCACGGCGGCCAGCGACTCCAGCTCCTCGCCCTCGGCGCTGCCGCGCCTTGAAGCCGCCCGGGATACTCCTCGGCGATGAAGCCGGTGGAGAGCTCGCCCTTCTGCCAGCGCGGGTGCTGCATCAGGGCGGAGAGGAAGGGGATGTTGTGCTGGATGCCGTCGATGTAGAAGGCATCGAGCGCGTCGGCCTGCAGCGGCGATCGCCGCCTCGCGCGTGGGCGCGTGGGTCACCAGCTTGGCGATCATCGGGATCGTAGAACATGGAGATCTCGCCGCCCTCGAACACGCCCGTGTCGTTGCGCACGGTGCACGCGCGTCCCACGCCCTCCGGCGGCGGCCGATAGCGCACCAGGCGGCCGATCGAGGGCAGGAAGTTGCGGAAGGGGTCCTCGGCGTAGACGCGGCTCTCCACCGCCCAGCCGTTGAGCTTCACGTCCGACTTGCGTCGAGCGTCAGCTTCTCGCCGGCGGCGACGCGGATCATCTGCTCGACGAGGTCGATGCCGGTGACGAGCTCGGTGACGGGATGCTCGACCTGCAGCCGCGTGTTCATCTCGAGGAAGTAGAAGCTGCGGTCCTGGCCGGCGACGAACTCCACCGTGCCGGCGCTAGTCGTAGCCGACGGCCTTGGCCAGCGCGACGGCCTGCTCGCCCATGGCGCTGCGCGTCTTCTCGTCGAGCAGCGGCGAGGGCGCCTCCTCGATCACCTTCTGGTTGCGGCGCTGGATCGAGCATTCGCGCTCGCCCAGATAGATGACGTTGCCGTGCTTGTCGCCCAGCACCTGGATCTCGATGTGGCGCGGGTTGACGATGAACTTCTCGATGAAGACGCGGTCGTCGCCGAAGCTCGACTTGGCCTCCGAGCGGGCCGAGCCGAAGCCCTCCTCGCACTCCTTGCGGCGTGAAGGCGATGCGCATGCCCTTGCCGCCGCCGCCGGCGGAGGCCTTGATCATGACCGGATAGCCGATCTCCTCGGCGATCTTCACGGCCTGCTTGGCGTCGGCGATCTCACCCATGATGTCCCGGCACGGTGGAGACCTTGGCCTTGGCGGCCGCCTTCTTGCTCTCGATCTTGTCGCCCATGGCGGCGATCGCCTTGGGGTTGGGACCGATGAAGACGACGCCCGCCTTGGCGAGCGCGACGGGGAAGGCCTCGCGCTCGGAGAGGAAGCCGTAGCCCGGATGCACGGCCTCGGCGCCCGTGGCCTGCAGGCCTCCACGATCTTGTCGATCACGAGGTAGGACTGGGCCGCGGGCGGCGGGCCGATGTGCGACCGCCTCGTCGGCCATCTCCACGTGCAGCGCGTCGCGATCGGCGTCCGAGTAGACCGCGACCGTCTTGATGCCCATTTTCCGCGCGGTCTTGATGACGCGGCAAGCGATCTCACCACGGTTGGCGATCAGGATTTTCTTGAACATGCCGTCCTATGCCCGCCGTGACGGGGGCTCCGCCCATTGTCTCGACCTTGTCGACTGCCGATCGGCCGATGCGAAGGATCTGTCCCCGCAAAGCTCCACTTTGCAATGATAGGGCAAATCGCCGGGCAAGGAAGGGGTCGCCGTGGCGCGTTTCTGACCAGGTCAGTTTGCGCCGCGAGCAGCCGAGGCGACCGGCGGCAGCGAAGGGAGCACAGCCTTGGCGGGCTCCCGCCGAAGGCTCAGCAGCCCGCGCGCTGGCGCTCGGCCTGGGCCGTGGTCTTGACGTGAGTCGGCGCGCTCGGGAACTTGGTTGCGAGCTCGCTGTAGGAGGAGCAGGCCGCATCCTTCTGGCCCAGCCGCTGCAACGACATCGCGAGCTTGAGCAGGTTCTCGGGCGCTTTGGCGCTGCGCGCGTAGGTCTGGTAGCCCTTGAGGAAGGCGCCCGCGGCGGCGCGGTACTGGCCGCGCACGTAGAGGGATTCGCCGAGCCAATATTGCGCGTTGCCGGCCAGCGGATCGCTGGGGTATCGGCGCAGGAACTCCTCGAAGGCCGCTTCCGCTGCGCCGTAGTCGCGCTGCAGGAGATAGCCGTAGGCGGTCTCGTAAAGCTGCTTGGGGCTCGCATCCGACTCGCGCGGCGGCTGCGGCGCGCTCAGAATGCGGTCGATCTCATCCTTCTTCTGGCCATCGGGCGACACCGTTACGGCGCCGAAACCCGTCCGCTCCGGCTGGGCGGCACCAGCGTCGACCTGCGGGCCGACCGGGGCGGGGCGCGCCACCGGGCTCGGCTGCGGCCTGGGGAATTGGGCCGGGCCGTGCGGCGGCCAACGCCCGCACCTGCTCCTGCACCTGCTCGAGCTGCGCGGCGAGCGCCCTGATCTGGGTCTCGATGCCGTCCAGACGCCCGGCATCCGCGGCACCGATGGCTCCTGACGGCCCCGGAGCCTGACCGGCCGACGGCGCCGGGGCGGTGGTGCCACGGGCCAGCGACTCGAGCGTCCCAACCACCACCTGCAGATCGACGAGCTGCCCCTCGAGCTGCTCGATACGCTGGCGCATGGCGGCGTCGCCGGAAGTCGCGGCCGCAGGCGCTTTCCCCTTGGCCGACGGTCCCTGCTGCGCCAGGGCGAGAGAGCCAGCGGATAGGAGCAGCGCGAATGCGCCCAGGGGCCACCAGCACCGTGCAATTTTGCTCATGAGGCTGCTCTTGCCGATCCCTGTTGCGGCACTGCCGGCCCACCGACGGGCCGGGGCGGCGCCTTGCCCGCTACCCCTCCGGCACTCTTCATCACGACATTCGAGCGCCGACAAGGCACAGGTCCCAGTTGCCCCTCAATAAAGTCGGCGTGGTGACCGCCTTGCCGCCGTGTCGCCCGGCTCCTGCCCCGGTACGCCCGGCCAATCGGAGGAGGCGGCATCGGGTTCGCCCAAAACGGTGACGACGCGCCGGTTCTGAGCCGCGCAGCCTGGCTCGGTGCACTCGGCAATCAGCCGGTCGCGTCCATAGGCAACGATGAAAATGCGCTTTGCCGCGACACCGCTCTCGATCAGCTGCCGGCGCACCGCCTCGGCCCGGCGCCAAGACACGTCTTGGTTGTGGGCTGCAGCGCCCGCATCGTCAGCGTGGCCCTCGATCGTGACGGAGAACCCGGAATGTCGCTTGAGCCAGGCCGCCTGCGCCTCGAGCGCGCTGCGGGCGCGGGTGCCAAGCGCGGCGCTGCCGTCGCTGAAGAATACGCGGTCGCCGACCTGGGTCTGGAACTCTAGCCCAGGTGCGATCTGCACTCCGAGCTGCATGCGTTCGCCAGCCTGCGCGCCAGGCACGAGTTGCAAGAGCGCCACACTCGCCACAGCAAGGACACTTGCTTGCTTCAGGCCGCCCAGCATCGAAGGCTCTCCAGCTCGCCACCGCCTTGTGGAGGGCGAGACTGCGCCGCCATTTGGGCCAAATTTGGTTGATGCAGAGGCCACACGACGCGACGCCGCCAACGGCAAACGGCAGCGCCGGGCAGGCGCCGGCACGGAAAGCGAAGACCAGATCTCAACCGAGCGCAGCGGCGCGTGCTGTCACCGGTACCAGACCGGGGCAACTCAAGAGCGCGCCTCGTGGCGGCTGTTGAGCACGGTCTGGGCGCGGCGATTCTGCGACCAGCAGGAGATGTCGTTGCACACCGCCACCGGCCGCTCCTTGCCGTAGGAGATGGTGCGGATGCGCTGCGCGTTGATCCCGTGCTGAGCCAGGAAATTGCGCACCGTCTGGGCGCGCCGGGCACCCAAGGCGATGTTGTATTCGCGCGTGCCGCGCTCGTCGGCGTGGCCCTCGATGGTGATGGTGTACTGCCCATACTGCTGCAGCCAGCGGGCCTGGCCGGTGAGGGTCTGCTGCGCCTCGGGAGACAGATCCACGCTGTCGGTCGTGAAATAGACGATGTCGCCGACGTTGGAGGCAAAATCACGCGCCGATCCCGGCGTTGCCGGGCTATTGCGGCCTCCAAGCTCGCTTTCGGGCTTGGGCGTGTCGGAGCAGGCCGTGACGGAGACCGCCAGCATGGCCACTGCCGCAAGGCGTATCGCGGCCTCGCGCAATCTCGACAGCTCCATACCCTGTCCCCCTCTTCCTTTCGGTGCTTCGAGCGCAAGCCGCGGCGGAATATCGGCTCGGCACCGAGTTCTAGCCGACGCTTCGTTCAAAAATGTGACCGCCAGACCTGCGCCTGAGAAGCGCGGTCGGCGAGGGAAATGGCAATATAGTGGCGGCATTTTTCCCCGCAATGCACACGCGCGGGAGGCAGTCCCATCAAAAAAACCAGGGCCGCATCCGGGGATGCAGCCCTAGATCCAGCGATTCATCTGCCGAAAGGCAGCGATCGCTCAACTCAGCGAGCCGCTTGATCAAGGCTCGCGCTGCTGCATGCGCTACTTCTGCTGAGCAACCGGCAGATCGGCGCCGAGCTTCATGGGCACGGCTTCCTCACGGCGGCAGGCCGCCAACGCAACTGCGGCCACGACAGCCGAGATAACGATAAGGTTCTTGATGGTCATGTCTTCTCTCCTGAGAAACATCGCGTCACCTCGCTACCGATGCAGAGCGCTCAGATCAAGAACGCAACAGCTTTTCCAAGGGTTTTCCACGTCGGTTGATGCGAAAATGCCACTTCGAGTGATGCCCGCCGGTCAGCCGATTTGCGCTGTCTTACGAAGTGCCTAGAGACTGCGCAGAGAGGCCCACCGGCGTCAGCGGGCCGTGCTCCCCCTTAGAACACACCACGGCGGTTAAAGCTGCGTAAAGGAGCGTTCAATTTCGCAACGGTGACCAGGCCGGATCGGAGCCGAAGGACGGGCGTGGGCACCTGGCGCTCGTTGTAGCCGGTGAGGTCGATGGAGTAGAGTCTGCGGGCCGCCCCTCGGCGCCCGGCGATTTCGCGGAAGAACATCAGCACGCGGCCGTTGGGCGCCCAGGTCGGCCCCTCGTTGTGGAAGCCCTCGGTGAGGATCCGCTCGCCCGAGCCGTCGGGGCGCATGACGCCGATCAGGAAGCGGCCGCCGAGTTGCTTGGTAAAGGCGATGTAGTCGCCGCGCGGCGACCACACCGGGCGTCGAGTAGCGACCCTCGCCTGAAGCTGATGCGATGCGGGTTCGGAGCCGTCCGCGTCCATCACGTAGAGCTCCTGGGTGCCGTCGCGATCCGTTTCGAACACGATCTGGCGTCCGTCCGGGCGTGTAGCTGGGGCTCGTGTCGATGGAGGTGCCTGGCGTCAGCCGGCGCTTCTGGCGCGCTGCGCAGGTCCATCTCGAGATGCTCGAGTTGCCGCCCGCCTCGCATGCTCATGACGACGCGCTGGCCGTCGGGCGAGAAGCGCGGCGCGAACGTCATGCCGGGGAAATCGCCGACGAGCTCGCGCTGGCCCGTCTCCAGGTTCATGAGGAACACGCGCGGCTGATCGCCCGTGTACTGACATGAAGGTGATTTCCTGGTTGGTCGGGCTGAAGCGCGGCGTCAGCACGAGCTCCCGCCCCTGGCTCAGCAGCCGCACGTTGTCGCCGTCCTGGTCCATGATGGCGAGCCGCTTGATGCGGTGGTCCTTGGGGCCCGTCTCGTCGACGAAGACGACGCGCGTGTCGAAGTAGCCCTTCTCGCCGGTCAGCCGCTGGTAGACCTGGTCGGCGATGATGTGGCCGACGCGGCGCCAGTTCTGCTGCGCTCGACGCGAAGCGCTGGCCGGCGAGCTGGCGGCCCGAGGCCACGTCCCAGAGGCGGAACTCGGCGACGAGCCGTCCGTCGGCGGCATGCGCGACGGCCTGCCGACGACGAGCGCTCGAGCGCTGCACGACGCGCCAGTCCTGAAAGCGCGGCGGCGCGTTGACGATCGCGGATCCGCTCGATGAACGAGGCGCGGTCGAGCGGCTGGAACAGGCCCGAGCGCTCCAAGTCGGCGGCGACCACGTCCGGCGACGTCGAGCGCAGAGCTGCGGATCCTCGCCGAGGAACTCCGGGATGGCGATGGGGATGGGCTTCAGCGTGCCCTGGGTGATGTCGATCTCGAGCGGGCCGCCCTGCCCGGACGGGGCGACGCTCCGGGACGCTGCTGCTGGGCAGCCGCCGGCGTAAGCGCCGCCCCCAAGAGGAGCAGCAGGACAGCCAACAGCCGACATGGCGATGGGCAAGGCAAGCGACAGTTTGCGTACCGTCTCTGCATCAGCGGCCCGGGATGGCGGCTGCGGTCGCTGGCGGCGTTGTGGGCAGATCATCGTGGTGATCAGTCTCGGAGCAATTGGCGCAGGGCCGATCCTAAGCGCGTTCGCGGCTCAGAACATGTCGCGCGGATCGAAGTTCAAGACAATGTCCTTCCACACTGCGTATTTGTCGGGCGGCAGGTGGAAGGGCTGCGCAAGCCTGCCGCCGCCCGGACTGGCGCGTCGGCAGACGATCGAGAAACTGGGCGTGATCTGCGGGTTCATGACCACAGGCGCCGCGGCCGAGCGTACCGTCCGGCATTGAAGCGCAGCCGCAGCTTACGACGGTGTGCTCGATGCCGCCGCCGCCGCCCGGCAGGTGCCATTTCGACTGCAGCAGGACCGCATGATCTGGGCCGAGTATGGCGATCTCGCGCGCCGAGAGCGCTGTGTCGCGGCCCTCGGCGCTCGCCGGCCGTGGGCCCGTGTATGTCGTTGGGCTTGGTCGGCGGCACCGACGGCGCGGCGCGCCCCCTTGTCGGGCGACTTGTCGATGAGCGCGGCGATGCGGTCGGCGTCGAACTCTTCTTCTTGGCCTCGTCGGCCTTGCGCTTCTTCTCCTCCGCGAGCTTCTTCTTGCGCTCGGCTTCCCTCTTCTTCTTGGCCTCCTGCTTCTTCTTGTGCTCGGCCTTCTTCTTCTCCTCCTCGTTGCGCTTCTTGCTCTTCCGCCTTCTTCTGCTCCTCGGCCTTGCGCTCCTGCTCCTTCGAGCATCTCCTCGAGCTTCTTCTGCTCGTCGGGCCAGGCACAGGGGACAGGCGGCGGCGCGGCGGGGTTGTCAGCGGCGACGTCCTTCTTGGGCTCCTCCTTCTTGGGCTCCTCCTTCTTCGGCTCCTCCTTGGGCGGCGGGGGCGGCGGCGGTGGCGGCGGCGGCGCGGTCACGGGCTTGGGCTTTCGCGCCTCCTTCTTGGAGACCTCCGCCTTGGGCTCCTCCTTGGCCTTGGCCTCGAGCTCCTTGGCATTGCGGGCTGCCCTGCTTCAGCGCGCGTGAGCTCGGACGGCGTATGACGGTCGACGTCGATCGTCACCGTCTCGGGCACACGCAGCTCCCGCTGCGACTGGATCGTGAAGAGCGCCCAGGCCCAGGACGCCGCGTGAGCACGACGGAACGAGGTGAGTGAGCCCGCGGCACAAGCGCTCCTTAGCCTCCATCCTCCACTTCCGTGACGAGCGAGACCTTGGGAAGCCGCCGACCTGACGCGGCCCATGACCCGCATGACCGATGCCGTAGGTCACGCCCTTGTCGCCGCGCACGAAGATCTGCTCGTCGTAGCCGTTCTTGGCGATGGCCTTGAGCTTGGGCGCGATCTCGTCGAGCGTGACCGCGGTCTCGCCGATGAAGACGCTGCCGTCCGACTTGACGCTGATGGCGAGCGGCTCCTTGTCGATCTGCAGCTGCTTGCCTTTGGCCTGCGGCAGCTCGATCGGCACGCCGACCTGCAGCAGCGGCGCCGCCACCATGAAGATGATGAGCAGCACCAGCATCACGTCGACCATGGGCGTGACGTTGATCTCGCTCATGGGCGTATGCGTTGCGAGCGCCGCCGGCCGCGCCGGCCGCCTGCGGCGTTGCCCTGATGCTCGCGCCCATGCGTGCTGGTCAGTCCATGGGCGTTCGCCGCAGCTCGGGTCTCAAGTTCTGACGTCGATCTGCCGCGAAACGATGGCGGCGAACTCGTCGGCGAACGCCTCCAGCCGATGGCTGATCGCTGAGGAGTCGGCGGAGAACTTGTTGTAGAAGATGACGGCGGGAATGGCGGCCAGCAGGCCCAGCGCGGTGGCAAACAGCGCTTCCGCGATGCCCGGCGCCACCACGGCGAGGTTGGTGTTCTTCGACACCGCGATCGCCTGGAAGCTCGTCATGATGCCCCACACCGTGCCGAACAGGCCGACGAAGGGCGCGGTCGAGCCCACGGTCGCCAGGAACAGCAGGCGGCGGTCGAGCCGCTCCATCTCGCGGCTGATGGTGACGTCCATCACCTTCTCGACGCGCAGCTGGATGCCGCCGAGCGCGCGGATGTTGCCCTCCACCGAGCGCTTCCACTCGCGCATGGCGGCGACGAACAGCGCGGCCATGGTGAACGTGCGCTTGGTGCGCGACAGCGCGTTGTAGAGCTCGTCCAGCGACTGGCCCGACCAGAACATGTGCTCGAAGCGGTCCGACTCGGCGCGCGCGCGGCGGAAGGCGAAGAACTTCTCGACGACGATCGCCCACGACCAGATGGAGGCGAGCAGCAGGCCCAGCCATCACGAACTTGACGACGAAGGAGGCGTGCAGGAACAGCTCGAGGAACGAGAAGCCGCCGGTCGTGGCCGGCTTGATCACTTCAAGGGGGTTCATTGCGCCCGTCCAAACGTCGAATGCCGCGGCAGCCCCGCGACGGGCTTCAACACACCGCAAGAAGGCAGCGCCAAAGAGCAGGCTGCCGCCGCCGGCATCCACCTGCGCGCCCTGCCTGACACTTCTTGAGTACCCGTTTTGAGCTCACCGGACCAGCGCCATACTGCCACGCAATGTGGCGGCACTGGGGCTCGCGAATTGGGCTGGAGCGGGTGCGCCTGCCGGAAAAATGGTCACTCAGGTGGCGCCGGCTGATCGCGCAGGCGGGGGCGCGACGGGCTCAATCTGCTAGTTGCATCCCGGGCGGGGAGTCAGGCCGGAACTGGCGCCTTGTCCATCAGCGCCTGCAACGCCGGATCGAGGGTCGGGTTCTCGGCCTTGAGGAAAGCGAGCAGTGCCCGCTCGTTGGCGTTGAGCTTGCCGTCGCTGCCGATCCTGAGCGCGAGCCACTGGGCCTCCGCCGGCGTGACGACCTCGTGGGTGACGATGCCCACCTTCTGCATCGTCAGCCCAGAGATGGCGCGCTCCTCGTCGGTCTGCTCGCGGTAGCCGCCGAACAGGCCGCTGACACCCGACACCATTCCCGACAGGATGTTGTCGAGCGAAAGATCGCCGCGCCGGTCGAGCCAGGCATCGCGCGCGAGCGCCACCTCGCGCGGCGGACAGGCGTAGCCGGACGCCGCCAACACGCAATTGGCGATCGCCTTGACGAAGAGGTCGGTCCAGGCGGGATGATTGTCGGCGTCGGCGGTGGCATCGTTGATGTCGAACAACACCTCCGCCTCGGTCTGGGTGATGGCGATATTGCCGTCGCCGCCGAAGCTGTAGAGGACCCGGCGCAACAGATCGACGTCGGCCTCCGTTACGCGGCCCGGCTCGAGCTTCTTGCCCGAGCGCAGAGGGCCCGTGCCCTCGAGCACGGCCGCCTTGACCTGATCGAGGGCGAAACGCACCAGGCTTTCGGGCACCCAGCGCGCCTTGTCCAAAACGCTGACGAGCAGCTCCAGCTCGGTCTTGGTCTCGACGCGACCATCCTTCGAAATGCGCTGGATCAGCCACTGGGCGTTCTCGGCGGTGAGATAGCCTTCGGGCTGGGCCTGGTCGACCAGGTAGTCGGTGATGGTCTCGACGAAGCAGTCCGCCCAGGCCGGGTCCTGCACCGGGCAGGCGTCGTTGAGCGCGAGAATGGCTTCCGCCTCCTCGGCGGTGATGATGCCGTCGTCGTAATAGTTGCGACGCACCTTGAGGACGTCGGCGTCCTTGATGCTGCCGCGGGCCTTGATCTCTGCAATTGAAACTGTGCTCAGTACTGCCATCACCGGGCCCCGCCGACTGTACGGGGAGGCTAGTGGCTGAGAGTTACCATCTGGCTAATGAGCGCCTGATTTTGCTGCTGGCGTTGCAGCCGCGCGTGCCGCCGAAAAATGGGGCCGCCCGAGGGCGACCCCTTCCGTAGTCGACGCTGCCCAGCCTCAGTTGTGGCGATACTTGTACACCAGGGCCCTGAGGCGTGCCTCGGCCGCGCGTACCCGAATGCGCTCCCACAAGTTCACGTGGCCGTCGGCGCGCACGCGCGACTTGAGCACGTTGAGATGCTTATGGGCGTTGGCGATGGCTACCCGCTCGCTGTGGGTGAGGGTGGCGGCCTCGGCGGGTGCCGCCATGGCGATGCCCGACAGCAGTGCGAGAGTGGCGGTGCTGAGAACAAGACGTTTCATCGGCTTACTCCTTCTCCTGATCATCCCAACTCCGGTCCGGCTCCTTCAGCGTCCGGCATCGCGGGCTGGTGATAGGTCTAACGCGGCCGACGTCTGCGATCCGTTCGTTAAATTATCGAAAGCTTGCAGGGACTTGAGTTGCATTTCGATGAACGAGCATTCATCCCGCGCCGCCTCCCCGCCGCGCAATTCACCGCGCGGATTTGGCTGCGGGAACCAACCTGCCCACTGCGGACTTTCATCGCGTCGATGGGACACTGCGGCGGCTCCGCCATGACACAACGACCTGTGGTCACCGCGAAGGTCGAGCGCTAGTCTGGCCGCCTCACATTCGTTGGGAGCAGGCACCTAAATTTGCAAACCTCGAATTTCCAAGAACCAACATCAAACGGAGGAGACGCACATGCATCTTCAGCACGCAACGACCAGACTTGCGGCCGCCTCCGCGGTTGCCGCCTGCCTCGTCGCGGCCACGATCGCGGTTGCGCAGGACAAGAAGGAGGAGGAGCCATTCTGGGCCAAGGGTCGGCCCAAGGGCGACGTCACCGCCAAGATGGCGCCGGTTGCAGCCCCGCCCGTGCCGACGCCCGAGGCGCAGCTGCCCAAGCTCAAGGCCCCGCCCGGCTTCAAGGTCGAGGTCTATCAGAGCGGCATCCTCGATGCGCGTGGGCTGCGGCGTGGCGACAAGGGCACCATCTTCGTCAGCTCGCTGTTCGTGGCCGGCAAGGTCTATGCGATCACCGGCGACAAGGGCAAACGCACCACCAAGGTCATCGCCGAAAAGCTCGAGCTGCCCAACGGCATCGAGTTCAACAAGGGCTCCCTCTATGTCGCCACGCCCAAGCAGATCACCCGCTACGACAAGATCGAGGACAACCTCGACAAGCCGCCGGCGCCCGTCGTCGTCTACGACAAGCTGCCCGGCGACATCCCGCACGGCTGGAAGTTCATCAAGTTCGGGCCCGACGGCAAGCTCTACGTGCCCGTGGGCGCCAACTGCAACATCTGCGAGCCGGACCCCGCGAAATACGCGCAGATCTTCCGCATCAATGCTGACGGCACCGGCATGGAGATCGTCGCGCGCGGCGTGCGCAACACGGTGGGCTTCGACTTCCACCCCCGCACCAAGGAGCTGTGGTTCACCGACAATCAGCGCGACTGGCTGGCCGAGGACATGCCGCTCGACGAGCTCAACCGCGTCGCCCACCCCGGCAAGGACAACTTCGGCTTTCCCTACTGCCACTCCGGCATGATGACGGACCCGGAGTTCGGCTGGGGCAAGTCGTGTGACGACTACGTCAAGCCGGCCGCCCTGCTCGGGCCGCATGCCGCGCCGCTCGGCATGCGCTTCTATACGGGCACGATGTTCCCGGCGAAGTACCGCAACGCCATCTTCATCGCCCGCCACGGGCCCTGGAACCGCACCAAGAAATATGCCGACGTGTCGGTGGCCTATGTGGACGCCAACAACAAGGTGACGCGCGTGGAGCCGTTCCTGGAGGGCTTCGTCAAGGACAACACCTATCTCGGTCGTCCGGTCGACGTGCTGGTGATGCCGGACGGCGCCCTGCTGGTGTCGGACGACCATGCCGGCGCCGTCTACCGCGTCTCGTATGGCAAGTAGCGGGTCTCACCCTGCGCGGAGGCGGAAGGCCGCCCCCGCGCTTTGCCACTTGCTCGTGGCAAGCGCGCTCGTCTCGAGCATGGCCAACGCCCGAGCGGCCTCGTTGCAGGAGAAGACGTCCGAGTGCATCGCCTGCCACGGCAAGACGGGCCAATCCGAGAACCCCGACATCCCCCACATCGGCGGGCAGCCCAGGCTGTTCGTGATGTATCAGCTGTTCTTCTACCGCGAGGGGCGCCGCAAGAGCCCGGAGATGAATACCGTCGCCAAGGGCATCAGCGACGCCGACCTGAGCGCGCTCGCCGATTTCGTTGCCGGCCTGCCACCACCCCCGGCAGCCGCTAGCCCCGTCGATGCAGCACGTTACGGCCGCGGCGCCGGGCTGGCGCAGAAGCGCATGTGCGGCACCTGCCACAACCCCGACTACTCCGGCCGCGAGCAGATGCCGCGCCTCGCCGGCCAGCGCGAAGCCTATCTTCTCAAGTCTTTCAAGGAGTACCGGGCGGGCGCCCGCATCGGCACCCAGGCCGCCATGGCGGAAGCCATACGCGGCCTGGACGATGACGCCCTCGCCGATCTCGCCCACTACCTCGCACACTTCCGGCCGTAGCGCGGGCTGCCTGTCGCCGCAAGCGGGGAGAGGGTCACCGCCGAGCCGTGCCTCCGGCACGAGATGAGGGGCAGCCTCACGCTCGAGCCGCGATCGCATCCTGCCGCTTGAGCCCCATGTACTGCAGCTCGGCGAACAAGCCGACGGCCGCAGCCTGAGCAAGCACGAACGCGTAGCCCAGCATGGTCGGCACCACGAAGTTGCCGACCAGCAGGCAGACGCTGGCAACGACCCACAGCACATTCGCGACGATGATCGCCGTCACGCAGCCGCGGCTGACACTCTTGCCCGTGCCGACCCAGGCCACAAAGGCCACGAAGGGCACGAGGATCAGGCCGGCCTCCCGCAGGAGCCCTGCAGGCAGCTCGAGCAGGCCGTCGAGCCAGCCGGCACCGGCGATGAGCAGGCCCGCCGTCCCACCGCTCGCGACGGCATCGAGCAGGAGGGCGTTGCGAAGGAACGCAGAGGGGTGAAACTGGGACATGGGATCGTGCTCCTTTCTTTCTGCGGTTTGTGGACGCAGAATTGGCGGAGCGGAGCCCAGAGTCGATTACGCCGCGGGTAATGCCGCTGCGACAGCGAGACCCAGATAGACGAAGGACAGCACCAAGGCCAAACACACTGTCATCGGGAGGATCAGCATGAACACCACCCCGTCGAAGCCGCCAAGCGCCGCAGAGCCGCCGAGTGTCGGAGAAAAGTGGGCCACCCTCAAAGACCGCCTGGCAATCGCTGCCGTCCTCCTCGTCCTGTTGGGCCTGGTGTTCTTCATGATCGACGGCAGCATCGTCAATTTGCGCTGCAGCTTCTGGCAGTTCGTCACATTCGAGTGCAATCGCTGGGACGCGCACTGGAAGCGCTGGGATTGACGCGCACCGTGCACGAGGGCCGTGGCGCTCGCGCCTACTTCTCGCTGCCGCGCTGAATGGTGGGGCCGAGATGCAGGCCCGCGTCGGCCAGCAGCGTTTCGCCGGTGATGCGGCGCGAGGCATCCGAGAGCAGGAACAGCGCAGCATCGGCGATGTCCTCGGCCGTGGAGGCCACCTGCAGCGGCGTGCTCCGGATCACGGTCTCCCGGATCTTCTGCAGTTGCGCATCGCCGAACGCATCGCCGAACCAGCGCGTGTCGATGAACCCCGGACAGATGGCGTTGACCCGGATCTTGGGCGCGAGCGCCCGGGCAAGGGACATGGTCATGACGTTGAGCGCGCCCTTGGAGGCCGCGTAGGCCACCGACGAGCCGATGCCGGTGACACCCGCGATCGACGAGGTCATCACGACGCTCGCCTGCCCGTCCGCCTTCTCGAGCAGGGGGCGGCAGGCGCGGATCATCTGGAACGGCCCAACCGTGTTGACCGCATAGAGGCGCAGGAAATCATCCTTGGAGAGCCCGTCGAGCTTGCCATGCGCCATATGCTTGGTGATGCCGGCATTGTTGGCGAGCGCGTCGATCCTGCCGAAGCGCTCGGCGGCCTCCGCGATCCTGCGGCAGTCGGCATCCTCGGCGACATCGCCCTGCACGATCGCCGTCTCGGCACCGGCCGCGCGCACGGCAACAGCCGTCGCCTCCGCCTCCTTGGCGCTCTTGGAGTAGTTGAGGATCACGGCCTTGGCCCCGCGCTTGGCTGCGCCGATGCCAATCGCCGCGCCCAGCCCCGTGGCACCGCCCGTCACCAGCACCACCTTGCCTTCGAAATCGTCCACGCTCGTCTCCCTCACTCGACTTTTCCCGCAGCAAGCGTAGCGCATCACGCAGAATCTGGGCGTGGTCGAAGGCGAGATCGGGGCTCGACCAGCTCTCGACCCACTCCGCCGCGGCGGCATCGTCTCCCGCCCTAGGCGTTGCGCGTGCGACGCGCGTCAGGAACGCCACCGTGCAGGTGTGACCGCGCGGATCGCGCTTGGGGTCGGAGTAGACGCCGATCAGCTCGAGCCGCCCGGCCTTCACGCCAGCCTCCTCCATCAGCTCGCGCCGGCAGGCGTCCTCCACGGTCTCACCCACATCGACGAAGCCGCCGGGCAGCGCATACTTGCCCTTGAACGGCGGGTTACCGCGCCGGATCAGCAGCAGGCGCCCCTTGGCATCGACCACCACACAATCCGTGGTCAACGCCGGCGTCTTGGGAAACGGCATCGCGCCTCAAATCCCGAGCGCCGCTTTGACCTGCTTCAAGCCCTCATGATGCGGCGTGAACTGGCGCCCGCCCAACACGCCGCCGTCGACGACGATATCGGTGGCATTGACGAAGGTGGATCGGTCGGAGGCGAGCCACAGCACGCATTGCGCGATGTCGTCGGGCATGCCGGCGCGCGGGATCGGCTGCGCCTTGGCGTAGAACTTCTCGATCGTCTCGGTGGCACGGTCGGCCTTGGCCGTGTCCATGCCAAGCGCCTTGGGCAGGATGCCCGTGGTTATGGCGCCGGGCGAGACGGAGTTGACGCGCACGTTCTGCTCGCCAAGCTCCATGCCCGCGCAGCGCGTCAGATGAATCACGGCTGCTTTGGCGGCACCGTAGATCATGGAGGTCGAGTAGCCCGTCTGGTGCCCGGCGATCGAGCCGTTGTTGATGATGCTGCCGGAGCGCTGCCGCATCATGAGCGCGCCGGCGTGCTTCATGCCGAGCATCACCGAGCGCACCAGCAGCGCCATGGCGGCATCGAAACCCTCGACGGGCACGGACGTGATGCTGCCGGTCGGCGCCGGCCCGCCGGCATTGTTGAAGATGTAGTCGAGACGAGGCCCGAACGCTTTCTGCGTCTCGGCGATCACCCGCTTCCAGTCGGCCTCCAGGGTGGCATCGGCCGCGACGAAGCGCGCGCTGGCCCCGAGCTTCTTGGCGAGCGCCTCGCCCTCGGTCCTGCGCCGGCCGGTGAAGACCACTTTGGCGCCCTCTGCGACGAACAGCTCGGCCGTGCGCTGGCCGATGCCGCTGGTGGCGCCGGTGATGATCCCGACCTTGCCCTCGACCATGCCCATTGGGCTGCTCCTCTCGGTTGGGGTCCGACCCCTGCCTCCGCGCTGCGGGAGACCTGCTGAGGGCTATTGCAAGGGGTCCGACCCACCGAAGTCAAGCTGCACCCTGCAGCAGCAGCATCTTGAACTCGGCCGCGCCGACGCGCTTCGCCTTGGCCGCCTGGTAGGCCGCGGAATGGTAGAAGGCGCGAGCCTGGGCCGTCGTTGCGAACTCGACGACGACGATGCGGTGCGCCTCGAAGCCACCCTCCAGCACCTCGGGCCTTACGCCGGCGACGATGTAGCGACCGCCCGCGGCCGCCACGGCGGGAGCCGAAAGGGCGGTGTATTGCTTGAACTGCTCGGGATCGTGGATCGTCATCTCGACGTAGATGTAGCCGCGCCCGGCCTTGCTGACTTCGTTGCTCATGGGTCTCTCCTTTGGGTTCATCGAGACTGCAAGGGAGAGATTGAGCCCGATGCCGCACCGGGTCGATTACCTCTGCGGTAATGGGAGCGCCTCCGCGGCGCATGCTATCGTTGCAAGCATGACGGCGATGACACAGCCCGTGGGCAACCTGCTGCGCGAATGGCGCCAGCGGAGGCGCATGAGCCAGCTCGATCTTTCGCTGGAAGCCGAGATTTCCACCAAACACCTGAGCTTCCTCGAGACGGGCCGCTCGCAGCCCTCGCGCGAGATGGTGCTCAATCTTGCCGAGCGGCTGGAGATCCCCTTGCGCGAGCGCAACGTGCTGCTGATGGCGGCGGGATATGCGCCGGTGTTCTCCGAGCGCCGGCTGGAGGATCCGGCGCTGCGGGCTGCAACAAAGGCTGTCGAGATGGTGTTGACGGGACACGAGCCCTATCCCGCGCTGGCGGTCGATCGGCACTGGACGCTCGTTGCCGCCAACAAGGCGGTGGGCCGCCTCATCGCCGGCGCCGACGCGGCCCTGCTGCGGCCGCCGGTCAACGTATTGCGCTTGAGCCTGCACCCGGGAGGGCTGGCACCCCGCATCGCCAATCTGGCGCAGTGGCGCGCGCATGTGCTGGCTCGCCTGCGCCGGCAGATCGATGCGTCGGCCGATCCGGTGCTGGGGGAATTGCTGGCGGAGTTCAGCGCCTATCCGACGCCGCGCTCGCAGGTGACGCACCGCCGCGAGTGCGAGCCCGAGCAAGCCAGCGTCGTGGTCCCTTTCCGGCTCGCGACGGAGCGGGGCACGCTGTCCTTCTTCAGCACCACGACCGTCTTCGGCACGCCGCTCGACATCACGCTGTCGGAGTTAGCGCTGGAGGCCTTTTTCCCCGCAGACGCGACCACGGCACAGATATTGCGCGAGCTTTGCTACCAAGCCGGCTGAGCGTCAGAGGTTTGGAGGCCCGTTAGGATCCGTCGGCCCCGGCGACGTCTGCCCCGTATACTGAGATGCGGTGCCGTAGGAGGCGCTACTTGGTTGCGCCGCAACCAAAGCGCCTGTGGCGAGCAGTGCGACGATCAATAGGCTGTTTGCGATTTTCATGGCTCTCCTCCGCCCAACGGCCCCAGGCTCTACGCCAGAGCTATCGTCCAGGAAGCATGACCGTGATGTGGGGCCGTTCGCACCTGCAACAAAGCACCGCCTCACAGAGACGTGACGGCCTCGCGCAACTGTGACGACGACCTCTCAGGGCGCCATTTCCGGCGAACGACGCGAGTTGGCTAGTGCCACGATGACGGCCACCGTCGCCAGATACACGATCGCCTGCATCAGCGTGGGGCGGTCCATATAGCCGATGAGGACGTGCAGGATGCGGCCGGGCCAGCTCTCCTCCGACAGCAGCCAGGTCGAGTCCCACAGCGTGCCGTCGAGCACGTTGAGGAGGCCGGCATTGGAGAGCTGGTGCGCGGCCTGGGCGGCGAGGCCCGCGGCCAGCAGCGTTACGAGGGCGCCGCTCACAGCAAACACGCGCTTGAGCGGCACCGCCGCAAGTCCCAGATAGACGATCGCCGACATAGCTGCGCCCAAGACCAATCCGCCGGCAGAACCGATGAGCAGTGGCGCTATGCCCTCCTGGCTCTGCATCAAGATCCCCGTCAGGAACAACACCACCTCGCTGCCCTCGCGCATGACGGCCAGCGCCACGACCGCACCCAGCATCCCCACCGAGCGCGAGCCGAGTGCGACGGCGTGACCGAGCTCGCGCAACCTGGTTGTCATCTCGCGTGCATGCTCGGCCATCCACACCACGTGCCAAGCCAGCATGACCACGGCCAGCATGAGCACCCCCGCCGTGAACAGCTCCTGGCCTCGGCCCTCGAAGGCAGCGGTGATCTGCGCGGCGAAGGCGGCTACGAGAGCCGAGCCGACAACGCCCGCAAGCACGCCCAACACCAGCGCGCGCTCGCGCCCCGCGACGCCGCGCGAAGCCGCCAGCACCACGCCGATGATCAGGCCGGCCTCCAGCACCTCGCGAAAGACAATGACGAGCGCAGCCAGCACGTAACCCTCACTCAGCTATCAGGACGCCCTGCGCCGTCTTCTCGTGGTATTCGCCGAAGAACTTGTAGGAGCCCTTGGCCAACGCCTTGAGACGGATGATGGCCGAGCCCTTGCCGGCAATGACCTTCTCCACCTTGAGCGACTTGCTCTCGAACTCCTCGGCGGTCGCGTCGAGGTTCTTGACCGTGAGCTTGATGGCCTTGCCGGCCGGCACCTTGACCGTGGCGGGATCGAACTTGTGGTCCTTGATGGAGATGGTCACCTCGACCTCATCGGCGGCGAGCGCCGGATGCTGCACGAGGAGGACGACCAATGCAACGAACCCGGCGAGGAGCGCCGAGACTATTGACCGCGACCTGAGCTTGCCAATCATGTTTCCTCCTAGTTTCCCCCGGCACCTGGGCTGTAGATTGCCCGGACCCGTGCGGCATGCCGGCCGGCCAGCCTGACCGCATGGGCGACCGTCGTGCCTAACTATACTGTCGTTGTCAAGATTATGCCGACCGAGCCCACACGCCGACACCGAGAGCCGCCATGGAACGACCCGAGGTCCTCAAGCGCGAGATCAAGGCGCTGGTGTTCGACCAATACGGCACCATCGTCGACATGCAGAAAGGGCTGACCGAGGCCGTGACGCCCTTCCTGGCGAGTAAGGGCTGGACCGGCTCGCCAAACAGCTTCGTCACGTGGTGGCGGCGCACGCATTTCGAGAACTCGATGATCGATGCCCTGCTCGACCGGGGTCACACGCCCTACCGCCAGATCGGCCACCGGGCCGTGTCGCACGTGATGGACCGCTGCAAGATCGCCTACACGCAAGACGAGGTGCGCCGGCTCGTCAGCGAGATCGAAAGGCTCAAGCCGTTCCCCGATGTGCTGGCCGCGCTCGAGAGGCTGAGGGTCGCCGCCTACAAGCTGGTCATCCTGTCCAACGGCGATCCCGACATGCTCGAAGCTGCGGGACCACATATCGGCTTTGCCTTCGACCGCGTGATCTCGGTCGCGGAGGCCGGCTACTTCAAACCGCACTGGAAGACCTATGCCACGGCCGTCGAGCTGCTCGACCTCGACCGGTCCGCGATCCTGTTCGTGGCCAACCACGCCTTCGACTGCATCGGCGCCAAGGCATTCGGCATGCGCACGGCCTTCATCGACCGGCGCAAGCGCCCCTTCGGCGAGACGCCCCACCAGCCCGATCTCATCGTCGCGAATTTCGGCGAGCTTGCTTCGACATTGACGTGAGCGCTCAGGTGGCCGCCACCAGCCACAGCCCACGGGCGAGGTAGGTGAGGCTGACGCCGATGGTGACACGCCGGCTCCAGGTGCGGAAGCCGATGTCCGTCATGCGCGTCAGCAAGACCGCCGCCAGCGAGGTGCCGCTGATCGTCAGGCCGACCGCGATCAGATAGGCCCACCAGGGGATGCGGTCGTCGAAGCCCAGCGAGAACGAGCCGAAGTAGATGATGCGGTAGACGTGCCCCATCACCTGCGTCACTGCCTTGGTGGCGACGATGCTCTTGCGGTCGAGATGGCTCTTCTGGAAGAACACGTCGAGGATATGGCCGGCAGCACCCGCCAGCAGCTGCAGCACGATGATCAGGCAGCCCGCGAAATAAGGCACCCCTGGGCGCGTGATGTCGAGGCTTACCCGCTTCGGCACCAGATCGGCAACGAAAGGCAAGAGCCCGAGCGTGAAATAGAGCGTGGCCTTGCTCGGCAGGATCGCGACCGAGCGCATCAGCAGGAAGGTGGTGGTGGAGCCGACCAGGAAGCGCCACACAATGCCCCACTCCACGTAGCGGAACCACAGCGTCGCGCGCCAGCCGTTGGACACCATCTGGATCGTGCCGAACAGCACCATCGCCGGGGCGACGTCCATGAACACGAGCAGCACGCCCAGCAGGATCAGGCCGCCGGCCATGCCAAACAGGCCGGAGATGAAGGAGGTGGCGAAAACCGCGGCGGCGATGACGGCGAGCGTGGCTGGAGCGAGCATCTAGTGTCCTGATCGCGAAATTCGTCGCAGTGTGCGGCGGGCTCGGAACGAATTTCGCGACCGGAAGGACACTAGCAAATCAATGGCTCTAGTGTGATTCAGATCGAGACGTCCGCTCACGAACCCAGGCCAGCGCGATGGTGCGGACCTCTGGATCATCACGCTAGCGGCTGCCCGCCATCAGGGCCTCGGCGGCGGCCCGCACCGTGGGCGGGAAGTCGCAGGACTTGTGGCCCGGCTTGTCGAGGTGCACCGCCGTGATCTCGCTCAGCGCTGCCACCTCACGCGTCTCGATGTTGCGCATCTCGTGGCGCACGCGGAGGCGTCGCTCGGCTATCTCGAGCACCTCCGAGCGGATCTCGATCACGTCGCCGGCGAACAGCTCCTTCTTGTAGCTGATGTTTTGTTGCACGCCCGCCATGCCGAAGCGCTCACCGCGCAGGTAGGAGGGGGTCAGCCCGATCTCGCAGAAGAACACCCAGGTCGCCTCGTCGAACTTGGCGCCGTAAGAGGCGATGTTCATGTGGCCGATGTGATCGCAGTGGCTGGCGTAGACGGCGCCCCGATAGGTCACGATCCCGGTGCTCTTGCTGCTCATTCCTCGCCCCCGAATATCCGCAACGCCCCGTGACGCGGTATTGCGAGCGCCCAAGGTAGCCGCGCAGCGCCGGCACACACAACGCGACCCTTTGCATTGCCGCTATCGCGCCAGCGACGACGTGGGCTACAAGCGAAATGAGAGGTCGAGCCAATGGTCGTCCAGCTGACAGCTCCGTTCCGCCGCGCAAGCCCCCAAGACGCCCAGGCGCTTGCCGAGCTCGTCGATTTTGCCAGCGAGGGGCTGGCGCTCCATCTGTGGAGCCGGTTCGCGGGGCACGGCGGTGACCCCTGGGCGGTGGGCCGAGAGCGGGCGCGGCGGGAGGCGGGTGCCTTCTCCTATCGCAACGCCGTCGTCGTGGAGCGCGAGGGCCGCATAGCCGCTGGCCTGATCGGCTATCCCCTCCCTGACGCGCCCGAGCCCATCCCCGACACCATGCCGGCGATGTTCGTGCCGCTGCAGGAGCTCGAGAACCTGGTGCCGGCGACGTGGTACGTGAATGTGCTGGCGGCCTACCCGCAAGAGCGCGGCCGGGGCCACGGCCGCTCCCTTCTCGCGCTTGCCGATCGGATCGCCACGGATGCCGGCACAAAGGGCCTCAGCATCATTGTCTCCGACGCCAACACCGGCGCGCGCCGCCTCTACGAGCGGGTCGGCTACCGCGAGATCGCACGCCGACCCAAGGTCAAGGAGGATTGGGCCAACGCCGGCACGGAATGGGTGCTCCTCGTCAAGGGACCCTGACTGCACACCGGCGGCGCGGCTCGAGGACGACGGTCGAGAGGGCGCAGTCGCACGACGATCGAGGATGAGCAAAGAGGCTGCCGCGTCTCACCAAGGCGGCCAGTGCTCCGAGGCTGGCGGCGCGCGAGCCGTGACGGAGGGCGCCTTTCCCTGCACCTGGGCGGTGGTTGGTGCGGGGGCCTCACACGACCAGGTGGGCTCCGCCTGGCGCATCGTCATCGCACCTTCGAAGGCGGTCCCCATCGGCAGAGTACCAATCGTGTCGGTCGGGAAGATTTCGGCCCAGCCGTCCTTGCGGAAGCCGTGCTCCAATAGGTTGGCCGCACGCAGGCTGCGTTCGCCGTCCGTCGTAGCGCCGAGCGCCACCGCAATCAGCTTGTGGCCGTCTCGCGTCGCGCTGCCGATGATGTTGAAGCCGCTGTCGCAGGTGAAGCCGGTCTTCATGCCGTCGGCGCCGGGGTAGTGGCCAAGCAGGCCATTGTAGCTGCGCAACTGGCTCTTGCCGATCTTCATGCGGGTCATCGACCACAGGCGAGCATGCTCGGGATGCTCGCGCACGACTGCGGCGGCGAGCCTCGCCAGATCGCGCGCCGTGGTGACCTGCCCTGCGGCAGGCAACCCGTTGGCATTGGCAAACCTGGTCCTCGTCATGCCGAGCCGCTCGGCGGTCGCGTTCATGCGGGCAACGAACGCCTCGTGCGAGCCCGCCACCGCCTCTGCCAGCATGACCGCGACGTCGTTGGCCGACTTGACGATGAGCACCTGCAGCGCCGTCTCCACCTTGAGCTTGGCGCCGATGGGGAGGCCAAGCTTGCTCGGCACTTGCGCATCGGCTTGCGCCGAATAGGGGATCTGGGAGCCCAGCTTGAGCGCGCCGCTCTTGATTGCCTCGAAGACGAGGTAGGCGGTCATGACCTTTGTCAGCGACGCCGGGGGCCACTGCAGGTCCTGGTCCTCGGCGTAGAGCACCTTGCCGTCGCTCGCGTCGAACACCAGCGCCGGCCCCGCTACGGCGGCAGGCCCCGTGATCGCCGCGGCTATGCCTGCTGCGAGGGCCGCAACGATCGCACGCACGGTGCTACCAAATCCGCCACAAGGACCAAGAGCTTGCCCCGGCATTCCTTCCCTCACGCTCGTGCCCGCCCGTATGACGCTCGCCGACACCGCGCAAAGTCAAGCCATTGCCCGTGGCCACGCTCATGTGCCGCTGCCCTGCCACCCAATCGCCGCAACGGCGGCGGGGGGTTCGGCTCTGTGGGTCTGAAATTGCTGTTGGAGCGCTCGCTCCCGTAGCAACGGCGCTATGCTCAACACGAGCACAGCTCTGCGTCGAGTCGTGTGCTGCCGTTGCTGATGACGGCCGAGAGGACGCACACTCGAAGTCTCCCGGCCGTTTGCTCGCTCGGGGGAAACGCAAACGCGTGAGCGAGCGGGCTGCACTATATCCAGCATTGCGGCGATTCCACGGAAGGCTCGCGGCTTTGTTGGTGCAATCCAATCGGACATGCGAGCGGCGCCATGTCATCGGCGCCAGCCATAAGTTGCCTGTGCCGCTTCCACGCTGACGTAGCCCTGCGCGACGTCCTCGGCCACGGACGCCGGCGCCCGCAACTTGGGATCGCCGAACCCGCCACCGCCGGCCTCGAGGATGCGCATGCGTTGGCCTGGCGCCAATTCGTTGCGCCCCTTGGCGTGCACGGGCTTGCCGTCGATCTCATGCACCCGCAGCGCCCCGTCGCCGCCCGAGAACATGCCGCGCGCGGGAAACATCGTGCGGTTGCCCATGCCCAGCGTGGTGACGATATGGCCGGTGTCGTTGCGCAAGATCACCTCCTGGCCGAGACCGCCGCGCCAACGACCCGGCCCACCCGAATCGGGCACCAGCCGCTTGCTCTCGATGGTGGTGTGCGTGAGCGTCTCCCACACCTCGACCGGGACCGCCGCCATGTTGGAGGGATGCGGCAGCGTGCACCAGCCGTCGAGCCCGTCGAGCGCGCCATAGCCGCCGGCCGCGAAATAGAGGGACGCGAACGGCCGCTCGTCACGACGCGTGCCCTGGAACGTGATGAGGTTCATCATGCCGGAGCCCGCCTGCACGCGATCGGGCAGCGCCTGCGCCAGCGCCCCGTACACCAGCGGCGTCACGAAGTGCCCCATGGCGTGGCGGCCGCCGGTAGCGTGTGGCGGCTGCGCGTTGAGGATGCATCCGGGCGGCGCGGACACCGAGACCGGCGCGATCGAGCCCGCATTGTTGGGGATCGACGGCAGCAGCAGCGATTTGATGGCGTGCAGCGCCATTGCATTGGTGTAGCAGAAGGGGACGTTGACGGCGGCCCGCACGCAGCCCGATGTGCCCGCAAAATCGAAGGCGACGGCGTCACCCTCGACGTCGATGCGCACGACGTAGTCGCAGGGGCCATCGAAGCCCTCGACCTGGATCTGGTTGCGGTAGCTGCCGTCGCCCAGCTCGCGGATCTTGGCGCGCATGGCCGCTTCCGACTGGCCGCGGATCGCGCGCGAAAGGTCCGTGAGGTCGTCGAGCCCGTACTCGTCCATGAAGGCCAGCAGCTCGCGGCCGCCGACCTCGTTGCAGGCGACGTTGGCCATCACGTCACCCACCACCTGCTCGGGCACCCGCACGTTGGTGCGGATGATCTCCAGCAGCAGCTCGTTGAGCCTGCCCGCCTCGTAGAGCTTGCAGATGGGTATGCGGATGCCCTCGTGATAGACCTCCGCCGCAGAGGAGCCGAAGCCCGAGCCACCGATATCGGGCAGGTGCGTGATGCTGAGCGTGTAGGCGACGATGCGGCCGTTGCGGAACACGGGCCGCACCATCGTGATGTCGTAGAGGTGGCCGGTGCCCTGCCACGGGTCGTTGGTCATGATGACGTCGCCGGGCTTCAGCGTCTCGGGGGGATAGCGCTTCAGCATATGTCGCAGACGTGATGGGCGCGCTGCCGATGAACACCGGGACGCTGAACGTCCCCTGCGCGATCGAGTTGGCCTCGGTGTCGAGCACGACGCAGGTGAGGTCGTAGCTCTCGTTGACGATGGTGGAGAAGGACGTGCGCACCAGCGTCGAGACGATCTCGTCGACGATCGAGATCAGGCGGTCCCACATGATGCCGAGGCTCACGGGGTCGAAGGTCCTGTCGCTCATGCCATTGATCCCGTGATCATGCGCCGAGGTCTGCAACGAGGTTGTAGCGCGCATCGACCGTCGCCACGTGCCCGCTGTCGATCACGCACGTGCTCTCGCGCTCCTCGATCAGGGCGGGTCCCGTGACCGACGCGCCTGGCGCGAGCGCGTACCTGTCGTAGACCGGCCACTCGATCAGCCGGGAGCTGCCGGGGTCATAGGCGAGCCGTGCGCCCTTGAGCGCCTTTGCGGTGCCAGCCGGCCCGGAGAGCGAATATCCCGGGCCGAGATCGGGTGCAGGACCCACCGCCTCAACCTTCCAGTTGACGATCTCGGCGGGCTCCTCGAGCCGAAGCGTATAGGCGGCCTGGTAGGCCCGCCCGAACAGCTCACCAAGCTCGGCGAACAGCGCGCCCGGCGTCCGCCGCCGTGCGGCAGCGTCACCTCGATCTCGTGGCCCTGGCCCTGGTAGCGCATGTCGAGCCGGCGCGTCAGGCGGATGTCGCGCTCGGCGACGCCGGCGCTCAGGAGATAGGATTTCGCCTCCGCCTCCAGCGCGCGGAACGTCGCCGTGAAATCGGCGCCGTCGATATCGTCGACGTGGATCCGCCGCGACCGCGCCATCTCGAATGCGAGCGGGCTGATCAGCAGGCCGAGCGCAGACATCACGCCGGCGCCGACGGGGAAGATCACGCGCGGAATTTTGAGCTTGCCGGCAATGGCGAGCGCGTGCAGCGGTCCGCAGCCGCCGAACGCCACCATGCTGCCGGAGCGGTAGTCGAAGCCGCGCTCGGTCGCATGGATGCGGAAGGCGCGCGCCACGTCCTCGCTGACGATATCGTGGATGCCCCATGCCGCCCGCTGCAGCTCGAGACCGAGCGGCTTGGCGACACGCTCCCGGACCGCCGCCTCCGCCGCCGAGCGATCGAGCGGCATGGCACCGCCGAGGAAGAAAGCCGGCATCGAGATAGCCGAGCACCAGGTTGGCGTCCGTCAGCGTCGGCCTCGCTCCGCCCTGCCCGTAGCAGGCGGGACCCGGGTCCGCACCCGCGCTGCGCGGGCCCACGCGCAGCAGGCCACGATCGTCGATCTCGGCGATGCTGCCGCCGCCTGCGCCGATCTCGATCATGTCGATTGCGGGAATGCGGATGGTGAGGCCGCTGCCCTGCCGGAACTCGTGCACGCGCGCCACTTCCATGCTGTAGCGCTTGATCGGCACCCCGCCGCGCACCAGCGCGCCCTTTGCCGTCGTGCCGCCCATGTCGAAGGAGAGCAGATTGGAGAGGTCGAGGCTGCGGCCGTGATAGGCGCTCATCAGGGCTCCGGCCGCCGGCCCGGATTCGAGCGCGCGCACCGGGAAGCGCCGCGCAGTGTCGGTGGTCAGCGTGCCGCCGCTGGAGGACATGATGTAGAGACGCCCGCCGAACCCCTGCGCGGCAAGCGCTTTCTCCAGCCGTTCGAGATAGCGGTCGAACATCGGCTGGGTGAAGGCGTTGACGGTCGTCGTGGTCCAGCGCTCGAACTCGCGCATGTTCGGGAACACGTTGGCCGAGGTCGACACGAACAGCTCGGGTGCCGCCTCGCGCAGGATCTCGGCTGCCCGGGTCTCGTGCGCGGCGTTGGCGTAGGAATGCAGGAAGCAGACGGCCACGGCCGTGACGCCAAGCTCGCGGAAGCGGCGCGCGGCCTGGCCCACCGCGCTCTCATCGAGCGGCCGCTCGATGCTGCCGTCGAAGCGCACGCGCTCCGGCACCTCCAGGCGCAACCGGCGCGGAACCAGCGGCGGGGGATATTTGACGCGCAGATCGAACAGGTCGTAGCGGCGCTCGAAGCCCATATCGAGAATGTCGCCGAAACCGGCCGTCGCCAGCATGCCGGTGACCGCGCCGCGGCGCTCGATGACCGCGTTGGTGACGAGCGTCGTCCCGTGCACGACGTCGGTGACATCGGCGATGGCGACGCCATTGTCCTTCAGCAGCACGGCAATGCCTTCGGTCACGGCCTCGGAGGGATCGTGCGGCGTCGTCAGCCGCTTGTGCACCGACATCGTGCTGCCGCGCGCGTCGAACAGGGCAAAATCGGTGAAGGTTCCACCGATGTCGACGCCGATGCGATACATGCGACCTGTCCCGCCCGCCTACGGCACCGTTGAGGGCACGCGTGCCTCGATTGCGTGGCCGCAATCTTCCACACGGCCCGGCCCATGGGAAGATCGCTTGCCGGGATTGCCGCTTTGACACATTGGCGATGTCCTCGAGACGCGGTGACGAATTGGGCGAAGGCAAAACCTGACCAATCGGCGCGACCGCGGTGGTTCAGGCGCTCGGATGTCTTCGGGCCTCGGCGACCAGGTCTTTTCCAAGTCGGGCCGCGCGCGGCGGCTTCAATTGGTCACTCAGGCCAATGCCGACGATGACGTGGCTGACGCGGTCTTGGCTCATGACCGGCGCGCCGACGATGGTGATGCCCGAGATGTAGTTGCCGGGATCGACGGCATAGCCCTTCCTGCGCGCCTCCTCCACCTCGCCCCGCCAGGCGCGAAACGAGGGTGGTCGATCCCAGCGAACCCTGAGGAACGCCCGCTCGATGTCGCCCCAATCGTGGTTGCCGAACGCGGCGACGCAGCGCCCAGTGACGCTAACAAGCACAGGAAACCGGCTGCCTAGTCCGACGTGGATATGAAAGGGCTGGGCGGCGTGCGAGATCGCTACCACCGTGCCGTGCGCTAGACCGACGACGCGCACCGCATTGGCGGTAACCGCATGCCGGCGTGCGATGCCATCGAGCGCCGGCTGCACGAGCTGGCTGAAGCTCGCGCGGCCGAGCACGCCACGCGCGATCGACAAGATGCCGGCATCCAGCCAGTAGCGCTTCGTCTCGGGATCGAAGCTGGCAAGCTCTTGCGCCACCAGGACACGCAGGATGTGCAGGCACGTGCTGGGAACGAGGCCGAGCTCTCGGGCGATGGCCTGCACGCCGAGCGCATTCTCGCCTCTCGCCAGCAGGCGCAGGATTGCGATCGCCCGTTCGACGGCAGGCACCTGCCGCTCCCTGAACGGTGCTTTGACGCGATGGCTCGTCCGGGTGTGGGCCGGGTTGCGGATCGGTGCGCGGGACCGAGCGGCGGGCGGCTCGATCTTCACGGATATATTGTTGTCTCGAGACAATAGATGCCTCCGGTTGACAACAATGATCGATCCGTGCGGCAATTCCGTCAAGCAGGAGTTGCAACCAGACGACGGCGCCACGGTGCTCCTCACGGACTTCACGGACTACAGGGATGCGCTGCAGCACTTCTCGCCTGCGGCCCTGTGGGCGCTGTTCGACGGCGACAAGGACAGACTCAACATTGCGCACGAGTGCATCGATCGGCACGCCCCCGGCGGGGGCGCTGCCGTCCGGGTCGCCCATGCCGACGGACACGACGAGAGCTTCACGTTTGCGGAGCTGTCGGGCTGGTCCGCGCGTTTCGCGCATTGGCTGGCCACGCGCGGCGTTGCCCCTGGCGATCGCGTCGCAATCATGCTCGATCCCTCGCGGGCGTTCTACGTTGCGCTATTCGGAACTATCAAGCGCGGCGCCGTCGCCGTGCCGCTGTTCACGCTGTTCGGGCCCGACGGCTTACGGCTTCGCATCGACGATTGCCGCCCGCGCCTCCTCATCACGAACCAGGAGAAGGCGGAGACTGCCCGCAACAGCGGGATGCCCGAGGTCATCGTCGCAGACGATGGCTGGTTCGCGGAGCTCGAGCGATACCCGTTGCACTACCAGACCGCGACGCGGGCCGATGATCTTGCCGTTTTCCAGTACACGTCGGGCACGACGCGCGAGTTGCCGGAAGCGGTGAAGCACACGCACCGCGCTATCGTCGTGCTCATGATCGCCGCCCTCTACGGCACGGGTGTCCGACCCGGCGATCGGTTCTTCTGTCCTTCGTCACCGGCCTGGGGTCACGGGCTGTGGCACGGGACGCTCGCACCCCTTGCGCTGGGAATCACGACGGGCGCCTTTGCCGGCAGGTTCGACGCCGTCCGGCTGCTGCGGGCGCTGCAGGACTACGGCATCACCAACCTGTCCGCCGCCGCCACCCACTACCGCATGATGAAGGGATGCGGCGAGGCGAGGCAATTCCGCTACGAGGTGCGCAAGCTTTCCTACACCGGCGAGCCGATCGACACTGCCACGCTTGCGTTCGTGCACGACACCTTCGGCGTGCCAGTGTGCAGCATGTACGGCACGACCGAGTTCGGCGTGATCCTGGTCAATTATCCAGGCGCCCGAGATTTTCTCGTGAAGCCCGGGTCGCTCGGCAAGCCCATTCCCCACGGACGGCTCGAGGTGCAGGACACGCACGGGGCTCCCTGCCCTCCCGGACGCTTGGGGGAGATCAAGGTCTGGCGCCGCGGAGCGTGGTTTGCGACCAAAGACCTCGGCTACACGGACGAGGATGGCTATTTCTATCACGCCGGGCGTGCCGACGACGTCATCATCTCCGCCGGCTGGACCATGAGCGCCGTGGAGATCGAGGGCGTTCTGCTCAAGCATCCCGATGTGCGCGAGGTCGCGGCGATCGGTGTGGCGGACGAGCTCAGAGGCCAGGTGGTCAAGGTGTTCGTGGTGAGCGGACGCATGGGGGACGAGGCGTTCGCGCGCGAGCTGCAGGACTTCACGCGCCACCGCCTCAGCCAGCACGAGTATCCCCGCATCGTCTCGTTCGTCAGCGAGTTGCCGAAGACGCCCGCCGGCAAGGTGAACCGCAAGGTCCTGCGCGACCGCGAGCAGGCTGCAGCCAACCGCCCGGACGGCGCCTCGAGAGGTGAATCATGACCGCACACGATTCCCACCTGTTCCCGAAGATCACCGATGTCGGCCTCGACCAGTTGCGCGCCCGCATCGGGCAACCGATCGAGGATACGCTCGAGCCGTGGTGCCACGAGGCCACACGCGACAACATCCGCCACTACGCGCACGGCATCGGCGACGACAACCCCCTCTGGTGTGATCCCTCGTATGCCGCCAGGACGCGACACGGCGACATCATCGCTTTGCCGAGCTTCCTGTTCGCGTGCAACCGCATCATCTCAGGGTATGTCGGCGGCCTGCCCGGCGTACACGCGATGTGGGCGGGCGCCGATTGGCGTTGGCACAAGACGGTGCGGCGCAACGATACGCTGTCGACGACGGCGCATCTCAAGGACCTCATCGAGCACGAGACGCGCTTTGCCGGCCGCGCGATCCAGCAGATCTATCACGTCAGGTTCTTCAATCAGACGGGGGACCTCGTGGCCGAGGCCGACAGCTGGTGCTTCCGCACCGACCGCGACTACGCCCGCGAGGAAGGAACCAAGTACGCCGAGCTGAAAGCGAAAGCGCCCAAGCGCTACACTCCCGAGGAGCTTGACGAGATCTACCGGCTCTATGCCAACGAGGAGGTGCGAGGATCGCTGCCGCGGTATTGGGAGGACGTGACGGAAGGCGAGAAATTGCCGACCATGGCCAAGGGGCCGATGACCGTGACCGGCTTCATTGCCTTTGCCCAGGGTTGGGGAGGCCTTTACATTCGAGCAAACAAGCTCGCATGGAAGCAGATCCACCGTCACGCCGGCCTCGGCATCGCCAATCGCTTCGGCATCCCGGACTGTCCCGAGCGCGTACACTGGGAGGACGAGTTCGCAAAGATGGTGGGAGCGCCGGGTGCCTACGATTACGGCCCTGAGCGCTGCTCATGGCTGACGCACCACCTGACCAACTGGATGGGAGACGACGCAACGTTGCGGCGAGCGACCTGCAAGATCAGGCGGCACAACCCCGTGGGAGATATGCTCTTCATCAATGGTCACGTCGTCCGGAAGTTCGTCGAGGACGGCCGCTGCCAGGTCGAGATCGGGCAAGAGGCTCGCAACCAGGAGAACGAGCTCTCCGTCCTCGGCACGGGGGTGATCGAGCTTCCAACGCGGGGTTGACGGGAACAATGCCGCTGCCGAACAGCCGACGCGCTGCCAACGGTCACAGGGGCGCGAAGGTATCGGGCAGGCGATTTGCGTTCCTTTGCGCGCTAGCGGCCAAGTCGCCGGTACGACAGCACGTCGACGGCCACATGCTCGGAGGCATGAATGCAGGACCAGGCACCAAGGATCGGCTTCGTCGGCCTCGGGGTGATGGGCGGCCCGATGTGCCGCAATGTCGTCAGGAAGCATCCCACTCCGGTTCACGCCTTCGATCTCAACCCGACCCAGGTACGCGAGCTTGCAGAGGCCGGTGCTCGACCCACCGCATCGATTGCCGAAGTCGCGGCAACCTCCGACGTGATCTTTCTGTCCCTGCCCGGGGGCGCGCAAGTCGAGGAGGTCTGCTTCGGCAAGGACGGCATCGCGAGCGCGGGTCGGCGTGGATCCATCGTGGTCGACCTCAGCACGACGAGCGTTGCCGAGGCACGGGCGGTCGGTGCACGACTAGCCACGGTGCAGATGGAGTTTGCTGACGCGCCCGTTGCCCGCACACGCGAGGCCGCGCGGGCCGGGACCCTCAGCATCATGGTCGGTGCCAGCACGGCCCTGTTCGCGAAAATCGAACCGCTCCTGCACTACATGGGGAGCGACGTCACCCACTGCGGCGCGACCGGCTGCGGGCAGGTGGTCAAGCTCATCAACAACACGCTTGTGTTCGAGCACGTCGCGGCACTGGCCGAGATGATGGTCGTCGGTGAGCGTGCCGGCGTGGAACCGGACGTCCTCCTGCGGGCGGTGTCGAGAGGATCGGGCGACAGCTTCGTGCTGCGCAATCACGGTATGAAGTCTATGCTGCCGCGCAATTTCCCGGAGAAATCCTTCCCGCCGGAGTATGTGCTGAAGGACCTGGGATACACGATCGAGCTGGCAAGGAGCTGTGGCGTGCAGCCGAGACTGCCTGCGGCGATAGAGGGATATTACCGAGCGGCCGTGGAAAAGGGATCGGGCAACCGCTATTTTCCGGCGATTATCGAGTTGATCGAGGGGCAATGACTCTGCTGGGATTGTGCAACCGTTCGGAGAACCCGCCGCATCGCCCGCCGTGGTGAAGCCTATCCAATTTCGGCCGATGCTCTGGAGGTGCGCTCGCATCGTGGACATGCGGCGCCGTGGCAGGCGCGGCACCAGGCCTTGCCGCAGGAGGGGCAGGGGGCCTGTCCGGCGAGGTCGGTCAGGTGGAGATGGTCGTCACACACGAGCCGTGCCTTGGCTGTACCGCGCACCACTCATCACGCTTGGGGCCGATGGCCAAGTCGAACGGGCCCATCCGGGCTAGAGAAAAGCGGTTGGGGTACCTATCTCACAAGGACCGGGACGAGAAACAAGGCGTGAAAGGAGAAGCTATGGCCAAGAACACGATTTGCCTATGGTACGACAAGGACGCCGAGGCTGCTGCCCGCTTCTACGCCGAGACCTTTCCCGACAGTGCGGTGGGCGCCATCCTCCGCGCACCCAGCGACTATCCGTCCGGCAAGCAGGGCGATGTGCTGACAGTCGAATTCACGGTCGCCGGCATACCCTGTCTCGGCCTCAACGGCGGTCCCATGTTCAAGCACAACGAAGCCTTCTCGTTCCAGATCGCCACCGACGATCAGCAAGAGACCGACCGCTATTGGAACGCCATCGTCGGCAATGGCGGCCAGGAGAGCGCGTGCGGCTGGTGCAAAGACAAGTGGGGCGTCTCCTGGCAAATCACGCCGCGCGTGCTGACCGAGGCGCTGGCGGCCGGCGGCGGTGAAGCAAAGCGCGCATTCGATGCGATGATGGACATGAAGAAGATCGACGTTGCCGCGATCAAGGCGGCGCGGCGCGGCTGATTTCCACGGGTCGCCGCGCCTTCTCCTCTTCCGCGCGGTTCAGTTCTTCGACTTGCCGGCGGAGGCGGAGCTGGGTCTACGGACGGCTCTCACCTTGCCGCTGGCGCCACCACCGCAGAAGAACGTGTCGCCGCCGTTCGACTCGAGCCCCGACACACTGATGCCCGGGGGCATGTCGATCTGCTCGAGGACCTCGCCCGATTTGGGATCGACCCGCCGCAGTTCGCTTCGATCGGCTTCCCAGGTGCCGTGCCAGAGCTCGTCGTCGACCCAGGTGACGCCGGTGACGAAGCGGTTGGACTCGATGGTGCGCATGATCGCGCCGGTCTGCGGGTCGACTTGGTGAATCTTGCGATTGCGATACTGCCCGACCCAGAGCGCGCCTTCCGCCCAGGCCATGCCGGAGGCGCCACCTTCTGGTGTCGGTATGGTCGCGACCACGCGGCCGCTGTCCGGATCGACCTTCTGGATGCGATTGTCCGAGATCTGGAAGAGGTGCCGGCCGTCGAAGGCGGTACCTGCATGCGCGGGGAGGTTGAGCGCGCTCACGGTCTTGCCGCTGTCGGGGTCGACCGCATTCAAGGCGTCGCCGGTCGCGATCCATATGTTGGTGCCGTCGTAGCTGACGCCGTGCACTGCGCTCACGTCCGGGAAGGGACCGTATTCGCGGACGATGTTTGCTGCTGAACGCTTCATGGCCCATCCTTTGTTGCTGTTTGCCTGATGAGCTCAGCCTAGCCAGCGGGCAGCGCAGCCGTGAGTAACAAGCTTGTCGGGAAACCCGGAAGCGCCGGCGCCATCCAGCGCCGCGCGCGGGCGCGGCCAACCGATCGTACTTTGTCACTTGCTGCAAGATCATCGAGCGCACGCTGTACGGTGCGCTGGCTCGCGCCGAGCGCGAGCGCCAGCGAGGAACTCGACCAGGCCTCGCCGTCGGAAAGCAGGGCGAGCACCGCCGCATGGTCGTCGTCGGTCGGCGGGGCGAGCACGGCGACGTCGCGAATGCAGTGCGGCGCGAGCACAAAGCCGTCCTTGCTCGCGTCGATGCCGGCGACGTCGCGGATTGTCTTGCGCAGGCGGCCGATCTCGACGCGCAGCCGCGCGCGGTGCGATTTATCGGCATGTCTGGCGCGGAAAGCGCGCGCAAGCAGCGCTTCGCGGGACGCATCGCCTGGCCATGCTTCGGCCAGCGTACGCGCCAGCGCGAACAGCACTGGCCGTGTCTGAAGCGAAACCGCTTTGCCCGCAAGGCATATGGCGTGACGGCAAGCATCGACGACGAGTGTCTTCGAGGCAAGCAGGGCCTCGACCTCGTCGAGCCGCAGCGCCGTTTCACTGCCGCGCGCAATCAGCCGTGCGGCAGGTGTCGTGAGGAGAAGCGCAGCGCTCTCTACTTCGGCCATCAGCGGCGGAATGTGGGCCTGCCGGGCAGCGCGTTCCGCCTGCGCCAGCGCCGCGCGCGCCGGCCTCGTGCGCAGGCGCCGCAGGGCAATGCCCGCGATCACCAGTTCGTGCGCGGCCCGCAATGCCGGCGGCAGCGGCGTCGGATCGAAGCCCGCGAGTTGCTTCTCGGCGTCGTCGATGCGGCCGATCAGGATCAGGCGGCGGATCGCAAGATAGCGCGCATGCGCGGCATTGGCGCGGTCGCCTTGGCGTTCGAGCGTCGTCCGCGCGGCCTCGAGCACCTTCACCGGCCAATTGAGCTCTCGGGAGACGAGCGCGATCTCGGCCTCGGCGACGATGCAGCGCGCCCGGGCGACAGCTTCCTTTGTGCCAAAGGCGCGCGCTGCGCGCCGCAGCAACACTTTGGCGCGCACAAGGTCGCCGAGCTGCGCCATGGCGATACCGCGCAACGCCAGCGCCGGCGCGTCATCGCGCAACGCGATCAGGTTGAGTGCGCCGAGCGGGTCAGCCGAGGCGAGCGCGCGCGCCGCTGCCGTGGTCAGCGAGTCCATGCAAATCCCGCCACACTTGTCACTCCCGACCTCCGCCGCCCGACGATAAATCTATCTCACGATCAGCGTCCGGCAAACGCTGGCCCATCAAAGGAGAGACCAAGTGACGACACATATGACCCTATCTCGCGACAAGTGGCTCGAAGCGCGGCGCGATCTGCTCGCCGCCGAGAAAGACCTGACACGGCGCAGCGATCGGGTTGCGCAACTGCGCCGGCGGTTGCCGTGGGTCAAGGTCGACAATGAGTACGTCTTCGAGGGACCTGAGGGCCGACAGGCGCTCGCCGATCTGTTCGACGGCCGCCGCCAGCTCATGGTGCAGCACTTCATGCTTGCGCCGGGCGCGGAACAGGGCTGCCCCAGCTGCTCTTACATGGCCGACCACATCGACGGCATGACCGTGCATCTCGCGCATCGCGACGTCACCTTCGTCGCCATCTCGCGCGCGCCGTTCATCGAGATCGAGCGCTTCCGCCGGCGCATGGGCTGGCAGTTCAAGTGGCTGTCCTCGCACGGCAACCGTTTCAACTATGACTTCCGCGTCAGCTTCACACCAGAGGAAGTGGCCAAAGGCGAGCTTCCCTACAACTACGGCAACTGGCCCCATGCGTACGAGGAATGGCCGGGAATCAGCGTGTTCTGGAAGGACGAGTTGGGCGGTGTCTTTCACACCTATTCGACCTACGGACGTGGCGTGGAGGTGATGATGGGGACCTACCGTCTCCTCGACCTCACGCCCAAGGGCCGCGACGAGCGGGACACCTTCTACAAGATGGAATGGGTGCGTCACCATGACCGCTACGAGCCGGAATTGACTGCAAAAGACAAGCCGGCGGATGCCTCGTGCTGCAAGGCGCGCGCCTGAGGTGGCCTACATGAGTAAAGCTCACACGAGTGGCGCTCAGTTCGGCGGATTTGTCGGGAGCGGTCGCATGGCCGCTCTCGGCGCAGCCGGATTGCTCAGCCTCGGCGCCGCACCGGTCTTCGCGCTGATGGCGCTATGGACTGGTCTGTTCGGTCAGCCGGACACGCTCTGCATGTCCATGCACGCCACTTCGTCGCTCAACGGAATGGCGCTGATGTACACACTTATGTGCATCTTTCATGCGGGGCCATGGCTGAAGCTGGTCTCCAGCCGGCGCATCGGTGCCGCAGAACCGGCTTCGTGCGGCGCAGCGAGTGCGTGCCGAACTTGCTAGGATCGAGCCCGATGCTGGACACCCGCCCGCGGGCCAGCACCTACCCGAACTCTCCTATGCCTGGGAGCCCCTCCTCCCTCAGGCCGCCAGCTCGAGGATCTCGCGCACCTCCGCGGGCCCCTTGATGGGACGAGGATTGCGCGGCACCCAGGGCGTCCCCATGGCCTGCTCGGCAATGCGCGCGAAATGCTCGCGCCCAATGTTCACGGCGCCAAGGCTCCTCGGCATGCCGAGATCGCCGATGAAGGCATCGAGAATAGCAGCGGCGTCGGCGCCGGACCGCCCCATTGCGACCGAGACCAGGGCCTGACGATCCGCGTTGACGGGTTTGTTCCAGCGCATGACGGCCGGCAGCATGACGCACGACGTGTGCCCATGCGGCACGTCGAATAGCGCGCCGAGCACATAGCCGATGCCGTGGCTGGCGCCCATTGGCACGCCCGATGAAAGCGGGCCCATGGACAGCCATGTGCCGAGCTGGCAGTCGAGGCGGGCGTCGAGGTCGGCCGGATCGGCCTTGACGCGTGGTAGTCCGCTGGCCAGTAGCGACAGGCCTTTGAGCGCCTGCGCATCGCCATAGGCCTGCGCTTCGCCCGAGCAGATGCCTTCGACGCAATGGTCGACGGCACGCACGCCGGTCGAGAGCCAGAGCCACTCGGGCGTGTGACGGGTGACGGCTGGGTCGAGGATCACTGTCGCCGGCATGATGCGCGGATGTCGCAGGAGCTCCTTCACCTTCGTGCGCTCGTCGGTGACGCCCGAGATGGCACTGAACTCGCCGCCGGAAATCGTGGTTGGAACACTGATCTGACGCACGGTCGGCGCCTTCATGCTGACCGGTGGACCGACGGTGCCGTCGGGCCCCTTGACTGGGCGCAGTGCGTCCATCGCGTCGGCGGTGCGAATGTCGTTGGCAAGGCACATCTGCACGGCCTTGGCGCCGTCCGTGATCGAGCCGCCGCCGATGGTGACGATCAGATCAGCCTTGGCGGCGCGCGCCTGCTCCGTCGCCCTGAGTACGGCCGAGCGGGGCGTGTGCGGGGGCATGCCGTCCCAGACCGCGGCGCAACGATTGCCGAGGGCCTCTTTCACCCTGGCAATCTCGTCGGTGTTGCGATTGAGCGAGCTCGACACCATCAGGAACACGCGCGTGGCACCGAGCCGGCGCGCCTCCTCCGCAACAGCTTCGGCGGCTGGCTTGCCGAAAACCACCGCCTCCATGGTCCCAAAATTGACGCGTCCTGACCCTGCCATGTGAATTAACCCTCCAAGTCACGGCCGACGACAAGTCGTCTGCAATCTTTCTAGGTCACCGTCATCAGCGCACAGTCTACCTCTATCACTCGATGTTTGCGTCCTGCCGCGCAGCTGCAAGGTTCCTGGATGCGGCGACTCCGAGGCAATGCAGGCAATCATGTAGATCGTCTGGTTGGCAGACGTTGCCACTTTTGGTCCGCCATGCAAAATCTCCCGACAGCCGACTGCTCGAGGAGTGATCGATGACCCAAGCCAGCTCCGAAGACCTCGACGCCATTGTCATTGGCGCGGGCGTGGGTGGCGTCTATGCGGTCTACAAGCTGCGCCAGCTCGGCCTCAGGGCGCGCGCCTTCGAAAGGGGTTCTGACGTTGGCGGCACCTGGTATTGGAACCGCTACCCGGGATGCCGTTGCGACGTTGAAAGCCTCGAATACTCGTTTTCCTTCTCGCCCGAGCTCGACCAGGAATGGAAGTGGCCCGAACGCTACGGCAACCAGGGCGAGATCCTCACGTACGTGCGGCACGTGGCCGACCGATTTGATGTTCGCAAGGACGTCCAATTCGATACGGTCGTTACCTCTGCCGTATTCGATGAGGTGGCGAACCGCTGGACGGTGAAGACCGACAAGGGCGAGACCATCACCGCGCCCTACGTGATCATGGCCACGGGCAACCTCTCGACGCCGAGAAGGCCCGACATCAAGGGCATCGACAGCTTCAGGGGCAAGACCTACCACACCGGCCTGTGGCCGCATGGCGGTGTCGACTTCACCGGCCTCCGGGTGGGCGTGATCGGCACAGGCTCGTCGGGCGTGCAGTCGATCCCGCACATCGCCAAGCAGGCGCGCCAGCTCTTCGTGTTCCAGCGCACGGCCAACTTCTCGCTGCCGGCCCAGAACGGGCCGATGGACCCCGAGAAGGAGGCCAAGCACAAAGCCGAGTATCCACAGCGCCGCGCCGATGCCGTGAACACGCCGTTCGCGATCGCCGGTTACCCGCCGCCGACACAATCGGCCCTCGAGGTGTCGGAGGAGGAGCGCAACGCCACCTACGAGCGCAAGTGGCAGGAGGGCGGCTCGATCAGCTTCCTATACTGCCTACACCGATCTTCTCACCAACAAAGCGGCCAACGACACAGCCGCCGACTTCGTGAGAAACAAGATCCGCCAGATCGTCAAGGATCCCGAGACTGCCGAGGCACTCTGCCCGAACGACCATCCCATCGGCACCAAGCGGCTGATCCTCGATACGAACTACTACCAGACCTACAATCTGCCGCACGTGAAGCTGGTCAACATCCGAAAGAACCCGATCGAAGAGATCACGGAGTGGGGCATCAGGACGAGCGACGGCAAGGCCTACGAGATCGACGCGATCGTGTTCGCCACCGGCTTCGACGCCATGACCGGCGCGATGAAAGAGATCGACATCAAGGGCAAGGGCGGGCTTGCCATCAATGAGAAATGGAAGGACGGCCCGCAGACCTATCTCGGCGTGATGGTCGCCGGCTTCCCGAACATGTTCATGATCACGGGACCGCAGAGTCCCGGCGTGAAGAGCCAGATGATCTTCTCGTGCCAGCAGCACGTCGATTTCATCGGCGACATCATCATCTACGCGCGTGGCCGCCAGATGCGGCGCATCGAGGCCTCGCGAATGGCCGAGATGGCCTGGGTGCAGCACAACAACGAGGTCGCCAACTCGACGCTCTATCCGCTGGCCAACAGCTGGTACATGGGCGCCAACATCCCCGGCAAGCCGCGCATATTCATGCCCTACGTCGGCGGCGTGCAGAAATACGTGGCCAAGTGCAACGAGATTGCCGCCAAGGGTTACGAAGGCTTCGAGATGAGCGCCTGAACCAACCGGGCAGCGCGACATCCATCCACCACCCATCAAGTGAGCATCTGCTTGAATGCCGCACATGCACTCAGCCGCGCAGCATCGGCGGCGGGCGAGACCGCGCCCAAAGAGAAATACCCATGGATCAGGCCAGGCTCACGGAAGTGCGCCACCTCGACGCCGGCGCCGCGGAGCGCGCCCGCATACGCATCCGCCTCGTCACGCAGCGGATCAAATTCGGCAGTGCAGAGGACGGTCGGTGGCAGGCCCTTCAAGCTGCTCGCCCTAAGCGGTGACACGCGCCAATCATAGCCGTCACTCTCTGTCGACAGGTATTGTCCGGCGAAGAAGCGCATGGCATCCGTCGTCAGGAAATATCCCTCGGCGTTCTGGGCGCGAGACGGATACTTTGCATTCTCCGCTGGTGACTCGTACGCGCCAGCGACGTCCGTCGCGGGGTAGACGAGCAGCTGTGCTTTGAGGGCCAGACCTTCGTCGCGACATCCAAGCGCCACCGAGGCTGCCAGCTGTCCGCCGGCGCTGTCGCCCGCCACGGCAAGTCGGTGCGCGTCGCCGCCGAGCCTCTTGATATTGCGTGAAGCCCAGCGGGTCGCGGCCAAGGCGTCCTCGAAGGCACCAGGAAAGCGCACTTCCGGCGGCCGGCGATAGTCGATGCTGAGGACCACCGCGTCGAGGGCAAGCGCGAGCGCCCGAGCATTGCGGTCATGGGTAAAGAGATCGCCCGCGACCCAACCCCCACCGTGAAAAAATACCACCGTTGCCGACGAGGTCGCAGTGGCGCGATAAAGGCGCGCTGCAATGGAGCCGCTTGCTCCTTCGACCATGAAATCCTCGACTGACGCCAGCTGAGGCAGCGGGACATCTTTCCGTGAATCAGCCAGCGCAACGAGCTCATCACGTGCCCGCTTCGGCGTCAGGTTTGCTGCGTCCTTCAACGGCAGCAGCGGCAATATCGCCACGATTTTAGGATCGACGCCGTCCCTCATGTCGCTTCCTCTTGCACAAACCGAAAGTGCCTCACTTCATTCTTTCACCCGGCCTCTGTCAATGTCGACGACACCCAAGTCGCGGACCCATTCCGATAGGATTAAAGGCGCTATGATCGACTGAAGTTGTGAGAGCGACAGCTGCACATGCCGATCAAGCTCATCGTTCGGGGGCAGGCCGAATACCTGCTAAACGCCGAGGTGGCGCTGGAAAAATCCCGGCTGCGACTTGATCTCGTCGGACGAGCTCTCGTGCACGATGTGGCCATTGTTGATGATGTAGGCGCGATGCGCCAAGGCCAGCGCTGCCGCCAGGTTCTGCTCCACCAGCACGATCGTCTGTCCCGCCTTGGCGAGGTCGCGGCATGCCTTCATCAGGTCGCGCACGATCACCGGCGCGAGGCCCTCGAACGGCTCGTCGAGCAAGATGAGCTTGGGATCGCGGATGAGAGCGCGCGCAATCGCCAGCATCTGCTGCTCGCCGCCGGAAAGGTCCGTGCCACGGCTGCGGCGGCGCTCGGCGAGACGCGGAAAGATTTCGTAGATGCGCCCGAGCGGCCAGGCGTTCGACGCGGTCAGACCGGCGAGCTCCAGGTTCTCTTGCACGTCGAGACTGCCGAAGATACGCCGCTCCTCCGGCACCAGCTGCATGCCGGCTTGGGCAATGGCGTGTGCGGGTCGGCCCGCAACATTCTCGCCGTTGAAGAAGACGGAGCCGGAGCGCGGCTTGACCAATCCCATCAGGCTTTTCAAGGTCGTGCTCTTGCCGGCTCCGTTGCGGCCGAGCAACGCCACCACCTCGTGCGCCTCGACGCGTAGGGCGACGTCGAACAGGATGTGCGAGTCGCCGTAGTAGGAGTTGAGCGATTTGACCTCGAGCAGGCTCATGCCGCGTGCACTCCGCCGAGATAGGCCTCCTGCACGGTGTCGTTGCGCTTGATCTCGTCCGGCGTGCCTTCGGTGAGCACGCGGCCCTCGTGCAGCACGGTGATGCGCTCGGCCAGCTCGAAGATGGCGTCCATATCGTGGTCGATGACGATCATGGTGCGGCCGCGGCTGATCGACTTGAGCAGCTGCACCGTCTCTGCCCGCTCGCGCGGGCTCATGCCGGCAAGCGGCTCGTCGAGCAGCAGCAGGCTCGGCTCCGTTGCCAGCGCGAGGCCGATTTCGAGCCGGCGCTTCTCGCCGTAGGCAAGCTCGGAGACCGGCACGTCTGCGCGTTCGATCAGATGCACGAGCGCCAGGGTCTGCTCGACCCGCTCCTTGAGGCCGCCGACGCTGCGCATGCTGCGCAGCAGGTCGAGCCGGAACGGTCCGCGCTTGTCGGCCAGCGCCGCAATGGTCACGTTCTCGCGCGCCGTCAGCCGCGTGAAGAGCTGGTTGACCTGGTAGCTCTTGGTCAGACCAAGCTGGCAGACCTCGGTCACATCGCAGCCGGTGATATCGCGGCCTTCGAAGTGGATGCGGCCGGCGGACGGGTGGACCTCGCACGTCAGCATCTTGAAGAAGGTGCTCTTGCCCGCGCCGTTGGGGCCGATGATGCCGCGCCGCTCGCCGCGCTGCACGCTGAAATTGATGTCGTCGTTGGCGACGATCCCGCCGTAGCGCTTGGTCAAACCCTCCGCCTTGAGGATCGTCTCGACTGCACCGGCCCCCTCTCGCGCAACGAACGGGACGACGGGTGCATGCTCGGTGGGAGCAGGCGCGGCGGCAGCCGGATCGGACTCGGAAGTCTTCGCGGCGCCGAAGCGGCCCGGTGGCCAGCTGTGCAAGATCGACCAGCCCGCCAACGATGCCGCGCCTCAAGAAGCAGACCAGCAGCACGAACACGAGCCCGAGCACCAGCTTCCAGGTGGCACCGAGATGAAGCGTAGTCTGGAAGAAGTCGCTGAGATAGAGCCACACGGTCGCGCCGATCAGCGGCCCGAACAGCGTGCCCGCACCGCCGATCGCGGTCTGCATCACGAGTTGTCCGGACGTATCGAACATGAAGGCGTCCGGCGGCATGAAACCCTGCATCACGCCGAGCAGACCACCGGCAAAGCCGGCGTAGGCGGCCGCGACAACGAATGCGGTGAGCTTGTAGCGCTGGATGTTGTGGCCGACGGCCGAGGCGCGGAGCGGATTGTCACGGATCGCGCGGAGCACGGCACCGACCGGGGATCGAACGATGCGCAACGCGATCACGATGCCGACGAAGTACCAGAACGCCAGGAATACATACATCGTCCAATCGGTGTTGAACTCGATGGATGTGAAGCCGAGGTGGAGCGTCGGCGTGGGCACGCCGGGCAGACCGTTCTCACCCCCGGTGTAGGCCGAGAGCGGATTGAACTCGACGAAGAAGAAGACCTCGGAGATCGCCACGGTGATCATGGCGAAATAGATGCCGGTGCGCCGCAGCGCGATCAGTCCCACGACGTAGCCGACGACGGCGGCGAGGATCATGCCGATGAAGAGCGCCACGATTACGTAGGGAAAGCCGGCCTCGGTGAGCAGATACGCGGCAATCATGCCGCCGGTGCCGTAGAAGGCCGACTGGCCGAACGAGAGCAGACCCGTGACGCCGAATAGAATGTCGAAACCGATGCCGAACAGGCCCCAGATGAGGATGCGGTTGATCGTGGTCGGCGAGAACCCGAGCTGGGGCAGAACGAAGGGCACGGCGACCAGTCCGATCGCGGTCAGCACCTCGACGATGAAGAAGCGTTGCCTGAACATCGGATGGCCGGGCTCACTCGCGGCCGGCCGTGCCGAGCAGGCCGTACGGACGGACCACCAGCACAAGCGTCATTGCGGCGAAGAGCATCACGTAGGAGTAGCCGGGGTTGAACATCGAGGTGATGCTGATGATCTCACCGGCGATCAGGCCGCCGAGAATGGCGCCGGGGAACGAGCCGACGCCGCCGATTACGACCACGACAAAGGTTTGCACCAGGATCGCCTCACCGACGTCGGGCGCGATCGAGACCACCGGGGCGTTGACGATGCCGGCAAAGCCCGCCGCCATGGCGCCGATGCCAAATACGAGCATGAACACCTTGTACACGTCGATCCCGAGCGCATCGACCATCACGGAGTCTTCGATACCGGCGCGCACGATCATGCCGATACGCGTGCGGTAGAGCACGATGTAGAGCACGAGCAGCGCGACGACCACGATCGCAAGCAGCGCGAGCCGATACGTCGGGTAGAACATAAAGCCGATCGGCGTGATGCCGACCAGCGGGGGCGGGGGCGGCACGATCTTGGACAGACTGCCGAAGAAGAAGCGCGCCGCCTCCACGAACACGATGCCGAGGCCGAAGGTCACGAGCAGCTGGTCTTCATGTGGTCGCGTATAGAAGTGGCGGATGATCAGCCGCTCCATGATCACACCGACCAGCATGACGAACAGCGAGCCGGCGATCACGGCCACGATGAAGGACCCGGAATAGGTATAGGCGAGCCAGCCGGCATAGCCGCCCAGCATGAACATGGCGCCGTGCGCGAGGTTGAGGACGCCCAGCGTCCCGTAAATGATCGTCAGCCCGGATGAGATCAGCGCAAGGAGCGCGCCGAGCACCAGCCCGTTGAACAGCTGCGATACAAAGTTAGGCCAGTTGAGCACCGGCAACCTCGCGCACGTCAGTCATCTCGCGAGCGAGATCAGGTGTAGTCGCCGAGATGGCAACCGAAGGCGTCGGGCTTCTGCATCAGCGGAGCACCCGGCACGACCTCGAGAACCTCCCAGTAGTCCTCCTTGTTCTTCATGTCCTTCGGCGCCTTGCCACGGACGATGACGACTGGACGGACGAGCTGGTGGTCTTGCGGCCGGAAGTGCACATCACCCACCATCGAGGGGATGGTCTCGCCCTTCTCGTACTGCTTGATGACGTCCGGGGGATAGAAGGTGCCGGCCTCCGAGACCATGCGGGCCCACATCGCGAACTGCATATAGGCATTCTGGGCGCCCCACTCGGGCTTGTAGCCGTACTTCTTGTCGAAGGCCTCGACGAACATCTTGGCCAGGGGATACTTGTCTTCCAGCGTCCACCAGAAGTCCGTGGCGGCGAACACGCCTTCGGTCAGTTCCGCACCCACTTCCTTGGCCAGGAACGGGATCTGATACGGAATCACCATCTTCATCTTCGGTGTCAGGCCGAACTGCTTGGCCTGCTGCACCGAGAGAACCGCGTCGCGGCCCCAGTTGACGTTGATGATGACCTCGGCGCCCGAGTTGGCGATGTTGGTCAGGTACTGCGAGAAGTCCGACGTGCCGAGCGGGGAGACCTGATTGGTCACCTGGGTCCAGCCGCCATTCTTGGACAAGTAGTCGTTGACGGACTTGGTGACGGTGTGGCCGTAGGTGTAGTCCGGCGTCATGAACGCGGCTTTTTTGTTCTTGCCGAAGTTCTTCACCAGCACCGGGCCGATCGCATTGGCCGCAGTCTCGCCGTAGAAGCACTGGCGGAACGAGTAGCGCGCGCAGTCCTTGCCGGTGGTGTCGTTGGAGCCCGAGATTGCCACCAGGTAGAGGATCTTTTCGCGTTCGGCGAACTTGTTGAGCGCAACCGCCACCGCCGAGGAGGTCGAGCCTGTCATCGCGACGATCTTGTCGTCGTTGATGAAGCGCTGCTGCGCCTGCACCGCGTTGTTCGGCTTTGCCCCGGAGTCGGCGACCACCAGCTTCACTTCTTTGCCGAGCACACCTTTGCTGACCTTGGGCGCGATCTTCTTGATCAGGTCGTTACCTTCGTTGATGTGCTCGACGGCAAGCTGCATACCCTTGAGCTCGTCCTCACCTTGCACCGCGTAGGCGCCGGTGCGCGGAACGGTTGCGCCGATGGTGACCGAGCTGCCTTGCGAGCCTGCCGGCCAGGTGCCAATTGCCGGCTTGTCCGCCGCCCACGCGATGCGGGTTGCGCCGACCGGCAGGAACGATGCCCCGGCAAGACCGGCACCGACCTGAAGTACCGAGCGCCTGGTGAGACCGGCACCACGAGCTGCTCTAGATTTTCGTGACATGATTTCCTCCTTTGGGCCGGTGTCTCCTCGGGTGGAGGATCCTTCCGCCCACGCCGGCATCGCGGGCGAAATGCAATGGGCCAAAGCCCGCTAGTTCATGTGCGGAGCGGCCGTGGGCGGACGACGCCGAACGACCCGTTGAGCAACGCGCACACCGAGCCGCAACTTGCGGTCAGCCATCGCAACCTCCAGGCTTCACTCCCGTCCGGAATTGGTCGTTCCGGCAGTTTTTCGCTTACGGCGATCAATCTAGCGGCCTGTGTCAAAATCACAATAAGCCATTGGTTTTACGATTCTTTTATGTCAACTATTTGCATCCCTAGAAGTAATATTGTAAATCTGTGACAAGGGAGAGTAGCGGATGACGAGGGCCCCTCTGGTCGGACAGCGGATTCGGAAGCGTCGACGGGAGCTTGGCCATTCGCAAGCGGCTCTCGCCGCGAACGTGGGCATCTCGCCGAGCTACCTGAACCTCATTGAGCACAACAAGCGGCCCATCGGGGGCGCGCTCCTTCACAAGCTCGCCAGCGCCGTCGGGCTCGATAGCAGGGATCTCGCCGGCACCGAGGAGGAGCGCATCGTCGCCGAGTTGGCCGAGGTGGCGGCCGACGTCGCACAGATCGGCATTGACATCACCCCGCGCGGTGCGAGCGAGGTCGTCGCGAACAGCCCGAGCGCAGCACGCGCCATCCTGGCCCTCTACCGCGCTTATCGCGAAGCGCGGCTGCGCTCTGATCTTCTCGGCGAACGCCTCGGCGAGGATTCGTTCCTGGCCGAGACCAGCCAGCAAATTCTTTCCCTCACTACAACGATCCGCTCCTACGCCGAGATTCTAAAGGACTACGGCGACCTTTCGCCGATCGAACGCTCCAAGTTCGCCGCCACGCTCGTGGGCGAGTCGGAGGCTCTGGCAATGCAAGCCGTCAGCATGTTCGAGTTCATGAGCGGCCACGGCATGCGCCGGCCTCGTGCGGCCCCGCGCGAGGAGGTCGAGGACTTCGTCTCCGATCGTGGCAACTACTTTCCGCGCCTGGAAGAGGCTGCTGACCAGGCTCTCGGACAACTGGTGCGCTCATCGACACTCGAAGCATTGTCGGATCTGCTCCAGCGTCGGCACGGCATTGGCGTGCGGACCACATCGGCGGAAAGTCTGCCCCCCGATGGAGAGCTCCTGGACGGCGCCACGTTCCTCATTTCCGAGAGCCTTGCGCGCACCAGCACCCGCTTTCGGATTGCGCGCCTCATTGGAGCACTGGCTTTCGGAGAGCGCCTCGACACCCTCGTCGCCGAGGCGGCCCTCTCCTCGCCGGAGGCATCACGTCGCTTGCGACAGGCTTTGGCCAGCTACTTCGCCGGCGCACTGCTGATGCCCTACGAGCCATTCCGGGCGGCGCTCGATAGTCTGCGCTTGGACATTGCACTTATCGGTCACCGGTTCGACGCGAGCTTCGAGCAGGTTTGCCAGCGCGTCACTTCCATGCGACGGCCGGGAGCCGAAGCCATACCATTGCACTTCCTCCGCACCGACATCGCGGGGAACATCACCAAGCGCTTCTCCGCTTCTGGTTTGCGTCTGCCTCGGTATGGCGGCGCCTGCTCACGCTGGATCATCCATCATGCATTCACCTCGCCGGGCCGCATCTTCACACAGGTCGCTCGCCTGCCCGGGGGCGAGACCTTCTTTTTCGTGGCGCGCGCCAATGCCTCGCAAGGCGGCGTGGGCGTCAACGAAAGCAACCACGCGGTGATGATCGGTTGCGCCGTCGAGCACGCACATCATTTTGTCTACGCCGACGGGCTCGACCTTACCGCACCGCAGGGTGCGGTTCCGATCGGCATCACCTGCCGGCAGTGCGCGCGCGAGGACTGCCGCCAGCGTGTGTTTGATCGAGTCGTGTTGCCCGGAATGGCTTCCCCGGGTCTGCCGCCGGCGGTGACATGAGCGCAGTGGCAGGGTATCCTTGCGCCTGAAATGCGACGGCTACGTAGCGGTGGCCGCGTCAGACCGAAGAGGACGCTTTGCCCCAGTCGGTTCTCGTCGTCGAGGATGAACGCAACCTCGTCGAAGCCCTGTCCTTCTTGATGCAGCGATCCGGCTATGCGGTCGGCATCGCCCGCGACGGGCCGACGGCGGTGGCTATGACCCGCGACATGCGCCCTGACTTGGTGCTGCTCGACATCATGCTTCCGGGCTTCGACGGCTTCGAGGTCGTGGCCGCCATCAAGCGCGAAATGCCGAGCAAGATGCCGCGGATCATGATGTTGACTGCCAAGGGTCACGAGCGAGACCGCCGCAAGGCCCTGGCGCTCGGCGTTGACGACTATGTCACCAAGCCATTCTCCAACCGTGACCTGGTCGGCCGGGTTCGTGCCCTGCTTTCGCCGGAGACGCTGGAGTCGTGAAGCGGGATCTGGCAACCGCTCATGCTGAAGGGCGTCTCATCGACCGGTCGCTTGTGCTGATGGTGGTGACTCTGCTCCTGTTGACGCCGCCGCTCCTTGGGATTTTCGATCAGCCGGTGCTCCTGCGGGGTATCCCGCTGCTGCACGTCTACTGCTACGGCGTCTGGCTGATCGCGATCTTCTGCGGTGCGTGGCTCGCCACGCGCCTCAGCCCCTCCAAGGACAACGCGGCTCGCGAGACGGGGTCGATCGAGCGAGGCTGACGGTGCTCAACACCATCATCGTGGTCAGCGTCGCCCTCGCCTACCTCGGTGTTCTCTTTGCCATCGCCTGGTACGGCGACCTCCGCGCCAAGACAGGGCGCAGCCTGATCACATCGCCCGTCGTCTACACGTTCTCTCTTGCCGTCTACTGCACGTCCTGGACCTTCTACGGCGCTGTCGGCACCGCAGCGGGGCGCGGGATCGAGTTCATCACCATCTATACGGGGCCGACCATCGTCTTTCTCGGATGGTGGTTCCTGTTGCGCAAGATCGTGCGCATCGCCAAATCGCAGCGCATCACCTCGATCGCGGACTTCATCGCCTCGCGGTACGGCAAGAGCGCCCTCCTGGGAATGCTTGTGACCCTCATCGCCATGGTCGGCACCATGCCCTACATAGCTCTGCAGCTCAAAGCGGTGTCGACTTCGTTCGCGGTCCTGGCGAACTACACGACCTACTCGGACATCAACTCGGCGCACGCCGGCCCGCCGAGCTTCATCGTAGACGCCGCGTTTCTTACCGCGATCGGCATGGCGATCTTCGCGATCCTGTTCGGCACCCGTCACATAGACCCCAACGAGCACCACGAAGGGATGGTCGCCGCAATCGCCTTCGAGTCGTGCGTCAAGCTGCTCGCCTTCCTCGCCGTCGGCATCTATGTCGTGGTTGCCATCGGTCCAGGCATCGGCCCTGACCAGGCCGCGATGGCTCCGGCCTGGGGCAGCCTATCGACGGCGCCACGAGTCGACGCGCCGCGCTTCCTGGCGATGACTTTGCTATCCATGTCGGCGATCATCTGCCTTCCCCGGCAATTTCACATCACCGTCGTGGAGAACGTCAACGAGCGTCACCTGGCGACAGCCTCGTGGCTTTTCCCGACATATCTGCTGCTGATAAGTCTCTTCGCGCTGCCGATCGCCGCGGCCGGGCTTGCCATGCTGCCGGCAAGCTTCAATCCCGATTTCTACGTGCTGACCGTGCCGTTGTCGCAAGGCCAGCGCAACCTCGCGCTTCTCGCATTCATCGGCGGGTTGTCTTCCGCAACCGCAATGGTCGTGGTGGCGGCCATCGCGCTCTCGACCATGCTCTGCAACGACCTCGTCATGCCGGTGTTGCTGCGCATCCGCTGGTTGAAGCTGGAGGCGCGCGGCGATCTCACCCGGCTCTTGCTCGTGGTCCGGCGGGTTGGGATCTTCACTGTCTTGCTGCTCGGCTACGCCTACTATCGTCTCATCGGCGAGTCCGGCCCCCTGGCCCAGATAGGCCTCGTATCGTTCGCCGTGGTCGCGCAGTTTCTGCCCGCGATGGTCGGTGGCTTGTTCTGGAAGAGCGCAACGCGCATCGGGGCGTTGACGGGTCTGCTCCTCGGGTTCCTGACGTGGGCCTACACGATGCTGGTGCCGCTGCTGGCGCGGGCCGACATCATCGGCAAGGGCGTTCTCGACGGGCCGGGAGGCATTGAGCTGCTTCGGCCGGAGGCACTCTTCGGTCTGACGGGATGGGACGGCCTCACCCACGCAGTGTTCTGGAGCATGATCACCAATGTCGGCGGCTACGTGCTGGTTTCCCTGTTCACGCGCCAGGACATGATCGAACGCGTCCAGGCGAGCGCCTTCGTGGACGTGTTCCACAAGCCGCCAGGGGAGGCCGAGATATGGCGCCGATCGGCAGCCGTTGGCGACCTCTATGCTTTGTTGCAGCGCTTCATCGGCCCGGAGCGCGCGGCACGGTCCTTCCGCGACTATGCCAACACGCGTGGCGAGAACCTCGGCGACCGCTCCCAGGCGGATGCCGAGCTCGTATCTTTCGTAGAGCGCCTGCTTTCCGGCAGCATCGGTGCTGCCTCCGCTCGCGCTCTGGTGGCCGCCATCACGAAAGGCGAGCCGCTCAGCTTCGAGGAGGTCGCTGCCATACTCGAAGAGACCCGGCAGGTCATTGCCTACAGTCGCGAGCTCGAGCAGAAGTCGAGCGCACTCCAGGACACCGCGCAGGAGCTCTCGCGCGCCAACGAACGGTTGAAGGAACTCGACCGTCTCAAGGACGATTTTCTCTCCACCGTCAGCCACGAGCTGCGCACGCCGTTGACCTCGATCCGTACATTCTCGGAAATCCTCGGCGACCGTGACGGGGTGGGTCCGGAACAGGCCGGGCGTTACGTTTCGATCATCCAGAGCGAAGCACAGCGGCTCACCCGCCTGCTCGATACGATCCTCGACCTGACGCGCCTGGAGCAGGGCCAAGCCGTTTGGAATATGGTCGACACCGACCTCTCCGCCGTCCTGGACGACGCCGTCGCGGCAACCGGCGGAGTTTTCAAGCAAGCATCGTGCTCACTGCGGGTCAAAGTCGAGCCCCACGGCCGGCCGGTGCGAGCCGATCGCGATCGCGTGATGCAGGTGTTCATCAATCTCTTATCCAATGCGGCAAAGTTTGCGGACCCCGCGCGCGGCGAGGTCCAGGTGCGGGGACGACATACTGAGAGCGGGTATCTGGTCGAGATCACCGACAACGGCGAGGGTGTGAAGCCGCGAGACCAGCAAATCATCTTCGAAAAGTTCGCCAAGGCGCGGGAGCGCAATACCGGCCGACCCTCGGGCAGCGGCCTGGGCCTCACCATCTCGCGGCACATCGTCGAGCATCATGGCGGGCACATTTGGGTGCGCTCCTCCGATGGGAGCGGTGCGACCTTCTGCGTCCTCTTCCCCGGTGGTGAACCCGACGGTCTCGGCGACGTGGAGGCCAACTCCACAATCAGCGCCGCGACCTAGATTGCCAACCTTGCCAGGCGCGCCGCACGAGCGCGCGCGATCCTGCCTCAATGCCTCCGCTGTCGGGACACCGAACGCCTCGAGCCGCTCGGCTGTATGTCGAGCGCGCCGAACACCAACGTGTGAGGGCGGCAGCCAAGCGGCGCAACGTCGTCGAAGCGAACGAAACGGCGAGGAGAGTCGACTTGGAGAGTGGTGAGCAGAGTCGACTTGGAACAAATCGATAGGACAAAGGCGTTTGATCTCGTGGCGCGCCGGACAGGATGAAACTGCGAACACCTATGTCATTGCGATCGCAGTGTAAACGGCTGTGACCGCCCCGGTGGTTCAATGTGCCTCGTGCTTGCGGCCGCCAAGCACAAGCCTACGGCGGCCCAAGCGCTCGGCCCGTTGGCGATGTGTACGCCGGGGCGAGGAACGGCGCTGAAACCGAACCGCGGAACTGGACACCTCCGACGATCTTGGACTTGAGCGGGCAATGCACCAACCGTAATCGCGCCCATCTGGGCAACTTGGATCGTGGGGCACTGAGAGCTCGTGAGCGTCGGCCGAGCGGCCGTCACCCGAATGGGCCGAGACCCGCCGGCTTCCGGCCGGTTGGGGCTCGGTCGCGCGGCTTTGCCGCGCGATAGGACGCGACCCCGGCCGACACGGCCGGGGACGGCTCCCCAAGAAACCCTATGAGAGCATCCAAATGGATGAAACGTCAGGTCTCGGGGTTACTTCGTGCGCAATGTGCTCAACATGAGACCGTCTCAGCCTGCCGAGTAGCCGATTAAGGTGTCATCGAGAGGCGCACACCGTAGCGGTGTAGGTACTTTCCGAACCTAACGCGGTATGCCGCCGAGCCCATACAGTCAGGCCGGCATGGGAGCCACGGGACCTCCTCAGTCTCGTTCATCCTGCGACGCGATACGATCGGTGAACATAGTGACGCCAGGCGCGTCGATTTCCTTCTTCAGACCCGAGTTCAATGACTTCCTGTACGCGCCGATCGGCGGGGACAGAAATGAAATGCCACTCAGCGTCCTCTCCGCGCTTTCGCAACTGAACGTCGACCCTTGGAAGGAGGCGGCTGAGCTATCCGAGCTACCGAAAAGCACTGCCATACAGCGATTGGCTTCGTTGATCGCGCGATTGCCTGACGAACGATGGACACTGGCGGATGCAAAGGCAATTGCGGTTCGCTTGATTGAGCTCTTGCCGCACCGTGACAGTTCCAACGCGCCGTCGGGCGAAAAGGCCCGCGGCCTTCATGGGATGAACGTCTCCACAATCGTCCTGATCTGTGCTGCGCTAGGCGTCGCTGGTCTCATATTTGCTGCAGGCCGCGAGCCGTCTTCGCAAGGCGATCGAACCGACGTGCCGTCCGCCAACACCACAGGCTCCCCGCCGCAGACGTCACCTCGGAGTTCCCGCTAGCGACGGACGCCTGGCGCTGGGGTCAACTGCGTGACCGCCTGCAGGCAGGACTTTGCAATAAACGTTCGCGGCGCACCGGTCGGCTCGAACTCAATGAAGCCCATGGGGCCGTTCAACACCTCAGGCAGCGTGCGGCCGGGCGGGACAATAAACGTGCCGTTGAGCTCCCGCCCATCGGCAAATGTGATCTGAACGGCTAGGGGCCCGTCCGGCCTGCCGCTTCGGTCGAACATGAAAACCTCTTCGGACCGCGCTTGCTTCGGCGTCATAGTTCGGCGGCGTACCGTCATTCTATCCAGCCAGTAGAGCGCCCATCCGCCTTAAGAAACTGACAATCGGCAATGGACATCAAGGTACATCGGCCAACTGCCACGATGTGCGACGGCCCAACTCTATCGCACTCCACACGGCACAAGCACGATGATCGTCTGCGCGCAGAAGCCGGCAAAGAGGAACACGCTCAAAATCCGCCCATGCTTCGTAGTCGTCTTCCGTCAAAGTTTGTAGACGAATGAGATCTTTCCTCTCCAGCCTGGGAGAGCAAGCGTAGCGTGACGAACTCCCCGCAGATCAATGATGGCGTTGGCTCCGGCTCTCAACAAGCCAAAGCCACAGCAACCCCATGACGAGGAGGAGTGTGAAAGATACGAAGCCCCAAGCCAGCGCTGTGTACATGTCGCATGGAAGCGCAGAGTCCAACGGCAAGCCAAACTCGGAAAGTACCTACTGTGCATAACCGGATGCCGTGACAGGTTTTCTCCGTCTACGACAGGGCGTGCGACTGCGGCATCGATGAGCCAAGGGACCGGGTCGAGAACAACTCGCGTGCTGCGAACAGGCTATAGCGCGAACGCTGTCGAGACTCTATTGCGTGCCGGTTGCGGGTAGCTCCGCTTGGCGATCCTCCCGAGGATAATCAAGATCGAGGGGAGGCAGTGGTCTCGCGTATGTCGGTAAGACGACAGGTGGCAGAGGCCTTGGTGGCGACAGTAGGTATTTTCCGACCCTTTGCGGTTTGCTTGTTTCATGCGCTGATTGCCTAGGGCAGCATGAGATCTGTTTAGCGTGCTCGTGCCCCTATTCGGTGGCCTGCTTCCTCGGCGAAGCTGGGCTGCCGTTTCTCAGGGATTTTCGCGAGAACCCTCGCATGCGCGTGATTCTCATCCCAATCGTGCTTTGCACCCTCGGAGCAGGCGCGTCTTCCGCTCAGACTATCCTGGGACCGACCCCAGCGAGCCCCGTTGCTTTGACAGTCTTGCGCCTACTGCCGAGTGCGGCGCAGTTCAAGCAGAACGAGCGCGACAGCCCCGTCGCCGACTGCACGCGGATGTGGGATTCTGGAACTCATATGACCAAAGAACAATGGTCCCGCACATGCAAACGGGTCCAATCGCGTCTCGATAACCTCAAGGTCGATGGGTTGATGCGCGAGACGAAGAGGCAAGTCCGATGATCATCAACCACCAAAATGGCAACACGCCAAGACTGACGATCAGCGGCGACATCGTGATCCCGCCAAAAGAACGTAGGAGCCTTCAAGCGCTCAAGCGGAACGAGTGTCGATGGCCCTACGGCGATCCCAGGCAAAAGGATTTTCACTTCTGCGGGAAGCCCCGGATGGCCGACCGCCCGTACTGCGAATTCCATGTGCGTCGAAGCTCTAGTCCGTCGCGCCCCTACCGACCGTACATTCGATAGAGCGCGCACGAAGCGGGCCTCAAAAAAGACGCACTCGATGGATAGAAGTAATGATCCCGCTGCGACTGTTCAGGACGCCGAGTTGGCGCAGTAGGGAGTGAGTTTCGAACGCCCCGGAGCCTTCGCGGGGCGTTTTGCATTCTTGCCGCTGAGGGCGACCTAGATTGCGTGCAGCGCCGGCACGTCAGTCTGCAAGGCCTGGGCATTGAATCTCTCGTCGGTAGCCAACCCAGCGTCGGACACGATACGGGGCGTGCGGTTTGCCATGCTGTGTGGCCCGACACTTGTTGCAACGTCCGACGCCGGTGACCACGTTTCCTGCTTCGCCAAGCATCGGGATGCATTCGAGCAGATTGCAAGCGCCAAGTATCAGCGTGGCCGGATCGAGTAAAGCGGGATGATAATTGTCGACGTGTCCGACCTGAAGGCGACCGGAAGTTCGTAGCCAGCGTGGGCAAACCGCTGGCGATTGGTACCTGCGTCTCCGAACGTGTAAGGGTCACGGGCATCGACGTGTTGATTCGCCCCAGCGCGATCGACATTTCAACTTCACCAACTGCATCCGAAGAGGAAAGAGCCGCATGGCGCGCGTGACCGTCGAGGACTGCGTCGACAAGATACCCAACAGGTTTGAGCTCCTGCTCATCGCGGCGCATCGCGCTCGAATGCTCCTGAACGGTGCACACCCCACCGTTGAACCCGACAATGACAAGAACCCGGTCATTGCCCTGCGCGAGATCGCGGAGCAGACCATATCGGCCGCCGACATGCGCGAAAGTCTGATTCACTCAAGGGCACCTCGAAAAATCGCGCTGGCCGGGCGCCCGCGAATCTCGACTCGTTGACCGCATTGGGCAACGGCGGGATGGAGCGGACGGGCGGGCCATGGGTCAGACGGGCTTTTTCGATCTGGAGCGGCGGCTCGATGCGTTGAGCGCCAAGGGTGATCCGCTGGAGACGATCAAGACGACGGTGCCGTGGGAGACTTTCCGCGCCGACATCGAGGCCGTGACGGAGACCAGGCCCGAGGAGCGCAAGAGCAACGCCGGCCGCAAGCCCTACGATGCGATCCTGAAGTTCAAGATCGTGGTGCTGCAGAGCCTGTACAATCTCTCCGACGAGCAGACCGAGTTCCTGATCCGCGATCGGCTGTCGTTCATGCGCTTCCTCGATCTGGGGCTGGAGGACACGGTGCCGGACGCCACCACCCTGTGGCTGTTCCGCGAGGCCCTCGTCGAGGCCAAGCTGATCGACACGCTGTTTGACCGCTTTGGACAGCACTTGGCCGCCAAGGGCTACATCGCGCGCGGCGGCCAGATCGTGGACGCGACCATCGTGTCGGCACCCAAGCAGCGCAACACGCGCGAGGAGAATGATACGGTCAAGAACGGGCACACGCCCGAGGACTGGGAGAAGAAGCCGGCCAAGAACCGGCAGAAGGATAAGGAGGCACGCTGGACCAAGAAGGGTGGCCAGAGCTTCTACGGCTACAAGAACCACGTCGGCGTGGACAAGACGCACAAGCTGATCCGCAAGTGGGATGCAACCGATGCCTCCCCGCACGACAGCCAGAAGCTCGACGACGTGCTGGATCCGACGAACACCTGCAAGGAGGTGTGGGCCGACAGTGCCTACCGCTCGGCCGAGATCGAGGCCAAGCTCGCGGCCAAGGGCCTGAAGAGCCGCATCCATCGGCGCGCAGCGCGTAATCGACCGCTGTCGCCGACGCAGGAAGCCGCGAACACGACGCGCTCGAGGGTGCGCGCGCGTGTCGAGCACGTGTTCGGTCACCAGGAGAACTCGATGGGCCGCAAGATCGTGCGCACCATCGGCATGGCGCGGGCGAGGTTCAAGATCGGGATGATGAACCTCGGCTACAACATCCGCCGACTGATGCAGCTCGAGCGGCTGGCGGCGGCGCCCGCCTGAGTACGTGTGCGCGGGTGGAGTTTGTGTTGCGTCGCTTAAATTGGTCCCGCCGCGGCATGCGGGCCATCAAAACACGGGCCCGCCCTTCACCTCAGCTCGACCCGGAAATCACCGCGACGCCCGAGGCGATGAAAACCCATATTGTTCGAGGTTCCCTCAATTCAAAAGCAGGTCGAGATCGATGAGCCAGAGGAAGCCGCGGCACCGTTAGCACCGCCCGGAGAATTGCTTACCCTTGGGCGTGACAGCCCGTCCGCCGACACGACAATCGATACCATGACCGAAGAGGAGCTCTTGCGTGGCCTGCAGAAGCTTACGCCCGAGGAGCCGCACGTCAAAGGTGGCGGTTAACTCGCGCCCGCGTCATTCAGCGAAGACGTGGCTTCGGCGTTGCCCTGCTCACGCGGAACGCCGGAGGCCGCAAATGCCGGAGAACCGTGGTCCTCCGGCAACGTGGTGTCATACCCAGGCGAGTAGGGCAGCTACATCATGCCGCCCATGCCGCCGTGGCTTTCAGCGTGACCGCCGCCCGCCTCCTTCTTCGGTGCGTCGGCGACGCCCGCTTCGGTCGTGATCATCAAGCCCGCGATGGAGGCCGCGTCTTGCAGGGCGATGCGCACGACCTTGGCGGGGTCGATGATGCCCTTCTCGATCATGTCGCCATACTCATCGGCTCTGCGCATCATATCCGAATGAGCCCGAGCGCTCGTCCATAACCTTGCCGACGACGATCGAGCCCTCGACGCCGGCGTTCTCTGCGATCTGGCGGATCGGCGACTGCAGCGCCTTGCGCACGATGTTGATGCCGGCGTCCTGGTCCTCGTTGTCGCCCTTGACCGTGATCGCCTTGGTGGCCTTCAGCAGCATGACGCCGCCACCCGGCACGATGCCTTCCTCGACCGCGGCGCGGGTGGCATTGAGCGCGTCATCGACGCGGTCCTTGCGCTCCTTGACCTCGACCTCGGTGGCGCCGCCAACCTTGATGATCGCCACGCCGCCGGCGAGCTTGGCCAGCCGCTCCTGCAGCTTCTCCTTGTCGTAGTCCGACGTCGTCTCCTCGATCTGCGCCTTGATCTGGCCGACGCGAGCCTCGATGTCCTTCTTCTTGCCCGAGCCGTCAATGACGGTGGTGTGGTCCTTGGTGATGGAGACGCGCTTTGCCTTGCCGAGCATGGTGAGCGTGACGTTCTCGAGCTTGATGCCGAGGTCTTCGGAAATCGTCTGGCCGTCGGTCAGCGTGGCGATGTCTTCGAGCATGGCCTTGCGGCGGTCGCCGAAGCCCGGCGCCTTCACGGCTGCCACCTTCAAGCCGCCGCGCAGCTTGTTGACGACGAGGGTCGCGAGCGCCTCGCCCTCGACCTCCTCGGCAATGATCAGCAGCGGCTTGCCGGTCTGCACGATCGCCTCGAGCACCGGCAGCAGCGGCTGCAGGCTCGCCAACTTCTTCTCGTGGATGAGGATAAACGGCTCCTCCAGCTCCACCGTCATTTTCTCGGCGTTGGTGATGAAATAGGGCGAGAGATAGCCGCGGTCGAATTGCATGCCCTCGACGACCTCGAGCTCGCTGTCGAGGCTCTTGGCTTCCTCGACCGTGATCACGCCTTCGTTGCCCACCTTTTTCATGGCCTCGGCGATCATCTTGCCGATCGCCTTCTCGCCGTTGGCGGCCACGGTGCCCACCTGGGCGATCTCGCTCGTGTCCTTGACCTTCTTCGACTTCCTCTGGATCTCCTCGACGACCTGGGCCACGGCCTTCTCGATGCCGCGCTTGAGGTCCATCGGGTTCATGCCGGCCGCGACCGACTTCATGCCCTCGCGCAGGATGGCATGGGCCAGGACAGTGGCCGTCGTAGTGCCATCGCCGGCCATGTCGTTGGTCTTCTGGGCAACCTCGCGCACCATCTGTGCGCCCATGTTCTCGAACTTGTCCTCGAGCTCGATCTCCTTGGCGACCGTGACGCCGTCCTTGGTCGTGCGCGGCGCGCCGTAGGACTTCTCGATGATGACATTGCGGCCCTTGGGGCCGAGGGTAATCCTTACCGCGTTGGCTAGGATATCGACGCCGCGCAGCATGCGCTCGCGGGCATCGGTAGAGAAGCGGACTTCCTTGGCAGCCATGTGAGTCTCCGGAGTATGTTTGAACGAAGCCGATTGCTGATTGCTGGGATTGTGGGTGGGCTGTAGCAACCGCTCGCAGAGCTAGTTTGCGAGGACGCCCATGATGTCGCTCTCCTTCATGATGAGGAGCTCGGCGCCATCGATCTTGACCTCGGTGCCGGACCACTTGCCGAACAACACCCGGTCTCCCTTCTTGAGGTCCAGCGGGACAATCTTGCCGTCCTCGCCGCGTGCGCCTGGCCCCACAGAAATGACCTCGCCCTGCTGCGGCTTCTCAGCGGCAGTATCAGGGATGATGATGCCCCCAGAGGTCTTGGATTCACTGTCGATGCGGCGCAGGGCCACGCGATCGTGGAGTGGACGAAACTTCATGTTATACGAACTCCGAGCTGATTAATTCACTGTAGGTTGGGGATCCAGAGCAGGATTCGAAGCCAGTTAGATGGAGGGGTAATGATTCGCCGAAGGGGCACGATCGGATGACCGCGATGCCAATTGCACGTTTCCGCTTGTGGAGCTCGAGCATCGCTAGTGCAAGAATTAGCGGCGTCGGAGCCGAGTCGCCAAGAGCCATTTTCATGCGCTGTGGCTGCTTACGCGTGGGTACAGCATCGACCAGGTGGCGTGCCTGCTGTCGTTCTCGACGCGCTGGGTGCGGATTCTGATCAAGCGCTACGAACGAGGGTGGACCTGAGCGTCTGGGTGATCAACGCGCGCACAACGGAACCGAAGCCTGAGTCTGACGCCGGAGGCGCTGAAGGTGAGCGCTGCAGGAGCGGCTCAAGTCGCCGCCCGACGACGGCGGCCAGTGGAGCGGGCCGAAGATCGCACGCTGGCTCGCCGAGTTCCACGGGCTCGAGTCGGTGCACGATCAGCGAGGCTGGGATGCGCTGGTCGCAATCGGCTGGTCGATCCAGCAGCCGCGGCCTCGACATCCGCATGCGGCGAGCGAGCAGGATCGCTCGCGCCTAAAAAAAACTGCAGCGCGCCGCCGCCGATGAGCGGCGCAAACATCCGGGCGCCGAAGTCGAGATCTGGGCGAGCGATGAGCATCGCATCGGCCTGAAGCCGATCACCCGCGGCGTGTGGGCGCCGATCGGCGAGCGTCCCGTGGCGCTCGGCCATCATCGCTTCGAGTGGCTCTACGTCACTGGCTTCGTCGAGCCGGCCACCGGCCGCACGGTCTGGAATGTCTCCAACGGCATCAGCAAGGCCTACTTCGAGCTCGTGCTCGCCGACTTCGCAAGATCGACCGGCGCCGGGCCCAACAGGCGCATCGTGCTGCAGCTCGACAACGCTGGCTGGCACGGGCCTGAAAACCTCGCCCTGCCAGACGGCATCCGGCTCGTCTTCCAACCGCCGCACAGTCCCGAGCTGCAACCGGCCGAGCATCTGTGGGCCTTCGTCGACGAACCCCTCGTCAACCGATACTTCGACACCATCGAGGACCTCGACAAGGCGGTCGCCGAGCGCTGCCTCGCCCTCACGCAACAGACGCAAAGCATCAGCGCCAGCACCCTCTTCCACTGGTGGCCGCGCCCGCCGGCAAAGAAACCGAAATGAAGGAATCAACCGGAGTGGGTATTATTTGTGCTCCAAAGCCAAAAGGCGCACGCGGGGCGAGCAGCCTTCGGCCAATTTGTTGCGGGAAGCTCGGCGATTGGCAGTCGCGATGCGAGAGTGCCAATCGATCTCGCTTATATGCGCTCAAGTATGCGAAGTGTCAAGAATATTAGCGGGCTGACCGAGGTTGCAGATTACGGGTAGGCGATTGAGCATAGCCAAGGCAGCTTGGCGGTCGCTCGGGAGTTTGCAGCGCCACCCGGCGCTCGCGTCGCGCATGCCGGCGCGCACTATTCGGCGATCTTTTCATCCGGCGCACTGACTTCGGAAAAATGCGTGGCCTTGCCGGAGTCGCAAATGTAGACCCACTTGGCGTCGAACAGCTCCCCGTCTCTGATGTGGCCAAGTGCAGCGCCATTGCGCTTGCGCCAGAACAGCAGCGGAGGAATGTCCCCGACCTTGTCCCAGCTCGGCTCGACATACTCAGCGATCGCCTGCCATTTCCCTACCATTGGTCCCTCTGTGATCGCGCGAATGACGGGGTGCACGCCGCATGTCTCGTGTCAGGTAGTTGGTGGGCGTATTCGGATTTGTGGTCTGGTGCTGGAGTTCTACTGACCATGAGGAACAAAAACCTGCAAAGCTCGCCGGCCATCAAGCGCTACGCTGGCCGCGCCGTTGAATGGTGAGGTGAGACGGCCTGCGCGATCCCTTATGCTGCACGGCTCGCGCGCCAGATATAGTAGCCCTTGGCGACGATGCCTCGAAGAACGGGTTCTGGGCCGATCGCAGCTGGCACCGGATCCTGTGCGCCGAGCTGAAACTCCTGCCGCATCAGCCAACCCTGCGTGCAACTGCTCCGCGGGATGTTCGTGCCGGCTTTGTCGGGCGAGATCGCGAAGAGATCCTCATCCCCGCACTGGAACAGATAAGCGGTTTGGGTGTCGTCGTCGAGCATCGGTGGGCCTCTCTTGCCTTTGTCTTGATGCGTGCAGCGACCAGGATCGCACCAATCACTCACAGCTTGTTGAGGGCCTCGGCACAGGCGTCCGCCAACTCGAAGGGCCGATCTTGACCGAAGGTCGCCCATCCACCCGTCACGATGTAATCCCGGCGCGTCCACGAGTAGCCGATCTTCTTCGGCTCCACGAGATTTGCCGTCGCATTTGCATTGGCCTTGAAGCGCTCAATGCAGATCGGAGTCAACACCGCGACCAGGGCAGTTTGCGACCGCTTCAACGCCATCGCCTAGGCGTTGCCGCCGGTCATCCAGCCGCCCCATGTGAAGCCCACTACCGCGATTGCCGCTGCACCGGCGGCTGCACCCCACAGGCTGTATGTCCATTTCTCTTCCATGGCGGCTTCCTTTTGGGGTCGCTTCGGAAATGTGCCCACGAGACGGCTGCTGCCAAGGTTCGGAAAATACCTACGGCGCTTCCCTGATCAAACGTCGCCGTTCCGGAGATCTTGCATTTGCGCTGCTTCCAGATCGGCTGGATCGATCGTAATCACCTGTCTGACGGCGCCGCCACCGTAGGGAACGGACAAGACGATCGTCGTGGATATCCGGCGATAGGCGAGGAACGACAAGCCCGGCACCTCCTCTTCGTCGGTCTCGACGGTGTAGGTCCCGGGCGGTTGCACGCCGTCGGCCCCTTTCAGAAAAAAAGAGCGGCGAAACGTGATAGTCTTACTCGTTGAGCGGACGGTCATGGACAGCTTTGTGAAATGGCTCGATCGGTCGCACTCGCGCCCGTCGCGCCTTCTGGAGGCCGCCTGCCTTTGATCTGACGCGGATCTCTCAGGATGACTGTTTCTGAAGCTCAGCCGCGCAGGCATCTACAACTAGGCTATTTGAGTCCTTGCCGAACTTTGCCCAATCGTTAGCCCGCACGAAGCGCTCGCGGTCCCATGCGGAGGTCATTTTCTTTAGTTCCTCCCGCCTTGCCTGCACGTCCGTGGCTTTGTTGAACTTGTCCACGCACATGGGTGTGAGCACTTCGACGAGCGCGGCCTGCACTTGCTGTCGGGCCAACACACCTGCCTTGCTGCCAGTTACCCAGCCGCCCCAGGTGAAGCCAACGATTGCCAGAGCGACTGCGCCACCGACTGCGCCCCAGAGAGCAGGCTTGAGTTGTGAAGGAGTTTCCATAGAGTTCGTCTTTCATTGAGATTGCGCGAGAAGTTGCACAGTAGCCGGCGAGCACTGGCTTGGGCAGGCTCGGAAAGTACTCATTTACTCGTTCGCCGTCGCGAACCATGCGACGGTGGCTCGCGGCCGACGGCGTGTCAGTCGCACAGGCTGCTCGCTTGGCTTGCGTGAGAAAGCCCCTTCAACACCCGGCGATGCACACGGCGTCCTGCGCATTGCCTTTGGTATCGCCACGAGCAGATGGCGGCGGCCTATCGACGCTGCGCGGCGCTGCATTCTCGGCATCGAGCGCCGCACGTGCCCGCTCTGCTGCTGCTTCGTAGCGCTGGCGCTCAGCGTTCAACTGTCCAGCTGACGTTTGAGCCAAATGCAGGTCGGAGCCTGAGTTGTCCGCTGCATCAACCGCGGGCAGCACGAACAGCAGTGTCGCGGCGAAGACCAGGTGGAGCCCAAATGCGCGTCGCGTTCCGTGGTTTGCGTGCATGGAATTCACCCCAATCCTGGTGAGCAGTCGATCGCAGTCACCACGATCATAGCGGCGTCACGTCAACTTTCCCTTAATCGTTGGACCGGCAACCGCTGCCGCGACTTACAGCAATGTTACCGCGCGCCCAAGGTGTTCAGGCCGCAGCAAGCGCGGTGCGGACCAGCGCCGGGAGGGACTTCGAGCCGGTCTTCTTCATGATGGCCGCACGATGGTTGTCGACGGTGCGTTGGCTGATGCCGAGATCAGCGGCGATATTTTTGCTCGGATGGCCGGCGAGCACGAGGTCCAGGATCTGGCGCTGTCGTGTGGTCAGGCTGGCTACGCTTAGCGCTGCCGTTTCCCGAGATGCTGACAGCGTCGCGCTGTCCCGCGTCCGCTCGAGCGCGCGTTTGACACTGGCGAGCAGCTCTTCGGGGCCGACCGGCTTCTCGATGAAATCAACGGCTCCTGCTTTCATCGCCTGAACGGCCATGGGCACGGCGCCATTTCCGGTGATCACGATGGCTGGTAGTCCATGTCCTTCGGCTTTAAGGCGTTCGATCAGCTCGATCCCGCTCATGCTGGGCATCAGCGCATCCACCAGAAGGCATCCCTCGCGGCCGCGACGATAGGCTTCGAGGAAGCCCGCTCCATCGGCGAAAAGCTCCACCGAATACCCGTTTTCCCGAAGCAGATCGCGCATCACCTCGCGGATGGAGCGGTCGTCGTCGACTACGAATATAGTGGGCGAGGCGTCCTCATCCAGGCAGAGGGGTTTCTGCTCCACGCTGCCGGGTGAGACCGATCCAGGCTTGGCAAGGAGCCGCTGCGCAAGGTCCGTCAACTCCTTTGCCCTGACCGGCTTGTTCAGATGCACGCAACCGTGGCCGGCGATCTCGCTCAAGCTGTCGGTGGAAATGTCCCCTGTCAGGATGATGGCCGGAATTGGATGCCGAGCTTGCTCCTGCAGTCTGGCTATGGTCTCGAGCCCGTTGAGACCCTTGGGCAGGTTGTAGTCGGCAATAATCAGGTCCAATACGGTCGATCTCTGGGCCGCCAACTCCAAGGCCTTGTGACCATCTGCAGCGACCAAGGTGCGATGCCCTTCGTCGTCAAATAGCAGCTGGAGCATTTCGAGCACGGCGGGATCGTCCTCGACGATCAGGATCGTACCGCGGGAGGGGATGCTCGTCTGCGTCTCGTTCTGACTCGCAACGGGCAGGTCCGACACCCCAACTCGTCCAAGCGGCACCTCGATGCTGAAGACCGAGCCTCTGCCCAGCCGCGAGCGGACGTCAATCTTGTGCCCGAGCAGATCGGAAAGACGCTGCACGATGGCAAGACCGAGACCGAGGCCCTTGCTGCGTTCCCGTGCAGGATTGTCGAGCTGGTGGAATTCCTCGAAGATCGCCTGAAGCTCCAGTTCCGGAATGCCGGCGCCGGTATCCCAGACCTCGATGCGCAGCATGTCCCCGCGGCGTCGGCAGCCGAGGAGAAGCTTGCCTTCGGTCGTGTACTTGACGGCGTTCGAAACCAGATTGCGGATGATTTGCTCGAGAAGTCGCGGATCGCTGCGTACGGTGAGCCTACTGGGCACCACACGCCAGCCGAGCCCGTTCGTTTCCGTGTGATACGTGAACTCGGTGCGCATTTCCTCGAGCAGGCGGTTGATCGGAAAATCGACGATCGACGGGCGCACGATCCCAGCTTCGAGCTGGTTGATGTCGAGCAGCTTGTCGAGCATGCTCGACATCGTCCTCACGGTCTCATCGAGCCTGTGCACGAGCCGTCGCGATTGCTCCATCGTGAACGCGCTTTTCAAGCATTCCCTGCAGCAAGCTGATCGTCTGCAGGGGTTGGCGCAGATCATGGCTGGCGGCCGCGAGAAAGCGCGACTTGCCGACATTGGCCCGCTCCGCCTCGGATTTCGCGGCCTCCAGCGCTTTGCCCTCGCGCTTCGCCTCGGTGACGTCGACGATCGCCACCAGGATCTTGCGCTTGGCCGAGGGCGCCTCTCGAAGCACGCGAGCGCTCATCAAGAACGCCCGGCGGCCCAGGCTCGGCAATTCGATCTCGACCTCATGGTCATTGATGGTGGTGCCTCGGGCCTGGATCGAGACCAGGAATTCCCGCAGAGCGGGCACATCGAGATGACTGGCCCGCAGCCAGAAGGTGTCGCCCAATCAGGTCCTCGGGTTTGACGGAAAAGATGCGATGGAACGAGCTCGACGCAGAAATGACGCGCAGACTCCTCATCGAGGACGACCAGGGGCTGGCGAATGGTGGCGATGATGCTGTCGAGGTAGGCGCGGGCCGCCTCAATTTCCCGTTCGGCGGCTTTCATCTCTGAAATGCCGGCAAACGTGATGACGACGCCTTCGATGCCCCTGTCGGCGACTTCGATAGGGCAGGATCCCGCGCATGAACCAGCCGCCGTCGTCGGCTTTGACTTCGCGCCTGACCGGCGCGTGGCTTCGCCAGCACCGCGCGGGCATCCGGCAGGAGATGCTCGTCCTCGAACCGGCGCGTCAGGTCGGCAAGCGGCCGACCGACATCGGAAGCGACGAGGTCGAAGAGCGACTTTGCGGCTGGCGTGAAGAAGCGGATATTCAGCTCGCAATCCAGAAGCAGCGTCGCTACATCCGTGCTGATGAGGATGTTCTGAAGGTCGTTGTAGGTTGCACGCTGCTGCTCGACTGTCTCATGCAGCTGGCTGTTGAGGGCCGTGAGCTTCTCGTTGAGGACCTGCAGCTTCGCTTTCGACGCTGCCAATTCCTTGTTTCTCATCTGTTTCGGCAAGAGCGCGCTCATTCGGCCGCGCCCGGGCCTGGCCAGCCTGCGGCGCACTCCGTCCTGTCATTGTGTCGGCTTTCGCGGGCCCTGGCTCCCATCAGGGGAACGCTCGCGAGCTAATTTCACCCTATCACAGCCGTTGCCCCGGCACGATGAAAGCCGACTTCAGGGGTCTGCCGCCGGACTGGGCGCAGGGGCTCTAGTGGTTATCGAGCCGTGTTCGAGACTGGGTATTTTCCGAAGCTGGAAGCAACTGCCCACTCGTGTGCTCATGCGCCCGGGCAGCATGAGATAGGTAATAGCGTACTCGTGCTCGAAGCCCTAATCTTCAGCGGCCGGCTTCCTCCCGCGAAGCTCGGTCGCTCCTTTTTTTTTGAAGGTTCGCCTCAGTTGGCGGGACCCAAGAAAGGCCGCAACCACGACAGGGAATTGTCTAAGTAGATTCCAAGTCTTCATTCTTAGCCGCGCAGTCGACAAGAAGGCGCCAAGCGATCCCTCACCAATGCCAGCCGGTTTCGCAAGACTGAAGACGTTGCGGGAACGAACGGAACGAACACCCTGAATCACAGCCGCGCTGATGCTGCGCGATTTGTCCTCTGCCCTCACGTTAAGACCTACTATGCCGAACCCCGCACAACTTCATATGACCACTCGTCAGCGCAACAACACCAGGCCTTTCGCTTCCCGTGCGAGCAGACTCACATCGAGTTCCGCCCGGCAGAGGCCCGATCAAGGCGTCAACGCGAAGGCGCGCTACGTGCGGTACGTGGCAATGGCGCGCGCCGCTGCCCAGGCAGGCGACGTCGTGGAAGCCGAAAACTTCTACCAGCACGCAGAACACTACTTTCGGGTGATGAAAGAGCGGCCGGAGTAGGGACGGCCTATCGCCAGCTACTACGCGGCGTTGGTCGTTTCGCATGCCCTCGAGCGCGTTAGCTGAGAATCTGCCTCGACGGCCTGGCCACCTGAGTATATTCCGAGGCTATCTCCAGCCTCCCGCTGCCCGCTAATTTCTATGCCGCTCTCTCTTGGGACCGCTTGCGAGTCAACAAGCGGGGCAATGACGCAGCGTATCAAACCTCGACACTTACGTCATGATTGCAATCGAAAGGAGCCGCGGAGTGTCAGCACTCCGGCGGGCGAGAATGGAAAATAGATTTCGGTTAGTTCCCGACGCGCGGCTCGCGCGCCTTGCGTCAGAGCGAGGGCCTGCCAGCGCGCAGGCCTATGTCATGCTGGAGCTACGTGAGGCCCGCTCCCCCGGCGACGACGTCTGCGCGTTCCAAACCAGCGGTCGCTACGTCGTCAGGTCCGCACCTAAGCCAACCCTCTGAGGCAGGTCTCAGTCAACCGCCCGAGCTCCAACGCATCCTACGGATCGGCTTCATCATGGCAGGGCGGACCACGCGCACGTCAGTGACATTCTCCCGTTCCTTCTCGCTTGCGGACCTTGACGGCATCCAGCCCGCCGGAACCTACAGGATCCAAACGGTCGATGTGGCCATCGACGACCTCCCGCTCAGCGCCTACCGCCGAGTTTCGACGACGATCGAGCTGCCCGCCGTCGGCACCGTCAGCTCGAGAAGGCGCGTGGTCGCCATTGACCCGCTCGAGCTAGAGGCGGTCCTCAAGAGCGATCCGGCAACCAGCCACCTGCCTTGCTGACGAAGTCGGCCGCTGACGGCTCAGCCTGAGTACATTCCGAGGCTACCTTCGCCTCCCCTCGACCCGCTAGGAGTTTGGAACTCTAGCCGCCTACAGGGGCCTCTTGCCGAGCAGTCGGGAAGAGCCGCAGACGCTCGCGCTCGAGATATGATTGGTGGTCAAAGTGACGCCCGCTGCTTCGGTTTCGTTCTTTCGGCCCGAGTTCAACGATTTTCTTTATGCGCCGATCGACGCGGACAGAGATCAAATGCCGCTCAGCGTTCTGTCGGCGCTCGCTCGACTGGACTTTGACCCATGGGAGAAGGCAGCCGAACTAGCCGAACTGCCAAGGGACACTGCCACGCAGAAATTGGCTTCGTTGATTGCGCGATTGCCTGGCCGGGGATGGGCACAGGCGGATTCGAGGGCGATTGCTGATCGCTTGATTGAACTCTTGCCCCACCGCAGCAGCTCCAAGGTGCCCTTGGCTGAGAAGGCCCACGGCTTTCGGGGGATGATCCCTTCGTTGAGCGCGAGGGTGCTGATCTGTGCCGTGTTAGGGCTCGTTGCCCTCTTCATTGCGGTGAGCCGCGAACGTTCGCGAGACGATCAAGTTGACGCGCCGATCTCCAACACAGCCTCGCCACCTCAGGTATCACTACCGATTTCCCGCTGATAGCGATCATCACCTGACCGACCAACTCAACCGCCAAGGCGCGCGCGGGTACCGGCAGCAACGATCTCGGAAAATACTTACGGGGACTACTTATCTTTGCTTCGGCACGCCGTCGCGTCGGGACAGCCCGTCCCCGAAGATGAGTAGTTTCCGAGGCTGCCTTGTGATGCCACGACCCGCTACGGTCAAGCATCAACTCGCTCAAAGACGCGGCGACCTGCGCTTCCTTCCCAAGGGGAAGAGCTGCAGCCGGCCGCGCTCGGATCGAGGGCTAACAACAAACAAAACAAGGAATGATACGATGAGACGTCAAATCATGAGATTGACTGGCGCTGTGGCACTGGTGGCGGCCCCATTTGTCGGCCCAGGGATGGCCTTGGCCGCCGGTTCCTCCAATGTGGCCACAAATTTTGTGACCCAACAGCCGGCCAACGAGTGGCTCGCCAGAGTGTTTATCGGCCAGGCCGTTCACAACGCCGCTGGTGAGACGATTGGGGATGTCAACGATCTCGTGTTCGACCGCAAAGGCCAGATCACCACCGTCGTCATTGGCGTTGGCGGGTTCCTGAGCATCGGCGAGAAGGGCGTAGGAGTTCCCTTCAGTCAGCTGACCTTCAATGTCGACAAGGATGGTCAGCGCGTAATCGTCGTCGCGCTCAGCAAGCAAAACCTCATGGATGCGCCGGCGTTCATGGCTACCGAGAAGACCACCTACGACAAGGTCAAGGACAAGGCTGTCGACCTGGGCCACAAGACCGTAGACAAAGCGGTCGAGCTGAAGGATCAGGCTGCCCAAAAGATCGACGACATGAAGAAGAGCGAGCCGACAAAGTAGTAACGCTTCCAAGGGTCCTACCCGTGATGCACGGGTAGGACCCCGCGAGCGCTGCCGTGCCCTTTTGATGCAGTCGGGCTGATTGCGGCCGGTCGTCTGAGTACATTCCGAGGGTACCTGGTCGCCCCGCCCCCGGCTACCGTGACCGGTGTCATCACGCCATTGGTGTCACGATTTCCAGCCTTTGAACCGGGCACCAACAGGTGGAGGACCATGGCGATCGAACGCGCGCATGTGCGGGCGCTACCAAGACCCTGGGGCGTTGTCGATCTGACACCTTGGAGCAACGCGGGCCATGACGGCGCCCGCATCGGTGAGCTCTGGTACGAGCGACCGGCTAGGGGCCCCCCCGATCCTGCGCTCCTGCTCAAGCTGCTGTTCACCAACGAGCCACTTTCCATCCAGGTCCATCCCAACGATGCGTTTGCGCAGTCGATCGGACTCCCGAACGGCAAGACGGAAGCTTGGTATGTCCTTAGCGCCGCACCTGGAGCCAAGGTTGCCCTCGGCCTGAAGCGCCGGCTCACTCAACAGCAACTGCGCCAGGCAGCGGAGGACGGCTCGCTCGTGGATCTTGTCGTGTGGCGGACCGTGTCGCCAGACGATGTCATTTTCGTGCCTGCCGGAACGATTCACGCAATTGGCGCTGGCCTTGTCATCGCTGAGATCCAGCAGCGCAGCGATGCAACGTTTCGCCTGTTCGATCACGGGCGCCAGCGTGAACTTCACGTCGAAAGCGCCATCGCGGTGGCAGACGCTGGACCGGCGCATCTTCGGGTGCGACCAAACCGGTTCACGGACCAACGGGCACTTCTCATCTCCAACCCGCACTTCGTGCTGGAGAAGATCGATCTGGCGCCGAACTCCAATTGGTGTCTGGAGGCGCAACGCGAGACTTGGCTTCTCGTTCTCAAGGGCCGCGCCGTGGCCGGATCGTTGGACGTTGCCGGAGGCGATGCCGTCTTCGCTCAGTCGGACCGCGTCGAAATACACGCCGGCGCGAGTGGCTTGGTTGGCCTCGTGGCGTACACGGGAGTCGGCCCGGTCCCGCACCTGCTGCGGCGCCTCGCACGGACGGGCGCAATAGACGCAGTGCCACCCGACGTTCGGGCGCCAACCTCCCTCACTCGAGCAAGGGCGGCCGCAACCGATGGCAGCCTGGAAACAACGTCATGAAGCAATCCCAGCGCGTAGCGTTCATCGGCAATCATCTCCCGCGGCGTTGCGGCATCGCCACGTTTACCCACGATCTGCACCAGGCAGTCGCGACGGCTCGCCCGGATGCCGAGACCTGCGTCGTCGCCATGACGGACCCCGGTCGCGCCTATGACTATCCCAAGGCTGTGGGCTTCCAGATCCGCGATGATGTGATGGGCGACTATGTGAAGGCGGCAGAATTCCTGAACAACTCGCGATACGACGTCGTTTCCCTTCAGCATGAGTACGGGATTTTCGGCGGCGAGGCGGGAGGCAACATCGTCGAGCTCTTGTCGCGCCTCGAAATGCCGATCGTGACCACGCTTCACACCGTGCTCTCCCAGCCGACGCCCATCCAGCGCAACGTGATGCGCCAGATAATCGATACGTCCACGAAGGTCGTCGTCATGTCGGCGAAAGGCCACGAATTCCTCCGTTCCGCGCATAACGTCCCAGCTCACAAGATCGAAGTCATAGCGCACGGAATTCCCGACTACCCATTCCTCGAAACACATCACGCCAAGGCAAAATTCGGGTTCGCCGGAAAGACGATCATCCTCACGTTCGGCCTGCTGTCGCCGAACAAGGGCATCGAGATCATGCTCGATGCCATGCCGCAAATCATCGAAGCCTGCCCGAATGCCGTCTATGTCGTTCTGGGAGCGACCCACCCCAACCTCGTGCGGGATCGCGGCGAATCGCATCGCGAGGGTTTGACGGCGCGGGTGCGCGAGCTCGGCATCGAAGAGTACGTCGTCTTCTTCGATCAGTTCGTGGACCAGGCGACGCTGCTCGACTTCATCTCGATGTGCGACGTCTATGTGACGCCCTACCTCAACGAGGCCCAGATGACATCGGGCACGCTCGCGTACAGCTTCGGACTGGGAAAAGCTGTCGTATCGACGCCCTACTGGCACGCCAAAGAGCTGCTCGCCAATGGGCGCGGCATCCTGGTCCCCTTCGGAGATGCGAAAGCGCTGAGCGCCGAAATCGCAGGCCTGCTGACTAACGAAGTCCGCCGTCACTCGATGCGCAAGCGAGCCTACGCCGCGAGCCGATCGATGACCTGGGCGCAGACGGCCGAACGCTATCTCGCAGCGTTTCAGGTTGCGCGCGAATACGCCACACCCGCCGTATTGCTTCCGGTTGATCGAGTTCTTTCCCGGACCAAGGGACGCGCGTTTCCCGAAATCCGTACCGGCTACTTCCTCTCGCTTTGCGACGATACGGGGATGCTCCAGCACGCCGTCCACTCTATAGCGGACCGCGCTCACGGTTATTGTGTCGACGACAACGCTCGCGCCCTGCTGCTTTCCAGCGCGCTTGCGAGGTCTGGCGAAGCGCATTTGCCTGAAGCGGTCACCGCACGCTTCGCCGCGTTCATCCAGCACGCCTGGAACCGGGACACCCGACGGTTCCGGAATTTCATGAGCTTCGACCGCCGATGGCTGGAAGACGTGGGCTCGGAGGATAGTCATGGACGCACGCTTTGGGCATTGGGCGAATGTGCACGCGACGACGCTGATCCATCTCGCCGCCGGTGGGCTGCAGCACTCTTCAAGACAGCCCTTCCCGTCGTCGAGGAGTTCTCGTCTCCGCGAGCTTGGGCCTTCACGCTCTTGGGGTTGGACGCCTATTTGCAGGTGGTCGCCGGCGATGCTTTCGCCAACCGCATGCGCACAGTGCTGGCCAGCAAGCTGACGTCCATGCTTTCTGGGAAGAAGACCAATGATTGGCTTTGGTTCGAAGACGTGCTCGCCTACGACAACGCGCGCCTTCCACAGGCGCTGATCCAGACGGGCTTGAGCACTCGCACACCCAGCTACGTCGAAGCTGGCAGGCGATCGCTACGTTGGCTCATGTCGCTTCAGACCACGCCGTTGGGTCGCTTCAGGCCGGTCGGCACCAGGAGCTTCGGTAAGATACGCCAGAGACCGGAAGCCTTCGATCAGCAGCCCTTGGAAGCAGCAGCAGCGGTTTCTGCTTGCCTTTCTGCGTGGCGAGTAGATCGTGGCGCGGAATGGCGGACTGGGGCAATGCGCGCGTTCGATTGGTTTCTGGGCGAGAACGACCTGCAGACAACAATGATCGATGCCGATACGGGCAGCTGCTCGGACGGTCTCCATCCTGATCGGCCCAATGAAAACAAAGGCGCAGAATCGGTGCTGTCGTATCTTCTTGGTCTTGTGGAGATACGGCAGTTCAAACGTGCCGCGAGGATAGCGAACGGTCGCCAAGATCGTGCGATCGAACCGCAAACGACCCCAGGGGGCCACATTGTCTCAATCCCAATTCTTGAACCGCCAGACCTTGCATCTGCGTCCAGATCCGGCCAGGGTCGTCGTCAGGCCCTTCAAGCCGGCGACTGAACCCAGAGATCTCAACCCGACCGATAAGACCAGGGCCAACCATATTGTGGGCAGGGTTCTTCGCCTCGAGCCGGGGGCTGCCGCGCGACAATTGACCGAGGTCCTGGAGAACTTCGAGGGGCGTCACCGAAACCTGCTCGAGATCTTCGAGACGCGCGCCGCGGAGATGGAAGAGGCGCTGGAGCCGCATGCCGTATTGAACAAGACGCAACGCTGCCTGATCGGAGCCTATTTTCTCCACGAGTATTCATTTGAAGCTTCTGCCTTGTTCAATCCGAGCATCGTCCGCCACCCCGACCAATCCGGTGCGCCGCAAGATGGCTGTCGGTTCATTCTGAGCCTTCGCGCCGTCGGCGAGGGCCATATTTCGTCCCTGACGTTTCGGTCCGGAACGATCGGCGCCGATGGAAGTGTCGCAGTCGATCCGGCCGCGCGTCTGGCGTCTGTCCCCAGGGTCGGAAGTCGGATGTCCAGAGCCAACGGCGACGTTGTCGAGGTGATCTTCCGGCCCGACGACGACCTGAGCGAATGCGTCATCTTTCCGGTCACCGACGCTCAAGCCAACGGCATCGAGGACGCCCGCTTCGTGCGATTTGTCAACGATGAACGCACAACCTTCTATGCGACCTACACGGCCTACAGCGGCCGGGCGATCCGCTCCGAGCTGCTCGAAACCATGGATTTCCGGTCATTCCGAATGACGCCCCTTGCCGGGTCAGCGGCACGCAACAAGGGTATGGCTCTGTTCCCGCGCAAAATTGATGGCCGCTACGCTATGATCGCAAGGCAGGATAACGAGAACCTGTATCTCATCTATTCCGACGACCTCTACACATGGGACGGTGGTCGCTCCATCCTACAGCCCGAGCATCCCTGGGAGTTCGTTCAGATCGGCAGCTGCGGGTCACCGATCGAGCTGGACGATTGCTGGCTGCTGTTGACGCACGGCGTTGGCCCGGTGAGAAAATATTCGATCGGTGCGGTTCTTCTGGACAAGAAGGACCCCTCGAAGGTTCTCGCCCGCTCTCGTGAGCCCCTGGTTCGCCCCGAGCCTGCAGAGCGCGAAGGCTACGTGCCCAACGTCGTCTACACTTGCGGCGCCATGCGCCACCGCGATCAGATCATCTTGCCTTACGCCGTATCGGACACCTTCTCCAATTTCGCGACCATCAAGATCGCGGACCTGATGAAGGCTATCGCAGACTGAGGGTGTTCATCTGCGCGCGGACGCTGTGGCGCGTGCGGTCACTCAAATCGTGGTGCAGGGACTGGCTTGGGCGACCATCTCCGTGTTCGCGCTCCTGCAATTTCGCCCACCCTATTGGCGGCCGTGCTTCCTCCGGTCGCCCTGCGGTGAGGTGGCGGCAGCTAGTGCTCTGCACCGAACAGTTGATTCCCACTAAGTCCCCCCGCGCAGGTGCTTCACGAGTGGCGCGGGTGGCCTGCGAAACTGGCGGCACCCGCGACTGAGCGCTCGGGGCCGAACGCAGCACTCCCTCTGCCCGGGTGAACTTGGTCAACCCAGGCGGGTACCAAGCGTCGGAACTCAGAACACTAGTGGGGGTGCAACAGACCTGCTGCGGGGTGGTCGGAAAGCCGGCAGCATGAGAGGCGGAGTGTTGCTGACTGACGTCAACGCGAAAGGCCCCGATCCCGCTGCATGCCCAGCTGCCATGAGACACCCATGCCTCGGACGACGCCGACGACCTCGCGACCGCGGTGGCGTTCAAGAAGGGCCCGCCAGGGGACCAGGGTGAAGTGTTGGTCCCGCTGAATCACGGCGAACTTGCCGCTGGCAAGGGTGATGGCACGGCGGTAGGTGCCCCGGATGACCGAGCCGTCATGAGCCGGGACATAGGTCCTGCCGTCGGTGCGCTTGCCGGCAAGGTGCTGTCCAACGCGGTCCAGCTCGCGACGCTGGAGTGTGGCCAGCAGGTCGGGCTGGTACTGGACGCCGCCGTCTTCACGCCGCTTGGCCAAGCCATGCGCGATAAGTCGCTGCGTGCGCTGCTCCATGGCCTGCTGGACTTTGTTTCCAAAGCCCATGGGCGCGGTCTCGACGCTTATGCCGGCCGACCAGCTGGCGATCGAGCCAAGTTGCGGCCTCGGCCGTGATCTGCCGGTCGAGGGCAACGGCCGAGTGCACCTCGACGACGAGCTTGCGGCCCTCGCGCTCGTCGTAGGCTGCGGCGCGCTCCAGAAAGTCGGGCGGGATGACCCAATGGTCGCCATCGAGCCGGCCGACGATGCCGGTCCGCCGCAGGGCCTCCAGGCGCCTCACATGGGCCTCGATGTGGCCCTCGACATCGGCGCCGGGGATGCGCCCGGTCATCCTGGCGAGCTCGTAGTGCTCCTGGGGCTCGTAGAACCCGTCGTTGCGGGCGGCGTAGGCGGCAATGGTCTTGTCCACGGATCGCGCCGAGGGCTCCCGGCCGACGGTGAGAATAGCGCCGATGCGCGCCTCATCGGGCACCAGCGTGGCGTTCAATTCGACGTAGTGGACCCGCGCGTCAACCCCGTCGACGACCAGGTAGGCTTTGTCGCCCAAACCGTCGCCGGCGAGGCCCCTGCCGACAAGATGGCCGGTGACCAGTAACCGTGGCACATCACGGTGGATCATGTAGTTGGCAACGGAGCGGTGGGCGGCCACCTCGCCCAACGCATCACGCATGAGGTTGAGGGTGTCGAGGCGCTCGCCGAGCTGTGTGAGCATTGGCTTCAGCTTGGGCGACAGGGTCCAGACCCCGGGCTCTACCGGCGTCGCCAGCTGCATGGCCTCGAGCTTCTCGAGGCGGGAAATCAGTAGATGCCGATTGACCCGGGCCAGATAGCTCTGCCCCGGGCTGATCCGCAGGTCGACCTGGCCGTCCTGGGCCTCATCCAAGAGCGTCCGGTCGAGGCGGGTGAATCGGTCGTGGTCGACCTCTTGGCCCAGCTTCTGCTGCACCTCCACTTCACTTTGCCGCCCGAGCTCGCGGGTAACGAGATCGCTCGCCCGGGCGCGAATGCCGTGGGCGATGTAGTTGCCGGCGATGTAGAGGATCTTGCCGTCATCGGTCACGCCCCGGACCACCACATGGGTGTGCGGGTGCCCGGTGTTGTAATGATCAACCGCAACCCAATCGAGGGTGGTGTCGAGGTCTTGTTCCATCTGTCCCATCAGCCGCCGCGTGAAGGGCTTGAGGTCGCCGAGCGCGACGCCATCCTCGGCAGCCACGATGAACCGGAATTGGTGCCGGTCCTCCCGGCCGCGTTCGGTGAAAGCCTTGGGGTCGGGCTCGTCCTCCGAGGCCGAGTAGGCATGGCCTCGGCGCCCATCCAACGTGACGCCTTCACGCTGGAGATAGCGCAGATGCGCGGCGATGGCCTGGCTCTTCACACCCTTGAGCTTGATCACCCGTGCTTTGACGATGACGCGGCGGGCCCGGAAGCGCATGCCGGCGCCGTCCGAGGTGTCGGTATAGAATTCCCAGCCGCCGTGGCCTTCGAGGGCCGCGGCGGCCTGTCGCCCTCGGCCGCGCGCATTGAAGCGGCCGCTCGGCTTGCGTTCCCGTCGCGGATATAGGAGGCGGCGCAGGTCGCCGCCCTGCTCAGCCACCGAACGGAGGATCAGCGCCGTGGTCGTGCGTGGCCCTTTTCGGGATCGGCCACGCGGTCTCCTGTAAGCGCCGGAGCAAAAATCCCTCAGTGAAGCGGCCGATTCGGTCGGTTGCGCCGGAGTAAAAATCCGGCAGCTGGAAGCCCTGTGCCGGCGTCGGCAGAGGGCGGGGGATGAAGGACGTGGAGCTCTACGCGAAGGTCAGGTACGCGGTTCAGATCGAGGGGTTGAGCGAGCGGGCGGCGGCTCGGCGGTTCGGGATCGATCCGCGGACGGTTGCCAAGATGATGGGGTTCTCGGTGCCGCCGGGCTACCGGCGCACGAGGCCGCCGGTGAAGCCGAAGCTGGGTGCGTTCATCGCCATCATCGATGGCATCCTGACCGAGGACAAAGGCCGGCCGAAGAAGCAGCAGCACACGGCCAAGCGGATCTTCGAGCGGCTCAGGGACGAGCACGGCTTCACCGGCGGCCTCACCATCGTGAAGGACTACGTCGCCGGCTGGCGGCAGCGGGCGCGGGAGATGTTCGTGCCGCTGGTGCATCCGCCGGGGCATGCCCAGGCCGACTTCGGCGAGGCGATCGGCATCATCGGCGGGGTGGAGCGCAAGATCCACTTCTTCGCGTTCGACCTGCCGCACTCCGACGCCTGCTTCGTGGCGGCCTATCCGGCCGAGAGCAAGGAGGCGTTCTGCGACGGCCACGTGAAGGCCTTCGCCTTCTTCGGCGGCGTGCCGAAGTCGATCCTCTACGACAACACCAAGATCGCGGTTGCCCGCATCCTGGGCGACGGCAAGCGGCAGCGCACGCAGATGTTCGCGAGCTGCAATCGCATTACCTGTTCCAGGATCGGTTCGGCCGACCAGGCAAGGGCAACGACAAGGGCAAGGTCGAGGGGCTGGTCGGCTTCGCGCGGCGCAACTTCCTGGTGCCGATCCCGGTGTTCGACAGCTTCGCGGCGTTGAACGCGCATCTGCACGCGTGCTGCCGGCGGCGCTTGAGTGATCGGCTGCGCGGCCATGCCGAGACCATCGGCGAGCGGCTGGAGCGCGATCTGGCCGCTCTGCAGCAAGCCGCTGCCCCCGCCGTACGATGCCTGCGAGAAGGTGCCCGCGACCGTCTCCTCGCTGTCGCTGGTGCGCTACCGGGGCAACGACTACTCGGTGCCGACCAGCTTTGGCCACCGCGAGGTGATGGTGCGCGGCTACGTGCACGAGGTGGTGATCGCTTGCGGCACGGAGGTGATCGCCCGGCATCCCCGCTCCTACGAGCGGGAGGACTTCGTGTTCGATCCGCTGCACTACCTGGCGCTGATCGAGCAGAAGATCAACGCGCTGGACCAGGCCGCACCGCTGGCCGGCTGGCAGCTGCCCGAGGAGTTCGCCACCTTGCGCCGCCTGCTGGAGGCCCGCATGGGCAAGCCAGGCAAGCGCGAGTACGTGCAGGTGCTGCGCCTGATGGAGGCGTTCAGGATCGAGGACGTAGCCGCCGCCGTCGGCGACGCGATTGCGCGCGGCGCCATCGGCTTCGATGCCATCAAGCACCTCGTGCTGTGCCGCATCGAGCGGCGCCCGCCGCGCCTGGATATGGCGATCTATCCTATCTGCCCAGGGCGACGGTGGCGACCACATCGGCACGCTCGTACATGGCCCTGCTGGCGGGGGCGGCATCATGAGCGACACGCCGCAAGTTCTGCTGGCCCACCACCTCAAGGCGCTGAAGCTGCCGACCTTCCTGCGCGAGTACGACAAGGTCGCCCGGCAGTGTGCCGCCGAAGGCGTCGACTATCCCCGCTTCCTGCTGCGGCTGGCCGAGCAGGAGCTGATCGATCGCGAGCGGCGCATGGTCGAGCGCCGCATCAAGGCGGCCAGGTTCCCGACCGTGAAGAGCCTCGACAGCTTCGACTTCGCGGCGCTGCCGTCCTTGAACAAGGCGCTGGTGATGGAGCTGGCGCGCTGCGAGTACGTCGAGCGCCGCGAGAACATCATCGCGCTCGGCAACTCCGGCACCGGCAAGAGCCACATTGCGCTGGGGCTCGGCCTCGCCGCCTGCCAGAAGGGACTGTCGGTCGGCTTCACGGCCGCCGCCGCCATCGTGCACGAGCTGATGGAAGCCCGCGACGAGAAGCGCCTGCTGCGTCTCCAGCGCCAGCTGGCCGCCTACAAGCTGCTGATCGTCGACGAGCTCGGCTACGTGCCGCTGTCGCAAACCGGCGCCGAGCTGCTGTTCGAGGTGTTCTCCCAGCGCTACGAACGCGGCTCCACCATCGTCACCAGCAACCTGCCCTTCGACGAGTGGACATCCGTGTTCGGCGCCGAGCGCCTGACCGGCGCCCTGCTCGACCGGCTCACCCACCACGTCCACATCCTCGAGATGAACGGCGACAGCTACCGTCTCGCCCACTCCAAGCGCCGATCACGCCGGCCTCGGGCAGACGCTGCCCCGGAGGCCCCCTCCGGATTGAAGCGCGAAAGCAAGAAGGCCCCCGATATCGGGGGCCTTCTTGCTCGCCGTGGTGATGGACTTTTGCTCCGGCCCGCCGATGCAATTTCTCTCCGGCGTTGACACGAGGAGTTGGAAGAGCTCTCGCTTGCCAGCCACCACCTGTCTGGAGGCTCCAATGACTGATAATAAGAGAGACCTCGTCCGCTACGGTGAGGTGCTGCCGCCGGCGCAGCAACAGCCATCGTACCCAGCACAACAGATGCCATCGTTGCCGTCGACCGGCGGATACTTCGCGCGTCGCGATCTCGAGAAGCACGCGCGCTACGTGCAGGCATCGAGCAATTATCTAACCGCCAAGGCAACGCAGATCCGATCGTACACGTCGCTGGTGTCGGCAACTGCGGACGCCGAGCGCGCGCTCTACGCGCTCGACCGGCTTCCCGAGCTCCTCGAAGAAGAATGGCAGGACGGGCGCGCGAGACGGCGCCACGAGCGTGAGCGCCTCGAGCATGACCACCAGGTCGCGTTGAGCCAGCGCCACTACAACTCACCCAATCACAGCTTGCCACTGAGGCGCTCGAACACGCCCATGACCGAGAGGAATCACTCAAGGACGCGCAGCACCGCATTTTAATGAGCGATGCCGAGCATGCCTTCGCGCGTGTGCGTGCCGATATGGAAAACTTCAAGTCCTCTCCTCTAAGCACACCGGCACCAACCCCGGCCGTGAGCGACCCCGTTGCTGCGCTTCGCTCTGCAATCAACGTAGCCCGGCAGCGTGGTGATTTTGAAAACGCCCGACGCTTTGAGGCGGCCCTTGCCGCTCTTGCTCCACGGCTTGCAACGGGGACGTGACATGCCGTGGACGCCCAAGAGCTACGAAGAGATGTCTGCAGAAGCACATACGCGCATGGCTGAACGCATGGCGCGACCGGTGCCGCAGCCGAGGCGTTTGCCGGCGCCACCCATCACCCCAACACCGACCATTACATTCGGGCAATTCGAGAATGGTCAGATGCTTGAATGGCCGATCCTCAAAATGGCGCCGCGCCACACGCTCGTCACCGGATCCACCGGCTACGGCAAGACGTTATTCTGCACGGCGCTTGAGCGTGACTTCGTTCTGGCCGGCGGCGGTCTCCTCTCGGTCGATCCGGACGGCTCGCATCCGCTCTCGAAATTCAACGCCCAGCTTCAGTGGATCGATCAGTGTGGCATCTACAAACATCGACGCGTCGAGACGTGTGATCTCAATGATGCGAAAGCCATCCTTCCCTTCAATAATCTGGCCGCGATCGACCAGGTGCTTGCGAGTGTCATCGCCGACGAGACTGCAATCGCGTTTCAACGCATCAGCGGCGAGGACTGGACGGAAAAACCTTTGCTCGAGAGCATCATGGTCGACGTGTTGACCATCGCTGCGATGTTCGAGTGGACGATTTGTGAGATCAGTTTGCTCCTCCAACCCGACGACGAGCATGGGATACGCCGCTGGGCTATCGAGCACATTCAAGATTCGTACCTGCGTGCGACGCTCGAGCGGCTTGATCAGGCGGCGGTATCTGAAAAGTCCAAACGCGACTTTCGCGCGATGACGCAAGGGCCGCTCAATCGCCTCTCCGACGTTGAGCGCTTTGAGAAAATACGTCTCATCGCCGGCGCGGGTCCCCGCTTCGACCTTGCCGCAGCCATGGATGATGGCGCCATCATCTTGGTGGATGCCTCGTCGGGCAATCATGTGGGCGATAGCGCCGCGAAAACATTCATGTCGCTCCTCGTGCGCGGCATTTATTCGACGATGCGGCAGCGTCAACACCCACAGCGGCTCTTCCTGTTTTCGATCGATGAAGCGCCCGCGGTGATCAAGGGACAACAAGACACCGAAGCGCTCGCTGCGCGAGCGCGCAAGTACGGCGTCGCGTTGCTGCTCGCGTCGCAATTTCTGATGCAGACCAGTCACGAGCAATATCTTGCCCTCAAGAACTGCGCGAATACGCGCGTTGCATTTCGCGCCGTCGATCACAAAGAGGCCGAGGAGCATGTGCTCGACCTCGTTCCCATCGACATGGAACGAGCAAAGCCCACAATGATCCGTCCAACGGCCGTGGGCGCCGCGCGCACGACCCTCCAGAGCCGCTCGCGATCGCACCACGAAGCGAAGGGGTACTCGAGAGGCAAACACCGAAAGCTACTCGCAGGCAGAAGGTTCAAGCGACGCGTACGGCGAGAGTGAAGCCGCGGGCTCCTCCACGTTCGATGCGCAAGGCCTTGCCGAGTTCGGCATCTGCCGGCCAGGTGCTCCCACCACCGGACGCTTTGAACGCCGTGCCGCTTTCGCAGTCCATCGGCGCTGCCATGAGTGAAAGCTCCCTTTCAGGTGTTGGCACATCGCGCATGTCGGGCTCTATGTGGTCGCGGTCACAAAGTCGCGCTGCATCGCGGGGCGAAGCACGCTCAGCCGGTACGCATAACTCGAGCGGCATGAGCGAAGGGACGACGGACGCAGATGCGTTCGAGACCCTGTACCGCGATTTGCCGTCCCAACTCTTTACGCTCGAAGAGAGCATTCACCAGGCCGCCCGCACGCTCAAAACCTTTGAGCCCGGTGAAGCCATCGTAGCCTTCGGCTCCATGAGCGCAAAGATCCGAGTTCCATTACTACCTTCCGCAAACCTGTCGAAAGAAGAAGCTGCAGCCCTGCGCCGACGCTTTATTGATGCGTCGCCGTCGTCAATGCCGATCGAAGAGGCCAAGACGGCTCTCGCTGCACGCAAAGCGCAGATCATCGCGGCCGCGAAGCAACACGCTGCGCCACCGCCCGAGCCCGATCTCAAAGCCCCCCGTGAGCCACTGCCGGCGGTCAAGGAATTGAGGGACATCCTCGCCGACATCTCCGCGGTAACGCCAGATCCCGAGCCGGAACCACCGAAACCGACTAAGCCAAAACCAAAGCGCCCGCCGAAAGGCCCCTTCAAGCCGAGGATCGTGGGGGGCAACCCCGATATCCCCCTCCCTCCCAAGAACAGTGGCCCAAAGCCGCTATAATGAAGGTGCCTGTATGAGCGAGACTGTTACGGACGCCGGACCTCACCGCAAACGCTTCGAGCGCAATCCCCATCCTGCGCCGATTGAACTCACACAGCGCAACATTGCCATCGTGCGGCACGTCGCTGCATTGCGGTTCGTGAATTCACAGCAAGCGGCGCGCCTCGTTGGCGGGTCCCATCAAGTTGTCTTACGTCGTCTGGAAGCCCTATTTGATCATGCCTTCCTCGACCGCCCGAAAGCCCAGGCTGCGCAGCTCTTCACGCGCGGCAACAAGCCAACGGTGTATGGGTTGGCCCCGCGCGGCGCACGGCTCCTTGTCGAGCACGATGGTATCGACCTCACGCAGAAGCGCTGGACGCTGAAAAATCAGCGAGCTGGTTCCATTTTTTGTCGAGCACACGATCGCCACTTCAGAATTTATGACGATCGTGATGCTTGCTGCGCGTGAGCGCAAGTTGGGATTGCTCGATCACGATCAACTCGTCGCCATGATGCCGGAGAAGACCCGCAAGAGCCGCAATCCGTTTGCGGTCAAAGCCGCCGTGAAGGATGGCGCGAAGTCACTCAACCTTACGACGGTGCCCGATCGTCTCTTCAGTTTGGTGTGGCCCAACGACATGCGCACGAACATCGCGCTCGAGATCGACACCGGATCGATGCCGGTGAGAGAGACACTCATTTGAACGGAACTCGTCGCTCGCGCGCAAAGTAGCGGTCTATCACGCTGCGCATCAGCAATCGAAGTTCGAGTTTCTTCGGGGCACCAAACAATTGTTCGTGGCGTTCATCCTCCCGAGCATGGACAGGCTCGAGAATGTTCTTGCCATGCAGCACGACATGACCGGTGGCGCAGGGTCGCGTTTGTTTCTTTTCACGATACCAGAACTCATCGCGAAAGAAGGCGTCTTTGCCAAAGTGTGGGTGAATGGCAAAGGTGAACGCGTGGGGATCGTGTGATGCGCGATCTCCTCACATCTCATTTTGGTAGCCGTTTTTCGCGCGCTGCGTCCGGCTGATAGGGGTCGGGATGGCTTTCGCCACCCCGCCCTCCGAACCGTACAGGCGGTTTTCCGCATACGGCTCTCCAGTCGGCAGTTATCCGCTTCGGGACTGTCTCGCCGAGGCCCAGGCCGTTTTCAGTGTGAACAGCCCGAGGTCCGCGAAGTAGGCATTTGGCCACGTCTTGCTGATCAGGGTTCCGATCCCAAAGTGGGACTTCTTCTTTTGCTTCAGCAACATCGACCGCAGGCGCCGACGAATGAAGCCGTCGAGCGCGGTAAATGTCGCCGGATGGGCTTGCTTGAAGTAGCCGAACCAGCCGCGCAGCACCGGGTTCAGATCGGCGATCACCACCTTGAGGCTGTCGCCCCTGTTACGCGCCGTCTTGGCTCGGATGCTGTCCTTCAGCTTGCCGAGGCTCTTCTTGCGCACGAGACGCCGGCCAGCTTCAAACCGGTAGCCCAGGAACTCGAACCCGTGTCCTGGGAGCCGGCAGTCGCCGACATGCGTTTTGCCGGGGTGCAGCTTTAGCCCGGCTTCGTCGGTCCAGGAACGGACGATGTCGAGGGCGGCCAAGGCCTCCTCGCGCGCCCGGCACAGGATGACGAAGTCATCAGCGTACCGCACCATGCGGTACCCGTGGTCGGCCATCAACCGATCCAATGGGTCGAGATAGACGTTGGCCAACAGTGGGCTGATCACAGCGCCTTGCGGCGAGCCCAGCTTCGGCGTCCATCGCTCCAGACCGTTCAGGATGTCGGCGGTCAGCCACCCACGGATGAGATCGAGCACGCGACCATCGCTGATCCGGGCTTCGATCCTTGCCATCAGCGCCTCGTGCGGAATCGAGTTGAAGTAGGCCTGAAGGTCGGCGTCTACCACATGCACATAGCCCGCCTTGACCAGCCGATCGACCTCGCGCAATGCGTCATGGCACCCGCGTCCGGGACGGAAGCCGTAACTGGCCTCCGCGAACTCGTGTTCGAAGATCGGTTCTATTACGAGCCGGACCGCCTGCTGGACGATGCGGTCCTTGACCGTGGGAATTCCCAGTGGTCGCGTCCTGCCATCGCCTTTCGGGATCTCGACCCGCTTGACCGCCTGCGGACGGTACGTGCCCTCCCGCAGCGCCGTCGAAAGCTCCAGCAGATAGGTATCCGCCTTCGCCGCGAACCGTTTCACGCTTTGTCCATCCACACCCGCCGCGCCTTTGTTGGCGCGGACTTTCGTCCATGCCAGCGCCAGCGTCGCAGGTGCGAAGACCTTATCCATCAGACTGAACCATTTGCCGCCTTTGACGCCGTTAGCCCGCGCCGACAGCATGCGCTCCGTCCACACTCCGGCTTTGACACCACGATCAGGCCCGCGGGGTCTCCGCGCGTGGGTCTCTCTGCCTTGCATAGCCTCTTCGGCACTCGCGGCAGTGCTGTGCTGCGGTGTGGCCATTGCTCATCCACCTTCCTGCCCCGCCTTCCCTCGACACGGCTTTGCTTTCCGCGCCTCCCGTGGCTTTCGCCACCTCGGTACGATGCGGGCTCTGACTCCCGGCGGGCTCACACTACCCGCCGGGTCTCTTCGCTTACTTTGCGTTGCCGTCCGAGCATCCAACCCCCAACCACATCGTCTGCCTCGACATCGCTTCGCGTCACTGCAGCGTGTCGAGCGGACCCATGGATCCGGGCTTCGCCTTGCTTGAGCAGGCTCGCCGCAAAACGCCGCCGAAACGGGTTCGTCATCCTGCAGGCTGCTCGTTCGCCTCCGGCTGCTCTCCACCCCGCATTGCTGCGACGCAGTTGCCTTCGGCTACATGGGAAGTGACCTCCCATGGTCCGGACTTGCACCAAACTGACAGCGCAACATCACGAACGCACTCAAGGGCGCGGCTTTCGCCGCGGCGCGAAGCGCAGGCCCTTGACAGCCGGCCTTCAAGCAGCGCGCATTTTTTCAGCTACCAAAATGAATGCTGTCAATATTTACAGTCCGCCGACTGAGCGTAGTGTGCGTGCAGCATCGATCCTTGAAAGGACGGCCATGAACAAAGTGCATGCACAGAGGATCTACTTCGAGCAGATCAAACGGACCGTCAGCATCGGAATGATTCTTGAGCGTTACGGCATCATGTCTGAGCTCAAGCGAGTTGGTGGAGGATCCACATTAAAGGGCAAGTGCCCAATCCACAACGGAAGCAACGACCGTCAGTTTACTGTCGATGAGACGAAGGGTCTGTTCAAGTGCTTCTCGCCGAAGTGCGGTCGTGGCGGAGACATCATTACTCTCGTGTCAGATCTCGAGGGAGGAATCGGCGTCAGAGATGCTGCTCTGCTGATTGCCGATTGGTACAGCGTGGGTCGTGAGCGGAAATCGTGATCATCATAGCAACGGAGAAAGCCAATGAGTGGAAGACCGACGATGAAAGCTTTCGTCGTGGAAGACAAAGAGGAAGGCAGTGACGAGAAAGCGTTTTGGACACGTGTCGGGTCAGCGTGGCCTCACGGCGATGGCAAAGGCCTCAACATCCAAATCGCTTCTGGTGTCGCGGTGTCCGGGCGACTCGTCTTGCGCGAGTACACCGAGAAGGACGCCGAGGAGGACGACAAGAAGGCCGCCGCAGCCAAGAAGCCAATGCGGAGGTAGGACCTCGAGCCCCGCGTTCGCGCGGGGCTCTACAAGCACGAGGGACCCAGCAATGTGTGAAGTGACCGAAGCTGATCAGGAAATCGAGGTGCGAATAGCAAAAATAGTCGACAAAGGATCGACACCTTATGTCGTGACTTACCAGGGACAGACTTCAGACGCGATTACCTTTGCGCGTTCAGTGTGGGCCGGTGTTTGGCCACCCCGCAGAGGCCAAATAGCAGTCCTTGGTGGAGTTGAGAAATTTGTCGGAGGGTGGCGGGCGCGTTGCGCGCGGCCGGTGCTCTACCGAAGCGAGAGATCGACGTAGGCTTGCCCCGCGCGGATGCGCGGGGCATTTCTTTTGACTGTGGGACATGCGCGAGCACCTCACCACCGAGCAAGCGGCCGAGTATCTCGGCGTGAGCAAATCCTGGCTCGCCGGCAGCCGCGTGCGCGGCGACGGCCCGCCGTTCTACAAACTCGGCCGCGCAGTCCGCTACATCCGCGCGACGCTCGATGAGTGGACGCGACAGCGCGAAGTCCGCTCGAATGTCGAGGGGCGCAGCAGACACCTTGATGGGCTGAACTCCCGGTGAACTCCCGAACGGGCATCTGTAAATGGAAGCTAATTTAACCCATTGAAATCATTGGCGCTCCCTACGGGAGTCGAACCCGTCTTTTCAGATTGAAAATCTGACGTCCTAACCGATAGACGAAGGGAGCCGCGGCGGGTGCGCGGGGTGCGTCGGCGCCGGCCCGATATAGTGAGGTTTCCGGAGGGAGGCAAGCTGCGCCGCGCCTGCCGGCAGCGGGTTTGGCGGTGTGCGCGGCGGGGTGCCAGCACGTGATGGCATCGAGCGGGCAGGCGCCACACCGGGCTTGCCGCAGCGCGCGGCATGCAGCGCTTCAGCCGCGGCGGCGCGGGTCGGCCACATCCTCGATCACGAGCTCGCGCTTGTCGCGCCCGTTCCAGGTGTCGCGGCGCAGGTGGCCGGCGATGTGCAGGGGCAATCCGGCCGCCGCCAGCAGCGCCTCCCCGACCGGCTGGCCGGCCGCGCGGAAGGCGACCGCATCGAGGCGCGAGCCGTCGCCCGCCTCCAGCACGCAGCGCACGTGCGCCCCGCCCACCACCTTGGCGAACTTGACGCGGTGCGCCGGCAGCACGAAGCGCGGCTGCGGGTGGCCCTGGCCGTAGGGGCCGGCGCGCTCGAGAAGGTCGAACAGCGTATCGGTGACGGTGGCCGGCGTCAGCGCGCCGTCGATGTCGAGCGAGAGCGCGGCGCGCGCCGCGCCGGCCGCGGCCGCCACGCGCTGGCACAGGAAGGGGCCGAGCGTCTCGAGCTGCGCCCGCGTCAGCGTCAGGCCCGCCGCCATGGCATGTCCGCCGCCCTTGACGAGATGGCCTGCCGCCACGCCCGCCCGCACGGCGGCGCCGATGTCGACGCCGTCGATCGAGCGCAGCGATCCCGTGCCTTCGCCGCGCTCGTTCCAGGCGATGACGCATGCGGGCCGCTGGAACCGCTCGGCGAGGCGGCTCGCCACCAGCCCCACCACGCCCTTGTGCCAGTCCTCGGCGGTGATCAGCAGCAGGGGGAGGTCGGGCTCGGCCTCCACGAGCGCCTCGGCGCGCGCGACCGCCTCCTCCAGCATGCGCGCCTCGATCGCCTTGCGCTCGCGGTTGAGCCGGTCGAGCACTTCCGCGATGCGCGCGGCCTCCACCTCGTCGCCGGTGGCGAGCAGCCGCGCGCCGAGGCCCGATTCGCCGATGCGGCCGCCGGCATTGATGCGCGGGCCCAGCACGAAGCCCAGGTGATAGGGCGTGGGCGGCACGGCAAGGCCCGCAGCGTCGGCCAGCGCCTTGAGGCCGATGTTGCGGCGCAGGCGCATGGTCTCGAGGCCCTTGGTGACGTAGGCGCGGTTGAGGCCCTTGAGGGGCACCACGTCGCACACGGTGGCGAGGCCGACGAGGTCGAGCAGGCTCAGGAGATCGGGCGGCGCGCGGGTGTCGTTGTAGAACCCGCGCCGGCGCAGCTCGCGCGGCGGTCGCCACCAGCAGCATGAAGGTGACGCCCGCCGCGCACAGGTGCCCGAGGCCCGAGAGGTCGTCCTGGCGGTTGGGATTGATGACGGCGGCAACGTCGGGCAGGCGCTCGTCGGCCTGGTGGTGGTCGACGACGATGACGTCGGCGCCGAGGGGGGCGGCGGCGGCGAGCGCGGCGATGCCGGCGGTGCCGCAGTCGACGGTGACGATGAGGCGGGCGCCTTCGTCGGCGAGCGCCGCGATCGCCTCCGCGCTGGGGCCGTAGCCCTCGGTCATGCGGTCGGGGATGTAGATGCGGGGCGCGGGGCCGTGGGCGGCCAGGAAGCGGTGCATCAGCGCGGCGGACGCCGCGCCGTCGACATCGTAGTCGCCGAACACGGCGATGGCCTCGCGCCGCTCGATGGCGTCGGCGAGGCGACGCGGCGCCCTTGTCCATGTCCCTGACGGTGCTGGGGTCGGGCATCAGCGCCTTGATGGTGGGGTCGAGCACCACCGGCACCTCCTCGAGACCGATGCCGCGGGCGGCAAGGACGCGGCCCAGCAGCTCCGGCAGATCGTGGCGCTGGCTGATGGCGATGGCCGCATTCAACCCCGCGGCGTCGAGCCGGTCGCGCCACACGAGGCCGCGCACGGACGACGTCACGCCGAGAAAGGCAGCGCCCGCGGTCTCCTCGACCGCAACGGCCTTGCGAACTGCGCCCATGCCCCCGCTCCCGCCTCGCCGGCGCTGATCCTACGCCACGAGCGCGTAGAGAGACATCGATTCGGGGGCACTCCTCCACAGCCTAGACAGACCCGCCGAGACGGGGGAGTGCGTGTGCTGGCAATGCCGTACCCGGCAGCGCTCCAAGGCGCCATGCGAACCTCTTGCATGCACACGCTTACCCGGCCGAGACATGGCGCCCACGTCAGCTGCTGGGGGTATAATGGGAATGCTGTGCTGGTCGGGGTTTGCCGTATCTGACCCGCACCGGTCCTCCGGCGCCGGCTTTGCTACACGGCAACCGTCTCATCGCCGCTGCGAGAATTACAGTAATATCCTGCAGCGTCATGACTTTCGTCGGCATCGACTATCTCGCTGCGAGCGCGGAATCGCCAGGCGCAATCTGCGAGAGCCCTTCCTGCACCACCGACGCGACGAGCGCGCCGTCGCGCGTGAACACGCTGCCGTGCGCGATCGCACGGCCGCCCGCGCTCGACGCCACATGCTGCGCGTAGAGCAGCCACTCGTCGATGCGGAACGGTCGATGAAACCACATGCCGTGGCTGAGGCTCGCCTGCTGCGCTTTCGGGCTGATCCACGACACGCCATGCGGATAAAACGCGATGTCGAGCAGCGTCGTATCCGAGGCATAGGCGAGCACGGCGCAATGGAGTGACTGATCGTCCGGCATCGCGGCAACCGCCTTGATCCACGTGTTCGCGATCGGCGGCACCGGCTGGCGGATCGAACATCGGCACCGGACGTATGTGCCGAACTTCCACCGCGCGGGGCATAGTCAGCCACGGCCGATGCTCGGGGGCGAAGCGATCCGCCACGGCGAGCCGCTGGTCGAGCTCCGATGTCAGGCCCTCGGGGCCCGGCACCTGCGGCATTCGCTCGTGCTGGAAGCCGACGGCGTCGGCGCTGTCCGTCGTGAACGACACGGTTGCGAGCACGATCTCGCGCCCGCGCTGATAGCCGGACACTTGTCGCTGCACGAAGCGCCGGCCGTCGCGCACGCGCCGCACGCCGTACTCGATCGGAATCTTCGGATCGCCGGGAAACAGGAAGTCGACGTGGATCGCGTGACACGCGCGGTCCTGCACCGTGCGCGCGGCCGTGGCCAGCACCTGGGCGAGCAGCTCGCCGCCGAAGATCCGGGGCCGGAGGTACTCGATGCTGCGCGCTTCGAAGCGATCGTCGCCGAGCGGTTTGGGGCGTCGAGCAGCGTCTGCAGCGGGCTGGACATATGCGCGCGAGGCTCCCCTACCCGAAGCGGAGAGTCAAGGGCGGGCGCGCGCAGCAGGCGACGGAACGTCAGGCTGATTCGCTCCCCCGCCGACGACTGCCTCGGCACACCGTGCACGTGGTGGCGCTGACGCGTCCGCCCATCAGCGCCCGCGCCGAGGTCAGTGTAGGGCCGGCATCCGAAACCCGTCACAGGAGCCGCGGCGGTCGTATTGCGGTGCACGGCCTCAGTCGGAGATCATCCGCCTGAGAACCATTCCCGCGAGCGCCCAGATCTGGTCGGCCGAATAGCCCGCCAGCGCGCCAATCAGCATGGCCGCGATCCAGCCGGTCCAGCGCCTGATCGTCTGGCCTAGGTTGCCGCCGATCCTGACCTCGATGACCCGATCCGGGGGCGCCGATTCGGCGGCGACGCCGTCGCGGCCGACCGTGCGCGCCGACACCATCAGGGTCAGCCGGCCGCGGCCGCGGCGGCGCGCCACCACCGTCCAGCGCCAGATGGCGTAGTCGTCGTGGATGAGGCTCGTGCCGCTCTCCATCCACTGCGTCTCGGGCGCGGCCGGCTCGATCCAGAAGTCGCCGCCGGGGGCCCGCAGCCGCACCGACAGCGCCCGCATCAGCGGCTGCTCGGGCAGCGGCACCGAGCCGCGGCTGCTGAGGGTGGCGATCAGGGCGTCGATGCGCTCGCGGGCGATGCGCACCTCGGCGCTCGCGGGCACGCCGAGGCGGACGCGGCGCGGCACGCTTTCGACCAGCAGGCCCTTCTCGGGATGTGCGCCGGTGCGCTGCTGGCTTGGCGGCGCGAAGGGTTGCTGCTGCGCCCGGGCGGGGGAGGGCATGGGCCGGGCCGGCGGCGCCTCGCCGTAGGCCGCCGTTGGGCAGCCCCGGACGCGGCAACGGCGCGTGCTCGCCGGGCTCGGGCCAAGGCGCGCGCGGGGGGCGGTTGGGAAAGCCCGCCGGCAGTTGGGCGGCGGGCGGAGCCGGAGGGGGCAGCGGCGGACGCGGCGGACCCTCGCCTGGCGCAAGCGGCCGCGACGGGAACGGCGGCTGCGCACGTGCGGGAGGCGGTGGCTGCGGCAGGCGATTGGCCGGGGATGGCCGGGGCTCCGGCAGAGGTGTCCACGCCTGCCGTACGGGCTGGCCGACGGGTGGTGCAGGCGGCGGCGCCGGGGCTGCGAGGGAAGGCGGTGCGTGCGCAGGGGGCTCGGGCGGGGCGGCTTCCGGCGGCCGCGCGGGAACGACGGGGCGCGCGACCGTGCCCGACATTGCCGCTTCGATCGCCTCCTCCAGGGCCTCGGTGTCGGCGGGCTCGATCGGCTCCTGGGGCGGCTCGACGTCGCCGGCGGCGGCAGCCGCGAGCTTGCTGGCGACGTGGGCGCGGGTCCTTTCGTTTGCGGGCGCCGGCTCGGCCTTGCTCGCATCGGCGGCACGCTGCTGGATGCGGGTGCGCGCAGCGGCCAGTATCTCCTCCGCCGACTGCGACACGCCGGCAGCTCCGGCCGCGCGCCTCGACCGGGGCTGCCGGCGCGGACGGCGCAGGCTCCGCGGTGGCCGGCTCAGCGGGTGGCACGCGGCGCCGGCGCGGAGGCCGCGCGCCGCACGGTCGGCTTCAGCCGCGCTTGCGCATTGGCGCGCTGCAGCGCGCGGATGGCCTCCTCGAACGTCATGCCGAGCGCCTTGAGCAGGCCTGCTGCCGGGCTCTTGCCGTCGCCGACGATGGCGGCGAGCACGATGGCGCCGTCGATCTGGCGCCGGCGCGACTGCTTGGCGGCGGATGCGGCGGCCTGCAGCACGCGCAAGAGGTCGCCATCCGGGCGCGGCTCGGAGGTGCCGTCGGAGCGCATGTCCTCGAGCAGCCGTCCCAGATAGCCCGAGACGTCGGTGCTGAGCCGCGCCAGGTCGACGTTGGCCGAATTCAGGATCAGCGCGGCCTCGCTGTCCTCCGTCAGCGCCAGCAGCAGATGCTCCAGGGTGACGGCCCGGTGCAACTGCTCGCGCGCGAATCGCTGCGCCCGCTCCAGGCTCTGGCCTAGATTGGGCGAGGTTGGAATCGAACTGAGCTCGTCCGCAAAGGATTGCGGCATCGATTGCTCCCGCATGCGGTGCAGAATGCCCCGGCCGCACTCCACGCCGGGCCGTGCCCGATCCGGCCGAACGCGCACGACGGCATGGCTCGGCGGGTGCACCCCTCTCACGTGGCTGCCAGTCTAACCGATGGCCGTCGCATTGACACGCCCCGGAAGCCCTGCCGGGACAATAAGTTGTTGAGCCGTAGCCCACTTGCACGCGCAAATCCCATTGAGCCGGCGGCCACGCCGTTATAAGTGCTCTGGACGGGGTCGCGTGCGATCGAGGCGGCCCGACGCCTTTCGGCGGCTGGGAAGGTCAGGCCATGGCAAAGGACGAGCCGGCAACGGGCGAAGGCGAGACGTCGGGGCTGTCCGCACTCACCCAGGCCCGCATCCTGGCCGAGGCGCTGCCGCACATGCAACGCTATGACGAGCAGACCGTGGTCATCAAGTTCGGCGGCCACGCCATGGGCGATGCGGCAAGCTCGCGGCCGCCTTCGCCCAGGACATCGTCTATCCTCAAGCAGGCCGGCGTGAACCCGATCGTCGTGCACGGCGGCGGCCCGCAGATCGCCGGCATGCTGAAGAAGCCTGCAGATCAAGAGCGAGTTCGTGCACGGCCTGCGCGTCACCGACAAGCCCACCGTCGAGGTGGTCGAGATGGTGCTGGCGGGCGCTCATCAACAAGGACATCGTCTCCGCCATCAACCGGCAGGGCGGCAAGGCGGTCGGCATCTCCGGCAAGGACGCCAACCTGATGATCGCCCGCAAGATCACGCGAGATGCCGGATCCCGAATCGAACCTGATGAAGGCCGTCGACATCGGCTACGTCGGCGAGCCGGCCGAGGTCAACCCGCACATCGTCGAGGTCATCTCCGGCTCCGACCTGATCCCGGTGATCGCGCCCATCGGCGATCAGCCGCGAGGGCGAGACGCTCAACATCAATGCCGACACGTTCGCCAGCGCGCTCGCCGCGCGCATGAAGGCCAAGCGCCTGCTTGCTGCTCACCGACGTCGCCGGCGTGCTCGACAAGAACGGGGAGCTCGTCGAGCGAGCTCACCATCGAGCAGGCGCGCCGGCTGATCCGGACGGCTCCATCTCCGGCGGCATGATCCCCAAGATCGAGGGCTGCATCGAGGTGGTGGAGGCGGGCGTGGAGGCCGTCGTCATCATCGACGGGCGGGTGCCGCATTGCGTGCTGCTCGAGCTGTTCACCGCAGCACGGCGTCGGCACGCTCGTGGCGCGCAAGGCGAAGAAGGGGAGCTGACGCTCGACAGGCGAAAGAGCGCCGCGCCAAATCCCTCTCCCGCATGCGGGAGAGGGTCGGGGTGAGGGGCAGCCAAGCGCCAATGAGCTGCTGCCCCTCACCCTAACCCTCTCCCCACGCAAGGCGGGAGAGGGACAGCCCAACGCCGCGGCTTCGCCGCGACGACAGGTGTGGATCTTCGACCTCGACAACACGCTCTATCCCTGCCGACTGCAACCTGTTCGCCCAGGTCGACGCGCATGGGCGAGTTCATCGCCCGCTTTCTCGGCGTGCCCTTCGAGCACGCGCGGCACCTGCAGAAGACCTACTACCGCCAGTTCGGCACCACGCTGACGGGGCTCATGCAGGTGCACAAGCTGGACCCCAAGCCCTTCCTCGACTACGTGCACGATCTCGATCTGTCGTCGGTGCGGGAGCACCCCGAGCTCGCCGCGGCGATCGAGCGGCCTGCCCGGCCGCAAGCTCATCTTCACCAACGGCTCGCGCGCGCACGCCGAGCGCGTGGCGGGCAAGCTCGGCGTGCTGCACCTGCTTCGAGGGCATCTTCGACATCTGCGATGCCGACTACGTGCCCAAGCCCGACGGCCAGCTGCTACGATCACTTCTGCAAGGTGCACGATGTGGATGCTGCCGCATCGCGGCCATGTTCGAGGACATGCCGCACAACCTGGAGGCGCCGCATGCGCTCGGCATGACCACGGTGCTGGTGCGCTCCGAGGCCAACATCGACCGGCCCGTGCAGCAGATGATCCGCGCGTGGATCGAGCCGCCCGAGCACGTGCACCACATGACGCACGACCTGGCGGGCTTTCTTGGAAGGGGTCGGACCCCTTTCCGCGACGCTGCGCAAATGCGCACCGGCGGCGAAAGGGGTCTGACCCCGTCCAGCGCAACGAAAGGGGGCTGACCCCCATGACCACCACCCTCCCTCGCCTCAAGCCGCTCACCGATCGCGTTCCCGCACGGCCCATCGCCGACGGCGTGCGCATCGGACACGTGCACCTCAAGGTCGCCAACCTCGAGCGCGCGCTGTCGTTCTACTGCGACGTGCTGGGCTTCGAGCTCACCCAGCGGCGCGGAGGCGAGGCGGCGTTCCTGTCCTCGGGCGGCTATCACCACCACATCGCGCTCAACACCTGGGAGAGCCTCGGCGGCTCGCCCCCGCCTGCGAATGCGACGGGCCTCTATCACCTCGCCATCCTCTATCCCACGCGCGCGCTGCTCGCCGACGCGTTCCGCCGCGTGCTCGCCGCCGGCATCCAGCTCGATGGCGCCAGCGACCACGGCGTCAGCGAGGCGCTCTACCTGCGCGACTACGACGACAACGGCGTGGAGCTCTACTGGGACCGCCCGCGCGAGCAGTGGCCGGTGGGGCCCGACGGCCATCTCAACATGGGCCGCGAGCGCATCGACCTCGAGAACCTGCTGGCCGAGCGCTAAGTCCCGATCTCTATGGGGGAGACGCAATGGCAGCCCTGCGCACAGCACTCTGGCTTGCAGTCGCCGGCGCCCTGATCGCATGCGGCGCGAACCATGGATGGTGCCAGGCCGTGCCGCACGTGACCACGCCTGTCGTGCCTCACGTGACAATTCCCACGCCGATGCCCCCCATTCAGATGCCCCAACCCCCGATTCAAATGCCCTTGCCCCCCAGGCTCGAAGTCCCTCAGGCTCGGCCGGCGCAACCTCTGCCACAGGCTGCGGCGCCTGCGCTCCAGGCGCGACCCAGGTCGATCGTGCGCGCCAGCCTCGCCAGGGCCGTGAGCGTTGCCGGCAATTCGCGATGCGACATCACCTCCCGCCTGCAGGAGCGCTGCAGGCGGGGGCAATCCTGCAAGCTCTCCTGCTTGCCTGGCCTCTGCCCGCAGCTTGGCGGCCAGCAGTTCTGCGAATTCCTGCTCAACTGCGCCGTCGAGTTCGTCGCCAGGGTCGTGATGAACGACCCCGTGTGCAAGGCGAGAACCTCGGTGCGGGTCGTGGCCGCGCCCGGAGGCCGACACTATCACCTCCTCACCGTGCCGATCGGCTACGACTGCGACCCTCCGGAGTGCGCGCGGTAGCCCCGCAGGTTGTCACCTCGAGGGTTTGCGAAACCGAGGGAGCTGGGCGCGGATGCCTGGCTCGGGCAGTTCGAAGGGCAAGCTGGCATCAGCGCCCAGCACCGCGGCGAGGCTCCAGGGAACGGCTCCGGTGAGACCCAACCGGCCTCGGATGCCCTGGGACCCGGCTGCGGCCGGGCCCTCGCTGCGGCCCCCGGCTCGCGCTATCGAGACGCCTCGCGATGGCGCCCCTCGGTGAGCCGGGGTGCGATCAGTATGCTCGATGTCTCAGGCGCGGGGATTGCCGCAATCGTGGTTGACGCGCCCAGACGCGCAGACGCGCCAATTCACCCGCGCGGACGCGGCGGCGCGGCAAGGGCGATCTCCTTGATCAGCTTGGAGATCAGCGACTGGCCGAAGGCATCGAAGTTCTGCGCCTCGACCACGAACGCGCCGGGCCCGCCGACGACGTTGTTCTCGTAGTAGGCGGCAAGCCCGCCGTCGGGGTTGGTGTGCTTGGGGTTGGTGGGCAGCGGCGTATCGCTCAGGATCACGAGCCCGTTGATGGTCACGCCGGCAGCCACCGCCTCGTCGCGCGCCTCCGTCACGGCGCGGCCGCTGTTGTTGGTGCCGTCGCCCGACACATCGATGACGCGCCTCGGAGCCTGGAACGGGCTGCGCCCCAGATGCGTCATGGCGTAGTCGATGGCGGCGCTGATGGAGGTGCGGCCCATGAAGGCCCTGGGCGCCTCGCGCACGCGGCCCGCCAAACCCTCGGCTTCGGCGTAGCTGCTGACGGGCGTCCAGTCGATGACCACGATCTGCTCGTTGTTGGAGGCCCACTCCACGAAGCACAGCGCGATGCGGCCCCGTGGGCCTCCCGTCATGGCGCGCACGACGCGCGGATCGGCGATGGCCGTCGCGTAGCCCTCGCGCTGCAGCCTGAACTTCTTCTCGTCGACGCTGCGCGAGACGTCGGCTGCCAGAACCAGCAGCAGGTCGACCTGTTCGTCCTCGGCGTGCACGGGTTGCTGGAACGGGCCGAGGCCCGTCGCCGCAGCGAAGGCGATCACGATCGCCGCCATCCATCTCAGCATGACGCGTCCTGGGAGCAGAGGCTGTCGCGCAGGCAAACACTATAGAATAGGCAAGAAGGTGGCACCGGGTCGAGCCCCATGCCACTGTGACGCTGCGCGCTGGCCGCAAGACCCCACGCGACCGGTGCGGCCCTTCAGCAGGAGACGCGCATGCGGCCGACCTATTCGCTCGCTCACCTGACGGCGCTCGCCCTGCCGCCGGCCGAGCTCGTGGCCGTGGCGGCGCGCACCGGCTACCAGCATGTCGGCCTTCGCTTGGCACCGGCCGCACCCGGGGGGTTGGCCTATCCCCTGATGCACGATGCGCCCGCGCTTGCCGATACGCGGGCCCGCCTCGAGGACTTCGGCGTGGGTGTATTCGATCTCGAGATCGTGCGGGTCGGCCCGGGCTTTCGTGCCAGCGACTACCTGCCGTTGTTCGAGGTGGGGGCCAGGCTCGGCGCCAAGGCCATGCTCGTTGCCGGCGACGATGCCGACGAGGCGCGCCTGGCGGCCTCTTTCGCGTCCCTGTGCGAGGCTGCCGCTCCGTTCGGGCTCAGCGCCGACCTCGAATTCATGCCCTGGACCAAAGTGCCCGACGCGCGCACGGCGCTGCGCATCGTCACGGCCGCCGCGCAAGCCAACGGCGGCGTGCTGGTCGATGCCCTGCATTTTGCCCGCTCCGCCACGAGCCTGGGCGACATCGCCGCCATTCCGCGCGGGCTGCTGCACTACGCGCAGATCTGCGATGCTCCAGCCGAGGTGCCAACGACCGTCGAAGGCCTGATCCACGCGGCCCGCTGCGAGCGCCTGCTGCCCGGCGACGGCGGCATCGACCTTGCGGGGCTGTTTGCGACGCTGCCCGGCGACCTGCCCATCAGCGTGGAGATCCCCAGCGACACGCGGGTCGCCGCCCTCGGTGCCGAGGAATGGGCTCGCCTGGCGCTCGCAGCCTCCGAGCGCGCGCTGAGCCGTATCCGAGCGCGCGCGCAAACCTGAACAACTTCGCCGCGAAGGGCACCGATGCTCAGGGGCTGGCGAAGGCCTGCCGCGACTTGCGGGTGGCGAGCAACAGGTTCGACTGGCCCACACGCCACCGGTAGCCGACGCTGAAGTCGAGCGCTACCGGCCTGTCCTTGTCGAACAGCGCCTTGAGCCTGGACTGATACTTGCGCGCAAACACCGGGATCGGGCGCGTGTAGCGGCCGAAGGGTTGCAGCATCCAGTCGTCATCGTGGAAGAAGCTCACGGGCACGCCCGTGTCGTCTTGCAGGATGTGGGTGCTGTTCTCGAGCAGGAACTTGCGCACGCTCGAGAAGCCGCCGCCGTGCAGCAGATAGGACGCGCTCTTGACGAAGCTGTCGCCCGGCTTGAGCGTCTCGCAGAACTTCAGGAAGCCGCTCTTGGCCACCCCTGAGTCGGCGAGGTTGGTGCTGAAGTAGTAGAGCGTCTGCTCGGGACCGCTCCCGGAAGTGAAGATGATCTTGACCGCGCGCGGAATGGCGCGCGGCACGGAGGCGTCGAACGGCTTGAGGGTGCCGTCGGGCTCGAGCTGCACGTAGCTGACGTCGCGGATGGTTTTGCCCGAGCGCGCAAGGAACACATAAAGAAGCGGCAGCGTGCCGTTGAGCTGGCCGCGCGAGAGGTGGGAGCCCATCTGGGAGGTGATGAAGTAGCTGTGCCCCATCATGTAGTGCAGCGAGACCTTGAGGTGGCCGAGCGCGGCGGCGAGCTGGTTGCCCTTGAGCTTCGTGAGGTCGGGGATCGGCCCCGTGCGCTCCAGCCCGCTCAGCACGTAGGTCGATGCCTTCGGGAAGAAGGCATTGGCGTAGAGAAAATCCGGGCCGCTGAACATATAGAACAGCGTTTGGGCGGGCTCGCTCATGCTGTGGCTGGTCCAGTTGCGCACCCGGCCGAGCTGGTGGGTGTCGAGACTGGACCACGACGCGTCGAACTGCTTGGCATGGCGCTGCCAGACAGCCTCACGCGTCAATGCCGCCAGCGGCGAATCAGCCGAGGGCTGCAGGCCTGCCAGGAACTTGGCCGTGTCGTCGAAGCTTACCCCGTCAGCCGCCTGCAGCTGCGCGGCAGGCGCCAGGAGGAGCGCAAAGAGGAGGGCCATGGTGGCCAGCAGAGAGCGCATGGTGGTGATTTCCTCGGATATTCCGGGTCGAGCGGCATTGCGACGGGCCGAGGACGCGAGCACGGCGCACGGCACGCCATGTCGTGGCTTATGCCGCGATTTGCGGGGCAAGGCGAGTGGCACATAGGGGCTGTCAACGATCCGAGCGAACGGTGTCGCTTTGCGGCACGCCCCGGCTATTCCGAGGGCGTCTCCTCGGTCTTTGCACCCATCTCGCGCAGCTTGGCGAACACGCGTGCATCTTCCTCGGCCTCGGTCTCCTCGGGCTTCTCCTCGCGCGGTCGCGGCACCACGATCTCCACGTCGGGCTGCGGCCCCAGGCCCGGGATGGTCTGTGCCGTCGGCAGCAGGGTGCCGGCTTTCTCCAGCGGCGGCTTGCCCTGATCCTTGCGCTCGCGCTCGAGCCGCCGCGCCGCTTTCCTGACCTCGTTGTCGAGATCGATCTGCGAGCACAGGCCGAGCGTCACGGGGTCCTGCGGCTGCAGGTTGGGCGAGTTCCAATGTGTGCGCTCGCGGATGGCCGCAATGGTCGGCTTGGTGGTGCCGACCAGACGCATGATCTGGCTGTCCTTGAGCTCGGGATGGCTGCGCAGGAGCCAGAGCACGGCATTGGGACGGTCCTGGCGCCGTGACACGGGTGTATAGCGCGGTCCCTTCTTGGTCTTGACCTCGGGGATGTCGACCTTCGCCGCCGCCAGCTGCAGACGATAGCCGTGATCCTCCTCGCCGCGCGCGATCTCCTCGCGGGTGAGCTGGCCCGTGGAGATCGGGTCCATGCCCTTGATGCCCTGCGCAACGTCGCCGTCGGCGATTCCCTTTACCTCCAGGACATGTAGCTCGCACAGCTCGGCGATCTGCTCGAAGGTCAGGGAGGTGTTCTCCACGAGCCAAACGGCGGTGGCTTTCGGCATCAGGAGTTTACGGTCGCTCATAGGGGCCCTTTCCGAGACCGACACGGGCATGACCCGCGTAGGCCGAGAACTGCAGAGAATGCGGCTGGGAAGGCAAAGTTTATAAACCGAGCCGGGACGCGCATGCAACTGCCATGCCGCATGTGCCCAAAAAAACTGCACTGCAGCACTGCGCGGTCGCGATCTTTGCGCCCGTCCGGCACCCCACCCAACCTGTCGCCATTTGCTCCGCGCAGGCTAGTGTGGCCGCAAATCCTCATATCATCATGATCTTCCCGTCGACAACTGCGTTATCCATGGCAGGCATCGCAGGCTTGTTGCGGCGCACACTTGGGGCGACTAATTTTGCGGCGCGGCATGAACGCAATGAAGGCACAGACCGGCGATGAACGTCATTAAGCGACAGGCATACCATTTCGAGGATCTCGAGGTGGGCATGGAGGCGAGCTTCGCCAAGACCGTGAGCGAAGCCGACATCGTCGCCTTCGCCGAGGTGACGGGCGACAAGAACCCGGTGCATCTCGATGCCGACTATGCCGCCAAGACCATCTTCAAGCAGCCGATCGCGCACGGCATGCTGACGGCCGGCTACATCTCCGCGGTGTTCGGAATGGAGTTGCCGGGGCCCGGCGCCATCTACGTGTCGCAGACGCTCAACTTCCGCGGACCGGTTCGAGTCGGCGACCGCGTGCTGGCCAAGGTGCGGGTGGTCGAGCTCTACCCGGCCAAGCGCCGCGCGCGCTTCGAGAGCGTCTGCCTGGTTGGCGGCAAGCCCGTGCTGGAGGGCGAGGCGGTCCTGATGGTGCCGGCGCGCCCAGCTCCCAAGGCTGCGTAGCGGGGTCAGACCCCTCGGCAAACCGGCTGCTTTGAGCCGCAACGACTAGGCGAGGGGTCTGACCCCGTTCTGCCGTCACTTCGCTTGACCCACCGGCTGGGATCGGCGATGCGTCGGCCATGCAGGTCCTCCATGGCATCGACGATGTTCCCGCCTCCGCGCTCCGCGGCACGCACGCCATCGGCAACTTCGATGGCGTGCACCGCGGGCACCAGGCGCTGCTCGCGGTCACGCGCGCGCAGGCGGCAAAGTCGGGCGGGCCGGCCGGCGTCATTCTGTTCGAGCCCCACCCGCGCGAATTCTTCCAGCCCGACCGGCCGCACTTCCGGCTCACCCCGCTCCCCCTCAAGCTGACCCTGCTCGAGCGCTTCGGCGTCGACCTCGTCGTCGTGCTGCGCTTCGATGCCGCGCTCGCCGCGCTGTCGGCGCAGGCCTTCATCGAGCGCGTCCTCGTGGAGAAGCTGCACGCGGCGCACGCCGTGGTCGGCTACGACTTCCGCTTCGGCAAGGGGCGGGGCGGCGACCCCGACACCTTGAAGCGGGCCGGCGCCGCGCACGGTTTCGGCGTGACGGTCGTGCCGCAAGTGGCGGACGCCGGCGAGGTGTTCTCCTCGGGCGCAATCCGCGCCGAGCTCGGCCAGGGCGACGTGCATGGCGCCGCCCAGATGCTGGGCTGGTGGTGGCGCGTCGTCGGCGATGTGCGCGGCGGCGCCAAGCGCGGCACCGGCATGGGCTACCCGACCGCCAACGTCGCCATGACGCCGGGCGCGGCCCTGGCGCACGGCATCTACGCCGTCCGCGTCCACTTCAACGGCGAGCACCACGCCGGCGCCGCCTATCTGGGCACGCGGCCGACCTTCGACGACGGGGCGCCGCTGCTGGAGGTCTTCCTGCTCGATTTCGACGGCAACCTCTACGGCCGCGAGATCGAGGTCGAGTTCATCGACTTCATTCGGGGTGACCGTCGCTTCGACGGCATGGAGGCCCTGAAGGCGCAGATGGCGCTCGACTGCGACGCCGCGCGCCAGGTCCTGGCGGCCGCTCCGCCGATGCCGCAGCTCGCGCCAGGCGCGCGGTGAGCCCAGCGGTGAGGCCAGGGCGAGGGATGCCACCGCGCCCCGCATAGACGCGTCCTGCGGCCCCGCATTCCGCGCCGCCTTCTCGCCCGGCGGCATCCCTCTGGCGCGACAACGAGCACGCGCGGCGTCCGTTCCACGGGACCGCGCCGGACGGCGGTCGCGCGTGGTCGCGGCGCAACATCGCTTTCCCGGGTGACAGCAAGGGTCCGGCGCGGCTAGAAGGGAACCATGATGCGGTTTGCGGTCAAGCCGATTGCGCGAATTATGAGCCCGGTCGCCCCCTACTGAGTTCGGGGGCGTCCGGGGCTGTTCCCCCGTGCTTGTCCGTATTTTCGCAACCAGCTGATCCGAAACGGCATTCCCATGGATACCAAGACGCCCACGCGCGATTGGAGCGCGACCCTCTTCCTGCCCAATACGCAATTCCCGATGCGAGCGGGGCTGCCGCAGCTCGAGCCCAGATTGCTCGAACGCTGGGCCAAGCTCGGCCTCTACGCGCGCCAGCGCGCCGCCGCCAAGGGCAAGCCGAAGTTCATCCTCCACGACGGCCCGCCCTACGCCAACGGCAACATCCACATGGGCACCGCGCTCAACAAGATCCTCAAGGACATGGTGACGCGCTCCCAGCAGATGCTGGGCTTCGATTCCAACTACGTGCCGGGCTGGGACTGCCACGGCCTGCCCATCGAGTGGAAGATCGAGGAAGCCTACCGCGCCAAGGGCCAGGACAAGGACACCGTCCCCGTCAACGAGTTCCGCCAGGAGTGCCGCGAGTTCGCCGAGCACTGGATCGGCGTGCAGATGGCGCGAGTTCAAGCGGCTGGGCGTCGAGGGCGACTGGGCAGCACTACTACTCCACCATGGCCTACAAGGCGGAGGCCACCATCGCCGCCGAGCTGATGAAGTTCGCCATGAACGGCGCCCTCTACCGCGGCTCCAAGCCCGTGATGTGGTCCGTGGTGGAGAAGACCGCGCTGGCGGAGGCCGAGGTCGAGTACCACGACTACACCAGCGACACGGTGTGGGTGAAGTTTCCTGTCAAGGATGTAGGCCGCACGGCGATTCCCGGGCGGATGCCTGTCATCGGACGACGAAGCTCCGTGGCTCTGAGAGATGGCGTCTGTTGTCATCTGGACGACGACGCCGTGGACGATCCCCGGCAATCGCGCGATCAGCTACTCGCCGAAGATCGACTTACGGCGCTTTATCGGGTGACTGCGGCGCCACCGAGGGCAATTGGGCGAAGCCGCGGACGATGACGTCATTTGCTCGCCGACAAATTGGCCGAGCGCGTGATGAAGGCCGCGAAGGTCGAGAACGTTTCGAGCGCGTGCAGGACATTGCCGCGACGCAGCTGCTCGCGATATCACGTGCGCCCATCCGCTCAAGAGCATGGGCTATGACTTTGAGGTCCCGCTCCTCGCCGGCGATCACGTCACCGACGAGGACGGCACGGGCTTCGTGCACACCGCGCCCGGCCACGGCCGCGAGGACTTCGACATCTGGATGGAGTATGCGCCGAAGCTCACAGCAGCGCGGCATCGACACCACCATCCCCTTCACCGTCGACGCCGACGGGCGCTTCACCAAGGATGCGCCGGGCTTCGAGGGCAAGCGCGTCATCGACGACAAGGGCAACAAGGGCGACGCCAACCAGGCCGTCATCGACGCGCTGGTGCAAGCCGGCATGCTGATCGCGCGCGGCCGCCTCAAGCACCAGTACCCCCACTCCTGGCGCTCCAAGAAGCCCGTCATCTTCCGCAACACGCCGCAGTGGTTCATCGCCATGGACAAGCCGCTGGGCGCGGCCGATCGTGCCGCCGGCGTTCCCTCCCCCCTTGTGGGGGAGGGACAGGGAGGGGGGGATCGCAGAACGTCTGCCGTCGTGCAATCCCCCCCACCCCTAACCCCTCCCCACAAGGGGGAGGGGAATCCGGGCGGCGGGTGAGCGGCAACCGCACCCTGCGCGAGACGGCGCTCGCCGCCATCGCCGAGACCGAGTTCGTGCCGGCCACGGGCCGCAACCGGCTGCGCGGGATGGTGGAGTCCAAGCCCGACTGGGTAATCTCGCGCCAGCGGGCCTGGGGCGTGCCCATCACCGTGTTCCAGCACAAGGAGACGGGCGAGGTGATCCCGTCGGCAACGTTTGCCAAGTCGGACGAGCTCATCGCGCGCATCCGCGCGGCGATGACCGAAAAGGGTGCCGACGCCTGGTTCGAGACGGGCGCGCAGGAGCGCTTCCTCGCCGGGCTCGTCGCCGACCCCGCCGACTGGGAGCAGGTCACCGACATCCTCGACGTGTGGTTCGACTCCGGCTCCACGCACACCTTCACGCTGGAGGACCCGGAGGCGTTTCCCCAGCTTGCCGGCATCGTGCGCCAGCGCGATGGCGGCAAGGACCGCGTGATGTATCTGGAAGGCTCCGACCAGCACCGCGGCTGGTTCCAGTCCTCGCTGCTGGAGTCCTGCGGCACGCGCGGGCGCGCGCCCTTCGACATCGTGCTGACCCACGGCTTCATCCTCGACGAGAAGGGCGAGGAGAAGATGTAGAAATCGCGCGGCAACACGCTCTCGCCGCAGGAGCTGATGAAGACCTCGGGCGCCGACATCCTGCGCCTGTGGGTGGCCTCGTCGGACTACTCGAGCGACATCCGCTTCGGGCCGGCGATCCTGCAGGGCACCGCCGAATCCTACCGCAAGCTCAGGAACACGCTGCGCTGGATGCTGGGCATGCTCGCCCACCACGACGGCAAGTCGAAGATGGCGCCCAAGTCCATGCCGGAGCTCGAGCGCCTCATGCTGCACCGGCTCACCGAGCTCGACGGCCTCATCCGCGAGGCCTACGCCGCCTACGACTACAAGCGCGTGGTGGCGGCGCTCTCCCACTTCATGAACACGGACCTCTCCGCCTTCTACGTCGACATCCGCAAGGACGCCCTCTACTGCGAGCCCTACTCCAGCAAGAAGCGGCTGGCGGCGCTGGAGACCATCGAGCAGATCTTCCGCGTCACCTGCCTGTGGCTCGCGCCGCTCATGTGCTTCACGGCCGAGGAGGCCTGGCTCGCGCGCTACCCCTCGGAGGACGGCTCGGTGCACCTCGAGGTGTTCCCCGAGCTTCCCAAGGCCTGGCGCGACGCGGCGCTCGCCGAGAAGTGGGAGAAGGTGAAGCGCGTGCGCCGCGTCATCACCGGCGCGCTCGAGATCGCGCGCGCCGCCAAGAGGATCGGCGCCTCGCTGGAGGCGGCCCCGCAGGTGTTCATCGCCGATGGGGACCTGATGGCCGCGCTCGACGGCGTCGACATGGCCGAGGTGTGCATCACCTCCAGCCTCGAGGTGACGCAAGGCGAGCCGCCCAAGGACGCCTTCGCCCTGGAGGATGTGGCGGGCGTCGGCGTGCTGGTGAAGCCGGCCACGGGCAAGAAGTGCGCGCGCTCATGGCGCATCACCGGCGACGTGGGCAGCGATCCCGAGTTCCCGGACCTCTCCGCCCGCGACGCCGCCGCCGTGCGCGAGTTCGACGCGCGCGCGGGCGGAGCGTCGAGCTGACGTCCCGGGAGCACTTCCGTGGCGTTCGCGGTGCTCTGCGTTTGACGCTGTAGTGCATTTTGCACTACAGTGTAGTGCATGACACAAGATGACCAAATCCGAGGTATTCAGCTGGCGCGTGTCTCCCGCGCTCAAGAGCGAGTTGGAGACTGCAGCGCGCGCAGAAGGCACAAACGTGTCTGCCCTCCTCGAACGCCTCGCCCGGCAATGGTTGGACGCACGTGGGCCAAGTGAAGAGGAGTACGCCGAGCAGCAGCGTGTCCTTCGTGCACGCATCCTGAAGGCCGCCGGCAAGTTCTCTGCCGATATTGGCTCAGCCACGAATGCTCGCGTGCGCGAAGTCATGGGCGAGGCCTTGATGAAGAAATACCGCGCAAGCCAACGCCGTGCCCCCAAGCGCGCTCGTTGATACGGGCGCCCTGCTCGCTGTCGCCAACACCGCGGATCGTTGGCACGAGACATGTCTTGACGCTCTTTCGACCTTGACGCTGCCGCTTGTGGCGACCACGTCCGTCCTGACGGAGACCTTCTATTTTGCCGGCAAGCGGCATGGCCTGACGAAGCTGGTTTGGGAGTTCATTCGCGAAGCCGGGATCACGATCGCGCCTATCACGGACGTGGACCTGCCCGCGCTCGAAACCCTCATGCGCCGCTACGCCGATCGCCGCATGGACTTCGCCGACGCGACCCTGGTGCATGTGGCCGAGCGCGAGGGCCTCGACACCATCCTCACCATCGACCACGACGACTTCGAGACCTATCGCATTGGACGCAGCGCCAAGTTCCGGATATTACCGGCACGGGTGTAGCGAGGCGCGGGGCCGCCGCCGGCAGCAGCTGAAATGGCCGTGGTGGAGCAGAAGAGATCGTCGTTGCTGTGGGGACGCCTTTCGCCGCTCGGGCTCGGCGTCGCCATCCTCACAATTGCCGTCGACCAGGCGCACAAGGCCTGGATGCTCGGCAGCTATGCGATCCAAAGCAAGGGGCGGGTGGCGATAACACCCTTCCTCGACCTGGTATTTGTCAAGAACACCGGCATCAGCTACGGCCTGCTGCTGCAGGACAGCCGCCAGGGACAGTGGCTGCTGGCGGGCTTTGCGGCGCTGGCGGTCGTCGCGATCGTCTGGTGGATCGCGCGCGGCGTCACCAGTCGGGTGGTGGCGGCCAGCCTCGGGCTCGTCATGGGCGGGGCCGCCAGCAACGCCATCGATCGCGTGATGCTGGGCGGGGTGGCCGATTTCTTCTCGCTGCACGCCTTCGGTTTCTACTGGTACGTCTTCAATGTCGCCGATGTCGCCATAGTTGCGGGCGTCCTGGGCCTCCTCTATGATTCCTTTGTTCCGAGTTGCAATGATGCCTCAAAGCCCCTATAACGGCTGGTAACGCAAGGCGTTTTCGGGGGAGCCGGCGACGGCTCGCAGCTGGCGCACAGGGCAACGCATGCCGGGGTTGCTAAGGACATTTCGCAGCGGGCTGGCGGTCGGCGCAATGCTGTCGACGCTGGGCCTGTGCGGCTGTGCCGACGGGGTAGATCTCAACGGCAAGGTCTTCGACTGGATGGGCATCAGCCCGGCCGCCCAGGAGGCGCGCAGGTTCGAGCCCAAGATCGCCGAGCGGGCGCCCCTGGTCCTGCCCCCTGACGTCAACAGGCTGCCGGTGCCTGGCTCGGAAGTGGCCCCCGCTGCAGCACAGGTGGCATGGCCGGACGATCCAGAGCAGCGCAAGGTCCGCGAGGCCAAGGAGCGCGAGCGTCTGCATCAGGCCTATTGCAGCGGCGAAGTGCAATGGAAGGAACGGGCGCTCGACAAGGACAGCGGCGCTCCGCGCAGTCCCTACGGGCCGTGTCCAGGCCTGTTCAGCGCCGCCACCACCAACGTAAACCTGAACAAGGAATAGCGCGGCAGACCGGGCGGCGGCGCTTTCATGCCCCTCCACTCCGCATCGGCCAATCGCAACGGACTGTGTCTGAGGGCCTTTGCGTTGTCGTGAACATTAAGCTGAAGTCATTTGACTCCTCTACCTGGAAGACCAACAACTGCACCAAGCGCCAAATTGCGCCGCACGCTTTCAGGGGGGACACATCATCAAGGCGAGGCAACAGCGCCGGGCCTTGCGGTCAGGAAAAGTCAACCTATGTGGACACCAGGCAATCCCCGCCTCCATCTCCTTCTCGCCCTAACCCTCACGATGTTCATCCAAAGCTTCGAAGCGCTGAACGCGAGCCCGGCCACCAGCGGGGTCGCCGAGTTCAAGCTCGCCAACGGACTGGAGGTGGTCGTCGTCCCCGACCATCGCTCGCCGGTCGTCACCCACTACGTGTGGTACCGCATCGGCGCGGCCGATGAGCCCCCGGGCGTGTCGGGCATCGCTCACTTTCTCGAGCACCTGATGTTCAAGTCGACGGACAAGATCGCCTCCGGCGAGTTCTCCAAGATCGTCTCGCGCCTCGGCGGCCAGGACAACGCGTTCACCAGTCACGACGTGACCGGCTACTTCCAGCGCATCTCGAAGGACCGGCTCGAGACCGTCATGGCCATGGAAGCCGACCGCATGGTGAACCTGCGGCTCACCGAGAAGGAGGTGGCGACCGAGCGCAAGGTGATCCTCGAGGAGCGTCGATCGCGCACCGAGAACAACCCCTCCGCCCTCCTCTCGGAGCAGATGTCGGCGGCGCTCTATCAGAACCATCCCTACCGCATCCCCATCATCGGCTGGATGCACGAGATGGCCAAGCTCTCGCGCGAGGACGCGCTCGCCTTCTACAAGCGCTTCTACGCGCCCAACAACGCCATCGTGGTCGTCGCCGGCGACGTCACGGTCGAGGAGGTCAAGGCACTGGCGCAAGCCACCTACGGCCCGCTCAAGCCCAACCCCGAGATCAAGCCGCGCGTGCGTCCGCAGGAGCCGCCGCAGCGCGCCGCACGGCGCGTCGAATTCAGGGACCCGCGTGCCGGCAACGCGTCCGTGCGCCGCTTCTATTTGGCGCCCTCCGTCACGCACGCCGCCGCGGGCGAGACGGAAGCACTCTATCTGCTCACGAAGATCGCCGGCCAACGGCACCACCAGCCGCCTCTACCAACGCCTCGTCTCGGAGGAGAAGCTCGCCTCCAGCGCGGGCGGCTGGTACTCGGGCCTCGGCCTCGACAGCGGCACCATCGGCCTCTACGCGGTGGCGGCCGAAGGCGTTCCCCTCGACAAGCTCGAGGCGGGCATCGACCGTGTCCTGCACGAGCTGCGCGAGCACGGCGTGACGGCCGCCGAGCTGGAGCGCGCCAAGAAGGCCTACATCGCCGATTTCATCTACGAATCCGACAGCCAGAGTGCGCTTGCACGCCGCTACGCCCAGGGCATGCTGCTGGGCATGACGATCGAGCAGGTCGACGACTTGCCCGCCGCCATTGCCAAGGTGACCGTCGATGATGTGAAGCTCGCCGCCGTCAAGCACCTCGATATCCGCCGCTCCGTCACCGGCTGGCTGATCCCGACGGCCTCCGAGCCGGAATCCGGCACCGTCGCCAAAGCGGTTGCGGACAAATCTTGAGGGAGGACCGGCATGACGTCCCTGCGGCCCATCACAGTCTGCGGCCGGGCGGCACTCGCCGTCCTTCTCGTTGCGGCAGCGCTCGTCTTTTCGCTTAGCAAGGCCGAGGCCATGAAGATACAGGTGGTGAAAAGCCCCAGCGGCGTGACGGCCTGGCTCGTCGAGGAGCACAGCGTCCCCCTGATCGCCATGCGCTTCGCCTTCGAGGGCGGCAACGCCCAGGACCCCGAGGGCAAGGATGGGGTGGCCCACTTCCTGGCCGGCATGCTGGACGAGGGTGCGGGCGACCTCACCTCCAAGGAGTTTCAGGAGCGCGTGGAGGAGATCGCCATGCGCATGAGCTTCGAGGACTCGCGCGATGCCTTCTACGGCAGCTTCGAGACGCTGAGCGAGAACCGCGACAAAGCCGTGGCGCTGATGGCCCTGGCGCTCGGCAAGCCGCGCTTCGATGCCGACGCCGTGGAGCGCGTGCGCGGCCAGCTGCAGGCGGGCCTTGCCTACGCCTCGCGCGACCCCAGCCGCGTCGCCGCCGACGCGTGGGCGGCGATGGCCTTCCCCGGCCATGCCTACGGCCGCCCGGCCAACGGCACCCCGGCCTCGGTGCAGAAGATCACCCGCGAGGACCTGGCCCAGTTCTGGGCGCGCACGTTCGCGCGCGACAACCTGAGCGTGGTCGTGGTCGGCGACATCGATGCCGCGACGCTGGCCGGCATGCTCGATCGACGTGTTCGGGCAGCTGCCGGCCAAGGCCCAGCTCTCGCCCGTGCCGACGATACTTCCCGCCTCGAGCCAGAAGCTCAAGGTGATCGAGATGGCCGTGCCGCAGTCGGTGGCGCGCTTCGGCCTGCCCGCCATGCCGCGCAAGGACAAGGACTTCATGCCCGCTTTCGTGCTCAACACCATCCTCGGCGGCGGCGTCATGTCCTCGAGGCTGTGGGAGGAGGTGCGCGAGAAGCGCGGGCTCGCCTACTCGGTCTACACCTCCGTGACACCCTACAAGCACACCTCGATCTTCTCGGGCGGCGTCGCCACCAGGAACGAGGCGGTTGCCCAGTCGCTCGACGTCGTCCGCGCCGAGCTCAAGCGCTTCGCCAGCGAGGGGCCGACCGAGAAGGAGCTGCGCGACGCCAAAGACTACCTCACTGGCTCCTTCGCGCTGCGCTTCGACAGCAATGCCAAGATCGCCAATCAGCTGCTGTGGATCCAGCAGGAGGACCTGGGGATCGACTACGTCGACAGCCGCAACGCGCGAGATCGAAGCCGTCACGCTGGACGACGTCAAGCGCGTGGCCAAGCGTCTGTTCGAGGGCCACGAGCCGATCGTCACCATCGTCGGCAAGCCGGTGGGCCTCCCCGCAACGCCGGCCGCCGCCGCGGTGCCCGCCAAGCGCAGCTGACATTCCCTCTCCCCGTTCTTACGGGGAGAGGGTTAGGGTGAGGGGCAGCAACAAGCGCCGGAGCGAGCGTCTGCCCCCACCTCGGCCCTCTCCCCATGGAAGATGATGGGGAGAGGGAGACTGACCGTTCCGGCCGGGATGACAGCCCCGTCAATTCGCGCTAGGGCTCGCTGCCGCACACGAGCAAGGCGAGCGAGCATATGGCCTCCTACACGCAATCGATTGCTGGCTGCCTCGAGGGCGTGATCGGCAGGCACGGCCTCAGCGCTGCAGAGCTCGCGCGCTGGCTCGACCCACTCGGCGCCGCCATCGCATCCCTCCAGGACGACTACCGTGCCCGCCGCCTGCCGCACCTGCGCATCGCCGAGGAGACGGCCGACCTCGCCGCCGCCGAGGCCGCGCTTGCGCAACTCTCGCAGGGCGCCGACACGATCGTCTTCTTCGGCATCGGCGGCTCGAGCCTCGGCGGCCAGACGCTGGCTCAGCTCGGCGGCTGGCACATCCCCGGCATGGCGACGCCCGCGCAGCGCCGCCGCCCGCGCACGCGCTTCTACGACAACCTCGATCCCGTGACCCTGGAGGCGGCGCTCGCCTCCTTCGACCTCGCCGCCACGCGCTTCGTCGTCACCTCCAAGTCGGGCGGCACGCCCGAGACGCTGGTGCAGGCGCTGGCCGCGCTGGGGGCCGTCAAGGCCGCCGGCCTCGAGAAGAGAATGCCCGAGCTGTTCCTCGGCATCACCGAGCCCGCCGCGCCGGGCAAGAGCAACGGCCTGCGCACGCTGTTTGCGGCACACGCCATTCCCCTGCTCGACCATCACCCCGGCATCGGCGGGCGCTACTCGGTCTTCACCAACGTCGGCCTGCTGCCGGCGATGGCGCGCGGGCTCGACGCGCGGGCCGTGCGCGCCGGCGCGCGCGAGGTGGTTGATGCGCTGATGGCGGCCTCCTCCCCGCGCGGCTTTGCGCCGGCCGAGGGCGCGGCGATTGCCGTCGGCCTCGCGCGCGAGCGCGGCATCCGCTGCGAGGTCATGATGCCCTACGCGGACCGGCTCGGGCGCTTCGGCGCCTGGTTCGCGCAGCTGTGGGCGGAGAGCCTGGGCAAGGGCGGCCAGGGCACCGCGCCGATCGCGGCGCTCGGCCCCGTCGACCAGCACAGCCAGCTGCAGCTCTTCATGGACGGGCCGCGCGAGCACCTGATCAGCATCATCCGCGCGCCGTCGGCCGGGCTCGGCCCCCGCATCTCGGCCGAGCTGGCCGCCGGCGCCGGCCTCGACTACCTCGCCGGCCGCACCGCCGGCGACCTGGTGGCGGCGCAGGCCGAGGCCGTGCCCGCAGCGCTCGCGCGCGCCGGCCGGCCCGTGCGCACCTTCGATCTTGCCCGCCTTGACGAGAAGGGCGTCGGGGCGTTGATGATGCATTTCATGCTCGAGACGATTCTCGCCGCGCGGCTGATGGGCGTCGATCCCTTCGATCAGCCGGCCGTCGAGCTCGCCAAGGTGATCACGCGCGAGCGCGTGGCGGCGCTGCCGAAGTAGACGTAGCCGGGGTCAGACCCCTGGCGCTGACGTTGACTATTCGCTGCTAGGTCGAGACCAGGGGTCTGACCCCCGAAGATGCCCCCGAATGATGCCCATGGCAAGCATCCGCCAGCTGAGCGCCGGAGACCGTCAACCGCATCGCCGCGGGCGAGGTGGTCGAGCGCCCGGCCAGCGTCGTCAAGGAGCTGGTCGAGAACGCGCTCGACGCCGGCGCCGGCGAGATCGAGGTCGTGACGGCGGCGGGCGGGCTCTCGCTCATCCGCGTCAGCGACGACGGGTCCGGCATGAGCGCCGCCGACCTCTGCCCTCGCGGTCGAGCGCCACGCCACCTCCAAGCTCGTCGGGCGAGGACCTCTTCGACATCGCCACGCTCGGCTTCCGCGGCGAGGCGCTGCCCTCGATCGGCGCCGATCGCCACGCTCACGCATCCAGTCGCGCGCGCGAGACGCGGCGGCGGCCTACGAGATCGTCGTCGACCGCGGCGCCAAGGAGGCGGTGCGGCCGGCCGCGCGGCAATCGCCGGCACGCTGCGTGGAGGTGCGCGACCTGTTCTCGGCCACGCCCGGCGCGCCTCAAGTTCCTGAAATCCGAGCGCGCCGAGAACATGGCGCGTCTCCGAGGTCGTGAAGCGCCTCGCCATGGCGCACCCGCAGGTGGGCTTCACGCTGACCACGGGCGAGCGCACCGGCCTGCGCTTTCCGCGCGAGGCCGCTGGGCCCCGACGGCCATCTGCAGCCGGCTCGGGCGCATCATGGGGCGCGAGTTCCTCGACGATGCGCTTGCCGTCGACGGCGCGCGCGAGGGCGTGCGCCGTGTCGGGCTTCGCCGGCCTGCCGACCCTGCACCGGCCCGATACCGGCCAGCAGTACCTCTTCGTCAACGGCCGCCCCGTCAAGGACAAGCTGCTGATCGGCGCGGTGCGCGCGGCCTACGGCGACCTGCTGCCCGCGCGGGCGCCATCCGCTGCTGGCGCTGTTCGTCGACGCTGCCGCCCGCGCGAGGTCGACGTCAACGTGCACCCGAGCAAGGCCGAGGTGCGCTTCCGCGATGCCGGCCGCGTGCGCGCGCTGGTCGGCGGGCGCGCTCAGCGGCAGCGCTCGACGCCGCCGGCCATCGCGCCTCGGCCGCGCGGCGGCGCAGCGACGCCTCGAAGCGTTCAAGCGCGCGACGCTCCGTGCCCTTCGAGCGTCGCCGCGGGTACGCGGCTCCTATTCGCCATCAACGCAGCACGGCCGCTCCAGTTCGGCTTCGCCGAGGCTGATGCAGGCGCCCGCTCGAAGGCCTCGTCGGCGCGGGCGCCGAGCCCAGCGCGGATGCGCGCGCCGGCGCCGAGGCGCTACCGGAGGACGCTGCTCGACCGGCCGCTGGGGGCGGCGCGCGCGCAGCTGCACGAGACCTACATCGTGGCGCAGACGCGCACCTCCGATCGTGATCGTCGACCAGCACGCCGCGCACGAGCGCCTCGTCTACGAGCGCATGAAGGCGACGCTCGCCAACGGCGGCGTGGCGCGCCAGGGCCTGCTGATCCCCGAGATCGTCGAGCTCGAGGCCGACGAGGCCGCAGCCCTCGCCGCCCGCGCAGGCGAGCTTGCCGAGCTGGGTCTCGTCGCTCGAGGCCTTCGGGCCGGGCGCGGTCGATGGTGCGCGAGGTGCCGGCGCTGCTCGGCGACACCGACGTCAAGGGCTTGGTGCGCGACCTGGCGCGCGAGGCATGGCAGGCGACGGGCGAGCGGGCGGCGCCTGCTCGAAGGAGCGGCTGGCCGCGGTGTGCTCGACGCATGGCCTGCCACGGCAGCGTGCGCGCCGGGCGGCGGCTCGACGCGCGAGGAGATGAACGCGCTCCTGCGCGATATGGAGGCGACGCCCTATTCCGGCCAGTGCAACCACGGCCGCCCCACCTACGTGGAGCTGGAGCTTGCCGACATCGAGCGCCTGTTCGGCCGGCGATAGCCCGGCGCGCCTACTCCGCGGCCCTCAGCTTCACTTTCGCCATCGCCTCCTCGACGCTGGGCCGGTCGATGGAGAAGATCGTCTCGGGCGTGATGACGCCGTACTCCATATAGCCGAGGCGGCCGATCGGGCGCATGGCGCCGGTGTCGAGCATGCCGTCCTTGACGAAGCGGTCGTCGATGTAGACGCCGACCACCTGGCCGAACACCACCCAGTTCTTCGTCTCGCCGCCGGGATGCAGCGGCGGCAGCGCCACCGTCTGCCAGTATTTGCACTCGAGCGCGGCCGGGCTCTCCTTGACGCGCGGCGGCTTGACGAGGCGGCTCGCCGCCGCCGTCAGATCGCCGATCGGGAACTCGTCGACGCCGTAGGGCACGGACGCCGAGGTCATGTTCTGGTTGTCGCGCAGGTCCCAGGTGGCGAGCGAGCACACGAACTCGCCCGTCTCCTCGACGTTCTTGATGGAGTCCTTGCGGCCCGAGGAGCTGAACATCACGTAGTGCGGCTTCTCGCCCACCGCGTTGAAGAAGCTGTAGGGGGCGATGTTGCAGATGCCGTCGCGACTGATCGTCGAAATCCAGCCGATGGGACGCGGCGTCACGATCGCCTTGAAGGGGTCGTGCTTCAGCCCGTGCTTGTTCTCGATAGTTCCGTAAAACACTCTTTGCCTCCTGATGCTGCGCCGACCGTCAGCCGGTCCAGCGGGTGACGATCTTGGCAAGCTGCGGCCGGTCGCGATCGGGCTGCTGCTCCTTGGCCGTGCCGATGTAGACGAAGCCCGCCACGCGCTCGTTGGGCGCGAGCCCAAGCGCTGTGCGCACGCCCGCGCTATAGGAATACCATTCGGTGATCCAGCAGGTGCCGAAGCCCAGCGCGTTGGCGGCCAGGCACAGGTTGAAGCAGGCCGCCCCGCACGAGAGCACCTGCTCCCACTCGGGCGCTGCCGGGTTGGCGGTCACGCGCGAGATGACGGCGATGACGGTCGGTGCGCGCAGGAGCCGCGTGCGCTCGATCTCGAGGCGTGCGGCCGACGGTGTCTCCTTCTCCTCGGCCAGGCAGGCCTTGAGCAGCACCCGGCCGAAGGTTGCGCGCGCCTCCCCCTCGAAGATGACGAAGCGCCAGGGCTCGAGCTTCTTGTGATCGGGCACGCGCGTTGCCGCCGTCAGGAGCGTCTCGAGCTCGACGGGCGTGGGGCCGGGTTCTGACAGCATCGCCGCCTTCGCCGACCGGCGTTTCAGGAGCAGCTCGAGGGTATCCCGGCTCATGTTTCCTCGCTCGTGGCGGACGTGCCCAGCTCTGACAATCCCAGACCCCAACCGCAAGCAAAGCCCTCGCTAAACCAACTCGCTCGCGAGTACAATGGGGCCGAAGCGAATAAGGGTCCACGCAGGGTAGCAGCAGGTATGAGAACGAAGGATTGCCGGCGGGGACTTGCCCTGGCGTGTGCCGCGCTGCTCGGCACCCTGGCCATCCCGCAGGCAAACGCCGCCGAGCCGACCTCCGTGGCGGTCATCTTCGACGGCTCGGGCTCCATGTGGGGCAATATCGAGGGCACGAGGAGCAGCAAGCTCGTGGTGGCGCGCGACGCCCTGCGGCAGGCTCTCGGCAAGGTTCCCCCGCAGACGCGGGTGGGGCTCACCTCGTTCGGCCATCGCCGCGGCGACTGCAGCGACGTGGAGGTGATGCAGCCGCCCGAGCCCGTCGACGTATCCCATCTGCTCGCGCACCTGGAACGGCTCAATCCGCGTGGGCGGGGCCCACTGACCCTGGCGCTGCGCGAGGCGGCCAAGTCGCTGCCGCCGCCGCCCGGGCGGCGCAGCATCGTCCTCATTCACGACGACGCCGACAACTGCCAGCAGAACGTGTGCGCCGGCGCCCAGGAGTTGCGCGGCGCTGGCATCGCCGTCTACGTCGTGGGCCTCGCCTTGAAGCCGGACGAGACCGCGAAGATGGCATGCCTGCCGCAAACCACGGGCGGGCGGATGTTCACGCCGCAGAACGCCGGGCAAGTCGGAGCGGCCCTCGAAGAGGCCCTGCGGCTGGCGAGCAGCGATGCGGGCGGCAGCCCAGCGCCGGCCACTGCCACGCAACAGCGCATGCCCGCTCCCGCCGCCACGCCGGGTGGAGCGTCGGCTGGCGCTGCGTCAGTACCCGCGGCCGTGCCGAAGCCGCCCGCCGACGCGCCGGCGGGCCTCTACCTGCGCGCCCTGCTCGCTCCGAAGTCGGAGCCGGTCGGCCTGGTGCTCGACTGGATCGTGCGCGCCGAGGGGCAGCCTGCAACCCTGCTCTTCTCCGGTCGGGCCGCAAGCCCATACGTGCCGGCCGCGCCCGGCCGCTATGTCGTGGAGGCACACGAGGGCGCAGTGTCGGCCAGCACGGCCGTCGCCGTCGCCGACAAGGGACCGACGCTGGTCGAGCTTCCCCTCAACGCCGGTACCTTGCTGGTGACAGCGCAGACGCAGAAGACCGGCGCGCCGCTCGAGGATGCCATCGTCACGATCGCGGATGCGGGGGCGGAGGGCGACGCCGCGAAAACCGGCGCGCCGCTCGTCGCCTTCAAGGGTAGCGAAAGCGTTGCGGTTCTCCCTGCCGGCCGCTACCTCGTGCGCGTCGAGCAGGGGCTGGTGCGCGCCGAGCGCTCGGTGGTGGTGCCGGCGGGTAGCCAGGGCCGTGTCGACATCGCGATCAGCACCGCGCACGTACAGCTCTCCGCGGTCGGCAAGGAGATCGCCGAATCCACCGATCCAGTGGTGTTCAGCATCGCCGAGGACGACCCCGATTCACCCAATGGCCGGCGCGAGGTGGCGCGCTCGGCCGCGCGGCAGGCGGACTTCATGCTACCTCCCGGCACCTACTACGCGATCGCCCGGCTCGGCATCATCGAGGCGCGTGAAAGCCTCGCCTTGGGGCCCGGCGACGTGGTGAAGCGCACGCTCTCGGTGTCGGTCGGCCGGCTCGCGCTTGCGACCAAGCCCCTGGATGCGGCGCAGGCCGCAAGCGAGCCCGTCTCCTATCGCGTCGAGCGCGTCGATAGCCCGGACGTGGTCACCACCAGCCGGCCCTCGCCCGTGTTGCTGCTGCCCGGCGGGAAATATCGCGTGGAGGGCCGGCTCGGCACCCTGAACGCGCGGGTCGAGCGGGAGGTCGAGGTGAATGCCGGGCAAACCTTGCAGCTCACGCTCGAGCACCAGGCCGCAAGCCTCAAGCTGCGCCTGCTCGGGTCGGGTGGGACGCCGCTTTCCGAAGTGTTCTGGGACGTCACGGACGAAGCCGGCAACAACGTGTGGAGCACGGGGCAGCCCGAGCCCTCGGCGATCCTGCAGGCCGGACGCTACCGCATCAGGGTTGAGACGCGCGACAAGCACTACGAGCGCGCCATCGAGCTGCGCACGGGCGAGGCCAAGGTTGTCGAGGTGACGGCCGACTAAGCCGGGGCGCGAACGCCCCAGCCTGTGCCGGCTGCGTTCCGATGTTGCCCGAATTGAGCTATAAGCGCTTACCATCCTGCGTGGAGTCCGCCGGGGCGTCGGGCGACGGCCAACCTGCTGCAGACAAGGGATAATGATGCTGCGACGGCTCTTTACGGCACTCGCTCTGGCCCTGCTGGCAAGCCAGCCCGTCGCTGCGCAGGGCGAATCGAGCACGCTGCGGGTACGCGAGGCCGCAGGCGCCCTGGTGCGCGGCAACGCCGAGCAGGCGATCACCATCTACAGCGAGGTGCTCGAGGACAAGTCGCTGCCCAACGACCGCCGAGCCACCATCCTCAACGACCGCGGCGTCGCCTACATGCGGCGCCAGCAGCACAAGGATGCTATCGAGGACTTCAACCGGGCCATCCAGCTCTATCCAGAATACGCCGCCGTCTACAACAACCGCGGCAACCTGCTGCTGGGTCTCGGCGTCGTCAAGGAGGCGATCAAGGACTTCGACCGCGCGATCGTCCTCGCGCCCGGCTATGCGGCGGCCTACAGCAACCGCGCCGCGGCTCATATCAAGCTCGGCCAGATCGACAAGGCCATCGCCGACTACAGCCGCTCGATCGCACTCACCCCCAACAGCCCGGCGGCGCTGAGCGGCCGTGGCCGCGCCGAGCTCGCCGCCCATCGTCCGCACGGCGCCATCCGCGACTTCACGCGAGCGGTGAGCCTCGATGCCCGCTTCGGCGCCGCCTACCGCAGCCGCGCCGAGGCCAAGATGGCGATCGAGCGCTACGAGGAGGCGATCGAGGACTACAGCCGCGCGATCGCCTTCGAGCCCTACAACGCCGAAATCTACGCGCTGCGCGGTAGCGCCTACATGCAAGCCGCCAACGCCGCCTCCGCCGTCAAAGATTTCGCCAAGGCGATCGAGCTGGTCCCCTCCTCGGCCGCCTACTATGCCGCGCGCGGCCTGGCCTATGCCAAGGCCGAGGCCTACGACGATGCGCTCAACGACTTTGCGCGTGCCATCGAGCTCGAGCCGCGCTCCCCGACGGCTTATGCCTACCGGGCGTGGACCTACCGCCAGCACCAGCAGGCCGAGCTGGGGCTCAAGGACGTCGAGCGCGCACTGAAGCTCGATGCCAACAGCGCGGAGGCCTACTGGGCACGCGGCGAGATCAACCTGGCGCTCGGACGCAACGATCAGGCGACAGCAGACCTGCGCAAGGCGCTCTCCCTCGACCCGGGCCTCAAGGACGCGGCACAGGCGCTCGAGGGGCTCGGCATCAACATGCACGCCGACGAGCCCGAGCTGCCCGATGCCGGCCTCGAGCACTGGCGCGTCTATCGAAAGGGCCGCCAGTTCGTCGCCGTCAACGACGAGTATCCGCGCCTCAAGGTCAACCTGGAGATGGTGGGCCAGGGCAAGCCCCGCATCCTGGAGTGGGACGTCAAGAAGCCGCCCTTCCAGGGCATCGCCGTCCTGCGCTTTCATGCCGGCGTGGTCGCGGGGCACGGTGGACCGGAGGAGGTCGAGCACGCGGCCGTCATCGACCTGCAGTCCAATGCCGTCGTGTCGGTTGAGGTGCAGCGCCAGGGCACCAAGCTCGCACAATGGACCTGGGACGACGGAAAGCTGGTGGTTGCCAGCGCCGACGGCATCACCGACGAGTTCCAGCTGCGACAGGCCAAGCCCCCGCCGCCGCCACCGGTCATCGCCCAGCCGAGGCGCCCCGAGGGCTATGGCCGCAGACCCAAGACCCTTTTCGACCTGCTGTTCGGCAACTGATCGGCCCGCGGGCGTTTACCATTTCTTGCGGAAGAATTAAGTGTTCGGGAGCGCCCCTCCGTCTATAGATAGGCCACTCCTATCGTAGTTTCCGGTCGGACAGGGAGACCAAATGCGACGGCTTGCCAGTTGCGTAGCGCTTGCGGTGATTTTGGCCAGCGGACCACTGGCCGCCGAGGATGGGGGCGAGCAAGTCGGCGCTGCCGCCACAACGCCTTCGGCAAGGACCGCACAGCAGAGCCAGGCAGCTGCGGCGCTGGAAGCTCCGGCCGGTGCACCCGCTACCGCCCCGCCAGCGCCCTCCTCGGCCGGCCCGGTCGCGCTCACCGCCCTGCCGTTGCTCGAGCAGCTGCCTCCGCCTCCCCCGCCACCGCCGCCGATCACCCTGCTGCTGCGAGCCGATCTGGGCTCCCAGCAGCTCATCGTCATCGAGAACGGCAGGAAACGGCACGTGTGGCCCATCTCTTCCGGCCGCGCGGGATACGCCACCAAAACCGGCACATTCCATCCGCAATGGGCATCTCGCCTGTGGCGCTCGCGCCAGTACGGCTACGCCCCAATGCCGCATGCCGTCTTCTTCCACCGCGGCACGGCGTTTCACGGCACCAGCGCGGTTGGCCTGCTCGGCCGCCCGGCCTCGCACGGCTGCATCCGTCTGGCACCCGGCCACGCCGCACAGCTCTTCAAGCTCGTGCACAAGCATGGCTATGCCCAGACCAAGATCGTCGTGCAAAACGGCTCCAGGTCGAAGGGTCGGGCCATGGCCGCAAGGGGCGGCGCCCGAGGCAAGAGGGCCGCCGCGCAGCCCACCCGGGCCAGGCACGCCCGCATGAACCGCTACAGTGCCCGCGCGTCCACATTCTGGTCCAACTAGAGCAGGATCGCTTCGGATGGAATCACCCCACCTCAACCGAGACGTCGAGGCCGAAGCGTGAATCCTGCTCTATTCCTGAGTTTTAGAGCAAGATTCACGTTCCATGATCGAAGCCAAGCGCTTCGATCAGAAACGATCTTGCTCTAGCTCGCCAGGACCCCAACTGTTGCGCTCGGGCCGCGCTGCGGGCAAATTTCCGGCCGCCGAAGCACGGGGTGGCGGCAGCGCGACGGCTGGCGCCGACCGCGTTCGTTCAAGTTATGCGGCACTTCGGCCGCGACGGGTGGTACAAGGCATGCTGAAATGCTGGGGTGACGGCTGCCGGACGGGCCTGCTCTCGGTCCTGATCGCGCTATCGGCTGTGAGTGCGGGCTGCGACCAGGGCGGCACGAGCCAGGCCTTGCCGCAAGCCAAGGGCGCGCCTCCCCCGCCGCTCGTCACCGTCGCCAAGCCGCTGATGCGCGAGATCGTCGAGTGGGACGAGTACACCGGGCGCTTCGATGCGGTCGAGACGGTGGAGGTGCGCGCGCGCGTCTCGGGCTATCTGACCGAGGTGCGTTTCAAGGACGGCCAGGAGGTCAAGCGCGGCGATCTCCTGTTCGCGATCGATCCACGGCCCTTCGAGCGCGCGCTCGAGCAGGCGCAGGCGGAAGTCTTCGCCGCCAAGACCAAAGTCGAGAACGCCAACCGCGATATCGTGCGCGGCCAGCCGCTGCTCGAGAAGAAGATCATCTCCGACAAGACGTTCGATGACCGCATGGCGATCGTGCGGGACGCGGAGGCAGCTCAGAAGGTGGCGGAAGCCAAGGCCAGGACCGCCGAGCTCGAGCTGTCGTTCGCCGACATCACCTCGCCCATCACCGGACGCATCAGCCGCACGCTGGTGACGGCGGGCAACTGGATCAGCGCCGGCTCCGTGGCCGGCGCCACGCTGCTGACCACCATCGTCAGCCAGGACCCGATCTACATCTACTTCGACGTCAGCGAGAACAACTACATCAAGTACAAGCGCCTCGCCGAGCGGGGCGTAGGCTCCGGCGCCGCCAACGTCGGTGCCGCCGTCGAGGTCGAGTTGCCCGACGAGCGCGGCTTCCCGCACAAGGCCCGCGTCGACTTCCTCGACAACCGGCTCGACCAGGGCACCGGCACGCTGCGCGCGCGCGCCGTGATGAGCAACGAGGCCGGCCTGTTCTCGCCCGGCCTCTTCGCCCGCGTGCGCGTCACCGGCACGGCGCCCTACAGGGCGGTGCTCATTCCCGACGAGGCGATCGGCACCGACCAGACCAACAAGTACGTGCTTACCGTGAGCGCGGACGGCACGGTCTCGCGCAAGGGTATCGTGCCGGGCCCGCTGTTCGGCGGGCTACGCGTCGCGCGCGAAGGGCTGTCGGGCGATGAGTGGGTGATCACGCGCGGCCTGCAACGCGCGCGGCCCGGGCAGAAGGTGTCGCCCAAGCCCGAGACGCTTGCCGTGTCGGAAGCGACAGCCGGTGGCGTGCGGCAGAAGAAGCAGGAGTGAGCTCTCTCCCCGCAGCCGGGGAGAGGGGATCGAAAGGCGACGCATGCGCATCAGCCAATTCTTCATCGTCCGCCCGATCTTCGCGGCCGTCGTCGCGCTAGTCATCACCATCATCGGCGCCATCGGCTACTGGGGGCTCGGGGTCGCCCAGCTGCCCGAGATCACCCCGCCGACCATCACCGTGACGGCGTCCTATCCCGGTGCCAGCGCCCAGACGGTGGCCGATACGGTTGCCGCACCGATCGAGCAGGAGGTGAACGGCGTCGAAGGCATGATCTACATGGCCTCGCAGTCGACCGCCGACGGCAACCTCTCGCTGACCGTCACCTTCGACGTCGGCACCGACATCGACAAGGCGCAGGTGCTGGTGCAGAACCGGGTCAGCGCCGCCGAGCGCCGCCTGCCCGACGAGGTGCGGCGCAACGGGCTGACCGTGCGCAAGCGCTCGCCCGACCTGCTGCTCGCGATCCATCTGATCTCGCCCGACAAGACCTACGATTCGGTCTACATCTCCAACTACGGCCTGCTCAACGTGCGCGACAAGCTGATGCGGCTCTACGGGGTGGGCGACGTGTGGCTGTTCGGCGTGCGCGAGTATTCCATGCGCATCTGGCTCGACCCCGAGCGCATCGCGCTGCGCGGCCTCACCGCCGAGCAGGTGCTCGATGCGCTGCGCGCGCAGAACGTGCAGGTGGCGGGCGGCGCGCTGGGCGAGCCGCCGGTAGACTACAAGAACGCGTTCCAGGTCTCGCTGCAGATGAAGGGGCGCCTCACGGACCGCCGACGAGTTCGAGGACATCATCGTCAAGATCGGCACCGACGGGCGCGTCGTGCGCGTCAAGGACATCGCCCGCGTCGAGCTCGGCGCGCTCAGCTACTCGGCCAAGGGCTACGCCGACCGCTATCCTGCCGTCATCATCGTCGTCGACCAGCAGCCGGGCTCCAATGCCGTGGCCGCCACCGCCGGCATCAAGAAGGCCATGGCCGAGATGGCCACGACCTTTCCCAAGGGGCTCGAATACCGCATCACCTACAATCCCACCGAGTTCATCGAGGTCTCGATCAAGAAGCTCTACACGACCATGGTGGAGGCCACCGTTCTGGTGGTCTTGGTCGTGCTCCTGTTTCTCAAGACCTGGCGCGCCACCCTCATCCCCGTCGTCGCCATCCCCGTGTCGCTGATCGGCACCTGCGCGGTGATGCAAGGTTTCGGCTTCTCGCTCAACATGCTGACGCTGTTCGGGCTGGTGCTGGCAGTCGGCATCGTCGTGGACGACGCCATCGTCGTGGTGGAGAACGTCGAGCGCAAGCTGAAGGAGGGCCTCACCCCCTTGCGCGCCGCCCAGGTCTCCATGGACGAGGTGGGTGCCGCCCTCGTCGCCATCGCCCTGGTGCTGCTCGCCGTGTTCGTGCCCACAGCGTTCATCGGCGGCATCACCGGCATGTTCTACCGCCAGTTCGCGATCACGATCGCCACCGCCACCGCCATCTCCCTTTTCATCTCGCTAACGTTGAGTCCGGCGCTGTGCGCGCTGCTGTTTCGGCCGCACGCGGCTCAAGACCACGGCTCCCGGCTCATGGCCCCGGTGCATGCCTTCTTCCGGCTGTTCGACCGCCTGTTCGATGCCCTCGCGCGCGGCTATGGCCGGCTCGTGCGCGGCCTGGCGCGGGGATGGGTGGTGGTGCTGATCGCCTACGTGGCCCTGATCGGCTTTGCCGGCTGGTTCGTGCCGCGGCTGCCGACCGGCTTCATCCCCAATCTCGACCGGGCCATCCTGATCCTCTCCATCCAGCTCCCGCCCGGCGCCTCGCTGGCGCGCACCGACGCCGTGGTGCAGAAGGCGGTCAACGCCACGCTGGCGACACCCGGCGTGAAGTATTCCAACGCCTTCACGGGCCGCAACGGCGCCACCTTCACGGCGGCGACCAACGCCGGCCTGCTCTTTCTCGTCCTCGACGACTTCGAGGAGCGTCACGCCCGCGGCCTGACCATCGACAAGATCGCCCAGGACGTGCGGGCCAGGCTTGCGCAGATCGAGGAGGCGCAGTCGTTTGTGTTCATCCCGCCGCCGGTGCGCGGGATGGGGGCGGCCGCCGGCTTCTCGATGCGGCTGCAAGACACGCTCGGCATGCCCGCCAGCGAGTTCGCACGCATCACGCAGCAGTTCGTCGCCGAGGCCAACCGCACGCCCGGCATCGCCAACGTCTTCACCACTTTCCAGTCAGCCACGCCGCAGGTCTTCGTCGACGTCGACAGGGACAAGGCGCAGATGCTCAAGGTCCCCGTCACCAACATCTTCGAGGCCATGCGCGTGTTCATGGGCTCGGCCTACGTCAACGACTTCAATATGTTCGGCCGCACCTACCGGGTGACTGCGCAAGCCGACGGCGACTACCGGCTCGATGCCGAGAGCGTCTCGAAGATCCGCGTCCGCAGCACCGACGGCAACATGGTGCCGCTGGGCAGCCTGGTGACCTTCCAGGAGATCGCCGGGCCTGAGCGCGTGCCGCGCTACAACCTGTTCCCCGCCGCCGAGGTCAACGGCATCGCCCGACCCGGCGTCAGTTCCGGCCAGGCGCTGCAGATCATGCGCAACCTCGCGGCCGAGAAGCTGCCGCAGGGCGTCACCTTCGAGTGGACCGATCTGTCGTTCCAGGAGGCCAAGGTCGGGCGCACCGGCTACTATATCTTCGTCCTCAGCGTTGTGTTCGTCTTCCTCGCGCTCTCGGCGCAATACGAGAGCTGGTCGCTGCCGCTCGCCATCATGCTGATCGTGCCCATGTGCCTGCTGTCGGCGGCGTTCGGCGTATGGCTGCACGGGCGCGAGATCAACATCCTCACCCAGGTCGGTTTCGTGGTGCTGATCGCGCTGGCGGCCAAGAACGCGATCCTGATCGTGGAATTTGCCCGCCAGCTCGAGGAGCAGGGCGAGGAGACCGTGGCCGCCGCGGTCGAGGCCTGCCGCCTGCGCCTGCGACCCATCCTGATGACGTCGCTCGCCTTCACGCTGGGCGTGGTGCCGCTCTATCTGGCGGTGGGCGCCGGCGCCGAGATGCGCATCGCGCTCGGCACCGCCGTGTTCTGGGGCATGATCGGCGTCACGCTCTTCGGCCTGATCTTCACGCCCGTCTTCTACGTCGTCATCCGCCGTCTCACCGGCCGCAAGCTCGTCGCGCGCGGCACGGGCGCCGTCACAGGCCCCCAGCCGGCCGAGTAAAGAGCAATCCGGCAGGGCTCACGAGGCGTGCTGGCTCGGCTCCGCGGTGGGCGGGGCGAGCTCGGCCAGGCGCTCCTGGAGGGTGATGGGCTTGGGCTGCGCGACGCGCGAGCCCCGGCGTCACCGAGTTGGCCCAGCCGTAGGCCAGCATGGTCATGATGGCGGACGCGGCGAAGAAGTAGATGCCCGGCAGCACGGTCGCCTCCGTATAGCCCGACGCGTTGATGTAGAAGATCATCAGCGCCAGCACCATCACGTCCGTCATCGAATAGCGCCCGAGCCACTCCATGGCCGAGATCGACTTGTTGCGGAACTCGGCGGGCATGTCGGGCGAGGTGACGAGCGTGAGCAGGTAGAACAGCTTCAGGAAGGGAAAGAAGATCGAGAACATGAAGATCACGAAGCAGAGGAAGAACTCCTCGTTCTGCCACAGCGCCCAGATGATGGTGGCAACCGAGTGCTGGTTGGTCCACACGAACACGGTGGTGAAGCGGATCGCCGGCAGCATGACGCCGAGCGCGAAGAACACCGTGGCGAGGATGATGAGGAAGCTGAAGGCGAAGTTGCGCAGGGTCGAGGGTGGCTGCGGCGGCTTCTTGGCAATCGAGGTCGCTGGAGCAGCGGACGCCGCATGCGCCTCCGAGGCGCTGACGTCGTTGCGCAGCCACGCGTAGGCCAGGATCATGAACAGCACGGCCGCGGTAAAGAAGTAGACGCCATTGAGGCTCTTGGCGTCGTACACGCCTTGGCTCTTGATGAAGAAGATCGATAGCGACAGCACCAGCACGTCGTGCATCGACCATTTGCCGAGCCACTCCAGTGCGCGCAGCTGGCGCGAGAGGCGCCTGAGCTCGCGCTGCGGCAGGGTGGAGAGCAGCAGCAGGTAGAGCAGCTTCGTCATCGGCAGCACGATGGAGAAGATCAGCACCGTGATGCCGAGGAAGAGCTGGCCCGAGCGGATCAGCGCGTTGACGGTCGAGATGAGCGAGTGCTCGTAGGTGAAGAACACGAACTTGGTGAGCTTGATGATGGGCAGGCTCACCCCCAGCGCCAGGCACACGCTGGCCGCCACGATGGCGAGACTCAACAGGAAGCGACGGCCGCCGAGCGTCATGGTCCCCGCGCCAAGGTCCGCAACATGGTTGCCCCATCCTATCCCAAGTCGCGGCGGGAATATGTCGCGACTCGCTGGCCCCTGGCCATCCCGACCCAGGATTGCCGGCGCTACCCGAACGAGCGCTCCACCCCGCTCACGACCGCCTTGCCCTTGACGCGCGCAATGACCTGGGTGAGGTGGTCGAGGTCCCACACCTCGAGCTCGATCAGCATTTCCGTGAAGTCGCGTGCCCGGCGCAGCATCTTGACGTTGTCGATATTGCCGTCGGCCTCGCCGATCGCCTGGGCGATCTGGGCGAGCGAGCCCGGCTCGTTGAGCGCGGTAACCACAATCTTGGCCGGAAAGCGCTCAGGCGTCTCGGGGTCGATGTCCCAGGTCACGTCGATCCAGCGCTCGTGCTCGTAGTCCTTGAGCCGCGGCGAGTGGATCTGGAATATGCGGATGCCCTCCCCTTCCGAGAGCACGCCGACGATGCGGTCGCCCGGTACCGCGCCCCCTTCCTCGAACGTCACGGGCAAGTCGTTCTTGAGCCCGCGGATGGGGAGCGCCTGCCGCGCTTCCCCGCTGCCGGCCCCCGGCCAGCGAAACTTGAGGCCGATGACCTTGGCGACGTTGAACCAGCCCTCCTCGCCCTGGCCGCGGTCGCGGCGGCCACGCTTGCGCGCGACGGCTGGGTCCTTCTCCAGCTCGGCCTCGGGCACCACGGCGCGAACCACGTCCTTCACGGGCAGCTCGCCGCGACCGACGCCGGCGTGCACCTCCTCGACCGATTTCTGCGTCAGGCGCGAGAGACCCCGCTTGAGCGCCTCGTCGGAATAGTCCTGGCCGATCCTGCGGAAGGCCGACACCAAGAGGCGCCGGCCGAGCTCCGAATACTGGCGCCGCAGCGCATCGCGCGCGGCGCGACGGATGGAGGAGCGCGCCTTGCCGGTGACGGCGATGCGCTCCCACGCCGCCGGCGGCGTCTGTCCCTTGGCAGTCAGGATCTCGACCTGGTCGCCGTTCCTGAGCTGAGTGGTGAGCGGCAGCTGGCGCCCGTTGATGGCAGCGCCGATGCAGGAGTTGCCGACGTCGGTGTGCACGGCATAGGCAAAATCGATCGGCGTGGCGCCACGCGGCAGGGCGATGAGCCGGCCCTTCGGCGTGAAGCAGAACACCTGGTCCTGGAACAGCTCGAGCTTGGTGTGCTCGAGAAACTCCTCGGGGTTGTCGCCCTCGAGGAGGGTGTCGACCAGGCGCCGCAGCCAGATGTAGGGGTTCTCCTTCTGCGGCATGCCAGCCGAGCCGGCGCCGTTGGGCGGCGCCGCCGTGCCGTCCTTGTAGAGGGCATGCGCGGCCACCCCATACTCGGCGATCCGATCCATCTCTCGCGTGCGGATCTGCAGCTCCACCCACTGGTGGCGCGGGCCCACCACGGTGGTGTGGATCGACTGATAGTTGTTCTGCTTGGGCGTCGAGACGTAGTCCTTGAACCGGCCGGGCACCGCGCGCCAGGCCGAATGCACGATGCCGAGCGCGCGATAGCAGGCATCCAGGCCATCAACGACGATGCGGAAACCGTAGATGTCGGAAAGCTGCTCGAGCGAGATCTGCCGGTTCTCCATCTTGCGCCAGATCGAGAACGGCTTCTTCTCGCGGCCATAGACCTCGGCCTCGAGGCCGGCATCGGCGAGCTTGGCCTTCAACGCGGCGACGATCTCCTCCACGAGGCCCGTGTTCTTCTTGTGGATGTCGGCGAGCTTGTCGACGACGGCCGCCCAGGCTTCGGGATAGCCCCACTTGAAGGCCAGCGCCTCCAGCTCCTCGCGCAGGGTCTGCATGCCCATGCGGCCGGCCAGCGGCGCATAGATCTCCAGCGTCTCCTCAGACACCCGCCGCCGGCTCTCGGGCTTCATGTGCTCGAGCGTACGCATGTTGTGCAGGCGATCGGCGAGCTTGATCAGCAGCACGCGGATGTCGCTGGAGATGGCGACCAGGAGCTTGCGGAAGTTCTCGGCCTGCTCGGCCTTCTTGGTGACCAGGTCGAGCTTCTTGATCTTGGTCAGACCCTCGACGAGGGCGCCGATTTCCTTGCCGAACTTCTGATCGATCTCGGTGCGGGTGACGTCGGTGTCCTCGATGACGTCGTGCAGCAGGGCCGCCGCGATCGTGGCATCATCGAGCTTGAGCTCGGTCAGGATGGCCGCCACCTCGAGGGGATGGGAGAAATAGGGATCGCCGGAGGCGCGCTTCTGGTTCCCGTGCGCCTGCATGGCATAGACATAGGCGCGGTTCAGCAGCGCCTCGTTGGCGCTGGGGTCGTATTTCTGGACCCGCTCGACCAGCTCGTATTGGCGCATCATGCCACGCCTCGCGCACTCCCGCTCGCGGCAACGTCATCGCCCCACGGCTACTGACCCATGCGACGCGGGAGGCAGAGACGTTCCCCAGGTACGCCCGCTACCGGCGGTGCGCAGAGGGGTCCGCAGGTCCTCAGGGGTTCCGGCCGGAGCCGCCACCGCCACTGCCGCCGCCGTTGGCGGAGGGCTCGGTCGGCGTCAGGCTCTCCATGCCCCTCAGCAGCTGCTCCTCGGTGATCACATCCACCACCGTGTCGGTCGACTGGTCATCGCGACCCAGCACCGGCCGGCGCTCGACCGGCAGGCTCGGCGCCGCAGCCGCCTCCGGCTCGTCCACCTCGACGTTGCGCTGGATCGAGTGGATCAGCCCCTCGCGCATATCATCGGGCGGAATCGTCTTCTCGGCGATCTCGCGCAGCGCCACCACCGGGTTCTTGTCGTTCTCCGCATCCACGGTAATGTTGGAGCCGTTGGCAATTGCCCGGGCCCGGTGTGCCGCCAGCAACACCAGTTCGAAGCGGTTTGGAACCTTGTCGACACAGTCCTCGACCGTCACGCGGGCCATGCGCTCATCCTCTCAGATCGAAGGAACAAGAAAAAACGCCTCCGGAAGCCTCCTTCCGAAGCGCGCTCTCAGGTTGTCTTCTTGTCGCACGTCGGTGCCACAGAATCAAGGGTTGGCCGCACGCTCCCACGCCCGCGGCGATCGATGCGGGCAAGCAGGGCGCGGCCGGCTACCCCGAGCACGGGATGGCGCCAGTGGGGAGCAGCCTCGAGCAGCGGCACCAGCACGAACGCACGCTTGTGCATCTGAGGATGCGGCAGAATCAGACGACCCCGCTCGCGCCGCCACGCGGGTCTGCCGATGCGCCTGCCCGCATAGTCGAGGATGTCGATGTCGAGGGAGCGGGGGCCCCAATGCGGGGAGAAGCGTCGGCCAGCGCGACGTTCGAGGTGTTTGACCAGTCGCAAGAGCGCTGATGGCCCCATGTGGGCCTCCAGAACCAAGACGGCATTGAGGTAGGGTGCCTGCCGGCCCGGACCGACGGGGGCCGTTGCATACACACGCGAGGCGGCCACGAGGGGCAGACCGGCTTGTACCAATTCCTGGCTCGCGCGACGTAATGCCTCGCGCGGGCATCCCCAACGTCCTGGAAGATTCGCGCCGAGCGCGAGAATTACTTTGCTCGCACCCGCCTGCACCACACAGCGTAGTCCTCTAGATGAGTTTCTGCGGAAGCGGCACACAACTTAAGGATGCGCACAGTTTAGCACGAGATTCCTGTAGGTGTGCGTATTTGCGCCTTGGCATTTGTCGCGCGGCATACCAAATTGGTAACCACATGGGCAACTCTACTAGCCTCCTTTTTTTAGGGGGCTATAGGCATTACTGAGGTCAACAGATGCATTTTTACCCGAATGAGCGCCTTGCGCTCTTCATTGACGGCGCCAACCTCTACGCCACGGCAAAGGCGCTGGGTTTCGACATTGACTACAAACGCCTGCTGGCGCTCTTCCGTACCAAAGGTCAGCTCGTGCGCGCGCTTTACTATACTGCGCTGGCCGAAGACCAGGAATACTCCTCCATCCGTCCCCTCGTCGATTGGCTCGACTACAACGGCTACACGATGGTGACGAAGCCCACCAAGGAGTTCACCGACGCACTCGGCCGCCGCAAGATCAAGGGCAATATGGACATCGAGCTCACCGTCGATGCCATGCGTCTGGTCGAGCACCTCGACCACGTGCTCCTCTTCACGGGCGACGGCGATTTCCGGGCCCTTGTGGGTGCCATGCAGATGCGCGGCCGGCGCGTGAGCGTGGTCTCGACGCTGCAGACCCAGCCGCCGATGGTGGCTGACGAGCTGCGGCGGCAGGCCGACCAGTTCATCGATCTGGCAGATCTGGAGGATCAGATCTGTCGCGACCCGGCCACGCGTCCCGTGCGTGAGCCCGGCTCCCGCCCCATGCGCGGCCGCCAAGCCCCGGCAGCAGCCACCCTCGAGTATCCCGACGAGGACGACGAGCCGGCTCGCTGAGGCAAGGCTCCCGCTTCACGTCGGCCTTGGCAGAGCACCGGGATGGCGCAGGTTCCGCCCGAAGCCCCGCCCGACTGTCGCCTTTGCCCCCGGCTCGTCACGTTCCGCACTGCCAACCAGCAGGCCGAGCCCTCCTGGTACAACGGCGCCGTGCGGCTCGTTCGGCGCGGCCAGCGCCCGTCTCCTGATCGTGGGCCTGGCACCCGGTCTCAAGGGCGCAAACCGCACGGGCCGGCCGTTCACCGGCGATTTTGCCGGTGATCTGTTGTATGCAACCCTGCTGGGGCTGGGTCTTGCGAAAGGCCACTACGCGGCGGCGCCCGACGATGGGCTCGTGCTCGTCGACTGCATGATCACCAACGCCGTGCGCTGCGTGCCGCCGCAGAATAAGCCCACGCCTGCCGAGATCGGCACCTGCCGGCCCTACCTCACAAGCCGCATCGCGGCGATGCCTCGCCTCGCCGCCATCCTCGCGCTCGGGCGCATCGCTCATGACAGCACGCTGGCGGCGCTCGCCGTGCGCCGTTCGGTGTTCCCCTTCGCGCACGGCCGCCGCCACGACCCTCGGCCCGGCCTCGCGCTGTTCGATAGTTTCCACTGCTCACGCTACAACACCAATACCGGCAAGCTCACGCCGCAGATGTTCCGGGCCGTGCTGGAAGCGGTCCGGGAGCATCTGCGGTCGGCATGAGCCGTCGGTGAGGCGTCTGCAGACAGATTTCCGGTTCAGTTTTTTCCAACGAGCTTGTCGTAGGCCGCGCGGGGCAAATCGGCGTGTTTGAGGCCGCGCTTGGCGAGCTCTCCCCCCGACATCGCCTTCAGTTCCTCGTAGGCGTGGGCGGCGTCTGCCGCGCGCGAGCAGATGCTGAAGACCTCGCGGGCGCGCTCGATCAGCCCCGGTCCGCGGGCAACCCCGGAGATGCGGTCCGTGACGTCGGGTGCCTGCGCCATCGCAATGATTGCTCTCATGACACGTCCCTCGTGCGTTTGCTGGACTGCTGCGAGAGCCCAAATCGGCCTCTCACGTGCCGCAAGCCTCGCACGGCGGCGAGCCCGCGCCAGTTCCCTGCGGCACAGTCTGTGCCGCCCGTGCAGGTCGCGTGCGGGATGTTGCTCGCGACCGGTTTGGCTAGACTGTGCCCATGCAGCACTCATGACGGGAGGAAAGCATGGGCAAGTGGACGCCGCAGCCGATCGAGCATGCGCAGGCCTCGCGCGAGGTGCGCGCCGTGTTCGACGACATCAAGAAGTCGCGGGGCGTGCCGGACGTGAACAACTTCTGGAAGTACCTCGCCAACGACCCGGCGCTCCTCAAGCGCACCTGGAAGAGCCTCAAGGAGGTGATGGCGCCGGGCGCGCTCGATCCCCTCACCAAGGAGATGATCTATCTCGCCGTCAGCGTCTCCAACGGCTGCGGCTACTGCATTGCCAGCCATTCGGCGGCAGCACGCAAGGCCGGCATGAGCGAGGCCATGTTCGGCGAGCTGATGGGCGTGGTCGGCATGGCCAACGAGACCAACCGGCTCGCCAACGGCTATCGTGTGCCCATCGACCCGGCCTTCGAGTGATTGCGGGCGCGGCGGAACTCCCTTTCACCATTCGAGGTTGGGGATGCGGACCCCGCCGCACTGATGGCAACATTGTTCTACATTGTTCGCTTCCGCCAAGCCCGCTAGGTTCGGGCCTGACGCGCACAGAGCATTCGAGGGAAAGACGCCATGCCCAGCTCCAAAGCTCCGCCTCCCGCCCCGGGCGGCGATGATGCCGCCCCGTATCTCGACATGCCCCCTGAGCGCCGCGCCGCCGCCAAGGCGCATGCCGCCCTGCTGTCGCGCACGGCCGACAAGGTTGCGCGCGAGCTCCCCCTGAGCGCCGACGTCGACGACTTCCGACGCGTGCTCGTCGAGGAGGCCAAGCCATGATCGAGCTTGCCAGCATGTCCGCCCGCGCGCTCGCAAGGGCGATCCGCGAGAAGAAGGTCTCGAGCGCGGAGGCCACCAAGGCCTCCATCCAGCGCCTCAAGGCCTGCAACGAGCTGACCCACTGCCTCATCGCGCTCGAGGAGGAGGAGGCGCTCGCCGCCGCCAAGGCCGCCGACGCCGTCATCGCCAAGGGCACTGCGCGGGGCGCACTCGCCGGCGTGCCGCTCGCCCACAAGGACATGTTCGACCGCAAGGGCAAGATACCGAGCTGGGGCGCCAAGATCCGACCCGACAAACCGGCCACCCATGACGCCACGGTCATCGCCCGCTTCAAGGCGTCGGGTGCGCTGCAGGTTGCAACCCTGCATCTCGCCGAATTCGCCTACGGCCCCACCGGGCACAACTACGTGCTGGGCCACGCCCGCAACCCCTGGGACCCCACACGCATCACCGGCGGCTCTTCGGCCGGAACGGCGGCCTCCGTCGCCTACGGCGCCATCCCTGCCGGCCTCGGCTCCGATACCGGCGGCTCGCTGCGCCTGCCGGCCGCGGCCTGCGGCATCGCCTCGATCAAGCCGACCTGGGGCCGCGTCAGCCGTGCCGGCGCCATGCCGCTCGCCCCCGCGCTCGACACGGTCGGCGTCATCGCCCGCCATGTGGAGGACCTGGCGCTGACGCTCACCTTCCTGGCAGGTGCCGACCCGCGCGATCCCGCGGCCTCCTCCCAACCCGTTCCCGACTACCTCTCGCGCCTCGATGATCCCGTGCGCGACCTCAAGGTCGGGGTCGACGAGAGCGTGATCGCCGACGCCGATCCGCAAGTGCAGCGCATGCTGGAGGACGTGCTGGCCGTGCTGGCCAAGCTCGGCATCAAGCGCGCCCCTTGCCGCTTCCCCGACTGGCAGACGCTCGACCACCTGGTCCAGCTCGTGCAGCTGCCCGACGCGTCGGCAGCCCACACCGCCTATGTGCGCACGCGCCCCGACGACTACAGCCCGCAGGTGCGCGCGCGCGTGGAGGTCGGGCACTTCATCGGCGCGGTCGACCATATGACCGCGCTGCGCGCGCGGGGCATCTACCTCAAGCGCACCCTCGATCAGACCTTCAAGGGGCTCGACTTCGCCATCCTGCCGATCCTGGCCGACCCGCTGCCGACGCTGGCCGACCTCGATGTCGCCGCCAGTCCCAACCTGCAGGCGGCGATGGGACGCGTCGTGAAGTACACCCGGCCGATCAACTACCTGGGCCTGCCGACGCTGGCCCTGCCGGTCCCGCGCCATGGCGGCCTGCCCAACGGCATCCAGCTCGTCGGCCGCCCCTACGCCGAGGCTCAGCTTTTCGCCGTCGGCCACGCCTACCAGCGCGAGGTGCCCCCGGAGATCGCCCGGCCTTTGAAGTGAGCGGTTGGGCCTGCGAGGGGGAAATGCTGCGGCGCATTGCGCACGGCCAGCGCTACCTTCAGGGCGCCAGCGTCCAGGGCGGAGCGGGGCCTTCGCCGGGATCTTGCTCGTGGATCTCGCGCGAGCCGTCCCGACCGTAGATGTCCGGGCGAAACTGGATGGAGCCGTCGGGCTCGGCCCAGGCTGTGATGTAGGTGAAATAGACCGGCACCGGCCGCGTCAGGGTGAGGTCGAAGGCGTTGCCGGCGGCCAGGATCTCCTGCGCGCGGCCAGGCTGCTCCCAACCCGGCTCGTAGCGCGCCACCCACTCGGCCAGCGTGAAGACGTCCTGCACCCGCACGCAACCGGCGCTGAAGGCGCGGCCGCGCTGGTTGAAGAGCTGCTTCATTGGCGTGTCGTGCATGTAGACGCCATGCTCGTTGGGCATGTCGAGGCGCACGAGCCCCAGCGCGTTCTGTGGGCCCGGGTCCTGGCGGAACCTGAGCTTGGTGCGGTCTGCCTGGCGCCAGTCGATGGCAATGGGATCGACCTCCGGCCCGTTGTAGGAGCCGGTGAACACGCGGATCTGCTCCTTCTGCAGATACTCCGGCTCCTTCATCAGGCGCGGGATCAGATCGAGCGTGGCGACGCTTTCGGGCACGCGCCAGTAGGGAAAAAAGTTGAGCGCCTTGATGGTGGCCCGCACGGACGGCGTCTGGCGCTCGGGCTTGCCGGCGATGACGCGATGTCGTTGCTCGACCCGGTAGCGTTCCACCGCCTCGAGCTGGAAAGCCGGAACGTTGACCAGGATGTAGCGGTCCTCGACCCGCTGCGCCATCAGCTCCCGCAGCCGCGCCAGATTGGCGCGCAGCTGCGCGAGGCGGGCCTCCGCGGTCACATTCAGGGCCTGCAGCGTCGACTTGTCGACGCGGCCGGTGACGCGCAACCCGTGGCTGAGCTGGAAGCGGCGCACGGCGGTCTCGAGGTCGTCGCCGTAGCCGAAGCCGAACCCGTCCGACTGTCGGCGCGGCAGCTCCCCGCTGACCATGCAGCCGCTGGCGCAGCAACGGCATGCGCTCGTCGTCATCCTCGGGACGGATGATGCGCCCGCCGGGAATTGTGGGCCAGCCGCCGCTGGCGACGATGCGCTGATAGCTCTGCAGAGCGCCCTCGAGCGCATCGATCATGATGTCGCTGCGGAAAGGAATGTCGTTGGGTCGCAGGTCGTCCACGGCCTCGTTGCGCCGAGCCGTAGCATCGTCCGAGGTGCGGCGCGGTCGGCCATCCTGGCGGCCGAATCCGGGAAGGACTCCCACCAGCGGCCATCGGCTCCTTGCGCCGTCGCCCCCGTGGTCCAAGCCACGGCAACCCCCAGCGCGAACACCGCCAGAATCAAAAGCCTGCCGAGGCCGTCTCGCATCAGGTCCTGCCCTCTATCGGACAACTCAACGAAAAGCCCGGGCCCCGCTGACCCGGCGCAGGCGCCGACAGCGTCGTCGGTGCGAAACCACCGCTTCGTCACACGAATCCCTGGCTTTGCTCCCCGCATCTATAGCTCGCGGCAAAGATATGGCCAAACCAAGACCGCTCACGTCCAGGTGACCTTCGGGTGACGGCACGCCGCCTGGGGCGCAAAGAGCGTCCGTGCGCAGGCCCCTATGCTGCGCGGTCGGGGGGCGCCAAGATGCACGCTCGGCCACGGTCGCCACCCGTCTGGGTGGCGCAAGCGGAGACTTTGCCATGACCAACGCTCCGGTCCTCCACAGCATCGATGCGCGCGGCGTCGCCACCGTGTCGCTCAACCGTCCCGAGGTGGGTAACGCCTACAACGGCGATATGATCCAGGGCCTGCTCGCCGCCATGGACGAGCTGGCGAAGCACCCGGGGCTTCGCAGCGTGCTGCTCCGCGGCAACGGCCGCCATTTTCAGGCCGGCGCCGACCTTGCCTGGATCAACTCGGTGCGAATTGCCTCGCCCGAGGAGAACATTCGCGTCAGCCGGGCCACCGCCGAGGCCGTCGATCGGCTCAACCGCCTGCCCGTCCCCACCATCGCCCTGGTGCAGGGTGGCTGCTTCGGGGGCGGCACGGGCATCGTTGCGGCGTGCGACGTCGTGATCGCTGCCGACAACGCCCTCTTCTCGATCGCCGAGGTGCGCTGGGGGTTGACGGCCGCCATCATCATCCCGCAGCTCAACGACGCCATCTCGGTGCGGCAGGTGCGCCGCTATGCCCTCACCGCCGAGCGCTTCGGCGCCGCCGAGGCCCAGCGCCTCGGCCTTGTGCACCAGGTGGTGGCGCTGGCGGACTTGGCGTCGGCCGGCGAGGCGACCATCGCACGCATTCTCGAGAATGGGCCGGTTGCATTGGCCGAGACCAAGGCCGTTGCCCTGCAGTCCGCCTGGGGCGGCTTCGATCGCGCCACCTTCGAGGCGCTGGTGGAGAGCCACTCCGCCAAGCGCCAGACGCAAGAAGCGGCCGAGGGGCTCGCCTCGTTCGCCGAGAAACGTGCCGCGCGATGGACGCGCTGAGCGGCGTTGTAGTCCGCCGCGACGTCCTAACGGCTGTAGAACTCGACGACCAGGTTGGGCTCCATGTGCACCGGGAAGGGCACGTCGCTCAAGGCAGGCACCCGCGTGAGCTTGGCCGTCATCTTGTTGTGGTCGGCCTCGATGTAGTCGGGCACGTCACGCTCGGCGCTCTTGATCGCCTCGAGCAGCAGCGTCATCTGCTTGCCCTTCTCCTTCACCTCGACCAGGTCGCCGACGCGGCAGCGGAAGCTCGGGATGTTGACCCGGCGGCCGTTCACGGCGATGTGGCCGTGGCTGACGAACTGGCGCGCCGCAAACATGGTCGGCACGAACTTGGCGCGGTAGACGATGGCGTCGAGGCGGCGCTCCAGCAGTCCGATCAGATGCTCGGAGGTCGAGCCCTTGAAGCGGCGCGCCTCCTGGTAGACGCGGTTGAACTGCCGCTCGTTGATGTTGGCGTAGTAGCCCTTGAGCTTCTGCTTGGCGCGCAGCTGCTGGCCGTAGTCGGAGAGCTTGGCTTGGCGGCGCTCGCCGTGCTGGCCGGGGCGCGACTCGCGCTTGTTGAGCGGGCTCTTCGGCCGGCCCCAGATGTTCTGGCCCAGGCGGCGGTCGATCTTGTGCTTGGCGCGGACGCGCTTGGTCATGCGAGTGGCACTCCAAAAAGTCGCTGGTCAATGGGTAGCGTGAACCATAGAGCGCTCCCTCCTCTGTCCGCAGGCTGACCTGCGGACCGACAGGTGTCCGGTGTCGCAACGCCGGGCACCACAGGTGCGCTTACCATGCGCCGAAAGCTTCGACGCGCCCGCGTTATAGCGCACCGGGCGCCGAGCGCAAGCGCGTTCGCGCGCTGCGCCCAAACGCCTTGACCGCATTTGGCCGCCCAGGACTTGCAGGGCCTACTTCTTCTGGCTTGCTGGGGTAGACTCGGCGCGGGCGTCGGGCTTCGCCTCGGCAGCAGCCGGCGGCGGGACCCGATTGGCGCCGACGAACGCCATGATCTGCTCTTGGACCTTCTTCCTCTCCGTGTCCGAGCAACTTGCGGCCTTGGGCGCCTTGCCCTCCTGCACGACGACGCGCTTGTCGCCGTCCTTCTCGACCAGCTGCACCTTGCCGGTCAGGGTCATCACCGTGAACAGGTGCAGCTGGTTGATGAACAGCATTTGCTGATCCGACCACTTGGACTTGGCTTCTTCGCGGCGCATCAGGGTCTGGTAGTTGGCGCGCTGCTCCTCGGGCAGCTCGCAGATCTGGGCATAGGCAGACAGGCGCGCCGTGCGAATGACGTCGCGCGCCGTCTCCATCGGCACGATCAACTCGCTCGGCTTGGACTTGTCCACCTCGATGGTCTTGCCGAGCGGCGTCGTGAACTTGTCCGGCACCATGCCCCACGCATAACGCATCAGGGTCAGCACCGACTTGTCGCTCAGCTCCTTGGCCTGGGCCAGCGCCGGTACCGCTGCTCCCCCGATCAAGGCGGCCGCCCACACCAACGCCACGCCGGCTCTTGCGCCTTTGCCCATAGTTGCAAGCCCCATATGTGTTAGTCGCCCCAGCCGGCTTTTTGCTTCGTTTTCCGTTGGCAGTCCTGCCTGCCCGGCAGGCGCGCATCGCTTGATGTAAAAGGAGGCATAACTATGGCGAATCGCGCCGGGGGCGCTTGCCTCCCGTGAGCGCCTTGACGATTCCTCGAAGAGTGCGGATTTCTTGCTCCGTCGCGCCCATCCGCGTCAGCATGCTGCGCAAATTCTGCACCACGCTCGGACGCTTTTCGGGTGCTGTGAAAAAGCCGCTGCCGTCGAGCGCTCCCTCGAGCTGCTCGAACAGCCCCATCAGCTCCTCCTTGGTCGCAGGCGGCGAGCCGCGGGTGCGCAACCCCGGCGCGACCGGCGCCTCGTAGGTGGTGACGCGTCCGAGCGTACCGGCATTGGCCTGCTTGATCCACTCGTAGCTCATGAGCAGCACGGCCTGGGCCAGGTTGAGCGAGGCGAAGTTGGGATTGACCGGCGCCATCACTGCCGCATCGGCGTTGGCGACCTCCTCGGTTTCGAGGCCATTGCGTTCCGGCCCGAACACGACGCCGCAGCGCTGGCCCTCGCCGATGCGCCGCCGCATCTCCGCCACCGCCTGCTCCGGCGTCAGCACTGTCTTGGCCAGGTCGCGCTGCCGGGCGGTGGTGGCGCACACCCAGTTGAGGCCGGCGAGCCCCTCCTTGAGCGTCGCGTAGGCCTGTGCCTCATCGACGATGAAATTGGCGCCTGACGCCGCGATGCGCGCTTTCTCGTTGGGCCAGCCGTCGCGGGGATCGACGAGGCGCAGCTCCGACAGGCCGAAGTTGGCCATGGCGCGCGCGGTCATGCCGATGTTGTCGGCGAGCTGGGGCCGCACCAACACGATTGCCGGCGTCTCGCCCATGCCGGCCGGCGGCGCGCCAGTCTGGCCGGCGCGGCGCAGGCCGTGGCGCAGCTTGCGGATGAGGCGCCGCGCCCAGAACCAGTATTCCTCTCCCGCCCAGGTCTTGGCGAGATGCTCGAGGCTCGGGGCAGCAAGCGTGGCCGTCCCGTTTCCGAGCAAGCGAGCGGAGGAGTTCGCAAAGACGATCTCGGCGTGCCGGGCCACGAAATCATCGAAGCTCTTGACGCCGAGGCTCTCGATCCGGAGCCGGCAGCCGGCGCAAGTCGCATGCTCCCCTTCGCAGCGCCGCTCGGCGCAGTAGGTGAGGATCGGCTCCAGCGTCGCCCGGTCGAGCCCGGGCACGGCCAGCTCCGCCAGACCCGCATCGATCGCCTTCTCGTGGCAGGCGTGCACGACGGCCGCGACCGGCAGGTCCGTGCCGGCGACAATTGGCTCACCGTTCCTGACGAGGATCGCGACCAAGCTCAGGCCATCCCAAGGAAGGCGCGGATGAGGCCGACCACCTCCTCCGTCCTCTGATGCACGACCCAATGGTCGGCACCGGCGATCTCGCGCACGGTGAGGTCGTCGCACCATTCCGCGAGCGTGGCCCGCGTCACCGGCAGCAGCGCCCGATCCTCCATGCCCCAGATGACGAGATGGGGCATGCGCACCCTGAGCTGGGCCGGGTCGAGCTTGGGCAGCGTGGCCATGTCGACCGCCTCGCCGGGCTTGGGCACCACCAGCGGCGTGGCGCGATACCAGTTGAGCATGCCCGTGAGCGCGCCGGGCTGGCCCCAGGCGTCGACATAGGCCGCGCGCTTCTGCGGCGTCAGCCACGGCTGCGGGCCGAAGCGGACCAGCATCCCCAGCAGCTTTTCGAAATTGTCGGCGGAAAGCCGCTCCTCCGCCTTCGGATCGCGCAGGTAGTGCATGTAGCTGCTGGCGGCGCGCTGGGCCTCGTCCTCGACCAGCGCCTTCTGGAAGGGCCCGGGATGCACGCCGTTGATCACCACCAGCTTGGCCACGCGCTTGGGTGCGGCAATTGCCGTGGCGTAGCCGACGGAAGCACCCCAGTCGTGAGCCACGACAACGAACGGACGATCCGGCGACAGCTTCTCGCCGAGCGCCAGGATGTCGCGAACCAGATGCTTGATGCGATAGGCCTCGAGGCCCTCGGGCTTGGAGGAGCGCGCATAGCCGCGCTGGTCCGGCGCCACGGCGTGGAAGGAGCCGGCAAAGGCCGGCAGCACCTCGTCCCAGGCGCCGGAGTATTCCGGGAAGCCGTGCAGGAACAGCAGCAGCGGCGCGCTCCGGTCACCCTCGGCGCGCAGGTGCATCTCGATGTCGTTGACCTGCACCGTCGCATGTCGCATCGGCGCCTCCGTTCGCATGCGCTTTTCCGGTCCAGCGTGCCCAAATGGCGAGCACCTGTCGAGCCAAACCCCCTATGCGACGCGCCGTATCTTTGCGCTGCTGGCGCGCGGTGCTATAGGGCGGGCGCGGTTCAGGCGTAGCACGCGAGGGGTCGGCCCACATGCAAAAGATCAAGGTTGCTGGCACGGTCGTCGAGATGGACGGCGACGAGATGACCCGCATCATCTGGAAGCTCATCAAGGACAAGCTGATCCTGCCCTACGTCGACGTGAACCTCGAATACTACGATCTGGGCATGGAGTACCGCGACAAGACCGACGACCAGGTCACCATCGATGCTGCCAACGCCACCAAGAAGCACGGCGTCGCCGTCAAGTGCGCGACCATCACGCCCGACGAGGCCCGCGTCAAAGAGTTCAACCTCAAGGAGATGTGGAAGAGCCCCAACGGCACCATCCGCAACATCCTGGGCGGCGTCATCTTCCGCGAGCCCATCATCTGCAAGAACGTGCCGCGCTTGGTGCCGGGCTGGACGCGCCCCTTCGTGATCGGCCGCCACGCCTACGCCGACCAGTACCGCGCCACCGACTTCCGTTTTCCCGGCAAGGGCACCATCACGCTGAAATTCACCGGCGAGGACGGCAAGGTGATCGAGCGCGAGGTGTTCAAGGCGCCGAGCTCGGGCATCACCATGGCCATGTACAATCTCGACAACTTCATCCGCGACTTCGCCCGCGCCTCGTTCAACTACGGGCTCAACCGCAACTTCCCCGTCTACCTCTCCACCAAGAACACCATCCTCAAGGTCTACGACGGCCGCTTCAAGGACCTGTTCCAGGAGGTGTTCGACAAGGAGTTCAAGGCCGAGTTCGACAAGAAGAAGCTCACCTACGAGCACCGCCTGATCGACGACATGGTGGCGGCCTCGCTCAAATGGTCGGGCGGCTACGTGTGGGCCTGCAAGAACTATGACGGCGACGTGCAGTCCGACACCGCCGCGCAAGGCTTCGGCTCGCTCGGCCTCATGACCAGCGTACTGCTGACGCCAGACGGCCGGACCATGGAGGCGGAGGCCGCGCACGGCACGGTGACGCGCCACTACCGCGAGCACCAGAAGGGCCGCGACACCTCCACCAACTCGATCGCCTCCATCTTCGCCTGGACCCGCGGCCTCGCCCACCGCGCCAAGCTCGACAACAACGCCCAGCTCGCCAAGTTCGCGGGCACGCTGGAGAAGGTGTGCGTCGACACGGTGGAGGCGGGCTTCATGACCAAGGACCTGGCCCTCCTCGTCGGCGACCAGCAGAAATGGCTCTCCACGACGGGCTTCCTCGACAAGGTCGACGAGAACCTCAAGACGGCGATGGCGGCTTGGGCCCTAGCGCCTGCCGAGTGGGCAGTCGGGCTTCCGGCGTGCTATTGTGGAGCCATGAACGTCGCGCTGCGCCGCCTCATGACCGTGCCGGAATACCTCGCCTGGGGCGATAGCCAGAGCGAGCGGCAGCGTGCGGAGCTCATCAACGGGCAGATCGTTGCCAGGGCGCCGGAGCGTGCGGACCACAACGAATAAGGGCCGGATATTCCTTGCCCTGAAGGCAGTCGAAAGGCATGGCGGCAGCCGGTCCGCTGGCGAGGTCTTCACCGATGGCATGACGGTGCCGATCGATCCTTTTACCGCCTATGAGCCCGACGCGCTGGTGCATTGCGGAGCGCCGATCCCGCCCCAGCAGCTGACGGTGCCCGCGCCCGTCATCGTGGTCGAGGTGCTGTCTCCCACCACGGCCCACACCGACACCAGCGCCAAGCTGATCGGCTATTTCAAGCTGGCCAGCGTGTGCCACTACCTGGTGCTCGATCCTGAGGCGCGCGCCCTCACCCATCACGCGCGCGCAAGCGACGGGACCATTGCCGCCCGCACGCTCACAACCGGCACGCTGCGCCTGGCACCCCCAGGCCTCGAGCTGCCGGTCGCCGATCTGTTCGGCTAGGAGCCTGTCCGACGCGCACGCGCAGTCTTCCGCGACAACGCCGGATGGATCGCCGATCTCGCCGCCAGCCATCGCAAGCTCGGAATTCTGCTCGAGCAAATGGGGCACCGGGCGGAGGCGCTGGAAACCTTGCGCAGGCCCCGCCAGATGGTCGAGCCTTTGGTCCAGCGGTCCCCGGATCACGCCCTTTGGTAGGGCTATCTCGACACCTTTGTCAGTGAAATCGCTCGCCTCGAGCCGCCGGCTGCCCAGTAAGCGCTTGCCCCATTTAGCCGGCCCTTGACGAATGAACACCGGTCAATTCTAATGCGCGGGCGCTGGGGTGCGCGTGCGAGGGACGGGCGATGTCCTGGTACCGACACAAGGTCGAGCGCGACCTCGTTCGCTGGCAGACCTCGGGCTGGGTGAGCGAGGCGGGCGCCTCGGCCATCCGCGCGGACCTCGTCTCGCGCAAATCGCCCTTCGGCATCGCCGCGGTCTTCGCCATTCTCGGCGCGGTGCTGTTCGGCTTTGCCGTGATGAGCTTCGTGGCGGCGCACTGGACGGGCATGTCCAAGCTCGCGCGCCTCGCCCTGCTGCTGGCGACCTTGTGGGGCTGCTACGGCGGCGCGGCCTATCTGTTCGGACGCCAGCTCAACGCCTTCGCCCAGGCCGCCGTGCTCGGCGGCATCGCCGTCTACGGCGCCTCCATCATGCTGATCGCGCAGATGTACCACATGGAGGGCAACCCGCCCGACGCGGTGCTGATGTGGGCGGCGGGCGCGCTGCTCGCCGCGGTGCTGCTCGGCTCGCGCCCCGCGCTCGCGGCGGCCTTCGTGCTGCTGGTGGTGTGGAGCAACTGGGAGCGCGGGCTTGCCCAATCCGCGCACTTTAGCTTCCTCCTGGCCTGGGTGCCCGCCACCGCCGCGGCGGCATGGCTCCGGTGGCGCGCGGGACTGCACCTGGCCGCGCTCAGCCTCATCGTGTGGCTGGTGCCACTCGGCTATTTCATCTTCGATCACCACGCCCACTGGATCGTGGTCGTGCTGGCCACGGCCGCAGCTCTCGCCGCGGCTGCCGGGGCCAAGGAGATCGATGCGCGCATCCCCGCCTCGGCTGCGCTCTTCACCTACGCGCTGATCGTGGCCTTCGCCGGCCTCTACATCCTGCAGTTCATCGACGAGCCGGGTTTCATCGGCGGTCAACGCGAGGCCATGTCGGTCCAGCGCCTCGTGCTGCTCGCCATCCTGACGCTCGCGATGCTGCTCGGCGCCATGCTGTGGGCGCTCGGCGCCGACAATCGCGCCGCGCTGTGGCTCGCCTACTCGGCTTTCGCGCTCGAGGTCTTCACCCTCTACCTCAAGACGTTCGGCTCCCTGCTCAACACGTCGCTGTTCTTCCTGGTCGCGGCCGCAATCGTCAGCCTGCTCGCCTGGGCGGCCTACCGGCTGCACCAGCGCAAGCCCCCAGCGGAGGCCGCCGCATGACCGCCCCCCGCAAGCTGCTGCTTTCGCTCGCCATCGTGGCGCTGGCGCAGACCGGCGTGCTTGCCGCCATGGTGATCGATCGCGTGCGGCTCCTGAGCTCGGGGCGCGAGATCACGCTGCCGATCGTGCCGGTCGACCCCCGCGACCTCTTCCGCGGCGAGTTCGTGCGTCTGGGCTACGACGTCGGCCGCGTGCCAACGCGCCTGCTCGAGGGCCCCGCTCCCGGCCCCAATACCGGCATGTACGTGGTGATCGAGAAGAATGCCGAGGGCGCCTGGATGCCGGTCAAGGTGACGCGCGACATGCCGCGCGAAACGTCCCCCGACCGCGTCGTGCTCAAGGGCCGTACCGCCTACGACTGGGTGCTGTGGGCCTCGCCCAGCGCCACCCACCAGGTGCGCTACGGCATCGAGAGCTACTTCGTGCCGGAGGGCCAGGGCAGGCGCCTCGAGGCGATGGCCCGCGAGAAACGGATGGCGGCGTTGGTCGCCGTCGACGCCAAGGGCAATGCTGCCATCAAGGGCCTGGTGATCGACGGCAAGCTCCAGTACGAGGAGCCGCTTTTCTGAAATGGCAGGGCGGCGTGCCCGTGCTATGAAGGCGCCGGTTGCATTGGCCACATGCTGGCCGCGTAGGGAGAGAGGCGCCATGACCGTCAAGCGGCACGAACCGTCGAAGATCTACTCCAAGGCAGTCGAGGCCAACGGCTTCGTCTTCACCGCCGGCATCACGGCGGGCGACCCGTCGCAGGACGTGAAGGGGCAATCGCAGCAGGTGCTCAAGGAGATCGATCGGCTGCTGAAGCTGTGCGGCACCGACAAGACCAAGGTCGTCTCCGCCACGATCTGGGTGCCCGACATCCGCCTGCGCGACTCCATGAACGAGGCTTGGAATGCCTGGACCGGCGGCGAGAACCTGCCGGGCCGGGCCTGCATCGAGGCCAAGCTAGCCGACCCGCGGCTGCTCGTGGAGATCGCGGTCGTCGCGGCCAAGTAGCGCGGATCGGCGGAGCCCGTCCCGGCAGGATCCATCTGCCGCCTCGATGTGGGGACGAGGGGACGAGCCCTCGATGCACATCTGCGCCCGCAATCCTGACTCCTGCGCGAAGGATTGCCCCAGTGTGACGGAAATGCTGCGGCGCGGTGGAAAAGCTGCTCCTGCGACGGCGCGCGAAACCCTCGGCCAATCGGAAATCGGCAACGCATCACGTATAGTGTGCGTCACGTGTTGGCAGCAAAGGCTGGGGGATCATGAGACAAGCTCTTGTGTGCGCGGGCGCGTTGGCGCTGGTGTTGGGCGTGCCGGCTGGGACGGCACAGGCGCAGAGCACAGGGTTGGACGCGTTGCATGACAAAGTGAGGATCGGCGGCAAGATTTGTATGGCCGATCACTTCCACGACGGCAGTGGGAGCGGCTCGACGCGGGCCGCAGCGACTCGCGCTGCCATTCAGTCTTGGATCGACTTCACGGCCTGGGAATACGGCAGCCGCTGGGGCAGCTTCAACGCCTCCGTCAGCAAGCGCATTTCCTGCTCGGGCGGACCAGGCAACTACACCTGCAGCGTTTCCTCGCGGCCCTGCCGGCATTGATGGCGCGTTCTTAGCCGAGGAACGGCAGGCTTAGCGCCAGCGTGAAGCCGTTGAGCATCAGCAGCGTGCCGAGCACGCCCAGGCCGCCACTGAGCGTGAGCAGTCCCAGGTTGCCGATGATCAGGGACACGGAAGCCAGCACGATGGCGATCTGCAGCAGGGCTTGGCTCCAGTCGAAATAGGGGTCCTTGCGCAGGGCCACGTCGCGGGCGGCCTCGTAGGCCTTGCCGCGCGCGAAAAGCTCATCGAGACCTTCTCTCTGCTTGGGGTCCGACGTAAGAGCCTGGTATTGGGCGCGATAGGCTTTGATCTTGTCCTCGAACTTGCGTTTGGCATCCTCTGGCATGGCGGGCTGAGCGGCCAGCATCAACTCCAACTCATCGGCAGCGATCGAGACCGAATTGCGCCGCATGTTCTTGGCCTGGAAGAAGGCCCAGGTGTTGGCGGCCGCGATGTTGGCGTGGGTGGCATCCTTGGTGGCGTTGGCGCCGCCGACGTTGCAGATCGCGAGCAGCACCGCCAGCACGCCGATATAGACGCCGATCCACTTGTTGTAGGTCTCCTTGTCCGAGCCCAGCCGCTCGACCACGTCATCCAAGGACATCTGCCGGTTCCCCCGAGATCAGCGATTGGCGGCAGCCGCGAGGCGTGCGCTTGGCACGCGGGCTCACTTCGCCTTGGCCGGCTCGATCCCCAAGACGTCCATCATGGAGAAGAGCCCCGGGCCTTTGCCGCGGCCCCACAGCGCGGCCTTGATGGCGCCGCGGGCGAAGATGCCCCGGTCGAAGGCACGGTGGGTCAGCTCGACGATCTCGCCGTCGGCGGCAAACACCACGGAGTGCTCGCCCACCACGCTGCCGCCCCTGAGGCTCGCAAAGCCAATGTCGCCGCGGCGCCGCTCTCCCGTGTGGCCGTCACGCCCGCGCGCGCTGACCTTGTCGAGGTCCACGCGGCGCCCTTCGGCGGCGGCTCTGCCCAGCATCAGCGCCGTTCCGGAGGGCGCATCGACCTTGTGGCGGTGGTGCATCTCGACGATCTCGATGTCGAAATCGGCATCGAGCGCCTCGGCAACCTTTTTTGTCAGTGCAGTAAGCAGATTGACGCCTAGGCTCATGTTGCCGGCGCGGATGATGGTGGCGTGCCGCGCCGCGGCAGCGATCTTGGCGTCGTCAGCAGCGTCCAGACCGGTCGTGCCGAGCACGTGCACGATGCGGGCGTTGGCCGCGAGGCCGGCAAATTCCACCGTCGCCTCGGGCACGGTGAAATCCAGCACGGCATCGACCTTGGCGAACACGTCCAGAGGATCATCCGTGATCGCAACGCCGAGCCTGCCCAGGCCCGCCAGCAGGCCGACGTCCTGGCCGAGCGCGATCGAGCCCTCCTGCTCTATGGCGCCGGCCACCACGCAATCCGGCCGGCTGTGGACATTGCGAATGAGCTCACGCCCCATTCGCCCGGCTGCCCCCGTCACCGCGATTTTCATCTTGTCCATGAGACCAGACCTCGAGATGGCCGCGTCGGGCGGGTATAGCATGCCGAGCCGGCCGCGGAAGAGCGGCAGGCGCAATCCTTCCCCGCCGGAGCAGTTTGTGCCATTGCTTCGCCCAGAAGCCTGGATAAGTGGGCAACAGGTCTCGTCTCGAGGGAGGAGACGATGGCGCGCTCTGTGGCGCTGACATCTGCAATCGTCGGCCTTCTGGCTGCCACTCTGGGTCAGGCCCCGGCCGCGGCCAACCCGGTGAAGAGCCTTTACACCACCATCGACCTCAAGACCTGCAAGCGGATCTACCGCCACCGGGGCGGCGGGGCGTGGATGTGCGAGGGGCTTTCCGGACTGCCGGTGTACGTCGCCGAAGGCGACCTGCGCCAATTCGTGAGCGTCGGCGCCGGGGCGCGCAAGCGCCGCGCGGCCACCCAGACGCTCGGCGCCTTCAACTCGATCTTCGAGCCGGGCAGCAACCGCGCCACCGTCGAGTGGCGCTTCGACCGGCGCGGCGAACGCAAGCTGCCCTATGCCATCATCGTGCGCTTCCACACCTCCCGCGACGGGCACAACGGCGACGTGCTCGTCGTCTCGAAAGTATCCGACGCCGAGACCTGCCACGTAGCCTACATCGACGCGCTCGCCAACAAGGATGCGATCGCCCTCGCCCGCCGGATCGCCGACCAGCAGACGAAAAGCTTCGACTGCCACAAGGAACCGCGCACGGCAGGCGCCACGGGCAAGAGTCCGATGTGAGACGGGGACACGCCACGCACGCGCCGCGGCTGTCCAGTGGTGTGCAATCGAAGACGGCCCCGTGAGGCAAACAACCCAGCGCGCGCTCAGCGCCGCAGGACCTCGACCTGGACATTGTCCCCGGCCTGTATCGCGAACTGGCGCTGGAAGATGGCGCCGCCATTGCGCGCGCTCACGATGTAGGTTCCGGGCGCGAAGATATGTGTCGGCAGCGCCCCGACGGTCTCCTTGATGGTCTCGCCTTGCGTGTTCGCCACCGTCCACTGCGTATCGGCAATGGCATCCCCGCCGGGGCTCGCAACCAGCTTGAAGGTGACCTTGGCTGCGGCGTGGGTGATCGTCGCCTCGGTGAGCTTGCCGGCCTCCACCGTCACGTCGGCGCGCATCACGGCGTTGGCGTCGCCGTAGGTGCCGACGACATTGTAGATGCCAGCATTGAGGCGGAGCACGACGCCGGGGCGTACGGCGCCCATCACGCGCATGCGCTGGCCGTACCGGTCGCGCTCGTCGGAATAGATGTCGTAGACGACGGCCTTTGCGTTGACCGCCTCCCCGCCCGCCAGCACAGGGATCAGCCGCAGGCCGCCGGCATTGAGCACGAAGCGCTCCTGCACGGCTCGCTCGTTGGAGACCGTGACCTTGCGGGTGAGATTGGCGCGGCCGAAGGCGACGTTGACGAGATACTCGCCGGGCTCGAGCCGCAGCACCGGGCTGGCCTCGCGGTGGGTCGAGATGAGGGGGGGCTTACCGTCGGGGCCTGGCTTGGGGCCGAACACCCGCCAGATCAGGCCCTGGTCGATGCTCTGGCCGTCCTGGGTCAGCAGGGCGACGAGCGATAGCTGCCCCGGGGTCCCCGGACCTGGCTTTCCCTCCTGGCTCGACCGCGGCACCACGGTGGTGTTGGGCGGCGCGAGCGCCGGCGCGGCCGGACGCAGGTCCGGCACCGTTGCTGGAGCCGGGACGAACGGCGAGAACGGGCTAGCGGGCTGCCCGGCCTTGCCGGTCTCGGTCTGCCATGGCTGCGCGCGCACGTGCTGCGGCAGGCCCGCCGCCACAACGAGCGCCAGCATCAGCGCGGGCAGACCTGACTTTCGCGATTGGACCATCGGGGTGCTTTGGCGATTCGCACGCATCCTGCCGACCCTGCGTGCGAAATCCAGCAGATTGTGGGCGCCTTTCCCTCTCCCCACCAGCGGGGGGAGGTGACGCTAGACCTCGTTTCACCAGCTCGACCAGCGCGCTGCCCAGCTCCCGGCAGGTTGCCTTGCCACCCATGTCGGCGGTGCGCACGTCGGTTTCGGCAAACAGCGTCTCGATGGCCTTGACGATGGCTGCGCCGGCTTCCTTGTGGCCCAGGTGCTCCAGCATCATGGCGCCCGACCAGATCTGGCCGATGGGATTGGCGATGCCCTTGCCGGCGATGTCGGGGGCCGAGCCGTGCACGGGCTCGAACATGGAGGGGAAGGCGCGCTCGGGATTGATGTTGCCGCCGGGCGCAATCGCAATGGTGCCGGTGGTGGCGGGCCCGAGGTCGGAGAGGATGTCGCCGAACAGGTTGGAGCCGACGATCACGTCGAACCAGGTGGGGTTGCGCACCAGGTGCGCGGCCAGGATGTCGATGTGGAACTGGCTGGTCTTGACCTGCGGGTACTCCTTGGAGATGGCGGCGAAGCGCTCGTCCCAATAGGGCATGGAGATGGAGATGCCGTTCGACTTGGTGGCGGAGGCAACCTCCTTGCGCTTCCTCGTCATGGCGAGGTCGAAGGCGTAGCGCATCACCCGGTCGCAGCCCTTCCTGGTGAACATCGCCACCTGGACCGCCTGCTCGAGCTCGGTGCCCTCGAAGCTGCGCCCGCCCACGGAGGAATATTCGCCCTCGTTGTTCTCGCGCACGATGAAGTAGTCGATGTCGCCGGGCTTGCGGTCGGCGAGCGGCGATTTGACGCCCTCGAACAGGCGCACGGGGCGCAGGTTCACGTACTGCTGGAAGCCGCGCCGGATCGGAATCAGCAGACCCCACAGCGACACGTGATCGGGCACGCCGGGCCAGCCGACCGCGCCCAGGTAGATGGCGTCGTGCTTGGCAATCTGCTCCAGCCCATCGGCCGGCATCATGACGCCGGTCTTGGCGAAGCGCTGGCACGACCAGTCCAGATGATCCCAGGCGTAGTCGATGCCGAAACGCGCGCCGACCGCCTCCAGCACCCGGATACCCTCGGGCACCACCTCGTTGCCGATCCCGTCGCCCGGAATGACGGCAATTTTCAGCTTGTTGGTCGGCTTTTGCCCCTGGTTCGCAGCCATCCGGACCTTCCCTCCCATTTCCAGCGCAGGCATGGCACCACGCACTGTGGGCGGCGGTCAAACGGCTTCTCGCGTTTGCAGGCGGCTATGTGCCGACCGCAGGTCGCAGGCTCCGCATCTGCACGTCCTGAGCGAAGCTGGCCGCGAGCTGGATCGACGAAAGGAACCGAGAGTTCGCCGGCCTCGGCGAGAAATCCTACATCGGATGGTTTGTGGAGATTGTGCAACATCCTGCAAAGAATACGGCAACGCTTCAGTTTGGAAATTGATCGACGCTCAATCCGCCTCCTATCGTCAGGGCCACATGCGATTCGGTTAATTTAGAGTATCCGGTGCGTCGTTGTCGGCGTCCCACCCACGGGCCTGATCCAGAGGCCGTCTTCTTACCGCGAATACCCGGAGCTCTCCCAATGACTTCTTGGCACTTGCTGCGCGCACGCGCAATGAGAACTTGCGCGTTGTCAAGCCAAAACTATCTATTGTTCGTCATACTGTTCACTTTGCTCTCGTTCGGGAGCGCGCCTTTCAGTGCGGCGGAAGCTAAGCACATCAACGTATTGACGGTCACGCCGGCTGCCGGGATCCCTGTGCAGGGCGCCCAAGGCGGTCCATTCGCCCCGCCCTCCGGCACATACACGCTCACCACCGACGATGATGGATTCGATTTCACCATATCGGTCGATCAGCCCTGGATAACCTTGTCGCGAACGTCTGGGACCATATCAATCCTCACGCAAGCAACCGTCGACGTCTCGATCAACGAGAATGCGAACTCTCTCTCGCCCGGGACCTACGTGGCGACCATCACCTTCATCAACCTCTACAATGGCGAAGGCGATACGACCCGAACCGTCACTCTCACCGTGTTGCAGGCGAGCGGCCAAGTCGTCCTGCGCGTGCTGTCCCCCGACGGCGATGGCACGTTCTCTTTCAGCTCGGCGACTGCCGCGCTGCAGACGACTTTGACCACCAATGGGGGAAGCGCGCAGACCTCGGCGAACCTGGCGGCCGGAACCTATTCGACGACCCTCAATCTGCCCGCCAACTTTGCCTTGCGCGCGGCAAGCTGCTCTGACGACGACAGCGGCGTTGACGTCGCATCCCGCACCGCCACCATCAGGCTGCAGCCGTCCGAGTCCGTCACCTGCACGTTCGAGACGGGCAACTCCCGTCGGCGCACAAGCCAGATTATCAACCGCTTCCTCCACCACCGCGGCAATCTGCTCTTGTCCAACGAGGCCGGCGGCAGCCGCCAGATCGACCGCCTCACCGGCTCAAGCAGCGCGGCTCCAGGAGGTGGCGCCGGACCGGGCTTCATTCCCGCCAACACCTTCGTGCCGCAGCGGCTGGGTGGGCCGACGGCAGCGCTCCCCGATCAAGAGGACGGCTTCCGCAACGGCTTTGCTTTCGCCATGAGCCTGCAGCAGATCCTGCGAGCCAGCGCGACGCGGCGCAGGGAAGCGGGCGCGGAGGACGCCCTCGCGTTCGACGGCGCACCCTCGCTGCTGCCGCGCAATCCCCTTCCACGCTGGGACATCTGGCTGGAGGGCAGCCTCACCAGCTTCGACAGCGGTCGCAGCGCCGCCGTCGACAAGGGCCATTTCGGTCTCGTCTATGCCGGAGCCGACTATCTGCTGACTCCGGGCATCCTGATCGGCGCGCTGGTGCAATACGACGACCTCGACCAGAGAACGAACGCGCAGTCCTCCCGCGTCTATGGCACCGGCTGGCTGGCCGGCCCGTACACGACGATCCGCCTGACCGAAAACCTGTTCCTGCAGGCGCGTACGGCCTGGGGTGCCTCAGACAACACGATCAGCCCCTACGGCACCTATGAGGACGCGTTCGCAACGCGGCGCTGGCTCAGCCGCACCGGTCTCGTCGGCAACTGGCAGCACGGCCCCTGGCAATTCCGCCCGCAGGCCTCGATCGCTTACCTGACCGACGCGCAGGAGGCCTATACCAACTCCCTGGGCGTCGCCATTCCCGGCCAGACCCTCTCGCTCGGTCAGATCAAGTTTGGACCCGAGATCGCCTATCGGCACGGCGCGCCCAACGAGGTCATGCTGGAGCCGCGCGTGGCGCTGGAGGGCATCTGGAACTTCGACCGCCACACCAAGAGTTCGATCGTCATCGACGAGCAGGGCGCCACGGAGGAGCTGCGCGGCCGGGTCGAGGTGGGCGCCAGGGTGATCGCGCCAGGCGGCCTCACGTTCAGCGCCACGGCCAGCTACGACGGCATCGGCACATCCAGCTACGAGGCCGTCAGTGGCCGGCTGCTGCTGACCATCCCGCTACCGTAGCAAGCCGCGCGCTAACCCGGACCGAGCGTGACGACGGCATCCTCATAGCTGCCCGAGCCCATGCTGCGATCCTCGAAGATTTCGCGCTTGGCGATCCAGGCGAAGGACTCCTCGAACACCTCGCGGGTGTAGGGCTCGAACACGATGCGCTCGCCGGGGCCCCAGCGGCGGGTGTCCATCTTGGCATGGAAGCGCTCAGGGAATTCGTTGCGGTAGTAGTGGGTGTAGAGTTCGGGGCGAAGGTCGATGGCGCGCTGAGCGCGACGCAGCGCACGATAGTACTTGCGCACGTCCTCGGGGTCGGGATCGCCGTTGAGCATGGCGCCGATCATGAAGGTGGCGTCGATGACCTTGCGGAAGCCCAGCTGCTCGGCGAAGTAGTAGGGGCCCGAGAAGAGCGTGCAGGCGGGCGCACGACCCTCGAGGAATGCTTCCATGCGGCCAAACAGCATGCCCTCACCGTAAGAGAGCTTGATGCGGTCGGTCGGCAGGTACTGCTCGAGAGCCTGGATGGTGGCGTAGTGGCTGCCCGACTGATAGCCGACCGAGATCGGCACGCCGGCGAGGTCGGCTGGCGACTTCACCGGGGAGTCGGCCGGCACGAAGATGCCGCACGGCGCCACCGAGTAGGCGTCGGCATAGAGCTTGGTGTGGCCGCGTGAGGCCGCCACGTTCACAGTCCAATGGCACGCGCACGTGACATTGGCCTCACGTCCCTTCTCGATCGACTGGAAGGCGCCGACCTTGCCGCTCTTTTGGTGATGGGCGCCACCCGTGGCCCGGATCAGCTCGCGGAACTCGTAGTCGAGGCCCTCGGCGGCAAAGTAGCCCTTCTCCTCGGCGACCCATTCCTGCAGCCGGAAGTGCGGCTCGATCACGAACTTGGGCATCTGCGTCTCCCCTGTGGCGTCGTGCTCGCTCGAGCACAGGCTAAGCAGAGTTTCAGCACGAAGCCAATCATGGCTTCCCTAGAATTTAGCGCAAATTTGCGACGTGGTTTGATCGACTTCATTTCGCATTCCGAGCGAAAGAGATTGAAAGACGCGCTGCTATTTCCCAAACAGGCTTCGCAGCAGGGGAGATGCAGCTGTGTCCGACTGGCTTTATGAGTGGGGCGCGAACGCGTTGGCGCTCGGCCTTTTCGTTGCGCTGTTCGTGCGGCTTTGGAGACGCGTTGCCAAGAGGCGCAAGAGCGCGCGCATGGAACGCCTCGACCAGCTGCGATTGTGGGGAAGCTGAGGTCTCGCACGGCGCGGCCTAGAGCAGGGTCGCTTCGGATGGAATCACCTCACCCCAACCGAGACGTCGAGGCCGAAGCGTGAATCCTGCTCTATTCCTACGTATTAGAGCAAGATTCACGTTCCATGATCGAAGCGACGCGCTTCGATCAGAAACGATCTTGCTCTAGTACCCCATCGCAACGTCGATCTCCTGCAGGAGAGGGCCGCCAGCCTCGATGCTGCGGATGTTCGCGACCATCTCGGTGACAAGTTGGGCGACGGTCGGGCGCCGCGCCACGTGCGGCATGACCGTAACCTTGGGATGCAGCCACAGCGGGCTCTCCGGCGGCAGCGGCTCGGGCCACAGCGCGTCCAATGCGGCGTAGGACAGCTGGCCGGAATCGAGGGCGGCGATCAGGTCCCTCTCGACCACGTGCTTGCCGCGCCCGACGTTCACCAGCATGGCGCCCTTCGGCATCATGGCGAACGTGCGTGCGCAGAAGATGCCCTCGGTCTCCCGCGTCAGCGGCAACAGGCAGACGGCGATATCGGTCTGCCGAGAAACGGCTCGAGCTGATCGCGGCCGTGGAAGAGCGGGACCTCCGCGGCCTGTCGCGGCGAGCGGACCCAGGCGGAGACCGGAAAGCCCAGCGACTGCAGGACCAGCGCCGGCGCCTTGGCCATCATGCCGAAGCCGAGGAAGCCGACGCGCCTCTGCTCGGGCCGCGATGATCGGCGCCCTGCGCCATTCCCGATTCGCCTGGGCCGCCTGGTAGGCCGGCATATCGCGGTGGAGACGCAGGACGTGCATGACGACGTATTCGGTCATCATCGGATCGCCGCCCGGCGGCTCTACCTTGCCGAGCGGGACCTTCGGCAGCTTGGGATGCTTGACGATGTCCTCCACGCCGGCCGCGCGGCTGAACATGGCCTTGAGGTTCGGGAAGGCGGGCAGCTTGTCGAAATCCGGATGCATGAACGCGAGGTATTCGATGTCCGTCAACTCGCCCGCTCGGGCCAAAGGCGAATTTCGAGATCGGGAAGCTGCACCTTGAACGTCATCGCGCCATGCCTTCCCGGCAGCGATATGTTGTCCAGCTCGACGATGAGCAGCGCCATGCGCCCGCCCTCCAATATACGGGGTCAGACCCCTCGCTTGGACGTTTTCTAGTTGCAAGCAGCGCCAGAGGCGAGGGGTCTGACCCCGCTGCTCACTACTTGATCGTCGCGGCGGCCTTCTTGACTTGGCCGTGGCGACGCTGACGGCCGCGAGCGGCTGCACGGCGTTGGGGTTCTTCTCCACGCAGTCGCGCCTCGGGTAGAGTACAGCCGCCGACATCGGTACGCCCGGAGCAGAATTGGCGCCTTTGCCTACTTCGTGGTGGTCGCCCCGCTTGGAATCATACCCATCGGCGGGGATTACGTCGCCATGCGAAAGGCGGTTGCCACCCATGCCCTGCTCGAGGGGACGTCGCGCGATCTCAAGCAAGCGAGCGGTCTGCCGGGCGTCACCTAACCGCGTCGGGCTGGCCAGCTGGCAGGCTTGTCGGCCTCGTTGCGGGTCGTATCGGCTGGACGAGCATTGGCGGCGCGGGTCGTTTCGCCAGCCGTATGGGTCCTACGAGCACGGGCGCGGGAGCGGACATGAGAGAAGCCGACCGCACCGGCGACGCCTCGGGTGTAGCGACGTCCGCTTTCGGCGGCACGATCCCGCGGCTGGCGACGGGAATGGCGGGTGACAGGCCCGGACGCACGATCAGGTCTTCCAGCCTGGCGGCTGCAGTGGCAACACGCTCTGCCGGTGCCGGCACAAACGGCAGGGCGACTGTCGGTGCGCCCGGATGCTCGCGCAGCGTTGCAAGCCTGTGCTTGTAGGCGTTGAGCATCGGGAGTCCCTCGACGCCCCTGTGGTTTACGACCTGCAGATGCGGTGCCGCCGCCTTGACGATCGCCGCAACCAGGATGCCCGCCAGACCTTGGAGGGGCTCGAGAGCGTCGGCGGAGTTCTTGGCGACCTCCATGCCCGGGCCGGCGCTGCCCCAGTTCGTCGCGTGAAAGCTCACGACATCGTACGGCGCCACCTGCACCACGATCACGAAGTGCCGCCCCTTCGCATCGATCCCCTCCCTGCTCATGTAGAGAGGCACGAACACGGAGCCGCTGTGCGCCGAGATGGTGTCGTAGGGGTCCGTATTGTACGTGCTGTTTTGGAACTCGTGAAAGACGAAGTATTTCATCTCCCGGAAAGAGCGTCGGCGGTAGGACTGTCCCTGGCGAAGCCGTGGGCTGTGCGCAATGAGCACGTAGTCAGTGGGAGAAACCCAAATCCTTCCAGGAGGGACCCATCCGTCCTCTCCAATGATAGGAAGCGAAAGATTGCAATCCAATCCCGCGCATCCCTTGAACACAGCTGCGGGCGGGGCTGCCCCATCGGTCGCCTGCAGCGTCGCCATGGCATCGTTGAAGGCTTCTTGGCCCCTGTCCGTTCGGTAGAGCGGCCATCCATCGGCGAGCGCCTGGTCGCCCTCGGTGCGCGGCAGCTCCGTGGCGCCCGCGCGGGACACGTCCATGTTTCTGCTCATGATGGGCGCGGCGTCTTGGCCGGCCGCCTGCGCGGCACTTTCGGCCGATGCCGTCACCGCCGCGAGCGGCCCTGCGAGCGCCAGCGCGACTGCGCAGATGCAGCGCAATGCAAGGCGAGCCAACGGGCTATGGAAGCCAGCGTCCCTCAACGTATCCCTCGCACGAAGTGCCCCTGAGCCTGTCTTGCTCCAAGATCAGGGCTGAACCTTGCCAAGAGATTGACGAAAAGGGGGAATTCGGTGGCGGCTTGCAGAGGCAAGAGGGCGCTTCCGGGGCTGTGACGCATCGGCGCACCACTGTGGCCCGCATGTTGCACGGGATTTGCATCGTTCTTGCGCACTTGTGCTGACGTAGCGCTCCCGGGAGCAAAACCGATGAACGCCGCCTGGACAGTCAGGGACAACAACGGTCAGTTGCTTGCCGATTTCTCGGCCAACTCGCGCCTCGATGTGGGCCGCAAGCTGGTGCCGCAACGCGTCGACGCGTTCCGGCTGCAGGTCTCCACCTCCTACCGCGAGATGTTCGAGCGTACCTTGTCGAGCGTCCTGCAGCGCAAGGGCTGGGAAATCGTGCGAGTCAGGGCATAGGCGCCGTCAGGGACCGGAGCACCTGGGGCAGCGTCTCCGGCAAGTCCTCCGCGATCAGGCCCGGGCCGAACTTGGCAGCACACTCCCCATGCAGCCACACGGCGGCGCACGCCGCCTCGAAGGCCGGCATGTGGCTCGCCAGCAGGCCCGTAACGAAGCCCCCCAGCACGTCGCCGGCACCGGCCGTGGCGAGCCAGGGCGGCGCGTTGTCGTTGATGGCCGCGCGGCCATCGGGCGCCGCGATGACCGTGTCCGCGCCCTTGAGCACCACCACCGCGCCGCAGCATCTCGGCCGCCTTGCGCGCCCGGTCGAGCTTCGAGCCCGCGCCCGACAGTCGCCGAACAGGCGCTTGAACTCGCCCTCGTGCGGGGTCAGCACCACCGGCGCCTTGCGCGCCTTGATGGCCGCGTAGAGCCCGTCGGGCGTCGGCCCCGGCTCGGCCCCGCGCACCACGAAGCCGAAGCCCACGGCCCGCACCGGCTTGCTGCTCTCGCCCGGCGCAAACGAGGTCAGCGCGTCGGCGTCGAGCACGGCGGCCGCAGGCGAGGCCAGCACGGTCAGCACGGTCGTTGCCGTGCCCGCCCCCACGCCGGCTCCTGGGCCGATCAGAACGGCATTGTGGCGCTCGTCGGCGAGAAACTCCGTCAGCGCCGCGTCGGAGCCGACGGCCTTGACCATGATGGCTGTGAGGTGCGTGGCATTGACTGCGTGGCCGTTGGCGGGCCGACCACGGTGACGAGCCCGGCGCCGATGCGCAGCGCGCCGCGCGCGCCCATGCGCGCCGCGCCGGTGGCGTCCGCGGGCCCCGACACGACGACGGCATGGCCGCGCGTGTACTTGTGCCCGTCGAGCCGCGGCCAGGGATAGGTGCCCAGCCAGAGCGCGGGCCGATTGGCGCAGGTGCGCGGCCCGATCTCGGCCAGCACCGCAGCGGGAATGCCGATGTCGGCGAGCCGCACCTCGCCGCACAGCGCCCGTCCCGGCAGCAGCAGGTGGCCGGGCTTCAGTCGGAAGAAGGTGACCGTGCGGGTTGCCTGCACGACCGGGCCGCTGCTCGCCCCCGTGGTGCCGTCGAGGCCGCTCGGCACATCGACGGCGACGATGGGCTTGCCCGCGGCATTCATGGTCGCCACCACCTCGGCCGCAACGCCCTCGAGGGGCCGCGTCAGGCCGGCGCCGAACAGGGCGTCGACGATCAAGGTCGGCTTCGGCGAGGGTGGCAACGCGAGCGGCTCGACCGTATCGCCCCAGCGCCGGGCCATGGCGGCGGCGTCGCCCTTCAGCGCCTCGCGGGGCCCGAGCAGGCCGACACGGACGTTGAAGCCCTGCTCGCGGAGCAGCCTCGCCGCGACGAAGCCATCGCCGCCGTTGTTGCCGGGTCCGCACACCACGGCGATAGCCGCGCCCGCCTGCCCCGCCATCTCGGCCGCGCTCGCCGCCACGGCGCGGCCGGCATTCTCCATCAGCGCAAGCCCGGGCACGCCCTGCGCCACCGCCAGGCGGTCGGCACGGCCCATCTCCTCCGTCGTGAGCAGTTCCAACGCCAGCAAAACCTCCACCAACAGAGCACCGTCCGCAGGCATCATGCCCCGGCACTCTTCCACAGCCAATCTCTGCTGAGAGCCGCCGTATGTGTGGGCTCATGAAAAGATCAATAATTGTGCAAACGCCTAGATTCTAGGCCTATACATCGCTTGCAAGGTCCCCAAGTTGCCCTGTAGATACGCACCAGTCCCCTGTTGCCCGGGGATTTGGGCCCCGCAAACCTTGGCATGCGGCGTGCTTAATTCCGGCCGTGGCAGACTGGCGAGACCTCGCTCCAGGAGGCGGGAGGTGAAGGCGCGCATGAAGAAGATCGAGGCCATCATCAAGCCCTTCAAGCTCGACGAAGTGAAGGAAGCGCTGCAGGAGATCGGCCTGCAAGGCATCACCGTCATCGAGGCCAAGGGCTTCGGCCGCCAGAAGGGCCACACCGAGCTCTACCGCGGCGCCGAGTACGTGGTCGATTTCCTGCCCAAAGTGAAGATCGAGGTGGTGCTCGGCGACGAAATGCTTCCAAAGGCGCTCGAGGCCATCCAGAAAGCCGCCAAGACCGGCCGCATCGGCGACGGCAAGATCTTCATCTCGACGGTGGAGGAGGCCATCCGCATCCGCACCGGCGAGACTGGAGCAGACGCCATCTGAGGGTCCGGCGCGGTCCTGCTTGCGGGCCTCGGAAAGCAATTGCTAGACGATTGCACGGGACGGCGGCAGCCGGGCTCGTCGATTTGGGTGAGTGGTGACAGGGGAACCAGCAATGGCAGACAGACCAAAGAACGTTGGCGACGTGCTGAAGATGATGAAGGACAAGGACGTCAAGTTCCTCGACCTTCGGTTCACCGACACCAAGGGCAAGATGCAGCACGTCACGGCGGACGGCAGTTGCGTCAACGAGGCGATGTTCGCGGACGGCTACGCCTTCGACGGCTCCTCGATCGCCGGCTGGAAGGGCATCGAAGCCTCCGACATGACGCTGATGCCGGACCCCGCCAGCGCCCATATCGATCCGTTCTTCGCCCAGACCACGATGGCCGTGTTCTGCGACGTGCTCGAGCCCTCCACCGGCGAGATGTACGAGCGCGATCCGCGCTCCATCGCCAAGCGCGCCGAGGCCTACCTCAAGCAGACCGGCATCGGCGACAGCGTCTTGTTCGGCCCCGAGGCGGAGTTCTTCATCTTCGACGACGTGCGCTACACCGTCGAGCCCTACAAGATGGGCTTCAGCCTCGACAGCGCGGAGCTGCCCGCCAACAGCGGGACCGACTACGAGATGGGCAACCTCGGCCACCGTCCGCGTACCAAGGGCGGCTACTTCCCCGTGCCGCCGGTCGACAGCGCCCAGGACATCCGCTCCGAGATGCTCTCGGTCATGGCCGAGATGGGCGTGGTCGTGGAGAAGCATCACCACGAGGTGGCCTCCGCCCAGCACGAGCTCGGCATCAAGTTCGGACCGATGGTGCAGCTGGCCGACGACATGCAGATCTACAAGTACGTCATCCACAAGGTGGCGCAGGCCTACGGCAAGACCGCGTGCTTCATGCCCAAGCCCGTCTACGGCGACAACGGCTCGGGCATGCACTGCCACCAGTCGATCTGGAAGGGCTCCACGCCCGTCTTCGCCGGCAACAAGTACGCCGACCTGTCGGACACCTGCCTCAACTACATCGGCGGCATCCTCAAGCACGCCAAGACCATCAACGCCTTCACCAACCCGACCACCAACTCCTACAAGCGCCTGGTGCCGGGCTACGAGGCCCCCGTGCTGCTGGCCTACTCGGTGCGCAACCGCTCCGCGTCCTGCCGCATCCCGGTCGTGACGAGCCCCAAGGCCAAGCGCGTCGAGGTCCGCTTCCCCGATCCCGCCGCCAACCCGTATCTGGGCTTCGCCGCCATGCTGATGGCGGGCCTCGACGGCATCCAGAACAAGATCAATCCGGGCGAGGCGGTGGACAAGAACCTCTACGATCTGCCGCCGGAAGAGCTCTCCAAGATCCCGACCGTGTGCGGCAGCTTGCGCGAGGCGCTCGACAACCTCGACAAGGACCGCGACTTCCTCAAGAAGGGCGGCGTCTTCACCGACGACATGATCGACGCCTACATCGAGCTCAAGATGGCCGAGGTGGAGCGCTTCGAGATGACGCCGCACCCCGTCGAGTTCGACATGTACTACTCGGTCTGAGCCGGGGCGAGACGCAGGGATGGAAGGGCGGCCCCGCGGCCGCCCTTCGCTTTTCTGTTGGGCCTCGCCAACCTGGCTTGGCCGGGCCGACGTACGCCGGTAGACTTGTCCGGCACCGACACTCGGCAATTTGCGCGGCAGGGGGGCAAGCTGATGCGCTGGGTTGCGACCTTCCTCTCACTCGTGGCCGCCGCGGCGACGCTGGTCGCCTCGCCCGGCGCGGCCCGCGCGCAGGCCCGCGTCGCTCTCGTCATCGGCAATTCCGCCTACCGGCACGTCGCCCCGCTCGACAACCCAAGAAACGACGCGACCGACATGGCCGCCGCCCTGCGCAAGCTCAACTTTAGGGTCGTCGAGGGCGTCGACCTCGACAAGGCAGCGTTCGACCGCAAGGTCGCCGAGTTTGCCGGCGCGCTCCGGGGCGCCTCCGTCGGCCTCTTCTTCTACGCCGGCCACGGCCTGCAGGTGGGCGGGCAGAACTACCTGGCGCCGATCGACGCGCAGGCCGACACCGCTGCCGCGCTCGACTTCCAGATGGTTCGCCTCGACCTCGTGCAGCGCACGATGGAGCGGGAGGCGCAGACCAACATCCTGTTCCTCGATGCCTGCCGCGACAACCCGCTCGCGCGCAACCTGGCGCGCTCCATGGGCACCCGCTCCACCGACGTCGGCCACGGGCTCGCTGCTGCCGAATCCGGCGTCGGCACGCTGATCAGCTTCTCCACTCAGCCCGGCAACGTGGCGCTGGACGGGGCGGGGCGCAACTCACCCTATTCGGGCGCGCTGGTGCGGCAGCTGTCGGCATCCACCGACGATCTGAGCGCCATCCTCATTGCCGTGCGCAACGATGTGATGGCGGTGACGCAGCGCCGGCAGGTGCCGTGGGAGCACTCCGCCCTCACCGGCCGCTTCTACTTCGCAGCAGCGCCACGCACCCCGCAGCCGCAGGCCAAAGGACCCGCCGCGCCGGCGGCGCCCCTGGTGCCGAGCGAGGCCGAGCGGGCGTGGAACCTCGCCAAGGATACGACCAACATCGCCCTGCTCGAGTCCTTCATCGCGCGCTACAAGGGCACCTTCCACGCCGATCTCGCCCGCGCGCGCATCGAGGAGCTCAAGAGCCGGCAAGTCACGGCCGCCATTCCGCCGACACCGCGCTCGCAGCTGCCGGCGGCCAAGCCGGCCGCGCCGGCTGCCCCCGCGTCGATCCCAACCAACCCTGCCAACAGGTTTGGCGCCATTGCCTACTCGATGAGCACGGGCGCGGAGGGCTGGTCCTACGACTACGCCTCCCGCGAGGAGGCCGAGCGCATCGCTCTCACCAACTGCGCCCGCCACGCCGCCGACTGCAGCGTGCCGATCTGGTTCCAGAATGCCTGCGGCGCGCTTGCGGCGGGCCCCACCGGCTTCGGTACGGGCTGGGCCATCACCCAGACCCTGGCCGAGACCTACGCGCTTGGCGTTTGCCGCCAGTATTCGACCAACTGCGCCGTGCGGCGCTGGGTGTGCACGACGCGGTAGACGTCCGCGGCGGCGCGCGTCACGCCGGCCGCTCCTTTCCCAAGAGCGCCGTTGGACACGCTCAGCGGTTGGCCGGGACGTAGTGCGGATAGGGCAGCCAGCCGAACGCGGGATGATCGCCGGGCATCGCCTGCCCGATCAGGTCGGGCATGATCGACATGCCGTTGGCGCTATTCGTGAACACGACAGCCGCCGAGCGCTCCTTCACCGAGCCGATGGCGAACGCCCTGAACCCGCTGTTGTCCCCCCACTGGAAGAACGTGCCGGCATCCGGCTCCAGCCCCCATCCAAGACCCCAGGCCACGCGCGTGTCGACCTCAGGGAGGTCAGGAGCGAGACACTGATAGCAGGCATGCCGCAGTCGCACCTGGGGCTCCAGCCACAGCCGCGCCGTTGCCGGCTTCAGACGCTCGCCGCGCAGCACCGCCTGCATGAAGCGGGCATAGTCGCCGACGGTGGTCTGCAAAGAATAGGCTGAATTCGCGGCTGTCACTTTGCGCTTGGCCTTTGGCGCGAGCGCGGCGTCGTGGGGATCGGCGTGGTTGGCCTCGAAGGCGGGCCGCCACACGAAGCTCGACTCGCGCATCTCCAATGGGTGAAACACGAGCCGCTCGATTGTGACCTCGAGCCCCTCTCCCGTGATCGCCTCCACGACGCGCTGCAACCACATGAACGCTTCGCTCGAATAGCTGAAGCGCTCGCCCGGGGCGAAATGGGTCTTCAGCGGCCACTTGTCGCTGCGAAAGTTGGGCAGTCCCGTGGTGTGGCTGAGGACATGGCGCACGGTCACCTCGGCTGCGCGGGGGTCCTTGGAGACATAGTCCGGTACATACTGCGACAGCGGTGTGTCGAGCGACAGCGCGCCCGCATCGACGAGCTGCAGCACCGCATAGGCGAATACCGGTTTGGAGAGCGAGGCCGCATCGAAGATAGTGTGCTCGTCGATCGGCGCACTGCCCGACGCATTGCGCACACCCGCCGTCGTTGTCACGACAACGTCGCCGTCGCGGATGGTTGCTATCGCAATACCGGGGACGCGACCACCGGCCATCAGCTCCGCAAGGCTGGCGCTGCGCCCGGATGTCGGCATGCCCGTCAAGACCAGCGCGACGACGATGAGGAGAGGCATGAGAGCGGGAGACGCGCGGCCCGCGAGGAGAGGACGGAACATGGCAGGGCCCCCAGGTCTACGCGGCGGTCTCCGTTGCCCTGGCCGCCGCGGCCTCGTAGGCCTCGCTTGCCGCGAGCCATTGCGTTTCGGCGATCTCGCGCGCCCGGGCAAGCTCGCCGCGCTCGCGCGCCAGCGCCCGAGCCCGGACAGGGTTGCGCTGGTAGAGGCCGCTGTCGGCGAGCGCCGCATCGATCGTGGCGATCTGCGCCGACAGGCGCTCGAACTCGCCTTCCGCGCGCGCCACATCCTTCTTCAGCGGCGCAAGCGCGGCACGCAGCTCGGCGGCCTGCCGCCGCGTCTCCTGCGGCTTCGGCCGCCCGTCCCCATTCGCTTTGGCCCTGGCGCTCGCGCCGTCGGGGCCGCCGCGCTCGGACAGGCATTCGTCACGGTAGCGGTCGATGTCGCCCTCGTAGGCGCGCACGGTGCCGTCCCGCACGATCCACAACCGGTCGACGCACGCCTCGATCAGATGCCGGTCGTGCGTGATCAGCATCACCGCGCCCTCATAGTCGTTGAGCGCGCGCACCAGCGCCTCGCGGGCGTCGACATCGAGATGGTTGGTCGGCTCGTCGAGGATCAGCAGATGCGCACCCTGGAAGGTGGCGAGCGCGAGCAGCAGCCGCGCCTTCTCGCCGCCAGACAGGCTCTCGGCGCGCGTATCGGCCTTGTCGATGCCAAAGCCGAGCGCGCCGAGCCGCGCGCGCCGCTGTGCCTCCGTCGCCTCGGGCATGAGGTCGAGCATATGCCCGTAGGGCGACTTGTCCGCCGGCAGGTCCTCCATCTGGTGCTGGGCGAAATACCCCGTCACGATCTTGTCGGAGGCATAGCGCTTGCCCGCCATCGCCGGCAGCCGACCGGCGATCAGCTTTGCGAACGTGCTCTTGCCATTGCCATTGGCGCCGAGCAGGCCGACGCGGTCGTCCGCGTCGAGCCGCAGATCCAGGTTCTGCAGCACCGGATGTTCCGGCACGTAGCCTGCAGCGGCGCCCTCCAGCCGCACGAGCGGGCTCGCGAAGGCCTTGGCCGGATTGGCGAGGAGAAAAGGGGCAATGCGCTCCTCGATCTCCTCGGCAATCGGCTGCATGCGCGCGAGCGCCTTGACGCGGCTCTGCGCCTGCGCCGCTTTGGTGGCCTTGGCTTTGAAGCGGGCGATGAAAGCCTCGATGCGGCGCCGCTCGTCGTCCTGCTTCTTCTTGAGCTTGAGGTCGAGGCGCTGCTTTTCGCGCCGCGCCTCCTCGAACTGATCGTAGCCGCCGCTGTAGAGCGTGAGCTTGCCCTGCGCCAGATGCAGGATCGCGCCCACCGAGCCGTTGAGGAGATCGCGGTCATGGCTGACGATGAGCACGGTATGGGGATAGTCGGCGAGGTACTGCTCCAGCCACAGCGTGCCCTCGAGGTCCAGATAGTTGGTGGGCTCGTCGAGCAGGAGCAGGTCGGGCTCGCGGAACAGCATGGCCGCCAGCGCCACGCGCATGCGCCAGCCGCCGGAGTATTCGGCGCAGGGCCGCTGCTGGGCCGCCTCGTCGAAGCCGAGCCCTGCAAGAATGCGGGCCGCCCTGGCAGGAGCGGCATGCGCATCGATGTCGGCGAGCCGCTGGTGGATGTCGGCAATGCGGGCCGGCTCCTGCGCCGTCTCCGCCTCCTCCAGCAGCCGCGCGCGCTCCGTGTCGGCCGCCAGCACGAAGGCAATCAGGCTTTCGGGGCCGCCCGGCGCCTCCTGCGCCACCCAGCCGATGCGGGTTGCGCGCGGCATGCGGACGGCGCCGTCGTCAGGCACAAGCTCGCCCGCGATCAGGCGCAGCAGCGTCGTCTTGCCCGAGCCGTTGCGGCCGACGAGGCCGACCTTGTGCCCGGCCGGGATGCCGGCCGTGGCCTTGTCGAAGAGGATGCGACCCTCGATGCGGTAGGTCAGGTCATTGATGTGCAGCATGGTGGGCCGACGCCATAGCCGAAGTCGCGCCCCGTGTCATCGTAGGCGATGTGGAGCGTCGTCATAGCCGAGGCGTATAGACTTCTTCTCGGAATGGACCTGCAGCGTTCGCTGGCAGTTTGCAACCATCCGCCGCGATGGCCGAGGCGCTCGGCGCGGCGAGATGGGCAGCGACGCCTCAGTCAGGCTGGTCACAACAGCAGCAGGATGGCCGCACAGGCGCCACCTAGCATGGCCCATGCCAGGCGCCGGCGCTGCAGCCTGAGCCAGGAGCCGACGCGCGCCGGCAGCGTCGACCACTCCACGCCGGCCAGCCAAGCCAATGTCAGCCCCATGAGCAGGCCTACCGCCCAAACACCGTAGGCGACCTGAGCATTGTCTACGGCCTGCGCACCGGCACTGCTGGGCTCGGCATCAGGCCCGAAAAGGAGATAGAGGCCAAGGCCGGCGGCGGTCATCGCCAGCAGCCCGAACAAGCGATGCATGGGGCGCTGTTCCAGGTGATCGTTGCACTGGCCGACCGGACAGATGGCAGCCGATCAGCGGCTACGTCAGGCTAGCAGGCAGGCGCCAAGATCTGGTTAATGGGCTCTCCTCCGCAGGCTGCATACTGTTACCAGTTGTGATTTGACGCGCGCGTCACCCGGTGCCAGCCTTTCCACATCCCGCGAAAGGAGGTCTACGAAAATGTCTCCCGCGGGCAGTTCCAAGGCCGTCCTGGCGCGCGCGTCGTGCGCCTGACGCGCGGGGCGGCCAACCCGACAATCCGCTAGTCTTGGTGGGCCTCGTTGCCGATCTCCGGTGAGGGCAATGTCCTCGAAGGAGGGCGGCGTCAGAGCCCCACAATCGACCTGATCGTGAAATCAGGCGGGCCAGCAGACGGAGTTGTTGCCGCGACATGAGCGGGAAGCACCAGGCGCCTTGGAGAAAGGCGCGAGCCCCTTCCCCACCCATGCATGTCCTCCGGCGCCTCCAGCGTTCGTGCGTAGAGCCCGACCCAGGCCGCCAAACCAAGGGAGCGGCCACGGAGCCCGGCAGATTTCCTCTGACCGGGCTCTTCCTTTCGACAAGATGCGCCTCCGCCGCCTCGGAACCGCCCTCTCCGCCTTCTACGCGGGGACATGCTATCGATCAGCTTGAAGCAGCTCTTCGCCATCCTCCACCGCTCGCGCTTGGTTCGAACTCCTGCTGGCAATGGCGCTCGTTTGGTCCTGTAACGCCGCCGTTGCCGACCCGACCTACGCGTGGCGTGGCGCCCCGGCCGCTTCGGCTGCTGACACGCTTGCTGGCCGCTTCGCACCACCGCCAGGATTCCTGCGGGAGCCCGCGGAGCCCTCGAGCTTTCCCGCCTGGCTGCGCGGGCTGCCGCTCAAGCCGCCCGGATCGCCCGTTCTTCTCCATACCGGAGCGCCGAAGGCCCGCCAGGACGTGCACGCGGCGGTCATCGACATCGACGTCGGCAAGCGCGACCTGCAGCAATGCGCAGATGCGATCATGCGGCTGCGCGCGGAGTGGCAGTTCGCAACTGGGCGACAGCGCGAGATCGCCTTCAACGACACCGGCTCGGCCAAGCCCATCGCTTTTGCGCGCTGGGCCGCCGGCGAGCGGCCGCGCATCTCCGGGCGTTCCCTCGCCTGGTCGCGCAGCGCCGGCGCCGACGCCAGCTACGCCTCCTTCCGCCGCTACATGGACGTGGTCTTCATCTGGGCCGGCACCTATTCACTGGAGCGCGAGCTCAACCGCAAGCCCGTGACCACACTCGCGGCCGGCGACCTCTTCATCAAGGGCGGCTTTCCCGGCCACGCCGTGCTGGTGGCCGACGTGGTGACGAACAAGACGACGGGTGAGCTGCGCTTCCTGCTGCTGCAAAGCTTCATGCCGGCGCAGGAGATGCACATCCTCGAGAACCCCGGCAGCGCGGACGGCTCACCCTGGTACCCCCTCGACTTCGGCGACCGGCTCGTCACCCCCGAGTGGGTCTTCCCGCGCGAGAGCCTGCACGGCTGGCGCTGAGCTGCACGGCACCACTTGCGCTCTTGCCTAGAGCAGCCCGAGCTCGGCCAACTGCTTCCTCAGCTTGGGCGGCATGGCGCCGATCGAGCCTGCCGCGCCGCGCTCGAGATCCTCCGGCGCCTCGTCGGGGTCGAGATAGCGCCAGCCCTGGAACGGGCGCCGCGGCGTGGGGCGGACCGGCACCAGCTCGTTCTTCAGGATCAGCAGGCAGCAGGGCGTGCCGTCCTCCTTGGTCCCCTCGCCGATGTCGGCGAGGGGTTGGCGCACCTGCACGAGCCCCTTGATCACCCAGTAGAGTGAGCCGCCGTCAAGCAGCTCTGCCCGGCGCTTGGGCGTCTGGAAGGTGCGGTGGAAGAGTTGCGGCTTCCTCTCGCCGGCTTTGCGCCGAGCTTTCAGGCGCTCGGCCTGCCAGTCCGCAAGGTCCTCGATGGAGTCGCACCCCACGCACAACTTGATCAGATGCAAGGGCATCCTGCCTCCGTCATCGCCATCCGCTGGTCTCCCTCGTTCCTCTACAGGATGTCGGCCCTTCCGGCGAGCGGACGGGGGTCCTAAGCTGGGGAAACCGACCCCGAGGTGTCCGCAAGGAGTTTCGCACATGCAGCCAATGTCGCGCCGCTCGGTCCTTGCCGCTGCCGGCGGCCTGTCCTTCGCGTCCGTCATTCCAGGCGCCTGGGCGCAAGGCAAGATCAAGCCCGGCCCGGATTCTGCGCTCATCGTCGTCGACGTGCAGAATTGCTTCACGCCGGGCGGCAGCCTCGCCGTCAAGGGCGGCGACGAGATCATCCCCCTCATCAACAAAATCGCCAAGGCCTTCCAGAACGTGGTGCTCACGCAGGACTGGCACACGCCGGGCCATATCTCCTTTGCCTCCTCGCACCCCGGCAAGAAGCCGTTCGAGACGATCAAGCTGCCCTACGGCAACCAGATCCTTTGGCCCGACCACTGCGTGCAGGGCACCGACGGCGCCGCGCTCAACAGGGGGCTCGACATCCCGCACGCCCAGCTCGTCATCCGCAAGGGCTACAATCCCAAGGTCGACAGCTATTCGGCCTTCATCGAGGCCGACGGCAAGCTCAAGACCGGCCTCGACGGCTACCTCAAGGGGCGCGTCATCAAGACGGTGTTCGTCGTCGGGCTCGCCACCGATTTCTGCGTCGCCTGGTCGGCGCTGGACGCGCGCAAGCTCGGGTTCGGCGCCTACGTGATCGAGGACGCCTGCCGCGGCATCGACACGCACGGCTCTCTGGCAGCCGCCTGGAAGAACATGGAGAAGGCGGGCGTCAAACGCATACAGTCGAGCGACTTGGCCTAGATGTCATCCCGGCACTTGTCGCCGGGATCCAGCCATCCGCGATGACTAGGCAAGCGACGCAATCAGCGCGCCCTGCGCGACTTGCTGGCCCTCGGTGACGGCGAGCTTGGCGATCTTGCCGGCGCGCGCGGCATGCAGCACATGCTCCATCTTCATGGCCTCGACCACGGCTATGCGGTCACCCTTGGCGATGGCGTCGCCCTCCTTGACGAACACCTTGGCGACGCGGCCGATGATAGGCGCGCGAATGCTGCTGCCGTCGCCGTCGTCCTCGCTCGCGTCCGCATCGAAAGTGGGCCAGCGCAGCTCCGTCTGCCGCCCGTCGCACAGCACATAAACCGAGTTGCCGTCGCTCACGATGCTGAGCGAGCGGGGTGCTGCAGCGGGCGGAGACATCGCCTCGCCGGCGAGCGTGACGACCGGGCCTTGGGCCGCCCACCGCACCTTGGTCTTCATGGCCGTCCCATCCACGAGGACGCTACGCTCCTCGCTGCGTGAGGCGCCGAGCTGGAATGCATCGCGCGCCTCCCAGGGAGACGCCAAATCGCGAACGCCCTCCCGCGGGCTACCGAGCAGCAGGCGGGCAACGCCGGCGGAGATCGCCAGGGCATCACGGCTGGTCGGTGCCAGGCTGGCGAGCTCGCGACCGATGAGGCCCGTGTCCATCTCGCCGCGCCGGAAGGCCTCGTGCGTGATGAGAGCATGGAGAAAGGCGCTGTTGGTCTTGGGGCCGGCGACGATGGTGCCGTCGAGCGCTGCGCCAAGGCGGGCAATAGCGGTACCGCGGTCGGGCCCGCTGGCAATCAGCTTGGCGATCATGGAATCGTAGAACGGGGAGATCGCCGAGCCCGCCTCGAACCCTGCATCGATGCGCACACCCTCGCCTTCGGCCGCCCTGAACGCAGCGATCCTCCCGATCGAGGGCAGGAACCCGTTGGCCGGATCCTCCGCGTTGAGCCGCGCCTCGATGGCGTGGCCTGACATGGCGATTTGCTCCTGTGCGAGCGGCAGTTTCTCGCCGGCCGCCACGCGCAGCTGCCACTCCACGAGATCGAGGCCGGTGATCGCCTCGGTCACGGGATGCTCGACCTGCAGGCGCGTGTTCATCTCGATGAAATACCAGGGAGCCTCCAGCCCGAGCCCGCCGCCTTCCACCAGGAACTCGACCGTGCCGGCGCCCTCGTAGCCGACGGCCTTGGCGCACGCGACCGCCGCGCCCGTGATCTTGGCGCGCAGTCCGGCCGACATTCCTGGCGCTGGTGCCTCCTCGATGACCTTCTGGTTGCGCCGTTGCAGCGAGCAGTCGCGCTCGTAGAGATGCACGACGTTGCCATGCGCGTCGCCGAACACCTGCACCTCGATGTGCCGGGGGCGCTCGATCACCCTCTCCAGCAGCACGCGGGCATCGCCGAACGCCGCCTGCGCCTCGCGCTTGGCGCTCTCCAAGGCGGACGCGAAGTCCGCCTCGCGTGCGACCAGACGCATGCCGCGCCCGCCCCCGCCGGCCACGGCCTTGATCATCACGGGATAGCCAACGCGCCTGGCTTCCCGGGCGAGCGCCGCGCCCCCTTGCTCGTCGCCGGCGTAGCCCGGGACCACAGGCACGCCGGCGGCTGACGCGATCGCCTTGGCCTCCGCCTTGCCGCCCATGCGCCGCATGGCCTCGGGCGACGGACCAATGAACTTGAGGCCGGCCTTCCCGACATCCCGCGCGAAGTCGGCATTCTCGGCGAGGAAGCCGTACCCAGGGTGGATGGCCTCGGCCTTGGCCTCGAGCGCGGCGGCAATGATCGTATCGCCGCGCAGATAGCTCTCGGGCGCAGGTCCCGGCCCGATGGCGATGGTCTCCTCGGCCATGCGGACAAACGGCATGCCCCGGTCGGCGTCGGAGAAGACGGCAACCGTCCCCACGCCCAGCCGGCGTGCGGTCCGCATGATGCGGACGGCGATCTCCCCGCGGTTGGCGATCAAGATCTTCTTGAACATCGACCTCTCCCTCTCCCCTTCTCTTCGATGGGGAGTGGGTCGGGGTGAGGGGCGGCCACAAACGTCGAGCAAGCTTCTGCCCCTCACCCTGACCCTCTTCCCGCACGCGGAGAGAGGGGGACTAGGCGCGTTATGCATGGCTATGCGGCGCCAAGCAATCGCGGTGTCAGGTAGTGACGCGTCACTACCCGGTGTCAACGGCCTGTCAACAGCCCTGGGGGTTGCCTATGATCGGCGACGGCAACCAATCGGGCAAACTGCGGCATGCACGTTCTGGCACGCGGCGATCTCCTGCAGCGGCTGAGGCTCGCCTCGGGGCTCATACTTTTCGCCTTCGCTGCCACGCATTTCCTCAACCACGCGCTGGGCCTCGTGAGCCTCGAGGCCATGCAGGAGATGCAGGCCTGGCGCAAGATCATTACGCGCTCGTGGCTGGGCTCCGGTGTGCTGCTCGCCGCATTCCTCGTGCACATCCTGCTGGCGCTCTACCGCATTTCGCAGCGGCTGAGCTGGAAGCTTCCGTTCTGGGAGGCAGCGCAGGTCGTCACGGGACTTTCCATTCCCCTCTTCCTCGCCACCCACGTGGTCTACAACCGCGGCGCTGCGAGCCTCGCGGGCACCGACGACACCTACACCTTCGAGCTCGGCAACATCTGGCCCGGGCTCGCGTGGGAACATTCACTGCTGCTGCTGGCGGTCTGGGTGCATGGCTGCATCGGCCTGCATTATTGGCTGAGCCTTGCGCCCTGGTATCGGCACGTGCGGCCGGTGCTGTTCGCATGCGCCGTGGCGCTGCCCATATCCGCGCTGGCCGGCTTCAGCGTGGCAGGTCGTCAGGTCGCGGCGAAGCTCGAGCAGCCGGGAGCCTGGGAGAGACTGCAGACGGCCTCGCGCGCGCCCGACGCCGCCAAAGCCGACCGGCTGACCCTGCTCCGCGATCGATTGCAGACGATATTCCTGACGCTGCTCGGCGTCGTCCTGGTCGTCCCGATCGTGCGCTCGCTACGGCGGGCGGCAGGCGCCAAGGTCGAGGTCACCTACCGTGGCGGCCCGGTGGTGCGTGTGCCGCAGGGGCCGACGCTGCTCGAGATCAGCCGCATGACCGACGTGCCCCACGCCTCCGTCTGCGGCGGCCGCGCCCGCTGCTCGACCTGCCGGGTCGGCGTGGAGAGCGGACTAGCCGACCTGATGCCGCCATCTAGCGCCGAAGCCATGACGCTCGCCAGCATCAAGGCGCCGCCGCATGTGCGACTGGCCTGCCAGATCCGCCCGCGCGAGACCATTACCGTCACGCGCCTCGTGGCTCCGCCAGCCGCCGCAGGAAGCCGACAGCCGGCCGGCCACGCGCAGGGGATCGAGCGCGAGCTGGTCGTGCTGTTCCTCGACACGCGCGGTTTCACAATGATTGCCGAGAAGCGCCTTCCCTACGACGTCGTGTTCATTCTGAACCGCCTGTTCGCGGAGGTCGGCGACGCCATCGAGCGGCACAACGGCGTCATCGACAAGTATCTTGGGGACGGCCTGATGGCCATTTTCGGGGGCCGCGATGGCGAAGCTGCCGGCTGCCGTCAGGCGCTACGCGCTGCCCGCGACATCGACCTTGGGCTCGATCGGCTGAATCGGGAGATCGTGAGCGAGATCGGCAGGCCATTGGCGCTGGGCATGGGCATCGATGTCGGCCCCCTGGTCGTGGGCCAGATCGGCCACACCGGCACCGCGTCGGTGACGGTCATCGGCAATACCGTCAATTCGGCGAGCAGGCTCGAGGCACTGACGAAGGAAAAGGGATGTCAGCTTATTGCCGCCGTCGACGTGCTCGCGCGCGCAGGCCTGGAGCTGGAGGCGTTCCGGCGCGAGAACGTGACGATCCGCGGCCTATCGGCGCCGCGCGCGGTGGCGCTCCTCGCGCGTGCCCGCGACCTGCCTGAGATCCCCGAGCCGGCTTCCCCCGTGGCGGCGGGCACAGCGTCGCCTTGAGCTCGGCCTGCGCCGTCCCCGTCCCGCCGACCCTCTGATATCCAACGAAAATTCGTCAGAGGTCTCCGATAATTGAGTATCGGCTGTGTATTACCGAAGAGGGCACCAACCTTTTCGCATACGAATCACGTTGACTGGGCACCTTCCCCTCACTCTCAGAAAGGTGTCCACCATGGCTCCGGCAGAGAAAAGCTTATTTTCGCAGATCCGCATCGATCGCGAGCCCAGGGGATTGCTGGGCCGCGTGTTGCTCAAGGCAGAGGCGGCTGCACGCGCGCGCGGCGTGTCGTTGTCGTTTGCCACCATGCAGGATCTTGCGGCAGCCAATGCCGCCAACTTCAAAACCTGGGGACCCGTCTTCACGGGATTCGATCCTGCACTCAACGACCTCACGCCCGAGAACTCCTTCTGCGTCATTGGCCGCAACTCCAACGGCGAGGTCGTCGCCACTCAGGCCGCCCGCCTTTACGATTGGACCGGCACCAACTACCGCGAGGAAGCGCAGAGCTTCCGCCTGATCTACGAGGATCCGCGCACCCAGAAGCTGCCCCAGGAGCGCTGCGAGGTCACCGCCCTGGCCGCCAAGGGCATCGAGGGCCACGTGCTCTACTCGGGTGGGGCCTGGTATCACCCGAAGTATCGCGGGGTGGGCCTCGTCGAGATTTTGCCCCGCATGGCCCGCGTTCTGGCGAGCGCCCGTTGGAGCACGACGTGCACCATCACCATGATGGCAGAGAACAACGTCAAGAAGGGCGTGTTCCCGAGGAACGGGTATCGCAACCTCGAGTGGGAGGTGCGCTTCATCGATACCCGCGCCGGCTCCGTCCGGTTCGCGCTGCTCTGGATCAAGCAGAACGAGGTGATCGAGGACCTCGAGCAGTTCCTAGGCGACTTTCCTGTCGAGCCCGTCGAGGTCGTCGAGCGGACCAGGATCGCAGCTAACACCTAGGAGCAGAGGCCGCCCGTCCCGGCCGGTGCAAGGGAGCACGAGCCGCCAGTACCGGCGTTCGACCGGACCGGTGGGCCAATGGATCGTGGCGTGGATGTGATCGAACCGCGGCTCCCGTTTTTCGAGGACGCCGTGGTAGATGCCCGACGTCCAGCGGCCGTATGCCTGGTCGGCGACGTTCACCAGCTGGGTCCCGGCGAGCCCTGCGTGCGACTTTTTGTCGGGGATGTGCAGACCCTCGCCGGCCCGCACGATCTTGAGGTCGCCTGTGGTCGAGCGCGGTTGGAAGATGATGAAACGGTTCTGCGCGAACTGGCTGAGCAGCGGCCCATAGGCCCCTTCGTGGAAGACGCCGCCGCTCGTGCGCCAATGCTCGAACAGCGCCGCGAAGGCGAATACGTTTTGCAGATGCTCGAGCCGATCCTGCAGCCAGGCAAACGGGAGTTGTGGCTCGCGCGCGTGCGCGATGAGAGCCTCCAATTCACGCAGCGCAGCACCGCCGCGCCCGAATATCTTGTGCGCGACGCCCCGGTCCGATGTCCGATACGCGAGACAGAAGCGCTCAAAAGAATGACCGATCAGCCAACGGTAGAGGCTCGCCAGGGCGGCAGCCGTCACGCGACTCGGATTGAGGTGCACAATGGCGGCGCCGCGCAGCAGCAGGACGGCGATGCCGCCAAGCTCCCAGACGATGAGACCGGTCGGGTCGTCCGCCAGCCACGCACCGTGAAAATGCTCGTGAAACGCGAAGCTGTCGCGGTCCCAGGGCCTGCCGTAGTCGTCGAAGATCAGGGGTGGCATGGTCGCTACCTATTCGCCAACGGCTCGCGTTTTTCCCGCATCCTGCGCCATCGCATTCGCAAGCGCGAGCAGATGCTGCTGCTTGTCACGGTCGAGCTTTCGGAATGCGCTGACCAGGCTCTGCAAGCGTTCCTCGTCGCTGCCGGCCTCCTCTTCGGGGCGACAGCGCTCGGCCGCATTGGCCCCGGGAAACAAATCCTCGAAGAAGTAGAAGACCGGGACCTTCAAGACCTCGGAAAGTCGGCCCAGCAGCACCGACGAAATCTCGATGCGACCCGCTTCCATGTCCTCGAATTGCTGCATCGAGACGTCAAGATGCGCGGCCAGCGCGCCTTTGCGAAAACCAAGCTGGACGCGGCGGTTGCGCACCCGCTGGGCGATGGAGACCCACGAGCCCTGCCCGCCCGCTTCGCTTGCCACCGAGGAAGAACTGTTCACCATGGGATATGACCTCACGAAACATCATAGCAACAACGACTGCTCGCGTGCGAGCCTCGTCTGACCTCAAGGTTGCTGACTGGCCGCTACCGGCCTGAACACGCCATGGGCGCGCGATAGGGACCATTCATTGCCGACAATGGGGACGTTTCGAGAAGTTTACGTTCGCGTCACGACACATGAGCGCCAGTTCCCCCACTATTGCTACTGATACTCTCGGTGCATCCGACACTACTCAACTCGGATGGGGTTGTGGAGGGATGATCTCGCCATGATCGCGGCAGCGGCCCTCGATGTGCGATAGCGGCAACGGTGGAAGCCCGCGGCCGCCATAGTCGATTCGAGGACCGCTAGAGCAAGATCGTTTCTGATCGAAGCGCTTCGCTTCGATCGAGAGAATCTGAGGGGCGCGCCTTATGGAACGGGTTCAGGAGGACCCGAGAGCCCCGCCTAGTATCGCTTGCCCGGCGGATCGGGCGGGCGCGCCAGCTCTGCCTCGACATCGAGCGTCTTGCAGCTCCTCGAGGCCAACTCGCGATTATAGGCGTCGAGCTTGGCCCGCTCGCGCGCATAGACGGCCCGGCGGTTCGCTCCAATGCCGGAGCCGCCGAAGATGGGCGTCGCCATGGATTGCATCGCCCATGCGCCCGTCGAGGGCTCTATGCGCCCGTACGTGTCCTTCATGCGCGAGATGGCGATCTGCATCGAGCCGGCAAGGCGCTTGCAGTCCATCGCCTTCTCGTCCGCGCTCATCTCATATTGGCCGTCCGACTGCACTTCCCCGCTCTCCAGCGGCTTGGCATGCTTGCTCGGCTCCTTGAACGGCGGCGGCGAGTAGCCGGGCACGGCCGCACAAGCCGCCAGCAGCAGGAGCGCGGCCAAAATGGCGTAGCGAGCGAGCATGGGGCCTGTGCTATCAGATTCCTGAGCCACGAGGCCACCAAAACATGGCGGACCCGGGGCGTCTGGCGTAGGACTGGCGGACCCAGGCCACACCTCGAGGAAGGCCTGAGCCCACGTAGACCAGATAGCAGAGTGGAGGAGCCCCTTGCCCCAGAAGATCACGGTGAGCGTGAAGTCCCTGGTCGAGGCAGCCAAGCGCGAGATCGAGGAGATCGAGGCAGCCGATGCGGTCAAGCTGCACGGCCGCGACGACGTGGTGCTGGTCGACTTGCGCGACCCGCGCGAGTTGGAGCGCGACGGCCGTGTGCCGGGCGCCTTCCGCATGACGCGCGGCATGCTCGAGTTCTGGATCGATCCCGAGAGCGTCTACTTCAAGCCGATCTTCGCCGAGGACAAGAAGTTCGTCTTCTTCTGCGCTGGTGGCCTCCGGTCCGCACTAGCCGCCAAGACGGCGCAGGACATGGGGCTCAAGCCCGTCGCCCACGTGCTCGGCGGCTTCAAGGGATGGAAGGAAGCCGGCGGGCCGGTGGAAGGGCCCGAGCTCATGCCGGGCGAAAAGAAGAAGTAGGGCGACACCGCCGCGAAGGCGGGGGTCGGCACTGCTGTCGATGTGCTCACTGAGAGTTGCGTGGGCGCCCGCCTTCGCGGGCATGACGTTCGCGGGAAGGCCATGCCTAGAATCAACTCCTCCATCTCCACCTCCTCCGAGGAGTTCAAGGCCAACGCGGCCGCCATGCGGGCAGCGGTCGCCGACCTCGCCGCCAAGCGCGCCGAGGCCGCCGCCGGCGGGCCCGACAAGCTGAAGGAGCGTCACGTCGCGCGCGGCAAGCTGCTCCCCCGCGACCGCGTGCTGCGGCTGATCGATCCTGGCTCGCCGTTCCTCGAGCTCTCCCCGCTCGCAGCGCTCGGCCTCTACTCCGGCGACATCCACGCCGCCGGCGTCATCACCGGGGTGGCGCGCGTGTCGGGCCGCGAGTGCGTGATCGTGTGCAACGACGCCACCATCAAGGGCGGCACCTACTATCCCATGACGGTGAAGAAGCACCTGCGCGCCCAGGAGATCGCGCGCGAGAACCGGCTGCCCTGCATCTATCTGGTCGACAGCGGCGGCGCCAACCTGCCGCATCACACCGAGGTGTTCCCCGACCGCGAGCACTTCGGCCGCATCTTCTACAACCAGGCGACGCTGTCCGCGCTCGGCGTGCCGCAGATCGCCGCGGTGATGGGCTCGTGCACGGCAGGCGGCGCCTACGTGCCGGCCATGTCGGACGAGATCGATCATCGTGCGCCGCCAGGGCACGATCTTCCTGGGCGGCCCGCCGCTGGTGAAGGCGGCCACCGGCGAGACCGTGAGCGCGGAGGAACTGGGTGGGGCGGAGGTGCACACGCGCCAGTCGGGCGTTGCCGACCACTACGCGCTCAACGACGAGCATGCGCTGCGAGATCGTGCGCAACATCGCAGCCAACCTCAACACCGTGAAGAGGGTCGACATCGCGGTGAAGGAGCCGCGCCCGCCGGCCTGCGATCCGGCCGAGCTCGACGGCGTGGTGCCGGCCTCCCTAATGACGCAGTACGACACGCGCGAGATCATCGCCCGCCTGGTCGATGCCAGCGAGATGGACGAGTTCAAGGCCAACTACGCGCAGACCCTCGTCACCGGCTTTGCCCACATCGAGGGCCTGCCCGTCGCCATCCTCGCCAACAACGGCATCCTCTATTCGGAGACGGCGCTCAAGGCCGCGCACTTCATCGAGCTGGCCTGCCAGCGCAGGATACCCCTGCTGTTCCTGCAGAACATCACGGGCTTCATGGTGGGCAAGGCGGCGGAGGCCGGCGGCATCGCCAAGGACGGCGCCAAGATGGTGACGGCGGTCGCCTGCGCGCAGGTGCCCAAGATCACCGTCATCATCGGCGGCAGCTACGGCGCCGGCAACTACGCCATGTGCGGGCGCGCCTATTCGCCCCGCTTCCTGTTCACCTGGCCCAACGCGCGCATCTCCGTGATGGGCGGCCCGCAGGCGGCCGGCGTGCTCGCCACCGTCCGCCGCGACAACCTCGAGGCCGACGGCAAGAAATGGTCGGCCGAGGACGAAGCCGCCTTCAAGGCCCCCGTGCTCGAGCAGTACGAGCGCGAGGGCCACCCCTACTACGCCACCGCGCGGCTGTGGGACGACGGCATCATCGCGCCCGCCGAGACGCGCCGCGTCGTGGCGTTGGCCCTCTCCGCGGCCCTCAACGCGCCGATCCCGGAGCCGCGGTTCGGGGTGTTTCGGATGTGAAGGCCGTTGACAGCAGGCGACGATGTGCTGCAATGACAGCCCCATTGCTCAGAATGCAATAAGTTCTCCGCTGTCGGGAGCGTAACGATGCCGAACGGTCAAGATTTTGAGAGAATGAAGTTCGAACTCGAAAAGCGCAAGGTTGAGCTTGAGGAGCAAAAGAGTATTAGGGAAAGCCGGTTCTTTAACAAGCACTTCGGAGTTATCATAACATCAATCATCTCGGCGGCAACGATTATTGTGTCGGTAACTCAGCTTCTCATTAGCTCTAGCTACAATGCCACTCAACTTAAGAACGAAATCGAGAAAACCAAGAGATCATTTGACTTCGAGGTCGCAAAATTCTTGATGGAGAAGGGCGCGGACATCATCACCACAGACGTGGGAAAGGCGCAGTACATAAGGGCGGTTGTCCTCTCATCGTTTCCCACTGAAGTTGCAACTCGCGTCTCGACTAGCATGCGGGATATCTCGCCCGCAATTGAGATTCGCAATGTGTGGTCTGAATCTTGTTGTCTACTCACAATCTCTGGCCCCGGCACAAACCAAGCCGTCCGCCTTTCCGACAAGTTCGCTTTCTGTAGACCTGATCATGGCCGGTTTCGGCAAGGAGCTCACGGAGAGCAACAAGAAAGAGGTGGAAGCCCTACTATTGGCAGCTTCTCAGTTTGGAATCAAGGGAAGAGACGATGTCAATCTTTTCCTGTCGTTTGTCTTTCATAACTCATACTTTCTTAGGATCAAGACCGAGAGCTTCAAATATAGTCCTCAACGCATGTTAACAGTTTGGCCCCAGAAATTCAAATCATTGGAAGACGCAACGCCATTCGCGAATAATCCTGAAAAACTGGCCAATTTTGTTTACGAGGGGAGGATGGGAAACACCGATCCCGGCGATGGCTTCAAGTTCAGGGGGCGCGGTTACCTTCAGGTAACCGGGCGGGATGCATATCGGCGCGTCGGGGCGGGACTTGGAATAGATCTTGAGGCAAACCCTGATGCCGTCCTGGAAACTCCGGTGAACGCGAAGTCAGCGGCATACCTCTTTTCGCTCCAGTTAGCCGCAGCAAAGACAAAAGGTGGCAAAGCGGACCTTATTACTGTGAACAGGTCATTGAACGGTGGGATTGTCGGCATCGCTAGCGTGAATTCCATCTATGAACGCATTCGCGCCTTGAGAGCATAGTATGAATCATCCTGCGCCAGGCCCCACCTCCTGTAGTCTCGCGGCCGGGACGGAAACGACAAGAGCGGCAGGCAGCATGGCACAGCCGGCAACCGAGCTCGTCAGCGGCGCGCGTGCGCATCGCCGGCGCGGCACTCGACGAACGCGTGCGGCGCGCGGCGGCGGGGCTGGCGGCGCTCGGTGTGGCGCCGGGGCAGTGCGTCGCCATCCTCATGCGCAACGACCTCGCCTTCATGGAAGTGGCCTACGCCGCGCAGGCGCTCGGCGCGTACTCCGTGCCCATCAACTGGCACTTCAAGGCCGAGGAAGTCGCCTACATCCTGAAGGACAGCGGCGCCCGCGTGCTGATCGGCCATGCCGACTTGGCTGCGCCCATCACGGCCGAGCTGCCCGCCGGGATCACGCTCATCGCCGCCGCCACGCCGCCGGAGGTGGCGGCCGCCTACGGCCTCGCCCCCGTTGCCCCGATCGCGGTCGCCGGCGCACAGGACTACGAGACCTGGCTCGCGGCCCAAGCCCCTCACCGCGGGCGAGATGCCCGCGCCCAGCCTCACCATGTTCTACACCTCCGGCACCACCGGCCATCCCAAGGGCGTGCGCCGCCCCGCACCTACCCCATCCCAGATGGCTGCGAGCGACCGGCTGCGCCGCGAGGTGTTCGGCATCACCCCTGGCATCCGCTGCGCCGTGCCGGGCCCCCTCTATCACTCCGCGCCCAACGCGTTCGCCATGCGCGCGGGACGCGTGGCGCAGGTGATGGTGCTGATGCCGCGCTTCGATCCCGTTGCGCCTGCTGGAGCTCATCGAGCGCGAGCGCCTCGACACCATGTTCATGGTGCCGACCATGTTCATTCGCCTGCTGAAGCTGCCCGTGGACGGTGCGCCGGCGCTACGATACTCTCGTCACTGAAATTCATCATCCATGCCGCCGCGCCCTGTCCGCACGAGGTCAAGCGCGCCATGATCGAGTGGTGGGGGCCGGTCATCAACGAGTTCTACGGCTCCACCGAATCGAGCGCCGTCACGCTTCGCCTCCAGCACCGACACGCTGGCCAAGCCCGGCACCGTCGGCCGGGCTGTGCAAGGCGCCGAGCTGCGCATCCTCGACGACGCCGGCCGCATCCTCCCGGCCGGCGAGGTGGGCGAGATCTTCACGCGCTTTGCCGAGCTGCCGGACTTCACCTACCACAACAAGCCCGCCGAGCGCGCCCGCGTCGAGCGCGACGGGTTCATCACCTCCGGCGACGTCGGCTATCTCGACGCCGACGGCTACCTCTTCCTGTGCGATCGCAAGCGCGACATGGTGATCTCGGGCGGCGTCAACATCTATCCAGCCGAGATCGAGTCCGTGCTGCACGCCCTGCCGGGCGTGAAAGACTGCGCCGTGTTCGGCATCCCCGATGCCGAGTTCGGCGAGCGGCTCTTGGCCGTCGTGGAGCCGGTCGAGGGTGCTGCTCTCTCCCCCGCCAACGTGCAGGCCCACTTGCGCGCCCACCTCGCCGACTACAAGGTTCCGCGCACCATCGAGATCGCCCGCGACTTGCCGCGCGAGGACAGCGGCAAGATCTTCAAGCGCCGCCTGCGCGATCCCTATTGGCAGGGCGCCGGGCGGCGGATCTAGCGGGCACCGCGGCCCAGAACATCGAGCAGCGCCGCGTTGAACTGCTCCGCGGCCTCGTAGGCCACCCAATGACCCGCACCCTCGATCAGGCGCACATCGAGCTCGGGGTGGTGCCGGCGCAGGATATCGAGGCGCCCCTCCAGCGACGGCCTCGCAATGATGTCGCGCGTGCCCCAGATGGTGCTCACCGGCGCAGTGACGTCGGCCAGTGCGCGGGCCAGCGTATCGGTGGCCGCGAACGGCCGGCTGCGGAAGCGCGCGCGCTTGATGTTCTCGGCCTGGATGTGCACAGCCAGCGCATCGATGTTGGCGGGGTCGGCGAACATCAGCACGGCGAGGTTCTGATGATAGACGGCGGCGATCTCGGCGGGGCTCATGCCCGTGCGCACCTTGGCGAACGGCTCGCGTGGATCGGCGCGCAGGCCGAGCGCGGCAACGCCGATCAGCGTGAGCGACCCGATGCGCTCGCCCATCTGCACCGCGGTAAGGCCCGCGACCTGGCCGCCGAACGAGAAACCGGCAAGCCGCAGGTCCTGCGAGGCAGGGAACAGCGCCTCGAGGCTGGCAACCACGACCGCGGCGATGCTCTGGGGCACCCATGGCTCGGGCGGCATGGCCGAGTTGCCGAGGCCTGGGATATCCGGCACCCACAGCTCGTAGTGGCGGGACAGGTCGGGGATGTTGCGGACCCAGTGCCTCCACGAGCCTGAGCCGCCGTGGAACAGGACGAGCGGTTCGCCCGCCCCCCACACGCGCCACACCATCTCCCCGCCGCCGCAAGGAGTTGCCACTCTGCGGGCCGTGCGCGCGAGCGCGTCGATGGTGGCCGCCGGATCAGCGTTTACAGTCATCCGGTATTCGATGTTGGGGGGCTGCGTCGCATTCGGAAGGAGGCATTCAGGCGCCGGGACGCGCCAATCGTTGGGGCCAATTTACAGCGAACCTCGGCTTGCGCCAGGCGAAATATGCAGGGCTGCTATCAGCGGTTGCATTGACTCGGGTCTTACCTCCCCTAGCGTGGCCATGGCGCTACAAGGTAACAGCTCAATCCAAAGTGACGCAGCCTGCAACGGAACGCGGGGACTGGCGCGTTGTACTAGCCTGCCGTAACGACGCGATGCCCCGGGCGGCGCCATACGTTTGCCAAGGGCTCGTTGGATATGTCGACCGCTGAAATGTACTTTCACCCCCAGGAGATCAGCATGCGCACTCTCGCCGCCTGTGTCGCCGTCGCTGCGTGCCTCGCAGCCGCACCGGTCTTGGCCGCCAACGCGAAGATCGACGCCGCCGTCAAGACCTTCAAGGCCGTGGCCGGCGACGCCGGCAAGCTCAAGACCTTTTGCGAGATGAGCAAAGTGATGGAGAAGTCCGGCGAGAAAGAGGATCCCAAGCTCGACGCTCAGATTGCGGGCTTCATGAAGCAACTCGGGTCTGATTTCGAGACGGCATGGGGTGCGGGCGAGGACCTCGACGAGAATTCGGCGGACGGCAAAGCCTACAACACGGCCCTGGACGACCTCTCGGCCAAATGCACTTGAGGCAGCTGCGCTGTCTGTAAGCCGACAACCAGTGCGCGAGCCAGCCGTGGCGACGGCGGCTCGCCTACCTACCTTCCCGTGAACCGCGGCGTCCGCCGCTCGTTGACGGCGTTGACGCCTTCCTTGAAGTCGGCGGTCTGGCGCAGCCGGTTCTGCTCCTCGAGTTCGTGATCGGTGGCTGCCCGGACGCGGTCGGCGAGCCCGGCGCGCATGGTGGCTCGCGTCGCCAGCACACCGAGCGGCGAGCATTCCGCGATCTCTTTGGCGAGCTTGTGCGCCACTGAGCGCACCTCGGCCTGCGGCACCAGGACGTCGGCGAGCCCCATCCTCACCGCCTCGTCGCCGGGAATGCGGCGGCTCGTGTAGAACATCAGCGCCGCCTTCGACGGACCGATCAGCGCGGGAAGCGTGTGCGTGAGCCCGAAGCCCGGGTGGAAGCCGAGCCGCGTGAAGTTGGCGCAGAAGCGTGCCTCCGCGCAGGTGACGCGCAGGTCCGGCACCATGGCAAGACCCAGCCCGCCGCCAACTGCCGCTCCGTGGATGGCACCCACTATCGGCTTCGCTGTCCGATAGAGCCGCACGGCCTCGATATAGAGATGTCCGGCCTGGCCGGTCTCGGATTTCTTCACCAGCGTGTTCTGGATGTCGTGCCCGTCGCCGAGCTTGGCGCCGGCGCAGAAGGCCGTTCCCTGCGCCGCCAGCACGATGGCGCGGCAGGCATCGTTCTTGTCGAGTGCCTCACAGGCATCCGCGATCTGCCGGATCAGCTCGATGTCGAAGAAGTTGTGCGGCGGGCGGCGGATCTCGATCGTCGCCACCATGTCGGCGAGATCGACGCCGATGTCCTTGAACGGGCCCATATATGCTCCTCGGGTTCGCGCGCTTCTCGGGCGTCTGGCATCAGTTCCGCCAGAATTGCGTAGCCAAGACCTCCTGACAATGGCGATCCTCAAATCGCGAGCACCGGATGCCCCTCGGTCGTGAGGCGCTGGATCTCGCGCATGCCCCAGCGGTAGGTGCGGTCCATCAGCTCGGTGTGGCGGTGCCAGTCGAGGATGCCCATGTCTGCCGGGCACGGCGGCACCAGCAGCAGGTCGTCCTCGCGCAGGCTGCGCTCGAAGCCCTGGCGGTTCGCCATCATCGCGCGCATCAGGACAGTGCCGACACCAGGCGCGCGCGGCAGCGTGTGGCGCAGAAACGGATTGATCACCGCCTTCAGCAGCGCCGCGCGCGTCGGCAACGACTTGTAGTCCACCTCGAAGCGCTGCAGCTTCGGCACCTCGAAGGCGATCACCACGTTGGGGCCGCTCTTGAGCTCGTGCATGGTGCGGATCGGCACATTGTCGAGGATGGCGCCGTCGACCAGCATCTGCCCGTCCTCGGTGTAGTAGGGCGGCAGCAGCACCGGCACCGAGCCGGTGGACCGCACTGCGGCAAACAAGTCGCCTCGGCGGTGGCGGTGCAGGTCGTAGCTCGACAGGTTGGTCGACACGGCGAAATAGGGAATCCAAAGGTCCTCGATATCGATCCCGGAATAGTACTTGGCGAGCTGGCGGTCGTAGTGGGTGTGGTCGATGAGGCTGTAGCGCGGCCACGTATAGCGGCGCATGGCCTTGTTGGTGACGAAGATCTCGTGCGTGGCACGGTCGACGTCGTCGGGGTGGGAGCCCATGGCGAACGCCGCAGCCATGGCGCCGCCGCCCGACGTGCCGCCCATGATGTCGAACACGAGGCCCGACTGGGTCAGCGCCTTGTAGAGGCCGACGTGCGCCGCACAGTAGGCGCCGCCGCCGCAGGCGACGAGCCCCAGCGCCGTGCCATTGACGAAGCGGTAGAGGCGCTCGACGTCGCCCACATTGTCGAGTGCCACGTGATGGTGCATGGCGATGTTGCGGGGCGCCAGCCAGCGTGCGGTCCCGTTGATGCGGGCGTGCGTCTCGTGCAGCAGGACGAGGCGTAGCGCGGCGGGCGGGAGCAGCTCGGCCGCGAGACGCTCCAGCGCATTGGGCCGTTCATCGGCGGAATGCATGCCGACCGCGAGCACGAGATCGGCTTGACGGATCGCCTTCTCCGACCACGGCGTCAGCTCCGGCTCAGCGATGAACAGCACATAGTCGTAGCTGCTCTCGAGCGCATTGAGGGCTCGGGTCGCCTCCACGCTGTCGATGCGCACGGTGGGCGGCAGCACCGCCTTGGCCATCTCCGGCCGCACCAGCATCGTGCGGTTGCTGCGCCGGAACGCTCGCGTGAGCCCGACGATGAAGGCCGGCGGAAGGTCGCTCCCGCCGGCGCGGATGATGGCGACCGTGCGCGGGCGTGGATCGGGCGGCGGCTCCCGGCTGACATTGGCGTCTGCCACGCGGTTGGCCAGCGCAACAGTGAGCGTGCGCCAGATGGAAGGGCTCTTGGCCGACAGCGCCTCGAACTCGGGCCGGCCTAGCCGCAGCACCAGGCTGTCGCGCAGCGCCGTGACGGTGGCGGTGCGCACACCGCCGGCGAGGAACGCGATCTCGCCCACCGGCTGGCCAGGCCCCAGTTCGGCCACCGGCTCACGCCGGCCGCTCACGCTGATGGAGAAGCGCCCCGTAACGACGACGTAGAGCGCGTCCGCCACCTCGCCTTGGCGCACCAGCACGTCACCGCGCTTCAGGGTGAGCGTCTCGAGCTCGGCGGCAAGCCGGGAGCGCTCGTCCTCCTCGAGATCCTGAAATATCTCGACGCCGTCGAGGCCGTGCTCGGAAACCTGGGGTTTCATCTCTTGTTTGTTGTAGGTGGGCGCTTCCTGGACGTAGAGTCTACTGCAATTGCCGGTGCTAGAGAACTCGAGGCCGAAAATGCCGTAAAGCCAGCACCGCCGCTGCCGCTATTGCCTGGTCGGGGCGGGCGGTGCAGAAGCCCGCGAGCCGCCACACGCATGCGCCAAGGTTGGCCGGTGATGCCCGATCCCATCCTCTTTGAACTGACGCGCGGCGCCCTTGTCGAGAGCGTGCACAGGGGCGCCATCGCCGTAGTCCGTGCCGACGGAAGATTGGTAGCCAGCGTTGGCGATACTGCCCGCCCTGTCTTCCCGCGTTCCTCCCTCAAGCCGCTGCAGGCGCTCCCCTTCGTCGAGAGCGGCGCGGTGGATCGCGTCGGCGTTGCGGACGGGGCGCCACAGATCGCGCTCGCGTCCGCCTCGCACTCGGGCACGCGGCGCCACGCGGACCTGGTCGCGGCGATGCTGGCCCGTGCGGGACTCGACCCGACGGCGCTGGCCTGCGGCGTGCACGAGCCGATGGATACCGCCACACAACGTACCATGATCCGGGCGGGCGCCGAGCCCTCCCCCCTCAATCACAACTGCTCCGGCAAGCACGCCGCCATGCTGGCGACGGCCGTCCATCTCGCCGAGCCGACCGAGAGCTACTGGCGCCCCGAGCATCCCGTGCAACGACGCATCCAGCGCACGCTCGAGGACATGGTCGGCTGCCGGCTCGGCGCCGACGTCTGCGGCATCGACGGCTGCTCGGTGCCGAATTGGGCAATCCCGCTCTCGGGCCTGGCGCGCGCTTTCGCCCGGCTTGCGACCGGCGAGGGCGCTCGAGGCCGAGCCGCGCGAACGCCTGCCGCCGCATCGCGCAGGCCTGCTGGGCGAACCCGGACCTCGTGGCGGGGCCGGGCCGTCTCGACACGCTGCTGCTAGAGCGACTGCCGGGCAAGGTGCTCGTCAAGTCCGGCGCGGAGGGCGTCTACTGCGGCGCGCTGCCCGAGCGCGGCCTCGGCTTCGCCCTGAAGATCGACGACGGCGCCAAGCGCGCCGCCGAGGCCGTCGGTCGCTCACCTGATCGCGCGCTTCTACCCGGCCGCTCGCGACCTGGGCCCCGGCCCGCAGCTCACCAACTGGCGCGGGGTCGAGGTAGGGCAGATGCGACCCGGACCCGAGCTTTCCTCGATGCTCGAGCGTATGCAGTAGAGGACCGCCGGCTGGTCCCAGCCTATTTCGCGACAGAGCTTGGCGGTGAGGTTGCTGCGCGAGCTTGCCGTCCAAGCCGCTATCCCGAGCTCGCGCAGGGCGCTCTCGATCAGATTGCGCAAGCGCATCTTGCCGATCGTCGAGAGCCTATCGACATCGATGCAGGAGCCGCCCACACAGACTTCGCCGCGCGCAAAGTCGACCTCCATCGTGAGTAGCTTGGGCGCCTGAGCCCAGTCGCACGCCTTGGAGGGCGCAGCCCATTCCCGCATCCTGCTGATGATAGTGCCCATCTCGGTGTCGGCGAGCGCGATGTCGACGCAGCGAAACACCTGCGCCGTGTCGAATGCGCGGCTGCCGGGCGGAGGCACGAACGCGCGGCAGGCCGAGATGCCGGGGCTCCTTTCTAGGCACGAGATGCCGAGGAAGCGATCGGTGGTGCGCGTGTCGGCGGTCCCCTCGCAATCTGTGCCGCGCGTCCACTTCTCGATGACCAGGCGCCCCTCGAGACTGGCCGTCGAGGAACATTTCTGCTGCGCGCTTTCCGCCTCGCGCGCTTGCGCACCCAATGTCGTGGGCGATGCGGTCGCCAGGAGCAGTCCGACCGCGGCGCATAGCAAAGCTCTGGCGGCGCCCCGCATCACAGAGTCGAACGATGTCTGTCGGACGAATTGCATGCCGGGCCCTCCTGCTTTGCAGCAGAATGCCACCGGCTGGATCCCGCACTTTGATCTATCGCAAGCCGCTGCCCGTCTCGTCACTCCCGCGCAGCCTTGCGGTCGGTGGGAATGACGGGCAGCAGCGGCGTATCACTTCTTCGGGGCTGTGAGGGTCGGCAGGTTGCGCTGCGCCTTCATCTCCTCGACCTTCTTCTGGATCTCGACGAGCGAGGGCTTGTCGCGCTCGATCCAGCCCTTGAGCTCCTCGTAGATCTGCCTCTCCTCAGCGGACGGCGCGCGCGTGGCCGGCGTCCTGCCGGGAGCCTGTGCGAGCAATGCGCTGGACCTCGAATGCATCCTCGGCAGCGCGAACGAAGCATGGCTCATGCCCCTCTGCCCGAGGCCGGTCGTGCTCGCGGGCGCCGGCCAGCGATAGCCGAACATCTGCAGTCCGAGGTACATGGTCTTGGCCAAGGTTTCGCTTACCCCCCGCCGCCGCGAGGCGTTGTAGAACATCTCGTGCGTCTTCTCCCAGGTGTAGGTCTGCTTGTCGCAGTAGTAGTCGTGGATGACAGCCGCATCGCGGTAAGGACCGTCATAGGGTCCGCCCAGCGCCGGCCACAGATACCAGGGCACCGACGCCCCGTTGGTGACGGACCCCGCCGGCACTTCCCAATAGACGCCGTAGGGGTCGAGATAGCCGAAATTGGCCAGCAGCTTCATGTCGCGGTAGTCGTCGCTCGGCGTGGCCGGGTTCAGAAACACAGCCTGCACCTCGCCCGTGAAGCTGTCGGGCTGGGTGGGCTTGGTGACGGATTTGCCCGTCTGGAATGGCCACCAGTCGCAACCCGACAGGACCGGCGTCGTAAGACAAAGCATCACTACGAGTGCTGTGCGCCGCATGCGAGCCTCCCCAATAGGACCAGCCAGCCTCCGGCTGGCGCGTTCCGCCTGCATCTCCTCAGTCACACCATGCCACCACAACCTTGTGGCAGGTCAACGACTGGGGACTCAACGGATGTTCACATCCGCACTGCTCTTGCAGGCAGACTGCCGCTCACCGCCCGCGAAACCGCGGCTTGCGGCGCTCCAGGAACGCGGCGACGCCTTCGGCGTGGTCCTCGCTCGAGGCAGCCAGCGCGAACTGATCGCCGTCCATGTGCGCCGCGAGGTCGTCCAGTGCGCCGGCAAGCCGGTTGACGCTGGTCTTGACCATGCTCACGGGCAGCGGTGGCAGGGCGGCAATACGGCTCGCAAATGCCATCGCCTCGCCGAGCACCTGCCCGTCGGGCGCGATTTTCTCGACCAGCCCCCACTCGCGCGCCTCGGCAGACGAGATGCGGTCGGCCGCCAGGATCACCGCCTGCTTGGTGCGCGCCGGACCCATCAGGGCAAGCAGCCGCGGCAGCGAGCCCCAGCTCATATTCATGCCGAGCGCGACCTCGGGGATGCGGAAGTGGGCTCCCTCGCCGCAGAAGCGGAAATCGAGCGAGGCCGCCAGCGCCACACCGCCGCCGATGCACGGCCCCTCGATCGCCGCGATCGTCACCTGCTCCATGTCCCACCACGCCCGGCACATCCGCGGGCCAACCTTCTGCGCCGCACGCCGCTCGCCGAGGCCCAGCTTGGATCGGGCCCGACCCTCCTCGTCCTTGAGGTCGAAACCCGCCGAGAACACGCGCGCATTGCCTGTGAGCACCACCACCGAGGTCGCCACGTCGTCCTCGAAGGAGAGCGCGGCGGTCCGCAGCTGGCGCATCACCTCGGGCGAGAGCGCATTGATGGCATCGCCGCGATCGAGCCGCACGACGGCGATGCGCCCCTCCGGCCCCAGCCCCTTCTCGATGCTGACGAGCTTGGCCGTCACGACGGGGCCCGCCCCAGGCAGGTCGACAATATCTCGAGCCCGCCGGTCTGCGCCTGCTCCCAGCTGAGCCGGCTTGCCCCGACGCGCCCGCGGTTGGCGGCACCGGGCCGCCCGAGCGTCGCGGGGATGTGGATGAAGCCGACGCGGCGCCCGGGCGCATCGCGGCCGCAGGCGAGCGAATGGTAGAGCGTGGCGTTGCACAGATAGCCGCCGGCATCGCGCGACACGAAGGCCGGGATGCCGCGCCGACGCAGCCGCGACACGATATGCTGCACAGGCAGGCTGGCGGCAATGTGCTCTGCGCCGCCCTCGTGCACGGCAGTGCCCGGCGGCAGGGTCGCCGGCCGCGTCCGGCAACTGGGTGCATGCGTTGCTGGCGCGCGCCTCCACCTCGAAGCCTCGCGCCCGCGACGACACGCCGAAGTGCAGCACCAGATCGGGCGCTGTCTCGCCCAGCAGCCGCTCGAGCGCACGGGGCGCCGCGGCCCATTCCGTCGCCAGCACCGCGGTTGCAACGCGCACGCCGGCAAACGCGCGGCCCGCGGCCTCCGCCAGCTCCGGCACCAGCCGCATGGTGGCGTTGACCGGCACGCCCGGAAACGGGCCGAAGCCCGTGATCAGCACGGTGATGCGCGCGTCCTGCGCGCCCGCCAAATACCTTGCCTGAGCAGGCAACTTCATCGCATCGGCTCCCGGGCCGGATCGGCGCCGAGCCCCATCATCGCCAACAGCTCGAAGACCGCAAGGGTCGGCATCAATCGTCCGGCGCGCACCTCGCGTCTCGAACTCGCCCCGCGCGTCGCGCCACCGCCGGGTCTGCCTGCAGCGCCCCCAGCATGCGCTCGCGCAGCAGATCCTCCATCCAGGCCACCGCCTGCGTGCCGCGGCGGGCGGAAAGCTCGCCACTCGCAGTCAACCGCGCCCGGTGTTCGACAATATTGGCCCACAAGGCATCGAGCCCGCGATTCTCCGCTGCCGACACGGTCAGCACCGGCGGCGCCCAATCGGGCGAGATGGGTGTGAGGATGGCGAGCGCGCCCTGATAGACAGCGGCAGCCCGCGTGGCGCGCGCAACGTTGTCGCCGTCGGCCTTGGTGATGGCGATCATGTCCGCGATCTCGATGATGCCGCGCTTGATGCCCTGCAGGTCGTCGCCGCCGCCGGCCAGCAGCAGCACGAGGAAGAAATCGACCATGCCGGCGACCGTCACCTCCGACTGGCCCACGCCCACGGTCTCGACGATCACCACATCGAAGCCTGCTGCCTCTACCAGCGCCATGGCCTCGCGCGTGCGCCGCGCCACGCCGCCGAGCGTGCCCGACGTCGGCGAGGGCCGGATGTAGGCCTCGCGGCGCTGCGCCAGGTTGGCCATGCGCGTCTTATCGCCGAGGATCGAGCCGCCCGAGCGCGTCGAGGTCGGATCGACGGCGAGCACCGCCACCCTGTGCCCCTGCTCCACCAGGTTGAGGCCGAGCCGATCGATCATCGTCGACTTGCCCACGCCCGGCACGCCGGTGATGCCGACGCGGTGCGCTTTGCCGGTGAAGGGCAGGAGTTGCTGCAGCAGCTCTTGCGCCGCTTGCGCGTGCTCGGGCTTGGCGCTCTCGATCAGGGTGATGGCGCGCGCCAGCATCGCCCGATCGCCGCCAATGACGCCGTCGGCGTAGTCCTTGACGCTGGGGCTACGCTCCCGCGTGGTGGCCATGGAGCCTCCTCTCGCTCCAAGCATGTAAGGATTTGGCCCCCACAACAAGTGCGCCAAATTTCGCTTACTGCCCCGCGCGCGTGGCTCTTTCCTCCCGCGCGTTTCCTGCTAGCCTCGCAGCCTCCCGCCGCGCCAAGGATACCCCATGATCCCGTTCCGACCGGACGCCCCCTGCCCGCTCGACGGCATCACCGTGCTCGACCTGTCGCGGCTGGTGGCGGGCAACATGGTCTCCCTGCAGCTTGCCGACTTCGGCGCCGAGGTGATCAAGATCGAGGATCCCGACAAGGGCGATCCCCTGCGTGCCTGGCGCGTCGAAGGGTCACTCGCTGTTCTGGAAGGCCTACGCCCGCAACAAGAAGAGCGTGACGCTGGATCTCAGAAAGGCCCGCGCCAAGGAGCTGTTGCTCGACACTCGTCGAGCGCGCCCACGTGCTGGTCGAGAACTACCGGCCGGGCACGCTCGAGAAGATGGGGCTCGCGCCCGCGACGCTCCATGCCCGCAATCCGCGGCTCGTGATCGTGCGCGTGTCGGGCTGGGGCCAGACCGGGCCATACGCCCAGAAACCCGGCTTCGGCACGCTGGTCGAGGGCATGTCGGGCTACGCCGCCAAGACCGGCTTTCCCGATCGCGCTCCGGTGCTGCCGCCGACCGCGCTGGCCGACATGGTCGCGGGACTCTATGGCGCCTTCGCCGTCATGGTGGCGCTGCGCGAGATCGAGACGAAGCGCAACAACGGACAAGTGATCGACCTCTCCCTGCTGGAGCCGATCCACTCGGTGATCGGCGCCGACGCCGCAACCTACATGGCGGCCGGTATCGTGCCCAAGCGCCAGGGCAGCCGCTCCAACATCACGAGCCCGCGCAACGTCTACAAGACCCGCGATGGGCGCTGGTTGTCCATTTCGGCCTCGATGCAGTCCATGGCCGAGCGTCTCTATGCAGCCGTCGGCGTGCCCGAGATGATCAAGGACCCGCGCTTTGCCGACAACAGTGCGCGCCTCGCCCACCCCGAGGAGGCCGAGCGCCCGGTCGTCGAGTTCATCGCCCAGCGCGATCTCGCCGAGTGCCTTGCCATCTTCGAGGCCGCCGAGGTGACGGCCGCGCCGATCTACGATATCGACCAGTTCGTCGCCGACCCGCACGTCAAGGCGCGCCAGATCGTCGTCGACGTGCCCGACGAGGAGATCGGCTCCGTCACCATCCACAACGTCATCCCGCGGCTATCGGCCACGCCCGGTGTCCTGCGCCGGCCGGCGCCCAAGCTCGGCGAGCACACCGCCGAGATTCTCTCCCGCGTCGGCGTCACCGATGCCGAGCTTGCCGCGCTCGAGTCCGAAAGGATCGTCTGATGTCGCAGCCCCGCTCCGATCTGCCCGCCTGGCGCTCGATGCTGTTCGTGCCGGCGACGCGCGACAAGTTCGTCGCCTCCGCCCATACCCGCGGCGCCGACGCCATCATCCTCGACCTCGAGGACAGCGTGGCCGAGACGCGAGAAGCCGCGCGGACGCACGCTCATTCCCTCCGCGGCGGCGCAGGTGAGCAAGAGCGGCGCCGACGTGCTCGTGCGCATCAACCGCCCCTGGCGGCATGCCTTCCGCGATATCGAGGCCGCCGTTGGCCCCGGCGTCGCCGCGCTCATGTGTCCCAAGGTCGAGAGCCCCGAGCATCTCATCGTCATCGCCGAGCTGCTCGACTCCTTCGAGGCCGAGCGCGGCCTGAAAGCAGGGGCACACCCAGCTCGTCGCGCTGGTCGAAACGGCGGACGCCTATTTCCGGTTGCGCGAGATCGCCAAGGCGACGCCGCGCCTCGTCGCCCTTTCCCTCGGCGCCGAGGACTTTGCCACCGCGCTCGGCATGGAGCCGTTGGGCGAGACCCTGCAGGCGCCGAAGCAGACCATGATCATCGCCGCCCGCGCCGCCGGCATTCTGCCGCTGGGCTTCATGGGCACGGTCGCCGACTTCGACGACCTCGACGTGTTCCGTGCCACCATCCGACGCTCGCGCAAGTTCGGTTTCGCCGGCGCCAGCTGCATTCACCCGAGCCAGGTCGCGATCCTCAACGAGGAGTTCGGCTGGTCGGACGCCGACGGTCGACCGCGCGCGGCGCATGGTCGACGCGTACGCGACCGCCAAGGCACAGGGGCTCGGCGCGGTGGCCTTCGAGGGCAAGATGATCGACGTGCCGGTGGTGGAACGGGCCGAGGCGCTGCTCCGCCAGGCCGAGCGTCAGCGCACGCGCCGGCCGGCCTGAACCAATCGCAGGGCTCGCGACCGGAGCGATCGCGAATCTTCACGCGCGGTTGCGCTCCGGCCGCCAAAAAATAGGACCCTTCTTGCCCCGACGCCGAGCGGCAATCACTGCTCGTCACACGTGCGTGACGGCTCCTTTCCATGCCTCTTCTGAGCCCCATATCAGGGTCGCGGGGCATGAGCCCCAAAACAACGAAAAACTCAGGAGATCGATCATGAAGACCATCATTTCCACCCTGCTCGCCCTGTCGGTTCTGGCAGGCATCGCCGCCGCTCCCGCGAGCGCCTTCGACGCCAAGAAGTTCTGGGACGAGCATCCCACGAGCAGCGAGCGTTGACCCTGACGCTGATCGCGTAAGTGTGCGGGGCCCGGTTGTGGCCACGCATGGAAAGGCTTCGCCCCTCCTCCCGGCGGAGCCTTTCATTTTTCTGCCGCTGCGCGAGGGGCGCAGGCGCCGCGTTAGCTGCCGTCGATGAAGTCGAAGCCGAAGGCGCTTCCCGCGCGCTTGATGGTGCCGCAGGAGGGGGTGGCGAAGTGTTGCGGCAGCACGATCGTGCCGGCGTCGGCATGCTTGTCGATCAGCGCTTTGCGGCTCGCACGAGCGGCATTCATGTCGAAGTCGGCCCGTGTCGACAGCTCCGGGTAGAGCAGCTGGATCGGGTGATGGATGACATCGCCGATGAAGACGCCTTTCTTGCTGCCGGCCGATACGTTGACGACGACGTGCCCTGGCGAGTGCCCATGGCAGGGCTGAAGTGAGATCCCCTTGTCGAGCTCGAAGTCGTCGGCGACCAGCACCGCCTTCTCGGCCCGCATGATCGGCAGCACACTATCCTCGAAGCCCAACGCGTGCATGTTGTCCTTTCTGCCCTTCTCCTTGGCGTACACCCCGTCCCAGTACTCGTACTCGCGCTTGGCCATGATGTAGCGGGCATTGGGGAAGGTCGGCACCCAGCGGCCGTCGACGAGCCGTGTATTCCAGCCGACGTGGTCCCAGTGCAGGTGCGTGCACATGACGTGCGTCACCTCCTCCGGCTTCACGCCATGCCGGGCGAGCCCGCCCAGGAAGTCCTGCTTGCCGACATTGAACTGCTCGCGGCCGGGCCGCGGCTTGTCGGTGCCGCAGCAGGTATCGATCACGATGGTGTGCCGCCCGGTCTTGAGCACGAAGGCGTGGAAGCTCATGACGATCTTGCCGTCGTCCGTGATCCGTCCGGGCAGGGCGCGGCGGGCCGCCTCGACCATGTCCGCGGTCGCGGCCGGAAAGAACTCCATCGCGGCAAAGGGCGCGAACTGCAGCTCCGTCACGCGGCCGACGCTGTAGTCGCCGATCTTCAGGCTCTGCATCACTTGCCCTCCCGCACGATGGTCTCGCCGTTGATATTGTCGACGGTGACGTAGGTGTCGTAGTAGGTGATCACCGGCGCGGCGCCGAACGTCTCCTTGGCCTGGCGCCGCCACTCCGGCGTGTACCAGGCCTCTGCGGCTTCACGCGAGGCCCAGTAGTAGATGCCACCGCCGCCGGCGTCCCCGTTCAGGTAGTCCTTCCGCAGCAGCCCTTTGCCCGCGAGCGCGCGGAAGGCGGGCGCCGATTTGGTCTGCGCCGCGATTGCCGCCTCGCGTGGGCGGCGCGGCATCGGAATTTGGACGACGGCGATGATCATGGGCGCTTTCCTCGACCGTTGGCGGCGCATTTTTCCAGCATCATATCGGTGCACCTCGCTGCGGCCAACCACGGCCAGCGGTCGGCGTGCCCCGGCAGCGACTAGCCACGCAGCTCGAGGGCACCTAGGATCAAGCCGCCGGAGCGCAGGGCAGAACCTGTCGCGTCGAGGGAGGCTCTCATGCCAGAAGTCTATGTCTATGCAGTGGAAGGACGGAACATCGACCAAAAGCGCAAGCTGGTGAAGGACATCACCGACGCGGTGGTCAAGAATTTCGACGTGAAGCCCGAGGCCGTGATGGTGCAGATCATGGAAAGCTCGCGCAAATCCAAGGCCAAGGGCGGCTTCTTGTTCAGCGACCGCCCGCCAGGCTAGCGGTTAGAAGATCGGGATCAGAAGTCGTGCGTTCGCGCTGTTCCCTGCGTTACAGGAGACGGTGTCGCGTGGCCAGTTTTGGGAGCGTTCAGCGGTTTGGGGCCATTGGCCACAGGCGTCGTCCCGCGCCTTGCGCAGCGACGGAAAAGTGCCCACATTGCGTTGAATAGCAGGTTGCATCCTCACGCGGGAGCCGGCGCAATAATGTCACAACCCCTCGAGCGGCAGGTCATAGAGCAGGCACGTGCGTTGATCGCGAGCCCGACCACCTGGACGCAAGGCGAGTTCGCCAGGGACGCGATCGGAACTCCGGTGAGCTGGCGTTCGCCGCAAGCCGTGCAATTCTGCCTGTGGGGAGCACTCAACCGGGCGGCCTACGACATGACGGGCGATCGGCGCCGTTCAATCACGCTCGCCGATCGTGCGGCGGCGGCCATGCGCGAGGAGGGCGTGAGCCTGTCGCGCGTCAACGACAACGGCACGCATGACGACGTGCTGGCTCTCTTCGACACCTTCCTGAGGAAGCGGGCGGCCTAGGCCCCCAACTAGGCCAAGTCGACACCCCACCGGGTTCTCCAAACTTCGAGATGGCCCTTCCACCGGGGCTGGCGCCTGCGGCGCAAACCCGCACGTCGCGCATGCGCGCAGCCATCACCTCGTATAGATTGTCTCCCCGCAAGAGTTGGGAGGACAAGACCGTGGCCACAACCGTCGAGGTGCTAGCCTCAGCATTCAAGGAGGCCGGCACGCCCTTCATCGTCGGGCATCCCGGCGGCGAATCGGTCGAGCTGATGGAGGCGGGCCGGCAGCGCCAGATGCGCTTCCTCCTCATGAAGCAGGAGGTGGCAGGCGCCATGCTGGCGGCCACCTGGGGCGAGCTCACCGGCAGCCCGGGCGTGTGCCTCTCCACGCGAGGCCCAGGTGCCGCCAACATGGTCAATGGCGTGGCCCATGCGCTGCTCGACCGCGCCCCGCTGATCGCCATCACCGATGCCTACTCGCGCCCGACCTACGAGACGGGGCTCAGGCAACGCATCAACCAGTCTGCCCTGTATGCGCCGCTCGTGAAGTGGAGCACGACGATCGACGCCAAGGTCGTGCGTCAGCAGGTGCGTCGCGCCATGCGCACCACCACGGCCGCGCCGCCCGGGCCGGTGCACTTCGAGCTGCCACAGAGCGAAACCACCCTCAACGCCGGCGACTATCTGGCCGAGCCGCCGCTCGTGCCCAACCTCGTCAATCCGCGCCCCGACCGCAGAGATCTGGAGCCTGCGCTTGCCATGCTGCGGCGGGCCAAGCGCCCGATCCTGATGGTGGGCCTCGGCGTGCTCTGGAGCCGGGCTGCGCCCGAGCTCGTTGCAATCGCAGAACGGCTCGGCGCCCCCGTGCTGACCACGCCCAAGTGCAAGGGCGTGATCCCCGAGGACCACCCGCTGCAGGCGGGCTGCATCATCGGCGGTCTGATCGAGCGCAACCTCGTCAATCAGTCCGATCTGATCGTCGCGGTCGGCCTCGATGCGGTCGAGCTGCAGCCCAAGCCCTGGCCCTACAAGCTGCCCGTGCTGGCGCTCTCCCCGACCCCGAGCCTCGATGCGCTGGTGCCGTCCGACCCCGAGATCGTGGGCGACCTCAAGGCACTGCTGGCGGCGCTCGCGGAGTGGGGGCCCGAGGGCGGCAACTGGGGCGAAGCTTCCGCCAAGAAGTTCCGAACGCAAGTCAGGGACGCACTCGACACGCCGAGCACCGGCCTGTCGCCGCAGCGCGCCATGGAGGTCGCGCGCGCCGTGCTGCCCCGCGACACGATCGCGACCTGCGATGCGGGCGCGAGCCGCCTCCTGGTGGTGCAGAAGTGGCAGGCCTATGGGCCGCGCGAGTTCCTGGCCTCCAACGGGCTCGGCTCCATGGGCTACGCGGTGCCTGGTGCGATGGCCGCGCGGTTGGCACATCCGGGCCGGCCCGTGGTGGCGTTCGCTGGCGATGGCGGCTTCCTGATGGCGGTAGCGGAGTTGCAGACGGCGCAAACCGAGAAGCTGCCCATCATCGTCGTCGTATTCGACGACCGGGAGATCGGCCTCATCCGCGTCAAGCAGGAAATAAAGGGCATCCCGCTGCACGGCGTGAAGCTCGGCGGCGTCGACTGGGAGAAGCTGGGGCACGCGTTCGGCTGCGACGCGGCGGTGGTGGAGACGGAGAAGGCGTTGGGCGACGCACTTTCGGCCGCGGTCAAATCCGGGCGCACCACCGTGATCGGCGCGCGCATCGACCCATCGGGCTACGTGGCCCAGTTCAACGCGTTGCGCGAGCTGTAGGGGACCCGCGTGAAACCCAGCGACATCCTGCGCAACGTCGTGAAGGACAAGCTCGCCCGGGGCGAGGTCGCCTCCTCCATGACGGTGCGGCTCGTGCGCGGCATCGAGATCGCGCGCATCGCCAAGACTGCGGGCTTCGACTCTCTCTACATCGACCTCGAGCACTCGAGCCTGACGCTCGACGCGACCGGGCAGATTTGCATGGCGGCACTGGAGATGGGATTGGCGCCGTTCGTGCGCGTGCCGGCCAAGACGCCGGAGTACGTCTCGCGCGTGCTCGACGGCGGGGCGCTCGGCATCGTCGCTCCGGATGTGCGCTCGGCCGAGGAGGCGCACGCCGTCGTCGCCGCCGCCAAATATCCCCCGCTCGGACACCGCGGCGCCGGGGGGCCGCTGCCGCACCTGCACTACCGCACCTTTCCGGCAGCCGAGGCCAACGCGGCGCTCAACGACGCCACCATGGTGATCGTGCAATTCGAGAGCTGGCAGGCGGTCGAGCGGGCCGATGATATTCTCGGCGTCGCGGGCGTCGACATGGTCCTGATCGGCACCAACGATCTCCTCGCCGATTTGGGCCTCCCCGGGCAGTTCGAGCACGACAAGGTGCGCGAGGCCTACGCCCGCGCCATCGCCGCGGCGCGCAAGCACGGCAAGCACGTCGGCGTCGGCGGGCTCGCCTCGCGCCCGCAACTCGCCGCCGAGTTCGTCAGGCAGGGCGCCCGCTACGTGTCGACCGGCACCGACATCGGCTTCCTGCTCGCCGAGGCGACGGCGCGCGCCAAGCAGGTGCGCGACATCCCAACCTGATGCGTGGACTGGGTCCCGTGCCTTCGGCGCCGCGCCTCCGACGCGACGCCTGCACGGGATGACGTTGTGGGGGCGCATTTCGCGCATCACAATCGCCGTCATCCCGACGAAGGTCGGGACCCAGTACACGTCGCCTTGCAATCGTTGGACTACTCCGCGGCCTGCGCCGGCGGTCGGACGCGCGGCATCACCTCGCGCGCGAACAGCTCGAGGGAGGCCTTGGCGTTCTCGGTGCCGTACCAGGGCGGATAGTGCAGCATGAGCGAAGTGAGCCCCGTCTTGTCCTTCAGCTCGGCGATGCGCTCCGCCACCGTCGCGGGCGAGCCGTGGATGATGGTGGAGCGGGCCAGGGTGTCGTAGTCGAGCGCACTCGCAACCGAGTCCTTGCCCTGCGACACTTGCCCGAGGTAGCCCGCCTGGTGGCCGCCGAAGAAGTGCTGGAGGTGCCGCAACAGGCCCTCCTCGCTGTCGCGCTTGGCCTTGGCGTCGGTCTCTGCGACGTAAACCCAGCGGGCGATGTCGATCTGGCCGTACCCCGGGTTGGCGCTCGCGTCTTTGCTGGCTTGCGCCAGGTTGGCGCGGTAGTGCGCAACCTGAGTTGCGAGGGTGGCGAACGGCGTCAGCGTGGAGAGCATCAGCCCGAAGCCCAGACGCCCCGCCGTCGCGATCGAGCGGTCCGTGGCACCCGCCAGAAACAGCGGTGGATGGGGCTTCTGCACCGGCTGGGGCAGGAGCTCGTAGTCGCCCGCGATCTCGACCGTGAAGTATTTGCCCTTGCGCGCGCTACGGCCCGTGCGCAGCAGATCCTGCATGATCGCCAACGCCTCGTCCTGCATGTCGCGGCGCACGTCGAAGTCGAGCCCAAAGCCTTCGAACTCGTACTTGCGGTAGCCGGAACCGAGCCCCAGCACGACGCGCCCGCCGCTCAGGATGTCGACGAAGGCGGCGTTCTCGACGACCCGCACGGGGTTGGCGAGCGGCAGCGTCACCACCGCCATGCCGAGCTTGATGCGCTTGGTCAGCGCCGCCAGATGCCCGGCATAGACCCAAACATCGGGCATGATGCCGTACTCGGTGGAAAAGTGGTGCTCGGCGAGCCAGGCGCAGTCGAAGCCGAGGCGATCGGCGGTCATGATCTCATCGGTGACGCGAGCGTGCACCGCACGATGCGGGTAGGGCTCGCGGCCCTTGTGCGGCTGGGAGGTGAAGAGGATGCCGAATTCCATTGCGCGCGCCCCTTTTTCTGCCGAAGTTGCGATGTGAAGGATAGCCGATCAGAGACATGAGCCAATCCGCTCTTGCGCGAGGCTCTTTTCCATTCAACGCAGGGCAGCGTCTCTGAATTGTGCCGGGCGAGGCCAAGAGGCAGGCGGCACGCGGGCTCTGGTCCCTATTGGTCTTCGACCCCGGCGTCTCTCAATTCGTCGAGCGGGGTCCCGAGCGTGCGACGCGCGGCCTGCTGCAAGGCGACCATTGCCGGGTGCTCCCCCTCGAGCACCTGCAGAAAGCGAACCCCCAGTCTGCTCCCCAGCGACCAGGCAACCTTGGCCGCCACGCGATGGCCCGAGAGCAATTCTACGATCAGGTCGTCTCCCGTCGCGACGCCGAAGCAGCCCTGCAGCTGCAGGCCGCTCGGCGAGTAGTCGACAATTCTGACGGTCTGGAAGCGACCATGGCAATGCGCCAACGCGGTTGCTCTAGTCGCCTGGCGCTCGTCGAGCCGCCGCATCAATGCCCGCGCATCGTGTGGCGTGGGCGTTCGGTCACGGGTACTGGGCATGCGCGCGGAAGCTCCAACATGCCGCCAGTGCGTCCTTGCCACAGCCGCGCCGGCACAATCGCGGCCATCGTCCCACCCGCCGACCTCCCTCCGGTGTCTCTCACGCGGACCACACTTGCTTCGTCCGCTCCCGCTCGCAAAGAGCGTCGATGAACTGTGACTTCGGCATCGGCTCGGAGAACAGAGGGCCGAGACCCGCGTCGCAACCCATGCTCTGCAGCGCACCCAGGTCGTCCTCGCTCGCAAGCCCGTCGGCGACGGCGACAATCTCGAAGCGATGCGCCAGGTCGATAGCGGCCCGGCAGATGCCGGCATTCCTGTCGTCCCTTGCGCAGCCAGCGACGAAGCCCGGATGAAGCCTCAGCTCGCTGAAGGGCAACTCGCACAGCCGCTCGAAGGAGGAGAAGCCCGATCCGAAATTCTCGATGGCCAGGCTGATGTCGTAGATGCGCAGCTGCGTGGCAATCTCGTGGGCCAAGTTGATGTCCTTGATCACCTCATGCTCGCTGATCTTTAAAATCAGGCCAGGCCAGCTTTCGCTTCGCGGCCGGTTCTGCCGTGCCAACTCCATCAGATCCACATTGGCAAGGGCATCGAAGCTGGCGCTGACGGCAGTCCGCAAACGAATGCCGGCCCGGGCCAGTTCGTCCCAATCGCCCAGGGCCTTGACGATGCTGAGCTGTGTGAGAGCGGCCCGCTTCGCCGTTGTTGCTTGCGGCAGGAACCCATCGATCGTCCGAGCGCCGTGCACAGGATGGCGACAGGTGATCAGGCCTTCGGCACCCACGATGGCCTTCGTGCGCAGGTCGATCTTGGGCTGGTACCAAAGCTCCAGCCAGCCGTTGGTGAGGGCTTCGTCGAGCCCGGACTCGGTTGCGGGCGCAAGGGAAATCATGACCTCCGGCCGATCCCAGAGGGGTATGCTCGCAACGGCCTGCCCAATGTCTGCCTTCCGAAACGGCTTCTGCAACGGCGGGCACATGTTCAGTCCGTGGTGCGCCCCAATGCGGTGCACATCGTCGAGCAGCGCGGATTTTGCGCCACTCATCAACTGCACGACGCCGGCATAGCGCGCATCGCCGAGCGCGCGAATGACCTCGACGGCGTCGGAGCCTCCAAGTGCTATGTCGAGAAAGACGATCTCAGGCTTGCCACGTTCCAGGGCCGCAATCGCCTCGCCCGCCGTGTGGAAGGTTTCGCAAAGCAGGCCCAAGTCGGCAAGCGCAATCGAGACGAAATTACAGATGCCGACCTCGTCGTCGATGACGAACGCGTCGGGAGTTGCACCCTCGAGTTGGCTGGCCCTGGCCGGCCCACGCCCGTGGCGAACGCTGGGGAGGGGTGAGAAGCGGACTGCGAATAGCCTTCGGCATGAGAACGAGACCGGAGTGTGATCAGTGTCGTCCCCCCCACCTCCTGCGAATACGGCCTCCGTGTGAAGGCCGACCTAATGGCGAACGCACAATTAAAATGACATTGCACAAAACCATGCAGCTCGATTCAGGCCTTCGGCCCAGCCTCGGTCCCAAGCCCAGTCGCCCACGTCGACGGCCTGCCCTCGAAGGCCGATTTGGCGCGCTTGCCCAGCCAATAGGAATAGGGTGGCGGCACCAGTGCGAAGTCGGGGTCGGCGCCGAGCTTTTGTGCTGCATCCATGGGCCAGTTGGGATTGTACATAATCTCGCGAGCGAGAGCGACGAGATCGGCGCGGCCCTCCGTCAGGATCGCCTCGGCCTGGTCGGCATGGACGATATGGCCAACTGCCATCGTCATGACCTCGGCCTCACGGCGGATCTTCTCGGCATAGGGGACCTGGTAGCCGTATTTCCTGGCGCGAGCGCTTTCCATCGGCGAGCCCGCCGTCATGCCACCGGAGGAGCAATCGATCACGTCGACCCCCTTGGCCTTGAGCAGACGGGCAAGTCGCACGCTCTCTGCGGGTCCCCAGCCCGCGTCGTCCTCGCAGGAGAGGCGCATGAACAGCGGCTTGTCCGCCGGCCAGACCGCGCGCACGCACTCCGCCGCCTCGAGAGCGAAACGCATGCGGTTGAGCTCTGAGCCGCCGTACTCGTCAGTGCGCCGGTTGGCCTGCGGCGAGAGGAATTGATGGATGAGGTAGCCGTGGGCGGCGTGGATCTCCACCATGTCGAAGCCGGCGATGAGCGCGCGCGCTGCTGCCTCCCCCCACTTGGCCGCCATATCGCGCACCTCGTTGTGGGAGAGCGCCCGCGGCGTCGGCGACTTGTCGCCATGGGACACGGCGCTTGGGGCCACCAGCTCCCAGCCTTCCCAGTCGTAGATCTCGGATTCGTCGCCCTTGAGCGGCTTGCCGCCCTCCCAGGGCCGCGTCAGGCGTGCCTTGCGCCCGGAGTGGCCCAGTTGGATACCAGCAGCCGCGCCATGCTTTTTGATGAAAGCGGCACAGCGCGCAAGTGCCGGAATGAACTTGTCGTCCCACAGGGCCGTGTCGCCGACCGTGCCGCAGCCACTGCGCGCCACCTTGGTCGATTCCATCATGACAAGACCCGCGCCGCCCACCGCATACCTGCCGGCGTTGACGAGATGCCAGTCGGTGGCGAAGCCCTCGACCGCCGAATACTGGTGCATGGGTGCAACCACGACCCGGTTCTTGAGGCGCAGGTCCCTGATTTCGAGGGGCGAAAACAGCATCGGCTGGGTCATGCGCGCTCGGTCCTCCGGCAGTAGGGCGCAGCACAATATAGCGCCGAGCCGCGCAACGCCACGTTGCTCCCAGGGCGTCAGCCCAGGCACATGCCATGTGGGCGAAGATGGCGACCGCGAAATGCGCCGCGGTGCAACATCATCGTCAGTTTTCAGGGGTCTTTCAGGCACGATCGGCCCGGGCCCCGACCACTCAGCTTTGGAAGTGTCGAGAGCATCGGAGGCCTGCAAGACCTGCCTTGCAGGTCAGCCCGCATAACGCGCAATTCTGAAGTTGAAGTAATAGGCGGGCGACACAAACCAGAGGCTGGCCAGCACCTCCGGCCAAGTCGCGCGCATCGCTTCAGGGGGGATCGTGAAGTCGAGTATGACGCCAGCAGCAAGCTCCAGGACAAGGAACGGGAACAGCCAGCGCCATACCGGGGCGAATTCAGCACCGGCCTCCAGCCCGAAGATGAACGTACCGCACACCACGAGTGTCTGAGAGACCATTGAAGGCAGGACGTAGGCCCACGGGTAGCTCTGCCGTATGTTCTCGGCTTCCATGCCGCAGGCCAGGATGAAATAGATCACCGCATACGCGATGGCCGCGAGCTGCCATATCTTCATGTCGATCGGTCTCATGAAAAACTACTCTCCTGCCGCGCAGCCGTGTAGAGCACATCGGCTCTGAACGTGCCACTGCGCGAGGGTCGAGGGGAGCGAACCCGCCGCGGACAAGCGCCGTCGGTGACGATGAGGAGCAATATGCGGCAGGTGGCGTGGGAGACCCAAAGCGAGGCCGCCATGGCTAAGAGGACGATGCCACCGAAACCATGCGTTCGTTGCGGCAAGCCGACCGCGCGCCGCCGCGGCGGGCGACCCACGTGTCTCGTTTGCAGGGTTCATTTGGACGAATTGAAGGCGGACAACGAGATGCGGCGCATGGGCAAGCTGAAGGGGACGAGGGGGCGATCCTGATGAGCGGCGCGGGGGCAAGCCGGTGCGGGCGCGAAACCCGATGCAGGTCGGCTCTTCTTTATGGTTCACGGTCAGGAGCAGGATCGCTCGGATCGAGCCGCCTTGCCTTGTCCGAGAGCCACGCACCAACGTATGGTGGCACCTGGGTTCTCATCGCAGGAGCGGTCTTCATGTCGCAAGTCTCCAAGGAAGTCATCTCGCAGCTGGCGCCGACGGGCGTCCTGCGCGCCGGCGTCAACCTCTCGAACTTCCTGCTGGTGACGGGCAAGAGCGCGACCGGCGATCCGGTCGGCGTCTCACCCGACATGGCCGCCGAGATCGCCAAGCGGCTGGGCGTGCCCGTGAAGTATGTGCCCTACAAGACGCCGGGAGAGCTGGCGGACGCAGGCGGCACCGGGGCCTGGGACATCGGCTTGATCGGCGCGGAGCCGCAGCGGGCTGAAAAGATCACCTTTACTGCGGCCTATGTGGAGATCGAGGCGACCTACCTGGTGCCGGCCGGCTCGCCGATCAAGACGATCGCCGAGGTCGACAAGCCAGGCATGCGCATCGCCGTGACGGGCCGCGCCGCCTATGGCCTCTGGCTCGAGCGCAATGTCAAGAGCGCGACCCTGGTCAAGACAGATACACTCGACAGCGCTTTCGAGAAGTTCGTCGGCGACAAGCTCGACGCGCTCGCGGGGCTGAGACCGCGGCTCATTACGGACGTCACGAAGCTGCCGGGCGCGCGCATTCTCGACGGGCAGTTCACCGCGGTGCAGCAGGCCATCGGCACCGCAAAGCCGAATGCGGCCGGGGCCGCCTACCTGCGTGCCTTCGTCGAGGAGGTGAAGGCCTCCGGGTTCGTTGCGAGCTTGATTGCGCGCCACAAGGTCGTAGGCCTCTCGGTCGCTCCGCCCACCTGAGGCTGCATGGCAGGCAAGACGCCGCTTCGGCTGGCCGCGGTGGCGTCCCGTGGCAACTCCGGCTAGCCTCTCCCCTCCAAGTCTAGGGCGGAGGAGATAGGTCATGGCCGAGAGCGAACTCTACAAGAAGGGCGAGGCGGTCCGCAGGAAGCTCCGGGGCGAGGAGGACTTCGCGCGCAACCAGGCGCAATACGCCAGCGACCCCGTGATGAAGAAGTTCATCGACGTCGCCACCGAGACGGTGTTCGGCGCACTGTGGACGCGACCCGGGCTCGATCTCAAGACACGCACGCTCATCTGCGTGGTGTCGGACGCCGCCACCGGCCGCTACCCCGAGCTCGACATCCATCTTCGTTTCGCCCTCAAGCAGGGCTGGACCGAGGAGGAGCTGACCGAGGTGCTGTTGCACCTGACCGGCTACGTCGGCGTGCCCATCATCCGCGACGGAATGATGGTGGCCTCCGAAGTGTTCAAGGACGTCAAGGCCAAGGCTGCCGGCGCCAAAAAATAACGGATGCGCGCCGATGAAATTCGGATTGAGCACGGTGACGCGCGGCATCTTCTCGAGCCGCGACACCTATGTGGCCGTCGCCAAGGCGGCAGAACGAGCAGGCTTCGATTTCCTCTCCGTCAGCGACCACCTGATCGTGCCGGCGAACCTGCGCACGCGCTATCCCTACACGCCCACGGGCGCGTTCGGGGCCGCCGAGCACGGCCACTGCTTCGATCAGCTGGCGACCATTGCATTCCTGGCTGGCTGCACGGAGCGGCTGCGCCTGCTCACCTCGGTCATGGTCGTCCCGCACCGACCGGCCATGCTCACCGCCAAGATGCTCTCCACCATCGACGTGCTCGCCAACGGCCGGCTCATCATCGGTGCCGGCGCCGGTTGGATGAAGGAGGAGTTCGAGCTGCTGGGCGTGCCCTTCGCGGAGCGAGGCCGCATCACCGACGAGTATCTGGAAGCCTTCCGCGAGCTGTGGACCAAGGACGCGCCCACCTATCGCGGCAAGCACGTGAGCTTCTCGGACGCGCTGTTCTATCCCAAGCCCCTGCAGAAGCCGCATCCGCCGCTCTGGATCGGCGGCGAGAGCCCCGGCGCGCTGCGCCGCGTCGTCAGGCTGGGCGATGTCTGGTATCCCGGCAACAACAGCCAGACCAAGCCGCTCGACACGCCGCAGCGCCTCGCGGCCGGCATAGCCGGGGTGAAGGCCATGTGCGAGGCGGCGAAACGCGATCCCAAGAGCCTCGGCATCTCTCTGCTCATCCAGGATTTCTTCGAATGGGGGCAGCACAAGACGCAGGACGGCGCGGCGCGGCGCATGTTCACGGGCACGTCGGCGGACATGGTGGCTGACACCGCGGCTCTGGCCGGGCTCGGGGTCGAGCACGTGGCGCTGCGGCTCGGCGGCGGGACGGGCGCTGAGGCCGTGGCGCGCATCGAGCGCTTCGGCGCCGAGGTGATCGCCAAGACGAAGGGTTGAGCCTGGCGCCATCGCGCGGCGCAGGCCGGCGGACGAGAAACCAGCACGGAGCAAGGCCGGCATGCTGTGGGTCGGCGTCGACGTCGGGGGCACGTTCACCGATCTCGTGGTCTACGACGATGGGACGCGCCGCCTCGAGGTGCTCAAGACGCCTTCCACGCCGCAGGACCAGTCCGAAGGCATCTTCGACGGTCTCAGCCAGGCCAAGCTCGATGCTCGGCACGTCAGCCGCTTCGTGCACGGCTCGACGGTGGCGACCAACACGGCCCTCGAGCGCAACGGCGCCAACATGGCCGTGCTGGTCACGGCCGGCCACCGCGACGTGCTGATCGTCGGCCGCGGCAACCGCACCGTCATGTACGACATCAAGGCGCGCGCGCCGCGCCCGATCGTACGTCGGGACCAATGCCTCGAGATCGAGGAGCGCATGGGGCCCGACGGGCGCGTGATCAAGCCGCTCGACGAGGCCAAGCTCGCCGCCGCGCTGGGCGAGCTCGACGCGCGCGGCATCGAGGCGGTGGCGGTCTGCTTCCTCCACGCCTACGTCAATCCGATGCACGAGCAGAGCGCGGCGGCGCTCGTCCGCGCCGCGCTTCCCAACGCGGCGGTCTCCGTGTCGAGCGAGGTGCTGCCCGAGTATCGCGAGCACGAGCGCTTCATCACCACCGCGCTCAATGCCTACATCGCCCCGCGCATGCGCCGCTATCTCTCCTCGCTGCGTCGCCGGCTTGCCGACGTCGGTTGTCGGCGCGGAGGTTTCGGTGATGACCTCGAACGGCGGGACCCTGCCCGACCGGCGCATCGAGGCGCTGCCCGTGGTGTCCATGCTGTCGGGGCCGGCGGCGGGAGTAACGGCCGCACGCGTCGTCGGCGCGACGGCCGGCTTCGCCAATGTCATCGCCTACGACATGGGCGGCACCTCCACCGACGTCTGCCTCATCCGCAATGGCGCTTACGGCATGACCGGCGGCGGCCGGGTCGGACCCTTCGCGGTCAAGATGCAGCAGATCGACATCAATTCGGTGGGTGCCGGCGGCGGCAGCATCGCGGCTGTGAACGAGGGCGTGCTCGGCGTCGGTCCACGCTCAGCCGGCGCCCAGCCGGGCCCTGCCTGCTACGGTCGCGGCGGCACGGAGCCGACGGTGACGGACGCCAACGTCGTTCTGGGCCGGCTCGGAGTCGAAGCGCCGCTCGGGGGACAGATCCGGCTCGAAGCGGAGCGCGCGCACACCGCGGTCGAAGGGCTCGCGAGCAAGCTCGGCCTGGAGACGCAATCCATGGCCGAGGGCATCGTTCGCATCGCCGTCGCCAACATGGCAGCGGCGATCAAGGAGGTGTCAGTCATGCGCGGCATCGATCCGCGTGACTTCGCGCTCCTGGCCTACGGCGGAGCCGGCCCGCTGCACGCGGCCGCGATCGCCGAGGAGCTGGGCATGGATACCGTGCTGGTGCCGCCGATGCCCGGAAACTTCTCGGCTTTCGGCTTGCTGCTGGGCGACCTGCGCCGCGATTTCGTGGCAACCCGCGTCTCCCCCACTGCGCACACCGAGGCGGAAATGGTCAACGCCATGATCGGGCAGCTTGCGCGGGCGGCCGATGAGGAGCTGTCGGCGGCCGGCATCGGCCCCGATCGCCGCCGGCTCGAGGCGTCGCTCGACATGCGCTATCTGGGCCAGGCCTTCGAGCTGGCCGTGCCGATCCCGCTCGAGGTGTCGGAGATGGACGAGATCGAGCGAGGGTTCCGCAACGTCTACGCCGACCGCTACGGTGCGGCTGTCGATGCGCCATCGGAGATCGTGAGCTACCGCCTGGTGGCGTGGGGGCTGACCGACAAGCCGGACCTGCCGCATCTCGACGGCGCGCGCCGGTCCCTGGCTGCAGCCCTGCTCGGCACGCGCCGAGTGGTGGTGGACGGCATCGCGGCCGATACACCCGTGCTGGCGCGCGCGGCCATCCCGCTCGATACGAGCATCTCCGGGCCCGCCATTGTCGAGGAACCCGGCGCCACCACGCTGCTGCCGCCCGGATGGACGGCGCGCCTGGAGCCTCATGGCTCGCTGATCCTGGAGCGGCGATGACGATGGACGCACACCGCGACCAATTGCTCGACCCGATCACCCTCGAAGTTCTGACGCAAGCACTGATCTCGGTGGTGCGCGAGATGCGCGCCACCGTGTTCCGCACAGCCAAATCGGTGGCGATCTGGGAAGCCAAGGACTTCTCCTGCGGCCTGTTCGCACCCGACTCCCAGGTGGTGGCGCAGTCGGAGGACATCGGCTCGCATGTGGTGCCGCTGCCGTGGTCGGTGCGCTCGGCCATGGCGCGCTTTGCCGACAACATCGTGCCGGGCGACGTCATCTTGATGAACGACCCTTACCTCGGCGGCACCCACCTCAACGATGTCACCATCATCTATCCCGTGTTCGAGGGTGGCCGGCTCGCATTCTTCCCGGCGGTGCGCGAGCACTGGCCGGACGTGGGCGGCATGGTGCCGGGCAGCATGTCCGGCAAGGCGACCGAGATCTACCAGGAGGGCGTGCGCATCCCGCCCGTCAAGATCATCGAGGCCGGGCGCCTCAACGAGGCGGCGCTCGACATCCTGTTCGCCAACATGCGCGTGCCCGACGAGCGGCTGGGGGACTTCAATGCCGGCATTGCCGCCTGCCGGGTGGCGGAGACGCGCATCCGTGAGATCATCGCGCGCTACGGGCTCGATCTGCTGATGGAGGCGGTGCGGCGCGACCTGGACCGGGCCGAGACACGGATGCGAAAGTGCATCGCCGAGCTGCCGGACGGCACCTACCACTACGAGGACTATCTCGAGACGTTTCCCGGTGGCGCGTTCGAGCCGCTGCTGCTGCCGCTGGCACTGACGATCCGGGGCGACCGCATGGTGGCCGATTTCACGGGCGCCGCGCGCCAGGTACCGGTGCCGGTCAACTCCACGCTGGCGGTGTCGGCGGCCTCGGTGTTCATCGCCGTGAAGTCGGTATTCGATCCCGCCGCGCCGCTCAATCAGGGCTCCTTCCGGCCAATCGAGGTAGTGGCGCCGGAAGGCACCATCGTCAACGTCACGCGCCCGGCACCGGCTGGCTCGCACGGCGAGATCCGGAAGCGCGTCATTGCCACCATGATCGGCGCGCTGTCGCAGGTGGCGCCGGAGCGCGTTGCCGGCGACCTGTGCCGCACCTCATTCCACAACCTGATCGGCGGCTGGGACCCGGCGAGTAGGCGCGAGTGGGTGCACTACGAGTGGTCGGGCGGCGGCAACGGCGGCTTTGCCGAGGCGGACGGGCCAAGCGCCATGGCGCCATTCGACTGGGGCGACCTCGTCACCGTGCAGTCCTCCGAGGTGATCGAGACGCGCTTTCCCCTGCTGGTCGAGGACTCGCGGCTTGGGCCCGACACGGGCGGCGCGGGCGCCTCGCGCGGCGGGCTCGCCATGCAGCGGCGCATCCGCCTGACGTGCGCGGAGGCGCGCTACTCGCTCCTGTCGGATGGGGCAATGGTGCCGGCGTTCGGCGTGCTGGGGGCCCTGAGCGGACTGCCCGTCGCGTCCTGGGTCGAGCAGGTCGACGGCAGGACCCACGACTTCGATACGCCAGGCAAGGTCGGCGGCCACGTGCTGCACGCGGGCGACCGCGTGGTGCTGCGCTCGGCCGGCGGCGGCGGTTATGGCGACCCTCTGGAGCGTCCGGCCGAGCGGGTCGCCGAGGATGTGGCGCTGGGCTACGTATCGGCGCGAGCAGCGGAACGGCTCTACGGCGTGATGCTCGTTGGCGGAGCCGTCGACGATGCGGCGACGGAGCAGCGCAGGGCCGCGTTGCGCGCGGCGCGCGTGCGGCTCGACGCGGTGCTGGTGGAGGATTGCTACCGGCCGGGCCCCGTCAGCCGGCGGCGCATCTGTCGGCTGAATCCCGCCGACGCTACGCGGGCGGGCATCGGCGAAGACGACCTCATCGAGATCGATACCAGACGGGCCGCACCACTGCGCGCATGGGCCGTGATCGATGCCACCGTGGCCCCCGGCACGCTCCCCATCGACGCGCGGGGCTTGAGCATCCTGTGCGCGGACGCGGGCCAGCCGATCGAGGTCCGGCTGCTGCGCCGCGCCGGCCTCGGACCGCGGGACGAGCAGGGAATGTGACGGTGCGTCCTCGGCCGGAGCGCCCCGCCGGGTGGGGGCGCGCAGAGCCGGGGTCTTGCCCGGGTTGATCCCGGATAGCCTCCGCTGAAGCGTCGGCTTCCGGGAATGCAGTAGGACGAGAATGCAGTAGGAGAGGCGACGCTCAGCGCGTCGGGACCGGCTTCTCGCCGCGGTAGTCGTAGAAGCCGCGCTGGGTCTTGCGGCCGAGCCAGCCGGCCTCGACGTACTTCACCAGCAGCGGGCAGGGCCGGTACTTGGAATTCGGACAGGCCCTCGTAGAGCACCTGCATGACCGAGAGGCAGGTGTCGAGCCCGATGAAGTCGGCAAGCTCGAGCGGGCCCATGGGATGGTTGGCGCCCAGCCGCATGGCCTTGTCGATGGCCTCGACCGTGCCGACGCCCTCATAGAGCGTGTAGACCGCCTCGTTGATCATCGGCAGCAGGATGCGGTTGACGATGAAGGCCGGGAAGTCCTCGCTGACGGCGACGCTCTTGCCGAGGCTCTCGACGAAGCTCCTGCGCGACGCCGCGAACGTCTCGTCCTCGGTGGCGATGCCGCGGATCAGCTCGACGAGCTCCATCAGCGGCACCGGGTTCATGAAGTGCATGCCGATGAAGTGCTCGGGCCGGTCGGTGACCGAGGCCAGCCGGGTGATCGAGATCGAGGAGGTGTTGGTGGCGAGCAGCGCGCTCTTCTTGAGGTGCGGGACAAAGCTCGGTGAAGATCTTGCGCTTGACCGCCTCGTCCTCGGTCGCCGCCTCGATGACGAGGTCGCAGTCGCCGAAGGCCTCCAAGTCGGGCGCGTAGCTGATGCGCTTCAGGGCCGACTTGATGTCGCGCTTCCTTGATGATGCCCTTGCGACGGCCTGGCGCGCCATGTTGTGCTCGATGGTGGAGCGCGCCTTGTCGACCGTCTCCTTCTTCAGGTCGTTGAGCGCGACGGAATAGCCGCCGAGCGCAATCACGTGCGCGATGCCGGTTGCCCATCTGGCCGGCGCCGATCACGCCGACTTTCTTGATGACGCTGGCGAAGCTTGGTCTCCCCCTTGCGGCGCTCGATCTGCCGTTTCTTGACTCGCCAAGTTCATGACGCCATCGCGTCCTTCTGTCCCCGAGCTCTGACGATCTGTCCCTAGCATTATTGGCCGGCCTTCTTCAGCTCCGCCTCGAGCTCCGGCAACGCCTGGAACAGGTCGGCCACCAGGCCGTAGTCCGCGACCTGGAAGATCGGCGCCTCGCCGTCCTTGTTGATCGCGACGATCACCTTGGAGTCCTTCATGCCGGCGAGATGCTGGATGGCGCCGGAGATGCCGACCGCCATGTAGAGCTCGGGCGCCACCACCTTGCCGGTCTGGCCCACCTGCGTGTCGTTGGGCACGAAGCCGGCATCGACGGCGGCGCGCGAGGCCCCGACCGCGGCGCCCAGCGCATCGGCGACCGGCTCGAGTAGCTTCTTGAAGTTCTCGCCCGACTGCAGCCCGCGGCCGCCGGAGATCACGATCTTGGCCGACGGCCAGCTCCGGCCGGTCCGACGTCGTGAGATCTCGGCCTTCTCGAAGGTCGACAGGCCGACGCGGCGCGGCGCCGCGATGGTCTCGATCGGCGCCGAGCCGCCCTCGGCGGCGCCGACGGAAAGGCGGAGATGCGCACCGTGATGACCTTCTTCGGCTCGCGCCGACTGCACCGTCTGGATGGCGTTGCCGGCGTAGATCGGGCGCTCGAAGGTGTCGGGCGAGACCACCTTGGTGATGTCGGAGATCTGCATGACGTCGAGCGCGGCGGCGACGCGCGGGCAGATGTTCTTGCCCGAGGTCGGTCGCGCGGCGCAACGACAGCGTCGTAGCTGCCCATCAGCGGCGACGATCAGCGCCGCCACCTCCTCGGCCAGCCCGTGCTCGAGCTGCGGGGCATCGGCGATCAGCACCTTGGCGACGCCGGCGAGCTTGGCGGCGGCCTCGGCGGCCGGCTTGCAGTTGTGCCCGGCGACCAGCACGTGGACGTCGCCGCCCAGCGCCTTGCGCGGCCGGAGCGCCTTGCCCGTCGCGGCGCCGAGCGTCTTCGTTGTCGTGCTCGGCAAGGAGCAGGACCGTCATCAGAGCACCCCGGCCTCGGTCTTGAGCTTGGCGACCAGCTCGGCGACGCTTGGCGACCTTGACGCCGGCCTTGCGGCTGGCGGGCTCGGCGATGCTCAAGCACCTTGAGGCGCGGCGCGACGTCGACGCCGTAGTCGGCGGGCTTCTTGACGTCGAGCGGCTTCTTCTTGGCCTTCATGATGTTGGGCAGCGACGGGTAGCGCGGCTCGTTGAGGCGCAGGTCGGTGGTGACGACCGCCGGCAGCTTGAGCTTCACCGTCTCGAGGCCGCCGTCGACCTCGCGCGTCACGTGCGCCGATCTCGCCGTCGAGCACGAGCTTGGAGGCGAAGGTGCCTGCGGCCAGCCGAGCAGCGCCGCCAGCATCTGGCCGGTCTGGTTGCAGTCGTCGTCGATCGCCTGCTTGCCGAGGATGATGAGGTCGGGCTTCTCCGCGTCGACGACGCGCCTTCAGGAGCTTGGCGACGGCGAGCGGCTCGATCGGCTTGGCCGTCGGCCGTCTCGACGAGGATGCCGCGGTCGGCGCCGATGGCGAGCGCCGGTGCGGATCGTGTCCTGCGCCTTCGTCGGGCCGACGGAGACGACGACGATCTCCTTGGCGACGCCCTTCTCCTTGAGGCGCACGGCCTCCTCGACGGCGATCTCGTCGAAGGGGTTCATCGACATCTTCACGTTGGCGAGGTCGATCGCCCGATCCGTCCGGCTTCACCCGGATCTTGACGTTGAAGTCGACGACCCGCTTTGACCGGCACCAGTACCTTCATGCCCGTCGGCTCCCCAAGCGCGCTGCGGCGGCCTACGATCCCCCGATCGGCCATGCTGCAGCGCGATCGAATTTCTCCTTGGGCCGCACGCGAATAGGTCCCGTTTATGACGGCCGTTCTCATGCTATTCGCAAGTGCGAAACGCAAAGTACGAGCCGCGGCATGGGCCAAGTCAATTGGGCAACTCGCTTGGCACATTGAAACACTTGGGCAGCAGACTGTGTTGCGCGATGGCCTCATGAGCCGGATCTCAGACCGAGGTGCAGCCCGCGGTCGAACAGGGGCACGCCCGGGCGGCGCATGAACAGGATCAGGACGGCGCCCGCGATCAGGCCGCCGATGTGCGCCCACCAGGCCCGTCGGGCCGACGTCGGCGATGGCACCATCACGATCTGCGGCGCGATCCAGACGCCGAGCACCCAGGCCGGCCGAGATGCGCAGCGGGATGAGCTTGAACGCCAGCACCCAGACGCCGACGCGCGGATGCAGCATCAGGTAGGCCGCGATCACGCCGGCGACGGCGCCGCTGGCGCCGATGAGCGGCAGCTCGGAGTCGGGCAGCATCCAGCGAATGGAAAAGCCCCGCGAACACGCCGCACAGCGAGATAGAAGAACAGGAACCGCACGTGCCCCATGGCGTCCTCGACGTTGTCGCCGAACACCCAGAGGAACAGCATGTTGACGACCAGGTGAAAGATGTCGGCGTGGAAGAACATGTAGGTGAGCAGCGTCGAGCCCTCCGGCGAACGGCCACCGCCGTCGGTAGCGGTCCGTGCGCGGGGCCGACGAGCACGTCGCGCCGAACAGCTCGCTGGGCGTGACGCCGAAGCTCGCTGACCGCGCTCTGGTCGAGCCCGCGCACCTCCAACATGAAGACGAGCACGTTGAGCGCGATGAGCGAGACGGTGACGTACTGGAAGGGGATCGACTTGAGCGAGTTGTCGTCGCGAGAGGGGAATGAACACTGGCGGCTCGCCTCACTGTTGCTGCATAGGCGGAGCCGCTCAAGGCTACCGGTTCTGCCCGGGGACCCAAAGCACGTCGCTCTTGCCGCGGTCGTTGACGTAGCGGCTGGCGACGAACAGAAGGTCGGACAGGCGATTGACGTACTTGAGCGCCGGCGCGCTGACGGGCTCGTCGGGCTGCCGCCGCAAGCTCGACCATCAGGCGCTCGGCGCGGCGGCACACGGTGCGCGCCACGTGCAGCGCCGCCGCCGCCGGCGAGCCGCCCGGCAGCACGAACGAGCGCAAGCGGACGCAGCTCGGCGTTCATCTCGTCGATCTCCTCCTCCAGCCGCTTGACCTGCGCCTCGCTGATGCGCAGCGGCTCACGGTCGCGTTTGGCTCGCCGCGCTCGGGCACGCACAGATCGGCGCCGAGGTCGAAGAGGTCGTTCTGGATGCGCACGAGCTGGCGTCGAGGTCCGGCGCCCGGCGCCCAGATGCACGCGCGCCATCGCCGACGTGGGCGTTGGTCTCGTCGACGGTGCCATAGGCGGCAATGCGCGGGCGATGCTTGGGCACGCGCTCGCCGCTGCCGAGCGCGGTCGTGCCGGCATCTCCGGTCCTGCGTGTAGATCTTGTTCAGGACGACCATGCGTGCGCTTCCTCGCCCACATGGGCCCAAGCGTCGCCGGCGCACGGGCGCTCGCGAGGCGCCCAGCATAGCGCAAGCCGACTCGGCGCGCACGCGGCGCGAGCCGGGCGCACGACGTGCGTCAATAGTGGACGAGATATACGAAGAGCATGATGATGACGATCGCGACGAACTGCAGTCCGACGCGCCAGCGCATCAGCTTCTGGCTCAGATTCGGGCTCTGGCCCCGCGTCAGTTCCACAAGCCCGAGCAGCAGGACCACGAACACGGCGCAGACGGCCAGCGTCGTCAGATGGTACAGCACATATTCCATGCAGTGTTCGATCTCCGTTCTCAATCCCATAGGTTGTCCGGCGAGAAGGGGCAGCCGAATGTCAACTCAACCATGCGCACAATTGGCGTGATCCATTGCAGGGGATTACGGCAACATTCGCAGCGGCGCCATAATTGCCGCAATTCTCGCCTCAGCTGCCGTACGGCAGCTGCAGAGGGCGGTTGGGCCAAGGACGCCGTTGCAGCGAGCGACGCTGCAGAAGCGCCTGAGTGTGCGTGCTGCCGTCATTGGCGGCCTGCGCGCTTTGCCGTCTCGTGCCGTCGGCTCGCGCAGGCGCAGGCTTGCCCCGGATGAAGCCCGCAAGACGGCTCGAGAGCCGACCGCGGGCGAGCTGGCAGGCTACCCAGCGTCGCGAGAAGGAGCTGCAGAGCGACGTCGACCAGCTCGCCGCCGAGCGCGAGCGCCTCAATACCCAGCTCGTGGAGACGGCCAAGCTCATCCAGAGGAGCGAAGGCGCAGCTCACCTCCATCGAATCGCGCCTGGGCGAGCTCGAGGCGCAGGAGAAGACCTCAGGGGATCGCTCAACCAGCGCCACGGCTCAGATCGCGCAGCTGCTGGCCGCCATGCAGCGCATGGGCCGCAACCCGCCGCCCGTCCTCATCACCCAGCGCGAGGACGCCCTCAAGATGGTGCGCAGCGCCATGCTGCTGGCCGCCGCCTTCCCCGAGCTCGGAGACCAGGCCGGGCGCTCGCCGACCGGCTCAACGAGCTCGTGCGCGTCATGACCGAGATCCGCACCCAAGGCGACAAGCTCGGGCCGAGATGGCGCGGCTCACCGACGCGCGCACGCGGCTGCCGGGACTGCTGGAGGAGAAGAGGCGTCGCTGGACCAGCGCCAGTCCGAGTTGGCCAGCGTGCGCCAGGCCGCAGCCGAGATCTCCGCGAGCGTCACCGACCTGAACGAGCTGATCTCGCGGCTCGACAAGGCGGTGAAGGAGCAACACCGGGCTCGGCTGCCTACGAGCAGGAGATCGCGGCCGCGCAAGCCGGCGGCGCCGCCACCGTCGGCTCCGGCGCCAGGACCGCCGGCAGCCAGCGCGCGCCGCCGCAAGAACGGCACGGGCGGGTCCGGCCCGGCGAGGAGCACGATCAGTCCATCGTGTTGGCGCCGAGCGGCGACGCGTGGCAATGCTGACGCCCGGCCGCATCAAGCCGGAGATTCCGTTCAGCGATGCCAACGGGCCGCCTGCCGCTGCCCGGCGCAGGGCCGTCAAGTGTCTTGACGTTCGGCGAAAAGACCCAATATGGCGGCCAATCGAAGGGAATTGTGCTGGAAACCCGCCAGGGCGCCCAGGTGACGTCACCATGCGATGGCTGGATCGTTTACGCTGGCGAGTTCCGCAGCTACGGCCAACTCTTGATCATAAACGCAGGTGGCGGCTATCATATGCTTGCTTGCGGGCTTATCTCAGATCGACGTACAACCGGGCCAGTTCGTTCTTGCCGCAGAACCCGTCGGCACAATGAGCGGCTGGTCACAGCAGGCCCAACCGGCAGCCGTGAACAGTGCCCCTGTCCTATACATAGAATTTCGCAAGGATGGGAGGCCCATCGACCCCGACCCATGGTGGGTTCCGGGTCATCAGAAGGTGCAAGGATAATGCGCAAGACGGAATTCGCATTCTGGACGTTCCTCCTGATGACCGGCCTCGCCGGCGCCACGACGCTCCTGAACGTCACGCGCACCTACTCGGCGACCTCGTCACAACTCCGAGCTCTACCGGCAGCTCGATCTGTTCGGCGACGTGCTGGAGCGGGTGCGCTCCGACTACGTCGAGAAGCCCGACGACGCGATGCTGATCGAATTCGGCGATCAACGGCATGCTGTCGGCGCTCGATCCGCACTCCTCCTACCTGAGCCCGAAGAACTACCGCGACATGCAGGTGCAGACCCGCGGCGAGTTCGGCGGGCTCGGCATCGAGGTCACCATGGAGAACGGCGTGGTCAAGGTGGTCTCGCCCATCGACGACACGCCCGCCGCCAAGGCCGGCCTGCAGGCCAACGACCTCATCACCCATCTCGACAACGAGCAGATCGTCGGGCCTCACGCTGGAGCAGGCGGTCGAGAAGATGCGCGGCCCCGTCAACACGCCGATCACGCTCACCATCGTGCGCAAGGGCGTCGACGAGCCCTTCGACGTCAAGGTCGTGCGCGACATCATCCGCATCAACGCCGTCAAGGCGCACAACGAGGGCGACGTCGCCTACATCAAGGTCACGACCTTCAACGAGCAGACGCACGCCAACCTGGTCAAGGCGATCGACGAGGCCAAGAAGACGATCGGCAAGAACCTCAAGGGCTACATCATCGACCTGCGCAACAACCCGGGCGGCCTGCTCGATCAGGCGATCGCCGTCTCCGACGATTTCCTGGAGCAGGGCGCCATCGTGCTCACCAAGGGCCGCAACAACGAGGAAACGCAGCGGGCCCAGGCCCATCCCGGCGACGTCACGGACGGCAAGAAGATCGTCGTGCTGATCAACGGCGGGTCGGCCTCGGCCTCCGAGATCGTCGCGGGCGCCCTGCAGGACCACAAGCGGGCGACCGTCATCGGCACCCGCTCGTTCGGCAAGGGATCGGTGCAGACCATCATCCCGCTCGGCGCCAACGGCGCGATCCGCCTGACCACGGCGCGCTACTACACGCCGTCGAACCGCTCGATCCAGGCCAAGGGCATCGATCCCGACATCCTCGTCGAGGAGGAGCTGCCGACGGAGCTGAAGGCCAAGGCCGGCCGCCGAAAGGCGCGCGGCGAGGCGAGCCTGCGCGGCCACCTCAAGAACCCCGAGGACGAGGGCCGAGGAAGGCAAGGGGTCAAGGAGACCTCCGGTCCTCCGCCTACGTGCCAAGGAGCCCGAGAAGGACACCCAGCTGCAGTACGCCCTCTCCTTCCTGCGCGGCGAGCGGCCACCGACGCGCAAGACGGCCGGTGCGCCCGAAGCCGGACGCCGCCGGCGCACGAGTGCGCAAGGACAAGGCGAAGAACTGACGGCCTGCCGGACTGTGCTCGCGCACGGTCTCGCGCGGCACGCATGATGGGCGCCCCGAGTGGCGCCCATCGCTTTTTACGGTGGCGGCAGCGCCTGCCGAGTCGGAAGACGCATGAGCCGCGACGCCATCGACCCCAGCAAGCTCGGCTACCGCCCTTGCGTCGGCATCATGGTGATCAACCGCGCAGGGGCTGGTGTGGGTCGGCCGCCGCGCCGACGCGCCCGGCGAGGCCGAGGGGCGCGGGCACGTGGTGGCAGATGCCGCAGGGCGGCATCGACAAGGGCGAGGACCCGCCGCTGCGGCCCTGCGCGAGCTCGCCGAGGAGACCGGCATCGCCAGCGTGGCGATGCTCGGCGAGAGCCCGCGCTGGCTGCGCTACGACCTGCCCGCCGCACCTCGTCGGCAAGGCCTGGGACGGGCAAATACCGCGGCCAGGAGCAGAAATGGTTCGCGGTCCGCTTTCTAGGGCGCCGAGACCGAGATCGACATCATCGCCGCCGGCCACGAGCCGATCGAGTTCGACGCCTGGCGGTGGGTGCCGCTCGGCGAGCTTGACGGCTGATCGTGCCCTTCAAGCGGGACGTCTACCGGCAGGTCGTGCGCGCCTTCGCGCGTATGCGCGGCGCGCCGCGCAAGGCAGCTGATCGCCACATCGCATTTCGTCAACCGACATCGAACGGTTGCGTCGTCGACAAAGCGTGGCAAATCATTGAACAATCGACAGCTAACCTCTGCATGACAACGGGTTGCGCATACCATGCCATGGCCGTGAAGCAGACTCGCGACCTGTCCTATGCGGCCGTGCGCCGGCATCGTTCTGTTCAACCCCAGGGCCTCGTCTGGGTCGGGCGGCGGCGCCCGAAGTGGGCACGCGGCGACCAGGACTACGTCGACGATCACATCTGGCAGCTGCCGCAGGGCGGCATCGACAAGGGCGAGCGCGCCCGCGACGCCGCGTTCCGCGAGCTGTGGGAGGAGACGGGCGTCAGCGAGCGCCACGCTGCTGGCGGAGGTGCCCGGCTGGCTCAGCTACGAGCTGCCGCGCGACTGCTCGGCGTCGCCTTGAAGGGCAAGTATCGCGGCCAGCGGCTGCGGTGGTTCGCCATGCGCTTCACGGGCGAGGAGGACGAGATCGACATCGCGCCGAAAGGCCGCCACAAGGCGGAGTTCGACGACTGGCGCTGGCGCCGGCGGCGGAGCTGCCGCACCTGGCCGTGCCCTTCAAGCGGCCGGTCTATGCGACGTCGTGGCGCACATTCGCGCCTGGTACGCCGGCGCTGAGGCCGGCGGCTGGCTCAGTCAGAAACAGTCGCTCAGGCGGCTTCGCCTGCAGCCGCCTCAGCAGATCGACGAGCGTGTCGGCCATGCAGCTGCGACGGCATCGTCCTGCGCCTCGGCAAGCTCGGCCTCGGCCGCCTTCAGCTCGGCGGCGATCATCGCCGCATCGAGGCTCCTCCACGGCGACGGCGCGTCTGCGCCAGCACCGTCAGCCGGTCGGGGTCGGCCTCGGCGAGCCCCTCTTGACGAAGATGCGCTCGCTTGCCGGCGGATCGAGCGTGAATCTCGATGATGCCGGGCCGCAGCGTCGAGATGACGGGGGCGTGGCCGGCGAGGACGGCGAAATCGCCCTCCGCGCCCGGCACCACGACCTGCTCGGCGTCGCCCGCGAGCAGCAAGCGCTCGGGCGTCACCAGCTCGAAGTTGAACGTGGCTGCCATGCCTATGTGAGAACTCTTGCTCGTGTTGCCGCACTGCCGGCGAGCCAATCGGCCGAGCGGATCAACGGCCCCGCGCCGACGCATTCCGCTCGCGCTAAAGCTTCACCTCGTCATCTCAGTTCTTTGCCGCCGGTCTTGGCGTCGACCTCCTCCACCGTCTGCAGCTTCGTGCCGCAGAACGGGCAGAAGAACAGCGGATGATCGACCATGCCCGGCTCGTCCTCCTGCTCCAGGTCGATGAGGCCGACCGACATGTAGAGGACGCCGTCGTCGCCCACCGTGATGAGCGGCTCGAACTCCTCGCCGCTCATGGCGTCCTTAAGCTCGCGCAGCAGCTGCCGAAGCTGTGCGTCTGACGTCGCCTGATCTGCTCGTCCCCAGCCATCTGGGTATCCTTTCGTGGGCGCCATGCCCCGTTCGTGTTCTTATGCCGCCTCGGCGAGCTTCTCCGCCTTGGCGACGGCTTCCTCGATCGTGCCCGACCATGTAGAACGCCTGCTCGGGCAGATGATCGTAGTCGCCGTTGCACAACCCCTTGAAGCCCTTGATCGTGTCGGCAAGGCTGACGAGCATGCCGGGCGAGCCCGTGAACACCTCCGCAACGTGGAAGGGCTGCGACAGGAAGCGCTCGATCTTGCGGGCGCGCGCCACGACCAGCTTGTCGTCCTCGGAGAGCTCGTCCATGCCGAGAATGGCGATGATGTCCTGCAGCGCCTTGTAGCGCTGCAGGATCTGCCTGCACCTGGCGCGCGACCTGGTAGTGCTCCTCGCCGACGACTGCGCGGATCGAGCATGCGCGAGGTGGAGTCGAGCGGGTCGACGGCCGGATAGATGCCCTTCTCGGCGATGTCGCGCGACGAGCACGGTGGTGGCGTCGAGATGGGCGAACGAGGTCGCGGGCGCCGGGTCGGTCAGGTCGTCGGCCGGCACGTAGATCGCCTGCACCGAGGTGATCGAGCCCTTCTGCGTCGTGGTGATGCGCTCCTGCAGGGCGCCCATGTCGGTCGCGAGCGTCGGCTGGTAGCCCACGGCCGAGGGGATGCGGCCCAGCAAGCGCCGACACCTCGGAGCCCGCCTGCGTGAAGCGGAAGATGTTGTCGACGAAGAACAGCACGTCCTGGCCCTGGTCGCGGAAGTACTCGGCGACCGTCAGGCCCGAAAGGCCGACGCGGGCGCGCGCGCCCGGCGGCTCGTTCATCTGGCCGTAGACGAGCGCGCACTTGGAGCCGGCCGTCGAGCCGTTGTTCTTCTTGGGGTCCATGTTGACGCCCGAATTCGATCATCTCGTGATAGAGGTCGTTGCCCTCGCGCGTGCGCTCGCCGACGCCGGCGAACACCGAGTAGCCGCCGTGCGCCTTGGCGACGTTGTTGATCAGCTCCATGATCAGCACGGTCTTGCCGACGCCGGCGCCGCCGAACAGGCCGATCTTGCCGCCCTTGGCGTAGGGCGCCAGCAGGTCGACGACCTTGATGCCGGTGACGAGGATTTGCGCCTCCGTCGCCTGATCGGTGGAAGACGGGCGCGGGCTGGTGGATGGCGCGTCGCTCGGTGTGCCGTTGACGGGACCCGCCTCGTCGACCGGCTCGCCGATGACGTTGATGATGCGCCCGAGCGTGGCATCGCCGACCGGCACCATGATCGGGCTGGCCGGTGTCGGTCACCTCCTGGCCGCGCACGAGGCCTTCGGTCGAGTCCATGGCGATGGTGCGCACGGTGTTCTCGCCCAGGTGCTGCGCCACCTCGAGCACGAGGCGCGAGCCGTGGTTCTGCGGTCTCGAGCGCATTGAGGATTGCCGGCAGTGATCGTCGAACTGCACGTCGACGACGGCGCCCGTCACCTGGCGGATGCGACCAATTACGTTTTTGCCATGGTTCCTTTTCCTGGTCCTCAGCGAGTTTGTCATGCCGGGCTTGTCCCCGGCATCCAGCTATCCCTAAGCGCCGCCGTCTGTTGCACGGTGAATCCCGGGCACAAGGCCCGCGATGACGGCCGCGTGCTTCTGTCCCCGGTCATCGATCTACAGCGCCTCGGCGCCGGAGATGATCTCGATCAGCTCTTTGGTGATTTGGCCTGACGCTGCGGTTGTACTTCAGCGTGAGCTTGTCGATCATCTCGCCGGCGTTGCGGGTGGCGCAGTCCATGGCGCTCATCTGCGCGCCGTAGAAGGAGGCGGCGTTCTCCAAAAGCCCGCGGAAGATCTGCGGCGAGATGTTGAGGCGGACGAGGTAGCCCAGCACCTCTTCCTCGCTCGGCTCGTACTCGTGGATGGCCTCGGGCGCTGCAGCCTCGTTCTTGCCGAGCCTTCGCGGAAGCTTCGCCGGGATCAGCTGCAGCGCGGTCGGCACCTGCGTGATCACCGACTTGAACTCGGAGAAATAGAGCGTCGCGACGTCGAACTCGCCGGCCTCGAACAGCGCCAGCATCTTCTGCGCGATGTCGTCGGCGATGCGCGAAGGCGAGCTGGCGACGCCGCGCAGATCGACGCGATCGACGTATTTGCCGAACTCGCGGCGCAGCGCGTCGGCGCCCTTGCGGCCCACCATCAGCATCTTCACCGTCTTGCCGGCCGCGCAGCAGCCGCTGGGCGTTGGCGCGGGCAAGCTTGGCGATGTTGGAGTTGAAGCCGCCGGCAAGGCCGCGCTCGCCGGTCATGACGATGAGCAGGTGCACCTCGTCCTTGCCGGTGCCCACGAGCAGCGGGGAAGCCCCTGTCGGTGTTCGCACGCTTGCCGAGACTCGCCATCAGCGGTCCATGCGCTCGGCATAGGGGCGCGCGGCGGTGGCGGCCTCCTGCGCGCGCCGCAGCTTCGCCGCGGCGACCATCTGCATGGCCTTGGTGATCTTGCGCGTCGCCTTCACCGAGGCGATGCGGTTTCGGAGGTCTTTCAAGCTCGGCATGGGCCGTCTGTTCCAACTCGCCTGCAAGTTTCCCTCCCCCTTGTGGGGAGGGGTTAGGGGTGGGGGAGCCCCTATCGTCGTTGTTCTGCAATCGCCCCCTCCCTAGCCCTCCCCCACAGGGGGGAGGGGACCCCGAAGGAAGCGGAGAGGGAAAATTACGCCGCGAAGCCCTTGGCGAACCTGTCGAGCACGCCGACGAGCTGCTTCTCGGTGTCGGCACTGAGCTCCTTCTTGGTAGCGATGTCGCCCAGAGGCCGGCATGCTCGTCGCGCAGGAGGCGCAGCAGCTGGGCCTCGAACTTGGTGACGGCGGCGACCGGGATCGCGTCGAGGTAGCCGCGCGTGCCGGCGAAGATCACGCAGACCTGCTCCTCCATCTTCAGCGGCGAGAACTGCGGCTGCTTCAGGAGCTCGGTCAGGCGCGCACCGCGCGCGAGCATCTTCTGGGTCGCGGCGTCGAGGTCGGAGCCGAACTGGGCGAACGCCGCCATCTCGCGGTACTGCGCAAGCTCGCCCTTGATCTTGCCGGCGACCTGCTTCATCGCCTTGGTCTGCGCCGAGGAGCCCACGCGCGAGACCGACAGGCCGACGTTCACCGCCGGGCGGATGCCCTGGTAGAAGAGGTCGGTCTCGAGGAAGATCTGGCCGTCGGTGATGGAGATGACGTTGGTCGGGATGTAGGCGGAGACGTCGTTGGCCTGCGTCTCGATGACGGGCAGCGCGGTGAGCGAGCCGGCCGTGCTCGTCGTTGAGCTTGGCGGCGCGCTCCAGCAGGCGCGAGTGAAGATAGAACACGTCGCCGGGATAGGCCTCGCGGCCCGGCGGGCGGCGCAGCAGGAGCGACATCTGGCGGTAGGCGACGGCCTGCTTGGAGAGATCGTCGTAGGCGATCACGGCGTGCATGCCGTTGTCGCGGAAATACTCGCCCATGGTGCAGCCGGTGAAGGGCGCCAGGTACTGCAGCGGCGCCGGCTCGGACGCGGTGGCGGCCACCACGATCGAGTATTCGAGCGCGCCGTTCTCCTCCAGCACCTTGACGAACTGGGCCACCGTCGAGCGCTTCTGGCCGACGGCGACGTAGACGCAGTAGAGCTTGGCCTTCTCGTCGCTGCTCGGGTTGATCGACTTCTGGTTGAGGAAGGTGTCGAGGATGATCGCGGTCTTGCCGGTCTGCCGGTCGCCGATGATGAGCTCGCGCTGGCCGCGGCCGACGGGGATCAGCGCATCGACGGCCTTGAGGCCGGTGGCCATCGGCTCGTGCACCGACTTGCGCGGCAGGATGCCCGGCGCCTTGACGTCGACGCGCATGCTCTTGTCGGACTTGATGGGACCCTTGCCGTCGATCGGGTTGCCGAGCGCATCGACGACGCGGCCGAGCAGGCCCTTGCCGACCGGCACCTCGACGATGGCGCCGGTGCGCTTGACGGTGTCGCCTTCCTTGATGGTGCGGTCATCGCCGAAGATGACGACGCCGACGTTGTCGGCCTCCAGGTTCAGGGCCATGCCGCGCATGCCCCCGGGGAACTCCACCATCTCGCCGGCCTGCACGTTGTCGAGCCCGTACACGCGCGCGATGCCGTCGCCCACCGACAGCACCTGGCCGATCTCCGATACCTCGGCCTCCTTGCCGAAGTTCTTGATCTGCTCCTTGAGGATCGAGGAGATCTCGGAGGCGCGGATGTCCATCAGCCGATACCTTTCATCGCAACCTTGAGATTGCCGAGCTTGGTCCTGAGCGAGCTATCGATCATCTTGCTGCCGATCTTGACGACGAGGCCGCCAAGGAGACCAGGATCGACACGTGTGTTGATCTGCACATTCTTGCCGATCTGTGTGCGCAGGGTGTCGGAAAGGAGTTGCATCTGCTCAGGCGTGAGCGGGTGCGCCGAGGCGACATCGGCATCGACCTCGCCGCGCTCGCGGGAAAGCAGGGCACGGAAGCACTTCATCATGTCGGCGACTGCAAACAGCCGCCGATTGCGGGCGATCAGCTTCAGAAAGTTCGCAGCCAAACCGGAAATGCCGGCCCGTTCCAGGATTGCGGCAAGCGCCTTGGCCTGGTCCTCGGCGGAGATCACCGGGCTCCGCACCAGACGGCGCAAGTCGCTACTGGCGTCGAGCAGGCCCTTGAAGGCCAACACGTCGCGCTCGACCTCGGGAAGCTGCCGCTGATCCTTTGCAAGCTCGAAGAGCGCGACGGCATAGCGCCCTGCCATGCTCGCCATCATCGGATCGTCGGTTGCCACGTCAAGCTCTCGGTGATGGAACGTAAAGAGAACGTCTCGTCGGCCATGCGGCGGCCCGAATTCTGCCAATCAGCCCGCGCGCCCTGCCGCCGCCACCCCATTCTCAGGCCCCGCGCATACCATGCGCAACGGGGCGCAGCAACCCATGCCACAGTGTATGGAATGCCGCAGCAAATCCGGCCTCGCAGGCCCGCGCGGTCTCATGTTCGCCACACGATTCGTTTAGTGGGAACAGAACCCTCGACGGAGCGTTGGCCCTTGCATCGTTGAGCATTGAGTTCGCTTATCCGGGGGATAGAGATCGCGAGCCAAGATTCCATCAAGAGGAGTGCGCTCATGTCCGTGCATAAGACTTTGACTGTAGCTGCGCTGGCGCTGGGTTTCGCCTTTGCTCCGGCGCAAGCGGCCCCGGCCGCTCCGGCCACCGCCCTGGCCGGCATCTCCAAGCAGGGCGCAGGCATCGCCACCCCCGTGCAGTACCGCCGCTGGGGCTGGCGCGGCCATCGTCGCGGCTGGGGCCCCGGTCCCTGGCTCGGCCTCGGCGCCGGCGTCGTGATCGGCAGCATCATAGCCAACGAGGCCTACCGTCCGCGTCGGGGCTACTACTACGATGACTATGCGTACGACGGCCCCTACTACTACCCCTCCGGCTATGCTGGCGACCCGCGCACCGTCTGCGCCCAGAACTTCCGCTCCTTCGAGTGGCGCACGGGGCTCTATACCACCTACTCGGGCGAGAAGCGGCTCTGCCCCTATCTGCGGTAGCCTCGCACCGGCTGCATCTGTCGTCCTTCCTTGTTGCGCGGTCCGCGGCACGCCTACCGCGGATCGCGCAACAGTTTTGTCCGCGAGCTGCTGCGCCGCTGCTGGCCATGTCGCCCAGAGCGGCCGCCCAGCAGAATCGTTCGGCGAGAGCTTCCGGCCCCCGATCGTGTGAGTGTATAGGTTCAGCCGGTCCAGACTTCAGCTCAACCGGAAAGCCGCCATGACGATCCACGCGGGCGGGTGCCTCTGCGGCGCCCTCAGATACGAGACACTGGCCGATCCGCTCCGCGTCACCCTGTGTCACTGCAGGTTCTGTCAGCGCGCCACCGGCTCCGCCTACATGGTCGAGCCGATCTTTCGCTTGCAGGACCTGCGCATCACCAAGGGCGCACCCTCGATCTATGAACTGCGCTCCGGGGGCAGCGGCAGGACGCTGCGTGTGCATTTCTGCGTAGTATGCGGGACGAAGCTCTACCTCGATTTCGATCGCTTCCCCAATGTTTGCGGGGTGTATGCCGGCACGTTCGATGATCCCAATTGGTTCGAGATACGACCGGACAACACCAAGCAGATCTTCATCGACGTGGCGCGACCGGACAGCATCCTTTCGCCCGGCATCGACACGTACGGTCAACATGCGATCGACAACGATGGCGTGCCGCACGAGCCTGTCGTGCACGAGCAGCCTCACGTTGTGGGCCATCGGGCAAGCAGGCCGCGGTAGGTCGGAGCAAAAGACACACCTGTCCGGGCGGCCGGCCCCAGGGCTTGCGCCACTATGGCCAGGCGCGGGCGGCCTCCCCATAATGCTTAACGATTCGTTAACGCGAGAGGTCTTCGCGCGCGAGGTTCCTAGTTCCGTGTAAGCCGGTTGCGGGTCGGACCAACCAATCGGACCGATGTGGCGGGCGGACGCTAGGGGGATGAGCTTGGGCAGGCCGCGCAGGGAAGTGGCACTGCTCCTATTGGTGAGCGTGTTCGTCGTGGCCGCGCTCGTCGTCGCCGTGGCGGAAGGCGGCAGGCTCAATCTCTCCAGCCAGGTGCGCACGGCCCTCCTGCTGGCAATGGCCATGGGTGGCGGCGCCGTTGCCGCCGCAATGGTGTGGCGGACCCTGCGCGGCCGCGCCGAGCCCAACCTCGACAGCGCCGAGGTGGCCGAGCTGCGCAAGAACCTGCTCACCGCCGAGGCGGTCATCAAGGCCGAGCCGCAGGTGCTGGTGTTCTGGGAGCAGGGCCAGGGCGTGCGTGTGATGGTGCACACGCTCGCGGGCGTCGCCGGCCTGCCGCAGGCCCATGCCGACCTGCTGAAGTTCGGCACCTGGCTCGACCTCGCCTCGGCGCAGGAGCTCAAGCGCGGCCTGGATGCGTTGTTTGCCGACGGCCGCCCGTTCACCTCGCTGCTCAAGACGGCGGCGGGCGGGCTGGCGGAGGCGGACGGACGGGCAGCCGGCGGGCGGGCCATCCTGCGCCTGCGGGACGTGGCGGGCCGCAAGCGTGACCTTGCCCGCGTGCTCGATCAGCACCGGCAATTGGTGCGCGACACGCTGGCAGGCCGCACGCTGCTCAATGCGCTGCCCATGCCGGCCTGGTACCGAGATTCGGGAGGCCGCATCCAGTGGGTCAACGAGGCCTATGTGAAGGCGGTGGAGGCCACCGGCGAGACCGAGGTGCGCGAGCGCCAGATCGAGCTGCTCGAGATGCGCCAGCGGGAGGCTGCGGCCTCCGCATTCGCCAAAGGCATCCCCTACCGCGAGCGCGTGCACCTCATCAGCTCCGGCGCCCGCAAGGCTCACGACGTCGTGGTGATCCCGCTCGAGGGCGCCAGCGTGGGAGCGGCCATCGACGTGGCGGCGCTGGAGACGGCGCAGGGCGAGCTCGTCCGTCACGTGGCGGCCTACGAGCGCACCCTCGACCGGGTCGCAACCGGCGTGGCCATCTTCGGCCCGGATCAGCGGCTGACCTTCTTCAACGAGGCCTATCGCGCGCTGTGGCAGCTCGATGCCGACTGGCTCGCCACCAAGCCGTCCGACGGGGAGTTGCTCGACCGCCTGCGCGAGCTTTCCCGCCTGCCCGAGGTGGTCAACTACCGCGACTGGAAGGCCAAGATCCTGGCCGGCTACAAGACGGGCAGCGAGTACGAGGACTGGTGGCACCTGCTCGACGGCCGCACCATCCACGTCGTCTCCGCGCAGCGACCGGACGGCGGGCTCACCTACCTCTACGACGACGCCACCGAGCGCTTCGCGCTGGAGAGCCGCTACAATGCCCTGATCGACGTGCAGCGCGAGACGCTGGACAGCCTGAAGGAAGGCGTGGCCGTGTTCGCCACCGACGGCCGCCTCAAGCTCTTCAACTCGGCCTTCCTGCAGATCTGGCGCCTCTCGCGCAGCACGCTCAAGGAAGGGCCCCATATCGACAAGATCATCGCCCAGGCCAGCAGCCTCTATGACGAGATGACCACCTGGGCCCGCATCAGCCGCGCGGTCACCGGCATCTCCGACCGTCGCCAGCCTGTGGCCGGCCAGATGATCCGCCCGGACCAGAGCGTGATCGACTTTGCGGTGGCGCCGCTGCCCGACGGCGCCACGCTCATCACCTTCGTCGACGTCACCGACACCAAGCGCTACGAGCAGACGCTCATCGAGCGCAATGAGGCGCTCGTCGCCGCCGATCGCCTCAAGAGCCAGTTCATCAGCCACGTTTCATATGAACTTAGGACCCCGCTCACCAACATCATCGGCTTCAGCGAGCTGCTCTCCAACCCGCGCACGGGCGAACTCAACAGCAAGCAACGCGAATATCTCAACGACATCTCGGCTTCCTCGCGTACATTGCTCGCCATCATCAACGACATCCTCGACCTCGCCACCATCGATGCCGGCGGTCTCGAGCTGAAGTTGGCGCCAGTTCGCGTCGCCGCCGTGGTCGAGACCGCCGTGCTCGGCGTGCGCGACCGGGCCAACCGGGCACGCCTCAATCTCGACATCCGCGTTGCCGAGGATGCGGTCGAGTTCATCGCCGACGAATCCCGGGTGCGGCAGGTGCTCTACAATCTGCTCGCCAATGCCATCGGTTTCTCCAAGCCCGGCGACACTGTCAGCGTCAGCGTGTGGCGGGAGGCCGGCATGATGGCCTTCACGGTGGAGGACAAGGGCGTCGGCATCCCCAAGGACCAGCAGCAGCGCGTGCTCGAGCGCTTCGAGAGTCGCAGCCAGGGTTCCAAGCACCGCGGCGCCGGTCTCGGCCTGTCGATCGTCAAGAGCCTGGTCGAGCTGCACGGCGGCGCCATGGCCCTGGAATCGGAACCTGGGCATGGCACCCGCGTGACCGTGCGCTTCCCCGAGACCGGCGTGCGCCACCCAGCGCCCGCTCCAGAGGCCGCCGCGCGTGCCTGAGCCCAATGCGTGAGCGCCGTCCATGAGCCAGGCCTGGACGTGCGACCTCGATGAGGCCGGCGTCGTCCGGCTGGCGGAGCTGATCGCCTTCAAGCTCCGGCCCGGCGACGTCGTGGCCCTCAGCGGCGATCTCGGCGCGGGCAAGACCACGCTTGCCCGCGCGCTGATCGCCGCCCTCATGGGCGAGGAGGCGGAGGTACCTAGCCCCACCTTCTCGCTCGCACAGACCTACGCCACGCCGCGGCTCGCGGTGACGCACTTCGATTTCTATCGTCTCAATTCGGCCGAGGAGGCGCAGGAGCTAGGCTTCGAGGAGGCAGCTGGCAGGGGCGCCGCGATCGTGGAATGGCCCGAGCGGGCGGCAGCCCTGCTGCCAGTGAGCCGCATCGAGGTCGCACTCGACGAGACCGCCGACCCGCTGTTGCGGCGCGTCACGCTGCGCGGTCTCGGCGAGGCCGAGGCCAGTGCGCGGCGGATCGGCGAGATTATGGACTTCCTCGAGGGCGAGGACCGCTGGCGTCGCGCCCACATTGCCTACCTTCAAGGCGATGCCTCGACGCGCAGCTATGCGCGCCTCTCGCTCGAAGGCCAGAGCGTGCTGCTGATGGACGCGCCGCATCGACCCGACGGCCCCCCGGTTCGCGACGGCAAAGCCTACAGCCGTATCGCCTGCCTGGCCGACGATGACATGGTGAGCCCCTTCGTCGCCATCGGCGCCGCGTTGCGGCGGGCCGGCTTGAGCGCACCGGACGTGGTGGCCATGGATCTCGACAAGGGGCTCGCCCTGGTCGAGGACCTGGGCAACCGCGCGTTCGGCGCGGAGATGGTGGTGGGCGCCTCCCAGGCTGAGCTTTGGCGGGCCGCGGTCGACGTGTTGATACACCTGCGGGGGCAGCCGCTGCGCGCCAGCCTGCCGCTTCCCGACGGCACCACCTATGCCCTGCCGCGGCGCGACCGGGCGGCATTCGAGATCGAGATCGAGCTGCTGCTCGACTGGTATTGGCCAGCCATCAAGGGCGAACCTGCACCAGCGCACATCCGAGCCGAGTTCGAGGCCTTGTGGAGGCCCGTGCTCGACCGTCTGCTGGGGCTGCGCGGGGGCTGGTTCCTGCGCGACTTCCACTCGCCGAACCTGATCTGGCTGCCCGAGCGCCAGGGGCTGGCTCGCGTCGGCATCATCGACTTCCAGGACGCCCTCGACGAGCACTTCGCCTTCGACCTCGTCTCGCTCCTGCAGGATGCGCGCGTCACGGTGCCGGAGGCCCTCGAGAGCCAGCTCTTTGCCCACTATTGCGCCGAGATCGGGAAGCGCGAGCCGGGCTTCGACCGTGCCGAATTCGCGGCCGCGTACGCCGACTTCGGCGCCCAGCGCAATACCCGCCTCCTGGGCCTGTGGGTGCGCCTCATGCGGCGGGACGGCAAATCGCAATACCTGCAGCACATGCCCCGCACCTGGGGATATCTCGCCCGCAACCTGCGCTCTGTCGCACTGGCGCCGCTGGCGGCGTGGTACGACCGGCACTTCCCACCCAAGGTGCGGACTGCGACAACGCTGGAAGCGTGACGCACAAGGAAAGGTTGCGGGGATGGCGGCGAGGTTCGACACGGCGATGGTGCTCGGCGCCGGGCTCGGCACGCGCATGGCGCCTGCGGCCAACGGCCTGCCCAAGCCGCTGGTCAAGCTCGCCGGCAAGGCTCTGATCGACCACGTGCTCGACCGCCTGGCCGAGGCCGGCATCACCCGCGCCGTCGTCAACGTGCACCACAAGGCCGACCTTATCGAGCGCCACCTTGCCAAGCGCAAGATGCCGGCCATCGAGATCTCGGACGAGCGGGCGGCCCTGCTCGACACCGGCGGTGCCGTCAAGAAGGCGTTGCCGCGGCTCGGCACGCCGCCGTTCTTGATCCACAATGCCGACTCGGTCTGGATCGAAGGCGTGGGCTCGAACCTGGCTCGCCTCTCCGCCGTCTGGGACGGCGGGAGCATGGACTGTCTGATGCTGCTGGCGGCCGCATCCACCAGCAGGGGCTACCAGGGGCGCGGCGACTTCGCACTCGAGAGCAACGGACACATCCGCCGCCGGCGTGCCGAGCAGGAGATGGTGCCCTTTGTGTTCACCGGCGTGTCGCTCGCCCACCCACGCCTGTTCGAAGGGAGCCCCGACGGCGCCTTCTCGCTCAACCTGGTGTGGAACAAGGCGATTGCGGCGGGCCGCGCGTATGGGGTGCGCATGGAAGGCGTGTGGATGCACGTCGGCACACCGGAGGCGCTGGCAGAAGCGGAGCGGTGCCTGAGTGGAGCTCTTCGAGGCTGAACGAAAGACGAGCGGCGCGGCCATGCGACCGGCGCGGCGCATCTACACGGTGCCGCCGGGCCGGCCGTTCCTGGCTGCGCTGGCGGAGGCGCTGCTCGCCGGGAATCTGCCGTCCCCCGGCGGGGCCCGGCCCGGGGCCTTCGAACTCGCCGACATCACCCTCCTGCTGCCGACCCGGCGGGCGACGCGGGGGCTGCAGGAGGCATTCCTCGAGGCTTCGGGCGGCGCGGCGCTGCTGATGCCGAAGATCAGGCCGATCATCGGCTCGGGGGAAGAGGCAACCCTGCTCGCCGGCGTCGAGGACGCGGGCTCCGAGTGCGCCGCCGAGATTGCCCCGCCGGTCGGCGAGATCGAGCGCAGGCTGGCGCTCGCCAAGCTGGTGCTCGCGTGGGCAGAGGCCGGGCGTCGCGGCAGCGGGCCCGAGGCCGACATCGGCCTTTACGCGCCGGCCGCCGCGCGCACGCCGGCACAGGCTGCCAAGCTCGCCCGCGAGCTGGCGCGGCTGATGGATGCGATGGAGATCGAGGACGTTGACGGGACGGGCCTGCGCACCCTCGTGCCCGACACGTTCGCCGAGCATTGGGGCAAGACGCTCGCGTTCTTGAAAATCGTCACCGAGCACTGGCCGGCACACCTGGCCGAGCAGGGTCGCATCTCCAAGATGGAGCGCGACAAGGCCCTGGTGCTGGCGCAGGCGCAGCTTTGGCGGCAATCGCCGCCGGCAGCGCCGGTGATCGTCGCCGGCGTGATGAGCAGCGCACCCGTGGTCACCGAGCTGTTGCGCGTGGTCGCGAGCCTGCCGAACGGCGCACTCGTGCTGCCTGGGCTCGACCAATCCCTCGACGCGGCAAGCTGGGACACAATCGTGCCGGAGCACCCCGAGCACCCGCAGTTCGGGCTCAGGAAGCTCATCGATGCGCTGGGAGTGCGCCGCGAGGAGGTGCTGACCCTGCCCGGGCCGGCCCTTGCGCGGAGTGCGGATCGGCGCGCCGAGTTCGTGAGCGAGGCCATGCGCCCGGCCAGGACCACCGAGCGCTGGCACCGCTACCTCGCCAAGGCCGATCGGCGCCGGACAGGTGAAGCGCTGGCCGGCCTCACCATCCTGGAGGCGCCAAACGCCGAGGACGAGGCGGAGGCCATCGCCCTCATTCTGCGAGAGGTCGCCGAGACGCCCGAGGTGACCGCGGCGCTCGTCACGCCCGATCGCACGCTGGCGCGGCGCGTTGCCGCCAGGCTCGAGGCGCTCGGCGTGGTGGCCGAAGACTTGGGCGGCCAGCCGTTCCCGCGCACGGTTCTTGGCGCCTTTCTCGACCTCGTCCTGGAGGCGGTGGCGCAACGCTGCGCGCCGGTCGCGCTCGTCTGCCTTCTGAAACACCCGTTGTGCCGGCTTGGGCTGCAAGTTGCCGAGATGGCGCGCGGCGTGCGCACGCTCGAGCTTGCGGCCTTCCGCACCCCCTACTTCGACCAGGGGCTCAATGGAGTGATGGCAGCCCTGGAGCGGACGCAAGCAGACCTGCGGGAGGGCAAGCGCCGGCACGGAAGCCTTGGCCGATTGAGGGCCGAAGACTGGACGGCAACGCGCAAGCTGGTGGCGGCGCTGGATCGGGCGCTACGTCCGCTCGAGGCGCTGTTTGCCGCGCCGGCGAAGGCGGCGCTGCACACGATCGCCTCCGCCCACGTCGCCGCGGCGCAGGCGCTCGCCGACACCGGCGACGAAGAGCCCGCCGGGGGTCTGTGGCAAGGCCAGGCCGGCGAAGCCGCCACCACGCTCTTTGCCACGCTGCTCGATGCGAGCCGTGCCGGCGCCCGCCATGGCCGCGGCCGACTATCCGGAATTCTACCGCGGCATCGTCGCCGAGGAGACGATTCCCCTGCGCGGCCCCGCCCACCCGCGCATCGCCATCTGGGAGCCCTACGAGTTGCGGCTGCAGCAGCCCGATGTGGTCATACTGGGCTCGCTCAACGAAGGCACCTGGCCGCGTACCGCCGAGCCCGGGCCCTGGCTCAACCGGCCCATGCAGGCGGCGCTCGGGTTGCCGGCGCCGGAGGAGCGTATCGGCGATGCCGCCCACATCTTCACCTCGCTCCTAGGTGTCGAGCGGGTCTACCTCACACGGGCCGCCAAGATCGACGGGGTGCCGACCGTGCCCTCGCGCTGGCTGCTGCGGCTGCAGGCGCTGCTCGGCGGCGTCGGGGCTGCCGCCGCGGACGGGAAGCCATGGCTTGGCTGGGCGCACGCGCGCAATGCGCTGGACCGCAAGGCCGAGCCGGTGCGTGCGCCCGAGCCGCGGCCACCCCTCGCGCTCAGGCCCCGCAAGCTCAGCGTCACGGCGGTCGAGAAATGGATCGCCAACCCCTACGCCATTTTCGCCGAGCGCATCCTGCGGCTCGAGCCGCTGCCCGAGCTTGGCCGCCAGCCCGACGCGGCCTTGCGCGGGCAGATCGTGCACGACGCGCTCGGCCGCTTCGCCGAGCGCTTCCCCCAGCAGCTGCCCGCCGACACCGCCGCGGAGCTCGTGGCACTGGCAGAGCGCGGCCTCACCCTGCTCACGGGCTCGCCACGGGTCGCAGCCTTCTGGGCCCCGCGCTTTGCCCGCTTCGCGACCTGGTTTGCCGAGACCGAGCCCGCTCGCCGCACGGACGTGGCGCGCAGCCTCGCCGAGGTCGAGGGCTCCCTGGTGCTCGATGGCGGAGCCAAGCCCTTCACCCTTACCGCCCGCGCCGACCGCATCGATGTCGGCAAGGCAGGGCTCGTCATCACCGACTACAAGACCGGCGGCAACATCAAGGAGCTGGCGCGGCGCGCCAAGGAGGGCGAGGCACCGCAGCTGCCGCTCGAGGCCGCGATTGCGCTCGCCGGCGGCTTCACCGGCTTGCCGGCGGGCGCCGCCGTGACGGGCTTGCGCTACATCTCCGGCTCGGGTGGCGAGCCCCCGGGCCTGGAATGCCCGGTCGGCAACGGCGACGTCGCCACCCTTGCGCGCAACGCCCGCGAGGGCTTCGCGCGGCTGATCGCAGCCTTCGATCGCGAGTCCACACCCTATCGCGCCGTGCGCCGCGCCCGCTTCCAATACCGCTGGGACGCCTATGCCCACCTCGCCCGCGTGGCGGAATGGTCGGCTGAGACGGACGAGGAGGCCTAGCGCCATGGACCTCTTCGGCTGGGCCAAATCAGCGTCTCGATCCGTCGCAAAGCGCGAACAGCCAGCCGGCGATACGCACCTTGCCCAGACGCAGCGCAACCAGGCCGCCGCCGCCGATCCCGCCGCCTCCGCCTGGGTGGGCGCCAATGCCGGCACCGGCAAGACGCACGTGCTGACCATGCGCGTGCTGCGCCTGCTGCTCGCCGGCACGCCGCCCGAGCGCATCCTGGCGCTCACCTACACCAAGGCTGCCGCGGCGGAGATGTCCAAGCGCGTGTTCGCGCGGCTTGCCGAGTGGGTCACGGCGCCGAGGCCGCGCTCGAGGACAAGCTCGCCGAGCTGCTGGACCGGACCGCGACCGCGGCCGAGAAGGAACGCGCGCGCCAGCTGTTCGCCATCGCCATCGAGACGCCAGGCGGCCTCAAGGTGCAGACCATCCACGCCTTCTGCGAGCGCCTGCTGCAGCGCTTTCCGCTGGAGGCCGGCGTGCCGCCGGGGTTTGCCATCCTCGACGAGCACGAGCGCCGCCAGCTGCTGACCGAGGCCGCCGACGCCATCCTGTCGCAGGCGACGGCGACGCCCGCCACGCCGCTCTTGCGCGCGCTACACACGGCCGCAGCCTATGCGACCGAGGGCAATTTCGACCAGCTGCTCGCCGAGGCCCTGGGCGAGCAGGCCTGGCTCGATGCGGCAGCGCGTCTCGGCGACCCCGACGACGCGACCTTCGCGGAGGCCGAGAAGATCTACCGCGGGGCCATTGACATCGACCCTGACGTGCGCCGCGAGGACATCGAGGCCAGGTTTGCCGCCCTCCTCTCCGACGCCGACCTGCGCCGCCTAGAGGGTGTTCTGGCTTCCGGCTCGGCCAACGACGTCAAGGCGTCCGAACGCGTCGCCGCTGCGCTGAAGGCCGCGGGCACGAGCGACCGCACCGAAGCACTATGCGCCGTGCTCCTGACGGGTGACGGTGCGCCGCGCAAGGCGCTCATGACGCAGGGCCTTGCCGCTGCGCATCCCGACGCACTTGCGCTACTCCAGCGCGCACAGACCAAGTGCGTCGCCCTGGTCACGGAGAGGCGCAAGCTTTCCCTGCTCGAGGCCACCATGGCGCTGCTCGTGCTCGGCAACGCCGTGATGGAGCGCTACGGCGAGGCCAAGGCGCGGCGCGCCGCGCTCGACTTCGACGATCTCGTTGCCCGCGCGGCGAACCTGCTGCGCGCCAAGGCGGCAGCCGAGTGGGTACTCTACAAGCTCGACGGCGGGCTCGATCACATCCTGGTCGACGAGGCGCAGGACACGAGCCCGGTGCAGTGGGACGTGATCCGCGCGCTGGCGGAGGAGTTCTTCTCGGGCGCCGGCGTCAGCGAGACGGTGCGCACGCTGTTTGCCGTCGGCGACGAGAAGCAGTCGATCTATGGCTTCCAGGGCGCCGCCCCCACCATGTTCGCCGAGACCGGAGCAACGTTCGCGGCCGCCGCTGCCGCCGCGCAGCTGACCTGGCGGCGCGTGCCGCTCACCTTGTCGTTCCGCGCCGTGGCGCCGCTGCTGGAGGCGGTCGACCGTATCTTCAAGGCGCCGGAGCGCACGCCGGGGCTCACCGCCGCGCGGGAGCCGATCGTGCATGCCGCACACCGCTCCGGGCTGGCGGGGCTCGTCGAGGTCTGGGAGCCCGAGAAACACCAGGAGCCCGATCACGCCGAGGCCTGGTCGCCACTCGACGAGACCGGTGCGACTCCCGCGCCGGTGCGGCTGGCGGCGCGCATCGCCGCCATCATCGATGGCTGGCTGAGGTCGGGCGAGAAGCTGGAATCGGAGAACCGCCCGATCTGCGCCGGCGACATCCTGATCCTCGTGCGCAAGCGCGCGCCGTTCGCGGCCGCCATGATCTCCGCCCTCAAGCTGCGCGGCATCAAGGTGGCCGGTGCCGATCGCCTGGTGCTGACCGAGCAGATCGCGGTCCAGGACCTGATGGCGCTCGGCGATTTCCTCACGCTGCCCGAGGATGATCTGGCATTGGCGGCCGTGCTCAAATCGCCGCTCGTCGGCCTCGACGACGATGATCTCATCGCGCTTGCTCCCGAACGCAAGGGCTCGCTTTGGCGGGAGCTGGTCGCGCGAGCCGAGGCCAACCCACGCTTTGCGGAGGCCGCCGGGACGCTGGCGCGCTGGCGCGCGCGCGCCCAGCAGCTGGCGCCTTTCGAGCTCTACGGCTCCCTCGTCGATGGCGAGGGCATGCGCGCGCGCATGCTGGAGCGGCTCGGGCCCGAGGCAGCCGACGCCATCGACGAGTTCCTCAACCTGGCGCTGGCCTATGACGACGGCTCACCGCCATCACTGCAGGGGTTCCTCGCCTGGCTGCGCGAGGGCGTGCGCGAGATCAAGCGCGACATGGAGCAGGGCCTCGACGAGGTGCGCGTGATGACCGTGCACGGCGCCAAGGGACTGGAGGCGCCGATCGTGTTCCTCCCCGATACCTGCTCCACGCGCTCGGGGCGTCGACCGGGCAGCCTGCTCACCATGGAGGGCGTCGCGCTTCCGTCCGGCGTACCGCCGCCGTTCCTGTGGCCGATCAAGGGCACGAGCGACCTCCCCGTCGTGCAGCAGGCCAAGGCGGCTGTGGCGCAGGCCGAGGCGCACGAGCGCAACCGGCTGCTCTACGTCGCGCTCACCCGCGCGCGCGACCGGCTCTACGTGGCGGGCTTCGAGGGCCGAGGCGCGCCGCCGCCCGACTGCTGGTACAATCTGGTCCGCGAAGGGGCTCGCCGACCGGCTGGAAGAGGCAACAACTGCCGACGGGCCCAGGATCTGGCAAATTCGCAGCGCCCAGACGGCTCCCCACGAGCCCTCCACGGCACGGGGCGCATCCACTAAGCGGCCGCCACCCCTGCCCGCTTGGGCCACCCGACGGGCCCCGCCGGAGCCGTTGGTCAGGATTCCACTGGCGCCCTCGCGGCTGGCTCCGCTCGACACCGATGCGACGGGCGAGCCGGTCGAGCGCAAACGCAGCCGCGTCGCCGAGCCGCCGGCCCTGCCGCCTGCAGCGCTCGCCGCCGACAACCGCTTCCTGCGCGGCACCCTCACGCACGCGCTGCTCGAGCACCTGCCGGTGCATCCCCGCGACACCTGGGCCGCGAAAGCCGAAGCCTTCCTCGCGCAGCAGGGGCCGCAGCTGGCAGCAAGCGTGCGCGCAAGCATCGCCGCCGAGACCCTGGCCGTGCTGCGCGAGCCGACGTTCGCGCCCCTGTTCGGGCCGCAGAGCCGTGCCGAGGTGGCGATCGTGGCCGAGGTTCCACACCCGCAGGGCAAAGGTCCCGCCCTGCGGCTTGCCGGCAAGATCGACCGGCTGGCACAGGACGGAGAGCGCGTGTGGATCGTCGACTACAAGACCAACCGGCCACCGCCGAGAGACGCCGCCCAGGTCGCCGAAGCCTACCTCCTGCAACTCGCGGCCTATCGTCTGGCCGTCCGGCACATCTTCGCGCAAGCGCAGGTCAGGGCTGCCATTCTGTGGACCGACGGCCCCAGAATCCTCGAGATTCCAGCCGCGTTGCTCGATGCCTGCCAGGAGCGGCTCTGGCAGCTCGATGTCCTACAATGAGATTGTAGGCCACGAGAGTTGCGGGAGACTTGCGGAACATCACCGGAACATCTATGCTGTTCCTGATTTGTACGGTTGCGGCCGGATAACGGTGTGAGTCGCCCGTTCTACCCAAGGCTCGAGGCCCATGCTCACGACCAAACAGAAAGAGCTGCTCGTCTTCATCAATTCGCGCCTGCAGGAGACCGGCGTGCCCCCCTCCTTCGACGAGATGAAGGAGGCGCTGAGTCTGCAGTCGAAATCGGGGGTGCACCGGCTCATCATCGCGCTCGAGGAGCGCGGCTTCATCCGCCGCCTGCCGCATCGCGCCCGGGCGATCGAGGTCATCAAGCTTCCCGATGCGATGGCCGATGCTGCCGGTCAGCGCCGTGCCGGCCTGTCGCTCATCGAGGGCAGTGCACGCCGGCCTTCCCCGCAGCTTGCCTCGCCGCCGCCGGGCTATGCCGAGACTCGGGCGGGCAACGTGCCGCTCATGGGGCGCATTGCCGCCGGTGTGCCGATCAGCGCCATCCAGAATCACACCCAGGACATATCCGTGCCACCCGAGATGGTGAGGGGAGGCGAGCACTTCGCGCTGGAGGTGAAGGGCGATTCGATGATCGATGCCGGCATCAACGAGGGCGATATCATCATCTGCAAGCGCTGCGATACGGCCGAGAACGGCGATATCGTGGTGGCGCTGGTCGAGAAGGAGGAGGCAACCTTGAAGCGCCTGCGCAAGAAGGGCGCCTCCATCGCGCTGGAAGCCGCCAATCCCAACTATGAGACGCGCATCTTCGGCCCCGACCAGGTCGACATCCAGGGGCGCCTGGTGGGCCTGATCAGGCGCTTTTGACGACGCGACCGCTGGGACGCGGCCGATGGCCGCGCTCAACAGAGCCGCGAGAAGTGGACGCCGACGGCTGACCCAGAGGTCAGATCGTCGGCGGCGCGCTCGCCCCGATGGATTGACCCTCGTGGTCCGACGGCTCGGCACCGCCCGCCGCGGCCTTCGGCTGCGCTGGAGCGGCCTGTAGCGTTTCGAGCGGGTTCTCCCGGTAGTGCGCCACGCCGTCGAATTCGGCGCCTTCCTCCACCGAGAGCCGCTTGTGGAAGATGTCGCTCTCTACGCGGGCGCTGTCCATCAGGATGACCCGGTTGCCACCGATGACACCCTTGACCTTGCCGCGCACGATCACCTCCTCGGCGGCAACGTTACCGTCCACCGTCGCCTCCCGGCCGACGGTCAGGCGCGTGCAGCGAATGTCTCCCTGAACCCAGCCGTCGATGTGAAGCTCCCCCTCGCCCCGCAGGCTGCCATTGACCACCAGGCAGGTGTCGATGAGCGACCGCGCCTGCGGCTTGCCAACCGTGTCCGCCACGGTCGCCCTTGCGGGCGCTGCGCTGCCGGGAAGATCGCGCATGGGGTCCTCGTCGCGTTTGTTATTGAAAATCATGCTTATTTCTCCATGCGCTCCAGCGCGATTCACAATTGGGCGCAATATAGTGGTAGCTTTACGCAATATATTATTGGTTAACAAGTTCGATTACGACCGGGGATATTTCCTGTATTCGCCTATTGACCATAATATATTATATAGCCAATATCCTACGGATTATCGAAGCGCACGGGTTGCATCATCGCGCTCGTCGCCTGCGCTCGGGCCATTCATCGGCTGCGTCCAAGCCCGCGCGCTCGCCCGCCGTGTCTTGGCGTTGACGTGGCGCCCAGGGACGATCGCCCCGCAACTCCGCCACCGTCTCGATGCGCACCCGCCCAGCCTCGAGATAGAGTGCGTGCGCCCCACCCCTGGCGAGGGCATCGATATCAATCACGGGGCCGGGCGGATTGCAGCCTGCGGGCCGGGAGAAGCGCAGCACCAGGATGGCCGCCGCGGCGCAGTCATCGCGCAACGCCGCGGGCGTGCCCGCAACCGCAAGCAGCCGCCCCTTGACGCGAGCCGTGCATCCCAGCGGATCGCAGCGGAAGGCGGTTCCTTTGGCCGCTTCGGCCGGCGGCCGGCTGTCGCCGTCATGCTCCAGCCAGCGCGCCAGCTCGAAATTGGAGCCGCGTCCCGCCCGCGCCGAGAGCAGGCCGGAGTCGGTGCGCACCGCGACCGTGCTCCCCCCGCGCCCGATCAGCACGTCCGGGCGGCGCCCGGTCGGCGCCAGCATCAGACCAAGCATGATCGGCACCAGGCCGAGCAGCCGCCAGCGCGTGCGCATGAGCGCGCACCACAGGCCGCCCGCGACCATCAGGGCGAACGCATGCGTGGGGATGGCGGGCACGCGCGCCACCGCGCCCGGCAGGCCCGCGACCCACTGGGCACACCTCACCATCGCGTCGATGCCCACGCCCATGACCTTCAGCGGCAACGCCTCCAGGCCGAACGGCATCGCCACCAGCGTAGCCAGCGCTGCCGGCATGACAATCAGGTTGCAGATCGGGATCGCCAGCAGGTTGGCGAGCATGGCGAACTGCTGGGTGTTGTGGAAGTGGTAGATGCCGAACGGGGCGACGGCCAGGCTCGCAATCAGCGTCGAGGTGACGATGCCGCCAAAAAACAGGAGCAAGCCGCGCAGCATGCCCTGGGCGGCCGTCCGGTTGCGCTCCTCCTCGCGCCGGCGCAAGACCTCATAGGCCGAGACCAGCGCCACCACGGCGGCAAACGACATCTGGAAGCCCGGATCGAACAGGCTCTCGGGCCACACCACCAGGATCGCCAGCGCGGCGAGCGCCACGTTGCGCAGCGCCATCGCGGGCCGATCGAGCAGCACGGCCAGGAACATGATCGAGATCATGATGTAGGAGCGCACAGTGGCGAAGGCCGCGCCCGAGATCAGCAGATAGGCCAGAGCACCGGCCATGGCGCCTGCCGCGGCCCATTTCTTGACCGGATAGCGCAGCGCCACTGCGGGAATCGCGGCCAGAGCCAGCCGGATGACGGCGAACACCGCGCCCGCCATGACCACCATATGCAGGCCGGAAATCGAGAGAATGTGGAAGAGCCCGGAAGCGCGGAAGGCCTGGTTGGTCGTCTCCGCGATGCCGCCACGCTCCCCCGTGATGAGCGCGTTGGCGATGGCGCCGGTTTCTCCGGGGAGCGCCTCGACGACCCTTCGGCCGATTGCCTGGCGCAGCCGCGCAACGGCCGCGCTCAAGCGCAGCACGAGCGGGGCCTCGCCGAGGCGTGCCGATCGTTCCGGCGCCGCGCGGGAATAGCCGACGGCGCCGAGCCCCTGAAACCAGGCGGCGCGGGCAAAATCGTAGTCGCCGGGCAGCGCCGGTCCCGGCGGCGGGCTCAGCGTCGCCTTGAGGCGGATGCCATCGCCCGGCTCCAGCGTGGTCGTCTCCGTCAGCGTGCGCACGCGCACACGCGTCGGCCACGCGTCCTGCTCGTGCTTCTCGAGTGCCGTGACGCGAATGGTCAGCCGCTGGCCTCTCGTCGGGCGCGGCTCCACCAGCTCGACGAAGCCGTAGACGTCGATGGGGCCGGCCTGGTCCGCCAGCACCGGAGCGCGCACGGCTTCGGTGCGCAGCTTGCCGGCCGCCACACCCAGCGCGGTGGCCAGCACCGCCCCCGTCAACAAGGCGGCAACGCTGCCACGGCCGATGACGAGATGCACTGCGAGCACGCCCACCGCCGGCAAGATAGCCTCCGGCAGCCCCGGCTCGGCCGGCAGCAAAAAGTAAAGCGCGATGCCGGCGCCGAACGCCACCGGTAGCCAAAGGAACCACTGCTCCTGTTCGGCTTCGATATTGCGGGCGATGGCGCCCAGGAACGGCAGCGCGCGGAGGCCCACGGCATCCCCGCCAGGCCCTGCAGATCCCAATCGGGCTCCGCCTACCTGCGCCATCCTCCCCTCTCCCCACAGCGGCCGCCCCCAAGACCGTCAGGGCACCACAGCAGCACGCGGAGCGCTTGGCCCGCAAGGGCTGCGATGTGCGCGGCCCCGGCGCCGCGGCGAGTGCATCGGGTGCGGCAGCCCATGGGATGTCCTTGCCTGCCTAAACAATGGGCTTCTCCCCGGGCGGGCTTCTGCTTTACTGACGCCTTGGCAACGCGTCTTGGGCAACGATGGCCCCGGCGGTGTTCGAGCCAGCCCTGGCGGTGCAATGACCCTGCAAGTCTCCCTGACACACCGCACGCTCTATCGCTACGATCGCCCCGTGATCATGGGTCCCCAGACCGTGCGCCTGCGGCCCGCGCCGCACTGCCGCACGTCCGTGCTGGCCTATGCGCTTCAGATCGCGCCCGCCCCGCATTTCATCAACTGGCAGCAGGATCCGTTCGGCAACTTCGTGGCCCGCGTGGTGGTGCCGCAAGAGGCCGCAGAGTTCAGCGCCGTCGTCGACCTCGTGGTGGCCATGGCGCCCATCAACCCCTTCGACTTCTTCGTCGAGGAGCGCGCGGCCAACTGGCCCTTCGCCTATCCTGCAGACCTTGCGAAGGAGCTGGCCCCTTATCTCGAGCCGTCTCCGAGCGAACCCCTCCTCACGAGCTACGTTGCCGAGATCGGCTCCCCGGCCAAGCCGACCGTTGATTTTATCTGCGACCTCAACCGCAAGCTCAGCGCCGACATCGCCTATCGCACGCGCATGGAGCCCGGCGTGCAGACGCCGCAAGAGACGCTGGCGCTACGGTCGGGCTCCTGCCGCGACTCGGGCTGGCTGCTGGTGCAGGTGCTGCGACGGATCGGGTTGGCCGCGCGCTTCGTGTCGGGCTATCTGATCCAGCTGCGCCCCGACGATGCCCCCGCGGGGGCGCCCGAGGATTTTGCAGACCTGCACGCGTGGGCTGAGGTCTATATCCCGGGTGCGGGATGGGTCGGCCTGGATCCGACATCAGGCATGCTTACTGCGGAAGGCCACATCCCCCTCGCCGCCACGCCGAGCCCGATCAGCGCCGCGCCGATCACCGGCACACACGGACAGGCCAACGTGGATTTCTCGGTCACGCTTGACGTAGCGCGCCTGCGCGAGAGCCCTCGCGTCGCCAAGCCTTACGGGGAAGCCGACTGGCAAGACATCCTCGCAGCCGGCGTCACCGTGGAGCGAAGGCTCGAGGCCGGTGATGTGCGTCTCAGCATGGGCGGGGAGCCCACGTTCGTAGCGCTCGGCAATGCCGAGGCCCCGGAATGGAACATCGCCGCCCTCGGCCCCACCAAGCGCGACTATGCCGACAAGCTGGCGCGCCGTTTGTGCGAGCGCTTCGCCAAGGGCGGCCTGCTGCACTACGGACAGGGCAAATGGTATCCGGGCGAGCCGGCCCCGCGCTGGGCCTATGCCATCCACTGGCGCAGCGACGGCGAGCCGCTGTGGCGCGATGCCAGCCTCATTGCTTCCGAAGCCGCGCGTGCGGGCACCATTGAGGACGCCCGCAGTTTTGCCAGCGCGCTTGCCCGCGCCCTCGGCCTGCCTACCGACAGCGCCATCCCCGCCTATGAGGATGCAGCCCACTTCATGCTGATCGAGCAGAAGTTGCCGCTCGGCGTCGCCCCCGGCGGCAACGCGCTCGACGACCCTGCCGAGCGCGAGCACCTCATGCGCACCTTCGACCGCGGCCTCGACCAGCCCGCCGGTTTCATCCTGCCCCTGCTGGTGACCAACGCCGGCAACGGCAAGCGCCGGTTCGTGACGGAGCGCTGGGCCTTCAAGCGCGGGGCGCTGTTCCTGATCCCCGGCAGCTTTCCGATCGGACTTCGGCTACCGCTTGCCGGCCTGCCCGAGATCGACTTCCTGGACTACCCGCACGTGAAGCCCGCCGATCCCTTCGCCCCTCGGCAACCCTTGCAGGCGCCCACCGAGCCCGCCCCCTGCACCGCGACCGCCCCAACGCTCCCCGACACTGTGAGTGGGCCCGTGCGGACCGGGCTTGCCGTGGAGCTGCGCGATGGGCACGTGTGCGTATTCCTGCCCCCGCTCAGCCGATGGCGAGGACTACGCGGCCCTTGTCGCCGCCATCGAGGCGACGGCCGCGCGTACGCACCAGCCCATCCGCCTCGAGGGCTACGAGCCGCCCTTCGATCCGCGCATCACCGTCATCAAGGTCACGCCCGATCCCGGCGTCATCGAGGTCAACATCCATCCGGCAGGCTCCTGGAAGGAGGCGGTCGAGATCACGGAGACCGTCTACGAGGAGGCTGCCGCCATCGGGCTTGGCGCCGATAAATTCCGCATCGACGGCCGCCGCGTCGGCACCGGCGGGGGCAGCCACATCGTGGTCGGCGGCGCCACCCCGGCCGACAGCCCCTTCCTGCGCCGGCCGGACCTGTTGGCCAGCATCATCGCCTACTGGCAGAACCATCCCGCGCTCTCCTACCTGTTCGCGGGGCAGTTCGTCGGCCCGACCAGCCAGGCGCCGCGCGTCGACGAGGCGCGCCATGACTCGCTCTACGAGCTCGAAATCGCCCTGGCGCAGGTCCCCGAACCTGGTGGGACGATCGCGCCCTGGCTGGTGGACCGCCTGTTCCGCAACCTGCTGGTCGATGTCACCGGCAATACCCATCGAGCCGAGATCTGCATCGACAAGCTCTACGCGCCGGAAGGCCCGATGGGGCGGCTCGGCCTCGTCGAGTTCCGCGCCTTCGAGATGGCCCCGCATGCGCGCATGAGCCTCGCCCAGCAGCTGCTGGTGCGGGCGCTGGTAGCCTGGTTCTGGGAGCAGCCCTACCGTCGGCCGCTGGTGCGGTGGGGCACGACGCTGCACGACCGCTTCATGCTTCCGCATTTCCTTTGGGCCGACCTCGAGGACATTCTCGCCGAGCTGCGCCAGGCTGGCTTTCCGCTGCAGGCTCGATGGTTTGCGCCCCACTTGGAGTTTCGCTTCCCCCTGCTCGGATCGATCGAGCGTGCCGGCGTCGGGCTCGAGCTGCGCCAGGCGCTCGAGCCCTGGCTGGTGCTCGGCGAGCAGGGCGGGCCGGGCGGCACCACGCGCACCGTCGACTCCTCCCTCGAGCGCATCCAAGCGCGCGTACACGGCGTGAGCGGCGACCGCTACAAGGTCGCCTGCAACGGCTGCCTGCTGCCGCTCTCCCCGACCGGAAGGGCCGGCGAAGGTGTCGCCGGCGTGCGCTTCCGCGCCTGGCCCGCGCACGAGGGGTTCCACCCGCAGATCGCTCCGCACGCACCTCTCACCTTCGACATCGTCGACACCTGGAACGGGCGCGCGGTCGGCGGCTGCCGATGGCATGTCACTCATCCGGGCGGCCGCGTGTTCCAGGCGCTGCCTGTCAACGCGCTGGAAGCCCAGTCGCGCCGCCTGGCGCTGTTCGAGGAGATCGGCCATTCGCCGGGGAGCTCCCGCATCCGAGCAGACGGCGTGCTTGCGGACTTCCCGCTCACTCTCGACCTGCGGCGGGCGGGGTTGAGGGGTTAACTTGCGGGCATAACGTTGGTGGCGCGTCGAACGCGCTACGGTTAACGTCTGCCCGTATCGTCGTCGGCGCGCAGGGCCAAGAGGTCGGGAGCGTGCCAAGCTAGCGTCAACGCCGCGGTCGATCGACGCGCGGGGGGACATGGGGAAGACGTGCGTGCCATGAGCACGAGTGCACGGGCAGCGCAAGATTCTCAACGGCGACCTCGCCCGTGGCTATCGCGCAGGCGTTGGCATCTTCGACGAGCTCGCCGACGCTGGCGGTGTGCCCAAGGCGCATTGGCAGCCGCTGCTGGACGAGCTCGGCAACCTCGATCCGGCAACCCGTGCGCTGCGCATGGAACAGCTCAATGTGGGGGTGCGGGAGACAGGCATCGCCTACAATCTGTTCTCCGATCCGTCGAGCACGGTCCAGCCCTGGCGCATCGACCTCGTCCCCCTGCTCATCGCCGCCGAGGAATGGCGCGCGCTCGAGCGCGCGCTCATCCAGCGGGCGCGGCTGTTCGAGGCGATTCTCTCGGATCTCTATGGAAAGCAGACGCTGCTCGCATCGGGCGCCATCCCCCATCGGCTCGTGTTCTCCGATCCGTCCTACCTGCGCCCCTGCCAGAACATCCGGCCGACCAACGGCTTCATCCAGTTCTTCGCCACCGACCTGGCGCGAGGGCCGGACGGACGCTGGCGCGTGATCGACACGCACGCGGAGACGCCGGCCGGCATCGGCTATGCGCTCGCCAACCGCATGGTGCACACCAACGTCGCGGGCGACATCTTCTCAGCCTGCAATGCGTTGCGCCTGGCGCCGTTCTTCCAGCAGATGCAGGCCGCGCTCACGCGCCGCGCCGACCGCGCGGACCCCGCCATCGCGCTGCTCACCCCGGGTCCGCACCACAACGATTTCTTCAGCCATGCCTACCTCGCGCGCTATCTGGGCCTCCTGCTCGTGGAAGGCGGCGACCTGCGCGTCACCGGCGACCGCGTCTCCCTCAAGACGCTGCACGGCCTGATGCCGGTCGATCTGATCGTGCGCTGCGTGGCGGGCGCCCTCGCCGACCCTCTGGAGCTCGATTCCTCGAGCTTTGCCGGACCGGTGGGCCTGCTGCAGGCCGTGCGCCGGCAGCCCGGACTTCGTGGCCAACGCTCTGGGCTCGTCGCTCGCCGAGAACCGGGGCTTGAGCGCCTACCTGCCGCGACTGTCGAAGACCCTGCTGGGCGAGGACCTGGCCATCCCCGACGGCCCGCGGTGGTGGCTCGGCGACGCGTCCAATCGCGAGCACGTGATCGCCAATCTCGACCACATGGTGATCCGCCCGGCGCACGAGGGCACGGCGCGGCCGGGCCGTGCCCTCGCCGGTCTCGATCCCGCGCGCCTGGACCCCGATGCGCTCGACGCGCTGCTCGAGGAGATCGAGATCCGGGGTGCCTCGCTGGTGGCGGAGGCCAAGGTGGGGTTCGGCACGACCCCCTCGCTCACGCCCGCCGGGCTGGCGCCCAAGCCCTATGCGCTGCGCGTGTTCGTGACGGCCACCAGCGACGGCTTCGCGGTCATGCCGGGCGGTCTCGCCATGACGGTCGATGCGCACCAGACCGTCGCCCTCAGCGCCCCCGACGGGGAATCGCGCGACGTATGGGTCGTCAGCGACCAGATCTCGCCACCCTTCACCAGCCTTTGGCGCCCCGCCATCACCACCACACCGAGTCGAGCGCTCGCCGCAGGACCTGCCGAGCCGAGCCGCCGACAACCTGTTCTGGCTCGGCCGCTACACCGAGCGCGCCGACTGGACCATGCGCGTGCTGCGCATGTGCCTCAGCCGCCTGCAGGAGGACAGCGCGCCCCGCCAGGAGCTGCGCGCAAGCCGAACGGCGCTCGAGATCCTCCTGTCCAAGGAGGAGGGCAGGGTGCCGGCCGCGTGGGAGGCCACCGACGTCAGGCTGATCGAGCAGTTGACGCGCAACCTCATGACCTCGTCGGAGTGGCACTACGGCCTGCCGCGCACGCTCGACAACATCCACCGCGTCGCCAGCATCACCCGCGACCGGCTCTCGCTCGAGGCTTGGCGCACGCTCAACGACTTCTATGCCAGCCGGCGCTGGCGCGCCGAGACCATGCCGACCAAGATCGGCGACTCGCTGCGCCTGCTCGAGGACGGCCTGCGCGTGCTGGCGGCGTTCCATGGCCTCACGCACGAGAACATGACGCGCAACTTCGGCTGGTCGTTCCTCGACATGGGACGGCGCATGTCGCGTGCGCGCCACTTGGCCGAGCTGTTGCGCGGCATCTTCGGCAAATCCGCGAGCGGTGAGGACGATTCCGGCAGCCTGCTGTTCACGCTCGAGCTCGCCGACAGCTTCATCACCTATCGCTCGCGCTACCGGCTGGCGCCGATGCTGCCATTGGTGCTCGACCTGCTGCTGATCGACGAGAGCAATCCGCGCGCCATCGCCTTCCAGCTCGCCGAGCTGGTGCGCCACATCGATGCGCTGCCGCAGTCGAGAGAGCGTGGCGCGCGCATCGACGAGCAGCGCATGGCGTTGGCACTGCTGACCAGCGTGCGCCTTGCCGATGTCGCTTCGCTCGCAAGGCTCGAGCCCGACGGCACCCGCCCGCGCTTGCAGAAGCTGCTGGACGAGCCGATTGCGGCGCTGCCGCTGCTCTCCGATGTGATCGGGCGGCGCTATTTCAACCTGGTCGAGAAGGACGCCAAGTGGGTGCGCGCGCGCTCGCGCGAGGAGCCATGATCTACGACGTCAGCCACCGCACGACCTACGTCTACGCCAAGCCGGTGCTGCGCTCCGAGCATCTCGTGCACGTCACGCCGCAATCGGGTCTGCGCCAGAGCGTGCATCGCCACAGCCTGCTGATCGAGCCGGCGCCCGCGGCCAACCTCGCCATCCAGGACTATTTCGGCAACGCCGGCGCAATCCTGACCATCGAGGACGAGCACTCCGAGCTCGTCATCCACGCCCGCAGCACGGTCGAGGTGCATGCACGCGACCTGCCCATTCCCGGCCTGTCGACGGCCTGGGAGCAGGTGGCGGGAAAGGCTCGGCGCAGCAACGGCGAGCTCGACATCGGCGTGCTGCAGTTCGTGAGCGGCTCGCGCCACACCCGGACCGTGCGCGAGGCCATCGACTATGCCCGGCCGTCGTTCGTTCCGCACCGCCCGATCCTCGAGGCCGCGCTCGACCTCACCGAGCGCATCTACAGCGAGTTCGCCTTCGACGGCACGGCCACCGACATCTCGACGCCCGTGTCGCACGTCCTGCAAGAGCGGCGCGGGGTGTGCCAGGACTTCGCCCACCTGGCGATCACCTGCCTTCGAGCCTTCGGCCTGCCCGCCCGCTACGTCAGTGGCTACCTGCTGACCTATCCGCCGCCAGGCATGGAGAAGCTGCAAGGTGCGGATGCCTCGCACGCCTGGATCTCGGTGTGGGCGCCGGAGGCGGGATGGGTCGATTTCGACCCGACCAACGGCATCATGCCCTCCGAGGAGCACATCACCGTCGCCTACGGGCGCGACTACGAAGATGTCAGCCCCATCAGCGGCGTCCTGCTCGGCGGCAGCCGCCAGAGCATGGCGGTCGCCGTCGACGTCGTGCCGCGACAGCCCTGAGCCGTAGCGTGGCCGAGGGCGTGGAGGACGAGTCGGCGCCGCGGCGGCTCCTACGTCTTCCCAGCGGTGCCGCCGGCCTGCAGCTTGGCCCAGGTGTCACGCAGACCCACGGTGCGGTTGAAGACCGGGCGGCCGGGCTTTGAATCGGCGTCGCGGCAGAAATAGCCCTGCCGCTCGAACTGCACGGGCTCGCCGGAGTTTCCGGCGGCGACGGCCGGCTCGAGCATGGCCCCGTCGAGCACCTCCAGCGAGTTCGGGTTCAGGTCCGCCGCGAACTCGGCGACGTTGGGATCGGGCTTTGCGAACAGCTGATTGTAGAGGCGCACCTCCCCCGGCACTGCGTCCGCCGCGGAGACCCAGTGCAACGTGGCCTGCACCTTGCGCCCGTCGGGCGGGGTGTTGCCGCCGCGGGTTTCAGGATCATACGTGCAGCGCAGCTCGACCACCTCGCCCTTGGCGTTCTTCACGGCCTCCCGGCACGTGACGAAATAGGCGTAGCGCAGGCGCACCTCCTTGCCCGGCGCCAGACGGAAGAATTTCTTGGGCGGGCTCTCCATGAAGTCGTCGCGCTCGACCCACAGCTCGCGCGAGAAGCGGATCAGTCTCGTGCCGGCCGAGGGGTCCTCGGGATTGTTGACGGCCTCGAGCTCCTCCGTCTTTCCCTCCGGGTAGTTCTCGATCACGACCTTGAGCGGCCGCAGCACGGCCATGCGCCGCAGCGCGCCTCTATTGAGCGCCTCCCGCACCGTGAAATCGAACATGCCGGCGTCTACCACGCTGTTGGCCTTGGCGACGCCAATGCGCTTGACGAAGTCGCGGATGGCGGCCGGCGGCACGCCGCGGCGGCGCAGGCCGGCAAGGGTGGGCATGCGCGGGTCGTCCCAGCCCGAGACGTGGCCGCCGCGCACCAGCTCGGTCAGCACGCGCTTGGACAGCACCGTGAAGGTCATGTTGAGGCGCGCGAACTCGTACTGCCGCGGCCGCGACGGCACGGGCAGGTTCTCCAGGAACCAGTCGTAGAGCGGGCGGTGGTCCTCGAACTCCAGCGTGCAGATCGAGTGCGTGATGCCCTCGATGGCGTCGGACTGGCCGTGGGCGTAGTCGTAGATGGGATAGATGCACCACTTGGTGCCGGTGCGCGGATGGGAGGCGTGCAGGATGCGGTAGAGCACGGGGTCGCGCAGGTTGATGTTGCCGCTGGCCATATCGATCTTGGCGCGCAGCACGCGGGCACCGTTCGGCGAACTCGCCCGCGCGCATGCGGCGGAAGAGGTCGAGGTTTTCCGCGACGCGGCCGGCTCGCGGTAGGGGCTGTTCCTGCCGGGCTCGGTGAGCGTGCCGCGGTTGGCGCGCATCTCCTCCTGGCTCTGGTCGTCGACGTAGGCCTTGCCGGCGCGGATCAGCTGCTCGGCCCAGTCGTAGAGCTGCTCGAAATAGTCCAGGCGTGGTAGAGGTGCTTGCCCCAGTCGAAACCCAGCCAGCGCACGTCGCGCTCGATGGCGTCGACGTACTCCTGCTCCTCCTTGGTCGGGTTGGTGTCGTCGAAGCGCAGGTGGCAGCGGCCGCCGAACTCCTCGGCCACGCCGAAATTGAGGCAGATCGACTTGGCGTGGCCGATGTGCAGGTAGCCGTTGGGCTCGGGCGGAAAGCGCGTGACGACGGTCTGTGTGCCGCCCCGCCGCGAGGTCGGCCGCGACGATGTCGCGGATGAAATCCTGCCCGGGCTCGCGGGCCGCTGTATCGATCGCCGTTTGCCACCTGCAACTTGCCCTGCTGGCATCGGCGCCACCGCGAGCCGCGAGCGGCCAGCACGCAATGTCAACGATGACGCTTGCCTGCCAAGACTAGCTTTCCCAATCGACCTGTGACCGCGCGCAATCTCGGGGATGTACGGGCGTCGTCGCGAATCGCGACTGCATGGTGGCTCATGGGGGATCCAGCCGATGCTCTCCACCGGACGCGATCGCCTCTCCTGCTACGCAACCAGCCTGAACCCGACTGCGGCAAAGTGATGATCGAAGGTATATGCCACCGAATTCGTGCCCGCTTCATGATCGCAAAGCTCGTTGCATCGACGGCCGAGAGCTTGTGCAGCTCCGCGCGTCGAAAGTACTCCCAGGACTGCTGAAGGTCGCGCAGCTCGCGGGGAGAATCTCTACGGTGCCCGGCCGATAGATGGCCTCTTTCCACCTCAGCGCCACGTCGCGGTTGGCATTGCGATCGAGAAACGTAAAGGTCTCGATCACCACAGGCACCGACGTGCGCAGCCGAGCGCCCGCCTTGTGTAGCAGGTCCCAGCTCTCGCGCGCTTGTGCATGCAGCGGATCGCGTGACAATGCAAGGGCGATCCAGGCGCCGCTGTCGACGAAAACCGCCTGGCCATGCCGCATTACGGACTGTCGTGGATGCTGTCGTGCTCCGCCGAGGTACGCCTCGGCTCTCCGTCCCAGATCGCGACCAGACCCGTGGCGTGCGGCTTGAGCAACATCCTGCGAATGGCCTCGCGCACCAGCTCCGCTACACTTCGTCCCGAGCGTGCGGCAGCCTCGCGAAGCGCCTGGAGCTCTTCCTTTGGCAGGTAGACCTGGGTCTTCTCCATGTGTGTCACACTAGTTCTGGAACCGACATACGTCAATCCGCGGTGGACTGCGAGTTCGTGCGAAGCACGTCTCGTTCGGCGGTCCGGTCTGTGCTACACGGCCAACAAGAGCGACCCAACCAGACCCGGATGCAATCGACAGCACATGGCCGATACCGTCGTCACCCGCTTTGCCCCCTCGCCCACCGGATACCTCCACATCGGCGGCGCGCGCACGGCGCTGTTCAATTGGCTTTACGCGCGCCACACCGGCGGCAAGTTCCTGCTGCGCATCGAGGACACCGACCGCGAGCGCTCGACGCAAGCGGCGGTACAAGCCATCCTCGACGGCCTGAAGTGGCTCGAGCTCGACTGGGACGGCGAGCCCACCTACCAGTTCTCGCGCGCCGCCGCGCCACCGCGAGGTGGCCGAGCAGCTGCTCGCGGCCGGCAAGGCCTACCGCTGCTATCTGACGCCTGCCGAGCTGGGGCCATGCACGAGGCCATCGCGGCAGAGCGCGAGCTGGCGCGGGCTGAGAAACGGCCGCCCAGGGGCCCGCAGACGATCCAGAGCCCCTGGCGCGATCGCGATCCGAAGGCCGGCGCCCGCCGGCGTCAATCCCGCCCTGCGCCTGAGGGCGCCGCGCGAGGGCGAGACGGTCGTCGACGACAAGGTGCAGGGCCGCGTCGTGGTCCCGAACACTCAGCTCGACGACATGGTCATCCTGCGCAGCGACGGCACGCCGACCTACAATTTCGCCGTCGTGGTGGACGACCACGACATGGGCATCACCCACGTCATCCGCGGCGTCGATCACCTGACGAACGCCGCACGTCAGGTGCAGATCTACCGCGCCATGGGCTGGGACGTTCCGGTGTTCGCGCATGTGCCGCTGATCCACGGCCCCGACGGCGCCAAGCTGTCGAAGCGCCACGGCGCGCTCGGCATCGAGGCCTACCGCGCCATGGGCTACCTGCCGGCGGGCTTGCGCAACTATCTCGTGCGCCTCGGCTGGAGCCATGGCGACGATGAGATCTTCTCCACCGAGCAGGCGATCGCGTGGTTCGACATCGACGACATCAACAAGTCGCCGGGCGCGGCTCGACTTCGCCAAGCTCGCCGACATCAACGGCCACTACATCCGCCAGGCCAGCGACGCCGATATCCTGCAGCAAGTGAAGGGGCTGCTGCCTCACTTGGGCAACGGCGCCGATCTCGCCGCCGCGTTCGACCGGGTCGGCTGGGACCGCCTCGCGGCGGCGCTGCCTACGCTGAAGGAGCGGGCCAAGACATTGCTCGACCTGATCGACGGGGCAGCCTATCTGACCGCGCAGCGTCCTATCGTCCCCGACGAGAAGGCCGCCAAGCTGCTGGATGCCGAGGGGCGCAGCAATCTCTCGAAATTGTTATCCGAGCTCGAAACTTCAGGCGATTGGCAGGTGCCCGCCCTGGAGGCTCTGGTACGCCGGTACGCCGAAAGCACGGGCCAGAAGCTCGGCAAGGTTGCTCAGCCACTTCGCGCCGCCCTGACGGGCCGCAGCGTCTCGCCGCCGGTCTTCGATGTCATGGCGGCGCTGGGGCGCGAGGAGGCGCTCGGCCGCATCCGCGATCAGGCGGGATGAGGGCCGATCGGGCAAGACGAAGGTTGCAAAGCTCACTGTCGCCCAGCGCATAGATTTTTTGCACTGCAAAATGTATAGTGCGAGGGTGGCGTTGCCCCCGGCCTTGAGGCAGACCCGATCCCGGTCCGGGACGTCGGTTGCCGAGCGAAGGAAGAGCCCGATGAACGCGAAAGATTTGGCGGAGAACGGCAAGACTGCGACGCTCAGCGTAGGCAGCAACCAGCAGACGCATCTACCCGTGCGCTCGGGCACCATCGGCCCGGACGTCATCGACGTCGGCCGGCTCTATCGCGATACCGGCTGCTTCACCTACGATCCGGGCTTCACGTCCACCGCCAACTGCTCCTCGCGCATCACCTATATCGACGGCGACCAGGGCGTGCTGCTCTACCGCGGCTACCCCATCGAGCAGCTGACGCCGAAATCGAACTTCATCGAGGTGTGCTACCTGCTGCTGCACGGCGAGCTGCCCAACAAGGCCCAGCTCGAGGAGTTCCGCACCACCATCACCCGCCACACCATGGTGCACGAGCAGATGACCCGGTTCTTCACGGGCTTCCGCCGCGACGCGCATCCGATGGCGATCATGTGCGGGTCGGTCGGCGCGCTCAGCGCCTTCTATCACGACTCCACCGACATCAACGATCCGCTGCAGAGGATGATCGCCAGCCATCGCATGATCGCCAAGATGCCGACGCTGGCGGCAATGGCCTACAAGTATTCGATCGGCCAGCCCTTCATCTATCCGCGCAACGATCTCGACTACACGGCAAACTTCCTGCAGATGTGCTTCGCCGTGCCGTGCGAGCCCTACGTGGTGAACCCGATCGTCGCCCGAGCGCTCGACCGCATTCTCGTCCTGCACGCCGACCACGAGCAGAACGCCTCCACCTCCACCGTGCGTCTTGCCGGCTCCTCGGGCGCCAACCCGTTCGCCTGCATCGCCGCCGGCATCGCCTGCCTGTGGGGCCCCGCCCACGGCGGCGCCAACGAGGCCGCGCTCAAGATGCTGGAGGAGATCGGCACCGTCGACCGCATCCCCGAGTTCGTGAAGAAGGCCAAGGACAAGAACTCGGGCTTCCGGCTCATGGGCTTCGGCCACCGCGTCTACAAGAACTACGACCCGCGCGCCAAGGTGATGCAGCAGACCTGCCACGAGGTGCTGGATTCGCTGGGCGTGAAGGACCAGCAGCTCCTCAAGGTGGCCATGGAGCTGGAGCGCATCGCGCTGCAGGACGACTACTTCGTCGAGAAGAAGCTCTATCCCAACATCGACTTCTACTCGGGCATCACGCTCAGGGCGATCGGCTTCCCCACGGCGATGTTCACCGTGCTGTTCGCGGTGGCGCGGACAGTGGGCTGGATCGCGCAGTGGAAGGAGATGATCGAGGACCCCGAGCAGAAGATCGGCCGCCCCCGTCAGCTCTACATCGGCCCCACCGAGCGCGCCTACATGCCGATCGAGCGGCGCCCCTGACGCCTGCCGCCAAGCCTCAGCGGCGCCCGCGCTCGGCATAGTCGAGGATGATGTCGGCGGCCGCCTCGCTCGGCGTGCCCTGCGGCAGCCGCAGGCGCTCTGGGATCTTGCGCGAGTGCAGCCAGTTGCTTGTCGCGCGCCGGGCCGTCATCGAGCAGGCCCGCCAACGCGTCGGCGAGGTTGGCGCCGCGTGCACTGCTCCTGGATGAGCTCGGGGAAGGCGTTCTCGCCCAGCACCAGGTTGGCAAGCACGATCGAAGGCGCCTTGATCATGCGCCGCAGCATCGGCGCCATGACCGCATCGACCTTGTAGGCAACGACCATGGGCGTGCCGGCCACGGCGAGCTCGAGCGTCACGGTGCCCGAGGCTGCCAACGCGGCTCGCGCCAGCTTGAAGGCCCGGAACTTGTCCTCCTCGCCCTCCAGAAATGTCGGCCGCTGCGGCCAAGCCGACAGGTGCTGCTCGATCGAGGCCGCGCACCGACCCCACGATGGGCATGGCGACCTCGAGCTTGCGGCCCTGCCCGATCAGTCGGGCGACCGCCTCGCCGAACGGCCTGATCAGGCGCTTGACCTCCGAGGTGCGGCTTCCCGGCAGCACGACGAGCAGCGGCCTGTCGCGCGGGCAGCGCCAGGCGTCGGGCGAGCGGCGCGGTATCGAGCGCGTCGATCCACGCCTGGCGCTCGATCAGGGGATGGCCGACGTAGGTGCAGGGCGGGCCGCCGAGCTCAGCATGCGCGGCGGGCTCGAACGGCAGCAGCCCCAGAACATGGTCGACATAGCCGCGCATCCTGCGCGCCCGGCCGGGCCGCCAGGCCCACACGCTCGGCGACACGTAGTCGATGATCGGGGATCAGCGGGCTGCGGCGCCGCACGCGCCTGGCGATCGGATGCGTGAACTCCGGACTGTCGATGATCACGAGCGCATCGGGCTCGGCTGCAACCGCCGCCGCGGCGGTGCGTACCAATGCGGCGCAGGATGCGTAGGCAGGCGGGAGATGATCCCGCCGATGCCCATCACGGCCACGTCCTCGATCGGGAACTGCGACACGAGGCCCTGCTGCGCCATCAGCGGGCCGCCCACACCGAGGTAGCGTATGCGGCCGCGGCGGCGCTCGTTCAAAGCCGCCATCAGCTTGGCGCCGAGCGCGTCACCCGAGTGCTCGCCCGCCACCATGAAGAGCCGCAGGTCTCGACCCTCGGCGCCGGAGCGGTGCCTCGATGGCATGGCGTCACGACCGATCGTAGTCATGGGCAAATCCGCTCTATGCCGGGCGGCTCCTCATGCGACCTCGCACAGCACCAGAAACAGCCCGTAGCGATCGGCGAGCCGCGCGGCATCCTCGTAAGGGGAAAGCGCGCTCGCGGGCCCGGTCACGCCAATGCCCGCCAGCTCCTGGGACGCAGCCTGCGCAAGCAGCGGCTCGAGCAGGCCGCTTTCGCTTTCTGCATCCTCGGCGCGGCGCACCATCACGCCGACCCTGCGCGAGCGCAAGCCCCACTGGCGCAGCGACGCCGCGCGCTCGAGCAGGGCGGTTGGGCCCTCCGCCGCCTCGATTGCCAGGATGTAGTGACGCACAACCACCGCGCCGGCGCCGGTGGCATAGGGGGCCAGACACGCGACCGTCGCAAGGCCGGTCTCCAGGTCGGCAGCGTCCCGCAGGCCCGGCCGCCGGCGGCCGACGACGCGGCCGATGGTCGGCCCCGCGGGGCGCGTCGTCCTCTCCGACCGGGGCTCGAGGCCGCAGAAGGCGCAGCCGGCGGCATCGGCGACGCCGATGGCCTCGTCCCGATCGAGGACCAGGACCGCGCCGGCTTCGACGACGACGCCCCCCAGTCCGGCAGCGGCAGCCTGCGCGACCGTGCGCGGCCCGACCGCGGGCATGTCGACGCGCAGCTCCTGGCCCGGCTTGGGGCCCTTTGCCAGCACGCCGCGCGGAGTGCCGGCCGCACTGCCGCTCGTGATCGCCGCGACGCGGCTCAGCATCGCATCGGTGCCTTCCGCGCCCTCGATGGCCAGCACCTTGCCTCGCGCCACCACCACAGCCTGGCCCGCATCGACGGCACCCAGAGCCTGCCGCACGGCAAAGCCGAGCTCTGCATCGGCGCGATCCTGCTGCTGAAGATCGACGGCGCCCATGCGCCCCGCACCCGCGAGCAGGTCGGGCGCGACCTCGTGCACACCGCGCACGCTCAAGCCCTTGCCCTCGAAGAAGCGCACGACGCGGCTGAGCACGGAATCGTCGCCGCCAGCCAGCAGGCTCACGATCTGCGGCAGGCTCCTGAAGAAGCCGGCATCGGGCCGGATGCGCCACAAGTCGGGTCGAGTGACGGCACCGGCGATCACCAGCTCGGCAGCGCCCTGCTCTCGCAGGGTTGCCACCATGCGGCCGATCTGGCCCCAGTTCACCCAGGTGTGCGGGAAACGCGCGATCTCGGGGTCGGCCTCGCCTTCGATGGCGACGATGTGCACCCCCTGCCCCCGCGCGGTCACGCTCTCGGCAATCATCAGCGGGAGTCGACCACCACCTGCCAGGATGCCGATGCGCGTCATGCCCGCTTCAACTAGCCAGAGAGCCGTTTTGCGCCCCGCGGGCGGACCCGCTTCATGCCTCGGGATGCGGCACGCACAGCGAGCGCTTGCCGCCGGCACGGATGAAGGCAACGATCTCCTTGACGATGGCGTGGCCGGAGAACTCCTCCTCCACGTCGTCGAGGCGCTCGAGCAGCGTGCCCTCGTCGGCAAACAGCAGCCGATAGGCGCGGCGCAGCGCGTGGATGTCCTCGCGCGAGAAGCCGCGCCGCTGCAGGCCGATGATATTGAGCCCCGACAGGTGCGCGCGATTGCCGAGCGCCATGCCGTAGGGAATGAGATCGTTTTCCAGCCCCGACATGCCACCCAAGAAGGAATGGGCGCCGACGCGGGAAAACTGGATCACCGCGGCACCGCCGCCAAGGATGGCGAAATCCCCGACCGTGACATGCCCCGCAAGCATCACGTTGTTGGAGAAGATGACGTTGTTGCCGACGTTGCAATCGTGACCGACGTGGCTGTTGGCCAGGAAGGCACAGTTGTTGCCGATCGTCGTCTTCATGCCGCCGCCCGCGGTGCCGGGGTTGAGGGTGACGCCCTCGCGGATGATGCACTCGCTGCCGACCTCGAGCGTCGACGGCTCGCCCCTGTATTTCAGGTCCTGGGGCTGATGGCCGATCGAGGCGAACGGGAAGATGCGGGTCCTGGGGCCGATCGTGGTGCGGCCGGCGACTGCGACATGGCTGACCAGCTCCACGTCCTCGGCAAGGGTGACGTCCTTGCCCACCAGGCAAAAGGGGCCGATGCGCACTCCCTCTGCGAGCCTGGCGCCCGGCTCGACGATGGCCGTCGCGTGCACCTCACACTTTGGCATCATCCGGGTCCAGGATCATGGCGCTGACCTCGGCCTCGGCCACCACCTGGCCGTTGACCTTGGCCTCTCCATAGAACCGCCACGCACGGCCGCGGCTGCGCACCTTGCGCACGTGGTAGTGCAGCTGGTCTCCCGGCAGCACGGGCTTGCGGAATTTGGCGCGGTCGATGCCCATGAAATACACGAGTTGCGGCTTGTAGGTGGTGTCGAGGTTGCTCACGCACAGCGCACCGGCCGTCTGCGCCAGGCCTTCGATGATGAGCACGCCGGGCATGATCGGGAACTGGGGAAAGTGCCCCTGAAAGAATGGCTCGTTGATCGAGACGCTCTTGATGCCGACCGCGCTCTCGTCGCGGTCCATGTCGATGATGCGATCGACCATCAGGAATGGATAGCGATGCGGCAGCAGCTTCATCACGCGGATAATGTCTGCCGTGCCGAGCTTCTTGGTGGAATCCGAGTCTGCCATGGTCCTGCCCGCTCCCAACTCATCCGCTCACTCGCGCCCAGGATACTGGGCAACACTACTCGCTACCGGAGCGCCCTTCTTTTTGCGTTAAGCGCCTGATCGCCGCCAGCTGACGGGCCCACTCCATGAACGGTATCGCCGGCGTGCCACCCATGCGCGCACCAGCCGGGACATCGTCCTTGGCGTGCGAGCCGCCCGCAATCTGCGCGCCAGACCCGACCTTGATGTGTCCAACCAGGCCCGACTGGCCGCCCATAACCACGAAATCCCCGAGTTCGGCCGAGCCCGAGATGCCCACCTGGCCCACGATCACGCAATGCCGGCCCATGACGACGTTGTGCCCGATCTGGACGAGATTATCAATTTTCGTGCCTTCGCCGATCACCGTATCCTTGAGCGCGCCCCGATCGATGCAGCTGTTGGCGCCGACCTCCACGTCGTCCTGGATGATCACCCGGCCGATCTGCGGCACCTTCAGGTGGCCCTTGGGCCCCATGGCAAAGCCGAAACCGTCCTGCCCAACCCTGACGCCGGCATGCAGAATGACCCGGTCGCCGACGAGGGCGTGCATGACGGAGGCGCAGGGGCCGACGTAGGAGCCGCGGCCGATCGTTACCCGGTAGCCCACGAGGGCACCCGCCGCGATGGTCGTGCCTCGCCCGATCTGGGCCTCGCGGCCGACGACCGCTCCGGGCTCGACAATCGCACCATCCTCGAGCCGGGCAGTGGGATGGATGTGCGGTCGCGCCCGGTTCGGCCATCGCCCCCTTGCAGCGCATGGCATCGGGGTAGAGAAGCTGCAGGGCCAGCGCAAACCCGCGATAGGGGCTGGCCGTGATCAGCGCCGCGCTACCCGCGGGCACGCGGGAGGCGAACGTCGAGACGACCAAAACGGCGGAGGCGCGGGTGGCCGCGAGCAGGCTCAGATACTTGCGGTTGTCGAGGAACGAGACATGGCCTGACTCGGCATCGGCGAGGCTCTTCACGTCGTGGATGAGCAGGCCGGGGTCGGCATCGGGAGGGAGCTGGGCACCGACCTTCTGCGCCAGGACATCGAGACGGATCGGCGCCGCCCTCTCGAAAAAACCGGGATGCTCCATCCAGCCACCTTGGAAGCAAGGAACGGGCCTGCCCCGGCCCGGAGCCGGCGACCTGGTGCACAGTAGCACGGTGCAAGAAACCTGTCCCCGAACGCCGATGGGACAGAGGAAAACGAGCTAGAACCTGGTGGAAGCGCCGAAGCGAATGAGCTGCTCGGAGTCGTAGGTCTCCTTCTGGATGGCCTTGGCAAGGTCGAGCCGCAGCGGCCCGAGAGGCGAATTCCAGATCAAGCTCACGCCTGCCGAGGCACGTATGGAGTTGGAATCGGCCAGACAGATGCCTGGATTGAGAAGCGCGCCGGTCGCGGGATCATACGATGCGGGAACGCCGCACTGGCTGTTGAACCTCTTTGCGCCCGCGCCGGCGCCATAGAGCGACCCGGCATCCACGAACACGGCGCCGCTCATGCCCAAATCGTCCGGGATGAACGGGAGCGGGTAGCGCACCTCGGCCGTCGCCGACCAGAAGGTGTCGCCGCCAAGCGCGTCTTGCGTCAGCAAGTCGCGCGGACCAAAGCCGCCCCTGTTGAAGCCGCGGATGGTCTCGCCGCCCTTGTAGAAGAGATCGATGAGGCGGACGTCGGTGTCGGACCAGGGACCGATATGCCCACCCAGCACTCGGGCGACGAAGGTGATCTTCTCGGCGATCGGATAGTAGTAGCGCCCTTCCCCGGTGACGCGCCAGAACTGGACATCGCCGCCGAGGCCCGCGAACTCGCCGCTCGTCATCCAGTAGAAGCCGGACGTGGGGCTCTTGGGATGGTTGCGCGCATCGTAGACGAGAGAGGTGCCCCAGCTCGACGTTATCGCATCGCCCGCGGCCTCCTTGATCGCCTGCGAGGCTTGCGGCTGCACATCGTAGATGGCGCTGGTGGTCAGCGTGTAGCTATTGTTCAGCCACAGGTTCTCGGTGATGGGGAAGCCGGCCCGCAGCGATCCGCCCGTTGTCCTGGTGCGGAATGCAGAGGTCGACGAGAGATTGACGTCCTTGTGGAACAGGTCGAACCCGGCGGCGATGTTGGTGTCGAGGAAGCGCGGCTCGGTGAAGCTCAGATCGATCTGCAGGCGCTCCTGCGAGCCCGCAAGGCGCAGGCGCAGGAACTGGCCGCGTCCCAGCAGGTTGCGCTCGGAGATGGAAATGTCGCCGATCACGCCTTCACTGGTGGAGTAGCCGGCGCCGAACGACAGCTCACCGGTCGACTGCTCGACGACCTCGACATCGAGCACGACCCGGTCGGGCGCGGAGCCGGCGCGGCGCTTGATGTCGACCGTCTTGAAGAAGCCGAGCTGCTGCAGCCGCTTCTTGGCCTTGTCCACCATCAGCGGGTTGTAGGCGTCGCCCTCCGCCAGCCGGAACTCGCGCCGGATCACGTAGTCGCGCGTGCGCACGTTGCCGATGACGTTGATGCGCTCGATGTAGATGCGTGGGCCTTCGTCGACCACGTAGCGCACGTTGACCAGACGCGCCCCGGGCTCGCGGGAGGCGCGCGGACGCACCCTGGCGAAGGCCACGCCCTGCTCGGAGACGGTAAGCGTCAGCTTCTCGACCGACTTGTCGAGCAGCGACTGGTTGAAGGTCGCGCCGCTGACCGTGAGCACCTCGCCGCGCAGAGCGTCCACGTTGACGCCCGGCAGCGCCGACTCCACGTCGATGGAGCCGAACTTGAACATCTCGCCTTCGTCGATCACGAAGGTGATGAAGAAGCCCGAGCCATCGCGGTCGAGCTCGGCCCCGGCCGAGACGATCTGGGCATCGGCGTAGCCGTTCTTGAGGTAGTACTGCCTCAGCAGCTCGCGATCGAGCGAGAGCCGGTCCGGATCGTAGATGTTGGTGCCCTTGAGGAAGTCGAAGAGCCCGGACTGGGTGGTCGTGATGATGTCGCGCAACTGGCTGTCCGAGAAGGCCCGGTTGCCTATGAAATTGATCGCCTTGACCTTGGTGGCGGCGCCCTCGTTGATCTCGAACACGAGGTTGACCCGGTTGCTGTCGAGCTCGATGAGCTTGGGCTCGACGGCTGCGGCAAAGCGCCCCTGCCGGCGATAGACGTCCAGGATGCGCTGCACGTCGGCCTGGGCCCGGGCGCGGGTGAACACGCTGCGCGGTTTGAGCTGGACCTCGCCTTCCAGCGCCGCCTTATCGACCTCGCGATTGCCCTCGAAGGCGACCTGGGCGATGACGGGGTTCTCGACCACCGTAATGAGAACCGCGGCGCCCTCGCGCTCGATGCGCACGTCCGAGAACAGGCCGGTCGCAAACAGCGATTTGATGGATTGGTCGACTTTGCCCGCATCGTAGGCATCGCCGACATTGAATTTGAGATAGGAGCGGACCGTCTCGGGCTCCACCCGCTTGTTGCCGGCGACGCGGATCTCCCGGATCGCAGCCGTCTGCGCTTCTACGGGTGTGGCGGACAAGGAGCACCGGCCCGGCGACCGCCAGCGCAAACAGCGCCGCTATCGCGACCAGGATAGAGTGCCAGTCCCCCGACCTGCACTTTGCCATGTGCGGCATTCTTCCCGTCTGCCCCTCGCCGTTCCCTCCACTACCCTACCCGCCGGCGTCGGGTGAGCAGCTCCCTTCGAACTCTCGCGACTATCAGCGGCGGAGGGACAAAAAACCCCGTTCCCTCAGCCACTCGGCCGGAGCGTTCAAAAGCGTCCGGCAACCTCTCTAACGTTTCACTAGCCGCCATGGAAGTGGCAATATTACGTCATCGCGCCGCAATTCCAGGCGGTTAGATCGGGCCTGCCGCAATTTTATCCGATTCCCGTCAGCCAGCGACGAACGATGCCCAAATCGTTCCAGGTTGCGAACATCATGAGCATCAGCACGACCGCCAATCCGATGCGGAATCCGATCTCCTGGGTACGCTCGCTCAACGGTTTGCGGCGCACGCCCTCGATCAGGTAGAACAAAAGGTGTCCGCCATCGAGCAGCGGGATCGGGAACAGGTTGATGAGACCGATCGACACGGACAGCACGGCCGTCAGGTTGAGCAACGGCACGAAGCCGATGCTCGCCACCTGCCCCGAGACCTCCGCGATACGGATCGGCCCGCCAAGCTGATCGGCCGATTCGCGCCCCATGACGACGTCGCTGAGGTAGGAGAGGGTGCGCGAAATGATGAAGTAGGTCTCGCGGATGCCGAGCCCGAGCGCCTGCACCGGCGGATAGCGCTTGTATTCCCACTCGACCTGGGTCGGGTTGCGGCGGATGCCGATGACGCCGACGCGCAGCTTGTTGCCGAAGCGGTCGGAGATCTCACGCCGTGCCGGCGTGACCTTCAGCGTCACCAGGCGCCCTGCGCGCGTCACCTCGAAGGTGAGCTCATGGTCGGCATTGGAGCTGACGATGCGCTGCATGTCCGCAAACGTCTCGATGGCCTTGCCGTCGATGCTGACGATCACGTCGCCGGGCTTGAAGCCGGCGCTCTCGGCCGCCCCGCCCGCCACCAGCTCGTCGACCCGCGGCGCCGTCACCTGCACGCCCACGAGGGTGATACGTGAGGGCGAAAATCACTATTGCCAACAGGAAGTTGGCAATTGGTCCAGCGGCCACGATGGCCGAGCGCGCGGCCAGCGACTTGGTCTGGAAGGCACCCGCCCGCTCGCTCTCGCTCATGTGCTGCAGCGCCGCCTTGGAGGGGACGCTGGCGCTGTTCTCGTCGTCGAGGAACTTGACGTAGCCGCCGAGCGGAATCCAGGCGATGCGCCAGCGGGTCCCGTACCGGTCGTAGAAGCCGAAGATCTCCTTGCCGAAGCCGATGGAGAAGGCCTTGATCTTCACCCCGCACCAGCGCGCCACCAGAAAATGGCCGAGCTCATGGAAGAACACGACGACGGTCAGGACAAACAAGAACGGCAGCAGAACGGCGAGAAAGCTCCAGATCCCGCCAAGTCCCTGACCGAGAAATCCCATAGTCCGCTGCCTCCCGCACGCGTCTTGAGCTACAATAGTGCCGATTTGCGCTCAGTGCGCGGCCGACACCTTGCCTGTCCCCAGCAAGTTCAGCGCCAACTGCCGCGCCGCCGCGTCCGCCGCCAGCACACCCGCCAGATCCGGCTCCTCGCCGATGACGCCCCGCCGATCCGCGCCCTCCAGCGTCTCAGCTACAAGTTGGGCGATTTGAAGGAACCCGAGCCGTCCCCCCAGAAAGGCCTCCACGGCCACCTCGTTGGCTGCATTGAGCACCGTGGGCGCGAGGCCGCCCTGTTGCATGGCCTGGCGGGCAAGCCCCAGGGCCCTGAAGCGGCGCTCGTCGGGCCGCTCGAAGCTCAGGGTGCCGAGCTCCACCAGATCGATGCGCTTGGTTGGAGCCTCCATGCGGCCGGGCCAGGACAGGCTGAGCGCGATCGGGGTGCGCATGTCCGGGCTCGCCAGCTGCGCCAGCATCGAGCCGTCGCGATAGGCGACCAGAGCATGGATGATCTGCTGGGGGTGCACCACGATGTCGAGCTGCTTCGTCTCAACCGGGAACAGATGGAACGCCTCGATCAGCTCCAGGCCCTTGTTCATCAAGGTTGCCGAATCGATGGTGATCTTGCGCCCCATCGACCAGTTGGGATGTCGCAGCGCCTCCTGCGGCGTCGCGCGGGCGAGTTGCTCGAGGGGCCAAGTGCGAAACGGCCCACCCGATCCCGTAAGGACGATGCGCTCGATCGCATCGGGATCGGCGCCGGAGAGGACTTGAAAGACGGCGGAATGCTCCGAATCCACCGGCACCAGCTCGGCGCCGGCGTCGCGAACCGCCTCCATGAAGATTTCGCCGGCCATGACCAGGCATTCCTTGTTGGCCAGCGCCACGCGCCGCCCCTGGGTCACGGCGGCCAGGGTCGCCTCGAGGCCGGCAGCGCCGATGATGCCTGCCATCACGCAATCGGCCGGCCGCAAGGCTGCGGCTATGAGAGCGGCAGCCCCGGCGCCAACCTCGATGCCGGTCCCGGCCAGCCTCTCCTTGAGGGCCAGATAGCAGCTCTCGTCCGCGACCACCGCCAGGGCGGCGCTGTGCCGAAGAGCTAGCTCGGCCAAACCTTCCACGTTGTTGTGGGCGGTGAGCGCGACCACCTCGAACAGGTGCGGGTTGCGGCCAACGAGATCGAGGGTGCTGGTGCCGACCGAGCCGGTGGCGCCGAGCACGCTGATGCGCTTGCGCGATCCCGCCGGGACCACCACTGGACCAGGGCGCACGCTCGCCGCCGAGGCCTTCGCTGCCCAGTCCGCACGCACCCGCGCCACCCAACTCCCTCCGTTCAAGACCCGAGCAACAGAGCCTGCGCGGGCGAATGTATGTTTATCACGAATGCTGCCAGGCCAACGGCGGAGGCCGCCGCCACGAGCCCGTCGACGCGATCCATCACGCCGCCGTGGCCGGGGATCAGCGAGCTGGTATCCTTCGTGCCGAACCGGCGCTTGAGCGCGGACTCGGCGAGATCGCCGGCCTGCGCCACCAGCGACAGCACCACGCCGGCCGCCGCCAGCCGCACCGCCGAGCTGCCGGGAACCGCAAACCAGAAGAGCGCGCCAACGAGCGAGCTCGCCGCCAGCGCCCCGATGAAGCCGGACCAGGTCTTGTTGGGCGACACGCGCGGCCACAGTTTCGGCCCGCCCAGCAGGCGTCCGGCCAGAAAGCCCACCGTATCGGAAGCGATCACGATGAGGATCACGAAAACGACAGCGAGGAGCCCCAACGTCGCATCCGACCGCAACCAAATGAGGGCGACGGCCGGCACGCCGGCATAGAAGACCCCGAGCGCGGAGAAGACGCTGTTGCGCCCGAGACTGAGCAATGTCGCCAGGATCGCCCCGATCGGAAGGGCGAGCAGGCCGAGGCCCACGAAGCCCATGGCAGCCAGCACAGCGGCCCCGCCCGCCGCACACGCGTGCACCGCGATCAGCAGGTCGCCTTCGCGGCCATGCACGAGGCGTCCCCACTCCCAGCTCAGCAGCAGGGTTACCGCCAACCACCAGGACGGCGAACGGAACGGCACCCAGCAGCGTGCACAGCGCCGCAACGGCGCCCATGGCCAAGCCCGAAGCCAGGCGCGGCGTGAAATCGGTGCCGAGCCGCGAGTGCAGGTCGGGACGCGCGCCGGCGCCTTCTCCTGCGTCATCCTGCTCGCTCATGCGATCGGGCCCTTCGCTCCTGGCATTCGTCTTCAGCCCGCCGAGCGGGCCACTACTCCGCCGAACCTGCGGATGCGCCCGCGGAACTCCTCGATCGCCTGCTCCAGCAGCTCCCGGCCGAAATCGGGCCAATAGGCCTCCAGGAACACGAACTCGGTGTAGGCCGACTGCCATAGCAGGAAGTTGGACAAGCGCAACTCGCCGCTGGTGCGGATGAGGAGGTCGGGGTCCGGCACGCCGTGCGTGTCGAGGGCCGCAGCCAGCGCATCCGGGGTGATCTCTTCGGGCTTGATCGTCCCTTCGAGCGCACGTTCGGCCAGCCGCCGCGCCGCCCGCGCGATCTCCGCCCGCGAGCCGTAGTTGAAAGCGATCACCAGGTTGAGCGCGTCATTGTCGCAGGTGAGGGTGACCGCCTCGTCGATGAGCTCGAGCAGCTCCGGGCCGACCCGCTCGCGCTCGCCGATCACGGTGATGCGCACGCCGTTCTGATGCAGCTCGGCCAGATCGCGCCTGATGAAGCGCTTCATGAGGCCCATCAGGTCGTCGATCTCGGCCGCCGGCCGCGACCAGTTCTCGGAGGAGAAGCTGAAGATGGTGAGATACTGGACGCCCAGCTCCATGGCCGCGCGCACGGTGCGGCGCACCGCCTCGACGCCCTTGTGGTGCCCCGCCGAGCGCGGCAGACCACGGCTCTCTGCCCAGCGGCCATTGCCATCCATGATGATGGCGACGTGACGCGGCACCGGGGCGCTGTCCCGCCAGGTCGGCGATTGATTGTGCTTGTTCATGGACCGAGCGTCACGCAGAGCATTGGCAAACGGCAACCCCAGCCTTTGGGCGAGGCAGCAGGACACGACTTGCAGCCGGCTGCAACACGCTCGCGCTCATATCTGCTTGATCTCGGCTTCCTTCGCCACCAGCGACTGATCGACCTCCTTGATGAGCTTGTCGGTCAGCTCTTGCACCTTGGCGGAGTTCTTGTGGTGGTCGTCCTCGCTCATGTCGCCGTCCTTGTCGAGCTTCTTGAGCAGATCCATGCCTTCGCGCCGCACGTTGCGCACCGCCACGCGCGCGCTCTCGGCATACTTGTGCGCCACCTTCACGAGCTCCTGGCGCCGCTCGGCATTGAGCGCGGGGATCGGCAGGCGGACGAGCGACCCCTCGGTGATGGGATTGAGCCCGAGGTTGGCTTCGCGGATGGCCTTCTCGACCGCGCTCACCTGGCCCTTGTCCCAGACCTGCACGGAGATCGTGCGTGCATCGGGCGTCGAGACGGTAGCCACCTGATTGATCGGCATGCGCTGGCCGTAGACGTTGACGACGACAGGATCGAGGAGGTGCACGCTGGCCCTCCCGGTGCGCAGGCCACCGAACTCCTTCTTGAGCGTGTCGATGGCGCCGCGCATGCGGCGCTCGAGGTCCTTGATGTCGAATTTGTTGGCGGCCATGGTGCGCTCCCTAGTCCTTCAACCCCCCAACCGCCCCGCCAATTGTGCGCCAAAAGGCGGGCCCGCTGCTAGTCCCCGGCGTGTGCCGATCAGCCAAGCTTAGCCCGAAATCAACGTCGCCTGCGCCTCACCGCGCAGGACCTTCAGAAGATTACCGGATTCCTCGATGGAAAACACGATCACCGGCAGCTTGTTGTCGCGCGCAAGCGCAATGGCGGCTCCGTCCATGACCTTCAGATCCCGGGCCAGAACCTCCGCGTAGGTGAGCTTGTCGTAGCGCACAGCACTGCGGTCCGCTTTGGGGTCGGCGGAGTAGACGCCGTCGACCTGGGTCGCCTTGGCAAGGGCCTCGCAGTTCATCTCGACCGCCCGCAGGGCCGCCGTGGTGTCGGTGGTGAAGAAGGGGTTGCCGGTGCCCGCGGCAAAGATCACGACGCGCTTCATCGCCATGTGGTGCAGCGCCTTGGTGCGCACGAAGGCCTCGCATACCGTCGGCATAGGGATCGCCGAGAGGACGCGAGCCGGCACATTCAGCTGCTCGAGCCCATTGTGCAGCGCCAGCGAGTTCATCACCGTGGCCAGCATGCCCATGTAGTCGGCGGTGGCCCGATCCATGCCCTTGGCCGCGCCGGCAAGCCCGCGGAAGATATTGCCGCCGCCGACCACGACGGCGATCTCGGCGCCTGCCGCCACAGCTTCCTTGATCTCGCCCGACAGCCGCTGCACGACCGGCACATCGATGCCGTAGGCAGCCTTGCCCATCAGCGCCTCGCCCGAGAGTTTCAGGAGCAGGCGCTTGTAGCGCAGGCCTGAATTCGCGCTCATGGTTGCAGCCTTAATCGTCGGTCACGAGCCCTGATACCGGTGACCAGAATGTTCCCTTGCAACGCGGCGGCGATGCCGATCGCAAAGGTCGAATACGCCAGGAATGCAAGACATAAACCGAGGTGCCGCCGGTAGGCAAACCAGCGCCCCGAACAAGCCACACGAGTGGGCAGGTTAGCCTGATTCGGGCGAACGCCGGGCGCGTGCTCGAGGCCTCACGGCTTGCCCGCAGCCTTCCTCACCTCGTCAGCAAAGTCGCCATCCTTCTTGTCGATGCCCTCGCCAAGGGCATAGCGGGCGAACTTGGCGACCTTGATAGGAGCGCCGGCACCCTTCTCCGCCGCCTTGACGACCTGCTCGACGGTCGCCTTGCCGTCACCGCCGGCGCCAAGGAAGGTCTGCTGCATCAGCACCACCTGCTGGTAAAATTCCTTGCGCAGGCGCCCCTCCACCATCTTGGCGGCGATCTCGGGTGACTTGCCGGAGGCTTTGGCCTGCTCGGTGTAGACCGCACGCTCGCGCTCGATGAGCGCCGGGTCGAGGTCCTCGGCCGTGATGGCGGCGGGGTTGGCCGCTGCAATATGCAGGCACAGCTGCTTGCCGAGGCTCGCCAAGGCCGACGCATCGCCCTTGCTGTCGAGGCCGACCAGCACGCCGATCTTGCCTAGGCCCTCGACGACCTTGTTGTGCACGTACTCGGCCACATGCCCGTTTGCCACTGACACGGAGGCCGTGCGGCGCACGCTCATGTTCTCGCCGATGGTGGCCACCATCTCCTTGACGTGGTCCTCCACCGTCATCGACTTGCCCGGATAGGTGAGCCCCAACAACTTCCCGAGGTCGCCGCCCGCCTTCGGCGCCAATGAGGCGATCTTGCGCACCATGTCCTGGAACTGCTCGTTGCGGGCGACGAAGTCGGTCTCCGAGTTGACCTCCACCATCGCGCCCGCCTTGTCCTTGGAGGTGACGCCGATCAGTCCCTCCGCGGCAATGCGGCCGGCCTTGTTGGCCGCCTTCGACAGCCCCTTCTTGCGCAGCCAGTCGACCGCGCCCTCGATGTCGCCCTTGGTCTCGGTCAGCGCCGTCTTGCAATCCATCATGCCGGCGCCGGTCTTGTCGCGCAGCTCCTTCACCAGGCTCGCGGATATGGTGGTCATGGCTTCATCCTTGAATGCGTGAGATCGTGAGTGGTCAGTCGTGAGTGGTGAGTGGTCTGGTTGTGGGACGGCACTTCACCACTGACCACTGACCATCTCACCACTCACCTCTTCAATCAGGCCGCCTGCCCCTCGACCAGTTGCTTGGCGGCGGCGATCCAGCCGTCCCGGGCGACGCGGCCCCGCAGATTGAGCGTGCGGTCGAGCGCCTCGGCCGTCTCGGCATCGAGGTCGGCAATCTGCCAGTAGTGGTAGACACCGGCGTCATTGAGGCGCTGCTCGAGCTTGGGATTGACATTGGGGAGGCGCTTGAGGTCGTCGGCCTCGCCGCGCGGCGCATCGATGCCCTTGAAGACGACCTTCTCGCCCTCAACCGGCAGCGCCTCTGGGGGCGGCGCCTCGGCGGCGCCCACGTCGACGCCGGCCTGGCTCTGGCCGCGCTCGATCCCGTCGATGGCGGCGCGGGCGACGAGATCGCAGTAAAGCGTAATGGCCCGCCCGGCGTCGTCGTTGCCCGGGACCAGGAAATCGATACCGTCGGGATTGCAGTTGGTGTCGACGATGGCCACGATCGGGATGCCGAGCTTCTTGGCCTCGGCGATGGCGATCTGCTCCTTGTTGGTGTCGATCACGAACAGCAGGTCGGGCAGGCCACCCATCTCCTTGATGCCGCCGAGCGACTTGTTGAGCGAGTCGCGATCGCGCGTGAGCTGCAGGATCTCCTTCTTCGTGCGACCCTTGGCTTCACCGCTCAACGTCTCCTCGAGCTGCTTGAGCCGGCGGATCGACTGCGAGATGGTCTTCCAGTTGGTGAGCGTTCCGCCGAGCCAGCGGTGGTTGATGAAATACTGTGCCGAGCGCTTGGCGGCCTCGGCAATTCCCTCCGATGCCTGGCGCTTGGTGCCGACGAACAGCACGCGACCGCCGCCGGCGACGACGTCGCTGATCTTGACCAGCGCCTGGTGCAGCAGCGGCACCGATTGCGCCAGGTCGATGATGTGGATGTTGTTGCGGGCGCCGAAGATGTATTGCGCCATCTTCGGGTTCCAGCGGTGGCTCTGATGGCCGAAGTGACAGCCAGCCTCGAGCAGCTGACGCATATTGAAGGCGGGAAGCGCCATGGGGTCCTGGTCCTTTTCCGGTTGCAGCCGCCACGGGACCAAAGAGAAGACCAGTTGCCTGGCCCACCGGAGCGTCGGGGAGGGGATTTCGGCCCGCCTAACGCGAGGTCCCGCGTGTGGGATGAGCGCTGTGTAAAGGCTGCCGGGGCGATTTACAAGGGTTGAAACGCGTCAATCGAAGTCGCGGGTGATGTCGAAGGTGCGCACGGTTTCCAGATCGCCGGGAGGCTTCAGCCACTGCTTCTCGTGGTGCAGTGTTCGCCGCGTATCGTTGAGCCCGGCGAGCCAGTGCTCCTGCATGGAGACGCGCGAGAACTCGTAGTCCTTGGCCTGCGTCTCGTAGTACTTGTCGCGATATATCAGGTGCACGATGCTGATCGAGCCGCACCCCGAGCAGGTATCCCTGAGGTAGGCGACATCTGGGTCTTCTTTGAGCTTGGCCGGGAGCTTCTGATAGAGGCGCTCGACGGCCTGGCGCAACGCCTGCGCCTCGCGCGCGGCATTGGTGTTCTTGCGGGTGCGCGAGGAGTAGAGGATGTCCTTGTGGCGCTCGTAGACGTCGAGCAGGTTGCGCGGCAGGCTGCCCTGCGCGCTGAACAGATCGAGTTGGAACACCAGCATGCTCTCGTTGCCGTACGTGTCGAGCAGGTACTCGAGCGGCGTATTGGAGAGGACGCCGCCGTCCCAGTAGTGCTCGCCGTCGATGTCGACGGGCGGGAAGCCCGGCGGCAGGGCGGCGCTCGCCATGATGTGCTCCGGTCCGATGCGGCGCTCCTCGCTGTCGAAGTAGACCGAATTGCCCTTGCGGATATTGGCGGCGCCGATACTGAAGCGCACGGCCTTCGAGTTCAGAAGATCGAAGTCGATCAGCCGCTCGAGCGTGGCGCGCAGCGGGGCCGTGTCGTAGAAGCTGAGCGCGCCGTCCGTGCCCCAGGGCTGCAGCCAGGCCGGCGGCATGCGCGGAGTATAGAAGCCGTCGACCCCAGAGGTGACGCTGGCGAGCGCGCTCCACTCGTTGAAGAGGCCGCGCGCGAAGTCGCCCTCGATCATGGGTTTCCCGGCGATGCCGTCCGTGATCAGCTCCCAGAACGTGCGCAGCTGCTCGACGCGACGCTCCGGCGGATTGCCGGCGATGATGGCGCCGTTGATCGCGCCAATCGAGATGCCGGTGACCCAATGCGGCAGGTAGTCCCGCTCGGCCAGCGCCTCGTAGACGCCGGCCTGATAAGCGCCGAGCGCGCCGCCGCCCTGCAGAACGAGGGCAACGCGCGCGCAGTGCGCGGGCAGGGGCCTTCCGATTGCGCTCACGGCCGCAGAAGCCGCGACACTCTCCGGCGGCTGCGCATTGGCGGCCGTCTTTCGCCGACGCGACCTGTCTGCTCGATCATTCATTGCCTGAACACCTGCGCAAGCTCGGCCGCCAAATTAGCGCGATCGCCACCGGAGCGCGAATGGGTCGCTTGCCCCGTCAGTCCCGCACCGCGACCACGGTCTCGGGCGGCGTCTTGGCCCAAGGATACCCGGCCCGGCCGAGGCTAATCCCGAAATCGTAAAGGGCCTTCATATAGGTTCCGTCGAAAGGCTTGGGATGCGGGGCATCGAAAGTAACTGGGATCACCGCCAGATTGTAGTCGATGTTATCGGCCTGGGCCCTGCGATACATGCGCGCGAGGTCGCCGACGCCGCGGCTCTTGGCCAGCGTCTCGAGCGAGCGTTGGGCAATGACGAATGTCAATTCCTGCGTTGCCTTGTACTCTGGCTCGATCTTGCCGTTGCGGACGATCCAGAGCCGGCGCTTGATCCTCTGGCCGAGAGCCTTGTCGAACTCCTTGAAGCTGAAATCGGCCACGGTGAAGAACACCTCGCGGGTGGTGCCGCCGTCGACGTGCATCTCCTGGTATCGGTGGCCGCCCGCCTCGACCTGGATATGCACGGGCGGGAAGATGCCGGGGAACGAGGCCGACGCCAGGAGCACGCGTCGGAAGAGTGCGGGCGCGCTCGGGTCGGTGCTCTGCGCGATCTTGCCCATGTCCCAATAGACCGGCCGCTGCGCATCGAGGTTGGTGGTGCCGATCAGCAGAAAGCGACCCTTGGCCCGCTCCTCGGCGACCCGACGCAGGAAGCGGGCGTCGACGTACTGCTCGATGAGGTTGGCCAGCGGCGCGCTGTCGGCCAGCGCATTGCCGCCGAACAAGCCGCCGAGCACGTTGGCCTGGAAGATGTCGTCCGCCCCGTAGCTGGTGAAGAGACCAGAGAGTTGCCGGTCGTAGTCGCGGCCGAGGAACGCGAACGGCGCGATCAGGGCGCCCGCGCTGATGCCCGTGACGAGGTCGAACTCGGGCCGGTCGCCACGCGCGGTCCAGCCCACCAGCAGCCCGGCGCCGAACGCGCCGTCGTCGGCGCCGCCAGAGATCGCCAACAGGTTCGAGACCGGTTTCTCGCCGTGCTTGGCGCGGGCCTGATACTTGGCTCTGAGCTTGGGCACCTCGGCCTGCAGCAGCGCAGGCGAGAACGGCGCGTCGCCCCACAGGCGCACATCCGCCAGGCCAGGGAGTGTCGCTTTGGAAGCGAGTGCCGCCGGCACGGCCATACGCTCGGGCGCCGTGGCGCAGCCCGCGCTCGCAAGCGCCAGGCACGCGAACGCCAGGCTGATTGCCGTCCAACGCCCAAAACCGCGAGACATGACTTCCCGTGCGCCGACGCGCCCCCCGGCCCGTCGCGCCAAGGTATGCCAGCAGATTGGTGCACTGGCCAGGGGTCTCGACAAGGTCTCTTCGCGGCTCCGGTTGCTGCGTCACAGCCGCGACGAGCCGATTGCGGGTGGCGGCGGCGCTGGCGTAGGGTGTGCCCGCCGCCAGCCTGATTGCTGGCTCATTCATGGCCTATCCACGCTCCAGACGCGGCATAGCCGATATATGGCCGACACGGGCGAACACGGGGGAAGAGTTCAGTGGCAGGTCAACCGGGCGTACTCATTGTCAGGGAAGACACGATCATCAAAGGCGAGATCCGCAACGCCCGACAGATCGAGGTCTACGGCTACGTCGAGGGCGACGTTGCGGGGCAATCGCTCCTGGTGCACGAGGGCGGTCAATGCTACGGCACCATAAAGACTGAGCAGGCCGACGTGCACGGTACCGTCCAGGGGGACGTGATCGTCAAGCACCTCATCAACATCCGCAGCTCCGGCTCCGTCACCGGCAATGTGCAGTACGGCCAGCTCGCCATGGAGACCGGCGCCAACCTCAGTGCCGAGGTCCGCAACGTGCCGCCGACGATCGCCGGCGACCTCGACCTCACGGTCGGCAAGGGCCGGTCGGTGACGGTCACGCCCGAGGACCTCCATGCCGTCGATCCCGACGACGATGCCAAGGACCTGACCTTCACGGTATCGCGGGCGACCAACGGCTTCATCACGCTTTCGGGCGCCCAGACACGGCCGATAAACACTTTCACTCAGGCCGATCTGCAAAGCGGCCGCGTGATGTTCATGCACGACGGCACCAATACGAACATGGCGAGCTTCGATGTCGTCGTAGCCGACCATGCCGGGGCGACATCGGGTGCACCGCAAACCGTGAAGGTGCACGTACGCAGCCAGTAGCCGGCGCCCAGCTGCTCTTAGCGCCGGGCGAGATAGGCAGGGCGGATCGCCGGCACTGGCACCGGCGGCACGATGACACGCGCAGGGTCGCAGATCTTGGCGCGGTCGGACTTGATGAGCACGGCCGCCATCTCCTTCATGCTGCCCCCGCCTTCCGGCACGACCTTGACCGACTGCTCGCAGGCATTCGCGGCCACGATCATGCGCGCCTGGAAGAAGGTGCCAAGCAGGCGGATGTCGAAGCCCTTGGCCGTAATGACGCCGCGCACGGTGCCGTTGAGCGAATAGGTATTCTCCACCCACACACCGGTGACGCGGTCACCCTGGATGTCGAGCCGCGTTATCGCGTCGAAGGTAGTATCCTCGCCCTGACAGCGCAGATGCTGACGGACTCGGGAGGCATACTCGCCGACGGCATAGACGATGACGCAGCGGAAAGCTTCGTTGCGACCGTATGTCGGTACCAGCGTGCCGTCGCCGGCCCAGCGTCCCGCCAGCTTGCCAATCTGTCCGGTCGCCGCCCGCGCCAGCAGCGGCGATGCCGAGCATCGCCGTCACGATCAGCAATGCGCCGGCCACGCAACCGGCCGCACGTACTATCACGCAAACCCCCTCACAGCCGCATCTTGTAGTGCCCACAACCGTTGCCGATGGAACGCCGGATTTGTGTAGAAACTATGAATGAATCCTGACCGCGAGAGCCACAATCTGTTGCGGTCCCACGCAAACGCACCGGCCGCACCCTTGGATGGGAGGCAGCCTTGGCGAGCGACAGCTGGGCGAGATCGGGGCCCGCGCCAGCCTACAGCCAGCCCTTGCGCTTGAAGAAGACGTAAGGCAGCACCGCCGAGGCGACCATCAGCAGGAGTGCGAAGGGGTAGCCCCAAAGCCATTCGAGCTCGGGAATGTGCTTGAAGTTCATGCCGTAGATGGTGCCCACCAGCGTGGGCGGCATCAGGGCCACCGCCAGCACCGAGAAGATCTTGATGATGGTGTTCTGCTCGTTGTTGATCATGCCGAGCGTGGCATCGAGCAGGAAGGTGATCTTGGCCGACAGGTAGCCGATATGGTCGGTGAGCGACTGCACGTCGCGGCCCGCCGTCTTGACGCGCGCCCTGAGCACCTTCTCGTCGCCGCGCTCGCTCATGGCGTGAGCAAGGTAGGTCAGCAGCCGATCGAGCGTGAGCAGGCTCTCACGCGACCTCGAGGTGAGCTCGCCCTCGCGCCCGATGGTGCGGATGTTGACGTCGAAGCGGCGCGTGCGCGTGCGCTCGCCGCCTCGGATGTCGAAGATGGTCTGCGACAGCTTGTCGACCTCGCCCTGGATGCGCTCGACGCGATCGGCCTCGCGGTCGATTACGGCTTCCAGCAGCCCGACCAGCACGGCCGCCCCCGTCATGCAGGCGGCATCCTTCCTCTGCGCCCGCCCGAGGAAGATCTGAAACGCACGCGGCTCGGCGTAGCGCACGGTGACGAGGTGGCTGCCGGAGAGGACGAAGGTGACCGGGGTGGCGACTGGCGGGTCGCCCTGGATATCGGGCTGATGCAGGACGATAGCGGTCATGTAGTAGGCGCCGCTCTCGAAATAGAGACGGCTCGAGGCCTCGATCTCCGACATCTCCTCCCGCGTGGGTATGGCGATCGACAGGGCCCGCTCCACCAGCAGGTCCTCCTCCTTGGTCGGCTTGAAGAGGTCGATCCACACGGCTGTCCGGGGAGCGGCCGCCGAGGCCTCGCGTGCAATCAGTGCGCCTTCGGCGGCATCGTAGACGGTGAGCATCGGCGGCTCCGGCCGTAGTGTCCTCGGCTCCTATGCCCGAGTCCGGGACGCAGTGGCAAGCAGCGCGGGGCTCGCCATGCAGCGTGTGACAGGCTTGTGACGGTTGCAGCGGACAGGCTACTGGACCTGCGGACGTCCATTCGACGTGAACGAGGGATCGAGCGGCCCCTTGGTGCCGCGGATCGGCCGCACCAGCCCAATGAACCCCGCGACCGCCAGCACCACCAAGACGACGATGATGTACCAGCTCGTCCCCACGCCGAGAAGCCGCACGGCCCAGTCGTTGAGGTCCTCGTAGCGCAGCACGGCGACTGCTGCCGTCACCACGCCGGCGATCTGGCCAATCATCTGGCCCTGCTGGCCGAAGCGGCGCAGGAAGTAGAACAGCAAACACACCGCCCAGGGCACGATCACCAGACTGTAGCGCAGCTGCAGAGTTTCGAAGCGTCCGAACAGGACGTTGGCGGTCTGCTGGTAGCCGTAGTCCATGATCGGCCAGAAGAGCATGGCGAACGCGCCGATGAGGACACCCCGCTCGATCGGCGGCACCAGCTCGCGATAGTACTCGTCGATGCGGGCGCGCCACTTCGCGAGCAGCGCGGCGATCAGCACCACCACGAGGATGAAGAACACCTTGAGCGGCAGGAATATCATCTGGTCGTAGATGCCGGAAAGGGAGCGTCGCGTCTGTTGCAGGCGGGTCATCTCGGCGCGCATCAGTCCTTGCGCCTGGCAGCACGCCGAGCCGCTCAGCTTGGCCCCGGCGGCAAAGCAGTAACGCTCCTTTGCCATCTCCTCGGGCGGCTCCATCAGCGGATCGACCTTGCAGCTGCGCGCAAACTTCGACATGCCGAGCCGGCCCTCGCCGAACTTGCGCAGCTCCGTCAGCGCCTTCAAGACCGGGACGCGCCGACATTGAGTGCTCCCTCCGCAACCGCTGGGCTCGCCCTTGTCCGCAAACAACGCGCTCGGCGCCGCCTCCCAGACGGAGCGCGGCTCCGTATCAAGCAGCCTGGACACGACCACCGATAGGACTGCCACCACCACCAGACCCAGCAGGTAACGTAGCTTGCCGTACGGCAGATGCCGCCAATAGAGGTCCGTGAAGACGACGGCCGGCAGATAGTAGGCGGCGAGCGCCAGGATGCCGAACACGGGAAAGAATATGAAGAGGTGGCTGTGGGCGATGACCATCAACTCCCAGTCGGCGTCGCGGAACTCGCTGATCAGCAGGCCGGTGGAGGCGAGAAAGGATGCTCCCAGGAAGAAAAATAGGACGGCAACAAAGACGCGTGCACCCGTCATCGGCTCCCTCGCTTGTTCCCCCCGCGCGCCAACGACGACGATTATCCCTCCTTGGCGAGGATTAGGCTAGCTCCTGGCCATTTTGCCCGGCGAGCGAGCCCCCAAGCAGAAGGGGCCGCCTGTGGCGGCCCCTCGTGAGATCGGTGGCGAAAACCGACTTGCGGCGGCTGTTGTTGGCCGCCGGTAGATACTTGCCCGCTCAGGCCTCGCTGGAGGCTGCTCCAACGTATGCGCGATCGAGCTTCAGCGGCCTCGCCGACTGCAAGATCCCACTAGACATTGGATCACCTCCTTCCCGTTTGTTGCGATTCGCTAATAACGTAAGCGCAACCGCGGACTTTGAAAAGGGGGTATGTTGCGACGCACTCTGGCCAAGCCTAACGCCGAATGCCTCGCATCGACCCCACCGCGGCAAGCGCAAGGCCTCAGTTGGGCTTTGCCGGCGCGGAGTGCCCTGCCGACGGCTCCATCTTGAGGTTGAGATCGCTGGCATCCGCCGGGCGGCGGCAGCGACCATCGAACTCGGCGCCTTGCTCGATGGAGAGCGAGATATGATGGATGTCGCCTTCAACTTTCGATGACGCCTGCAGGGTAACGGTCACCCCACGGATGACGCCCGATATATGGCCGCGCACGATCACCCGCTCAGCAGCCACGGTGCCGGTCACGCGACCCTGCTCGCCGATGATCACCTCGCTGCCGCCGACATCGCCCTCGACCTCGCCGTCGATCTGGAGCGTGCCTTGACTGATGATCTTGAGCCCTTGGCCGATGATCTTGAGGTCGTTGCCGATCACGGACCGCGCACCAGCTTCGGCGGGCGCGCGGCGTTGTGGCACATTCAAGCTGGCGCTGGGGCCGCTGTTGGAATTGCTGCTGGTGGTGGTGAGCGGGTCGAGCCGCTTGGGCTCGGCCGAAGTGCTACGCGTGAACATAAGGCCCCCGGTTCTTGTCTTGGCCAATTTGTGGAGCGGTCATGCCAGCACCGTCGCATGGTCGAATTATGTCAGCTGGCGGGAGACGCGGCCGGTGACGACAACGAATGAGCCGCCGCCTTCTGTGCGCCCGGTGCGACACAGGCCAGGAAAAAAGCGCATGGCGTCGAACGGCGCGCTTGCATAAAGTGCGCTCTGCGCCGCAGGGTTGCGCAAACGCAATTCAGCTCGATTTCTCAGGGGGTAGCCATGCGCTTGGGGACGGCAATTTCGGCATTGCTCATCGCCTCTGCGGTCTCCGCCGCGCCGGCGGCCGCCCAATCTCCGTGCCCGGGCAATCCCAACGCGCTCGGTCTTTCGCGCACGGTCGAGATCGACACCACGGGCGGCCCAGGCTTCGGGTTCGAGCAGTACAAGGCCTACGATTTCCTGGTGCTGAAGGAAGTGGTTCTCACCTTCGACGACGGGCCGTGGCCGGTGAATACGCCGGCCGTGCTCGAGGCGCTGGCGCACCATTGCGTCAAGGCCATCTTCTTTCCGATCGGCAAGCACGCGCTCTGGCACCCCGAGATCTTGAAGCAGGTTGCGGCGGCGGGACACACGATCGGCAGCCACACTTGGTCACATGCCAACCTCGGTGCGGCGCGCAAGGCGTCCTCCAAGCATCACAGGGGCGGCAAGGACGCGGCCGAAGCGGAGCTATCCCAGCACGACAGGGGCGTGGAGGAGATCGAGAAGGGCTTCAGCGCCGTCAGGGCAGCGCTCGGTGCTCCCCCGGCTCCCTTCTTCCGCTTCCCGTTCCTGAAGGACCCCCCGGACCTGCTCGCCTACCTGGCCAAGCGCAACGTGGCGATCTTCTCGCACGACCTCGACAGCTTCGACTTCAAGATGCGCAAGCCCGAGGACGTCATCAAGTCGGTGATGACCAAGCTCGAGCGCAAGGGCAAGGGCATCATCCTGATGCACGATTTCCAACAGGCGACCGCAAAGGCCCTGCCGGACCTGCTCAATCTCCTGAAGGAGAAGGGCTACAAGGTCGTCCATATGCGGCCCAAGGCGCCGGTGACGACCATCGCGCAGTGGGACGAGACGGTGAAGGGCGAGATCAAGGGCGCGGTCGGCGGCGGGCAGCCGATCTCGAGCGTGATCCGCACGGTGGAGGAGGCCCCGGCTCAGTCGGCGGCCACCGCTACCCCACCGACGCCTGCCAAGAAGTAGGCGGTCCCGCTACCAGCCGACGCCGAGATAGAGCGGGCCGGACTCGAGACGCGCCTCGCGCTTCTCGGTGTCCATGCTAGCGCTGCCGAAGGGCGTGTTGAGGCTTGCCTTCCCGTGCTTGGGGTCGACGCTCATCTTGGTGGATGGCGTGTCCAGCCGGAACAGGGGCCGGTCGCCGTCGGCCGAGGCCGTCGCCGCTCGTCGGCTCCATGCGTCCCTCGGACTTTTCTGCAGGGGCAGGCTTGTCAGACTGGGCCAGCGGGGCAGGCGCTGGCATCCCTACAGCAGCGACCGTCGTCGGCTGGGCCTGCTTCACCGAGAACAGGGTCGCGATCGGCGCGTGCGGAATCGCAGTCACCTTCCAGCCAAGGAAGACGCCGCCGGCAGCCGCAACGGCACCAGCAAGCGCAATGCACACCGCTTTCCCGACCATCTGAGCGCCCTTTCTTTCTCTTCTGGCACGCCCGGATGTGGGCGCGGGCAATGGGGTATCGGGCCGATATAGGCGCCTTCCGCACGACCCGCTGTTCCCTCGGGAACAAGCCCCGGGCGGCGCTCACCCAACGCGGCTGGTCACCGCCACAACCGGAGGGGCGCGCAGCGTCTGGTAGACGACGCAGTACCGCTCGGTCAGCTTCATCAGCGTGGCCCGCTGCTCCTCGGTGAGGTCGCCGTCGATCTCGAAGGCGAGGCGAATGTCGCGGAAGCCGACCGGAGCGTCCTTGGCCACGCCCAGCGTGCCGCGGAAATCGAGGTCGCCCTCGGCACGGATGCGGGCGTCACGGACGGGAAGGCCGAGCGCCGTTGCCACTGCGCCGAGCGTGACGCCGGCGCAGGCCACCAACGCTTCGAGCAGCATGTCGCCGGAGCAGGCATGCATGCCGGTGCCGCCGGTAGCGGGATGGAGGCCGGCCTCGACCAGAGCCTTGCCGGTTTGCACCGAGCAGGTGACCCCCTCGCCGATCCGGCCCTCGGCCTTCAGCGTGATGACGGCCGCCCCTGGGGTCTCGCGATAGCGCTCCTTGAGTGGCGTCTGCAGAGCTTTGAGCTTGCTGGCGTCCATGGTCTCTCCTTCTTGTCGACACCGATCAAACCGGCCGGTGGCTCATGCCGAGCCAGGCGCAGACCTCGCGCGCATGGGCCTCCGGCAGAGGGACGGGATAGTAGACCCGATCGATGCGCCCGTCGCTGAGCCCAAGCGTGAGACGCTTCAAATAAGTGGTACCGCCCGTCGCGAAGGTCGGCAGCGCCAGCGCTCGAGCGAGAGCGAAGTCTGCGTCGCTCACCAGCGCGAACGGCAATGCGAGGCGCTCGACCAGCTCCTGCTGGTAGCTGGTGGTCTGGGTGGAGAGCCCATAGACGGCTGCGCCCAGCTGGCGGAACCCGGCGTAGAGATTGCGGAAACCCTCGGCCTGCGGCGTGGAGCCGTGTGCGCCCGGAATGTCATCCCACCCCGGCGGGTTGGGCTGGCCGGGCCGGCCCGTCCAGGGATAGCAATAGACGACCACGCGACCCTCGAGCTTGGCGAAGCTCACGTGCTCACCGGCGGTTGTGGAAAGCTCGATGTCGGGCATGCGCCGGCCGCGCTGCAGATGGCGGGCACCGCCATCGTCGGCCGCGAGCGGGCGCGCGTTCATGCGCGCCGGTTTGCGCGCAGCCAGGTCTCGACCTCGGCCGCGTTCTTGTCGGGCGGGAAGACGGGGTAGAACACCTTGGCCACGACGCCCTCGTCGATCACGAGAGCGAGCCGCTTGATGAGGGTGAGGCCCGCAACCTCCATCGTCGGCAAGCGCATGGCCCGCGTGAGCGCCAGCTTCTCGTCCGACAACAGCGGGAAGGGCAGATGCAGGCGCTCGGATGCCGCCAGCTGGTAGGCGGGGTCCTGGGTGGAGAGGCCAAACACGCGCTGCGCGCCGGCCTCGATCAACACCTTGTGCAGGTCGCGGAAGGCGCAGGTCTGCGGCGTGCAGCCCCTGGCACCGGGGATCATGTCCCAGTCGGCGACGAGCGAGGGCTTGCCGGGCTCGCCGGTGCGCGGAAAGGCGAACACGACGACGCGGCCGCCGATCTTGGCGAGCGCCACTTGCGAGCCGTCAGTGGCCTCGAGGGAAACGTCGGGGACCTTCGTCCCCTGCAGGTGCCGCGCCCCGCCGTCGTCGACGGGCGCTGGGATCTTGGACCAGTCGACCTCGAGCAGGTTGGGGTTGGCAGGCGTCGGCATCTGGCTTGCGCTCCTGGGCTCAGGGCTTCCAGCGCTGATGGTAGCGACCAGCGATGTGAAAGCCAAAGGCCTCGTAGAGGGCGATTGCCGGGGTGTTGGCGAACTCGGCCTGCAGGTAGACGAGCCGGCAGCCGTGCGCCACCGCCTGCATTTCGATGGCGGCAAGCACTGCCCGCGCGCACCCTTCCCGTCGCGCCGTGGGAAGCGTCGCCATGCACTGCACGGAGGCGAGCTCGCCCTCGGCGACGGTGAGGCCGGAGCCCACCACCTCCCCGCCGCGCCGGCAGCTCAGGAACATGCGCGGCGCCGGCAGCCCCGTGAGAATGGTGGGCGCAATCGCCTTGCGGTTGGCGCTGAGCCCGGTGAGATAGACGGCCATCCACTCGGGGCTCGGGTCGACCGAAATCTCGATATCGGTGGGCATCGCCGGAGCGGCAGAAACCTCTTTGACCATTGTGACGTGGTCGTCGCCACGCTCGTAGCCGCGGCGTTCGAGCAGCTGGTCGAGATCGCGTGGCACGTCGACCTCGGTGATGGTGAACCGGCACGGCGCGCCCCTGGCACGATAGCGCCGCTCGGCCTCGCCGATGGCGGCCTCGACGCTTGGTCCGGTGAAGGAAAGCGCAGACACCGAGTTGGCGCGCAACGACCCGCCCGACGCGTAGCGCCACAGCCAGCCGTCGATATCAGCGGTCTCCAGCGCCGGCCACGAGCGCACCGCGGCGCGCTCGATCGCAATCAGGGTGTCACGCGAGATCGGCATGACCGTTCGTGGCGGCCCTCACGCCGGCGGCGTGGGAAGGCGGGCCTGGGGGGCAACCTTGAGTGGCGCTGGCTTGGCGCCGTTGCGGGCCGTCGACACCATGTCCTTGAAGCGGGCCTGCGTCTCCGGGTTCACCATGCCGGCGGAGATGATGATCTTGGCTGCGTCCTCCACCGTCATCTTGACCGGCACCACCGTCGCGCGCGGCACGAAGCACACGAAGCCGGAGGGGGGAGCATGCCGGTGGGCATGAACACGCTGATCAGGTCCAACCCGGGGATCTCGGCCGAGATCTGCTCGGCCGCGTCGCCGGTCACGAATACGATCGACCAGATGCCCTTGGAGGGAAACTCCATGAGGGCGACCTTTTGGAAGCTCTGGCTCGGCGTGGAGGCCGTCACCACCAACTCGAAGATCTGCTTCAAGCCCTGATAGACGTTGCGCACGATCGGCATGCGACCGAGCATCAGCTCGCCGGCGCTGATCAGCGAGCGCCCTAGCAGGTTGGCGGCGAGCGCACCGATCAGCGTGAGGCCGACGATGGCGAACACCAAGCCGACGCCGGGCACGGGAAAATGGAGGTAGTACTCGGGATTGTAGATGCGCGGAATGTAGGGCTTCACCCATGCATCGACGATGTTGATGAAGTACCAGGCGATGTAGAGCGTGATGGTGACCGGCCCGACGACGACGAGGCCGGTCAGGAAATAGTTGCGCAGGCGCGCACCGGCGTGCAGCGGCTCGGGCGGAGCCTCGAACGCCAGCTTGGCCAGCTCGGCCTTGAGATCGGGTGCCGGCTGCTGTGCCGGCTCGCCCGCACGCGACGGGCTTGGCTGTTCCTGCATCAGCGGGCTCACGATAGAGCAGTCTGGGCTGCGTCCCGGCGGGCCGAGACCATGTAGCGACCCGTCGCGCGCGTCGCACCACGTCACTCAAGTGCGCGACCATGCAAACGCATGCAAATGCGCAGCCAAACTCGCGCCAGACTCCAGCCGAATTCGAAGTTTCCCGATCCATTGTCACAGGAGATGGTGCCGAAGCAAGGCCGCGGAAAGCCCCACGGCACTCGTCGGCACGGCCGCAAGTCCCCAAGGCCCTCGGATCATTGAATTTTCGCGCCGAAGCGGCGGCTATTGCGTTACCACCAGGCAATCAAGCCCGCTGCCCTTGAGCTTGGCGCAGGCGGCCTGGCCCTCCTGCTGGGTCGCAAACGGCCCCACCCGCACCCGGTAGAACGAGCCCATGTTCCCGACCACCGCCTGATCGACTTCGGGCTCGCGGGATGCCAGTGCCGGCCCATGCTCTCGCTTGACCTTCGCGGCAAGCGACTGCGCCTCGTCCTGAGTTCGCACCATGCCGAGCTGAATGCGGAACCGACCCTCGGGCCTACGGCCCGCCCTCCGGGCGAGCCTTCGCGACGACAACCACCCGCACCCATCACCACGCCCGAGCCAAGCGATCGATCCGGCTACGGTTCGCTTACCGATAACCCGGTGTTGGCGATGGCCCCTCGAGCCCGGGCAGTTCGTCTCGCTCGCCTTCGGTCAGAAGGCCCGCGACGCCGGCATCGCCGTGTCGATGGGCTCCAAGGGCTGCGCCTTCGACAACGCCGTCGCCGAGAGCTTCTTCGCCACGCTCAAGAAGGAACTCGTGCACCGGCGCTCCTGGCTCGACCCCATGGAAAACTGATCTCCGAGGTCTTCGAGTTCGTCGAAGGCTGCTACAACGCCACTCGCCGACACTCGACCCTCGGCTACCTCTCACCCGCCCAGTTCGAGACTATGACCAACATTGAAAATCAACAAGGAGAACGGCTAGCGGCGCAAGCCCGAGAGTGTCCGAAGAACCGGGTCCACTCCACACGTACTTCGCGCTCGTATCGACGAACCCAAGCAGCGCGTCGAGCGAACACCCCGAGTTGAGATGTGTCGAGCTTCGACCACTTGGTCACGCAGTGGATGTCCACGGTGACAGTCTCGGGCGGCAGCGCACCAAACTCCTCCCACGGCCACGACACCGACTCGTCGACGGCTCCTCGCACTGTGAAGCTCCACTCATCAAGTGGCGTACGTGGTGTCGGGCCGGCCGAGAGCACAGGGAAGTCATCGACCACATATTGACCCGGTGGCACGCGGGCGGGATCGACGTCGGGGCGTCTCCGCCCAGAGAACCCTTGTGAGATCCGTGGCATTGCGGTTCCTCCTTTGGGCCGTTGGCTCAGTTGCGGTGCGCTCAC
>CAVTVO010000007.1:0-31605 GCA_963738065.1 uncultured Alphaproteobacteria bacterium
TGGCCGGTCGAACTCCGAGCGCCAGGGCGATTTGTGGGAGGAGGACGAAGCGCGGCTCATCGCCGAGACGACGGAAACGATCAGAAAGTTCAGCGGCAAGAGGCCCACGGGTTGGATGAGCCCATGGCTATCGCAAAGCCGCCAGACGCTCGATCTGCTGCAGGAGGCCGGGTACCTCTATCAATGCGACTGGCCGCTCGACGACCAACCGATCTGGATGCGCACGCGGGGCGGCAAGATCTTGAATATGCCCTATCCGCTCGAGACCAACGATTCCCCGATGATGCTGATGCGACTGCACACGGCGACGGAGCTGTCGACGACATGGATCGACCAGTTCGACGAGATGCTCGACCAGTCGCGCAAGGGCCAATCTCTGGTCTGCCCTTTCGTGCTGCACACCTTCATCCTGGGCCAGCCATTCCGCCTGCGGCAGCTAAGGCGTGCCATGCAGCATATCCTGCAGCACCGCGACGAGATCTGGCTGACCCAACCCGGCGAGATTGCGGCGCACGTCGCACAGCTGCCGGCCGGCACGGTGCCGGGCTCCTCTGAGTCGTCCGCCACTAGAGATTAGGATTGTGGGGTCGTAAGGCGTACTGATTTTGGAGCAGGTAGGTCCGTCGCGAAGGTGACCCCATCAATGTCTGACGAAGCATCCAATCTGCACGAACAGGCTATCGTCGTCGTCGGTCATAGCGACATCGTCGCCTCCGATGTTGACTGGAGACGGGAGAGCGGAGAACGCGGAGTGCTGGACCGCCGGCATCTGCCCACTCTCCGCGCAGGCGGAGTGACGGTGATCTGCGATCACGTTGGCGGCGATGCCTCTTACGGGTATCTTCCGGCAACGCGGCTGTCGACAAGCTACCTGCAGCGCTTCATGCGCGCCCTCGATCACACCCATGCCGAGATCGCAGAATCCTCGCATTTCATCCTCGCGAGCACGACCGCTGATATCCACCGCGCCAAGCGCGAAGGAAAGATTGCCATCGTGATTTGCCTCGAGGGGGGCGCTCCGCTGGAGCAGGAGATTTCGTATCTGCGCAATTTCTACCGGCTCGGGCTGCGCTGCCTCGGTCTCACACACGACGTACGCAACGAAATCGGCGATGGCGTGCGCGAGCGCAGTGCCGGCGGGCTAACGCATTTCGGCGTAAATGTCGTGGAAGAATGCAATCGACTCGGCATCGTCGTCGACGTGTCGCACCTGTCGGACCGGGGGACAGAGGATGTGCTTGCGGTCAGCTCGCAGCCGATCATCGCCTCGCACTCCAACGCGCGCGGGCTCTGTCCGCATCCCCGCAACCTGACAGACGAATTGATACGCGCGATCGCCAAGAAGGGCGGGGTGATCGGTTTTCACGCGCTCGATGCTTTCATCAGCCCTGATCCCGATCCGACTCTTGAGGATCTCCTGCGCCACATCGCCCACATTGCCGAGATCGGCGGTCCCGATTGCATCGGCATCGGCCCGGATCTGATGGAAAATTGGGATGCTTCCATGTTTACCACGGCCACCGAGCGGAGTTCGACGGTGAACGGCATTCCGGCCACGCGGATGAAGTGGACCTATCCGAAGGGCATGCGGTCCAATGCCGAGCTGCCGAACTTGACAGAAGGTCTGCTGAAACTCGGCTTCAGCACGCAAGATATCGTCAAATTCCTCGGCGGCAACTTCATGCGCGTCTTCGACGCGGTGTGGAAGCGCGCGGGGGCCAACTCCGCGTGAGAATGCGCAGGCGAGACGAAGGAGGGTGCTGTATGAGCAAGCCTTGGGACGGCATCATCAGCGACGAGGAGCAGCGAGCCTATCGCGCGGCCGGTTTTGGCGGGCGTTCTGGCCTCGGCGTTCGGCCAGGCCTTTTGATCATTGACGTGCAATACCGAACCACTGGGACGGTGCCGCGGCCCTTTTGGGAGGCGATCAAGGAGTTCCCGACGAGCTGCGGCCAGGTGGCCTGGAACGCAATTCACAATATCGAGCGGCTGTTGTCCCTCTTCCGCGCGCGTGGCTGGCCCGTGCTGTACCCCTACGTTGCACCCAAGGAGAAGTTCGATCTGGGCCGCCTGGCCGAGAAGACTCCGAGCATCATGACCATTCCGGAGAAGGGTTATCAGTTTCCGCCCGAGGTCGCGCCGCGGCCGGGCGATGTTTTGCTGCCCAAGAAACATCCGAGCGCGTTCTTCGGCACGCCGCTCGCCAGCTATCTTATCGATCAGCGCGTGGATACGCTCGTCGTTACCGGCTGCACCACCAGCGGCTGCGTGCGCGGCTCGGTTGTCGACGCATTTGCCTATAACTTCAGGGTCCTGGTGCCGTGGGACGCGGTCTACGACCGCAGCCAAGTATCCCACGCCGTGAATCTTTTCGACATGTCGGAGAAGTATGCCGAGGTGATGTCGCTTGCCGACGCGCTCGAGCGGCTCGAGCGGCTGCCGGCTCAGAGCCGCGATGAGGCGGCCGAATAGTCTGGCCCGCTTTCGCTGGCTTGCGGTGGACAACGATTCGGATTTCCGGCAGGTTGGCATGTCGAAGACCTTGACGCCGTGAGACAAAGCCTCTGTGGACTCGTGCCACGCGACGTGCCTTGGCCGAACAATTCGAGCGGGTGCTTCCAGACGCTGTCGCCTGCGAGGTTTCGGCGAGAGTTCAGCATGGCAGTTCGCCGACTGTGCCTTGCGCGATACGTAACTCACATAACCCGGGAGGCTTAAGATGAAACGACGTGCGCATGCTTTTGTTGCGACCTTTGCCGTCGCAGCCACCATCGCCATAACCGGCGCGCAAGCTGCCGACGTTCCGGGCGTTACCGACACGGAGATCAAGGTCGGCTCGTTCGGGCCGCTCACCGGCCCGGTTTACATCTACGGCAAACTCACCATGAACGGCGTCGAGGTCTATTTCAACGAGCTCAACAAGAAGGGCGGCGTCCACGGCCGCAAGCTGGTGTTGGTCCGCGAGGACGACTTGTGCAAGCCCGAGGGTGGCATCGCCGCGGTCAAGAAGCTGGTGTACGAGCACAAGGTGTTCGCCATCATCGGCGGCGGGTGCTCCAACGCGACGCTGGCGGCCCGACCGGAGATCGAGAAGGCGGGTGTGCCTTTCCACGTGTTTGCGGCCGTGGCAGATGGTATCGTCGACCCGCCAGCACCAAACATTTACACCACGCAGATCACAGCATCTGTCGAAAGCCGCGCCCAGATCCAGTGGGCGCTCGATCACGGGGCCAAGAAGCTCGCCATCGTTGCCCAGCATGACGCATGGGGCCGATCGCGCTACGAGCCGATGCTCGAGGATTTCAAGCGTCGCGGGGTCAAGGTGGTTGCCGACGAGGAGGTCACCGTCGATCAGAACGATGGCACCGCGCAGGCATTGCGCCTCAAGGCCGCCGGCGCCGACGCCATCATGCTTCTGGGCTATCCCAAGGCCGCCGCCGTCCTGATCCGCGACTCGATCAAGATTGGCTACAAGCCGTTGTGGGTCGGTCAGACCGCAATCCAGGACCTGCCGGCATTGCAAAACTTGATCGGCATCGGCGGAGCGCTTTCGGATTTCGTCAGCATAACCACGATCCCTGGCCATCCCGACAATCCGCAGTACGCCGAGTGGAAGAAGCGCCTCAAGGACACGTTCCCCAATGACGACCTGTCGGTATTCAATCTCATGGGCGTCGCCGCGGCCGAAGTGTTTGCCAAAGTGCTCGACGCGGCGGGCAAGGATCTCACGCGCGAGAAGTTCCTTGCGGCCTACAGCACCATCGACAACTTCAAGAGCTCGATCTACCCAGGCCCGATCACCTGCAAGGGCACGCACAAGTGCAACCAGAGCCCAGCCTTCGTAAAGCTCGAGAACAACAACGTCGTCTTTGCGGGTACCGTCGCGTTGAAGTAGCGCGGCGCCGTCGCAGCGAGAGATTTGCGATGTTGATGTTCTCGTACTTGATGGCGACGGGAATCACGACGGGGGCATTCTACGCCCTCGTCGCACTCGGCATCGTCATTGTCTACAAGTCGACGGAGGTCGTGAACCTCGCGCACGGCGAGCTGTTCATGGTCGGGGGCATGCTGGCCTACACGTGCCATGTGATGGCCGGCATTCCCTACCTCCCGTCGCTCTTGCTCGCCGTTGCCGGCGCCTTCGTGGTCGGCATCCTCACCGAACGCATCGCCTACCGCTCGGTTCTCAAGCACGGCCTGGCCAGCGTGCTTGTCGCCACTATCGGCGTCTCGTTCATCCTCAAGGGAATCGCGCGGTACATATGGGGTGGGAAGGGCGACTATCTCTCCTTCCCTCCCGTCGTCTCTCCGGAACCTCTCCAGTTCGGCAACATCATGATCATGTCGCAGCAGCTCGTGGTGCTGCTGGCGGCGATCGTGGTCATGGCTGGGCTTGCGCTCTTCTTCAAGCGCACGCGCGCCGGCAAGTGGATGCAGGCCACCGCCAGCAACCCCAAGGCGGCCATGCTGTGCGGCCTCAGGATCGATCGGATCTACATGTACACCTTCGGTGTCGGCGCGGCCGTCGCCGGGGCGGCCGGCGTGCTGATGGCGCCCTTGACGCTGCTCTATCCGGATGTCGGGTTCGTCCTGTTCATCAAGGGGCTGGCGGCGGCGGTGCTGGGCGGAATCACCAGCATTCCCGGCGCGGTTCTGGGTGGACTGCTGCTCGGCCTTATCGAGCAGCTGGCGGCGGGCTACCTGCATTCCAGCATCCAGGACGTGGTCGCCTTTCTCGTCATCATGTTCGCATTGAGCTTCCTGCCGACGGGACTGTTGGGCGCTCGCGGGGTGCGGAAAGATCTGACATGCGGCTCCAGGCTCTGGTCAGCAATCGGGGCTTCCTGACGCTCCTCTTCGGTGCGCTCCTGGTTTTGCCGGCGTTCGCCAACCAGTACACGCTGTTCGTCGGCAACCTGATGCTGCTCTACATCATTCTGGCATCGGGGCTGAACATTCTCGTCGGCTTTGCCGGGCAGCTCGCTTTCGCCAATGCGGCGATCTACGGCATCGGCGCGTATGGAACGGCACTCCTGCAGGTGCACCTGGGCTGGTCGTTCTGGGCGGCCGCGCCCGTCGGCGCGGTGCTGGCCATGGTGATCGGCACACTGCTCGCGTTTCCCGCATTGCGGCTCAGCGGCATCTTCCTCGCGCTCTCCACGCTCGCCTTTGCACAGGCGACCCAATGGGTGCTGTGGCACTGGGAATCGGTGACTTTCGGGGCCGGCGGCTTCCGCACGCCGCCGGTGGATTTCGGCTGGCTCCCGATCAAGCCCGACTACGGCATCTATTTTGTGAGCTGGGCCGTCACCGTGGTGCTGCTCCTGTTCGCATGGCGGATCATGCGATCGCGCATCGGACGCGCATTCGTCGCCATGCGCGACGGCGAGATCGCCGCACAGTCGCTCGGCATCGATCTCCTGACCTACAAGGCGATGGCCTTCGCGCTGTCGAGCTTCTATGCCGGCGCGGCGGGCGCGCTCTACTCCGCCCTGCTGGGCTTCGTCTCGCCCGAAGGCTTCGATCTGTTCCAGATGATCATCCACAAGGCCATGATCGTCGTAGGCGGGCTTGGATCAGTCGTCGGCTCGGTGCTCGGAGCCTCGCTTCTGGTCTACGTCATGGAGCTGTCTGCGCGAGTTCAAATCGACCCAGGAGATCGTCTTCGGCGCCTTGCTGGTGGGCTTCATGGTGTTCCAGCCCAACGGGCTGGTGGTATTCCTGAAGCGCTGGCTGCCGGGCTGGCAGGAGCCGCTGCACCTCGCCGGCCGCGCCGAGCCTCAAGCGCCCGCACTCGGCGGATCGTTCGGGGGCGCAACCTCCGACAGAGCGCCCGGCAGCGGAGCAGGCATGAGCGTCCTCGCAGTCGATAGGGTATCGATCTCGTTCGGCGGCGTGCGCGCGCTCGACGACGTTTCGGCCGCCTTTCGGCGCAGGCGAGATCGTCGGCATCATTGGACCCAACGGCGCCGGTAAGACGACGCTTCTCAACGTCATCTGCGGCCTGAACACGCCCGATGCCGGCACCATCCGCCTCGAGGATCGGGTGATCACCGGCATGAAGCCCAACCGCATCGCCGGAATGGGGCTGGCCCGCACCTTCCAGACCTCGCAGCTGTTCTCCGGCATGTCGATCCTCGAGAACATGATGGCCGGACTCCACTTGCGCAGCAGCGCCACCCTGTTCGGCGCTGCGCTCCACACCAAAGGCATGCGCGCGGAGGAGGCCGAGCTGGCCGCGCGTGCCCGCGAGGCGCTCGACTTCGTAGGCTTCGCCGCCTTCGCCGACCGGCCCGGCAACTCGCTGTCGTTCGGGCAGCGGCGCATCGTAGAGATCGCGCGCACCCTCATCGGCGATCCCAAGATCGTTCTGCTGGACGAGCCGGCGGTGGGTTTGAGCATCAACCGTGTCGCCGAGCTCGATCAGCTTCTGCGCCGGATCCGCGACGAGAAGGGCGTTACACTCGTCATGATCGAGCACGTGATCCGGCTTGTCATGGGAGTTTCGGATCGTGTCGTGGTGCTCAACTCCGGTCAGAAGATTGCCGAGGGCCGACCGGAGGAGATTCGCGAGAATCCGGCGGTGATAGAGGCTTATCTGGGAAAGCAGATCGATGCTGGACGTGCAGCATCTTAGTGTCTGGTACGGTGTGACGCAGGTGCTCCGTGACGTCTCGTTCTCGGTGAACGAGAGGTCGGTCGTCGCTCTGCTCGGCGGCAATGGCTCGGGCAAGAGCACGCTGCTCAACGCACTGAGCGGCCTTATTGCTCCCAAGAGCGGGTCGGTGCGCTATCTGGGCGAGGAAACCGCCGGGCTTGGCGGCGCACCAGATGGTTCGCCGAGGCGTCGTTCAGGTGCCCCAGGGCCGCGAGGTTTTTGCCGACATGTCGGTCGACGATAACCTCGAGCTTGGGGCGGCCACGCGCTCCAATCTCAAGGAGATCCGCAAGGACATGGGCGACGTCTTCGACTTGTTTCCGGCGCTGCGGGAGCGCCGCACGAGGGCGGCCGGCAGCCTGAGCGGCGGCGAGCAGACCCAGCTCTCGATTGGCCGCGCCTTGATGTCGCGATCGAAGCTGCTGCTCATGGACGAGCCCTCGGTGGGACTTTCGCCGCGCATGGTCGACGCGGTGATCGATGCCATACTGCGCTTGCGCGAGCGCGGGCTCACCATCCTGCTGGTGGAACAGAACGTCGGCGTCGCCGCAGCGGTCGCCGAGCAGGCGCACGTGCTCAAGGACGGTGTCATCGCCTACGCCGGCCGCGCTAAAGAACTGATCAACAACCCGGAGGTGCTTGCCTCCTATCTGGGGCGATGAGTTCCTGGCGCAAGCTTGCCGCATCGCATATGGAGGTTGCTCATGGCCCGAAAGCTCACGGTCGCCGCAGCGCAGACCGGACCGGTATTGGGTAGCATGGAGGAGAGCGTCCAGTCCGCCTGCGCGATGGTGAAGGAGGGTGCTCGCAAGGGCGTCGACATCATCTGCTTTCCCGAGGTCTTCCTCGCACCCTTTTTTCCGAACCGGCTGATCCAAGACTACGAAAAGCATTTCCTGACGCTGCCGAACCCCCTAACCGATCCGATCTTCGCCGTTGCGCGCGAGCACAAGGTCATGCTGGTGTTCGGCTACGCCGAGCGCGACGGCGCCTATTTCTACAACTCGGCCGCGGTGTTCGATCGCGCCGGGCATCTGGTCGGCACCTACCGCAAGACCCACATCCCCGCCTATTTTCCGAACGAGCTTCGCGGCGGCACGGGCTCCTATGAGAAATTCTATTTCTCCCCGGGCACCAGTTTGCCCGTGTTCGAGGTCGAGGGCTTCGCTTCGGCATCCAGATTTGCAACGACCGACTTTATCCCGAGCCCTCACGCAAGCTTGCCCTCAAGGGCGCCGAGATCATCTTCATGCCCATCGCCTATGCCACCTATGGCAACGACAACTACCGCATCTGCCATCTGGGATCTCCCGCTGCAGGCGCGCGCGTTCGACAATGGCGTGTTCGTGGTCGCCGCCAACCGGGTCGGCGACGAGAATGGTCGCCGTCACATCGGGATGAGCGCGATCGTCAATCCCCTCGGCGGGCGGATCATGACGCAGGCGACGATGGACGGGCCAGAGCTGCTGGTGGCGGAGATCGATCTCGACGACGTCGACAAGGCGCGCCGCAGCCTGCCCTGGTGGCGTGACCGGCGGCCCGACCTTTACGGCAATCTCGATCCCCAGTGAGACCGCCGGAGCGAGACGACGACGATCGCTGCCTCGCCGCATGATTTCGCGGCGCGGCCGAAAGCGCGGCGGAGCAGTGCACTTGCAGGTCCTCCTGGCATGGGGCAGTGTTCCATCAGCGGTACCGAACCGCGCACCAAAAGCAACTGAGAAAAAGGAGCCGGACATGGGGCGTACGATCAAGGTCGCGGCGGCTCAGACCGGTCCGGTGCTCGGCGAGGACATGCGGCCGGGCGTCGAGGTCGCCTGCAGGATGGTCAAGGACGCCGCATCGCAAGGTTGCGACATCATCTGTTTCTCCGAGCTGTTCCTGACGCCGTTCTTTCCCAATCAGCTGCGGCCCGACTACGAGCATTTCTTCTTAGAGCTGTCCAATCCGATTACGGCGCCGCTCGTGGAGGCGGCGCGCCGTCATGATGTTGCGCTCATCCTTCCCTTCGGCGAGAAGTCGGGCCAGTACTATTACAACTCGGCCGCCGTGTTCGACCGTACTGGGCGCCATGTCGGCACCTACCGCAAAACACATATACCGGCCATCCTCCCTTCCGGTGCGAAGGGCGGAACCGGTTCCTACGAGAAGTTCTATTTCACGCCCGGCGATTCGCTGCCCGTCTTCGAGCTCGAGGGTGTGCGCATCGGAATTCAGATCTGCTACGACCGCAAATTCCCGGAGGGCTCGCGCGCGCTCGCCGTCCAGGGCGCAGAAATCATCTTCATGCCCATCTGCGCTGCGACCTACGGCGAGAACGTGCTGCGCGGCGAAACCTGGGAGCTTCCGTTGCGATGCCGCGCCTATGAGAGCGGCATCTTCGTCGTCGCCGTCAATCGTGCGGGCAACGAGAACGGCCGCCGCCACATCGGCAAGAGCATGATCGTCAATCCCGTTGGCGCCTCCGTGATGGCGATAGCAGGCGCGGACGAGCCGCAGCTCCTGGTGCACGAACTCGATCTCGATGAAGTCGCGACGGCGCAGAGGAGCTTGCCCTGGTGGCGCGATCGCCGGCCGGATCTCTACAAGCATCTCGTTTGACGGACCACCTTGCAATGTCGGTGGCGCAGGTCGATCAACGGACAACGACGGCAGCGTCCAGTGGCGTGACCAATCGCCCCGTCCTTGCGCGTATCGCCGCAGAGCGAGCGCGCGCCATCCGCTTCGACGACATCCCCTCCGACGTCGTAGCCCTGGCCAAAGTCCAATTTCTCGACCAGCTGGGCGTTGGCCTCGCCGCGGCTATTCTGCCCCGCAATCAACCGCTGGCTGCGTTCGCTTCCGAGTTCGGCAAGGGTGGCATGTCGACAGCCCTCGGTCTGGCCGTCCCGGCGACGGCGCCGGCAGCAGCGCTCCGCAATGGCGCGCTCATGCACTCGCTCGAATTTGATGCCACTCATACCGCCTCGATCACGCATGCCGGATCGGTAGTGGCGCCCGTGGCTCTTGCAGTGTGCGAGGAGACAGGCGCGTCCGGCACCGCGCTTTTGCGCGCTTTCGTCCTCGGCTGGGAAATGTTCGTGCGCCTGGGGCTGGCTCGCCGGGCTCCTTCTCGAAGCGCGGGTTCCAGCTCACCGCGGTGGGCGGACCCTTTGCCGCTGCGCTCACGGCTGGCCTGCCGTTGGGCATCGAGGCCGAGAAGATCACGAATGCGCTGGGGATCGCCGGCAGCCAGGCAAGCGGTGTGATGGAGTTCGTGCACGAGGGTGCGACGGTGAAGGCGCTACATGCGGGCTGGCCGGCTCATGCCGGGCTCCTTGCGGCACGGCTCGCCGAGGCTGGGATGACGGGTCCATCGAATATTTTCGAGGGTGCGCACGGTTTCTACGCCATGTATGCCGGCGATGCCGAAGCGCCCGCGCTGCTGCGTCACCACCTGCAGACGCTCGGGGAGCGCTGGCATCTGCGCGAAGTGGCTCTGAAGATCCGCGCTTCCTGCCACTACATTCAGCCGTTTCTGGAATGTCTGGAAACGCTGCTCAGCCGCGGCCTCGAAGCAGGGAATGTCGATTCGATCCATTGCGAGGTGCCGCCCGGCGAGGAAAGCCTGATCTGCGAGCCCTGGGCCAAGAAACTGCGGCCGTCGTCGGCCTACCAGGCGAAGTTCAGCCTGCCCTATGCTTTGGGTGCGCTTCTGGCGGACGGCGCCGTGACCGTCGCCACTTTCGAGGGGCCGGCGAGGCCCGAGGTGTGCGCGTATGCTGAGCGCGTGACCTGGTCGCCGATGGCGGACGGCGACTATCCCAACCGCTATGGCGCGCGCCTCACCGTGACCACGCGGTCCAACGAGAAGCTCACCGTCGAGGTCGATGACGTTCGTGGCACGCCCGCGCGGCCATTTGCGCCGGGCGAGGTGCTCCGCAAATTCCACGATTGTACCGGCCGTGTGCTCGAGGACGGAGCACCCGAGCGGCTTGCGGCGGCAGTCGACCAGTTGGACCGTGCAACGAACCTCGCCACGCTCACGCCGCGCTTCGGTGTGTGCGATGAGATGATTAGCGGCCCTTCGCCAAAGGCGTGCTCCGCCGCGGGCTGGTGAAGCTTCTTGATCAGGGCAAAATCGAGATGGACACGGTACTGATCGGCGGGACCTTGATTGATGGGACGGGACGCGAGCCCATGCCCCGCGCCGGCGTGGTCGTCAAAGACGGCAAGGTCCAGGCAGTGGGACCGGTGGACCGGCTCAGCTACGGCAGCGATGCCCGCGTGATCGACGTCGCGGGCCTGACCATCATGCCGGGCCTGATCGATACCCACACGCATCTCACCTACCACGGCGACCAGCCCAACGTCTGGCAGCTCGAGTTCGAGGAGAGCGTGGAGCTCAACACCCTGAAAGCGGCACGCAACGCAGCGCACATTCTGCAAACCGGCTTCACCTCGATCGGCGATGGCGGCTGCCGCGGATACATCGGGCCGGCGATCCGCGACGGCGTGGCCAAAGGGGTGATACCGGGTCCTCATATCGTGGCCGCCGGGCCCATCCTGACCGGCTCGGCAGGGCTCCTGGACAGCATGCCCGTCTGGATCCGCATGGAAAGCGACCAGGCACTCGGAATGACGGTCAACGGCGTCGATGAGGTGCGCCGCGCGGTGCGCGCGCAGGTCAAGGGTGGCGTCGACTGGATCAAGGTCTCGGCAAGCGGCGTCGCCGGCTCGCGGTTTGCGACCGCGGAGACCGAGGATCTCAGCGCCGACGAAATCGTTGCGGCGGTATCTGAAGCACGCAAGTACGGCAAGCCCGTCCATGCGCATGCCCATTCGCGTGAGGGTGTGCGCGCCGCCGTCGAGGCAGGGGTGCTCTCGCTCCACTCGGGTGAGTTTGTCGACGAGGAGATCCTGCTTCTGATGCGCGAGAAGGGGATCATCTTCAGCCCCACCGTCGCCTGGCTTCACGCGCGCTGCTTGCCGGGCTACGTGCTCGCCCAGAATCCCGCTTTCGTCGAAGAAGCGTGGCGGGCCTACGCGGCGGCCAAGATCTCGATCGTCAAGGCGCGGGAGCTCGGTGTGAAAATGGCGATGGGTTCGGACGCCTCGCATCGCTTTCATCATGTACCGGACGGCGCCCTCGAGCTTGAATACTACCAGGAGCTGGGCTGGCCGGCCCTCGAGGTGATAACGGCCGCCACCAAGACCGCCGCCGAGGCCATCAACCGGGGCGACTCGCGGGGCACGCTTGCGCCCGGCAAGGTTGCCGACATCCTGGTCGTCGAAGGGCCAGTCGCCGAGGACGTGCGGGTACTCCGCGACAAGCGCAACATCAAGTGGATGTTCCAGGCGGGTCGCGAGCTGGCGTTGGCGCCGGACCGCGGTATTTTCGGTGCGGAATTCAAGGCCGCCGAATGGCTGGATGAACCTTTGGGCCGCAGCGGGTCCCGCAGTCGCGCGACGGGGCGGCCATGAAAGAGAGCCGATCGCGATGCTCTTGTCGCCGGCGAAGCCGCAATCGTCTTCCTCGATGCGCGTCTCATAGACGGGATTTCGGACGAGCCGATCGACAGCGGCTTTGTCAGGGTGCGCGAGGGCCGAGTTGCGGAGACCGGCCCGATGTCTGCCTACCGAAAGGCCGGCGCTGACGAGCGCGTCGTCGAGCTTGCAGGACAGGCCCTGCTTCCCGGCCTCATCGACTGCCACGTGCATTTTGTCTACAGCGGCTTCCGCAGCCTGGAGGAAATCGACCGCTGCCCGATCGAGACGGCGGCGATCAATGGCATCGTGAATGGCGGGCTGATGCTCGACGCGGGCTATACGACCGTGCGCGACGTCGGCACGATAGGCAATGTCGCCGTTGCCGTGCGCGATGCCATTGCGGCAGGCAAGGTGCGCGGTCCGCGCGTGATCGCCTCCGGCCAGATCATCGGTCCGACCAGCGGCATGATCGATACGCTGCCCAGCCACTGGAGCACGTCGAGTGGACTTGGGATCTGCGTCGACGGTCCCGAGGCGATCGTCAAGGAGGTTCGCCGACAGATCAAGAACGGCGTCGACAACATCAAGCTCGGCGCCAGCGGCGTCGAGGTGGGTCGCTATGCCTACAGCTGGATGACGACGCTCAGCGCCGAGGAGGTCGCGGCGGCGGTCGCCGAGGCGCACCGGTGGGGACGCACGGTGGCCATCCACTGCCAGTCGTTCGATGCGGCCAAGTTCGCGTTGCGCGCCGGTGCCGATACGATCGAGCACGGCACGCGCCTCGACGATGAGGCACTTGCGCTGTTTGCCAAGTCGCGCACGGCGCTGGTGCCGACCCTCTCCACCCTGTTCAGCGTGCTCGAGCTCGGGGAAACCCTGAACCTCATGCCCAAGCAGCGTGAGGAGATGGCCGTCAACAAGGACCACTGGCTTTCCGCGGTGGCGCGCGCCCACGAGGCCAACATCGCCATCGGCGCCGGCTCCGACATCGGCAACCGCTATCCGCACGGCCGCAACGCGCGCGAAATCGAATTCCTGGTGCGCGCCGGCCTGTCGCCCATGCAGGCGATCAAGGCGGCGACCGGCACGGCTGCGCGCATTCTCGGAAAGGAGGGCACCGTGGGCGCGCTCACGCCCGGTGCATTCGCCGATCTCTTGGTGGTGGACGGTAACCCGCTCGACGACGTCCGCATGCTCGGCGATCCCGAGCGCATCCGCCTGGTCATGCTGGAGGGCCGAGCGGTTGCGGGCCGCGCTATCGACCCTACGAACCGACCAAAATCGCCGGCCCCATTCCCCGTGACGCTTTGGCAGCGCCGCGAGCCCGCGCGACCTCGCTGAAACGCGCGCGCCGGCGGCCAGGCATGAACACGCGCCGCAGCGGGCCGTCTCTGCGCTGCTTTGCCTGTTATGCCGGAGCCTGACCGGGCGTAATGCTCCGCCGGACATACTGTCCATGGCCGATCGCATCGGCGCACAACTGCTCGTCGCGATAGACGAACCGGCCACGGACCATGCTGTGGATGACCTTTCCCTTGAAGTGCCATCCGTCGTAGATCGAGAAGCCCGCGTCCGAGTGCATGCTAGGCACTGTCGGCAACCCATGCCCGCTCCAGGTCGACGATGGCGAAATCCGCGTCGCGGCCGACGGCTATGGCTCCCTTCGATTGACAGCCCATGACGCGAGCGGGGTTCTGGCTCAGCACACGGGCAATCCGGTCCAAGGGCACGCCGCGTTTGTGATATCCCTCGCTGAGCAACGCAGGCAGGAGGGTCTGAAGGCCGGGAAAGCCTGGCGAGGCCTTCCAGATTCCGCCCGCTTTCGCCGCGACGTGCCGATGCACATGATCGGTGGCGACGACATCGATCTTCCCCGCCTTTAGCCCGGCCCAGAGAGCCTCGCTATCACTCGCTTTGCGGACTGGCGGCCCGACCTTGGCGATGTCGCCGCCCTTCCAGTCGATCGTATGCGTCAGGTAGTGCGTGCATGTCTCAATGGTCAGGTCGGTGCCGAGCCTGCGTTCCGCCAAGGCGACTTCGAGCGCCGCCTCGGACGTGCAATGCACCATGTACACGGGAGCCCCGGCTTGCCGGGCGAGCGTCGCGACACGATGGACGGCTTCGGCTTCGACAAAAGGCGGTCGCGAATCGTTCCAGGCGGCCAGGCCCCCATTGCCTTCGGGGTCCGCTGCCATCAGGCGGCGGCCCAGCACCCAGGCCACTTCGATGTTCTCGCAGTGGGGGCAAAGAATGCCTTGGCATTGAGCGACGGCTTCAGCCAGGCGGAACAGGAATCCGTCATCGATATCGGGCAGGCCGATGCGCAGCCCTTCGCCGCCGCGGCTGTACATGAAGATCTTGAAGGACGGAATGCCGTAGGCCTTCGCATAGCTCGGTACGTTGGCAAGCTGCTCTTCGGTCGAGATGACGAGGTGCAGCCCAAAATCGACGCGGCTCCCGGCAGCGGTGACGGCACAGATCTCATCGATCAGCGCCGGCTCGAACGGCTTGCCGGATATGACGTACGACAAGAACGTGGTCACGCCCCCGGCAGCAGCGGCCGCCGACTCGGTCTCGGCGTCGCGAGATACCCGCGGCCGGCTGATGTCGGCGCCATGTCCGAGATGAATGTGCGCGTCGACAATTCCCGGCAAGACCACGAGGCCCTTCAAATCGACCACAGCCTCGCCTTTCAGCGTATCCGGGGCGGCTATGGCCGCAATGCGCCCGCCGGCTATGCCGATATCACCCTCGAGTATGGCCCCGTCCGGAAGGACCGCCTTGCCGCCCCGCAGTACCTTGTCGAGCACATGCCCCGCCATCGCTTGTCCTTCGCCTCGTGCAGTTCCGCTACAATTTTTCGGCGCCGGTCGCCACGATCATGCGGCCGAAGCTCGCGCATGACATCGTTGCGCGGCGTGATGTTCGGTGCAACGGGTATCGCCAGCACCACCTCATCGACGCCGCAGGGCTCAAGAGCCTCGACTTGGCGCGCAATCGCCGCAGGCTCGCCCGAAAATGCAAAACGGGTAACGATCTCGTCCGGGATCAGGCGCGCGAAGTCGGCTTGCGCGAGCCCGTGCTGGCGAAAATCGTAGGCCTGCTTGACCGTTGCCGCGACCCGCCGGGTGAGATCGTCGACCTGGCCCGGAATATTGCGCAAGATCGCTCGCGCGACATTGAACTTCACCGCCTGATGGCTCGGATGACACGCGGCCCATACGGCGATCTTGACGCTGCCTTCCTCGCGCGTCGCAACCCGCTCACCCTCGCGCACCATGCGGACCGCCTCGCGAATGAGCTCCGGCGCGATGCCGTTCATCAAGATTGACGCCATCGCCGATCCGTCCCGCCAGCTCCAACATCTTCGGGCCTGTGGCGGCGATGTAGATCGGCACTCCAGGTCCGACGTGATGCAGTTGAGCCGTCTTGCCTTCGCCAAACGAGACCGCCTCCCCGCCAAGCAGCTTGCGGCAGATCGCGACGGTTTCCGCCAAAACCGACATCTTGGCGACCTCGAGATTAATCGATTTGAGAGCGCTGTCGCCGACGCTGATGCCGAGCGAGGCTCGCCCCCCGCTCAGCTCCGCCAGGGTCGAGAAGGCCGCCGCCGTCACGGTGGGGTGGCGCGTCAGCGGATTTGTCACCGCCGTGCCTAGACGGACCCTCGTCGTCGAGACCGCCAGCGCCCCGAGCAGGGTATAGACCTCGTGGAACAGGAGGTGGGAGTCGAGCATCCAAAGTGTCGAATAGCCCATCGCGTCTGCGAGTCTGGCGCTCGCGATGATATCCGCGGGCCTCTCGTTCGGGTAGATCCCAAGGCTGATCTTCACACAAGTGCTCCCGCGAGCTCCAGCGAGCGCGTCGTTGGCGTCCGCCGTGCCTCAAAGACGCGGACAGGCGATCCCTGTCTCGAGCCGCATGCGCGCTCCGACCCAGTCAGCGTGGCTGCTGCAGCCACACGCTTCTGCATGGCGGGCCATCGATCGAATGCATCGTCACGATGCCGCAGCCGTGGTCCTCCGTCAATCGCGACAAACCGCGCGCCGGCATTCCGTAACCACGCCCTGCCACGCCGAGGCCTAGGCGAAAATCTCTCCGAGCGCAGATATTGTCTTGAGGGCCCTGACCTGTTCGAGACCCGGCCACTGCACGCGCATGATGAAATGATTTACGCCAAGCAGCGATCGGTAGCGCTCCACCTCGTCTTTGACAAACGATTTGTCGCCGATGATGAAGCGATCCTTGACGAAATCCTCGAACGGCTGCTCGAACAACTCCGCCCCCTTCGACTGCTTGTCGAGGCCCCAGGACGAATAGGCCCCGTATTTGTATTGAAGGGCCGCCTTGCATTCTTCGAGCGCCTTGGCCTGCGTCGACGCCAATGTAGCACTCGCGCGTGATCGGCGCTTCCGCCGGAAACTCCTTGCCCGCCTCGGTCAGCAGCTTGCGATACATGGCCATTTGCGGCACCAGCACGCTCAAATGCGCGAAGTTCGTGATCAGCCACGCATCCCCGAGCTGTGCCGCCCGTTTCACCGCCGCATCCACTACCGCCGCAAGCCAGATCGGCGGCCCGCCCTTGCGCTGCGGCTTCAGGCCGATGCCGAGGTCGTCGATCTGGAAAATCTTGCCGTTGTGCTTGATCTTGTCCTCGGTCCACAACCTGCGCATGATCTCGATGCTCTCATTCATGCGCTGCGCGCGCTCCTTGAGCGGCACGTTGAAGGTCTGGAACTCGGCGTCGCGATAGCCCACGCCGATGCCGAGCACGTAGCGACCGCCCGACAGCAGGTCGAGCGTCACGGCGTCCTCGGCGACATGGACCGGATGGAGCAGCGGCATGATCAGGATGTTCGTGCCGATCGTCATGCCCTCGGCGTCGCGCAGCAGGTACGACAGCATCGGGACGGGGGCGAGCATCTGCATGGGCTGCGTGAGATAGTGGTGCGGAACCCAGAGCGAGGAAAAGCCGCTCTGTCGCGCTAGGCGTACCTGCTCGCTCATATCCTTGAGCGCCGCAGCAACGTTCGTTCCCGGTGGAAACTGCGTGCCAATATAGAGTCCGACTTTCTGCATGGTCGCCACCACCTCTCACGTCCCTTCCCAGAGCCCCGGTTGCTCGCGCGACCAGATCAGACACGCTCAGACGAGGCGCGGTCAACTGAAAGCGCGAAGGGTCAGGTATGAGCCTACTGGTTTGCAAGCTCGTAGGCTGTCTCGGCCAGAGATGCGCGCGCCGGCAGTAGCGTCCGCAGGGGTGATGCTCTCCGCCTCGTTGTGGCTGATGCCGTCCTTGCAGGGGATGAAGATCATGCCTGTCGGGCAGAAATAGTGCAGGTAGCGCGCGTCATGCCCGGCAGGTGACTGCAGGCGCATCTGCGAGATGCGCAACCGCTCTGCGGTTCTTGCAATGCGCGAACGCATCTCTTCCGGAAACTGCAGGGGAGCATCGTAAAGGAGCGCGCTCACAACGGCCTTGCATCTGCCTCGAGCCGCTTCGCATACGCTCGGGATAAGATTCCCCAGCCTCTCGAGGACCTCGGCATCGTCGTGCCTGAGGTCAATTGAGAAGCGCACCCTTCCCGGCACGACTGACGGCGCATTTGGGGTTACCTCGAACATCCCTATGGTGAAGCGCACGGTGTCTGCCTCATCCCACATCGCCTTTTGGAGAGCGTCGACGACAGCGACCGCGCTTGTCAGAGCATCGCGACGGGCGCGGCGCGGTGTCGTGCCGGCGTGACTTCTCCTCGCCGACGATATCGACGCGAAAGGTGCGCTTGCCCTGGATCCCAGTGACCACGCCCGCCGTGCAACCTTGCTCTTGGAGTGTAATTCCCTGCTCGATGTGAGCTTCCAGGAAGCCCGCGACCGGAAAGCCCGTGGGGCGACGCGGAACCTGCCGTTCGGCCTCGAGGACAACGCCAAGAGCGCTCTCGACCGTCGAGCCTTCGCGATCCATGATCGGCAGGATGTCGGCCAGCTTTCGTTTCCCGGTGAACACTGCCGAGCCCATCATGCCCGGCGCGAAGCGGGACCCTTCTTCGTTCATCCACGACACCACTTCGATCGTTCGGCGCGGCCGGTCGCCATGCTCGGATATCGCATGTACTGCCTCAAGGGCGGCCAGCACGCCATAGGCGCCATCGAATTTGCCGCCAGTTGGCTGGCTATCTATGTGCGACCCTATCAACAAGGGCGGCAGTTGGGGCTCACGGCCCTCGAGCGCCAGGAACAGGTTTGCGGCAGCGTCGACTGAAGGCTTGAGTCCAATGTCCTTCGCCCACGCCATCAGCACTGCTCTGGCCTCAACCTCTTCTTTGGACAAAGCCAGTCGGCAAACCCCGCCCTTGGCCGTCGCGCCGAATTTGGCGAAATCCATCAAGCGCTGCCAAAGGCGGTCCCCATCGATCCGTTGAGAGACCCCACCGACCATTTCTCTCTCTCCTTCTTTGTGTTACACATTCGCGCAGCATAGATCGTGCTCAGAACTCCAGCGAGGTGGTTGCTCGTCTGGCCAGCTGTGGTGGTAGCGACGATACTCCCGCAGTTCGAGCCGGCTTGCCCGCCCGCTCTCCATCGAGACTCAACGCGGGCTACATCATTAATTCTCCCTCTTCGGCGCGTCGCTGGCGGTGCGATCTCTGCGCTTGACGGATCGAAGCCGACGCCTCCCAATGCCTCTCGCAAGTCGGAATGATTTCGGCAGGAGCGTGCGGGAGGAAGGACATGGCGAGCGCCCTGGAAGGTCTGATCGTCCTGGATTTGACCAGCCATTTGTCGGGCCCGTACGCGGCAATGATGCTGGCCGACCATGGTGCCGACGTCATCAAGATCGAGCGCAAGGGCGTGGGAGACGACGCGCGGCGCATGCCGCCGTTCGTGGGTGGAGAAAGCGCGCCGTTCATGGTCTGGAATCGCAACAAGCGTTCGATCGAGCTGGACCTGCGGGACCCCGATGACAAGTCGCGCCTGCTCGATCTGGTCGATGGGGCAGACATCCTGATCGAGAATTTTCGCCCGGGCACGCTCGGCAAGTTGGGGCTCGACTACGAGGTTTTGAAAAAACGCAATCCGCGCCTCGTCTACGCGGCAATCTCGGGCTTCGGCCAGACCGGGCCGTATTCAGCTCGCGGCGGTTTCGATCTGATGACGCAGGGCATGTCCGGGCTCATGAGCACGTGCGGCCCGGCCGATGGCCCACCGCACCGACTGCCGATCGCGATCTCCGACGTGGCTGCCGGCATGTTTCTGGCATTCGGCATTCTCGCCGCGATCGAAGCGCGACACCGCACGGGACGCGGGCAGATGGTCGAGACGTCGCTGCTGGAGGCTGCAGTCTCCTTCGGCGTCTACGAAGCCGCGCACTATTCGGCTCATGGGACGCGGCCGGAACGCATCGGCCAGGCGCATCGCGGCAGCTCGCCCTACCAGTGCCTCTCTGCGGCGGACGGCTTCCTGACGATCGGTGCCTCGCAACAGAACTTCTGGGAGCGTTTTACATCTATCATCGGTCGTCCCGAGCTGCGAGAGGACGCTCGTTTCAAGTCCAACGCCGACCGCGTGCGCAACAACGCGCAACTCATCGCCATCATCGAGAGCGAGCTTGTCAAAAAGCCAAAGGCCCATTGGCTCAAGGAGCTGGAGCAAGCGGGCATCCCCTGCGGTCCGGTGCTGCACTACGATGAGGTCTTTACCGACCCGCATATCGCGGCGCGTGAGATGTATGTGCCAACGGAGCATTCCCGCGCCGGGACGTTCAGGACGATCGGCGTTCCAGTGAAGCTCTCTGAGACACCAGGCGCGGTCTACCGCGCAGCGCCGGCGCTCGGCGAGCATACGGCGGAGGTTCTGGCCTCCCCGCCGGCGAAATCACGCCGGTCGGGGTGAACGGACTCGAGTGAGGACAGTGGCGTCTGTTTGTGAGAGTGGAAAGCGGCCATGGCATCGGATGACCTTTGCTATCTCGGACTCGTCGAGGTCGGTCGCCGCATTCAAGCGAGGAAAGTATCCTCGTTCCGAGGTAACGCAATCGGTTCTAGATCGTATCGCGCAGCTCGACGGCCGACTGCGGAGCTACGCGACGCTCACTGCCGATTTGGCGCTGGCCGAAGCTGCGCGGGCCGATGCCGAGATCGCGCGCGGTGCCGCTCGCGGGCCCTTGCACGGCGTTCCCATCGCCGTGAAGGACCTTTTTCATACCAAGGGCATCGCGACCGCGGCCGGTATGACCATCTACAAGGACTACCGGCCTGATCGCGATGCGACGGTGGTGGCATGGCTGCATCAGGCCGGTGCCGTGCTTCTGGGCAAGCTCCAGCTCACCGAGGGTGCCTTCGGTGCGCATCATCCCTCGATCAGTCCGCCGGTCAACCCATGGAGCGCCGCGCATTGGACTGGAGTATCGTCGAGCGGCTCGGGCGTAGCGACCGCTGCAGGGCTTTGTTATGGCTCGCTCGGCACTGATACCGGCGGGTCGATCCGTTTTCCGTCGACGATGAATGGCGTCACCGGGTTGAAGCCGAGTTGGGGACGCGTCAGCCGGGCCGGCGTGTTCGCGCTGGCCGAATCCATGGACCACATCGGGCCAATGGCGCGCAGCGCCGAGGACGCTGCGGCCATGCTCGGCGCCATCGCCGGCCCCGACCCGAACGATCCGACCGCAGCGCTCACGGCCGTGCCCGACTACCTTGCCGGCATCGGCCAAGGGGTGCGCGGCCAACGCATTGGCATCGATCGTGCTCTCACCGCCGCCGGATCGGATGCCGATATGGTAGGCGCCACCGAGGAGGCAATGTCGGTATTGACGCGGCTCGGTGCTGTGCCACGCGACGTCAGCTTCCCATCGCCAGACGCCGTCGTGCGCGACTGGACGCCCCTCTGTGGCGTCGAGGCCGCCGTTGCGCACGAGGCCACGTACCCCTCACGCGCCTCCGACTATGGTCCCGTGCTCGCTGGATTGCTGGAGCTGGGTCGTGGTCTCAGCGGCTCCGCAGTGACCAAGATCCTGCTCCGGCGAGCCGCGTTTCGCGGTGAGCTCGATGCGCTCTTCCGCGACATCGACTTGCTCATCATGCCGGTCATGAACGTGGCCGCGCCCAGCCTGGCCGATATGGCTGCGGCTGGTCGCTCACCGGCCGCAGTCGAGGCTCGGCTCCGCTTCACCGCGCCCTTCGACATGAGTGGGCATCCGACTCTGACGTTGCCCGGCGGCAAGACGGCTGACGGTCTGCCAGTCGGGCTCCAGATCGTAGGCCGGCGTATGGAAGAAGATCTGGTCCTCCGCGCCGGCCACGCCTTTCAGCAGGCAACTGACTGGCACAAGCGCCGCCCGCCCGTTTGACCGCGGCGCGCGGCAGGCTCGAAGACGGAGAGCAAACGACAATGTGGCCCAATCCGCGTATCCCGTTCCAGATGTCGAGCGAGCGTTCCCGGCTCGAGCCCATCGGCGGCAAACCGCTGATGGTCAATCCGGTTGTCAACATCGAGTACTGGCCCTTCGATCGACCGATGCCGCGGGGAATCCTGCCGCCTCCGCATGGAGCCCAAATCGACCCGCCCGACGTCCCCAACTATGGCTGGGTCGAATATGGACTGCGCTGCGGCATGCCACGCCTCTTCGACCTGATCGGCCAGAGGGGCATCAAGGCCACCGCGTTCATCAACGCGCAGTGCGCGGATGTCTATCCTTCGCTGGCGAAGGCCACCGTGGACGCCGGCTGGGAGCTCGTCGGGCATGGTTGGTTCCAGCGCTCGCTCAAGCAGGTCGAGGACGAAGAGGCGGAGGTGAGGAGGTGCCTGGCGCGGCTCCAGCATTTATCAGGCAAGAAGGTGCGCGGGTGGTTCGGCGCCGGCGGAGGCGAAACCATGCAGACGCCCGAAATCCTGAAGCGCTGCGGGGTCGAATTTACGCACGACTGGCTCCTCGACGACCTGCCGTGTTGGATGACCACGGCACATGGACCGCTGCTTTGCCTGCCGTACACTTGGGAGCTCAATGACGTCCCGATCTGGGTCGTGCAGGGTCAATCCAGCGATGAGCTCTTGAAGCGACTGGAGGCGACGCTGTCTGTCCTGGAGAGAGAGTTGGAGAAGCAGCCGCGCGTTCTCACGCTTGCCATGCATCCTCACATTCTGGGCGTCCCGCATCGCGCCTACTATCTCGAGAAAGCACTCGATCTGCTGGCGCAGCGGCGGGATACCGTATTTGTGACCTCGAGCGAGATCGCCGACTGGTTTCTGGCAGCAGACAAGACCGGTCTGCACGACCTCGAGGCTGCCGCCAAGGCACGGCCGGCCGGTTGAACCGCCGATTTGGTTCGCAATCCATGCTGCCTCAAGCAGCAACGAGATCGACAAGCTCGCCGACGTCGGCAACGTCCTCGAGCCGATCGAAGCGCTCGATCAGTCGCTCGGCATTGTCCGGTTGCAGAGGGCGCGCCGCCGCCTCGCAATTGCGTCGAAACTTGGCGAGGTGGTCATCCCGACTGAGGGGCTTGGCCGGATTGCCGTAGACGACATCGAGCCGGATGGCATGCCGAGCGCCGCCTCGCAACTCGATTGCGACCTCTACGGGAGTGAGGGCATTGGCATTGCCCACATCCCACGGCTCGATCGATATGCGCTGCGCCAATGCCGTGGTGCGGACATCGCGATAGGCTTCGTCCCTGAAATCCTCAAACCCGACGCCCCCATTGAGCAACGCGCGGGCCGCAACATAGGACGCGCACAAACGCGCATAGTTGACCGTGGGCTGGGTCAAGTGCGGCCGCCCAACGAGCCGATGCACGAGCGGTGGCACACGGGCCGTCAGGCGCTCGATCGCGTCGGCCGAGCACCCATACCGCCGTTGCAGCTCGAGGCAAGCCTCAACTATACCATGCGTGGCGCGGCCCGAAGGATAGGGCTTGTGGGCAAGCTCCGTGATCAGCCAGCGCCGACCGAGGTCTTGAGTGATACGGGCCGGTGCACCGCTCGAACTCGATCAGCTTGAAATAGCCGAACGGACCCTCGAGCACATTCTTGGGCGCATCGAAGCCGCGCGCGGCGAGGTCGCAGGCGACCACGGCATTGCGGGCGTTGAACCCGACTTGCATTGCCAGCAGCATCGATCCTTCGGTGTGGGCTTGCATGGTGCCTGAAACCTGGCCATAGGCGATCGAGAGAGCGTTGATCATTGCCGGCTGGCCGAGACCCATCAGCTTGCCGAGCGCCGCTGCACCACCGAATGCGCCGGCCGTCGCCGGCCGAAAGAAGCGCAAGCCCGTGGTCGCGGCGACGCCCAGACCGGCGGCAACATCCACACCGACAACCACTGCCGTGATGAGGTCCTTGCCACTGACGCCCTTCATCCGCTCCGCCCCCGCTATCGCGACCGGCAGCACCACGCTGACGGCGTGAACCACGGCTTCCTCATGAACGGCGTCAAACTCCGAGTTGTGCACTTGGTAGGCATTGCACATGGCGGCTGCCGGCGCCGGCAGGTGCTTGCCGAGCCCCCAGACGCGTGCAGCGCTGCCTTGTCCCCAGGCCTGCTGCGCCTCGGCAAGATTGCCGGCCATGGGACCAGAGCTGCCGCCTACGCCAACGCCCAGCGTATCCAGCATGAAGATCTTGGCGGCCCGCACAGCCTCGCTCGGAAGACCAGCAAAGCGCGTTCGCGTCGCGTGATCGGCAAAGGCAGCGATGGCATCCATGCCAGTCCTCCTGATGCTCACCCCCTGGGAAAACCGTCTGTGTGATCGCACAGTAGTCCTGACAGAGAGAAAACAGGGAAACCTCGGCCAATGAGCCTCTGGGTCGGCCGCCAGCCGCTAAGCATCAGCCAATTGACCTCAATGCATTGCGCTCGCACATGACTGAGCCCGGCGGTTTGTAGCCGCAAGCTGCGGAAATGCCCGTGGTAGCGCTGTGGCAGCCGACACCCCAACCACGCCGCTTAGAATATGATGGCAAGTGAGTGCGACCATGCAGTTGACCGTCATTTTCTCGTGGCCAAAGGAATACGCTCGACGGCGGGTCCAACAATTCCCCTCGGCGCTGACAGTGAAGTTGCCCCTCCGCACCAAACTGAGCAACACCAACCTGTGACACCTGCTATCGTGTATGCTGCATCGTTTCAAAGGCGGCGGGAGTACTTGAGCCTGTTTTGTAGCGCGGTGGATCGGCGGCGCGCCGCGCGTGCCGTCAAAATCCTGGAGGAGCAATGACAAATCGTCCGCTCGTCGCCGTTCTTGGAACCGGTGGCACCATCTCCTCAATTGGTCGGGACAGCACCGATGTGCTCGATTACCCAGATACTGGTACCAAACTATCAGTTGAGAAAGTGATCGAGCGCTATCCGGAGATCGCGGGTATCTCCGAGCTTTTGCCAGTGCCGTTCCGAAGCGTTGGCAGCACAGCCATAGGCCCCCCCGAGTGGTTTGAGATTGCTAGCATTATCCACCGCCTCGCGTCGGAGCAGCCGGCAATTGCGGGTTTCGTCATCACGCATGGGACCGCGACACTGGAAGAAACCGCATACTTCCTGCATTTGACCGTGAAGACACCCAAGACCGTAGTGCTCGTGGGATCACAGCGGCCGGCAAGTGCTCTCAGCAGCGATGGCGGCATGAACCTGCTCGGCGCCATCCGCACGGCATCGGCGCCTGCGGCCCGTGGGCTCGGTACCCTCGTGGTCCTCAACGACGAGATCCAGGCAGCGCGCGAGGTTACCAAGACTTCCACCTATCGGCTGCAGACATTCCGATCGCCAGACTTCGGCGTGCTTGGCCACGTGGACGGCGATGGCGTCCAGATCTATCGGCGGCCCACACGCCCCCACACCGTCGACACGGAGTTCCAATTGGCTGGGCTCAAGCAGTTACCGCGCGTGGATATCGCCTACTCCTATGCGGGCAACGACGGGGCGATCATAGACGCTATGGTAGCGGCTGGCGCGCGTGGGATTGTGTCGGCGGGATTGGCACCAGGCATTCCGACCCCGGCAGAGCGCAAGGCATTGGAACGAGCACGCGACGTCGGCGTCGTCGTCGTCCAATCGAGCCGCGCTCTGAGCGGCCGCGTGGCGTTGCGGCGCTATCTCGCCGAAGCTGACATGGTTGCGGCCGACAACCTCAATCCGCAGAAGGCGCGCATCTTGTTAATGTTAGCACTGAGCCGGAGCGAGAACGTCTGCGAGATCCGCCGCATGTTTGCGACCTATTGATTTCTTATCAGCGGCTAGCAGCCCTCGATGGGTGTCGCGGGCGCATTTTCCAACGGTTCACAGATTCGGAAGCACAATCAATGACTTGTACCGTTCATGCTACCCGACCGAAGACCCGTCAGCTCATAACCTGAAGGTCGTAGGACCTTCAGGTTATGAGCTTAACGCGGCAGTGAGCTCGTTAGATCCGCGTGCCCCAGAAGCAGTGACCTTTCTCGCGCAAAACTTCGCCCAGGCGACCATGAGGGCCTTTCGTTCCTCCAAAAAGTCAGTTCGGAGATAGGCGGCGCGGACCTTCTCGGGGATCGTGTGAGCAAGGGCCGCCTCGCTCACCTCGTCACGCGCCTTCGCGATCTCGGCGCACCAGACCTTGAAGGCACTCCTCATCCCGTGGGGCGTAGCCTCCTCGCCAAGCCCCATGTCGCGCAGCGCTTTCGTGAACGTCATGTCCGAAAGCGGGGCACCCGTCTTCACGCCAGGGAAAATGAAGTCCGAGGCTGGATACAATGCACGAGTTGTCCGAAGGATCTCCATGCAGCGCTTGGACAGCGGAACGACGTGGGTGCGCTTCGCCTTCATGCGCTCGGCAGGGATGGTCCAAAGCCGCGCTCGCCCGTCAATCTCGCTCCAGCGCGCAAGTCGCGTTTCGCCACTGCGTGTCGCCGTCAGGACCAGCCACTCGAACGCAAGCCTCGTGGCGAGCTGACTATTGCTCACGCGTAGATCGGCTAGGAAAGCCGGAATCCGGCGATAGTGTAAGGCCCGGTGGTTGACCACATTCTGGTGACGTGTGCCAAGCTCTTCCTTGACGCCTACACACGGCGAGACTCGCTGGCGGTAGCCGCGCAGGATTGCGGACTTGAAGACGGCCTCCATGCGTTGCAGCACGCGTCTGGCTGTCTCAGTCTTCACAAACCAGATCGGCGTCAGCAGGTCCAGGATTTCCCGAGCTTCGATCTCTCCGACTGGCCGATTAGCAATTGATGGGAAGACGTAGGTCTCCATAGTCGACTGCCACTGCGCGGCATGCTTGGCATTCGAAAGGCTCTTGCGCTTCGTAGCGAAGTAGGTCTCGAAGGCTCGGCGGAACGTTATGGCGCTTACCTCTGCCAGCCGCCGAGCGCTCTCGCGCGCTTCGATCGGATCAATTCCGTCCAGCCGCTGCTGCCGGCACTCGGCGGCCTTCTGCCTGGCATCCGCGAGCTTGACCTCGGTCAGCGAACCTAGCCCCATCTGCCGTTCGCGGCCGCCGACGGCATAGCGGTAGAGCCAGCTCTTGTTGAGCTGTCCCGACGCGGTCTTCGTTACCTGCAGATAAAGGCCGCCACCGTCGGCATGCATGCCCACTTTGGCGTTGATCACCTCAAGCTGTGACAGCCGATTGAGTGTCTGGAACACCCTAGCAACCCCCGTCGGTCTACCCACGTCTGTACCCACGTCTCGTTCGTGAATTGTACCAAACGGCGGCGGACGAAGAAAAGCACCAAATAGGCATCAACGGGATGAAATTATTGAGCTTTCTGGACAGCTTCGGATTTCGCTAAATAGTCCGCTGGCGGAGGGAGTGGGATTCGAACCCACGATACGGTTGCCCGTATACACGCTTTCCAAGCGTGCGCCTTCAGCCACTCGGCCATCCCTCCGGCAGGCGCCAGGCGAATATAGATGCCGGCAACCTGAGTGCAAGCGGCCCAGTCTGGGCCCGATCGCCGAAATCTGGGCCTGATCTGGGCCCGATCTGGGCCTCTGCTGCCCCAACCGTTGCGGTGCCGCAATCCTCGTGCAATGTGGCTAGCGGCTGCCCGCCGCGATGCGCGGGCCGAAATGCTGCAATACACGGGGCTCGACGCAAGCGATGCTGGCATTCTTTCGCTTTCTGGCGGCCGTCTTCCTGCTGACCGCACTGATCGCCGCAGTCTACGACGGCACCCGAACACTTGCCGCCAACCATCTGGTGACGACCTCGCTGCTGGAGCACTGGACTGTGCTGGCCCCGGCGCTGCTCAACACGGTCCAGGACGCCGTCAAGCGCGCCACGCACCCGCTGGTGTGGGACTTGGGGCTCGGCCGTTTGTTGCAGGTGCCGGCTGCTCTCTTCTTCTGCGTGATCGGCATTGCTTTCGCCTACGCCGGCCGTCGGCGGCGGCGCATCAACGTCTTCGCCAACTGAGCAAGCTCTATTTCTTGGCCGCGGAGCCGCCTGCCATCCCCGCGATGAAGGACGTGCGTGGCGCCGTGAACACGTCGATGGCGATCCCGCCGACGATCAGCACCGCCATGACGGCCACGAGATAGCGCATGGCGCGAGCATGGCGTCCGTTGAGCTCGGCAATCTCGGCGTCGCTCAGCGGCGGGCTCTCCTCGATGGCGGTCTTGCGCCCAATCAGTCCGAGCACGCGCCGCTCGACCGAGCGCCGCACGGTGCCGGCGTCCACCACCTTGACGCCGGCGCGCTCGGCAATCCTGGCGCCGATCTCGGGAAAGGGCAGGGCAGCGTCGACGTTGTCCTCGTTCACATTGCCGAGCCGCACGTGCTTGCCGTCCTTGGTGCGCAGCCGCGTGGCACGGAGGAGCACCGGTGCCATGGTCTTGCCGAACAGCACGCGGCGGGTCTCTACCGCTTCGACATCGCCATAGGGGATCTCGCGGTTGACGAAACGCAGCATCGGCGTCGCGCCGCTGCCCTGCGGCAGCGTCACCCTGACCGCCGTGTCGCCGAACTCGACCCGCGAGCGCAGCGAATGGTAGAGCTGGACGCCGAGCAGCACCATCAGGGCGGTAAAGATCGCGCTGAAGATCATGAGCCCGATGGTATCGAACCACAAGCCGTGGATCAGCCGCTCGATCAGCATCGCCGGCAGGCTGGCATAGAACGGCAGCAAAATCAGGAACGCCAACGACAGGGCCAGCTTGCGGCCGCCGCCGGCCTCGTAGATCTTACGTTCGGAAGTCCTTGCCGCTTCCGCCATCGCCAACTCTCCTCAGCTCACCGCAACTTGAGACGGACTTGTTGTGCATCCTGGGCCCGCCGCACTATATCAGGAGCATCCTCTCGAACACCACGGTGCCCCCATGTTCTTCGCCCGCAAGAAGACCGAGATGCCGAACCCCGACACTGCCCTCAAAGGCCGCGACCAGCCAATCCCCACCGCCAAGACGCATTTCCTCAACAAGCGCGCGCTGAAGGGCCCTTATCCCGAGGGCCTGGAAACGGCAATCTTCGGGCTCGGCTGTTTCTGGGGCGCCGAGCGCAAGTTCTGGGAGATGGGCGAGGGCATCTGGGTGACGGCAGTCGGCTATGCCGGCGGCATCACACCCAACCCAACCTACGAGGAGGTGTGCTCGGGTCGCACCGGCCACAACGAGGTGGTGCTGGTCGTGTTCGACCCCAAGAAGGTGTCATACGAGACGCTGCTCAAGACCTTCTGGGAGAGCCATGACCCGACCCAGGGCATGCGCCAGGGCAACGACGTCGGCACGCAGTACCGCTCCGGCGTCTATGTGACCTCGCCGGCCCAGCGGAGCGCCGCCGAGGCCTCCAAGGCGGCCTACCAGAAGGTACTCGCGGCCAACCGCTACGGGCCGATCACGACCGAGATCGTTGATGCGCCGGAATTCTATTTCGCCGAGGACTACCACCAGCAGTACCTGGCCAAAGTGCCGCACGGCTACTGCGGCCTCGGCGGCACCGGGCTGAGCTGCCCGGTGGGTGTCGGGGTCAAGGCCGAGGCGTAAGTCGCTACACCGGCTACTTCGTTGCTGGGATCTTCCCGGCCCCCGTAGCACCGGAGGGCGCGGCGGCGTGCGCCGGCGGCGTGGCAGCCGCGACAGGGGCGTTCCCGCCGCTCGCCAGCACACCGCGGCATTCGGCGGGCAGCTGATCGAGTGTGAGTCCGCGCTTGGCTGGCGCGGGCTTGCCCGCAGGCGGCGGCACGGCAGGCTTGGGCTTGGGCTTCACCAGGGCCAGCCAGTGCTTGAGCTCGGCGCCGCAGCCGTCGTCGGCGGGAAGCGGCGGCTGGTGCTCGCAGGTGCCGCTGCCCTGCGGACAGGCGATGCGGACGTGAAAGTGGTCGTTGTGGCCCCAATAGGCGCGGATCTTCCTGAGCCAACCGTGCTCCTGGTCCTTGGGGACGGTATCGCACAGCGCTTTCTTGATGGCCGGATGCACGAAAATCCTCTCCACGCTGGCGTAAGAGGCGGCGCGCTTCAACACGCGCGCGTGCGCGTCGGTCCACACCTTGGGGTCGACGGAGACGCCATCGGCTGCCAGCATCGACTTTGCCGACAGCTCCTCCCGCTCCTTCTCGGACAGGCGGTGATCCGGCATGGGTGTGAACCAGATGTCGGCATCGAGGCCGACCTGGTGGCTGGCGTGGCTGCTGAGCATCGGCCCGCCGCGCGGCTGGGACAGATCGCCCACGAGCAGGCCCGGCCAGCCATCGTGCTCCCTGGCCTCGCGCGCGAGCTTCTCCACCAGCGCCACGAGCTTGGGATGGCCCCAGTTGCGGTTGCGGGAGAGTCGCATGGCCTGCCAGGCTACGCCGTCGACGGGGAGCGCCACGGCGCCGGCCAGACAGCCCTTGGCGTAGAAGCCGATGGCGCGGGCAGCCATTGGCGCCGGCGTCTTGACGGCGCCAAACAGCACTCTCGCGGCGGGCCCCGCAGGCTTGACGCGCTTCTTCTTCTTGTTCCTGGCGTGTGCCTTCTTGGCCGCGGCGACCACCAGGTTCGATGTGTCAGCCGGGACGCCCCCCTGGGCCCAGGCCGCGGCCGGAACAGCCGTTGCAAGGACGAGCGCGAACGAGAGTTGGATGATGTGCATGCCCCTCTCCCCTCCTAACTGACCCGGAATGCGGGCTTCGCCTCTCCCCGGACAAGTGTACGCGCTGGGCGCGCGCATGGGTATAGGCGGCGGGAAGCACACAGGGGCCAAAATGCGTGCGCCGGCCGAGCCGACAGCTCAGGCTCAGCTCCGCAGGGCCTTGAGCGCGGCCGAACCGGCACAGCCTGCGAGCATCAGCGAGGCCACCACGTTCCAGCCCGCCAGCGAGAGCCCCAGGAATTGCCAAGGGATCTCGTCACAGCGCACGACATGCGCGTTCGAAAGGCTGCCGAGGACCCCGCCGGAGCCGGACCCCAGCGGCTGCACGGCGGTTCCGCTGCAGGTCTGGGGGCCGGGCCAGAGCTTCCATTCCACTCCGGCATGGTAGGTGCCAAGCGCCGCATTGGCGAGGAAGCCCGCCGCCACCAGCATGAACACGAGCGCGGCCACGCGCGGACGCTCCGCCGCCAGCAGCACCAGCGCCAGAAAGAGAGCGGGCACGCCGCCATAGTAGGCGTAGCGTTGCTCCAAGCACAAAGGACAGGGCGCCAGCCCGCCGAGGTGCTCGAAGCCGAGCGCGGCGAGGATTACGGCCGCCGCGGCGAATAGAGCTAGCGCCCCCAAGCGATAGGCCGACGAGTGCACATGGTTCTTGGCGTTGCGCAGCATGGGAGCAACAAAAGCCGGCTAAAACACGTACTTGATAGCCACGAATCCTTCCACCAGCAGGACGAGGAAGGCAGTCGTGACGAGGCTCAGGCGCCGTTCGATGAAATCACGGATGGGCTCGCCAAACCAGTAGAGCAGCGCCGCCACCAGATAGAAGCGCATGGAGCGCGCAACGATGCTGGCAAGGATGAAAGGCCCCAGGCTCATCTTGAAGGCGCCGGCGGCGATGGTAAGCACCTTGTAGGGGAATGGCGTCCAGCCCTTGGCGATCAGGATCCACGGTCCCCAGGCATTGAAAAGGTCGGCGGCATCCTTGTACTTCTGGCCGTAGCCATAGAGCTTGAGAACCGGCTCGCCGATGTACTCGAAGAGGTAGTAGCCGATCGCGTAGCCCGCCAGGCCGCCGATCACCGACCCTACCGTGCAGATCGTGGCGTAGAGCCAGGCCTTGCTGCGCTGCGCCAGGATCATGGGGATCAGCATGACGTCGGGGGGGATGGGAAACACCGAGCTCTCGATGAAAGCCACCCAGAACAGAGCGTGCGGGGCCTTGTCGTGGCCCGCCACCCGCATCATCCAGTCGTAGAGACGCCGCATCATGGAGGGGTGCCTAGCCGGTGCAGCCGACGTTGTCGAGTGGCAAGTCGGCGACGGCCGGGCATCCCGGCGTCAACTCATCGATGGCCTGGCGGCCCTTGGGCACAATTCGCGGAGTGACTCCGGGCGAAGGCCGCAGCCGCCGGCAGGGTCGGCTTTGTGCCAGGTCCGGAAGTAGCA
>CAVTVO010000008.1:0-74488 GCA_963738065.1 uncultured Alphaproteobacteria bacterium
CCACTCCCTCCGCCAAGAGCCCTGATTTCTTCTCAACCGTAGCGAATACGTTCTGGGCTTTTCTCGGCCCTCGTTGGATCGCGGCGGACGTCACAAATAGCTGAAATAATTTAATAAACTTCAACGATCGCCCCTCTCGTATGAGCGTAAGTGCGGTTAGGGCTTGTCCATCGGCCTCCGCTGGCTTACCTCTCAATCCGGACTCCAAATGGTGGGTTGGATGGTGGGTTGAAGGGGCCAGGCGATGGCTGGAATTCGAACCCGAAATCGATTGAAAGCACTTGCCGTAGAGAAGGTGAGCGCGCCCGGAATCTACGCCGATGGCGGCGGCCTCAGCCTCGTCGTCACGGACACCGGCGCGAAGAAGTGGGAGCTTCGGATTGCGATCGGAGGCCGGCGGCGGCAACTGGGTCTTGGTGTCTATCCCTGCGTGTCGCTCGAGGACGCTCGGAGCAAGGCGACACAGATCCGGATCGGCGCCAGCGACGGCCGCGACGTAATCTCGGAGCAGAGGCAGGCCGAGCGAATCGCCGCCACGGTTCCGCGTTCGATCACCTTCCGGGCCGCCTTCGATGGCTACTTCGAGATGAAGGAGCAGCAGCTCTCCAACGACAAGCACAAGGCTCAGTGGCGTTCGACCATGCAGGCCTACGTGTTCCCGGAGATCGGTAAGCGTCCCGTAGGCGAAATCACCGCGGCCGAAGTAATCGACATCCTGAAACCTATCTGGAACACGAAGCGTGAGACCGCCAGACGCATATTGCAGCGCATGCGCGCCGTGTTTGAGGCCGCGATCGTGCGCGGCGAGCGCGACAAGGCATCACCCACGATCGGTGTCGCGACTGTGCTCGGCTCCCGCAAACGTAAGCTCGAGCATCATCCGGCCATGCCCTACGCCGACGTGCGGACGTTCGTGACGCGCCTTCGTCGCCTGGAGGGCTGGGCTGCAACGCGCCTCAGCTTCGAGTTTCTCATTCTGACGGCGTCGCGCAGTGGGGAAGTTCGCCTCGCGACCTGGGACGAGATCAATCATGATGCTGCGCTTTGGACCGTGCCCGCGGAGCGCATGAAGGCTCGCCTTGAACATGCCGTGCCGTTGGCGCCTCGGGCGGTTGCCATTCTGCATGAGGCCCGCGCCGCCTATCCCCAGAGCGAGTTCCTCTTCCCCGGTACTAAGCCTGGCCTGCCGCTTTCCGACATGACGTTGACCAAGGTCCTTCGCGACGCCGGGCTCAACGGCAAAGCCACTGCGCACGGCTTCCGGTCGAGTTTTAAGGATTGGTGTGCCGAAGCAGCCAAGGTGCGCGATGACGTCTCGGAGGCCGCCCTGGCACACAAGATCCCGGACAAGGTCCGGGCAGCTTACTTGCGCACTCGCTTTCTGGATGAGCGACGAAAGCTGATGCAGGATTGGGCTGGCTACGTAGCAGGGGAGGACAAGAAAGCGGTAGGGGCGCAACCGGCTCGACGGCCAAGCGGTGCTTCTACTCACGAGCAAGCTTGAGCACCAACAATTGCGGTCGACGCGCTCGCCAAATCACGGAACCCCAGACTGGGGGACTGGGGGTCGGGAGTTCAAATCTCCCCGCTCCGACCAATTAAATCAATAGCTTATTGCGCATCGCTTTGAAATTATCCACATCATATCCACAGGACGCGTTTGATTAGAGCGAGTGCTTTGCGGCGTCGACGAGCGTCTCAGCTATGGGTTGAGTGCAGAATTCGGCGCGGCGATTGGGCAACGAGACCAGCCGGTCGGTCTTAGAAGCTGGCCCCGTGAGTAGGGGTGATGGCAACCGATAGGTTCACGCTCGCGGTTGGCGAAACGCTGCGCTTGAGGGTCGATGGGGGCAACCCGCGATGCGCTGCGGCGCAACAAGTCGGCAGTTATCTGGGGCATTGCGGACTGCATTGGCGCACGTCTCGCATGCGAACTTTTGACCCGCAAGAGAAGTTCATAGGATTTACATTGTCGTTCGTGGCTAGCCCGCAAACCAGCTCCACCACGTTCTCGGGCGATGTGGTCTTGCCAGTCTTGCTTGGCGCCAAAACGATAGCGTTTCGCTCCGTGGCTCAGGTCCAACTCCGCGCGCCATCTTGCGCGGGACGACTTGGCGCGCGACCGAGTCTATCTGAACGCTGCCACCCTTGCCGCCTGCTCAACGATCACGCGCGCATTGTCCAGATCTACCGTGCCAGCCACGTCACCTTTGATGAACACCTTGGGGCTCGACCACACCGGGAGACGAGCGCAACCGCCACAGCTTTCCTTGTAGCTCATGATGGACCGCCACTTGGTGCCGTCGACGTACCCGTGTCCATACGGGAACGGCGTCATGACCTTATCCAAGTTGAGATCGTGGCGGGCGCCAATGAGGTGGCCAATCTCATGGGCGAGGGAGTAGGTGTTGGCCGCGCACTCGTGATGGACGACGGCAAAGGCCTCGTCCGCATCAGCAAAGACGCGCGTGGCCAGCCCGCATCCTTGGGGATCGTCAACGATCAGCACGGCGACATCCGCGCGATATTGGTCTCGCAGACCGTGGATCTCGTCCATGTAGCCGTCGCCTTTGTCGGCGAAGCGCCAGACGTGATCGAAGTCCGCGCCCTCTTCCACGTAGTCGGTCTGATAGGCGTGCACCAATCTCAGCTTGACGTTGCTGATGTTGCTCCAACGAAACAACTCATTAGCCTCCTCGATAGCCAATTCGACGAGATCACGCTTGATATCGGTGTAGTTGCTGGCCGCCTTCTTCGTATAGGCGACAATAACGTCGATGACGACGTCCTTCGTGGAAGGCGCCGCCGGTGAGCCCTCTGGTCTCGCCGGGCGCATTGCCACCGCTCCTGGCCTCAGCATGCTCGCGTCACCTTGATGCACCAGCGGATCATCTCGCAAGTTCGGGTTGTTGGCGCGCATCCGCTGCGGCATCGCCGCATGCTCGGGGGGCATCTTGTCGGCATCCATCTCGACCATGGCTTGCAGGACGCCTCGGACGCATCTGATGGAGTAGACGCGGCCCTTATAGTGAATTGTGCCTGTCATCCGCATTCCGGGCCACCACATCAATACCACCGGATCACCGCTATCCTCGACGACGCCGGTCCAGATCAGCATGTCGGATTTCACGGTAGCGCTTGTGCGCGTGGCCGAGACAGTCGTTTTGTCATTGAGGTCGATCTCAATCTTGTCGGCTCCTGTCGATATCGGCTGACTACTCAAGTCTTTTGTGAGCGCATACTCCACCTGCGCAGCTTGTGGCATCCCCATCATGGCGATGCCCATGGTCGCCCTCGAGGACATGGCGCGCTTCATCATCATTTCTTCCCGCGCAGTCATGCCCTTTATTCCCCGCATCATGCCGTTCGTCATCATGCCGCCGCGCATTCTGCGAAATATATGACTCCAATGCGCGCCAAGGCGGCTTGCATCTGCGCCATATCGAGCCGCCGCTTTTCTGACGGCGTCCACCGAGTTCTTTGGCACTGACCAAACCTCGGTCTTTGTCAGAGGCAGAACCTGCACGGTTGCGTTGGCGGCACGGTTCCGGATCGCCTTGTAGGCGGCTGAATTCTGCGGCGGAAGTCTACTCATGATGAGTGGAAGTCTCTCTCGACGAGCTTGCGAAAGAGCCGGACCCGCGCCAAAGCAAAGCCATCCGGCAACGATCGGAACTTCAAAAGATCCAATGTGGGCGCAGCATCTTGTTCCGGCTCTTCACCGGCCCTTCCGTGCTCAGCACTCCCTTCGAGCAGTGGCGCTCAGCCGAGAATGTCACCTCGATTTCGCAACGCGCGTTGATCCTGGTCAAAGGAGTCGATCAACAGCGAGTTCGACCGCGGCGAAGACGAGGCTCTTGATGACGTCCATAGGTAGTTTCCGAGTCTGGATGATGCTCAGCGAGAGCGCTTCCATAGGCTAACCCGCTAGGCTCCCTCCCGGCGGGTTCTACGGGATGCCCTGGGTTTCCCCAAACCCAGCGCACAGCGCCTTGCCCCCGGGGCGCGACAATCCCCGAGACCGACTCCAGATCAAGTTGACCTGGAGTCGGTTTCCCTTTTTCGCCTGCGCAAGAATTAAAGCGGGGGGGGCAGCGAGAACTTGGAATTTTGATCATGCGACGGGCCAGCCACAAGTGCCTCGAACAGTTCACGATCGAGTACAGTAGTGTTTTCGGAGACCAGCATGAGCTACTATTTCAGCAAGACACTTGAGATGCCTTTCGTTCAGGCGATCCAGCACGTGACGGAAGCCTTGGCCGGCAAGGGATTTGGCGTCCTGACGACGATCGATGTGCGGGCAACGATGAAGAAGAAGCTCGACATCGATTTTCGACCCTACACTATCCTTGGCGCATGCAATCCTGAGTTCGCGCATAAGGCGCTGCAAACCGAGGACATGATCGGAACGATGCTGCCCTGCAACGTGGTCGTTCAGGAAATTGGCAAGGGCCTAATGGAGGTCTCGGCCGTTGATCCCGTAGCCTCGATGATGGCTGTCGGTAATCCGAAGTTGGCGTCTATCGCCGGCGAGGTCAGGGATCTCTTGAAACAGGTCGTTACCGACCTCTGAGTAAGCCTCGCGTGTCGATGGCCGCCGTGACGGTCGTTTTGAAGCGTGTCGCTGTCGCGTTGGGACGTTGGTATCAGGGCGTCAATGCTTCTGTTCCCAACGGCAGCAAGCGGCAAGGATTGGGCCGCAACCACATCCAAAACTGCCCCGATGGCCGGTGTGGGTAGATTCCGAGTTTTCTTCCACTCTCTTGCGATCCGGTTAGGGTTTGACCAGACACGTTGCTGACCATCTTGCGCTCGCCCAATGAGCAGCGATCGATGGGCCAGTGCTCACGGTTGGAGGTTCTCATGATGAATGATTGGGGTTGGGGAATGGGTTGGGGAGCGGGAGGCATGGGGCTCGGCCCGCTGGTCGTGATTGGCCTCGTCCTCGTCGTCATCGTGGCGTTTGCCTACTATCCCCGGCAGAGCAACGGCGGTGGTGGTCCGAAGGTACCTCTTCGGACGCCGCGCGAAATTCTCGATGAGCGGTTTGCCAAGGGTGAGATCGAGCGCGAAGAGTACACGTCTCGCCGGGATGCGTTGATAGGCAGCTGAGACGGACCATCCAACCAAAACCGAAGATCCACTCTGTAAATGGAAACCATAAGTCATGAAGCGGAACTCAATCCTCTTAGCGTCCATGCTCGCTCTTGGTCTTGCTGCCGCTGCAGCTCCAGTGCTTGCCCAGCAGCGGGGGCCGGGTTGGGGCATGATGGGGCCCAACATGACGGGTCGCGACTGGCAAATGGGCCCTGGCTCGATGATGGGCGGCTGCACAATGGTTGGCTCTGATGGCCAGGGGTCAGCCTTCATCGACGGCCGGATTGCCTTCTTGAAGGCCGAACTCGCCATTACCGACTCCCAGAAGGGCGCCTGGGACGCCTACGCCAGCGCCACAAAGCTCAATCTGCAAAGCACGCAAGGCATGTGGCAAACGATGCAGACGGTCTACGACGCCAAGACCCCAGTCGAGCGGCTTGACGCACAACTTGCGGCCATGGAGAGCCGGACTAAGGCGCTGAAAGACCTGAAGCCGGCGCTTGCAAAGCTCTACGAGGCTTTGAGCGCGGAGCAGAAGAAAAGCGCTGATGAGATCCTTACCAGCGTAGGCTGCATGATGTGAGGGCCGGCGGAATATCCATATCGCCTGGTCCCGCTCTTAGTACGCATCTGCTCTTGAAGGCTCGTGCCGCTGCTCGGTTGAGATAGATCAAAGCGTGCCGTCGCGCGATGTGGCGAGGTTAGCTCGTCGCTTTATTGGAGGTCATCACAATGACTAAAGCATTCAAAACTACGTTGTTCGTCTCCACCGCGTTGGCCCTTGGCGCCGCGAGTTCTGACCGCGAATGCGCAGCCCTACGGGCCAGGCCCGGGTGGAATGATGGGCGACCGCTGGGGATGGGGGATGGGTTGGGGAATGGGTGGTTTCGGAGGGATCGGCCTGCTTGTGGTCGTTCTGCTCGTCGTGGGTTTCGCTTTCCTTGCAGTCCGTCGCCGAAATTCCTGAGGCCGCGCCCGCGAAAGGCCGAGCTATCACTTGAGGGAGACTGGCGCGCCGCGACCGGGAATGGAGACTTCATGACAAAGAACATTGGCAACATCGATCGCGTCATCCGCATCGGCATAGGTCTCGTACTGATTGCCTATGCGATCCCGCTCGGCTTCCCCAGCACGGGTTGGAACTGGGTCGGGTGGATCGGAGTCATTCCGATTGTCACGGCGTTTGTCGGGATTTGCCCCGCATATAGCGTCCTTGGGACGTCGACCTGCGCGGTCGGCGCCCACAAGTCTTGATGCGGCGATGACCGACTTGGTCGAGAATGCCGTTACTGTCACCGAAAGCGGCCTTGGCCCCTATGCCCAGTTCGTCACGGCAGGGCGCCACGTCATGGGCGCTGACGAGCCGGAACCGCTCGGCGGTCGCGACACCGGTGCTTCGCCTTACGAATATCTCCTGGCGGGGCTCGGTGCCTGCACGGCGATGACGTTGCGCATGTATGCGGCGCGCAAGTCATGGCCGCTGGAGAAGATCTCCGTAGAGCTGCGGCACGACAAAATCGCAGCCTCTGACGGGGCTGGCAAGGTTGACCGCTTCGAGCGCGTAGTCCGTCTGACCGGCCCATTGACCGCCGAGCAGAAGTCCAAATTGCTTGAGGTCGCCGACAAGTGTCCGGTCAGCCGGACGCTGCAACACCCGTCCTTGGTGCTGTCAAGCATCGCCTGAATAGAGAAAGAAACGTTGCGGCTTTCGAGCCGCCGTCATTCGTCGAGATAACCTCGTGCTTGTGGACCAGAAGCCAGCCAAAGTGTCCCCTGACCCGGACAAGCGGCTAAATGCCAACCATCACGACCGCAACAGAAACGGCTCGGCCGTTGCGACCGCAACCGATCCGGTCTGTGGCATGACTGTCGATCCGGCTACGACGCCGCATCGCCACCGACACCAGGACCGCACCTACTACTTCTGTTCCGCGGGTTGCCAAACGAAATTCGTTGCCGACCCGATACGGTATCTTAATGCCAAGGCCGTGCCAGCGCAGGCCTCCCCCGAGGGCACAATCTATACCTGCCCGATGCATCCGGAGATCCGCCAGGTAGGTCCCGGCTCGTGCCCGATCTGCGGCATGGCTCTCGAACCGGCGATGGCAGCTGCCGACATAGGGCCCAACGCCGAACTCGCCGACATGACGCGGCGGTTCTGGATCGGCCTCGTGCTGACCCTGCCAGTATTCGTGCTGGAGATGGGAAGCCACCTCGTCGACATCAACGGTCTCGTCGATCCAAGCATGTCGGGCTATATCCAATTCGCTTTCGCCACGCCCGTGGTGCTGTGGGCCGGGTGGCCATTCTTCGTGCGCGGCGGTCAGTCACTGGTCACGCGCAATCTCAATATGTTCACGTTGATCGCGATGGGCACCGGCGTGGCCTACCTCTACAGCCTGGTGGCGACGTTCGCGCCCAATGTCTTCCCGGCGGCATTTCGTGGTCATGGCGGATCAGTCGCCGTCTATTTTGAGGCCGCTGCCGTCATCACGGTTCTGGTGCTGCTCGGCCAGGTGCTGGAGCTGCGAGCGCGGGCGCAGACCTCGGGCGCAATCCGCGCGCTCCTGAATCTCGCACCAAAGATGGCGAGGCGCCTGAATAACGACGGGTCGGAGGAGGAAGTGCCGCTCGATGCGATCGCGGTCGGTGACCGCATGCGCGTGCGTCCGGGCGAAAAGGTCCCGGTCGACGGCGTGGTGGTCGATGGTCGATCGTCTTTCGATGAATTGATGGTGACTGGAGAGTTGATGCCGGTGACCAAGGGTGAGAACATGAAGGTTGTCGCCGGCACATTGAACCAAAGCGGCAGTATCGTGATGCGTGCGGAAAAGGTCGGCAGCGACACTCTGCTTGCGCGAATCGTGCAAATGGTCGCGCAAGCGCAGCGCTCCCGCGCACCGATCCAGCGGCTGGCCGATCAAGTCGCTTCCTGGTTCGTGCCCCTAGTGATCCTTTGCGCGCTACTTGCCTTCGCTGCTTGGGCAACGTTCGGGCCTGAGCCCCGCTATGCCTACGGCCTCATTGCCGCAGTGACGGTGCTCATCATCGCCTGCCCTTGCGCGCTGGGCTTGGCCACCCCGATGTCGATTATGGTTGGCATTGGGCGTGGCGCACAGGCAGGTGTTCTGATCAAGAATGCCGAGGCGCTGGAGCGTATGGAGAAGGTCGACACACTGGTCGTCGACAAGACGGGAACACTTACCGAGGGTAAACCGAAAGTTGTTGCTGTCGTGCCGGCGGAAGGAAACGACGAGAAGGACGTGCTGCGCCTTGCAGCCAGTCTTGAACGCGCAAGCGAGCATCCCTTGGCGGCCGCCATTGTCGCCGCGGCGGTCGCGCGAAGACATTGCGCTAGCTGAAGTTCAGGGCTTCGATTCCCTAACCGGCAAGGGCGTTACGGGCATGGTGGAACACCGCCGTGTCGCGCTTGGCAACGCGAAGTATCTCGGTGAGCTCAATGTCGCGACTGCATCACTTGAGGGCGAGGCCGAGCGATTGCGGCAGGATGGTGCGACTGCCATCTTCTTGGCCATCGACGGCAAACTGGGCGGCGTGATCGCCATTGCCGATCCAATTAAGGCATCAACGCCGGGTGCGCTCAAAGCGCTCATCGCCGACGGCATACGCATCGTCATGCTGACCGGCGACAACCGCACGACGGCCGAGGCCGTGGCGCGACGGCTTGGGATAGTGGAAGTCGAGGCAGAGGTGCTGCCGGATCAGAAGAGCGCAATTGTCGAAAAACTGCGGAAGGAAGGTCGCGTCGTGGCAATGGCGGGCGACGGCGTCAACGATGCGCCAGCCCTCGCTGCCGCCGAAGTCGGTATTGCCATGGGCACCGGTACCGACGTGGCGATCGAGAGCGCCGGCGTGACGCTCCTGAAAGGCGATCTGACCGGAATCGTGCGGGCGCGACGGCTGTCGCACGCGACGATGAACAATATCCGGCAGAACTTGTTTTTTGCCTTCATTTACAATTCGGCCGGCGTGCCAATCGCAGCGGGGGTGCTGTACCCCTTCTTTGGCGTTCTGCTGTCGCCGGTCATCGGCGCCGCGGCGATGGCTATGTCTTCCGTGAGTGTCATCGCCAATGCTTTGCGCTTGAGACGCGTGCAACTTGATGATGGCGCCTGACGCAAGAGAGACAGCCTACCGATAAAAACGCAAACGAGCGCAAATGAGGAGGACAACATCGTGAAAAATAGAGGTGATCTGGACTTCTCCCTGAAGAAAGAAGGCAAAAAGTGCAACAAGCAAAGCGACCCTCAGGGTCAGGATGAACTTGATCGCGTAGCCGCAGGTAGGGCACCCGAACCCGGTGCCATAGATCGCCCTGGCTTCGATCTAGGAGGTTCCACGGGGGAAACCACCGCAGGTTCTGGACTCGGATTGGGCGAAGATGCAGCGGAAAATCGCCTGGATCGTAGCCTGCCGGGCCGCCGGACAAGGAGCAAACTGAGCATTCCTCGCTGGAGCGGACCCACCCCCGCAAAAAGGCCGCCATCTTTGAAGAAATAGTTTCTAGCACATAGTCCTGTGATTTCTGCTTGTGACCTCTGCGTTGTAAGAACACTCACAAAGAGATCGGCTAAGGAAACGCAAATGCTTTACGTGGATGTTCCGACACAACAAGAAATCAAAGCCCTCAACCGGCGGCGAGCCGATGCCTGCGTATCGATCTACTTGCCGACTACACCGCTGACGCAGCACGTCGTCATGAGCCATACCACACTTGGGAACCTGTCGAAGAAGGCATTTGGCCAATTGGAGGAAGCCGGCTTTGACAAGCGGCGGCTTGCTCTGATGCGAGAGCGCATGGCGGACCTCCTGGACGACAATGCGTTCTGGCGACTCCAGGCAAACAGCCTGGCCGTTCTTGTGACACCCGACGATATCCGGACATTCCGCCTTGCCAACAAGCTTCAGGAAAGCGTGGAGGTGTCGGATCGGTTTCACTTGAAGCCGCTGCTCCGCGCCGTAGCGTTCCCCCACACGGCCTTTGTGCTGGCCATCTCGGAGAACGCGACACGATTGATCGAGGTCTCAGCCGAACATGAGCCGCAGGAAGTGTCTGTGCCGGGACTGCCGAGGGGTGCGGCGGATGCGGTCAACAAATCCACCCTCAACAGTCGAGGCCCCCTCGGGCGGATTTAAGGTTCCGAAGGCCAGAAGGTTCGCCTGGCACAGTATGCAAGGATTGTCGATGCCGCGACACGACCAATCCTAGCCGGTCTGGATGTGCCGCTCGTTCTGGCCGCATCCGAACCGCTGGCTTCGATCTACCGCTCAGTCAATTCCTATCCGGGACTTCTGGACCAAGGGCTCCTGCGCACGGACGACAGGACTAGCAATGGCGACCTGGCCGCAGCGGCAATAGCAGTGCTGGCTGTCCGATACGCGGAACAATTGGAAGGCGTAAGGCGGTTGTTTGAGGAGCGTGCCGGTTCCGGTCGCGCCGCGACAGATCTCGCCGATATCGCCCGAGCCGCTACTTTTGGTGCCATCGACACATTGCTTGTCGATATTGATGCGGCTTTGCCAGGAACCATCGATGAGCAGAGCGGCGTCCTGGCATTCGCGGAAGTCGCAGGCCCCTCGCGGTACGACGTCCTCGATGAGATCGCCGGGCGGGCCATCAGCTCGGGGGCCAAAGTGCATGCTGTCCGTCGTCAAGACATCCCTGGCGGCGGGCCCGCTGCTGCCATTTTGCGTTATGGCGTTTGATAGCCACCGGCAGCTCACAATCGGAAGCACTGGAGAACTACGATCGCCCTGATAGCGGTCAATGCGATGGCTTGGCGAACTCACGCAAAGGATCAACCGCCTATGCCGGCAACACCTCATGTCGAAAAGCACTTCACCGGATCCGAAACCGTCCGCGATGTCGTCATCGGGATGGCCGATGGATTGACCGTGCCCTTCGCCCTCGCAGCGGGACTATCGGCCGCGGTGTCATCCACCAAGATAATTGCCACCGCAGGCATGGCCGAAATCGTGGCAGGAGCGATCGCCATGGGTCTCGGTGGCTACCTCGCTGCCAGGACCGATCAGGAACACTATGAGTCGGAAGAGCGGCGGGAATTCGCAGAAGTAGACACCCTCCGGGACCGTGAGATTGCCGAGGTCGAAACGATTCTCAAGCAATACGGGCTCGAAGGAGACCCTTTGCGCAGCGTCGTTGGGGCAATCACTTCCGATCGCAAACGGTGGGTCGACTTCATGATGCGCTTCGAGCTCGGGATGGAGCGACCTAACCCGAAGCGAGCACCAATCAGTGCCGCCACCATCGGGGCCTCTTACCTCGTCGGTGGTCTCATTCCCCTGGCGCCATACTTGGTCTCGTCTAATATTGACGTGGCATTCCGAGCTTCAATCGTGCTTACCGGCGTGGCCTTGCTCGTGTTTGGCGCTGTCAAAGGCCGCCTGACGGGCATGAACGTCCTCAAGTCGAGCCTCCAGACCGGAGCCGTCGGCGGCTTGGCCGCGGCAGCGGCCTACTATCTGGCTCATCTATTCGCTTAAGCTAGAGCATCGTGCCTTTAATCGGAAGCATAGCCGGCGTGCCTGAGGAAGTTCCAGCATTCTCGGGGCTCGAAGAGTGAGCAGATGTCGCCGACTGCACGCCAGAGCGCCTCGTAGGTGCGTGGCGCCGGCAGCGCGCAGATGAGCTTTGAGCTTGGAGAAGGCCATCTCGAGCGGATTGAGATCGGGCGAATAGGCCGGCAGGAACAGGAACCAGGCGCCATGCTCCTTGAGCGCGGCTGCGGCCTTGGTCGATGCGTGAACCTTGAGATTGTCGAGGATGACGACGTCGCCGGGCTGCAGGGTGGGCGCGAGTTGCGTCTCGATGTAGAGGTCGAAAGCGGGCCGGTCCATCGCGCCTTCGATGAGCCAAGGTGCCGTCAAGCCGTTGCAGCGCAGGCCGGCGATGAAGGTCTGGCTGAGCCAATGGCCGAACGGAACGGCGCCGGGCAGCCGCTCGCCGATCGGCGCCCTGCCGCGCAGACGCGTCATCTTCGTGCTCGTCGAGGTCTCATCGATGAACACGAGGCGATGCGGCATCGCCCGCATGACGGGGCAGCCGCCTGGCAATCCAGGTGTTGCGCGCCTTGGCGACGTCAGAGCGAGCGCGCTCGCTGGCCAGCAGCGTTTTTTTTATAGCTGAGGCCGGCCTTGCACAGGAACCGCGACAACGAGGCAGGATCGACCTCCACGCCGTGGCGTGATGCCAGCTCTGCGGCCAGCTCCGGCATCGTGATGTCGGGCTTCTCCTTCACGCGACCGATCAGGAACGCCCGGTAGGGATCGAGCTTCCCCGTGCCCGCCGGACGCCCCTGCGGCGCGGGCTCGAACGAACCTGTGCGAGCGTGGCGTGCGATGAGCTTCACCGAGAAAGACGGGCTGACCGACAAGTCCTCGGCTGCCCCGCGCCGCGACTGACCGCCAGCGACACGCTAAACCAATCGCTGGCGAAGATCCATCGAATAGCTCCGCCCCATGATCCACCTCCTGAAACGGTGAATTACAGTTCGCTGATTTGGGGAATCCCGATTCCGACTAAACGCACGATGCTCTAGTGATACCGCGCCACCTAAGGCTTGACCTGTAGTATCCAGGGATAGGAGGCCAGTAGGGTGATGCGGCCGGTGTCGGCCACGAGGCGGTTCCAGGCACGACAGGCGGCATCGGCGATGGCCTCGTAGTCGCCAAACAGTCGATGCGAGAGGAAACGCTCCTTGAGATAGAGCCACACACGCTCGACGGGGTTCAGCTCCGGCGAGTAGGGCGGCAGCGGCACGAGCGTTATGTTGTCCGGCACGACGAGTGCACCCGAGCCGTGCCAGCCGGCCTGATCGAGCACCAGGGCGACATGCTCATCCTGCGCGACCGTCTTCGCGAAGCGATCGAGAAACTCCTGCATCGCTTGAGTATTCACGTATGGCAAGACCAGCGCGAAGGCGTTATCGGTGCCGGGCTCGACGGCTGCGAAGATGTAAGCAAACGTGAAGCGCTTGTCGCATAGCCCCGGTGGCCGCTGCCCGCGCTTCCACCAAACGTGGCAAGTCCGCCCCTTCTGGCCGATGCGCGCCTCATCCTGGAAGAATAGCCGAATCCGCTTGCCGTCATGCGTACGCTGAAGTTTTCGCAGGATTTGCGGGGCTCTTTTTAAAGGCCGCTTGAGCGGCCGGGTCCTTCAGCGGATGGCTGGGCCGCGTCTTTTGCCGCGAGAAGCCGAGGCGCTTCAGCAGGCGTCCGAGAGACCAGGGATGCATCCGCTTGCCGAACTGCTTCTCGCAGATGCCGGCCAGATCCTCGAGCGTGTAGGCAGACAACCCGCTCCGCTCGGGATCGGGGCCGGCCAGTACGATGCGCATCAGTTCGGCTTGCTCCTCCGGGGTGAAGGTCGGCGGACGCCCATCACCCCAGCGATCGTGCAAACCCGCGATGCCGTGCTCGTTGTAGCGGATCACCCAGTCGCGAAGCGTCTGACGGTCCATGCCGGCCGATCGGGCTGCGGCCTCGCGGCTCATGCCGTCGAGCGCGTTCGCGATTGCCAGGAGGCGACGAGCCACACGGCTGTCGCTCTCGACCTTGACCAACTTGCGAAGCACCGTCGAGGTGCGATCCTTCCGTATCCCCAGCTCCCTCATGGTGCCCTCCGTCGAATCCTCCACGAGAGGGAATCACAGGCCAAACGCCTGGGGAATCTGATCCGCGCAACACGAGTCGATCTTTTGATGGCGCGGTATGACAATGTACCGCCACATCCTGCTCGCAACAGACGGTTCAGAACTGGCGGACCGGGCATCGACACACGCGCTTGAGCTAGCGAAGGCGCTCGGTGCCAAATTGACAGTAGGCCTCCGGCCATGCGTTAGCAGCTCGCGTTTATGCGATTGCATCGTAAGCGCTGTCCCGGTCACACGTAGCTTTGCCCGGGCGGATCATTGATCCTTCGGTGCCATGCGGTTGGATCGTGACGACTATAGTGACGTCGATAGTGATATCTCCAAGCCCCATCGGCCACGACGGGTGGAGGTGTTGAGTGGCCCCGAGCGGCGACGCAAGTGGCCAGACGAGCGCAAGATCGCCATCGTTGCGGAGGCGTTGGAGCCCGGGATCGTGGTGTCGGACGTGGCGCGCCGGCACGACGTCAGTCCTTCGCAGCTTTTCGGGTGGCTGAAGCAGTTCCGGAACGAAGCGCAGGCCCTCCTTGATGCGAGGTGCCCTCCCGAGCGGCTGGTATTCGCGCCGGCTGTGATCGATACGACGCCCGTTGCGCCGCACGCGCTGCCAGCTCCGCTGTCCTCGGTCGAGCCCGCTGTGATCGAGGTCACTGTCGGTGAGGCTACGGTGCGTATCCGTGGGGCTGTCGATGCGAGGACACTGGCTGCTGTGCTGAAGGCCCTGAAGGTGCTCAAGTGATCGTGCCCCCGACCGGCGTTCGTGTGCTGATAGCCACGAAGCCTGTCGATTTCCGCAAGGGGATGGATGGGCTCGCCGCCTACGTCGAGCAGGAGCTCCAGGCCGACCCGTTCTTATGTGTCGGATGGCGTTATGTGGCGGAGGTGTCCGAATCCCATGTGGAGAAGGCCTCCTCTGGTGTCCCCCGCCACATAATATTTCGTGCCTCTTGCGTCGCCGCGGGATCCGCCTGCGGCGTAACGCAAGAGGGGCCACATGCTCGAGTTCTATTTTTCATATCGCGGGGTGCTCAAGCGCCTCCGCAGTGGGGCGCTCGGCGCCGAGATGGATCGCATTGCAGGGGACCTGCACTCACAAGGATACAAACCTGCGTCGGCCAAGCTCTATCTGAGCCGGATTGCCCGGTTCAGCCATTTCGCTGCCGAGCGCTGCGGCTCAAAGCCGATCAGCGCGACCATCGTCGATCGGTACTTGCGCACGCTCGGCGACGGCTCTCCGCGGATTGCGGCAGTGACTGCGCTTCAACACGCGCGGCGGGTGGCGCCCGACCGTTTCGTGACAGAGGTAGCCAGCGTCGACGACGATCCCGATGCTGCGCTTCTGAGTTCCTTCTCCGACTATCTGAGCAAGGTGCGAGGTCTCGAGCCGAAGTCTCGCGATGGCTCTCTCCTGGGTGCCCGACGCTTTCTGCAATGGTTTCGCATTCGTCACCCCGGCCAAGACCTCGGAACGTTGACGGCGCAGCATGTCATTGCCGCCGTAGAGCACCAGTTGTCGCTGTCCGCGGCCTCCAGCACGCGCACGGCGGCGACGTCTCACATCCGAACGTTTCTGCGCTTTCTGCATTGGAGCGATCATCACCATCGGGATCTTGCACCCGTCGTTCCGAGAACGCCCCACTGGCGGTTGGCCCATTTGCCTCCGCGACTTTCCTGGACAGAGGTTCGCCGTGCCATCGATGCGATCGGTAGGTCAACGCCGGTCGACGTTCGCGATCGAGCCATACTTCTGCTGCTCGCCACGACAGGCATTCGCAACGGCGAGCTGCGCGCTCTTCAGCTCCAGGATATCGACTGGCGAGCCGGCGAAGTCTTTATCCGGCACACGAAGGGTAAGCTTTCGGCGGGAACCGAATGTTCTCGCCCGTGATCACGATGCGCTTCGCCAGACCACCTGCGATCCGGAATGGCTCCAAGGTTTCGTTGAGCAGATCCAGAAGCCCTGCACTTTTCCAACTCTCACGCGTCAATAGGTCGTGCGAGCGGGAGAGCGCAAAGAGCCGGGAACTCGATGGAGGCTTGGATCACCTTGGGATCGGATGCCGTCCGCAACACCTGCCAGACAATCGATTGCACCGTAGAAAGCGTATTTTTCACCCGATAATTCAGTTCGTCGATCAGCATCCTCGATTGGACCTCCTCCTCCTTATGTTTGGTGAGATCAACGAACGAAGCGAAGTACTGGACGACATCACCGGCCTCATCCCGAACCGGGTTTATGAAAAGGGCGGCCCAGAACTCGCTGCCATCCTTGCGACGGTAGTGAATTTCCGAACCACCCTGCGTAGTGCCCTTAAACTCGGATTCAATTTTCGTTAGGCCTCGGCATCCGCGCCGTGCGCCATGAAGAAATTGAAGCTCTGACCAAGGACTTCTTCCCGTGCATAGCCTGTTAGAGTGAGAAAGCTGTCATTGGCGAAAATTATCGGATGACCGGGTACCTTGGCGTCAGCAAACACCATTGCCATCCGTGTCGTTTCAGCGGCGACCACGAACGGACCAAGCTCCTTCCGAAAGCTCTCGACTTCCGCCTCGGCGTTTTCCTGCTCTTCAGACTTGTCGGACATCTCGATGGCCATGCTGTTTCGACACCATTGGCGGAATCGGGCATCAACGGTTGAGCTACGCGCACTTGAACCCTCAAGCATGCCGACCTGTTCCGCGACAACGCGCTTGGTTCATCCTCTACGTTTGTCGATAACAACGACCCCTCTCTACCTCGACCCAATGACGGTTCGACTATTGCTCCGTCACTGATCGGCGCGCTCAAGCGAGGCTTTGCGCGCTTCCAACGCCTTTAGCGTCGTGAAGAGAAGATCAAGGATCTTGACCCGCTCGGAACTACCCCAGGGCTGTTTATCATGCTGTTCTGCTTCTTCGATGCAACGCCGCATGTCCGCAATACGTCGGTCCAACCGAGCCAACTCATGAGAGTATTCCTGCATGGTTGCCCAATAGCCGCGGCGAAGCGGCCCAGCATTGAGCAAGATCAATCGCGCATTCACCGCTTCTGCAGCGTCAGCAAAGTTTGTAGCATGGGTGGGTGTCCTGCCAGTCGATGCAAGGCGCGAATGCACTCGGTGATCATGCCCCAAGGACTTCGCGTAAAGCGCGGGCAAGCTCAGCTTGTTTGTATGGTTTGCGGAGCACTCTCAGATCGCTTCCCGTCGTGTCCTGTTCCGATGCAAGGCCGGCATCGTAACCGGACGTCAGCAGGATCTTGAGCGACGGGATGCGTCGTCTGGCGTGGTCGGCAAGCTCGTAGCCGGTCATGCCTCCCGGCATCACGACATCACTGAAGATGAGATCGATCCGCTCACCGGCATCGAGCACCGCGAGCGCGGCAGGCCCACTGTCGGCCTCGACTGCACGATAGCCGAGAAGTTTGAGGCGATGCAGCGACAGCCTTCGTAGCTCGGGACTGTCTTCGACGACAAGCACCATTTCACCGGCGGCCACGGCAACCTCTTGGCCGCACCCGGGCGAGCGCGGACCTCGTGCGGCAGCGGCTCTCGGCAGATAGAGGTTCACGGTGGTGCCACGGCCTGGCTCGCTGTAGATCGTGGCATTGCCACCCGACTGCTTGACAAACCCATGGATGCTGGCGAGGCCAAGGCCCGTGCCACGGCCAGCGGGTTTGGTGGTGAAGAAGGGCTCGAACGCACGCGCAACGACCTCGGGCGGCATCCCGGTACCGGTGTCGGAGACCGAGAGCCGAACATAATCCCCGGGGGTAAGGCCGTATCGGTGGGTCCTGGGTGTAGTCGAGGGCTGATGTTTTGCGTCTCCAAGATGAGCCTGCCGCCGTGGGACATTGCATCACGCGCATTGATAGCGAGGTTAAGATCGCATTCTCGATCTCGCTTGGGTCGACGCGCACGGCCCACAGATTGACGGCCAATGACGTGCTTACGGCGACGGTCTCGCCAATCGAACGGCGAAGCAGCTCCATCACGTTGAGGATCTGCTCGTTGAGATCGAGGATCGCGGGCTCGAGCTTGCGTTGACGGGAGAAGGTGAGCAGGCGGCCGGTGAGCCGGGCACCCATCTCAGCGGCCTCGTTGGCGCGGCGGATGAGTTCTCGAGTCTCCCGCGTGTCAGGGCTCGCCTCGAACAGCTCGAGGCTGCCCATTATAATTGTCAGCAGGTTGTTGAAGTCGTGGGCGATGCCGCCCGTCAGCTGGCCGAGGGCATCCATACGTTGCGCTTTCCTAAGCGCTTCCTCCTGCTTAAGCTGCTCGGTGATGTCGCGGACAAGCCCCATTCCGCCGAGGACACTGCGGTGCGGATCGCGGACGATCGTAGCGATGATCTCGCCCGGGAACGTTTCGCCGTTCTTGCGCCGGAAGGTCACCCGGATCGGATCGACCCCTCTCGGTACGGCGTCAACACTGAGCCTGAGGCTGGCCACGCGCTCATAATCTTCATCGGTCGCGTAGAGGATGCGGGAGCTCTTGCCGACCAGCTCGCCAGGCACATAGCCAAAGATCCGCGTGGCGGCCGGATTGATCACAAAAATATTGCGGCTTTCGTCACCGATGAGGATGCCTTGCGGAGCGTCTCGGATGATGGCCTCAAATAGCGTCTCCTGCCGCAGGCTCTTGGCCTCGGCCTGCCTTTGAGCCGTCAGGTCATGGACGATGCCCGCGAAGTGGCGCTTGCCGTCGATCTCATATTCACTGACCGAGAGGTGCATGGGGAAGGTCGAGCCGTCCTTGCGCTGGCCCACCACCTCGCGGCCGATGCCAATGATCTTTCTATGGCCAGTCTGACGATACTGCCGGATATAGCTGTCGTGCTGCTCGCGGTAGGGTTCGGGCATTAGCATCTTGACGTTCTGCCCAAGCAGCTCGCCTCCGGCGTATCCGAACAACGCTTCCGTCGCCGGATTGACGCTCTCGATGATGCCAACCGCATCGATGGAAATGATCGCATCCACTGCAGACCGCAGCATGGCCGCGAGGTGATGCAGCGAAGCCTGAGGAACAGGCTTGTCAAAGCCGTACGTGCTCATGACGACCCCGTTCAGGACGCTTGTGTATGAAACCGTACTCTAAGCTAGAACGCGAAATCCGACAACAGCGCTAGGGATACCGGCCCTGCGGCCGCGGTTTATGCGCCAGCGGCGACGTGCTGGCTTGGTTGTTGTGGCTGCATTGACCGCAGAGCGCAGAGCGCATGAGTGTCGGAAGGGACTTCGAACCCATCTTCCTCGCGATAGCTGCGCGATGTTGATCGACTGTGCGATGACTGATGCCGAGATCAGCGGCAATATTCTTACTTGGATGCCCGGCGACGACGAGGTCCAAGATTTGATGCTGGCGCACGGTCAGACTGGCGATCCTTTGCGCAGCTGTCTTGCCAAATACAGAAAGCTGGGCGGTGTCCCCTGCGCGTTCGAGGGCCCGCCTGACGCCGGCAAGCAGCTTATCGTAGCTGACTGGTTTCTCGAGGAAATCGACAGCCCCAGCCGTCATCGCTTCAACCGCCATCGTCACCGCAGCATTGCCCGTGATCACGATGGAGGGAAGTGCGCGACCCTCGGCTTTGAGGTGGTCGATCAACTCGACACCGCCCATGCCAGGCATCAGCGCATCGACCAGAAGGCATCCGGTGCGGCCTGCACGATAGGCCTTGAGAAAGGCTAGGCCATCCGCGAAAAGCTCGACCGCATATCCGTTTTCCTGGAGGACATCGCCCACCACCTCGCGGATGGCGCGGTCGTCGTCGACTACGAATACAGTGGGCTTCTCGTCATCTGTCCCGGTTGAGGGCCAGGCGCTGCGTGCCGTATGCATGACATATCCTCAGCGCGGCTAAGCGCGGGCGCTGGAGTGTACCGCTCTTCATGAGGGTGGCAGTTTGTCCCCAGCCGCCGATCAATCCTCAGGCGCACAACAAACGAGATGATCGACTTCGTAAGGTCAAGCGAGCGTAGCTAAGACCCGCTCGATGCTGTGCGACCAGGCGACAACATATCAGTGGAAAAGAACCGGGCGCGCTAACCTGAGTTAGTGCAAGCCAATCTCCGCTGCTTGGCAGCCGGGCGGCTAGTGCCGCACCCCGTTCTTGCCGGCGAGGATGCGATGCACAATCTCGACCACCGCCTGATGCTTCTCGGGTGTTTGCGAGCAAGTGGCAGCTTCATCGTGTGTGGTAGCGACATCGGTAAGCAGGTCGCGCGCGTCGCTTTCGCTGATGATTTTGAGGTCAATCAACGCAAGAAGGAGCGACTCGCATATGCCCAGAGCAGCCATGCCCTCGGCATCATTGAAACGTGCGTGTTCAGTCATCTCATCAATCCCTTCGACCGTAGCCTACCCCATCGCATCGTTACTGCCACTGATCCAAGTTGGTGGAGGGATGCGGCAGAGCCTCTTTGAAGAGCCCGGCGGCAGGTTTCATCTACGAACACCGAACGGTTGATGAGGTCTTGAAATTCCTCTGCCGTCAACATAGTCCACCGCCCTTCGTTGGCGCTCAGGCCAAGCAATCGTGCTCCTATTCCATCCGAAGGTAGGTGCCGTTGCACATTTTCTCCATCCGCTTTCTGTCGATGATGGTGATGACGCCCCTGCCGGCGCGGATGAGATCTGCATGCACAAGAGCTTTCACGGCAACCGTCACGCCGGGCCGCTGCACGCCAAGCATGATGGCGAGAAGCTTATGTGTGAGCAGTAGCTCACCGCCATGGATACGATCATCTGCCATGAGCAACCATCGGGCTAAACGCTCGGTGTTCTTATTGCGGCCATTGGCCAGCGCGGTCTGCGCGGTCTGAATGAGGAACGCATGGGCGTACCGTAGGAGCGACCGATGGAGAGGCACGCTCTGGTCGATTGCCTCTCGCAGCTTAGCTGCGCTGATGCGCTGCCCGGCTCCTGCGGCTTGGATGTACGTGTCGTGAGGCGAACGATCATTGCCCATAACGACTGCCAAGCCCGTCATGCCTTCCCGCCCGATGATGCCGACCTCGATCCCCCGCTTGTCAGATGCGCCGCCCACCACGGACGCGAAACCACGCTCTGGGAAGTAGGCAGCGTCGATCCGTTTATTGCCCGTTTCCAGTCGGGTGAAGAGAGGAAGATCTACGGGGGCGAGATGAGGTTGCAGCAGTGCGAAATCCGCACGCGACAAGCGCGACAGGACGCGGTTTTGGATCCCGCCGCGAGAGGGATTTTTCGGCATTGCTCTTCCCTTGAGGGCAAGAGCTCCAGCCGTCTCTCAGCCGTCTGCGCCCGAAGTGTCGGCAGACGATGCGTCAATCTACTCCATACACCGGCAATGTCCTAGGACCTTCGGACGGTACGATTATTTACCTTCCCTCGGGCATGCGTGTGATACCTTGAGCGCGGGCGGAGGATGCCAATTCAGGTGGGCAGCGGCAAACGCGAAAGCTTGCGTCTCTGGTCGTTGGGGAGATCTGCCCTTGGAAAACATGCATTTCGACAGCATTCTGGCGAAGAAGCTGAACATGTTTGTTCCGCTCACCACCTTGGAGCTGAGGTGGCTCGCGGAAATACAGTCAGCGCCGCTCAAGGTGAAGCGCGGCAAGCAGCTCACGCAGGAGGGGCAGATAGGACACAAGGCCTATGTCCTGCAAGATGGATGGGCGTGCAGTTATAAGGAACTTCCCAACGGCAGCCGTCAGATCATTTCCTTTCCGATACCTGGCGACTGTGTCGGACTGCGCAGCGTCCTGCTGCAGACGGCGGACCATTCCTTCTCCGCCTTGACGGATGCGGTGGTCAGCCCCGTGGAGGGCAGGCACATCTTGGACTGCGTCAACGAGTACCCGCGTCTAGGTGCGGCGCTGCTGTGGGCCGCGTCCCGAGACGAGGCGATGGTCGTCGAGCACCTCGTCAGCATTGGGCGGCGCAACGCAATCGAGCGGACCGCACATTTTTTCATGGAATTGGCGGAACGGGTGAGCATTGTCGGGTTGGCGACACCGAACGAGTTCAAATGCCCGCTCAGCCAATTCGTTCTCGCCGACGCGCTAGGGCTGACCGCTATCCACATCAATCGCGTCCTCCGCCAGCTGCGCGAGAAAGACCTGCTGACCCTGCGCAAGGGCACCGTCAGGATTCACGATCTGGACGGTCTCAGAAAGCTCGCGGGTTTCCAGGGCGGCTACCTGAATTCGCGCGGCGGGCACACGCTACAAAGCAAATCCTAATCCATGTTAGGGATACCCTTCGTCTTGATGAACTAAGTTACCTCAGCGGGAGGCCTGATGCGGGTCCGATCGACGTTCCCCCCAAGGCCTCGATCGACCGAACTGAAAGGACGCCGTGGCAGCGGGGCGACTTCCGGCGTCTCGGCCTCCCGCGACACCCATATCCCTACGACAGGGTCGTCAGCTCGGTGGATGTCCTGATACTGACCGAGCGGCATCCGGCATGTCCGCGGATGATTGCCGACACATAATTGTTACTAAGCATTACATTTCTTGTCCAAATCGATGAACGCCTGTGATCGGCGCCGTGACATTTGTGGTCACCTGCGGTGGTTGGGTTCCAGAACGGCGCCCTTCCAAAGCGAAACAATGGCACGCAATGAGGATTGTCATGAACACCTATCCATCGGCGGATCCAGCAAAGGCATCAAACGGCCGGACGACCCCGGCGCATGTCCCGACCAATGCGCGCACGTATACCCAGCGTGCCTATGCTCACCTGCTTAAAGGGGAATACGACCGGGCAGAAATCGACTATCGGATGGCGGTTTGCCTTAATGCGCATGATCCCGACGTGAAGGAAAGCCTCAGTGCGCTGGGGCGTGTGTTGGGGCGCTTGGGCGGCTAAAGTTTGGGGCGGAACCCGCGAACAGGTCCGTACCGGTTACGGAAGAAGGGACACAGCGCTGAATGATCAGCACATGGAGCGTGAGACGAGGAGCGGGCTGCGGTTTGCCCGTTGCATTGCACAATTGACTTCGCCTTCGGGTCAAGACCTACCGGCCCCGCAGCGACGAGGTCACGTCTCTTGTTGGCTCGGATAGCTGCCAAATTCGGTGCACTGCAAATATTTTCCGCCTGCACATTAGCGGCCATACGAGACAAGGGTAGTCGACCAGCGGATCGCGCCGGAGTAACCCCATTTCCGATCGACTTCCGAGAGCCTACTCCCCGCCGCGCGTATTCGCTTCGAAGACGGTAAAGGCGTCGCGTGCACGGGCGACGGCGGCAAGCGGACGGTCGCGCGTGTAGAAGTTGCCGAGGACTAATGTGTCCATCCCGGTCCTGAGGAAACAGGAGATGGCCTCCTCGGGCCGGGCGACGATCGGCTCCTGCTTGTTGAAGCTGGTGTTCAGAAGCACTGGCACGCCGGTCAGCTTCATGAACTCCTCGATCACGCCATAGTAACGAGGGTTAGACCGCCGCTCGACGGTCTGGACTCGCCCGGTTCCATCGACGTGGACGGCCGCCGGAATGATATCGATCTTGTCGGGCCGAACGCGCGGCGCAAGCGTCATGAATGGGTCCGGCTGATTGATCTCGAAATAGTCGGCCGCATATTCCGCGAGTACGGCCGGCGCAAACGGGCGAAAGGGCTCGCGATACTTGATGCGGGCGTTGATCTGGTCGCGAATCTCGCGCCGCAACGGCGAGGCGAGGATCGAGCGATTGCCGAGAGCGCGTGGTCCCATCTCGAAGCGGCCCTGGAACCAGCCGACGATGCGGTCTTCCGCGAGGTCGTGGGCGACGCGACGCAGAAGCTCGGTCTCGTCGAGTTCCTCGAAGGCAAGCCCGGCTGCGACCAGTGCGCGACGCGCCTGATCCGGCCCGTAGGCCGAGCCGTAGAGGGCGTGCGTCATCTCAAACACGCGTGGCTTGCCGAGCGTCTGATGATGGTGCCAAAGCGCGCTGCCGAGTGGCGCGCCCGTGTCGGAGGCGCAGGGCGGCACCCACACTTGGCGGAAGTCGGTGTCGCGCAGGATGCGCGCATTGGCAACGCAATTGAGCGCCACGCCCCCGGTCAGCACCAGATTCCGCGAGAGGTAGGTGGCGGCCAGATGGCGCGCCACGTGCAGCACCACTTCTTCCGTCACCGCCTGTAGGGCGCGCGCCACAGCGCGATGGCGGTCGGTGAGCATTTCACCATGCGCGCGCGGGGGGCCGAACGTCTCCATGAACCGAGGCTTGAATGGTCTCAGCATGCCGTATTGGTCGTGGCTGAAATAGTCCATGTTGATCGAGAAGCGCCCCTCCGGCTCCAGGCGCACAACATCACGCATCCTGTCCACGAAGGTGGTGTCACCACAGGCCGCCAGCGCCATCACCGTTCCTTCCTCGAATGGGTGGAAGCCGAGGTGGATGGTGACGAGCGTGTAGATCATGCCGATGCTGTCGAAGAATCGGCCATGCCATCGCCGATCGACACGATTACCGGTGCCCGTGAAGGTGCTCGTCGCGGCATCGTCGCCATAGCCGTCTATGACGAGGATGCTGGCCTCCTCGAACGGCGAAACAAAAAAGATTGCCGCGTGCAATTCGTGATGGCCGACGTTAAGAATCTTGGGCAACCGCTGACCGCGGAACTGGCGCTTCAAATTGTAGCGTAGCCAGAAGTTCAAGAGCACGATGCCGCGCTCCTGCGTCGTCTGAGTGGAGGGCAGCAAAAGGCTTAGGCTCGCGGGCAGCCGGCCGAAAATAGCCTTGAGTACGGTTAGCCGCAGGCGGCGCATGTCCCAGGGCGTCGTGATCACGTCGATGTCGGCAAAGCGGCGCCCGGCGGCCTCGAAAGCTTCATCGAGGGCGAGGCTTGGGAACTCGCGAGTGTGCTTTTGCCGATTGAGCCGCTCTTCCTCGATGACCAGAGTTGGGACGCCATCCTCAAGCAGGGCGATCCCCGCGTCATGGGTTTCGGTCACGATCCCAAGGATCTTCAAAGGGCCTTCCGCCTCGCTGACAAAGCCACACGCCACTCGCGATCGGCAGAATTGACCGCTAATTGAACCAAATACAAGACGAAGTCGCGATCACTAAGACTTGCGGCTCTGACGTTCGCCCTGAATGCCTGCTCTGGGTCACGAACGGGAGTGCCGACGCCAGACTGGGCGCGTCTCAAGTGCCTCAGAAAGCTGACGGAATCGCTGCGGTGCACATGCAGTCTCATTAGCTAGGCGCTCATCTTCCGGTACCTATAGATGAGTTCTCGGAGGGTTTGGGCGGCCCCCTCCCGCTGGTCGGGTCACGCTCTAGTCGCCTTCGGCGACCGGAGCCGCCCTAGGCGTCTCCGCCCATACGGGTCGCGATCGTTGCCGCGGGCTCCCGCGGAGCTGGGGTAGCCAACAATAATCGTCGTGAGCGCGGCCCGTGCCCTTGACACGACCACCCGCCATCAAAGAACGATCGCTCCCGCACAACCCTTCACGCCGCCTCATCGAACGGCATGGGTCTACTCGTCCCGCTCCCAAACCAGCCGTCCGAACACAGTCCGGCCGGGGAATAGTGTGCTCGGCTGCGGCGCCAATTTAACAAACAGCTTGCCGTCCTCTATCTTCCAATGGCGGCGCTGCTCGGTGCCGTTCCAGGCTTCGTTCCACGATACGTCGACCGTGGTGACGAATTCGTTGCCCTCAACGCGGTACTTGCCGCTGTAGGCCATCATCGACTTGAACAATTCGGCGCGCTCTGAATCAGTGTTCGCAACCTTGCGGGTGTCGGAGGTCAAGACAGCAGCCATTCGTCCTTCGCGCGTCAGGATCAGATATCCTTTCGGGCGCGCGCCAAAATGCTCCGTCGGTGCGTCCTCGTCCACAATCGACTGAAGCGCAACGAGTTTCCAGTTGCCGATTAGCGGCGGCTCTTGCGCGTGCTTGAGTTCTCCTCCCTCGTGCAATTCACGGCATCCACCACGATTGCCAACAGAGTTTGGCTTATTCGTATCCTTCCTTGCAATGACGTTTAGCAGACGTCCATCCTCGTCATCTCCACCCCATTCACTGCGTAGCCGTTCCCCTGCCGTCGCGCTGCGCGGTCAAGGGCCCGGCCCCTGGCGGGGGCCCGAAGGGCTTCACCCTTGACGGCGCAGAGTTGAGCGACGGCTATGCTGCAGGCGCAGTGAGCGCATATGCTATATTTCTTCCATGGCCACCCGCAAAAAGAAGAGCGGCTCACTCGAACAGAAGATCGATGCACTGACCGCCATCGTCGAGAAGGGTTTTGCCGCCGTCGCCGGCGACATCGCAGAACTCCGCACGGAACTCAAAAGCGATGTCGCAGGCCTCCGCACAGAGCTCAAAGGCGACATTGCTGCCGTCCACGACCAGGTGAACTCCGTCGAGCGGCAGCTGCGGGAGACCAAGACGGAAGTCCGCCTCTCCAATCTCGAGGAAAAAGTCTTCGGCGCGAGCCGCGCCTGATTAGCGTTTCCCGCGCTCGGCAGCGACACTGTCTATCCGCGCCCGCCGGTCGGCGTCCGCTTTCTCCTGAGCGAACTCAGCTTCAAGGTCGTGCTCGAACTCCACGAGGTCAGCAGGGAGCGGCATGCCGAACGCCTTCAACTCATTCAGTTTGGTGGTTGCCCGCATGGTCGATCAGACCGCCAAGTGGGGTCTCAATATCGACGCTGCCATTCAGCGGTTGGGCCAACTGCGTGCCAAGGGCGATTTCATCGCCGACTCCCTGTTTGTCAATTGCGCCGTCCAGGTCTGCTTCGGCGGCCTCGATCCCGAGAGCGCTCGTTTCCTGACCGAGCTCTTCTCCGCCTCACACGTGGATTTGCAGCAGTACAAGGAAGCGACCCGGCGGCCAGTCGCCGTGGGGCAGGAAAAGCAGACCGTCGCCAATTGGTCGCGTGGGGAGATGCAGGCTGTAAGCGAGATGACAGCGCACACGCGGTCTCATTCACGCGGGACAGCCTATGCCACGAGCTCGACCTTGAGCACGGCGACCGGCTCTGGCATCGGCAGCGGCGACAGTGTCGGGCAGGTTCTCACACCTCCGTTTTCGCTGTTTGGGCCCAATGCACCCAACGCCAGCATGATCCCGACGCCGCTGTCGCAAAGTCGCGGCTCGACCTCATCTGAAAGTGCATTCAACCAATCCTCCGAAAGTTCGAGCGAATCATTCACCGAGATCGAAACCGAAAGTGAAGCCGATACGCACGCACGCGGCACGAGCCGCGGCACTTCACAAAGCGAAGGCGCGAGCGAGTGCTTCACCACCGTCTACGAGTGGATGCCGAGCCAGCTCTACTCGCTGGAAGAACAGCTGTTTCGCCTGACCGGCGAATTGATGGCGCAGCCGCGTCGCCAATGCGTCGTCAAGATCGAGCATTTGCGGCCTTTCTCGACCAGCACGGTCGACCTCACCCCGGCTTTCCGTTGCGACGACTTCAGAGCCCACATGCTGCCGCTGTTCCTCGCCTCCACTGCCAAGAATAGCCCCTATCTGGCACCCATATCCCAAGTCGACGCCGAGATCGCGGCGCGCCTTTCCCCTGCGCTTCCCCAGCCCCGCAAACCCGACCCCGAAAGCTGGAGCGAGCCGGTCGAGGAGTACCCCGATCCCCCACCCCCGCCAGATGCGGCACGCGTCAAACCATCCCTCCGCGTCGTGCGACCGGACGAGGTCGACGGGCGTCGCCGTCGCTGACGTGCTCTGAACACGGTATAATTGAGAACATGAGCATGAGTACGCTCGCTCGATCTCCCGCCCGCCCGCCACGCTTTGCGCGCAAGGACAACCCGCCTGGCTGCAGCCTCAACGATCGCAAGATTGGGCTCTTGCGCGCACTTGCTCGCGATCGCTTCCTCTCCTCCGAGCAGCTGGCCGAGATCGACGGCGGCTCGCACCAAAAGACGCTGCGCGTTTTGCGTCTGCTCTACGATCACGGATTTATTGACAGGCCTCCAGCGCAGCGATTTGAACTCGCCGCCCATGAAAACCGGCCACTGTTCTATAGCCTGGCGCTCGCCGGCGCGCGCATCCTCGCTGAGCTCGATGGCGCATCCCTGCGCGACTACAACTGGACCACCAAAGCCAAGGCGCGCACGGCAAAGACCATCGTCCACGCGCTCCATGTCGCGGACACGATGGCCGCATTCGCCAAGAGCATCCACGCACGCGGTTTCCGTCTCACCGACCACCAAGAGCTGCTGCCGGAATTTCCGGCGGCAACCCGCAACGGCCCGCGGGGCAGCTCGCCGTTCGCTCTGCGTGTCGACATCGGACAACCGGGGCTTGAGCGGCGGTCGCTCACTGTTGTTCCCGACCGCCTGTTTTCAGTACAGACCAACAAGCGGTTCCACTTCGCGCTCGAGCAAGACGAAGGCACCATGCCCGTGCGGCGCTGGCGCAATCGCGGCAAGCAGCTTCTCTCCTTCGACGATACCTCGATCGCGCGCAAGCTGCTGACCTATGACGCCGCCTGGCAGCAGGATCTCCACCTCACCCGCTGGGGCTTTCGCCAGTTTCGCGTGCTGTTCGTGACGACGAACCGCAGGCGCATCGAGGAAATGCTCGACGCCGTGGAGTTCATCACCGGCGGCAAGGGCACCCGCTTCTTTGCCTTCACCGATCTGGCGACGTTGCTTGCAGGCGATCCGCTCGAGGCCATCTGGATGAACGGCAAGCGCGAGACAACGTCCCTTCTCGACTGATCGGAGCACCAGTGCGATGCGCGAAGCGCGCCTCAATAGACTCAAGCCTACCGCGTCCTCGGCTTACGCCGTCGCCGGCATCAAGGCGACCCCTGCGGGGCGCGCCTCTACTATATTGAGAGTGACATGCACGAGGCGCGGCCTTGACGCCGCCGACCGGACGCGCACGGGAGAGTGCGTGGCGGCTCCGGAAATCGTGGCACAAAACCATGGCCCACCAGAAATCGATGGGGCCAAGACGCGCGGAGGAGGCAGCTGCCTGTGCTATACTGCTCGTCCATGGCCAAGGATTGGACGCACCTGTTCGAGCTCTACCGCGGCAAGTGGGTGGCGCTTGCCGACGACGAGACCACCGTCTTGGCATCGGCCTCGACCGCTAAGGCCGCACACGCCGCCGCCATCAAGCCAACCGAAACGCCGCTTCTCTACCGCGTGCCGGACACGCTTGAATCCTTCGCGGGGCATGAAGTTCGAGTATAAGCGCTACCGCTTCGCCGACGGTCGCGCCATCGAGCGGCCGGTCATCCCGATCCTCATCCGAAACCCGCGCAGCAAGCAGTCGGTCGGCTCGAAGCGCTCGTCGATTCTTGGTTCCGATCATTGCATCTTCTCGTCAGAAATCGCCGAGATCATCGGCATCGACATCGCCGCGGGCGAACGCGATGACATCGGTGGCGTCGTCGCTGATGAAAAGCGGCCGATCTACTTCCATGACGTCGAGATCAGTATCGGCGGCAATGTGCGCGCGATTCGCGCAGCGTTCATGCCCGACCTGTCGACAAGCGGCCATGGCCTCCTCGGTCAGAGCGGATTCTTCGATTGCTTCTCGTTCGTGAAGTTCGAGCAACGGAAGAGCACCGTCGAGGTCGGCCGATTTCTTTGACCCTTCACGCACCCCGCTCATTTGACAACGCATCTCACCGGCATACGCTTAACGGAGGCACTACGTGCCGAGAACGTTCTTTCGAGACGGGACGAAGCCGCGCGCAGTCGAATGGATCGACTTTGAGCGGCTTCGGCATCTCGTTCCCCTGTCTCTCATCCTCTCGCACTATGGTCTCGACGCCGAGCTCAAGCGCGTCGGGTCGTCGCTGCGTGGCTGCTGCCCGATACACCGAGGCAGCAATCCCGCGCAGTTCGTGGTCGATCTCCGCAAGGGCCTCTGGCGCTGCTTCGGAGATTGCAGCCGCGGGGGCGGCTCGTTGGAGCTCGTCGCCGAGATCGAACATCTCGCGTTGCGAGACGCGGCGCGTCTTATCGCGCAGTGGTTTTCCATTGCGCCCGAGATCCGCGCGCGTGGTCATTCCCATCAGCAGAAAGGACATCAGGCCATGAGTGGGAGACCATCGCATAAAGTGTTCGTCGTGGAAGATCGCGAGACCGAAGGCGAAGACAACGACGCCTTCTGGACCCGCATCGGGTCAGCCTGGCCCCACAAGGACGGCAAGGGCCTCAACCTTGTGCTCTCCGCGCTCCCCATCAACGGCCGGCTCGTCTTGCGGGAATACACCCCGGAGGACGAGAAGAAGGACGTTGAGAAGGTCGCGAAGTTCCGCAAGAAGTAGGACTTGCGCTGTCGCCACTGCAGGCACGCACTGCAGAGAGCTCGTCCCACGGGACGGGCTCTTTTCTCATGAGAAGATTTTCCCGATGCCGATGGACGACGTAGATATGCATGCAGGTGTGGGCGCCTGCCCTTCGGGCACCGGGCTCTAGTTCGCTCCGCTCACCGGAACCCGCAAGCGGTTTCCGCCCATCCGGGCCACGATCCCATGGCGCAAGAGGCAGTCGCTCGATTGAGGCGCAGCGCGCAGCGACAGGGAAACCGTCAATTGAGCCGCGCGGGCACACCCTGATCGACGCGTTGCGTCAGCCACGCGATCGCATCCTCAGAGGTCGCAAAGATCGCTTTCTGCAAGACGTGGTCGAGGTAGACGAGCCATCGCCCATGATGTTGGAAAACCGCGATCGATCTGCCGCCGTAGGTGTCAGACCAAAAATCGGGACTGTTTGAGGTGTCGGTGTTGAGCATGGTCGTGCCTCATGATCATCCTTCTGCCCGTGTGTCCGGGCATTAGCTGCAAATGAACGCCGGCCACGGCGACCCGTTCCGTCGGTGCATTCCGTCAGCCTACAGCGCCTTCCTGTAACTGACTGTTCCTGATGGAACATCCCGGTCGCTCAACGGAGGCCACTCAGAGCCGTCATCCGCCAGCTGATATGGGCCGGCGCCAATGAAGAAGAATGGATGCTCACTAACGAGTGAGAAACAGTGACCGTGCGTGCGCCGGCCGCTCCTCGCAGGCTAGTGAGCATTCGCTTTCAATGCGACGCGCGCTCCGGCTGCTCGTAGAAGGATTTTGCGTCGAAGGCGTTCGCCGGCAGCGCGACGAGGCCAAGCACCGACGCCGCAATCAAGGTGGACACGATCGCTCTCATGATCTTTCTCCTCGGTAGGCTTAGGCCTGCCACTGCAGGCCCATACCGTAGGAGACTCACGGCCACGCCGCATTCTTCCCGCGATCAGCCGTCCTCGGCGATCAACAAAACGTCACCTCTCGCCGGCAGTGCTTTCGCCAATCGTTCCTACGAAGTCATTCTTCAAGTCGCGTCTTGGGCTCGCGCTCGCGCGTTTCTTCCTCGAACCAGACGGCGATCAGCTCCGGCCGGAGCTTCTTGTCAGGCTCACCTTCGATGTGACAGCCGAGCGCCGCGATCTCCTCAAACGAGACGTCGAAGTCCCGCAAGATCTTGATAACGTTGTAGCCGTCTACGACAAGCACACGTTTGTTGGCCATCGGAGGCCTCCACCATCTTGTCTCACAATACCTCGCGGATCGGCATGCCGGAGGAAAAAGGACATGTCCGCCCAGCTGCGGTCATTCAGGTTTCATATTCGCAAGTGCGCAGCGAGCAAAATTGAGCTTTGCTGTGTTGAGTTGGATAGCAGATTTGAGGGTTATGAGCGTAGCTTCACTGGCGTCGATGGCCTGTTGCTGATCGCTGTGAAGGAGCGGGCTGTAGGGATACTTTACAGCATCGGTTTTGAATGCCGCCAGGTCGACCTTGGCTTTTGTGAGTTCCGCGTCGAGCTGCTTCACCTCTTGCTGCGCTTTCTCAGCCATCGCAGTGGCCGCGCCTAGTGTTGGAACGCCCCAGTCCTTGGAGGCTTGCGCGGAATATTGCAGAGCCAGTGCTTGTCTTGTGAAGGGCAATTTGATCGGAAGCTTCAGGCGCTCTTGGATCCACGCGAGGTGTTCGTCAATGAACTTCTTGCATCGGTTGTGGCGCTCTGGAATGCTCTTCCCGGCAACTGGCGCCGATGCAGACGGCGCTGCCGCTCGCGCTCCCTGCGCTTTGACGACGATGCTAGGCGCAGCAAGCCCAAGTACCACAAACGCCACGATCAAGCGCATGGCCATTTACCTTCCGGATGGGCTCAACATCCTAGAGCATCGTGCCTTTAATCGGAAGCATAGCCGGCGTGCCTAAGGAAGTTCCAGCATTCTCGCGGCTCGAAGAGTGAGCAGATGTCTCCGACTGCTCGCCACAGCGCCTCGTAGGTGCGTGCGCCGACAGCGCGCAGATGAGCTTTGAGCTTGGAGAAGGCCATCTCGATCGGATTGAGATCGGGCGAGTAGGCCGGCAGGAACAGGAACCAGGCGCCCTGTGCTTTGAGCGCAGCTGCGGCCTTGGTCGATGTGTGCACTTTCAGATTGTCGAGGATGACGACGTCGCCGGGCTGCAAGGTCGGCGCGAGCTGCGTCTCGATGTAGAGGTCGAAAGCGAGCCGGTCCATCGCGCCTTCGATGAGCCATGGTGCCGTCAAGCCGTTGCAGCGCAGGCCAGCGATGAAGGTCTGGTGAGCCAGTGGCCGAACGCAACGGCGCCGGGCAGCCGCTCGCCGACTGGCGCCCTGCCGCGCAGGCGCGTCATCTTCGTGCTCGTCGAGGTCTCATCGATGAACACAAGGCGATGCGGCATCGCCCGCATGATGGGGAGCCGCCTGGTGATCCAGGTGGTGCGCGCCTTGGCGACGTCAGAGCGAGCGCGCTCGCTGGCCAGCAGCGTTTTTTTTATAGCTGAGGCCGGCCTTGCACAGGAACCGCGATAGCGAGGCTGGATCGACTTCCACGCCGTGGCGTGCTGTCAGCTCTGCGGCCAGCTCCGGCATCGTGATGTCGGGCTTCTCCTTCACGCGGCCGATCAGGAACGCGCGGTAGGGATCGAGCTTGCCGGTGCCCGGCGGACGCCCCTGCGGCGCGGCTCGAGCGAGCCTGTGCGCTCATGCCGTGCCACCAGCTTCACCGAGAACGACGCACTGACCGACAAGTCCTCGGCCGCACCTCGCCGCGATTGACCGCCAGCGACACGCAAACAACTCGCTGGCGAAGGTCCATCGAATAGCTTCGCCCCATGATCCACCTCCTGGCACGGTGAATCACAGTTCGCTGATTTGGGGAATCCCCAATTCCAACTAAAGGCACGACGCTCTAGCCTACGCCGCGTGATGCGAGCCATGATTTCCTGCTCCAGTTATTCCTGAGTGCTGGAATCGCGCATGCTAGGTCGCGCAGGTTGCGCGCTCGCTCCGTGGTCTCATAATTCAGAGCGGGTGGGACGGCGCCGCACGCCGATCCAGCTCGGGCCCGCCCTCGCCCCTGCGCTCACCTGCTGCATGCCGTTGCATGCCCTGGCGCAAGCACGCAATCTGGCACCGGCACTAAACGGGCACCGGAGCTCTCGCGTCCACCGCCGCGAGAGCTCCTCTCTACTGCAGCGCACGTTGCAAGATGTGATTTCCAAAGTGCGAATTTCAGAGTTACAGATGCCGGACGGGGGGCCCAACCCGGAGGTCTGTTATGGCTACGTACATCATGCTTGCCAACTTCACTGACCAGGGCATCCGCAACGTCAAGGACTCCGTCAAACGCGCAGAGGCGTTTAAGGAAATGGCCAAAGGCGCCGGTGTCACCGTCAAAGAGCTGTATTGGACGCTGGGTCCATACGACATCGTCGCCACGGCCGAGTCTGCCGACGAAATGGCGATCACGGCCCTCGGTCTCAGCCTGGCCAAAGCCGGCAACATCCGCACCCAAACACTGCGTGCTTTCGGGTCAGGCGACATGACAAAGATCCTGAGCAAAGTCAGCTGATCGGTGTGGCGGTGCGCGGGTCGCATCTGCGCAAGGATGACCCGCGCCTATCACAGCCCGGGCGTTTTCACGCTCTCAGACTATGAGGTTTACGAGCGAGGCCACTATTTGCCCCGCGCTCGCAGGCTTCGGAATTATCGGTACGCCTGGCCATTCGCTCGCCATCTCCGGCGCCGGATACCCAGTATGGATGACAAACGGGACCCTTCGGCGGCGCAGCTGCCGACAGACCGTCGCGCCATTTTCGTTGCCGAGTCGCAGATCAACCACGGCCGCAGAGAGATCAGGATGCTCGACGGTGTACAGGCCGGACTCGACGCCCCCGGCGGCGACAACTCTCGCCCCTGCGGCGCGGAGCTCTCTTTCCACTTCAAGAGCAATCAGCGGCTCATCCTCGACGATGAGGATCAGCCATCCCGCAAGCGAAACACGTGACACAAATGAGCCCCCACGCTGGCTGCACTCAACTGCATAACGCCTTGAAAATCCGATGCCCGTCGAGTGATCACACAATCGTGCGAATCTGTTGCCTCTTCGCCGCGAACTCCCCGTTGACCGAGATCAATCCCTGCCTGGCACACTCAACGTAGGGAAATTGCCGGAACGAGCGGGCAACGTGCCGGCTGGACAGCTTGGGGGATCACTTGATGTCGGAAGCCATTCAGCGCACGGGTCTGGAACGAGCGCTCGTGCTTTTTTTCCGCCTCACCATAGGATGGACGTTCCTGTATGCGGCGATCCATCATTTCGGCGATGACAAGTTCGTCATTGGTTTTCTCAGCCGCACGAAAACGTTCCACGACGTCTACGCGCCGTTCACCACCCCTACGATCGCGCCGATACTGACGTTCCTCGTCGAATACGGCCACCTGCTCATCGGCTTATCGCTGATGTCTGGCCTGTTGGTGCGTCTGAGCGCACCATTCGCTATCATGTTGATGCTGCTGTATTGGACAGCGCACATGGATTTTCCCTACATCGAGAATCCCAACAATTTCCTCATCGACTATCACATCGTCTACGCTGGCGTGCTCGTCTACCTTATGGTCACGCACGCAGGTCGCATTAGCGGTCTCGACGCGTGGGCATCAAAACGCGGAGTGCCGATGGCATGAATTGGGCGACCGCCCGCCTGACTTATCTCGCGCCGCTTGACCAACATCCAAGCGCTCTCGCGCATCTAGCACCTCAGCAACATCTTCGCAGTGACGCTACAAGGCCCGATCTGTTCCCTTTTCCGCGGTCTAAACCCAACGCTGCACAGCATCGGCCGTATCTGACGGGTTTGTATTGAAGCACACCTTCGTTGACGCTGGCGCGTGTCGGTGGACGACGTTGATGAGCTTCTCGAACAACAGGAAATAGGGCGGAACAATACGCAGGCCCGCACCCACCATGATGCAGTCATATCCACTCCTCGAGAGTTCGGCACTCAGCGCCGTTTCTGCGGTCTTGCCGTCGTCAACGTACAACGACGTCACCCTGTAGCCGAGCGTTTCGAGCTTCCCCTTGTCGCCCTCTACGGCAGCGCGAACCTTCGCCGCCGTAAGCCCCGGCACCGGCGACTTGCTGTAATCGACGATGTCCGGGTCCAAGCCCAGCAGCAGTACGCGCGCTTTCGCATCTGTCATCGCCATCTCCCACAGGTCGGCTCGAACTTAAATCCAATCGGGGGATCTGCGGGCCTATTTGAGCGCCAAGACCACCGGCCCCGCCACCGGATCAGTGACGCCAAGTCCGCTGCCCAAATCCTCTAGCGTGTCGCGGAAGGAATCAAGTGTTGCGATCATCTCCGTCCGCGCGTTGGCGAGCGCGTTCATGTCCGACCACTCGGCAATGATGCAGTAGGTTCGCTCGCCGGTCTTGATCATGTTCGCATGCAAGAGGCCCGGCCAATTGGCCATCACCTTCTTGTGGGCATCCAGGAATTCCTGCTCGCGCCCGGGCTTCACCCGAAAGCGCACTGCGTTATACGCGGTCATGGTCCACCTCTCATGCTGAACTCGGCCTCACGTGCCAATGGCACCCTCCTCCCATGCTACCCTACCCCCATGTGCGACCGCTACACGCTCACCATCGATAAGAGCACCACCGAAAAACGCTTCAGCGGCGAATTCATCGATCCCAAGTCCCGCCCGAAAGTGGCCCGCAGCGGCACGTCACTTCCGATATGGGATATCTGAAGTCCTGACCTTTGCGCCCGCAAAAGGCGTTCCCTGCACTGCGAGTTTGATCGCATCAACCTGCTTCTCTTGCAGTGGGTGTGGCCCGACCACAAATGAGAGTATCGGTAGCGTTCCAGTGTTTTCACCAAATATTTCTATATAAGGAATGATCAGCCCATTCCTCGTGCGAAACTTTACGGCCTTAAGCAACAGGGCGGACGACGGCGGTATCTTGTCTTTTCGGACGCGAGCAGCCGCTATTCTATATTCTCGCTCCTCGGCAAAACCCCCGTGCTTCATGTAGGGCGCCGTCGTGACGAAGTTCCGAACTATCGCATCTATATCCGCATCGCCAGTAAGGTCGCTGATGTCATGGCCAATATTTGAAAAAACATCGCGCATCGTTGCTCCAGCAAATCCTTTGTATGCGTTCGCATCGAACAAGACCTCATAGCGCTCATAGTGGACGTCATCGGATTTCACCACATTGAGCGCATATTTCTTTGTCTCCCCTGCGACCAATGCATCGATGCCGCCTTCGTCAAATTCAATGGCTACGCCGCCTCCGTCAGCATAACCACGCCATTGGCTCAACAAGCCATCTTTGTAGGGTGGCTGCCCCTCATCATGCCTGCAGAACGAGGCGACGAAGATCGGGGAGATATCGTTTGCGACCTTCACGAGCGCTTTATACATTCCTTCCGCCTGAGTTCGACGACCGCTTGCGCCGTGAAAGTCATAGAAACCCGCCAACAGGTTCCGGGCCTCCAGCTTCGGAAAGAGTTCAGCAATCTCAGCTTCTAAGAGAGGCATAATCAGGTTGCGGATCACATTCCCCTCGGCCGCATCATTTAAGTATCCGTAATGCGTTGCGAACAGGGTCCTCGACGAGATTATTCCGAGCAGGCCCTCGATGCTGGTGTAGTGAAAGACAGACGGCATGTCACATCTCGCCCATGGATACCCCACCACCCTACCCCATGTCTTTGTAACTGTCCCCCAACCGGCGCGCCGGCCGGTCAAGGGCGCGCAAACCGCGACCGCGCCTTGCCGGCCGCAAATCCCCGCAGCCCTCCTAGAGAACGCCTGAATAAGGCATCGTTTTGGAAGAGCGCAAGGAGTCGGAGGGTCAGCGGTGCTTTTGGCGGTCGCGGTCGCGGTCGCTGCGCGCAGTGTCGCGTCGCGAGCCGCACAGGGCTCGCGGGGCTCGCTTACGGCGTGGCCGAGCGCAGCAGTCGGTGTCGCATCATGAACAGGTTGGCGAGCGCGCAAGTGACGAACAGGCGATGGGCGTTCTTGGCAAGCCCGCGATAGCGCATCTTCACGAAGCCGAACACGCGCTTGATGACGGCGAAGGGGTGCTCGACACGGGCGCGCACCTTCGATTTGGTGCGGTTCTTCGCGCGCTCGGCTTCATCGACGACGCCGCGATGGCGATAAGCGGTTGGTGAAATCCTGCGCGCTCGGCGCGTGCTCGCGGATGACGTCGCCCTGGCCGCGATAGGCCTGATCGCCCCACACGCGGGTTTCGTCGCCGTGCAGAAGATCGCCCAGCACCGCGCAATCGTGCGACGTTCGCTGCCGTGGCGGCCACCGCGTGGATGATCTTGCTTTTGCTGTCGACGCCGATGTGCGCCTTCATGCCGAAATACCACTGGTTTCCCTTCTTGGTCTGATGCATCTCCGGGTCGCGGGCCTGGTCGGAGTTCTTGGTCGAGGACGGCGCATGGATGATGGTGGCGTCCACGATCGTGCCGGTGGCGACCTTCAGTCCGTTCTTCTCAAGATGGAGATGCACTTCTTCGAAGATGCGCGCGCCCAGATCGTGCTGTTCAAGCAGATGGCGGAAGCGGCAGATCGTGGTCTCGTCCGGCGCCGGCTCGCGGCCAAGATCGATGCCGACGAATTGCGCGCATGGTCGCCGAATCGTAGAGCGCCTCTTCCGCCGCCGGGTCGGACAGATTGAACCATTGCTGCAGGAAATAAATCCGCAACATCCGCTCCAAACCGATCGGCGGACGGCCGTCGCCCGGCTTGGGATAATGAGGCTCGATCAGCGCGCTGAGCGCGCTTCCACGGCACGACTTCATCCATCTCCGCCAGGAACGCCGCCCGCCGCGTAGTCTTGGCGTGAAGCTCGAACCCCTCTGCGCCCAACGCCGCAAAAGTCTTCTGCCTCATCGATCAGCCCCCCCCGTGTCGCACAATCCGCGATCAGGGTGGACTGCTTCGCCGCTTTCGTGAATCCTCGACTTGTTCAGAGTTTCCCTAGGTGCCAGATGGTGGCGGCTCTTGCAGATGATGGTGTTGTGGTCCGGCCTTTCCATGCTGTCGCCCGACTACGACGACAAGGAAGATGTCGAGCCGAGGTGGAAGCGCTGGTTGCTTAGGCTGCGCAGCCGCCGTCTGGACGGCGTGGTGACGGGACCAGAGGCCATCGATTCTGTTGCGGTTGCCCACGCGGTGGAGCGATTGGAGCGCGGGCGCTGGGTCAGGGCGGATCCGAAAGAACGCGGGTATTTTCGCAGGCCTGCGACGGCGCGGCATTCGGAGGGGCTGGATACACAGATCCTCGGCAATGCGTTCGCCTGGCTGGTCGGACCACGATCGGCGGCGGCGGACAGCGGCAAGGCTGAACTCCAGCAGGACCGCAGACTGTTGCTGGGGCTGTGGCAGTTCGAGGTGTGGCGTCATGAGGATGACGACGATGATGGCGATCACCGCCTGCCAAGCGACTTTGGCTATGCTGTGCTGGAAGGGCTGGCGGCCGAGGTGGGCAGGATGCCGGCCAAGGAGGCGGTGGAGCTGTGGCGCCCAGTATTGTCGCTAGGGCCCGATTGGCATCATGCGATCGAGCATTTCCTGAATTGTTGGCTGGGGCAGCTTACGAAGAGCCCCAACCTGGTGACATTCGTTCAGAACTGGAAGGCTATGCTGGACTACGTGTTGGCGGCTTCGGACTGGACAAAGGGACGGCACTGGTATTACGGCGAACGCCTGATACGTCAGCTGCTGGGATTCGGCTTCGCCCATGGATTCACCGCGACGTTCGAGGGCAAACCCCTCGTGCTGCAGGCGGAGGGCCACTATCGGCGATGGGCGAACGAGCACCTGCACCATGATGAGGATAATGTCGCCGGCTTGTGCGGATTTCTGGGGAGCGAGGCTGGCAAGCCGCTTCGGCTGGAGGGGTTACAGTGGCTGACGGCAGCCCTGCAGGGAGAAAACGGCCGCTGGCATCGCGAGCGGGTCGGCAGCGCCTTGCTGGATTTTCTCGATACGTTCCTGACGCAGGAAACCGATAAGCTGGCAGGCAATGCTGTGGCGAGGCGGGCGCTGGTTGACCTGGCCGCGCTTTTGGTTGCCCGCCAAGTGCCCAACGCCATGCCGCTGCAGGGACGAATTCAGCGGTTGCGCTGAAGCTGGTCGCTGGTGGACGGCCGCCGTGTGCGGCCAACTGCGGTTCGAGAAATTCAGGCGGTAGAACCGCTTTGCGCTTATGCTGCCACGGATATGATGTCCTCGGCGCTCAGCGCATCGGAGGCGATCTTGATCAGGTCGGTTTCGACCTTGTCGTCCCAGGCCTTGTCGCCGGCCATAGCGAAGACGCGGAAGAAGCGCACATCGCAGCTTTCTATGGCAAACCGATCGCCATGCGGAATGGACTGCCCGACGACGGCAAACACGCCCGCCAGCCGAAATGCGCCGACGGGAACGCAGAACACCTTGATGAAGCCGGAGCGGACGCCCGGAAAGTGAACCTCGGGGTCGGGGAACTCGACTTTGGCGGGCGCTCCATTAGCAAGGCCGTTGACCCCACACAACGCGCTCCTGTTCCGTATCAGCTGGTCCAAAGTAGTATGAATGTGGGCAACGGCTCCGGCGCGTTGGGCAAGGCCAAGCGCAGCCGTCGTCACATCCGCAAGTTCGCTCCATCCGTCACCTCGAGCAGGCGCTGGCGCAAAGTCCAATGAACTCTCTACCGCTCCGATGCGCAAAAACGAAGAGTGACCGTGTAGCTGGCCACCAACAGCAGTGGTCACAGATTCTTTCAGCGAGCTGACGGAAATCGTCCGGAACCGACTGCGGGATGCCCAACGCGACCGGCCCGTAGCCGATAGCCTCCCATCCGAAGCGATCGCGAACGGCATCGACCGCGCGGTCGGCGCCCCACCGCGCCCTACCCCGCTTGGAGCCAGGGCGGCAGGCCTCGTCCTCCAATCCAATCGGCAGCTCGAGCTGCAGGATCGGATGCTCCTCCAAGTTCGAAACTGAAATTGCCAGCAACGAGATGGTCTTCTCTTGCGGGTGATCCGCCAGGGCCGCATGGACCAGTGCCTCGGCGACCTCGGCGAGCATTCTCGTTGCCGAGATCGGCGCCGGCAGCGTTACCGAGCGGGTGACCGAGCGCATATCCGCAAAGCGCACGCGCGCCGTCACCGTCCGTCCTGGTCGCGATTTGGCGCGAAGCCGGGTGGCGATCCTGTCGGCAAGGTGAAGGAGCGTCGGCCGAATGATCCGCTCCTCGGCGGGCCTTCTGCCAAGCGCAGACTGGGCTCCGGCCGAGTGCGACCGCCGCTGTGTCTTGATCTCACGCGGATCGCGGTTCCACGCCAGCGCCGAGAGCTTTTGGCCCAACGCAGGCCCGAGAAGGTTCTCGAGCCGCCATGGCTGAACATGCGCCAGCTGTCCGATCGTGACCACACCGGCATCGGCCAGCCGCGCCTTGGTGACAGGGCCCACGCCCCACATCAGCTCAACCGGCAAGTCGTGGAGGAAAGCGAGTTCGGCTGCTGGATCGACGACCATCAGCCCATCCGGCTTGGCGACCTGCGAGGCGATCTTGGCGAGATGCTTGGTGCGCGCCACGCCCACGGAGATCGGGAGTCCCAGCTCACCCCGGACTCGTCGGCGTATCTCTTTCGCAATCTCGACCGGCGGACCAAACAGACGCTCACACCCGGCGACGTCGGCAAAGGCTTCATCAATGGAGAGGCGTTCGACGAGCGGCGTGAAGTCACCCAGCACCTTTATCGCAGCATCGCCGAGGCGTTGGTATTCCTTGAAGTTGCCGCCGACGAATTGCAGCTGCGGGCACAGCTCGCGAGCGCGCCGCCCCGACATGCCGCCGCGCACCCCGAAAGCCTTGGCTTCATAAGAGGCGGCGAGCACGACTCCGCCGCCCACGGCGATGGGCTTGCCGCGCAGGGACGGGTCGAGCAGCTGCTCGACCGAGGCGTAGAAGGCGTCCAGGTCCGCATGCAGGATGGTGCCGGACCGAATTTCCTCGGGCTCTTCCATGGCCCGCCATCCCGATCAGGGTCGCCCTTCGGGCTTCTGCCATTGGGCAATCTGCAGCGATAGCTCGACGCGTCGCTGACCGACCCTCATCGCCTGGGCCTGCATGAGTTGGAAGGCAGCCGCATCACCATGTTCGGCCCTGGCGCGAGCTACGGTATTCAGTGCGTCGTGCAGCCATTGCCATTCCCGGGCGACCTCTGCCTCTCGCGCCCGCAACTCTGCCAGGCTTTCCATGCTGAAGCTCCATGCGTGTTCCCTTTTTGTTCTGTAGCGCTATCCTGCCGGGATGTCCAGACCCTCCAAAGCCGTCAACACTTGATAGACCGGGTGGCCTGGGTGAGATCGATTGGGTCATGGCTGACCGACGTCATTGGAGAGCGCGTTCTTGATACGGGTGATCGACATCGAAACCACCGGCATCGATCCCGCGCACGGATGCGATCATCGAGATTGCAAGCGTCGACATGGTGCGGGACGGCGGGATCACGAATGCCATGGACACGCTCGTGCGGCCGACCAAGCCGATCCCGCCAGGCGCCTCGGCCGTGCATCACATCGTCGATGAGGATGTCGCGAATGCGCCCGTCATTCAGCGAGGTGATCGACCGCTTCAAGGGGGCTGACTTCTATGTCGCCCACAACTGCGAATTCGAGCGGAGCTTCTTTGCCGCCCAGGGCATAGAGCTTGGTCCGTGGATCTGCACGTACAAATGTGCGCTGCGGGTGTGGCCGGAGCTCGAAGGGCACTCGAACCAAGAGCTGCGCTATGCGCTGGGTCGCGCGACACCTTTTCCGGGGTTCGAGCGCGGCTCGATTTCGCCGCATCGTGCGGCCTTTGACGTCGTCGTGACGGCAGCGATCTTCGAAGAGTTGATCAAGAAGGCACGTTGGAGCGAGCTCGTGCAGTGGTCGACGGAGCCTGCGCTTCACACGCGGTTTCACTTCGGCAAGTACCGCGGCCAGCGCTACGCCGACATTGCCGTCAGCGATCCCGAGTATCTGCAATGGATCGTCGAGAAATCCGAGCTCGAGGAAGGAATCAAGTACAGCGCGAGCCATTGGCTGGCACAGGTCGGCCGGTAAGGCATCGTTGTTGGACGGTGCACGCCAAGCGGCAGGTTCACGACGGTGTGGACGTGGGCCCGATCGGGCACGAACATCCCCTCAAGTCGATGCCTACATGGAACTCAATCTCGGTGAGCTTGCCTTGACAGCTTGCCAGCCCTGCAGCCGATGATTTTGGCCAAGGAGGAGCCTCACGATGACCATCACTATTACCGCCTTCGAAAGCTCGCCCGATCGTGGCAAGGGACTGGCGCGTGACATGCGCGTTCGCTGGGCGCTCGAAGAAGGGGGCCAGCCTTACGACGTTCGTCTTCTTTCATTCAAGGCGATGAAAGAACCCGCGCACCTCGCGCTTCATCCTTTCGGGCAGATTCCGACCTATGAAGAAGGCGATCTCGCCCTGTTCGAGTCGGGGGCGATCGTGTTCCATATCGCCGAGCGCCATGCGGGCCTGCTGCCAGTCGATGCGAATGCCCGGGCGCGCGCGATCACATGGATGTTTGCCGCGCTCAGCACGGTGGAGCCGCCGATCGTCGATCGCGACATCGTCAAGTACGCGGAGCGCGACAAGAGCTGGCGCGATGAACGCATGGCCCTGGTCAACAATCGCATCCGTGTGCGGCTGGGCGAACTTTCCGCGCGCCTTGGCGATGCCGATTGGCTCGATGGCGCCTTCAGCGCGGCCGACCTGCTGATGGTGCATGTGCTGCGCAGATTGGAAGGCTCAGGGCTGCTGGAGGAATATCCGAACCTCGCCGCCTACATCGCCCGCGCCGAAGCGCGGCCTGCGTACAAGCGCGCTTTCGAGGCGCAGTTGGCAGTTTTCATGGGCAAGGTTTGAAGCCGTGCTTACGCGCCGGAAAGCAGCGGCATCACATCTACAGCGTCGCAAGGAAAGATCGTGAAGTGCGGATGGCCCTCGAACATCTTCGCCGCTTCTTCATGCGAAGACGCGCGCACGACGACGAAAACGGTCAGCTCATTCGTGACGTCCGCCATGCCATCTCGCGATGTGCGCTTGGTTGGGCCTAGCGGTCCGCCCATGTAGACGATGGCGTCCTGATGCTTCTCGTCCCAGGCTTTCAAGGCGGCGAGACCTTCCTCGTCCTTCGCGCGCCGCTCGGCGTCGGACATCGCATACCAGGCCTGCCAGCGCGGACTCGTTTTATTGCTGAGGAAAACCGCGAGATAGGTGGCATTCGTGCTCATGCGTGCGCCTTTCCTTCGCGCTGGATATCCGAACCTGGCCGCCTATGTCGCTCGCGGCGAAGCGCGGCCCGCCTACAAGCGGGCTTTCGACGCTCAACTGGCGGTTAACACCGGCAAGCCTCCGACCGGCTGATCGAGGTCCGTCGTGGACTCGAAGTCGTCATCCGAGTTTCTCGTTCAGTTTATAGGTCCTGACCCTAGTGCTTGAATAGGTCCGGCTGGGGATTAGTCCTCGGCGGCTTGGGCGGTCGCGGCGGCCTTTTCGATGCCTGCTCCGTCATCATCCAATTCCCGCCGTCTTCAAAAGTATGGAGCAGCGCCTTCACTTCGGCCGGCGAGGCATCGGTCTCACCCAACCAGGTTGGCCAGGTCTGGCTGGGCAGTATCGCGGGCATGCGATCTGTAATGCGCGAGATGAGCGGCATTCGCCGGCGTCGTCACCTGCACGAAGGTCTCAAGCGTTTCCGTGCCGTTGCGCCACTCCTCGCAGATCACGGCGATGGCGACGGGCTGACCGTCCTGGGGGGTCACCACCCATTGCTTGGTCTTGCCGTTTGGCAATTCCTCGCCCTCATTGAAGGTGTGAACCATGAGAATGCAGCGCGACGACGCGAACGCCTGAGCGAATGTCGGCAGCCTATCCACGGTCTCTGCGCGCGCGTGCATGTGCTTGGGTCGCGCTGGGTTGGGCTCATCCTTGCCGGCAAACCCCCAGCGCATGGGGACCAGCTCGCGCGCTCCCGCAGCGTTCAACCGCATGATGTTGGCGAACCGCATCGGCGTCGAGACGACCACTTCATCGGTGGCTACCTTGACAACGAGGGGCTGCGAAAAGGCGTGCACCTCTCGCCACGAGCTCAATTGCGTAAACTTCCCGCACATGCAAGACCTGCTCTCCGCGAAGCGCAATCAGCCAATATCAACTGAGCAACGTACAGACAATTCAAACTGGGCCGCTACTTCGCATTGGTCTCGGTATTGGGGAAGGCGGTCTGATCGGCAATGAGCCGCTCCAGGCAAGCGCGACAATAGCAGCGTGCACCTCCCTCGTTCGTCAACATCGGCATGCGATGCGGGAGATCGAAGCACCAACAGCTGGTTTCGCCTCTCATCATCCCGCAATCTACGGGAATGCCGCAGGCGGGGCACCTGTCGGGATCTGCCCTACCTGCACTTGCTTCACTCACGGCTGCTCATTCTCTGGTGCCAACCCGCATGGCCGGAAGTGTAGCATGACGTGGAGAGCGGAGGCGCCAAGCGGGCGGCAATCACCCTAAAGTGGTCGACTGGCAATCCAGGCGCGCACCTCGGATGCAAGCCACCCAACGCGTCGGGGGCCCAGCCGGCGTTGTCGTGGGAATAGGCCTAGCTCGACGTAGCTATAGATGGACGATCTCGACAGGCCGGTCCTGGCCACGACTGCTTTCAGGCTCCAGAGCTCGTCATCGCTAGCGGCGAGCACGCCGGCAGGCCCGCCGGCCTCCTTCCCGTTCGGGCGGACCACATCAACCTCCGCTTCCGCACTGGACGGCCTCGCGACCGGCGCGCTGCTTTCACCGGGGGCACTGGCGCCGTCGCGTGCCCGAGAATGCTTGGATCTTGGCATCTGCTACTCGCTTGTTCTGCCCTCGCCATTCATGTGCACCGCCTCGCGCGGCAGGACGCTTGAGCTCGTGTGCGAAAGTGCTCTGAGAGCCTGCGCGGTCGCATCCGGGAGGAGTGTTGATCGCCGGCTCGTCTTGTCCATCAGCGCCACCACCGACTCCGCGGTGGCGGCGCAGCGTTCATCCATGAAGAGGCCTTGCATGAGCGTGACGGACGATCGTCCGACCCGCTCGACACGCGTGCCGACCGCGACGGTGCCTGGCCAGTGCAGTTCGGCCCGGAACTCCAATAGCAGCCTGGCGATCACGAACTGGGCGCTGGGCGGGAGCGGTACCTTCCTCGGGTCGCAGAGCAGCTCCATGCGCGCGTTCTGGCAGCAGATGGCGAACACCGAATTTGTGATGTGACCGTTCCGATCGGTGTCGGCGAAGCGCAACTTCTCGATTGTCCTGACGGGAAAGTCGGCGAGCGTCGGTCCGCGCGATCTGTCCGTCGTGCTTGCCGGTGAGAATCGGAACGGTCGATGCGTGCTCATTGCGGCAACTCCGCTGCCATCGCCCGCGACAGGGTGGCGCCTCCAACGGGCAATAAGAACGTCGACGACATGGCGTGCGCCTCTTGAGACGGCTGGCTCCCTGCGGGGCGCATCCCGTCGATCGTCTCGATAGCAATCGCCGCGATGTTCCGTACGGGCCGGTCGACCTGCAATACGCGGATGGCAACAGCCGGCGGGCTCGTCACCATGAAGAGGATCGCGATCAGGCCGACGCACAGGGCGGTCGAGGCAGTCGCCGCCAGCCGCCAGTGGGCGCTTTGCTTGCGGAGAAGATGCACGTGCTGGGCACGATGTCCGACCGTTGCATGACGCACTGTCGGCAGAGCCTGCCGCACCAGGGACATGCTCATAGACCCACGCGCACCATGGGCCATCACGGGAGCTGTGGTTCGGCGCGGGAATGCGAACCAGGCCAAAGCGGCGAACTGCAAGACAAGCATGGTGCCGACAGCTGCCTGATGGGCTTCGGCTGGATACGTGCCCTGCGTCTGCGGCCATAGCGCTATGATGAAACCAAGTCCCGATTGCAGGACGAACGCGCCGCCGACGTGCAACAGATTGAGGGCCGCGTTGGCACGCCCCGATACTTGCTTCGGGAAATACTCGCCAAGGATCGCGAAGCTCAGGACCGTCGCAGCTCCGGCCGCCGCGATCACCGCCCACGAGACGAACGATGGCAGCGGCCATTGTCCCACGAGCGCGCATTGCGCAAGCATTGATGTGGCCAGGGTCGTTGCCAGCAGCAGCTCGGTCTTGATGCCGACGCGTCGAAGCCGATCGGCGACCATGCCGAGAAGCAGCGCTGAGACGCAAACCACGACCGCCATGGCGGTCAGGTGATGAACCACGCCTGCCCGATCGAGACCATCGACATCGCGGAGCCACGGCGCGGCCCAAAGGCCCTGCAGCGACCAGGACGTGCCGATGCCAATGGCTGAGAGCGGCGCGATCCGCCAGAAGCGACCGTCCCGATAGATCGTCCACAAGCTCACGCTGGACGCGGCGCAGCGCCCAGAGCCTTCGCCGTGCTGGGGGACAGCAAACAGAACGAGCAGTGCCGCGAGCGCCGAGAGGCCAGCCAACACAGCGAACAAGCCGCGCCAGCCGATGCTCTGGACAATCAGCTCGGCAGGCCCAGTCGCCGTAAAAGCTCCCAGCGCGCCCAGCATCACGAGCCAGCCGTTGGCCAGCGCCAGTCGCGTCGGCGGGAACCACAGTACGATAGCCTTGAAGCCCGCCATCAATGCCATCGCAACGCCGAGGCCGATGAGGGCGCGGCCAAACAGCAAGGCGAGAAAATGGTCGGCCAAGGCGAACACGAGCGCCCCGACACTCGCCAACAGCAGCAGCAAGCTTTGGATGGTCTTCGGTCCGTACCGGTCGAGCAGGCTGCCAAGCGGCAACTGCACAGCGGCAAGCGCCAGGAAATAGACGGACGTGAGGAGCCCGAGATCCCTGGCGCTGAGATCGAGGTCTGCCGCCAAGTCGCCGGCGATCAGCGCATTGATGGTGCGGAACAGGTAGGAGAGATAGTAGCCGGCGGCGAAGGGAAGCAGAACGCAGGCTATCAGTCGCGCTCGAGACATGGAAAAACTCTCAGGCGAATATCTCTGGTGTCGGTGAACGTTGGTCGCTTCGAGGATTGGCCATTTTCTCGGCCGCTGCGACGGACCCTGGCGTCTAGCTCTCGTCTCGTTTCTCTCTGCGCCAAAGGAGCCGAGCAACCCCGTCTTCGGTTGCCTCCAACAGCGCGCCCCAGATGGGTTGAGGAAGCGCCGGATCATCCAGCTTGACGCGCAAGTAGGTCTCCTCCGAGCCCTGCTTGGTCTTGCGCCAGGCCACGCCGATCTCGGCAGCACCCGCCATGATCCGGAAGTCCGGCGCGCCTTCTGCCTCCTTGCGGTCATTGGCGATGATCCGCACCTTCGTGCTCACCGTGAGGGTGCGGATGGTGCCGGCGTAGCCGTCCTTCACCGCGGAGAAGTTTCCAATTACAGGCATCGCTCAGGTCTCCCGTTGCTCAACTTCAATTCGACGATGTCCCCCGGTACGGCCGCATCACAATGTCCTTGTGCACGATCACGCGCAGTGGCCAGCCGGGGCGCACAGTGATGGTCGGCTGCACGTTGAGATTGCGCTCGACCAGGCGCTGGCCGGCGCGGTTGGTGGTCGACTGGGTCGACTGCTGCAGCGCCTTGACGAGATCGCTGTCCGATGAGCCGAAGGCAAGCTGGCTACCGACGCCGAGGACGGTCGCCAGCGCGACGCCTTTCAGCAGCTTCCAGGTGTGGAGATCGACCTGATCGGCGAGGCCGGCATAGCCGCCCGTGTCCGTCGCCGGCAGATTGTCGATCACCACCGATGTGCCGTCCGGCATGATGATGCGCTGCCAGACGACGAGCGCGCGCTCCTGGCCGAAGGCGACGACGTTGTCGTATTTGCCGACGAGGCGCGAGCCCTGTGGGATCAACAGGAAGCGGCCCGAGACGCTGTCGTAGATGTTCTCGGTCACCTGGGCGATGACGAAGCCCGGCAGGTCGGAGTTGAGCCCACTGACCAAGCTGGCGGCGATGATCGTGCCGGCCATCAGCTGGTAAGGCGACACGGGCTTCTGCAGGCCGTGCGGGTTGTAGATCTCCTTCTCCGGTCCGGCCTTGAGGAACGAGAGCTTGCGGGTCTGCTCGGTCGTGTCGTTGGCCAAGAGATCGGTATCGCCGTAGGCCAGCGCACGAGCACGCTCAGCCGCCCGCAAGGCCGAGATTGCCGTCAGATCGCCTTCAGCCATTTTCGGGCTCGGTCGCGGGATAGGGTCAGGCCGGGCTTCGGCCGCCACTGCCTCCCGCGGCGCGGCCTTCAGCTGCAGCCGGAAGAACACTTGGCTTTCGCGAGCCTGGCCGGCCATGCGCGCGAGGCGAGCCTTTTCGACGCGCTCCGCCTCGGTTGCGGGATCGCCGGATGGCTCTGTCAACCGGGGCACGTCTGGTGCCAAGGCTGTTGGGGCCTTGCCTGCGTCGGCCTTCTTGTCAGGCCGCACGCCATCGTAGGTGGCCGGCAGTTTGCTCAGGGCATCGGTGATCCGCTTGTGGTCGACGTTGAAGAGCTCCTGGGGATTGGCGATGCGCAGGCTCGGCGGCTTCAATGCCACCAGCACGATGCCGGAGATGAAGAGAAGGACGATCGCGGCGCCGCCGATCAGTACCTTGCGGTTGATGCGCGTGACGGGCTGCGGCCGGGCACGTAGCTCGAGTTGTTCCGGCGCTACCTTTCCGGTCTTGCCGGCCGGCTGGTTGGAGGCCTGGTCCGTCACTGCTGCGTCTCCCGCCACACGGCATCGGTGCGCACGATGCGCACGACACGCTGCGGCGCCGTTCCGAGCCTCAACTCCGCGGCGGCGAACAGCCGGTCGACGATGTAGGTGGTGCCGCGCACGCGGTAGTTGACCAGTGCCGGCTTGCCGTCCGGACCGATCACGAACAGCGGCGGCGCCTCGCTCTGCGCCAGGCCCGACGGGAACTGGATGTAGACCTTGGCGCCGTCGTCGAAGACCTGGCGCGGCTTCCACGGCGCATCGCCCTCTAGCCGATAGCGGAATCGCAGCTGCTCCAGGTTGACTCCCGTGTCGGCGACGGCGGTCGCCGCAGCTTCTGCCTCCGCGCGCTGTTTCCTCAGCGACAGCAGCTCGGACGCTGGATAGGTCCACGATACCGACGCCATGTATGTCGATGGCGATGACCTCATCTCCAGGTGATAGGTGCGCCGGTCCGTGGTGATGACGAGGTTGGTCTCGAGCTCGGCGCCGATCGGCTTGACGAGGATGTGGACCTGGGCGTCCTTGCCCTCGCCGCTCGAGGTGTCTCCCACGACCCAACGCACCGTATCGCCGGCGGAGACCGAGACGAGCTTCTCGCCAGCCTCCAGGGCGATGTCGGTGACCTGGTTGACGGCGGCATAGAGCTGGTACAGCGCGCCCTTGGTGTAGGGATAGACCTGGATGGCGTTGATGTAGCCATCCTTGACCGGCTCGATGCGCGCCGCCGCGTTGGCGCCGACCACGCGATCCTTCGGCGGGCGCTCGTCCTTCTGTTTCTCGCCAACCTTCGACACCGGCTTCAACTGGCCCGGCAGCGGCAGCGGCTTCGGCACTTCCACGTATTCCACCAGCGGCTTCGCTTCCGGCTCGCGCTTGGCGGCCTTGAAGGCGGGGCTGTCGAGGAGGGGGATCTCCGGCACCTGCACGCGCGTCGCGCAGGCCGCAAGCGTCAATCGCCAGCACGGAAGCCGATGCTGTCCAGCGAGAGCGGCTCATTTCGGCTCTCCCGCATTGACGTCCTGCGACCAGTTGAAAGTGTGCACGTAGATGCCGAGCGGGTTCTTGCGCACGGCCTCGACCGTGCGGGGCGGCGTGACGACGATCGAGAAAAGGCCGGTCAGCCGCTTGGTGTCCTTGAGGGCGCCGCCCTCGAAGATGCGCTCCAGCCAGCGCACCTGGAACGAGGTGTCCGAGGCGCGCACCACGCTGGTGACCTCGACCGCCACCGTCTCGCGCCCGACCTTGGCGAACGGGTCGTTGTCCCTGGCGTACTCGTTGAGCGTGACCGCTGCCCGGTCGGTGACAAAGTCGTAGGCCTTGAGCCAGTTCTGCCGCACCACCACCGGATCGATCGACAGCGAGCGCACGTTGTCGACGAAGCGCGCCAGATGGAAGGCGACCTGCGCGTCGCTCGGCTTGTAGATCTCGGCGGCCGGCCCGATCGCGCGGGCGCCGCCCTTGGGATCGACCTCGACGATGTAGGGCGTGGTCGATCCGGACCGTCCGATCCACAGCAGGATCGCCGCCAGGATCAGCGACAGCAGCAGGGATGCCCAGCGCCATCAGCCGCCAGTTGTGGGCCTGCACGCGGGCGCTGCCGATGCGCTCGTCCCAGACCTGGGCGGCTTTCTGGTAGGGGGTGACCGGCTCGGGCGTCTCGCCGTAGCGCAGGGTCGAACGCTTGAATGACATTATATGTGTGTCTCCCTCTAGCTCTTGTCCTTGAGATCGGGGCCGCCGGCGCCGGCCGGGCGGTCGCCTTCCCGCAGCGCCTGCGCGGCAACGAGGCCGGCGTGCGTCATGCGTTGCCGACGCGCCAGGCTCTGTGCCCAGGCCGGCGGTGCCGGACCACCCGACGTGGAGCCGGGGCCCGGGCCAGGCGGTGCAGGACCCGCCCCGGCGTCGCGGTAGCCTTGTGCCGCGCCTTCACGGTAAGCGTCGCGCACAGGCGCCGTGCTCGACGCAATCATGCGGGATGCCGGCGCCGTCACGGTCGTACGCGCCACGCCGCGCGGTCCGCCCGCCTCGTACGCGGCGCCGACACGGCCCGTCAGCGCGGCGGCCGCCTTGATGCTTCCGCCCGCGGCGCTGCCCGTCAGGCGCGCCGCGCCGCTCGCCAGCATGCCGCCTACGACAGCCGATCCGCCGAGTGCCGCGGTGGTCGCCACTGCGGCGCCGGCGCCGAGCTGCGGCGCGCCCGACACGAGCCCAGCGGCAATGCCCGGCACGAATACGGCAAGGCCGAACACCGCAATCGCAGCCAGGATCGTCGATGCCGCCTGCGTCAGCGTGATCTCGCCGCTCGGACGGATCAGCGTCCCGAACAGCGTGGCGCCGATGCCGACCACGATCGCCAGCACCATCAGCTTGATGCCGGCCGAGATGACGTTGCCGAGCACGCGCTCGGCCAGGAATGCGGTCTGCCCGAACAGCGCGAACGGCACCAGCACGAAGCCCGCCAGCACCGTCAGCTTGAACTCGATGATGGTGATGAACAGCTGGACGCTGAGCACAAAGAAGGCCAGCAGCACGATCAGCCAAGCCAGCATCAGCACCACGATCGTCACGAAGTTGGTGAAGAACGAGGTGATGCCGATCAGCTCGCCGGCCTTCTCCAGCAGCGGCCGCGACGCGGTGAACCCCGTCGACGCCACAAACCCCGGTCGCATCAGATCGGCCGCCGTCAGCGACGCGCCCGACGCCTTCAATCCCAGCCCGGCAAACGACTGAAAGACGATGTCGGCGAGGCCCTTGAAGTTGTTCAGCAGCAGCGCAAAGAACCCGACGTACAGCACCTTCTTGATCAGCTGCGCCGGGACGTTGTCCTCGCCCATCAACGCCCAGAACAATCCCGCCAGCGTGATGTCGATCGCCACCAGCACGCTCGTCAGGAACGCCACGTCGCCCGCCAGCAGCCCAAAGCCGGAATCGATGTAGCGGCTGAACGTCTCGGTAAACCGATCAATGATGGCAAGGTCGTCCACGTCTTCCCTCACGCGGCAGGCAAAGCTTCCCCGTCTGCGGCAACCAGAGTCGCCGCAGTGTTCTTTCAGCGATAGAGAATCAGAGGCCGGTTATCGTCGTCGTCGCATCGCGCGTTCTTGGTGGCTCGATGGTCGCTGCGCGAGCGGGGCTACCGCCCGCGCCCCGTTCGGGAGGAGACCCCCGAACCCCCTCCTTTTGAAACTTCAAAAGGCGGGGGTCCGAGAGGTGTCCTCCCGGCTGGGGTGCGGGGCTGGCCCCGCTCGCGCAGCGACCGTGTCCAGATTTCTGCGAAGCTCTCGATGGTCATGATCGCCTCATCGGCTTGCTGTGTAGGCTGAGCCCGTGCCGACGAAGGATTTGAAGCGCTGGCGGGCTTCGTCCTCGGTGGCGAGGTCGCGGGCGCGGGCGAGGGTTTCGGCGCGGTGCTGGGCGGCGAGCAGGCTTTGCAGCGCGAGGGATTGCTTGACGCTCAGGCCGGTGATCTCGTTGCCGGCTTGGGCGGCTTCGAGGGCGCCGACGGCATCGCGGGAGCGGGTCATGGCCTCGCCGAGGAGGCGCGTGTCGGTTTCGATGCCTTCGGCGATCTGGCCTTGCAGGAGGGCGGTGCGCCTGAAGGCAGCGTGCTCCTCGTCCCATCGGCTCTTGGCGTTGCGCAGCACGTCATCGGCGGAGATTGCCGCCGAGACCTGGCGTGGGAACAGCTGCTCATAGCCGCTTTGTGTCGCCTGCAGCCTCAGCGCGATGCCTTCGCCCGCGCGCAGCTGGGTCTGGATGTCGGCGAGCGTGCGTTGCAGATCGGGCGATAGCGTTGACCCCAATCGCACCAGGTTCTGGTCCATGCGTTGGATCATCAGCACCTGGTTCTGCAGCTGGCGCACCTGGTTGTTGATCTGCTCCAGCGCGCGGGCAGCGGAGAGCAGGTTCTCCTGGTAGTTGGCCGGATCGAACACGGTCAGCTGGGCGGCCGACGGCGGCGCGCAGCAGGCGAGCACGCCGGCGACGATCGGCACGGCAATCAAGGCATGGCGGCGGAGTCTCATCGGCCGCTCCTCTTCGACTTGTTGGACACCACGCGGAAGGGCGACAGGCGCTCCGGCATGGGCGGTCCGCCGGGGAGGCCAGGCAGCGGCGGGGCGGTGGTGCGGGGTTGGTCCGCCCGCGCCGCTGCCTTCGGCGAAGGTGTCCTGCCGTGTGGGGCTGCGGCGGATGCCGCTGGGACACCTTCGACCGGATCGATCCGGGTGGGAGATTGTGGAAGCGGAGGCGGTATCACTGGCTTTGGCCAGCGTTCCATCAGCTCGGACGACCAAGCCAGTCCCTTGGCGGCCAGGAACCTGGCCGGGAAGCCGGCCGGTTCGCCTTCTGCCACGCATCGATCGATGAGGCGCTGATCGTCCGGCGAGGAGCTGCCGCACAAGGCAAGTGCGATGGGACCGAGTCCGAGCTCGAACAGGCGGTTGCCGCGCGCGGTCTGTGCGTAGTAGTCGCGCTTGGGCGCCGCGACACTCAGGATCTCGACCTGGCGCGTATTCAGGCCGAAGCGTTCGTACACGGTTCGCGCCTGCGGCTCGAGGGCACGGTCGTTGGGCAGGAAGATGCGCGTCGGGCAGCTCTCGATCAGGGCCGGCGCGATGGTCGAGCGCTCGATGTCGGCCAGCGACTGGGTGGCGAACACCACCGAGACGTTCTTCTTGCGCAGCGTCTTCAGCCATTCGCGGATGCGGGCGGCGAACAGCGCGTCGTCGAGGAAGGTCCAGGCCTCGTCGAGGATCAGCAGCGTCGGCCGCCCGTCGAAGCGCGCCTCGAGGCGGTGGAAGAGATAGGTCAGCACCGGCGCGATCAGCGCCTTGTGCGGCATCAGCTGCTCCATCTCGAAGTGCAGCACGTCGGTCGATGCCAGCTGCTCCGACGAGCCGTCGAGCAGCCGGCCGTAGGCGCCCTCCAGCGTGTAGGGCGAGAGCGCCGCCACCAGCGCACTCGATTGGATCAGCACGGCGAGGCCGGTGAGCGTGCGTTCCGCTTTGCGGCGCCGAGGCCAGGCTCTGCAGCGCCGTCCACACGGCGTCCTTGACGTCCGGCGTGACGCGGACGCCCTCGCTGGTCAGCAGCGCCGTGATCCACTGCAGGGCGAAGGCGATCTCGCCCGGCTCGTCGATGCGGGCCAGCGGCTGCAGGGAGAGCGTGCCTTCCGAGCCCCAGCTCGATGCTCTCGCCGCCCATGGCCAGCGTGGCGGCGCGCGCCGAGCGGCCCCGGTCGAACAGGATGACCTGCGCGCCGATGAAGCGGCGGAACTGCAGCGCCAGCAGCGACAGCAGCACCGACTTGCCGGCGCCGGTCGGGCCGACAATCAGGGTGTGCCCGACGTCGCCGACATGCAGGTCGAGCCGGAACGGCGTGCTGCCGCGCGTCTCCGCCATCATCAGCGGCGGCGCGTTCAGGTGAGCGTTCCTCTCAGGCCCCGCCCACACGGCCGAGACCGGCATCATGTGGGCGAGGTTCAGGGTGTGCACGATCGGCTGGCGGACATTGGCGTAGGGATTGCCGGGGAGCGAACCGAGCCAGGCCTCCACCGCGTTCAAGGTCTCGCGGATGGTGACGAAGCCGCGGCCGTTGACGATGCGCTCGACCGCCAGCAGCTTCTCGTTGGCCTGCTTGGCATCGGCGTCCGAGACCACGATCGCGGTCGTGAGATAGCCGAAGGCGACCTCGTCGGCGCCGAGCTCCTGCAGCGCCTCGTCGGCATCGACAGCCTTGTTGTCGGCGTCGGGATCGACCAGGGCCGGTCTCGCGGTTGAACATCACCTCGCGCAGGACGGCGCCGACCGACTTGCGCTTGGCGAACCACTGGCGCCGCAGCCGCGTCAGGTGCTTGGTGGCCTCGATCTTGTCGAGGGCGATCCAGCGCGTGGTCCAGCGGTAGGCGAAGCCCAGGTCGTTGAGCGCATCGAGCAGGCCGGGCACCGTGGCGTTCGGGAAGCCCAGCACGGTCAGGATGCGCAGATGCTGGTCGCCGAGCTTGGGCTCGACGCCGCCCAGGAACGGCGTGTCGCACAGCATGGCGTCGATGTGCGTCGGGATATCAGGCACGGCGACCGGCTGGCGCTTGCTGGAGATGGTGCCGTGCAGGAAGGTCAGTGTCTCGGCATCGCCGAGGGCCTCGGCCTCGGGCAGGATGGCGGCCAGCAGCTGCAAGGCGCGGTCGGTCTCGGTGACGAACCATTCGAGCTGGGCGTGCGGCTCGATCTCGATGGCCGTCTCGTCGGTCGCGCTCGTACAGGAAGCGCTCGGCCTGGCCCTCGCGCTCGGGCGGCGGCAGATACAGGAACGTCAGATGGTAGCGGCTCTCGTGGTGCGCGCCGTCGGCGCTGAAGGCGGCATAGCGCTCCTGATCGACCAGCCAGGAGGCAGGATCGGCGAAGCGCGCGCCCGGGTACTGGTTGGCCGGCACGCGCTCGGCCTCGAAGAACAGGGCCCAGCCCGCAGCCGAAGCGCTTCAGGACATTGTTGAGCCGGGCCGTGATGGCGACCAGCTCGGCCTCGGTGGCGCTGTCGAGGTCGGGGCCGCGGTAGCGCAGGGTGCGCTGGAAGGAGCCGTCCTTGTTGAGGACGATGCCGGGCCCGACCAGGCACGCCCAGGGCAGGTAGTCGGCAAGGCGCCGTGGTCTTCTTGCGGTATTCGGCGAGGTTCAGCATGCCAGAGCTCCCTTGTGGCGGGCATGGCGGGACAGCACGGTGAGGAAGGCGGGGTCCTTGCGCGTGACCCAGACGGCGACGGCGTGGCCGGCGAGCCAGATCAGCAGACCGGCGAGCCACAGCCGCAGGCCCAGACCGATGGCGGCGGCGAGCGTGCCGTTGAGGATGGCGAAGCTGCGCGGCGCGCCGGCGAGCAGGATCGGCTCGGTCAGCGACCGATGCAGCGGCGACTTCGAAGCCAGGGACGGAGGACGGTTGGCCGAGCATGTGTATTCACACTCCGTGTGTCAGTTGATGAGCGCGCCGCCGGCGAAGGAGAAGAACGACAGGAAGAACGAGGTGGCGGCGAAGGCGATGGAGAGGCCGAACACGATCTGGATCAGCCGGCGCAAGCCGCCGCCCATGTCGCCGAAGGCGAGGCTCAAGCCCGGTGACGATGATGATGACGACGGCGACGACCTTGGCGACGGGCCCTCGATCAAATCCAGGATGCGCTGCAGGGGCGCCTCCCACGGCATGCCGGAGCCGGCGGCGTTGGCGGCATCCGTGACCATCACCGCAAGAACGGCGACGGCCCAACCCGCGGCCGTGTCGCGGAGCAAGCGCTGGCAGCATGTGGAGTCGGAGCTCACGCATGCTTCTCCATCAAACGGTGTGCAAGCTGGGTCGCCCGAGGCGGCTTGAGCATGTAGTCGCCGTCGGCATCGAGGCTGGCGACCTCGAGCACCGTCTCGAGCCGGCGGTTGGCGCCGCGGCCGTCGAGGAAGACGACGATGTCGATCGCCTGCACGATCAGGTCGCGCGGGACGGTCACGACCGCCTCCTGGATGAGCTGCTCCAGGCGAAAGAGGCCGGCCGGCGCGGAGTTGGCGTGCACGGTGGTGATGCCGCCGGGATGGCCGGTGTTCCAGGCCTTGAGCATGTCGAGGGCTTCCGGCCCGCGCACCTCGCCGACGATGATGCGGTCGGGCCGCAGCCGCAGCGTCGAGCGCACCAGGTCGGCCAATGTCGCCACGCCGGGCTTGGTGCGCAGCGCCACGCAATCGGCGGCGGCGCATCTGCAGCTCGCGCGTGTCCTCCAGGATGACGACGCGCTCGCCGAGATCGGCGATCTCGGCCAGCAGCGCGTTGACCAGCGTGGTCTTGCCCGACGACGTGCCGCCCACCACCAGGATGTTCTTGCGCTCGCGGACGCGATGCGCGAGCGCCTCGGCCTGGCGCGGCGACATGATGCGCGCTGCCACGTAGTCGCCGAGCCGGTAGAGCACGTCGGCCGGCTTGCGCACGGCGAAGCACGGCGCCGGCGACACCGGCGGCATCACGCCCTCGAAGCGCTCGCCCGACTCGGGCAGCTCGGCGGAGACGATCGGCGCCTTGTCGGTGACCTCGCGGCGCACGTGCGCGGCGACCAGCCGGATGATGCGCTCGGCCTCGGCGCTGCCGATGCGTTCGCCGGTGTCCTGGCGCCCGACCGTGGCGCGCTCGATCCACAGCCTGCCGTCGGGGTTGACCATCACCTCGATGACGGTGGGATCGGCGAGTGCGGCGGCGATGGTCGGACCGAAGGCCGTGCGCAGCATCTGCCGCCGGCGCCCTTGCGCCTCCTCGGCCGCGGCAAGCGAGAACAGGTCAGCCATGCCGCTTCTCCGTCGATCCGGCGACCGGCTTCTGGCCGTTGGTCTTGAGGCTGATGACGGTCGGGCTCTGGCGGCTCTTGGGCGGCGGCGGCTTGAGCGGCGCGTCGTCGGTCGCCGTGGCGAACAGGTCCGGGTTGTGGACGGCGATCGAACTCCAGCACGTCGGACACGAGGCGCCGGTCGGAGGCAAGCCGGCGGCCGATCTGGGCCACGAACACCTCGAAGCGCTGCCGGCCGAGCGTCCGCGCCGGCTGCTGCTCGCTGTCGGCCAGCGGCGGCGTGATGGTCAGGAAATAGCGCACGAACAGCGAGATCATCTCGGTGTTGATCGCCGCGTCGCGCTTGAGCGTGGCGAGGCTGGCGGCCTGCTCGTCGAGGCGGCGCAGCAGGGCGTCCTCGATCAGCGGGTACTTCTCGGGGTTGAGGCGCCGGTCGAGCGCCTCCTCCACCAGGGCCGACTTGGCGCCGTTGCGCAGTTTGGCGACCCGCTCGAAGCGCTCGGCGAGCTCCTCGGGCAGCAGGATCGAGTAGCGCTTCTTCGATCCCCAGGGGTTCTTCTTCGGCGCGGCCTTGCCGTCACTGGTCATGGCGTCACGTCCTCAACGCGGGATTTCGTCGTCTTCGTCGTCTGGTTGCGGCGGCTGCGGCCCCTCGGAGCGCTCGGGAAGCTCATCGCCGGGCGATCCCGGGTCATGCTCCGGCCTCGGCGGCAGCTCGTGGCCGATGTCGAGCGCGGGCCCGGTGTCCGGCGCGCGGCCGGTGCTGCTCACCATCTCCGACCAGACCTTCTCCAGGCGCTCGTGGATGCCGCGCGTCTGCCCGCAGCCAGTCGTCGCTGCGCGGCGGCGGCACATCGGCAAAGGCGCCGGCGGCAAGTCTTGGAGACGGCAATCGGCGGTCCAAGAAGTTGCGGTCGGCGTAGTACTTGAGCTTGCCGGCGCGGATGGGCGGCACGCCCGACACCTGCACAGCGCGTCGTCCTGCGGCAGCTGCAGGACCTCGCCGGCGGTCAGCAGCGGCCGCGGCGTCTCCTGCTCGGAGATCGAGGTGTGCGACAGCCAGGCGGAGAGGCGCTTGCCCGACAGGTTCTTCTGCGCGCGCAATTCGGTGGCGGTGCCGAGCGCGTCGGACAGGCGCTTGGCCGTGCGCTCGTCGTTGGGTGCGAAGGCGACGCGCACGTGGCAGTTGTCGAGGATGGCATGGTTGTGGCCATAGGCCCGGTCGATCTGGTGCAGCGACTGGGCGACCAGGAAGGCGCGCACGCCGTAGCCCGCCATGAACGCCAGCGACGTCTCGAAGAAGTCGAGCCGGCCGAGCGCCGGGAACTCGTCGAGCATCAGCAGAAGCCGCCGCCGCGACGCCGCGTCTGCCGACGGCAGCGTCTCGGTCAGGCGCCGTGCGATCTGATTGAGGATCAGCCGCACCAGCGGCTTGGTGCGGGAGATGTCGGACGGCGGCACCACCAGGTAGAGCGACACCGGCCGCTCGGCCTGCATGAGGTCGGCGATGCGCCAGTCCGAGCGCGCCGTGTTGGCGGCGATCAGCGGATCGCGGTAGAGGCCGAGGAAGCTCATGGCGGTCGACACCACGCCGGAGCGCTCGTTGTCGGACTTGTTGAGGAGCTCGCGGGCGATGGACGCGACCGCCGGGTGCGCCTGCGGCGCCTCGTCGGTGCCGAGGTGGTTGGTGGTGAGCATGATGCGGAGCGTGCGCAGGATCGAGCGCGACGGATCGGCCAAGAAGGTGGCGACGCGGGCCAGCGTCTTCTCCTCCTCGGCATAGAGAACGTGCAGGATGGCGCCGGTCAGCAGCGCGTGCGCCGTCTTCTCCCAGTGGTCGCGCCGCTCCTTGGCCCCTTCCGGATCGACCAGGATGTCGGCGATGTTCTGCACGTCGCGCACCTCCTGCGCGCCCTGGCGCACCTCGAGCAGCGGGTTGAAGCGGGCGGACAGGGGATTGGTCGGATCGAACAGCAGGCAGTGCGAGAACTGGGCGCGCCAGCCGGCGGTGAGCAGCCAGTTCTCGCCCTTGATGTCGTGCACGATGGCCGAGCCCGGCCAGGTCAGCAGGGTCGGCACCACCAGGCCGACGCCCTTGCCCGACCGGGTCGGCGCGACCGCCAGCACGTGCTCGGGGCCGTCGTGGCGCAGGTAGCGGCCCCGATGCAGGCCGAGGATGACGCCGCGCTCGCCGTGCAGGCCTGCCTTGCGGACGTCGGAAGCGTCCGCCCAGCGGGCCGAGCCGTAGGTTGTGGCTTGTTGTCTGCGGCCGGCCCGCCAGGCGGCTCCCCCGAACGCGACCAGGCCGGCGGCAACACCCCCGAAGGCCGCGACGGCGCCGGCACGCGCAAACACGCCGGGTGCCTGGGCGTCGAACGCCGAGCCACCAGGCGAACAGCTTCCACGGCGCGTAGACCTTCACGCCCAGGAGATCGATCCAAGGCGCCCCGAGCGCGGCCTGGTAGCCCAGCATCGCCGCCGCCCATTGCGTCGCCGCCACCAGGCAGATGCCGATGACGGCGGCGGCCACAAGACCTTGCTGGACGGCGATGCGAATGGAGGGCATTGGGCGCTGGCCTTTCGCGCGATAATGAAAACTCGCGTCAAAAGGGTGCGCCAAGCCTCAAGCTTTTTTCAATTGGGTATATTGTGCAGGATCGTGAAGGATCGTGAAAAAAGAGAGTGGGTTTGCGGCAAAGCTGGGGCAAGCTTGTTGACTTGATAGTCTCAGGGCCCTCTCACCGTTTTTCTCATGCGGGCCCTATTCTCAAGAGAAATTAATATCCAACACCATCCGCCAATATCCGAGGAAATGCAATAATGGTTGTCCACGCGCGAGCGGCCACGCGCTGGTGCGCGTGGCCGCCGCGTTGCTCGATCATGCCGCCGTTCTGGCTCCTGCCGCCAGGGGGCGATTGGTGTATTGCGCTTGCGGAAAGGCCATGTAGCGCGGTGTCCAGTGTTCGACCTTCGTGCGCCCGTCGCCGGCCAGCGCCTTGCGGATGAGACCCTTCTTCTTGGTGCCGGGATCGGTCAGATACGAGTTCGCGGCGGTCTCGCCGATCACTTCCGCCAGCATGGCACCGACCGCCTCGCGGTCCTTGACCAGGGCGAAGTAGGTCTCGTCGGGCTGCCAGTGCCGCATGCAATCGACGTCGAGCCGCTGGCCAAGTGCATCGATCAGGCTCGAACCGGCCGCCAGGGTCTCTGCCATCACCAGCGCGAGCACCTGCCCCACCTGGGCATCCGTCATGTCGAGCAAGCGCGCAAACACCTCCGCTGTCCGGCTGCCGCTGGCATCGTGGGCAACGATTGCCACGCTGTCCGCCTCCATGCGCAGCAGCTTGGCGGCCTTGGCACGGCGCTTGACGAAGGCGCTCTCGCTGGCCAGCGCCGCCACCGCCTCGCCAATGGAGTGCGTCTCGGGTCGCCGGGGCTCGGCCTCGACCCGCCACCAGCGCCCGCCGCCGATGACGTGGGCCAGCATCAGGCGCAGGGCGATATCGGGCCTGTCGGCGACGGCAAGCCGCACGGCGCTGTGGCGCACGAGATCGACGTAGCTGACGAGCGGTGCGCTCATTTCCGGGCGTTCGGCGGCGGCAGTCTCTTGGCTGCTCATGTCCTCTCCGCTCCGCCGTTTCGCCCGCCGCGTCTCGCCGCGCGGCTTGAGCCCCTTGTGCACGGTCACGTGCCCGTCCGGCTCCACCACGACGTAGACCTCGCCGCCGTCCGCCTTGGCCACTTGCTCGTAGTCCCAGGGCTGGAAGCGGCGGTCGGGCTCGACGATGTGCACATCGGCCCAACCGGACTTGAGCAGCTGCTCGCGCCGCTCGGCGATGGCGGCGTTCTGCAGCCGCCAGAATTCGTCCGGGTCGGTGAAGTAGCGCTGCTCGCCGAACAGGTCGGCGGCGATGCCGCCGAGGTAGACGGCCTCGTCGAACAGCGCCGCCGTGGTGGCGATCTCAGCTCCGCCCAACAGCCACGCCTTGAGCTGCCAGGGCGGTGGCGGCTCTTGGCTCGCATCGTTGTTGAGCGCCAGCCAGGCCTTCTGCCGCTCCTTGGTGGCGAGCGTCAGCAATTGCAGGGTCTGCGTATCGATATCGCCGGCGCGATAGAGGCGGCGGATGTCGGGATGCAGGTTGGCGATGGCCAGCCTGCGCTTGACGATCTGCTCGGAAATGCCGAAATGCGCGGCGATGTCGCCCTCGGCCAGACCCTTCCTGCGCAGCGCCGCAAAGGCTTCGTACTGCTCCAGGTCGTCCATCGGCAGGCGCTCGACGTTCTCGGCCAGCGACGCCTCGATGGCGGTTGCGTCGTCATCGGCTTCCAGCAGCACGCACGGCAGCTTGTCGGTATCCGTCACCCCGTCAGCGTGGAGCTTCTTGGCCGCGAGATAGCGGCGCCGTCCAGCCACGATCTCGTAGCTGTCGCCGTCCTTGCGCACCAGCAGCGGCTGGATGATGCCGAGCGCGGCGATCGAGGCAGCGAGGCTGTCGATCTCCTTGGCGCCGTGCCGGCGCACGTTGAATTTCGACACGGCAAGCTCGGACAGCGGAATGTGATGCAGTTTGCGTAGCATGGGAACCTCCTTCCGTGTTTGTCAGGCTGCAAAGCTGTGCGCTGGGGTGGATTGCAGGCCATCGAGATAGGCGACGGCCTCCTGCGCCTTGGCGGCGGCAGCGAAAATGGCGCGCGGCTCGGCCTTCATGACCGCGAGCCAATGGTGGACGTAGCGGGCGTGGTCGGGGTGCGGCTCGATGGCGATGCCGAGCCGGGCGCAGAGGAAGGCAGCGCCGATCTCGGCGCAGGCTTCCTCGAAGCAATGGGCGTCATCGCCGAAGCGCTTGCCGAACTCCCGGTTGAGGCGGGGCGGGGCGCCGACCCAATGCGCCTTATGCCGATATCGGCATAGGATCCATTATGCCGAGTCGCGGATTATGCCGCGCCGGTGCCTGCTCCTTGAGGCAGGTGTGCAACATGGGCGCGGCATGTCGGCATAATCCGCCGCCGGTCCACAGCTTCTGGCAGACATCAAGCTGGCGACCAGATGGAAGACCTCCCTGCCGACCTGTTATCCAAGCGTTGGTGAAACGCGTCACCGGCGGGGAAAGAGATGCTGGCGTTCGATCCGGCGGATATAGCTCGTGTCATCGAGCCCGCGACGCTGGCGCGGGGCCGCGCCGTGCATGCCAACGGGCAGGTGATCGACGTCAAGATCGACGACGACGGCACCGTCATCTTCGGGCGTGTGCAGGGTAGCGAGCCGGAGCCGTACGAGCAGATAATCACGCTGCGGCCTGGCAAGAGCGGAATCATCATCCACGGCACCTGCAGCTGCCCGGTGCATTCCAACTGCAAACACGTCGCCGCGGTTTTGATCGAGGTCGAGCGGCGCAGGCTGCCGTTTGTCGCCGCGCCCGCGCTTGCCTCCCCGGACAAGCCCGACGACGGCACGCGATCCCGGGGCCTGTCGCCGCAACTGCAGCTCTGGCTCGGCGATCTTGCCGAGATCTGCGCGCCGGGCTCCGCCGACAACGCCTACCCTGTCGATATCAAGCAGCGCCTCATCTACGTGCTCGAGGTGGAGTCCGCTCGCAACGGATATCCCTCGCGCGCGCGTCTCAGTCCGATGGTGGCTGCTCTGCGCAAGAGCGGCGACTTCGGCAGCGCGAGGCCCTACAGTCCGAGCAATGTCTTCAATTATCAACCGGCCAAGCATTTGCGCCGGATCGATCACGAATTCTGGGAGAGCTGGATTGGCTGATGCGGCGGACGGCCGGCTCCACCATCGGAGGCGTTCCGGTGTCCCCGAACCCGATGTTCGCGCGCGTGATGACGATGATGCTCGGCACCGGCCGATGTCGGTGGGGGCAGGTCAACGGTCCAGTGCTGAATGTCGGTCCTGCGCGCCGCGCGACGCTCAGATGGCGGCAGGAGACCGGCGCGCGCCAGAGCCTCGTGATCGAGCCCGATGGTGAGGCGCCTGCAGCCGGCGAAAAGGCTTTCACGATCGACGCGGTGCTTGCCACGTCGCCTCCGCTCTATGTCGATCTTGCCGCGGGGCTCGCCGGTCCGCTGGACCTCGGCCTGCCGGACGCGGTCGCCGCGCGTGTAGCGGCGATGCCGGCCGTGACATCGGCGGAAGCCGCCGCCTTCACCGTTGCGCTCGGCCGGCGCCTCGCCTCAAGCGGTCTGGAGGACCGCATTCCCTTACCGATGCCGCCGCAGAAGACTGTGGTGCGCGCGATCCCGCCCCGGCCGAGGCTGGAGCTGCTCATCGCCCCAGTGCGTCTCAAGCCCCAGTATGCCTGGTATGTCCGGGAGCAGCGGCACCGCGGCACATTCCAGCTGCCGCTGGCGCGCCTGTCCTTCGATTACGCCGGCGAGGTCGTGCCGATCCACGCGACGGGAGAGACGCTGGAATGGATGGAGAGCGACACTCTCGTCGTCACACCGCGTGACAGTCGCGCCGAGGTCGCGGCGTTCGAGCGGCTGGGCAAGCTAGGCCTCAAGAGTCTGAAAGACAGCCTGATCGAGGCCGCGAACGAGCACGCCAAGGATCTGCACATCGCTCCGGGTGGCTCGAACCCTTACGAGGCGCTCGCGCAAATCGACGACCCGAGCCGTTTCATTGCGTTCTCGGCGGATGTAGTGCCGGTGTTACGTTCCGAAGGCTGGCAGGTCGTCTACGCCGACGACTACCCGTACAAGATCGCCGAGGGTGAAATCGGCTGGTGGGCTGGGATTGGCGAGGCCTCGGGTATCAACTGGTTCTCGTTCGAGCTCGGCATCGAGTTCGAAGGTCAGCGTATCAACCTGGCCCCACAGCTCGCCAGCATGTTGTCCAAGCTGCCGGCAGAGGTGGGAGAACTCGCGCTCTCGCCCGATCCACAGGCAGCGACGGAGTTGATAAAGCGCTGCCGGCGGCTGAAACTGTACCACACGCTGCCAGATGGCCGCCTGCTACTGCTGCCAGGCGAGAGATTGGCACCGATCCTCAAGGGGCTGATCGAGCTGATCGGACCGCGCGCCGATGCGATCGAGAACGGGAAGGTCAAGCTGCACCGCGCCGAGGTGAGTGCGCTCGCGGCGCTGGCCGAGGGGTTAGGCCCCGATGTGGCCTGGGCGGCGAGCGCCGAGCGGCTGATCTCACTCGGGCAGGCGCTGAAGCGCGGGCGCGGCCTGAAGGACATCACGCCGCCGCCGTCGTTCAGGGGGGAGCTGAGGCCCTACCAGGCCATCGGCCTCTCCTGGCTCGACTTCCTGCGCGAGACCGGGTTCGGCGGCGTTCTCGCTGACGACATGGGCCTCGGCAAGACGGTTCAGGCGTTGGCCTTCCTGGCGCGCGAGAAGGCCCAAGGCCGGCTCGACCGCCCGGCCCTGATCGTGGCTCCCACCAGCGTGCTGCCGAACTGGCAGGCTGAAATCGGAGCGCTTCGCGCCGGCACTCGACGTGCTCGCCCTGCGTGGCCTCGACCGCAAGCAGCTGTTTGGCGACATCGCCCGCCACGACCTCGTGCTGACGACCTATCCGCTCTTGATGCGCGACCACGGTGTGCTACTCGGCCAGGAGTTCCACGTCGCCATCCTCGACGAGGCGCAGGCGATCAAAAACCCGCGCGCTACCGTCTCCGGGCTCGCTCACCGGATCAATGCGCGCCACCGCCTGGCGCTGACAGGGACGCCGCTCGAGAACAATCTCGGCGAGGTGTGGAGCCTGTTCGAGTTCCTCTCGCCCGGGCTCCTGGGCGACGAGACCACGTTCCGCCGCACCCTCCGCACGCCCATCGAGAAGCACGGTGACAAGGCGGCGCAGGCCTTCCTGACCCGGCGCTTGAAACCGTTCATGCTGCGCCGAACCAAGCAGGAGGTTGCCAAGGAGCTGCCGGCCAAGACCGAGATCATCGAGCGCGTACGGCTCGAGGGCGCGCAGCGCGACCTCTACGAGACCGTGCGCGTCCTCATGCACGAGAAGGTGCGCCACGAGATCGCGAAGAAGGGCCTCGCCAAGAGCCACATCGTGTTCCTCGACGCGCTGTTGAAGCTGCGCCAGATCTGCTGCGATCCGCGCCTCTTGAAGAGCCGCAGGCCAAGAAGGTCAAGCAATCGGCCAAGCTCGAGCGGTTGATGGAGATGATCCCGGAGATGGTCGCCGAGGGGCGGCGCATCCTGCTCTTCTCGCAGTTCACCAGCATGCTCGAGCTGATCGAGGCGGAGCTCGATGCCCTCGACATTCCCTACGTCAAGCTGACCGGCGACACTGTCGACCGCGTCGGAGCCCGTCAAGGCCTTCCAGTCGGGCGAGGTGCCGCTGTTCCTCTTGAGCCTCAAGGCTGGCGGCACGGGGCTTAACCTGACGGCTGCCGACACGGTGATCCACTACGATCCATGGTGGAACCCAGCTGTCGAAGCGCAAGCGACCGACCGCGCCCACCGGATCGGCCAGAAGAAGCCCGTGTTCGTCTACAAGCTGATCGTGGAGGAGGGCATCGAGGAGGCAATCGAGATCCTGAAGGCGCGCAAGGCGGCGCTGGCCGAGGCCTTGTTCGAGGGCGCCTCGAAGTCGGGTCTTGATCTCACCGAGGCCGATATCTCCGCCCTGTTTGCGCCACTTGATCGCCGTCAAGCCCGCCGCGCGGCGTGAGGCGATGAAACTCCGAGTAGCCAGGTTCCGCACAGGAATCGCGGCGTTGAGGGGTCGATCTGGTCAGGCCGCCCATGCGCCTTTGCTCCTTCCAACCAACGGAAGGAGACACCATGCCCTGGTCAACCAAAAAGCCCGCAGCAGCCGACATCGCGCCGGATTGGCTCAAACCGTATTGCAAGAGGTTCCTGCAGACGCTTGCCGATCAAGGCTATGCGCGGTTTACGATCCGGACTTACGACAGAGCAGCTGCCCTGCTCTGCGGCGAGGTCGCGCGTCGTGGCCTGGGCGACGGCCAACTCGTCGGCGCAACCCTGACGAAGGCTCGCGCCGCTGCCCTCGGCAGGATGCACCCGAACAAGCACGACCAGAAGAAGTACTGTCTCGAGCGGTTCATCGACGCTCTTGTCGACGCTGGCGTGGCTGAGCGAACGATGCCGCCGCCGCAGGCGCCGACGCCACTGGATCGCCTGCAGGCCGAGTACGAGAGCTACCTCCGCGACCAACGCGGGCTGACGGACGCAACGATCTACCACTGCGTCAGCTTCCTCAAGCGCTTCATGGCCTTCCGGTTCGGCGAGACGCTCGGCAACTTCAACGACATCACGCCACACAACATCGTCGACTTCCTGCGCAAGCTCCGCGGCGGCACGGCGCCTCGGGACAAGACGGGGCCGTCGCACCTGCGCAATCTGTTCCGCTTCCTGTTCTGGAGCGGCAAGACGAAGCGGGATCTCGCAGCATCAATTCCGCGCGCCCGGCAACCGGCGAAGAGCACACTGCCGCGTTATCTGAAACCCGACGAGGTCGAAAAACTGCTCGACGCGGCCTGGGCACCGACCCCGGTCGGCCGGCGCAACTACGCCATGCTCATGGTGCTTGCGCGCCTCGGCCTCAGGGCGCCCGAGGCTATCGCCATCCAGCTCGACGATATCGACTGGCGCAACGGCACGATCCTGATCCGGGGAAAAGGCAAGCGGCATGACCGGATGCCGCTGCCCGACGATGTCGGCAAGGCGATCGTGGACTACATCAAGAACGGCAGGCGCGGGCGGTCGCGGACGCTGTTCGTCTCCAGCACGCCGCCGAACAAGCCCTTCGTGGACGCTCAGATCCTCAATACCGCACTCAAGCAGGCGTTCGAGGGCACCAACCTCAAGCCGCCACAGAAGTACGTCGGCTCGCACCTGCTCCGGCACAGCCTCGCAACCAACATGCTGCGCAAGGGCGCGTCGCTCGATGAGATCGGCGACGTGTTGCGGCATCGCTCCCGCATGTCGACGACGATCTATGCGCGGCACGATGTCGACGGTCTGCGCTCGATTGCACCGGCATGGCCAAAGGAAAAGCGCACGTCGCTGTGCCGCGAAGGAGGCACGCGCATGACGACGATGACCGAACGCCTCGAAGAGTACATCGCGATGCGGCGCAGCCTCGGCTACGACCTGTCCTTCACCGCTCGCGTCATGCGCGGCTTCACGGCCTTCGCCGATCGTGAGGGTGCCGATCATGTGACGGTCGATCTGTTCTTGCGCTGGAAGGAGAGCTTCGGCAAAGCCAGCAACAATACCTGGTCGACCCGGCTCGGCATGGTGCGCGGCTTTGCCGGCTGGCTGCAGGGACTGGATGCGCGCACCGAGGTGCCGCCTGCGGGACTGATCGCGGGCAAGCTGCGACGCGGCCGACCCTACATCTACACCGAAACCGAGGTGGCGAGGATCGTCGCTCGTGCGGCGAAGCTGCCGTCGCGCTACGGCATGCGGGGCTGGTCGTGCTCGACCTTGTTCGGGCTCATCGCGGTGACAGGGCTTCGGATCAACGAGGCCATCGCGCTCGACGACGATGATGTCGATCTTGACGAGGGCGTCATCACGGTCAGACGCGGCAAGAACGGAACGGCTCGCTACGTGCCGCTGGCGCCAAGCACCGTCTTGAGGCTGCTCGCGTACCGCGCCGAGCGCACGCGGCTGCTCGGCAGCACGCCCGGCCCGTTCTTCCGGATGGAAAGCGGTGAGCGCCCGACCGACTGCTGCGTACGCTACAACTTCGCTCTGGTCAGCCAGGCGCTCGGCCTCAGGGAGCCGCAACGCTTCTGCAAGCACGGAAGCGGGCCACGCATCCACGACCTGCGGCACACCTTCGCGGTGCGCACGATCATCGGATGGTACCGCAAGGGGCTCGATCCGGATCGGGAGATGATCAAGCTCAGCACCTATCTCGGCCACGTCAAGCCGGAGTTCACCTACTGGTACATCGAGGCTGTTCCTGAGCTGCTGCAGCTCGCATCAAGACGCGCTGAACGCACTGCTTGCAGCAGGCACATCGGCGGGGGATGGACAATGAAGACGTATGCACTGTCAGCCTACTTGCAGCGGTTCTTCACCGAGCGGCTCGGGCCCAGATGAAGGCCAGCCCGAATACGGTCGCGAGCTATCGCGACACGTTCCGCCTGCTCCTCCGGTATGCCGCCGATCAGCAGAAGAAGGAGCCGACGGCGTTGCAGATCGCCGATATCGACGCCGACCTCGTCGCCCACTTCCTCACCGATCTCGAGAAGACGCGGGGTAATGGAGCACGGAGCCGCAATACACGGCTCGCGGCCATCCGCTCGTTCTACAAGTACGTCGCCGTCAATGAGCCGCAGCTGTTGCATCATTGCCAGCGTGTGCTCGCCATGCCGGCAAAGCGGCACGAGAAGCGGGCGATCGACTATCTCGACCGTGACGAGATCGAAGCCGTCATCGCGGCTCCCGACCTTGCGACCTGGCACGGTCGGCGTGACCGGGCGATCCTCTTGCTCACATTGCAGACGGGCTTGCGCGTCACGGAGCTGATCACGCTGACGTGCGACGACATCGCGCTCGGGGGTGGCGCGCACGTCCGCTGTATGGGCAAAGGCCGCAAGGAGCGTGCGACGCCGATCCGCAAGGACAGCATCAAACTGCTCCGCGACTGGCTGGCAGAGCGAAAAGGCAAGACGGACGATCCGCTGTTCATCAGCAATCGCGGCACCCGCCTCAGCCGCGATGCCGTGGAGGGCATCGTTCGCCGGCACGTCGAGACAGCATCGAAGACATGCAGATCCCTGCGCTCGAAACGCGTCACGCCGCACGTTCTCCGCCACAGCGCCGCAATGCAGCTCCTGCACGGCGGCGTCGATCGTACGGTGATCGCGCTCTGGCTCGGTCACGAATCTGTCGAGACGACGCAAATGTACATCCACGCCGACATGAAGATGAAGGAGAAGGCCATCGCCAAGACGCGGCCGGTCGAGGCGAAGCACGGCCGCTACCGCCCGAGCGACAAGCTGCTCTCCTTCCTGGAAGCGTCTCTGATTATGCCGATATGCCGCGCTGGCATCGTGCACACCTGTCTGCTGGATCGCTGATCGGCGCGGCATAATCCGGAGGTCGGCATAATGCGTCGATTCATGCCCGAGCACGCCGTACCACGCCTCGGTGCGGGTGCGTCCATCGGTGGCGATGAAACGCGCCTCGTCCGGCATGTGGATGGTATCGGTGGAGCGGCGGTAGCAGGCCTGGGTGCCGCCGATGATGACCCTGGCGCCGGTCGCCGCGAAGTAGGCCTCGGCGGCTGCGATGCGCTCGATCGGATTGGGTGGCAGCGCCGTGGCGGGCTGGTAGCCGTCGACCTGCTCGGCCGCGAATACCCAATAGCCGCGCGCGAAACGGCGCCGTTCCGTCCCGGCTTCCTCATCATCCGCGCCGCCTGCGGCCGCGGACGTGACGGCGATCTCCTTGAAGAATACGATCGGCGAGGCCTTCTCGCCCTTGCGCACGCGCGCGCCCTTCTCGTTCCACTGCCGCAGCGTCGCCCACTCGCCGGAGTTGTAGCCTCGCTCCAGTGCGCTCACCCACAGGCTCAGGATGTTGACGCCGCGATAGGCCTGCCCCGTGACGGCATTGGTCGGCAGCACCGGCTGCGCGCCGCCGCGCTGCCAGGGCATGATCGGATCGCCGGGATTGGCCTCGATGGCCGCGAGCAGTTTCTCGGTAATGGTTTGGTAAATGTCGGAACGCGGTTTTTGAGCCTTCGTGCGCATGACGCGGTACTCCTGCAAAAAAGCGGGGGAATGGTCGGAGATTTCAGCCCGATATCAGTGTTTTTATATTATCAAATGTTCTCTCTTTGTTCTATTCTTTTCGTACCCCATGCCGCGGAAAGAGCAATCACATTTTGTTGCATCGCTCGGCGAAATACATCGAGAAACAAAATCGAAAAGACCTCGCGCCAAACTCCGTCCTTTTGGGAATGGGTCATGGCTTCGTGTGTCTGCCTCACGGAGCCGCCCTTGCCTCCGGCCCCTTCAGGGGGGCGGCTCCGTGAGGCAGACCGCGCACTGCCTCATGGTGAGTCCCGGCATCGTCGCATCGACAGCATGGAGGGCCAGTTTCTTGGCCGTCTTGGTCCGCGACAGGGACCGTCACACGCATGTGCCGAGACCCGCTCTCGCGGGGCTCGGGCGCGCGGCTGTCTTCCAGCCGCGCGGTAGGGCCCGGCCGCGGCCTCTTCGGCCGCGGGGCGCCCAATTCTCGCATCGCGCACCACCACAGGGACCGCAGGCTTGGTTTCGTTACGACTTAAGGCGATGAGCCGGGCGGGAGGGAGAGGGGCGCGCCGCCGGACCGAGTGGGTTTGCCCGCCCTTCACTCGCCATTAAGATGCCCGTCGCGTACGATAGCCACCACGAATCGACTGCAGGACTTGCCGGCATTTGAATCATGGCCACCGCGCAACAAATCATCGCGTTGCTGAACAGCCACGTTCAGGGGGATCAGGAACAATTCCTGTCTATCGCCCTACAGGTGGCTGCCGGCGAAGCACGCTCGGGGCGCAAGGAAACGGCCGAGCAATTGCGCAAACTCGTTCAGGTTGCGCGCGCAAGTGCACCGGCGGTTGGACGCGCAGCTGACCGCGCTTCCGCCATTCCTATCGCCCGTCCGCGTGGCGAGCTGCAAGCGCTCTTGTCGGTCGAATACCCGAAGGTTCGACTGACCGACCTAGTGCTGGCCAAGAAGACCATCGCTCGGCTGCAGCACATCATCAGGCAACAGACGCAAAGAGATCTGCTACGTCAGCACGGCAAGGCACCAAGCAGCAAGCTGCTGCTCGCCGGTCCGCCCGGCTCGGGCAAGACCATGACCGCGGCCGCGCTCGCCGGCGAACTGCATCAGCCCCTGTTTTCAGTGCGCTTTGACGCGCTCATTACGCGCTTTCTCGGCGACACGGCAGCCAAGCTGCGGTTGATCTTCGATCAGATCGCCGCGACCCGCGGGGTGTATTTGTTCGACGAATTTGACGCCATCGGCGCCCATCGCTCGGCGGACAACGATGTGGGAGAGATGCGGCGGATTCTGAGCTCGTTTCTGCAATTCATGGAAGAGCGCAACAGCACGGACAGCGTCGTTATCGCGGCGACCAACCATCCTGAGCTTCTCGATCGTGCATTAGGGCGGCGCTTCGACGAGGTGATTGCCTACGAAATGCCTGACGAAGTTGCGGCACGGCTGGTGATTGAGCGCCACCTCGGATCGTTCCGGCCGAGGCAGGTCAAGTGGTCGAAGGTGCTGCCTGCGGCCTCCCGACTGAGCCACGCCGAGATCGCGCGGGCGGTCGACGAAGTCATCAAGCACGCCATTATCGCGGACGCTGCCAAGGTCTCGTCCGTGCAGCTTGCGTCTGCGCTGCACGAGCGACAGGAGGCCAAGGACGCGATCCTCGGAAAGAAAGAGGCTTAGCGGCAGACCGATACTGAGCGTCTGCGTTAGGCATTCTTCTTTTTTCCGAGGTTTCACGTGCCATGGCCGATAAGAGCGACGCGAGCGCGTCCAAGTACTCCCTTCCGCATATTCGCATCGAGCGTTTCCGCAAGGTGGCCGACTACCGGCCGCCTGGCCAAGCGATCGAGAGCAAGCCTTCGGACCGCGAGCGGTTCTCGCACGGCCGCAAGCTGTCGGGCGAGCTTGCCCAGGCGCTTGCGGTCGCGCATCGGATCATTGAGGGGCGAGACGAGGCGGTCGCTGAAGGCAGGTCGGGGACCTATCTGGAAGTCGAGACGTCTCCGGGAGACGATCTACCTGATCTGACCTGGACCAGCCAGGGGATCCGGCTGGGAGCGATCCGCGTGACGGAGGACGGTGCACAGGTCGGCGGGCTGTTCGTTCCGTCGACGGCCGAGACCTTCCTGGCCGGCAAAGTGGGTGAATACGCGACCGGCTCACCAAGCGAAGACCTGGAAGGCCGCATCGACAAGGTCGAGCGCATCGGCGTCGCTACGGTGGCGACGCTGTGGAACGACAAGCGCGAACTCCCAGCGGCAGGCGTTGCCATCTGGTGGGAATGCTGGTGCTGGCGCAAGCTGGCGCGCAATCTGCTCAGGCCGGCGGAGCGGTTGGGCCTGCGTGTCAGCGACAATCGGCTGTTCTTCCCGGAATTCGAAATCATTCCGGTGCACGCGACGCGTGAGGAGATCGAGAAACTGCTGCTGCACAGCGACGCCATCGAAGAGTTGCGCCGCGCGACCGACAGCCCGCACGTGTTCACGCATGATCTCAAGGCCTATCAAGGTCCACTGATCGAGGACCTCGCGCGGCGCACAACAGCTGCGCCTGCGGATGCGGTCGCCGCCTGTCTGCTCGATACTGGCGTGGCACGGGCGCATCCGTTGATCGCGCCATCGCTGCCAGTCGAGAGCCTGCACGCAGTCGATGAGCTTTGGGGAAAGGAGGATCACAAGCCGAACGGACACGGCACGCTGATGGCAGGTACGGTGCTGTACGGAGATCTGACCTACCCACTTGCCGACCAGCGCACCATCACTCTTTCGCACAATCTGGAGTTGGTGACCCTCGTTCCGCCGGACGGGTTCGCGCCGACCGAGCCGCAGAACTACGGCTACGTGACGCAGAGCGCGATCAGCTTGCCGGAGATCGCAGCGCCGGAGAGGCGTCGCGTGTTCTGCATGGCGGTTACCAACGAGGATGTGTCAGGCGACGTGCCGACCACGTGGAGCGCGGCGCTCGATCAAGCCTGCTGCGGAACCATGACCGCCGACGTTGGCGCCGCGGGGGCGCCCGCTCCACGCCGCCTGATGCTTGTGTCGGCCGGCAACATCCCCGACACGGTAACGCCAGAGCTGTCGGCCAATCCCGAGGCCTACCCGATCGAAGATCCGGCGCAGGCGTGGAATGTGCTGACGGTTGGCGGCTTCACGGACCGCGATGACGTCGCTCATCCCAACTACAAGGGATGGACGGCAGCTGCGACTGTTGGCGACCGAAGCCCATTCAGCCGCATTTCGAGCGGCTGGCCGCCGGCTACGCCGATAAAGCCGGAGATCGTCTTCGAAGCAGGCAACCGGGCATTGAGCCCTGCTGGGCGCGAACTCGTGGCCGGCATCGAGTCGCTGTCGCTGCTGACAACGAACAAGGAGTTCATCACAGAGCCGCTAACGGCGTTCTGGGGTACCAGCCCCACGACAGCGCAAGCCGCGGGCATGGCTGCTTCGATCATGGCGGCGCATCCTGACTACTGGCCCGAGACGATACGCGCGCTGATGGTGCACAGCGCCCGCTGGACGTCGGAGATGCAGCGCCGCTTCAAAGGTTGTGGCGGCCGCAAGGGGCAGCACATTCTGCTCGCGCGGGAATTCGGCTACGGCGTTCCCAGTCTCGATCGGGCGCTGGCGTCTGCCAGCAGCGATCTAGCCCTCGTCGCGCAGGCGGAGATACAGCCATTCAAGCGTCTTCGGGTGACCAACAAGCAGGGCAAGCTCGAGTATCGACCTCCGGTCTTCAATCAGATCGACTACTACCCGCTGCCTTGGCCGAAGCGGCAGCTTGAAGGCTTGGGCGAGAAGCTGGTCGAGCTCAGGATCACGCTGTCGTACTTCATTGAGCCGAGCCCCGGCCAGTATGCCCCCGTCACGCCGTCTCGCTACCGCTCGCATGGACTTCGCTTCGACTTGAAGAAATCCGACGAGACTGAGGCAGACTTCTATCGGCGCATCAACGATCTGGAGCGGCAAGACGGCGAGGAGCGAGTCCAGCCGGACAGTGACGCTCGGTGGCGATTTGGAGCCTACAGCCGCGCTCGAAATTCGGCCGGTTCTCTGCATTGCGATGTGTGGCGGGGTAGGGCGGCAGATCTGGCGGGCCGGCATGCGCTCGCGATCTATCCGGTCTCGGGCTGGTGGAAAGAGCGTGTGCCGCAGAAGAGGTATGAACTTGCGTACCCGCTATGCGCTCGTGGCAACGATAACGTGTGTCGAAGAGGAGGTGGACCTGTATTCCGAGGTGCAAGCCCTTGTCGACATTGCTGCTGAGGCAACCACCTGATGAGGTTCTGCGCGGCGCCTCGGAGGAACCGGGGGCTCGTCAGTCGAATTTGATCAGATTCAGGAGCGGGAGCGGCTTGCACGGAAACTAGACCAAGCGCACGGCCAATGACAGCGCGCAGCGATGGATGCCGAAAAAGCCCATCCGCGCGGAAAGTGGACTGCGGATAGCGCCAACCTTGGCCTTCGCACGCGCATCGTCGCCCGAGTAGGCAACCGCGCGGAAGTGCGAGCAGGGACGACACGCGAACCTAGTACCAGGCCCCAACCCGGGTGTTCGTCGAATTCTGTGATGAGGCCGCGAGCACAGCCGTGGGGTTTGTCGAAAGCTTGGGCTAGCTCAAAAGCTGGATCGCCCAGCCCGGGTGCCGTCGCTACCCGCGACCCGGCA
>CAVTVO010000009.1:0-413836 GCA_963738065.1 uncultured Alphaproteobacteria bacterium
CCCTCAAGACATTCGCCGCCAACGTAAACCTTTCGGGCGAGGCAAGCAAGTTCACGATCATGAGTGGATTGTCGACCCACAAAATCAGAGAACTACCCTTTAATTCGATCGACTTTGCTTATATAGATGGATCCGGCCAAGGGATCGTAATGTTATCTGACCTCGTCAACACTTGGAATCTCGTCAAAGTTGGCGGCTTGATTATCTGCAGCCGATATTCTCTGAACAAGTCTCTACGGACGGCTCTGAACCTGCAACCTGACGATCCAGGTCCTCACGAAGCGATAGATGCTTTCTTGAAGCTATTTGGCTCCTATATAAGGTTCCCCGCTATTTCACGTGGGTAGTTTGAGGTCGAGCTTGCCGGCGATTAGATAGGTGATGGCCTTCAGGGTGCGGGTCGAGCGATAGCCGCGCGCCTTGGCCTTGGCGGCTTGGACGAGGCTGTTGATGCCCTCGATCAGTCCGTTGGCGATCTGGCTGTCGAACCAAGCGAGGATGCCGTCGCGGTGGCGCATCACGGTGCGCGCCGCCTCCTTGATGGGCTCGAGCCGTGATCGGATCGCCCAGCTGTACCAACGATCGAGGAACAACGCGCCCCAGTCCCAGTTGGGCTGGCGATAGATCTCCTGGAACGCGAGGCGGATCTGATAGGCGCGGGCGGTCTTGAGATGTAGGCGTGTCAGCGCCGCCAGATCGGCGCGCGCCTCGGCGGACAGCGACGGCTCGTTGCGCAGCCAGAGATAGCGGCTGCGTTTGAGCTCCGGCCGCCCCTTGCTCTCGGCGCGGCGAACCTTGTCGACAGCATCGTTGACGAGCTTCACCGCGTGGAACTTGTCGAAGGTGATCTCGGCCTCGGTGAGGTTGTCGGTGACGCCCTTGATGAAGGCGGCACTCATGTCGATGCACACCTGCTTGACGTGGCTGGCATCGCCGTTGTGGGCTTCGAGATCGTCGGCGAACTCGGCAACGGTGTCGGCGCCGCGTCCCTCGGTGACGAACAGCACGCGGCGCTGGTCGATATCGACGAACAGCGAGACGTAGTCGTGACCGCGCTTGGCGGCGGTCTCGTCGATGGCGACGCGCTTCACGTCGGCGTAGTCAGCCCGCTCACGGGCTTGCTCCACCCAGTGGTGGAGGACACGCCACATCCTGGTGTCGTGCTCACCAACGAGGCGGGCCGCGGCGGCGACCGGCATCGCCGTCATCAGCGTCATGGCCAGCGCCTCGAACAGCAGCGTGAAGCCGGAGCCCGCCCGTGCCCACGGCACGGCGATCTGCTTGACGCCACAGTCGGGGCACGTGATGCGCGGCGTTCGGGAGTGCAGGAACGCCTGATGCTGGAAGAAGTCGAGATGTCGCCACGTCTGCATCGCCGTGTCGTGCACGGGGCAGTCAGCCTTGGCGCAGTGAGGACATGGGAAACGGCCGCCTCTGGCGAAGTCGATCTCGATATCAAGACGACGGGCTTCTGCATCGAAGTTGCACGCCTTGACCATCCACGGCGGCACCAGCCCGAGGGCGAGCTGAAAGAGATCGGTATCACGCATGAACTGGCACTCCGGCACCCGAGGAGCCTCGATCCTGCCGACGTGCTCGCGGTCGTCAACACATGGCCTGGAAACCTTGAGCAAGACGCGTCGTCAGCGTGCCGGCCAGTCTTGACGACCGCTCCGCGCGACGGCGAGGTGGAACGGCAGGTCGGGGCGAAGGGATGGTCCCCGATCGAACAAAGGGATGGTGCGGGAGATCAGAAAGATCAGGTCGAGCCGGTAAGGTCACCCACTCCGAACAGCGAGGAGGCCTATATAAGCGTCATAACGTTTCAAGAAAATTACGTCGTTGTCCGGAAGACGCGCTCGGCAGAGTAGCGCATGCCCCGGACGGGCATGTCCCATCGCTTGAAGCTGGAGTCGACGCACCATCGGTCCAGACCGGGAGCGAGGGTGCGGTGGTGCGATCTTGCTCGGCACGTTCCTCCCTCGCGCCGAAGCAGGCCCGCAATGGAAGGGACGCGAAGATTGCACCGCCGGCTTGGATGCCAAGTGCGGCGGTCTGGCGTATATTGCAGTTTGTGGGACTTGGCCGGCCAGCGGAGGACAAATCGCATGCGTTTCGAGGTGCTGTCGGGCCTGGGAGTTCTGCTCGCCATGCTGCCGCTGGCCTTTGCCGCGGCCGCGTCGGGCAAGACCGTCGTGTCGCTCGGCACCGCCACGCCGGGCGGCGGCTTTCCCGTCTATGGCGATGCGGCCGCCACCACCATCAACGAGATGGACCCGACCCTCCAGGTGGTACCCCAGAACACCAAGGGCAGCGCCGAGAACGTGCCGCTGCTGGAGGCCGGCAAGCTCGACATCGCGCTGGTGCAGGGCGAGGCGGCGCTGGAGGCGTTCAACGGCATTGGCCGGCCACCCGCCGACCTGCGCATCCTGTTTGCCATGTACGCCACGCCCGGCATGTTCGTAGTACGCGGCGACAGCCCCTACCGCACGATCGAGGACCTCAAGGGCAAGCCCGTGGCGTTCGGCGCCAAGGGTTCTGGCCTCGTACTGCTCGCCGGCTACACGCTCGACGGCCTCGGACTTGAGCGCGATCGCGATTTTGCGGCCATCTATCTCGATCGTGCCGGCGATGGGCCGGAGCTGGTGATCTCAGGCAAGGCCGCCGCGCTGTGGGGCGGCGGCACGGGCTGGCCGGGCTTCACCGCCGTGGCCAAGGCGGGCGGGCGCTTCATCGTGCCGGACGCCGCCGGCATTGCCCGCATCCAGGCCAAGCACCCCTCGCTCAAGATGCTGACCGTGCCCGCGAACTCCTTTCCGGGTCAGGGCAAGCCGATCGTGTCGGTGGGCTCCTGGAGCTTCATCCTAGCGCGGCCGACGCTGCCCGACGACGTCGCCTACCGACTGGCCCGCGCCCTTCACAAGGGGGAAGCTGCCATTGCCGAGCGCCTGGCGCAAGCGCGCGAGACTACCGCCGCCAACACGGCCGCCGCCGCCCCGCGCCGCGACCTGATCCACCCCGGCGTCGCCAAGTACCTGACCGAGATCGGCATCCTACGCTGAACCGGCCTCGTCATCGGACGCGCCGATGCAATCCCACGCGAGCGGCTGGCGCCGTGATCGCGACCTGCGTCAGGGAGACGGCGCCTCGCGCGGCCGGCTCAATTGATAGGTGAGATGCGCCTTCACGGTCGGCCACTCGGGGGCGATGATGCTGTAGACGCAGGTGTCGCGTAGCGTGCCGTTGGGCATGACCATGTGATTGCGCAGGATGCCGTCGAGCTTGGCGCCCAGCCGCTCGATGCCTCTGCGGCTCTGATAGTTGAAAAAGTGGGTGCGCAACTCCACCGCGATGCAGCCGAGCTGCTCGAAGGCGTGCGCGAGCAGCATGAGCTTGCACTGCGTATTGATCTCGGTGCGCTGCACGCTCCTGCGATACCAGGTCGAACCGATCTCGACGCGGCGGTTGCCGGCATCGATGTTCATGTAAGTGGTCATGCCGACGGCCTTGCCCGTCGTGTTGTCGATCACCGAGAACGGGAGCATCGACCCGGCCGCCTGCAGCGCGAGGCGGCGGTCGATCTCGGCTGGCATTTTCTCTGGCTCGGGAACGGTCGTGTACCAGAGCCCCCATAGCTCGCCGTCCCGCACGGCCTCGATCAGGTCCTCACGGTGCTTGTGGGCGAGCGGCTCCAGCGTGGCGCGCGAGGCACGGAGCGTGACGGGGGGTGGCCATGCCATGGTGTCGATCCTGACTAGACTGGGTATGTCTCGGGCGGCGGCGATATTGAGCATGGCAATGCCCGGATGCTAGCCTTTTCTGAGCAATGCTGCATCGGGAGGAAGCCGCGCATGACGGGCAGGAGCGCAGGAAGGGTGACCGTTGCCCTGGCGATGGGAGACCCGGCCGGGATCAGCCCGGAGCTGACCGCCAAGGTCCTGGCGCTCGACGATGCGCGGACCGTGGCCAATCTCGTTGTAATCGGCGACCGGCGTGTGCTCGAGGAGGGCGCCAGGATTGCGAAGACTGCGCTCGACATCGAGATCGTCGGCGTGGATGCCCCGTTGCCGCAGAACTCGCGCCGGCCGGTGTTCATCGATCTTGCGCATCTCGATCCGGCTACGATCGCTCGAGGCCAGATCTCGCGTGCCGGCGGTCTCTACGCCAAGGAGAACTTCCTCTCTGCTTTGGCGCTGGCCAAGGCCGGCGCCGCGCACGCCGTGGCCTTCACGCCCTTCAACAAGGGCGCCATGAAGCTCGCGGTGCCGACCTACGACGACGAGATCTCCTTTGTGGCCAACGCCATCGGCTTTGCCGGCGAGGCGCGCGAGTTCAACGTGCTCGACGGGCTGTGGAATGCGCGCGTGACGAGCCACGTGCCGCTCGCTGCCGTTCCCGGCTTGCTGTCGGTGCCGGTCATCGTCAGGGGCCTCGAGCTCACGCACGCCGCCATGTCGGCGGCCGGCTTCTCGCCGCCGCGCATCGCGGTCGCCGCGCTCAACCCACACGCCGGCGATAACGGCAACTTCGGGCGCGAGGAGATCGACATCATCGCCCCGGCCGTGCATGCAGCACAGGCCCAGGGCATCAGCTGCGACGGGCCCTATCCCGCCGACACCGTGTTCGTGCGCGCGCGCTCGGGCCAGTTCGACGCCGTGCTCACCATGTTCCACGACCAGGGGCAGATCGCCATGAAGCTGATCGGCTTCGACCAGGGCGTCACCCTGCTCGGCGGCTTTCCCATGCCGATCACGACGCCGGCGCACGGCACCGCCTACGACATCGCCGGCAGAGGCGTCGCCAACATCGGCGCTACGCGCAACGCGGTGCTGCTCGCCGCCAAGATGGGCCACGAGGCCGCGCAGCTGGCGCGACCGCCGCCGCGGCTCAGCCTGGACGAGGCACGGCGGGCGCTGCGGCTGGCGCCGGTGCCCAAGGCTGCATGAGGCGCGGCCAGCGCCGCCGTATCATCGTTGCCCGGCCAGCCAGGATGCCCCTAGCGCTCGCCCGCCTCGGTGAAGAACTTCTCGCCGTAGGCGAAGCGGTTGGGCTTCAGGAAGAAACCGAGGATCAGCGCGCCCTTGGGTGCGGTCGCCTCGTGCTGGTTGCCGGCCGGCCGCCAGCAGAACTGCCCCGGACCGCACACGCCCTCGTGGTCCTCGAGCGTGCCCTCGAGCACGTAGGTCTGCTCGAGCGCGGTGTGCTCATGCAGGGGCACGACGGCGCCCGGCGCCAGCTTGAAGAGGGCGGTCGTGCGGCCATCGTCATCGGAATAGAGCACCTTGATCTGGATGCCCGGAAACTTGGTCGGCTCCCAGGGCATGTTGGGAACGTCGAGGAAGCGGGTAGCGAGCTTGGGGTCGGCGTTGAGCTTGATGTCGCCGTGCACGACGTTGCGCGGCGCCTTCGCGGACTGCTGGGCCATGGGCTTCCTCCTTGCTGCAACTGCTGTTGGCTCAAGAGTGGCCCGCAACGCCGCCTGTCGCAAGCCCTGCACGCCCTTCACGGCGACGGATGAGGATTTCAGTCCCGCTGGGGGATTTGCACTCTTGGGTGGCCGCGCCAGCAGGCAGGGCGGGATGGAGGGGCCGGCCGCCAGCACGGAGAATGTCATCTCCCAGGGGATTTCGTCCTGCGTCGCGGACAGCGCACCCCTACAGTTGCGGCAGCAAGGCAGAGGCGATCAGCACCGATCCGGCATAGTTCGTGGGGCTCAGCACGACGGTCACGGGGATCATGACGCACAGCATGAGCGCCAGCCAACACACGGGCTCGTCGCTCATTCGTTGCAGATCTGGGCCGCAAACTGGGGTCTTGACAGCTGTGATCTACGATATAGTAACCTAGGTTACTATTTGGCGCCACGGGTTTCTGCGGGATCGCATGTCCCCCGACGACGAGCACTACATCGGCTACTCCATCACCGACGTGGCCCGCCTCCTGCGGACCATCTTCGAGCGGCGCGTGCGGGAGTTCGGGCTGACCCGGGCGCAATGGCTGGTGATCGCGCGCATCTATCGCCGTCCGGGTCTGAGCCAGTCGGAGGTTGCCGATCTGCTCGAGATCGAGAAGGCCTCGGCCGGTCGGCTGATCGACCGCATGGAGGCCAAGGGCTGGCTGCAGCGCCGCGATGATGCGAGCGACCGGCGCGTCAACCGCCTGCATTTGACGCCCGCCGCCGAAAGGCTGCATGCCGCCATCTGGCCGATCGCGGAGGATACTGTCGATACGGCGCTGGGCGGCCTCACGTCCGAGGAGCGGCGCCAGTTGACCACGCTGATGACACGCGTGAAGGGGACGCTGCAGGCGCTCGCCGAGCACGATCCGGAGTCCGGTGCCGGCAGGCGTGAAGAGCCCCGCGACCAGGAGGTACGCGCTCTGTGACCATCGCTTTCAATCGCCAATGGCTGAGGCCGATCCTGCTCGGGGCCATTCCCGGCGTGGCTGCGTTCGCCGTGTTGCTGTTCTGGCTCTGGGGCGGGCGCTACGTGACCACCGAGAATGCCTACGTGAAGGCGCATATCGCCCAGATCTCGCCGGAGATTGCCGGCCGGGTGCTGGAGGTCTTTGTCCAGGATCATGCCGCCGTCAAAGCCGGCGACGTGCTCTTCACCATCGACCCGGAGCCCTACAAGGTAGCCTTGGCCAAGGCCGACGCCGAGCTCGACTCCACCCGCAGCCAGGTGCGCACGCTGATTGCCACATGGTACGAAGCTAAGAGCGAGTTGAAGGAGGCGGAGAGCAAGGTCTCCTACTGGAGCGCTCAGGTGGCGCGCCAGAAAACGCTCACCGAGCGCGGCATCGTCGCCTCGAGCAAGTTCGAGGAGATCGAGAACAATGCCACCGCCGCGATCGACCACGTGAGCGTTGTGCGCAAGAAGGTCGATCGCGTCGCGACCCAACTCATTGGCGATCCTACACGTCCCGTCGACGAGCATCCCATGGTGCGCGAGAAGCAGGCCGAGCGCGAGCGCGCCGAGCTCGACCTCAACCGTACTGTCATTCGCGCGCCGCTCGACGGCTCTGCGGTCAACGTCAAGCTGCAGAAGGGCGAGCAGGTCAAGCCAGCGACGCCGCTGTTTGCCGTGGTGTCGCAAACGCGCCCGTGGGTGGAGGCGAACTTCAAGGAGACCGAGCTCACGCACGTCCACAGGGGCCTGGCGGCCACGGTGGTGCTCGACATCTATCCCGACGTCGTGTGGCAGGCGGAGGTGGAGAGCATAAGCCCGGCAACTGGCGCGGAGTTTGCCCTGCTGCCGCCGCAGAACGCATCGGGCAATTGGGTCAAGGTCGTGCAGCGCCTGCCCGTTCGCGTGCGGCTTCTGCCGTTGCACGGCGAGCCACCGCTGCGCGCCGGCATGACTGCAACCGTCAAGATCGATACAGGCCGCGAGCGCCACTTCGGCCAGCTGTTCGGCGGCTGGACCGCCGCCGCGACCGGCCGCTAGAGCAAGATCGTTTCTGATCGAAGCGCTTGGCCTCGATCATGGAACGTGAATTCTTGCTCCAAAACTCAGGAATAGAGCAGGATTCACGCTTCGGCCTCGACGTCCCAGTTGACGTGAGGCGATTCCATCCGAAGCGATCCTGCTCCAGCCGGCTCGAGCCACCTTCGAGAGACGCGATGACCTCGCGCGGCCGACGAGGGGCCTCGCATGCGCCGCCGATGGCGACTAGCCATCGGGCCGCGCGCCCGGCACAATCGGCACAACAACAGGAGGAAGTGCGCCCATGCCCCTGCCAGCCGAGACCGACGTATCGAGCCCCAAATACCTGCGCGACAAATATGCCATCGTCGGGGTGGGGGAGACCACCTATACGCGCGGCTCCGGCATGACGACGCGCGGGCTCGGAACCTGGGCGGTGCGCAACGCCATCCTCGATGCGGGCCTCGAGGCCTCCGACGTCGACGGCATGCTCTCCTACCAGTCGGGCAACTCCACCTTCGGCCCGTTCATCGCCGGCGATGTGGGCATCCGCCTGAATTTCTACATGGACGTGTTCGGCGGCGGCTCCTCGACGGAGGCCCTGATCGGGATCGCCATGGGCGTGATGGAAGCGGGCATGTGCCGGGCCGTGGTGATCTTCCGCGCCATGAACGGCTTCTCCCAGGTGCGCATCGGCGGCACGGGCGCGCGCTCCGCCGTGCCGGTGGCGGGTGAGAACCTCCACAACCGCGCCTACGGCTGGCAGAGCGCGGGGCAGATGTTCAGCCCCTCTTTCCTGCGCCACATGTACGACTACGGCACCACGCCGGCCCAGGTGGCGGCTGTCAGGGCCGCGCACAGCTGTCACGCTTCCAACAACCCGAAGGCCTACTACAAGAAGCGGGTGAGCGTGGAGGATGTGCTCGCGAGCCGCATCATCTGCAAGCCGCTCCATCTCCTGGATTGCTGCGTGGAGACCGACAACGCCACCGCCATCGTCGTCACCAGCGCCGACCGCGCCAAGGACCTCAAGCACCCGCGCGCCATGATCCGCGCCATCGCCGGCCGCGTGTGCAAGCCGCGCGCCGACATGCACTACCAGCACGGGCCGATCTCGACGGTGGCCGGCAAGTATGCGCGCGAGATCCTGTGGCCCAATGCCGGCGTCGGCCCCGAGGATGTGGATGTCACGGGCTCCTACGACGCCTTCACCTTTACCACCATGCTGCAGCTGGAGGACTACGGCTTCTGCAAGAAGGGCGAGGGCGGGCAGTACGTGAGCGACGGCACCATCCGCCTCGGCGGCAAGCGGCCCAACAACACCAGCGGCGGCCACCTGTGCGAGGGCTACACGCACGGCATGAACATGGTGATCGAGAACGTGCGCCAGCTGCGCCACGACGTCGACGATTCCTGCCCCCTCGGTGCGGACGGAAAACGCAAGCACACCTACGACTACAAGGAGGGCGGCTGCCGCCAGATCGAGAATTGCGAGGTCTCGGCCAACCTCGGCTGGGCCAACCCGGGCACCGGCTCGGCCATGGTCATGCGGCGCGGTTGAGAGGGGACACAGCCATGCCGGTCAAAGGCGACTACCTGGGAATGACGGTCAGCATCGACGATCTCGACGTCGAGAACCTCGCCTACTTCAAGCACTGCGCCGAGCACAACTTTCATCTGCAGGCCTGCGAGGACTGCAAGCTGCTGCGCTATCCGCCCACCACGGCCTGCCCCTGGTGCATGAGCCGGCAGGCCAAATGGGTGCCGGTCGAGGGCAAGGGCGCCGTGCACTCCTATACGGAGGTGCATCACGCCATCCAGCCCGCCTTCAAGGCCCACACGCCCTACCTGATCCTGCTCGTCGACCTCGACACCCAGAAGGGCAAGCCCACCGCCGACGAGGCGCTGCGCGTCGTCGGCAACCTGGCAACGCCCGACGGCAAGCTCGCGCCGCCGGACATGGTCAAATCGGTCGGCATCGGCACGCGCGTGCGCATGGTGTTCAGCGATGTGGCGCCAGGCCTTGCGCTGCCGCAATGGACCATCGACGAGAGCGCGACGCAGCCGGCCAAGCCCTGGCGCTACCCGCAGGAGTGACGCGAGGTATCACGGCTGTTTCAGTCGGCTGACATGCTCGTGGGCCGTGGAGCCGTATGTGGGCGCTCGCGTCAGGTGTCGGCGGTCGATCGGAAATCCTCCGATCTGTCGCAGTTTTGCCGGGCTTGACCCCGTTGCTGGAATCTGTGCGGGCGCGCTGAACTTATGGCGCTACGCCTAAGCTCTGAAGCTGTTCACATGCCATCGCCACCCGAATTGGCCAGTGTCTTTCCAAAGCGGGCAATGGCGCTGTCGGTATCACACCCTCCTTTTGGTTCTCGCCGCGATTGTGTGCACATGGAGGTTCTGCAGCTATAGCCACGTGGTGTTCGCCATCTCCACGGCGCGCAAGATCACTCGGAGTGTGGCCAGTCGGCCTGGCGACGCCTAAGGAGGGAACTATGACGCCAGGGATCTGCCTTTCAATTGATCGCTTGGGAACATGGTATCAAAGAATTTGGAGAACTCTCAGGGTGTTGGCCGTCCTGTGTCTACCCTTCCTAGGCTACAGCTTACTCGGGCTATATCTTCTCATCGCTGAGGCCGCTGTTGGCCGCTGGGATGCATTCGCCTCGGCGCTTTGGCTAGCGCTTGTGGTTGTCCCGACCACCGTTATTGCGCTTTTGCTGTTGTCGGACGGAAAATATTCGATTGGCTTTTCTGTGCCACTACTCCTCGTTGTGTGGATCGCGGTCGTGATCAAATCGTTTGGTTCGGGAAGCGTATTGCCAGGTTTGCTTGGCAACGAGCAGACGGTAATTCTTCTGCTTGTCGCGCTGACCGCATTGGTCTTCCGATCTTGTTGGGCCGCAAAACGCTTGTTCTCCCTGCGGCACGACAAGAGCAGCTTTGTTTGGAAACAGGCTGCGGCGAAGAGGTTGCCTAACTTTGGTGCCATCCGCGGATTTTCGGTGCGCAAGTTTGAGGTTCGCAGCGTAGGATCAATTTTTGTCTGGGGTGTCCTTCTCGTAGGTTCGGCGCTGATCATCTACTACGGGTTTAAGGCATTCGTCTTTGGCGTTCTGTTCGACCCGATTGCAGGAAAGGGCGTTTTGGACCAGTACAAGCAACGCAACGCCGTTATTCCATTCATCATGGTGGTGAGCGGCGTTGTTGGGCTAGCGCTTTTTCTGCTCGCGTCGGCGCGACTGAAGCGAGCGCTACGATACACGGCGCCAGAGCTGTCTGAATTGGATCGTCGCCCGCCACTGTTGTTGCTGCGCTCATTCGCCGATGACGACGCGAGAGTAAGTGCCAAGTCTGTTTGGCAGTTCGCTCGGTTCCGGAAGCTTCGGCTCGAGGAGGCGATAGCGGAAGTTCTGTTGAATTTTGGGCCATTCGTGGCCATTGGCGCGCCGGGAGAGCGTTTGCCGCAGCTCGGTTCGTTCAAAACATATTTTACGGAGAGCGCCTGGCAGGAAGAAGTGGTTCGGATGATTTTGGGGAGCCGGTTGATCGTCATGATTGCGGGCCGCACCAATTGGGTACTTTGGGAGTTGGGTGAAGTCGTGCGGGCAGGGGCGATGAACCGTTTGGTTTTGATGTTTCCACCCGTCGATCGCGAAGAGAGGTCCGCTCGGTGGCGGACGATTGCATGAGCTTCGCGGGAACGCCATATCACTCCGAGATGTTGGGCGTCGACGTTCATGAATTGTTGGGGGTTCGGTTCAATCCTGAGGGCGGTGTGGTCCTACTCAGATGCAATCGCGTGCGTCAGGTCGACTATGAGATTGCGGCCACAGTTCTTTCATTCGACGTGCTCGCCGCGTCAGCAGCCTGATCTCCAAGAGCGAACAATTTTCTCCAGACCTCCGGCGGCAGCGATTGGCACGTTTCCCCCGGCCGGCGTCGATCATCGGCTCGTGCGGTCTTGGATGCAGACTGGCCGTGGCAATGCGTCGGAGATAGGGGTTTTTCGCTACGCGCCAACCAGCGCGCGGCCTACTTGAAATACCAGGAGACGCCGGCGCGTCCTACGGTGCTCTGGAACTGGTCGGTCGCACCGCCGACGCCGGAAATGAAGAGGTCCGTGCCGGGCAGGCCGTAGTGCATGACCTCGGCGCGAAGCCCGAGGTTCGGCGCGAGCTTGTACTCGATGCCGGCGCCGACGGCGACGCCGTATTCGGTGGCGCTGTTGCCGCCCAGATGCCGTCCGCTCGCGGTGTCGAGGGCGCTGCTGTCCCAGCTGGCGATGGCGAGGCCGCCGGTGCCATAGATCATCGTCGCGCGATCGATGACCCAGCCGAACCTGGGGCGCACGCTGTAGACGCCGCGCACATCCATCTGGCACACCGTGCCCGGCGCGACGCAGGTGGCGCTCAGGGAGCTGGTGATGGGCGAGGCATCCGCCTCGATACCGAAGATGCCTCGGCCGGACTGCCAGCTGTAGCCGATCAGGCCACCCCAATTGAACTGGCTGTCGTCGGAGCGGGAGGGTGCATAGGCCCGCCAGTCCGCGCGCTCGAACTGGTAGCCCGCGACGGCCCCCACATAGAAGCCGGAGAAGTCGGCTACCGCGCTGTCGTCGGTCGGCGGCGCCGCGAAGGGAACGAGCCTGCGGCCGAAGCGGATGCCGACGGTGTCCATGCCCTCGTTGTTGCGTCGCGTGAAGCCGTTCGACATGTGATCGGCGAAGATCGAAACGCTATGGACCCCATCGAAGCGAAAGCCGAGCTCGGCGGAGGGATGAAACAGAACCGGCGAGCCAAGCGCCTTGCGATCGGGTACGTCGTCGCCAAGCTCGCCGTTGTGCAGGGCAGCGCCCATCCCGAGGGCAAAGAAGACGCCGGACGGAGACTTCGATCTCCCATCGCAGGTCGGCGTAGGCCTTGCTCGTATTGCCATCGAAATTGACCGTGGTGCCGACGGCGGGCCTCAGATATCCGCCAAAAGTCCTCGCCAAAGGCAGGAAAAGCAGCTCGAAGTTCGCGTCGATACCCGATTTTTCGACGTTGAAGCCGCTCCACAGCCCGGTCGTATCGTGATTGAGCGCGCCGAGTTTGATCTCGCTGATGCCGAGAACCGGCGCGCCCGATGGAGGTTCGGCCGCTGCGGACAATGGAAACGCCGAGGCCAGCGCGATGAGCGCCCCAGCGGTCGACCAGAAGCGGGTCGTGACGAACCTCAATACGATACCCGTTCCACGCGGCCCATGTACCCAATGGGACCCGAAGCTACCACAATGCGCACGGGGCAGGATGTGGCCCAATAGCCTCTATGCCTCGTTGCCCCAATGTCATCGCGTTGACACGCCCGTCGGCACGACAAGCGGGCGCCCACGCGGACCGGGCCACCTGGTTCCCGTAACGAGCGGCCCTATACGCGCCCGTCGACGACCACATCGAGCAGCTTCGGGCCCGGCGTGGAGAATGCGCGCCGCAGCGCAGGCGCGACTGCGTCTGGCTCGGCAATCGTCTCGGCAGGCATGCCCAGCGACCTTGCAAGCGCGGCGAAGTCGATCTTGGGATCGGCGAAATCCATGCCGATGAAGTTGCTGTTGCCGTGGAACGCGAGCAACCGCTGCTTGATGATGCGGTAGCCGCCGTTGTTGGCGATCACGTAGGTGATGGGCAGCTTCATGTGTGCCGCCGTCCACAGCGCCTGGATCGAGTACATGGCGCTGCCGTCGCCGGAAAAGCAGCACACCTGCCGCGGCGCCTGGGCAAGCGCAACGCCGACGGACGCCGGCAGGCCCCAACCGATGCCGCCCGAGGCCAGCGCGTGGAAGCCATAGCGGTCGCGATAGGGCACGAGATCCGTGAGCGCCCGCCCGGCAGTCAAGCTCTCGTTGACGACGACGGCGTCCTTGGGAAGCGCGTTGGCGATCTGCAGGGTGAGCCAGTCGTTGTCGATCGGCGTGAGCTTGCCGCGGGTCTCGAACCGCGAGGCCAGCGCCAGCCGCTTGGCCGACCAGTTGCTCTCCTCGAGCCTGGCCAGGCTGGCCTTGGCCCGCGCGCCGAAGCGCTCGCCGCCCTGCTTGGCCAGCAGCGGAGTGAGCGCGGCCAGGGTCTCGCGCAAATCTGCGCGGATCGCCATCTGCGCCGGAAAGTTCTTGCCCATGTCCCAATCGACGAGGCCCACGTGCACCACCGCCATGCCCTCCGGCAGCGGCTCCACTTCGCTCCACACCGACATGCGCAGCGGGTCGGCGCCGAGCACGACGAGCAGGTCGAACTTGGAGAGAAGCCCGCGCACATGCTTCTGGTCGCGCGACAGCCCGCCCATGTAGCAGGGATGCTCGGAGAGGAAGTGGGCGCCGTAAGGAGCGCTCTGCTGATAGACGGGCGCGCCCAGCGTCTTGGCGAAGATGCCGGCAACCTCCAGCGCGTCGCTCTTGACGATCTCGTCGCCGACAATGATCACCGGACGCTCGGCCTCGAGCAGCCGCTTGGCCAGCCGGTCGAGCACGGCGTCGGCGGGACGCACGCGGGTGTCGATCCGCGTCGCGGAGCCCAGCTCGATGCCGGCCTCCGCATTGAGGATGTCGCCCGGCAGCGAGAGGAACACGGGGCCGGTGGGCGGCGTCATCGCCACCTTGGCGGCGCGATGCACGATGCGCGGCAGGTCCTCGAGGCGCGTCACCTCCACCGCCCATTTCACCAGCGGGGAGGCAATCGGCACCAGCGGGTCGTAGAGCAGCGGCTCGGTCAGTCCGTGGCCCTGCTCCTGCTGGCCGGCGGTGAGGATCATCGGCGTGCCCGTGAACTTCGCATTGAACAGCGAGCCCATGGCATTGCCGAGCCCGGGCGCCACGTGCACGTTGCAGGCCACGAGCTTGCCGCTGGCGCGCGAGTAGCCGTCGGCCATGGCCACCACGAGCGCCTCCTGCAGGCCTAGCACGTAGGTGAGGTCCGGATGCTCCTTGAGCGCATGCATGATCGGCAGCTCGGTGGTGCCGGGATTGCCGAAGAGGTGTGTGACGCCCTCGTCCTTGAGAAGGGCAAGGAAGGCGGAGCGGCCGGTAATGCGGTTCATGGGCAGGGGATCCAATGTGGGTGATAGGCCGGTGGGGTCGCCCCCAAGTCTAACCACAACTCTGCCGTCCGTGTAGGAGAACTCGATCTTCGTCCTGCGCATCTGGTGCTCGAGTTTGACAGGGGCGCGCGCCTGCCGATAACTGGCCTCTGCCATCAGCACCGGAGGAAACGGCATGGGCGTCAAGCGGCTCGGCATCATCATGAACGGCGTGACCGGGCGCATGGGCACCAACCAGCACCTGGTGCGCTCCATCCTCGCCATCCGCAACGAGGGCGGCGTGCGCCTTGGCAACGGCGACCGCGTCGTGCCCGACCCGATCCTGGTCGGCCGCAGCGAGGAGAAGCTCGCGGCGCTTGCCAAGGCGCACGGGATCGCCCGCACCACCACCAGCCTCGAGGCGGCACTCGCCGACAAGAACGACACGGTATTCTTCGACGCCGCAACGACGCAGATGCGCCCTGCCCTGCTGGCAAAAGCGATTGCGGCGGGCAAGGACATCTATTGCGAGAAACCGGTCGCCACCAACCTGGAAGAGGCGCTCGGCATCTGCCGCAAGGCCAAGGCCGCCGGCATCAAGCACGGCGTGGTGCAGGACAAGCTGTTTCTGCCGGGTCTGCAGCAAGCTCAAGATGCTGATCGACTCCGGCTTCTTCGGCCGCCTGCTCGCGGTGCGCGGCGAGTTCGGCTACTGGGTGTTCGAGGGCGACCTGCAGCCCGCCCAGCGCCCCTCCTGGAATTATCGCGCCGAGGACGGCGGCGGCATCATCCTCGACATGCTGTGCCACTGGCGCTACGTGCTCGACAACACCTTCGGCAACGTCAAGTCGGTCTCCTGCCTCGGCGCCACCCACATCCCCGAGCGCATCGACGAGGCCGGCAAGCGCTACAAGGCCACCGCCGACGACGCGGCCTACGCCACCCTCCAGCTCGAGGGCGGGGTCATCGCCCACATGAACAGCTCCTGGTGCACGCGCGTGCGCCGCGACGACCTGCTGACCCTGCATGTCGATGGCACGCACGGGTCGGCCGTGGCCGGCCTGCAGGATGTCGTTACACAGCAGCGCATGGCGACGCCCAAGCCGGTGTGGAACCCGGACATCAAGCAGGGGATCGATTTCTACGCGAGCTGGCAGCCGATGCCGGAGACGCAGGCCTTCGACAACGGCTTCAAGCTGCAATGGGAGGCCTTCATCCGTCACGTCGCCGAGGGCGCGCCCTACAAATGGGACCTGCTGGAGGGCGCCAAGGGCGTGCAGCTTGTCGAGTGCGCCCAGCGGAGTTGGAAGGAGCGCCGCTGGATCGACGTGCCGGAGCTCAAAGTTTGAGCTCGCATCTCCCTTTGGGAGGGAGGTAGGGGAGGTCGAGCATCCAGACAGGGGGAGGAGGCGTCCAGATGCTCAACTCCGGTCGGGCGCCCGGGAGCAGGCGGCCCGCTAGCTAGTCAACGTATGCGACCGGCATTTTCCTTCGCACTACCGGCCCGGCGCCCCCCGCTCGCGGTTCATGGCCCAGCGATGCCCGCCATGCCTGCGCCCTTGATGCAGCACGACGCGAGCAAGTGTTTTCTGCTCTTCGCTCAGGGATGCGTAGAACGGCTTGAAGGCATCGGTGAAGGCCTTCATGTCCGCAGCGCGCTTGGTCAGCGCCTGGCTCGCACGATCGAGCCGATCAGGCAGCGAGGGGCGCTGTGCGCCCTCCTGACGCTTGTGGCGCCACTCGGCGCGGCGCTGATCGCGCCCTGCCGCGCGAGCTCGCAGCTGCGCTTCTACGGGTGCCCACAGCTTGAGTTGCGCCTCATCGAGCTTGAGCAATTCCTTGATCATCGCCATCCGACCATCCAGCAGCTTGCCACGCGCCTCGGGCGAGAGCCTGGGACGCGGCTCGCTCCTTGCGGGCGGCTGGTCGGGTGCCGGGGTCTGAGTCTGGGCTTGCGCCAGGGCGAGCGTGGGGATCGCCCCAGCCAGCAAGGCGGGGACGATAAGTCTTTGCATTCCAGTCGAGAAAATCCTCATGAGAGTGGTCTCCTTTTCGGGGGCTTTGCCCCGAGCGTGATCGTCGTCTCTGGGAAACGGGAGGAGCTGGGCGCGCCAGTCGGGGCGCGCACGTTAAATCGGGTCCATGTTCGTGCCGCACCTGCTGGAGTAGGATGTGCCGAACCCCCTGCAAGAAGGGCAGGAAACGGCAATCGAGGAGGATCGCCATGGCGGCCGAGGCTCAGGGCCCCAAGCCCGCAAGCTCCATCACTTGCGCCCATAACCGCTCCCTCCTCGACGCGCTGCCCTTCGGAGATCGCGCCGATTTCGAGGATGCGCGACGCGGCTTCATGGCGACGCTGCCCGAAGTGGAGTTTCGCAATGCGGATGGACGCGTCATCTACTCGCTGAAGGACTATGCCTTCCTGGCCGAGGAGCAGGCGCCCGACACCGTCAACCCCAGCCTGTGGCGGCAAGCCCGGCTCAACATGAATCACGGGCTGTTCCAGGTCACCGACCGCATCTACCAGGTGCGCGGCTTCGACATCTCCAACATGACGATCATCGAGGGCAGCCGCGGCATCATCGTCATCGATCCGCTGGTGTCGACGGAGATCGCCCGCGCCGGCCTCGATCTCTACTTTCAGCATCGCGGGCGCAGGCCGGTGACGGCCGTAATCTACAGCCACAGCCACGTCGATCATTTCGGCGGCGTGCGCGGGGTCGTCGACGAGGCCGACGTCAAGGCCGGCAACGTCGCCATCATCGCCCCCGACAGGTTCATGGAGGAGGTGACCAAGGAGAACGTGCTGGCGGGCTCGCCGATGATCCGCCGCGCCATGTTCCAGTTCGGCGGCGCTGTTGCCCAAGGGCCCGCGCTCACAGGTCGACGCCGGCCTCGGCAAGGTGATCTCGCGCGGCACCGTCTCGCTGATCCCGCCGACGCAGATCATCCAGGACGCGGTCGAGCTGCACACCATCGACGGCGTCGAGATGATCTTCCAGCTGACCCCCGACACCGAGGCGCCAGCCGAGATGCACATGTTCTATCCGGGCCTGCGCGCATTGAACCTGGCGGAGAACGCCACCCACAACCTGCACAACATCTACCCGATCCGCGGCGCGCAGGTGCGCGACGCCAATGCCTGGGCCAAGTACCTCAACGAGGCGCGCGACCAGTTCGCGCCGAAGGCCGACGTGGTGTTCGCCCAGCATCATTGGCCGGTGTGGGGCAACGCGCGCGTGCTCGACTATCTCGCCAAGCAGCGCGACGCCTACAAGTACCTGCACGACCAGACGCTGCGGCTCATGAACCACGGGCTGAAGGCCGCCGAGATCGCCGAGCGCATGGCCCTGCCGCGCAGCCTCGAGCAGGAGTGGCACGTGCGCGGCTACTACGGCACCTTCAGCCACAATTCCAAGGCCGTCTATCAGCGCTACCTCGGCTGGTATGACGCCAACCCGCCAACCTCAATCCGCTTCCGCCCGTCGAGCGCGCCAAGAAGCAGGTTGCCTACATGGGCGGCGCCGAGGCGGCGCTCGCCCGGGCGCGCGAGGATTTCGCCAGGGGCGAATACCGCTGGGTCGCCGATGTCATGAGCCAGGTGGTGTTTGCCGATCCCGACAATCGCGCCGCCCGCGAGCTTGGCGCCGACGCGTTGGAGCAGCTGGGCTATCAGGCCGAGTCCGCCACCTGGCGCAATTCCTATCTTCAGGGCGCGCGCGAGTTGCGCGTCGGCACGACGGCACCGACCGCGCCCACGCGTGCCGGCGCCGACATCGTGCGCGCGCTCTCGCTCGATCTGTTCTTCGACTTTCTCGGCGTGCGCCTGAACGGCGAGAAGGCCGAGGGCAAGTCGGCGGTCGTCAACTGGGAGTTCCCCGACACCGGCGAGCGCTACGCGCTGACCTTGCAGAACTGCGCGCTGACCTATCTGGCCGGCCGCCACGCCCCGGCACCCGACTGCACCGTCACCCTCGACCGCACCACGCTCAACCGCACGATCCTGCGCGAGCTGGCGCTGCCCGACGCCTTGGCCCAGGGTCTCGTGAAAATAACCGGCAACGGGGCGAAAGTAGCCGAGCTGTTCGGCCTGCTCGACGACTTCTCCATGGGCTTCGAGGTGATCGAGCCGCTGCGGCCGCGGTGACGGGCGCTGGATTGTTGCGCTCCCTCTCCCCGCCAGCGGGGAGAGGGTCGGGGTGAGGGGCGGCGGCAGAACGCCAACGCCGGAGTATGCCGCTGCCCCTCACCCTAGCCGTCTCCCCATGATGAAGAAGCATGGGAAGAGGCGACACGGAGAGGAATGGATTTCGATTTCGTCATCGTCGGCGGCGGATCGGCCGGCTGCGTGCTCGCGGGCCGGCTGAGCGCCGATGCGGCAACGCGCGTGTGCCTCCTCGAGGCGGGCCCCGATGACGACCACGTGCTGTGCCGCGTGCCCTTCGCCACGGCCGATCTTCGTCCCCGGCAAGTGGCGCAACTGGGCCTTCCAGACCGTGCCGCAGCCGGGCCTCGACGGACGGCGCGGCTACCAGCCGCGCGGGCGCATGCTCGGCGGCTCGTCGGGCATCAATGCCATGATCTACATCCGCGGCCATCCCGGCGACTATGACGACTGGGCCGCCCAGGGCGCTGTCGGCTGGGGCTTCTCGGACGTGCTGCCCTACTTCAAGCAGGCAGAGGGCAACGAGCGCTTCGGCGGCACCCGGCACGGCAGCGAGGGCCCGCTCAACGTGGCCGACCTCGTCAGCCCCAATCCCCTCAACGACACCTTCCTGGAAGCATGTGCAGAGCTGCAGCTGCCGCACAACCGCGATTTCAACGGCGCAGTTCAGGAAGGCGTCGGTCTCTACCAGGTGACGCAGAAGGGAGGCGAGCGCTGGAGCGCGGCGCGCGCCTACTTGGCCCCGGAGGTCCGCAAGCGGCCAAATCTCAGGATCCTGACCGACGCTCGCGCGCTGCGCGTGATCCTCTCGGGGCGCTGCGCCACCGGCGTCGTGTGCCGCCACAGCGGGAGGGAGGAGACGATCACCGCGCACCGGGGCAGTCATTCTTTCGGCTGGTGCCTTCCAGTCGCCGCAGCTCCTGCTGCTGTCGGGCATCGGTCCGCCCGAGGAACTCGCACCCCATGGGCTCGAGGTGCGGCACGCCCTGCCGGGCGTCGGCCGCAATCTGCAGGACCACGTCGACTTCACGTTGATCTATGCCGCCAAGAGCCCGCACCTTTTCGGCTTCACGCCGACCGGGCTGGCCAGACTGCCGCGCGAGATCCTTCGCTGGCGGCGTGAGCGGCGCGGGCTGCTGACCACCAACTTCGCGGAGTTCGGGAGGCTTCCTCAAGACCGACCCGTCGCTGCCGCGCCCGGACATCCAGCTGCACTTCGTGGTGGGCTTGGTCGACGACCACGCCCGCAAGCGCCACTTCAAGACCGGCTACAGCCTGCACGTTTGCGTGTTGCGACCCAAGAGCCGCGGCAGCGTCGGCCTCGCCGACGCCGATCCGGCGAGCGCCCCGCGCATCGATCCGGCCTACTTCAGCGACAGCCAGGACCTCGACCTGCTGGTGAAAGGCGTCAGGATCGGCCAACGCATCATGGCGGCGGCGCCATTTCGCGCGCTCGATCCCTCACAGCTCTATGCCACCGACATGCGCGACGACGCGGTCCTGGCCCAGCAGATTCGGGAGCGCGCCGACACCATCTACCACCCCGTCGGCACCTGCCGCATGGGTGCCGCAGACGACCCGCAGGCCGTCGTCGACCCAACTCTCAAAGTACGCGGGTTGGAGGGCCTCTATGTCGTCGACGCCTCGGTGATGCCGACGCTGATCGGCGGCAATACCAATGCCCCCACGATCATGATTGCCGAGAAGGCCGCCGACCTGCTGCGGGCGGCGTGAGGGATGGAGGCGAGCACATCCAAGGCTCCGCTCGCCGAAATCGAACGGCGCTGTCGCGCCACGCCATCGCCATCGCGTTCAGGCGCAATGGCGGCTCGCGTCGCTAAGGGGAAGGGCCATGCGTATCGCGCTATGCAATGAGGTGATCCGCGAGCTCGCCTTCGACCAGCAATGTGAATTCGCTCGCAAGGTCGGCTACGACGGGCTCGAGGTTGCCCCCTTCACGCTCGGCGAGGACCCGCATCTCCTCCCTGCCTCGCGCCGCACCGAGTTGCGCCGATCTGCGGCCACCGCCGGCATCGCCATCACCGGCCTCCACTACCTGATGATTGCGCCCGAGGGTCTGTCCATCACCTCCAGCGACCCGGCCCGACGCGCCCGCACGATCGACGTGATGCGCCGCCTCTGCGACCTTGCTGCCGATCTGGGCGCGCGCATCCTCGTGCACGGCTCGCCTGCCCAGCGCCGGTTGGAACCTGGCCGCGAAGCAGAGGGTCGCAGCTGGGGTGCGGAGTGCTTTGCCGCCGTGGCCGCAACCGCCGAGCAGGCCGGCGTCGTCTATTGCATCGAGCCGCTTGCCGGGCCCGATGCCAACTACATCAACACGGTCGAGGAGGCCGCCACGATCGTGCGCGCCGTCGCCCATCCCGCGGTCAGGACCATGGTGGACTGCTCTGCAGCCGGGCGCGGCGAGGTGCAATCGATCCCGGCTCTGTTGCGGCAGTGGCTGCCGACCGGGCTCATCGCCCACATCCACCTCAACGACCCCAACCGCCGCGGGCCGGGCGAAGGCGATCTCCTGTTCGCACCCATCATGCGTGCGCTTTCGGAGTGCAGCTATGCCGGCATGGCGGCCGTCGAGCCGTTCGTCTACGAGCCCGACGGCCCCACGTGCGCTGCCCGCGCGATCGGCTATGTGCGTGGCCTGATGGAAGCGTGATCGCCACCGTGATCGATACGACGGGCGGCGCTCCTTGCCTTGCGCAGAAAGTTCCCGTCCGCGGCTGCATTGCTCGCGCCTTGTTGCCCCCTGGCAGCTGAGGGTGCGGAAAATGCAAAGGGTGCGGGTCTCGGCGTTGTTGCGGCGCGCACGACTCGCTAGGGTGGCGGCGCCAGCGGTCACCAAAGTTCCCCCAACGCTCTCATGACGATGCAACGCTCAGACGGCGCCGCACCCGCAAGCGAGGCCGCGACGGCTGTGTCGGCCGTCACCCCGTCGGTTACGCTCGTCACCGCCACGGCGCTGGCTGTGGCGGACATGGTCGGCATCGGCGTCTTCACGAGCCTCGGCTTTCAGGTTACGGGCCTACCTTCCGGATTCTCGCTCGTGCTGCTCTGGATCGTCGGCGGGGTCGTGGCGCTGTGCGGTGCGCTATCCTATGCCGAGCTCGCCGCGGCCTTCCCGCGCTCGGGCGGGGAATACAATTTCCTCTCCCGCACCTATCATCAGGCGATCGGCTTCATGGCGGGGTGGGTGTCGGCCACGGTCGGCTTTGCCGCGCCGGTGGCGCTGGCGGCCATGGCCTTCGGCCAATATCTGCACGGGGTGATTCCCGGCACCCCACCGCTCCTGGCGGCGCTCGCCGTGGTGTGGCTGGTGACGCTCGTGCAACTGATGGGCCTTCGGCAGGCCAGCACCTTCCAGAATGTATCGACGCTGCTGAAGGTGGCGCTGATCCTGCTCTTCATCGTCGCTGGCTTCATCTTCGGCGAGCGGCAGCCCATCTCGTTTGCGCCCTCGGCCACCGATTTCGGCTACGTCTGGAGCGCCCCGTTCGCCATCAGCCTCGTGTTCGTCATGTATTCCTATGCCGGCTGGAATGCGGCGACCTACATCGCCGGCGAGATCCGCGATGCGCGTCACAATCTGCCGATTTCGATCCTGATCGCGGTGGTGACGGTGACCGCCCTCTACGTGCTGCTCAACGCGGTGTTCCTCTACACCACGCCGATCGCCAAGCTCGCGGGTCATGTCGATGTCGGGCTGATTGCCGGCAAGCAGATCTTCGGGGACGCCGGCGGCCGCTTCGTCGGCGCGCTCATCTGCGTCGGCCTCGTCTCCTCGATCAGCGCCATGATGTGGATCGGCCCGCGCGTGACGCAGGCCATGGGCGAGGATCTGGCGGTGCTGTCCGTGTTCGCCCGCACCACCAAGGGCGGCGTGCCGGCGGCGGCCGTCCTGCTGCAGCTTGGCGTGGCCACCATCCTCCTGCTGACGCAGAGCTTCGAATCGGTGCTGGAATTCATCCAGTTCAGCCTGACGTTCTGCTCCTTCCTCGCCGTGCTCGGCGTGATCGTGCTGCGCTACACAAAGCCGCAACTGCCGCGGCCTTACCGGGTATGGGCCTACCCGCTCACGCCGGTCGTGTTTCTGGCCATTTCGCTGTTCATGATGATCTACATGGTGCGTGAGCGGCCTGCCCAATCGCTGTCGGGTGCAGCCATCATGTCGGCTGGCCTGCTGCTCTATTTCCTCTCGCTCAGACTTTCGCGTACCCATCCCGCCATGGAGCCCTCCAAGACATGACCATGACTCTGCGATCGGCCTGGGTTGCCGCCGTGATGTCGGCTCTCCTCGCTGCTTCGCTGGCGCGCGCCTTCGCGGCCGAGAGCACCCGCGCCAACGACACCGCCCGCATCCTCGCCGGGCTGCCGGTGGCCGCGAACTCCGCGCTCGCTCCGCTGATGCGCGAGGCGGCCTGGCAGCAGCATGCGCGGGCGTTCGACGCGGCCTGGGCCGGGCTCGAGCGCAGGCAGCTCTCCAGGATCCGCGCCTGGTCGGCGGCAAACATCACCAACCCGCAGCCGGTCGCCTACTACATGTTCAGCGGCCCCGATTTCCTCTACGTCAATGCCTTCCTGCCCAACCGTTCGACGTACGTGCTGAGCGCGCTCGAGACGGTCGGCCAGATTCCGCTGCTCACGGAGGCTTCGCGGCGCACCCTGTCCTATGGGCTGCCGGGCTTGCGCGCCTCCCTCAGCACGGTGCTCAACTACAGCTTCTTCATCACCAAGAAGATGCGCAGCACGTTCGGCAGCAATACCTTCAGGGGTGCTCTTCCGATACTCTACGTTTTCCTCGCGCGCTCGGGAAAGACCATCCAGGACGTGAGCCTCGTCGCCATCAACACCGACGGGACGCTGGTTCCGGCGGCCGACGAGGGTGGGCAGGCCACCGCGCCCGGCGTGAAGATCGTGTTCTCGGGCGAGGACGGCAAGTCGCAGACGCTCTATTATTTTCGCACCGACATCTCCGACGACGGTCTCAAGCGCAGCGGCTTCCTCAAATTCGCAGACGGCCTGGGCAAGGGCGACAGCTTCATCAAGAGCGCCTCCTATCTGCCGCACGCCGACAGCTTCTCCAAGATCAGGGAGTTCCTGCTCACGCACAGCCAGGCGCTGGTCCAGGACGACTCCGGAATCCCGATACGCTACTTCAAGCCGGACGAGTGGCGGCTGCGCCCGTTCGGGCGCTATCTGGGCCCGATCGGCGAGTTCCCCGGCAGGTATCAGAGGGGGCTCAACGACCTGTTTCACAAGGCCAACGCGCCGCGGCTCGACTTCGGGGTCGGCTACAGGTGGCGGCCCAACGAGTTCAACCTCCTGCTTGCCGAGAAGAAGGCAAGGTAGCCGCCCGGCAGGCCTAACCAACAGATCCGACAGTGGATTTGCCCGTGGGACGGGAGCCCCGCGTCATAGCTCCGCCGCATGGAATGTGGTACCTCGTTCGGGAATGATTTGCAGCCTGCTCCCGGTATCGCTCAACAGCTGAGGGAGCAAGCGCTAGGGAGTGCGGAATGCTACGGGCTGCTGCCGGCAGCGTTGTGGCGATCGGCCTGATGGCTCTGTCCGTGTTGGCACAGAGCACGGCGGGCTGCGGCGATGCCTACAAGGCTGCCTGGGAGAACCTGAGGCGCGAGGACTATGCCAAGCTAACCCCCGAGCAGCTGGCACACCTGAGCCGCAAGGCTCTGCGCATCTACGACGCCTGCCAGACCGGCGACGTGCACGACATCAAAGCGCTGTTCAAGCGGCTGGAACAGGCCGGCAAGTAGCAATCGACAGGCTGCGCAGCTCGGGATTTGCGGAAATCCCGATGCGCGGGCGTTCACTTTGGCGTCAACGTGCTGGCAAGTTCTCCGTGCCGATCATAGCTGTGTTAGCAACCAAGCGTGCCCCGGGAAGCCATCGTCATGAAGCGTAGCGCTGCGTACCGCACATTGCCGCTCCTTGCCTGCTTGGCGTGGCTCGGAGTGGGGCCGGCCGACGCCCAGGCGCCGACGCCGTCACCCGCCGGCTCCGCCAAGCAGATGCAGACCAAACCCGCGCAGGACAACGTGGAGTTGATCGTGTCTCCGCGTGCGGGCAACCCGCAATCGCGCGTCCGGTCTTTCTTCAGGGCATTCAAGCAGCGTATCCGCGCCATCACCGGTCATATCCTGCCCATGACCCGCTGTGAGCGGTGGTCGGTTCCCAAGTCCCAGCTCGAGGCGGTGAAGAAGGAGGCGGCAAAGCGCGGCGTGGTGGTGACCGAGCTCGGTCCCGGTTGGGAAAACCTCATGCGCTCAGCACCCGACGACACGAAGCTCAAACCGGAGCAGCGCGCCATGATCGAGCGGATCAGGGCGGCCAGGGCGACCATGGGCGTCAAGCTCATGGCAGGTCCCCCGCCCGCGGTATTCGAGCATGCGCTGACCAGGGACCCCAACGACCCGACGGCGGGCAAAATAACGGTTGCGCTCGGCGACAACACCATCAAGACGGTCAATCGCACCGGCCTCGAGCTCAAGCCCGACATGTGCATCTGGAGAGGCATAACGGAGCAGACCGGCGCGCTCGTCACCATCATGTGGTGGCGCGACGGCTCCATGGCCGGCACGGTGCAGGAGAAGGACCACGTCTACTCCATCCGGCATGTCGGCGGCCCGATCTACGCCATGGTCGAGATGAGCGACGCTCGCATGCCGCCCGAACATGCACCGACGCCGGCGCGGATGCGCTCCGACGACCCTAACGCGCGCGACGACCCACTCGTCCACCAAGGCGATGCCAGCCTGCTGAGGCCGGTAACGCTTGGCATGCACATCCCCGCAATAGTCGCGCAGAAGAGGTCGCAGGGCCAATCGATCGCATCGCCGCCGGTGGCGCAAGGCGCCCGTGATGTCGTGATCGACGTGATCGTCGCCTACACCAGGAAGGCCGCGGCCAACTACTCCGATATCAAGAAGGAGCTCATCGACCTTGCCATCGAGGAGGGAAACGAGGCCTTCCGCAACAGCGGCGTCGGCAACGTCAAGCTGCGGCTGGTGCACGCCTACCAGACCGACTACGTGGAGGAAGGAGCGCACTTCGACCACGTGTGGCGCTTCGCCGACAAGGGCGACGGCTACATGGACGAGATCCACCCCTTGCGCGACAAGTACAAGGCCGACGTGGCGGTGCTGATCGTCGACGATCCGGCAGGTTGCGGGCTGGCGACGCGGGTATTTGCCGACGCCGACGAGGCATTCGCCGTCGTCCATCACGAATGCGCCGCCGCGTCGTACTCGTTGGCGCACGAGATCGGCCACCTCATCGGCGCGCGCCATGACCTCGCCATGGACAAGGTCATGAGCCCGTTCCCCTACGGGCACGGCTACGTCAACGGCACCAAGTGGCGCGACATCATGAGCTACAAGGAGAGTTGTGCCGGCTGCCCGCGCCTGCCCGTGTGGTCGAGCCCCAAGGTGCTGATCAAGGGCGAGCCGGCCGGCACGGCCGAGCAGGACAATGCCCGCGTCATCGCAGAGCAGGCAGCCCGCGTCGCCGCATTCCGGTGATAGGGTGGTCGGCGGACCAAGAGTGCCGATTGCTGCGATGCTGTATGTATCGGGAGGGCTGGAGCCCATGACGTGCAAACGCGCCATCTGGCTGACGCTGCAATTGGCCGCTTTGGTGTGGCTGGGAATAGGGCCGACAGCCGCGCAGCCGCATCAGGACGGCGTTCGCGTCATCCTGTCCAACCCCAAGAGCACGGCTTCTCTACGCGCCTCGCTTCGACGCGAGTCCTACGAAGCCATAAAGCGGCGCGCCGGAAAGGCGACCGCGCACGTCCTGCCGTTGACCCGGACCGAGGTCTGGTCGGTGCCCACCGCCAACGTGACGGCGGTCAGGACGGAGGCGGAGCGGCATGGCGTAGTCGTCGAAGTGGTAGCAGCGAGTCCCGGTCCTGCTATCGACACCAAGTTCGCCGATGTCAGCATCAGCGAAAAGCAAAGGCTGGTGTTCGATCAGGCCAGGGCCTCGCTCGCCGCCGTCGGCATCAAGATGATGCGGCTGCCGTCCCCGGCAATCGTCGAATACGCGCTGACGACAGGTGGGGCAGCCAATCCAGAGCCGTGCAAGATGACGATCCAGCTCAAGGAGAACGTGGCGATCACGATTACCGGCAAGAGCGTCGACAGGAAAGGCGACCTGTACGTGTTCAGGGGCACCGTCGACGGCACCGACGCCCCGGCCACGCTGCTGTGGTGGGCGGATGGCAAGCTGGTGGGCACCGTGCAGCACGCAGGCCACGTCTATACGTTCAGGCACATGGGCGGCGTGGTGCACGCCGTTGTCGAGATGAGCTTGGACCGTTTGCCGCCCGAGCACGCGCCGATGTCCCAGCGTCAACGCAGCAACGATCCGAGCCTGCGCGACGATCCCCTGGTTCAGCAGGGTGATGCGAGCTTGGTACGAAGCATGGTGGCGAGCGCGCGTCCTCCCAGGCCAGCGAAGATTGACATCGAGCGGAAGGCGCCCACCAAAGGAGCCGCATCGAGCGGCGAAATCGTCATCGACCTGTTGGTGGCCTACAGCAAAAAGGCCGCTGCCAACTACACCGACATCAAGCGCGAGCTCCTCACCCTCGCCATCGAGGAGGGAAACGAGGCCTTCCGCAACAGCGGCGTCGGCAACGTCAAGCTGCGGCTGGTGCACGCCTACCAGACCGACTACGTGGAGGAAGGGACGCACTTCGACCACGTGTGGCGCTTCGCCGACAAGGGCGACGGCTACATGGACGAGATCCACGCCCTTGCGCGACAAGTACAAGGCCGACGTGGCGGTGCTGATCGTCGACGATCCGGCAGGCTGCGGGCTGGCAACGCGCGTATATGCCGACGCCGACGAGGCATTCGCCGTCGTCCATCACGAATGCGCGGCTCTGACCTACTCGCTGGCGCACGAGATCGGCCACATCATCGGCGCGCGCCACGAGCTTGGCATGGACAAGACGATGAGCCCGTTCCCGTACGGGCACGGCTACGTCAACGGCACCAAGTGGCGCGACATCATGAGCTACAAGGAGAGTTGTGCCGGCTGCCCGCGCCTGCCCGTGTGGTCGAGCCCCAAGGTTCTGATCAAGGGCGAGCCGGCCGGCACGGCCGAGCAGGACAACGCCCGCGTCATCGCCGAGCAGGCAGCCCGCGTCGCCGCATTCCGGTAGGCGGCTGACCCTGCTCAGGAGCGCTTCTTGCGCGACCGCAGGTCGACGATGCCGGAGACTTTGCGCGGGTCGATGCCGGCCGGGTAGATGGTGTGCTTCTGGATCTTCTGCGTGCCGGTGGTCGGCAGGGCATCGACGATGTGGATCCAGCCTGGCGCCTTGTAGTAGGCAAGCCGCTCATAGCAATGCCGGAACAAAGCCTCGGCCGCATCCTGCGCCGGCTTCGGCGCCTTCAGCACGATGCAAGCGAGCACCTCCTCCTCACGCAACTCGTCCTTGACCGCCATCACTGCCACCTGGGCCACATCGGCGTGCGTGAGCAGCACCGCCTCCACCTCTGCCGCAGCAATGTTCTCGCCGGACCGGCGGATGATGTTCTTCTTGCGGTCGACGAAATGCAGCATGCCGTCGGCATCGCGCCGCACGGCGTCGCCGGTGTGGAACCAGCCGCCGCGCCAGGCCGCCTCGGTCGCCGGCTCGTCGTCAAGGTAGCCCGAGAAGCAACCCCGCCGCGGCGTCGCCGCCGAATGGCGCACCAGCATCTCGCCCGGCTCTCCGTCGGGGACGTCGCGGTCCTGTTCGTCGACGACGCGCACGTCGATGCCCGGTACCGCGCGGCCGAAGGCGCGCGTGCCGACCTGCCGCGGCGCGACGGTGTCGGAAAGCACCCGCACCATCTCGGTCATGCCCCACAGCTCGATCAGCGGGAAGCCGAAGCGCTCCTCGAACGGGGCATGCAGCTGCGGCTCGATGCCGGCGCCGAGGCCGAAGCGCACGACATGCTGGCGGTCCTGGGCGCTGGCCGGCTGGCCCAGCAATAGAGGAGCGATGATGCCGAGATAGTGCACGATCGTCGCACGAGTCTCGGCGATCTCGCGCCACCAGTGCTGCGGGTGGAAGCGATCGGGTTGGACCTGACAATTGCCGGTGAGGATCGCCCCCATCAGGGAAACGACGCCGGAGTTCACGTGATAGAGGGGCAGGGGATTGTAGATGCGCTCCTCGCCGGTGCGGATCGTCGCCATGCCGCCGAGGGCGGCGTACCAAGCCCCCGACGCCACTTCGTAGCCGTGCGAGAGAATGCAGCCCTTGGGTCTACCGGTCGTACCCGATGTGTAGAGGATGCTGGCCGCCGTCTCCGGGCGCGGCGCACCGGCCGGCGCGGCTCGCGATGGTCTCGCCAGCCCCGCCGGGAAACGCTCCAGCACCACCACGGGCGGCTTGTGCGCGCTCTGCGCCAGAGCCTCGCCCACCTGCGTCTCGCGCCCGGCGAGCGCGAGAACGAGGTCGGGCTTGCTGTGCTCGAGGAGGTAGGCCGTCTCTCCGGCGCGATAGTCGGGATTGATCGGGACGGCGCAGACTCCGATTGCGTTCAGCGCCAGCTTGTGCAGCACGTAGTCGGGGCGGTTCTCGAGCAGGGTGGCTACGCGATGCCCGAGGCCGTAGCCCGCACCGGCGTAGGCGGCGGACACGCTCGGACACGCGCCTGCCGGCTTCGGCGTAGGAGATTTCAAAGCCCGCAGGCAGGTAGCCGCGTGTCGCGCTGGCCGGCACGGCGAGGAAAGTGCGCTTTCCATGCGCGGCGACCGTGGCCGCGAATTCGGCACCGATCGTGGTGTCGTCCAGAATATCGATCACGATCGCCTCCCCAACCAGCAGCGAACGGCGTCACGGCGCCGCCATTTTCGGTTTGCTACAACTCGACCATGACGAAGGCAGAGCCTAATCGACAGATCGCTCCGGGCAAGCCCCGCGTGTATACCGCCGCCGAGCGCGTGGCTGACGTCGGGGTGCATGCCGTCGGCCTGTCCGCCAGCGTTCTGGGGGTGGCGGCCATGATGATTGCTGCCCGCAACCTGCCGGCCGGCTCGGTGGTGAGCCTGGCGGTCTACGGCTTCGGCCTGATGGCGGTGTTTGCCTGCTCGGCCTGCTACCATTTGGCCACCGAGGGGCACCGCAAGGCGATCCTGCGCCGCTTCGATCACGCGGCCATCTACGTCAAGATCGCGGGCACCTATACGCCGTTTGCGGCGATCAAGATGGGTGACGCCGCGGGCCTGGCGCTACTTGCAGGCGTGTGGGCGATCACCGCGTTCGGCGCCACTGCCAAGCTCTTGTGGCCTGGGCGGCTGGTGCGGACCTCCTACGTGCTCTATCTGGCGCAGGGATGGGCAATCGTGGCGGCGTTCGGGCCGTTCGCGGCGGCCGTCTCGGGCCGCGTGCTGGCGCTGCTTGTTGCCGGCGGCGTCATCTATACGGCCGGTGTGATTTTTCACCTGTGGGAGCGACTGCCGTTCCACAATGCGGTGTGGCACAGCTTCGTCGTGGTGGCTTCGGCCTGCCATTTCGCGGCGATTGTCGACGCCGTCGGCCTCACAGGCTCCTCCTGAGTTCCGAGGCGCCAAGCGGCAACTCTCCGGCACGCCCACTGTGGTGTCTCGGCAGGTGGACGTCCCCCCAGATATGGTATTTGCCTGGCTGGCGATGCAAAGCTCCAGGTCCTATCCTTCGGGCATCCCGGACGGGGGCGCGGCCTCGGCTTCTGGGCAGTAGGGGGAACATCTCATGAAGGTCGGCCTCTTCATTACCAACCAGCACACTCTCGAAACCGACATGGTCGCCGCGCTGGGCGAGCAGATCGAGATGGTCCGCGTTGCGCGCGACCGCGGCTGGGACTCGCTCTTTACCGGCCAGCACTATCTGAACGAGGGTAACAACAAGCAGCTCCAGCCCGTCCCCCTCCTCGCACGGCTGGCGGCGGAATCAGGCGAGATGACGATCGGGCTCGGCATTCTGCTGCTCAACCTGCACAATCCCGTCTACACGGCCGAGACTGTGGCATCGCTCGACGTCATCGCGCGCGGCAACTTCATCTTCGGGGTAGGCCTGGGCTATCGCGACATGGAGTTCGACGCCTTCGGCGTCCCGAAAGGCGAGCGGGTCAAACGGTTCGAGGAGTATCTGGCGCTTGTCCAGCGCCTGTGGACGGAGGAGACCGTCTCCTGGGAGGGCGCGGGCTGCCGACTCGACAAGGTGCACATGAACATCCGCCCGGTTCAGAAGCCGAGGCCGCCGATCTGGATGGCGGCCAACAACGACCCGGCCGTGAAGCGCGCGGCGCGACTGGGCGATGCGTGGCTGATCAATCCGCACGCGACCATCGACACCATCCGGCGTCAAATCGGCGCGTATCGCGACGAGCTAACGGCGGTGGGGAAGAGCGCTGAGCGCGAGCTGCCCATGATCAAGGAGGTTTTCTGCGCCAAGGATCGCGCGACCGCACTCGAGATGGCGGGGCCCTATCTTCTTGCCAAGTACAGAGATTATGCCAAGTGGGGTCAGGACAAGGTGATGCCTGACAACGAGGACTTCAGCCGATCGTTCGACGAGCTGATCAAGGGGCGGTTCGTCCTGGGTTCGCCGGAGGACTGCTACGCGCAGCTCGAGCCCTATTGGGAGGAGTTCGGCATCAACCACATCGTCATCCGCACGCACTGGGCCGGCATGCCTCTGTCGACCTCGCTTGCGAGCATGCGGATGATCTCCAGCGAGCTGTTGCCGGCCCTGCGCAAGGTCTAAGTCGAGCTCGGAGCGGCTCATTCGACCCCGCAGCGCTCGTCGCGTCGCGCCAACTGGCTGAAATTGTGTTGCTTTGCGGGCTGGCGCGGTGGAGGCGGCAGGTCGGCAATTGTCGGAGGCCGGGAAGCCGGTGTTGAGCCTGCAGGCATTGTCTGCGACGATGATGGTGGATCACAGCGTGGAGGACTTGGCATGCTGGCTGGCGTTTTCTACTTCCCGACCGACTACGGCATCGACATGGGCGAGCTCGGCCGCGCGGTCGAGGAGCGCGGGCTCGAAGTCGCTGTTCGTGTGCGAGCACACGCACATCCCCGTCAGCCGGCGCACGCCGTTCCCCGGCGGCGGCGAGCTGCCCAAGCGCTACGTCCATACGCATGACCCGTTCGTGGCGTTGGCGTTCGCGGCGGCGGCAACCAAGAAGATCAAGCTCGGCACGGGCATCTGCCTGATCCCGCAGCGCGACCCGATCATCACCGCCAAGTCGGTGGCGAGCCTCGACCAGCTCTCGGGCGGGCGCTTCATCTTCGCCATGGGCGGCGGCTGGAACGTCGACGAGATGGAGAACCACGGCGCCAAGTTCGACACGCGCTTCAAGCTGCTGCGCGAGCGCGTGCTGGCCATGAAGGAGATGTGGACCAAGGAGCAGGCGCAGTTCCACGGCCAGTTCGTCAACTTCGATCCGATCTGGGTCTATCCCAAGCCCAAGCAGAGGCCGCACCCGCCGCTGTTCCTCGGTGGCGAGAGCGATCATACCTTGAAGCGCGTGGTGGAGTTCTGCGACGGCTGGTTCCCGCGCGCCCGCGGCGGCTTCGACCCCAAGGCCTCCGTAGAGCGTCTGCGCAAGGCGGCGCAAACCGCAGGCCGCGATCCCAAGACGCTGTCGATCACCGTGTTCGGCGCGCCGCCCGACAAGGAGAAGCTCGAGCCCTACCGCGAAGCGGGCATCGGGCGCGTGCTGTTCGCCGTCCCCGACGCCAGCCGCGACGAGATCCTGAAGGCGCTCGACGGCTTCGCGGCGGTGGCGAAGGGTTGAGGCGCGGGCGGATCGCGGCGGCCAGCGTGGGAGGAGTGCATGGATCATCTCGTCTTTGGCGTTCCCGACCTCGCCCAGGGCATCGACCTCGTCGAGCGCAAGACCGGCGTGCGCGCTCAGTTCGGCGGCCGGCATCCCGGCCGCGGAACGCACAACGCGCTGCTGTCGCTCGGGGGCCGGCAGTATCTGGAGATCATCGCCGTCGATCCCGAGCAGCCCGCCACTCGGAGCTGCTGTTTCCCGGGCCTGCGCGGGCCTGAAGGAGCCGCTGTTCATCGGCTGGGCCGACAGCCGTCGCCGATGTCGGCGAGGTCGCGCGGCGGGCCAGGCGGCGGACATCGCAACGGTGGGACCGCTCGACGGGTCTCGCGCGCAGGCCGACGGCAGCATGCTGGAGTGGAAGACGCTGAGGATCACGAGCCCGCTCGAGCTGGTGCCGTTCTTCATCGCCTGGGGCAAGGCGACCCATCCCTCGCAGACGACACCCAAGGGGTGCCGGCTCGTGTCGTTCGCGATCGAGCACCCCCGCGCCGACGAGCTGCGCAAGCTGCTGGCAACGCTCGGTGCCGAGGCCGACGTCCGTCCCGGCGCGAAGCCGCGGCTCACCGCGCTGCTCGCGACGCCGAATGGCGAGGTCGAGCTGTAGGGCATCCCGGGCCTTGTGCCCGGGATCTATCCCATCGCTTGCTCCGAGCGGTCGTGGAGAGCTGGGTCCCGGCGACAAGCGCCGGGATGACAGCCGTCAAGCCGCGGACTGGTTGACGGCGGGCTTGGCGACGGAGGCGCGCACGACGGGGATGTCGGCGTCGGCGAGGGGGGCCATCACCTTCTTGCGTGCCAGGGCCTTGGCGATGAAGGGCGCCAGCTCCTCGGCCTTGCGGGCCTCGCGCTCGGCCGCCTTGGCCTTGAACTCGGGCAGCACCTCCTTCGCGAACAGCTCCAGCGAGGCACAGATGTCGGCGTGCGCGTTGCGTCCCGCCTGCTGCAGCAGGATGATCTGGTCGACGCCGGCGTCCTCGTAGGAATGCACGTGACGTCGGAACTCGGCCGGCGTGCCGATGCCGGGCGAGGATTGGAAGGCGCTGGAGAGGTCCTTGGTGCCCTCGTAGGTCGCCGCCAGCGCGCCCGACTTGCGCTGCTCCTGGAACTCCTCCCACAGGCGGGAGCGACCCGGGATGGTGTCATTGGTCACGAGCGCGGAAATGGCATAGCGGAAGAACTCGAAGCCCTCCTGCCCGCGGCGGGCCGCCTCCGCCTTGTCCTCATGCAGCGAGAAGGCCGAGACCATGGCGATGTTGGCGTTGACGCTGTGGCCCAGCGGCACGCAGGCGTCGCTCTTGATGATGTCGTAGTAGATCCGGCTCCAGGTGCGCGCCTCCGCCTCATCGAGGAAGGAGAAGGCGAGCGCCCCCAGCCCCAGGCTCGCCGCGATCTTGATGGTGTCGCGGTTGGTGCAGGCCATCCACATGGGCGGATGCGGCTTCTGCACCGGCTTGGGGATGACATTGCGGCACGGGAACTTGAACGAGCGGCCCTCGAAGCCGGGGTAGGGGCTCATCACCATCATGTTGGCGATCTGCTCGGCCGCCTCCAGCGACATGGCCCGCTTTTCCTTGGCGGGAATATTGAAGCCGCCGAGCTCGAGGCGGGTGGCGCCCTCGCCGATGCCGAGCTCGGCGCGGCCGTTGGAGACGAGGTCGAGCATGGCCGTCGCCTCGGCCGTGCGCGCGGGGTGGTTGTAGTTGGCGATCACCTGGCGGATGCCGTGGCCAAGCCGAATGCGCTTGGTGCGGGCGGCGGCGGCCGCAAGGAACACCTCGGAGGCCGAGCAGTGCGAGTATTCCTCGAGGAAGTGGTGCTCCACGGCCCACGCGTAGTCGAGCCCGAGCCGGTCGGCGAGCTCGACCTGGGAGAGCGCATCCTGCACCAGCTGACGCTCGTCGTCGGGGCCCCAGGGACGCGGCAGCTGCAGCTCGTAGAAGATGCCGAATTTCATGGTCGTCGTCCTCCCTCAGGCTGCGGTCATGGACACGTCGCCGACGCCGTCGATGGCAAAATCGAGCCGCTCGCCGGGGGCGATGTCGACGGTGACGACCAGGCTGCCGGTGATCACGATCATGCCCGCGGTCATGGGCCGGCCGCGCGATACCGCGAGGTTGGCGAGCCACGCCAGCGCGCCCATGGGGTCGTCGGTCTTGCCGGCTGCCTCCTCCTTGCCGTTGCGCTTCAAGACGCCACGGATGCCGTTGAGATCCGAGCCGGCGGGAGGCGCCTTGGGCGCGCCGATGACGATGCCGCCGTTCCAGGCGTTGTCGGCGATCAGCGACAGCGCCTTGGAGGATTTGTAGTCGGCGTTGCGGTCCTCGATCAGCTCGAACGCGGCCATCACCTCGCCGACGGCCTGGCGCGCCGTCTCGCGGGTGTAGGGTTGCGCCTGCTTGGGCAGGTCGCGGCCCAGCCGCACCGCCAGCTCGCATTCGACCCGCACGTTGACGAAATCGCGCTTGGCGATCGTGGCGGGAGAGTTGTGCACGCGGGAGGAGAAGATCATGCCGCCACAGGGATGGTCGATGCCCATCAGCTCCTGCATGACCTTGGTGGTGACGGCGATCTTGCGGCCGGCGATGGTCCCGAGCCGGGGCTCCCATAGAGCGCACAGCGCTTCCTGCGCCGCATAGGCGTCGTCGAAATTCGCCGGTGCAATCGCGTCGGGCAGGTTCTGATAGCGCGCACGGCCGCGGTGCGCTTCGTCCAGGAAGCGGGCGGCGGCATCGGCGGAGAACATGGGCGCGTTCCTCGACTGCTTGTGGGGAGGCCCTGCGTGGGATGGTCCCCAAGACTTACGCAAAGCCGCCGGTCGGCTATGATCGGGATCAACAATGCCGGCAGATCCGGCCCCAGTCCAGCGCCGGCCACCCGTGCCGGCAATCGGAGGAGCGCCATGTTCGAGACCACCATCGCCGGCAGCCTGCCAAAACCTGCCTGGCTCGCCGAGCCCAGCAAGCTGTGGGCGCCGTGGCGGGGCGAAGGCGCGGAGCTGGAGCAGGCCAAGGGCGATGCCACGCTGCTCGCCATCAAGGAGCAGGAGGATGCCGGCATCGACATCGTCGGCGACGGCGAGCAGGCGCGCCAGCACTTCGTGCACGGGTTCCTCGAGCGGATCGAGGGCATCGACTTTGCCCACAAGGTGGAGATGGGCATCCGCGCCGACCGCTACAAAGCGATGGTGCCGCAGGTGGTGGCGCCGGTGCGCCTCAAGGGCCGCGTGCACGCCTTCGAGGCGCAGCTCGCGCGCCGGCACACCAAGAAGAAGCTCAAATTCACGCTGCCCGGGCCGATGACGATCGCCGACACGATTGCCGACCGGCACTACGGCGACAAGGTCAAGATGGCGATGGCGTTTGCCGATCTGTTGAACCAGGAGGCCCGCGCGCTGGAGCAGGATGGCGTCGACGTCATCCAGTTCGACGAGCCGGCGTTCAACGTGTTCATGGGCGAGGTCACCGAGTGGGGCATCGCCGCGCTGGAGCGTGCGGCCAAGGGGCTCAAGTGCACGACAGCCGTGCACATCTGCTACGGCTACGGCATCAAGGCCAACATCGACTGGAAGGCATCGCTGGGTGGCGAATGGCGCCAGTACGAGGCGATCTTCCCGGCCATCGCCAAGAGCACAATAGGGCAGGTGTCGGTCGAGTGCCGCAACTCCAAGGTGCCAATGAGCCTGCTGAAGCTGCTCGAGGGCAAGGACATCCTGGTCGGCGCCATCGACGTCGCGAGCGATCACGATCGAGACGCCGGAGGAAGTGGCGGCCGTGGCCGCCGAGGCCGTCGAGCACGTGCCCAAAGGGCGGATCCAGCTCTGCACCAACTGCGGCATGGCCCCCATGCGCCGCGACATCGCCTACGCCAAGCTCGCCGCGCTCGCTCAGGGTGCGGCACTGGCGCGCAAGCGGCTCGGGTAGGCCAAATTCCCCGACTTTGCCTCCCGCCGGTCACTCCATTGCCTGGTAACCGATGCTGACTATAGTCGGCTGCGGATTCGCCGGGGATCATCAATGGTTGTGCAAGTCGTCGCTCTACTACTCTTCGTAGTGCTGCTGCCCGACACGGCAGATGCGCAGAGGCGCAGAGAGCCAGCGCACCACGCAAGCCAGGCCCACACTTTCCGCGATTGCTCGGGATGTCCCGAGATGGTGGTGGTGCCGGCGGGCGAGTTCCTGATGGGCTCGCCGGAGAGCGAGAAGGGCCGCGGCAAGGACGAGGGCCCGCAGCACAAGGTCGCCTTTGCCCAGCCCTTCGCCGTGGGCAAGTTCGAGGTGACTTTCGCGGAATGGGACGCGTGCGTGGCCGAGAACGGCTGCAAGCAGAAGCCGGGCGACGAGAATTGGGGACGAGGCAGGCACCCGGTGATCAACGTCTCCTGGGACGACGCCAAGGAATACGTGGCATGGCTCGCCAAGAAAACCGGCAAGCCCTACCGGCTCCTGACCGAGGCGGAGTGGGAATACGCGGCGCGCGCGGTGACGACTGCGTCAGGGCCGCATCCGCCTTTCTCGACGGGCGCCACGATCAACTACAAGCAGGCCAACTACGATGCCAATTTCAAGTATGGCATCGGCGCCCAGCAGGGCATCTACCGGCAAAAGACCACGGATGTGGGCAGCTTCCCGCGCAATGCCTTCGGCCTCTACGACATGCACGGCAACGTGTGGGAATGGGTCGAGGACTGCTACAAGGCCACCTACGCTGGCGCGCCGACGGATGGCTCCGCAGTGGAGTCGCCCGATTGCAGGCTCCGCATTCTGCGCGGCGGGTCGTGGAACTACTATCCCCGTCTTCTCCGCGCTGCCTACCGCTATGCCAGCGCGCCCACGGTTCGCACCGAGTATGCCGGCTTCAGGGTTGCGCGGGCCATGTAGGGAATGGAAACTCGAGCGCGATCCGTGCGTTGGGTTCCATGGATGAGAAGGCGCGCGAGCGCCAGTCGCTATGTCGAGGTCTGCCGAATGAACGCCAAGCCTGCTCTCGCCCGATATCTCGCCGCTCCGGCCGCCCTCGCGCTCGCGGTCCTGGCAATTGCCGCAGAAGCCACGCCGGCGGCAGCCCAGTACTGGCGCAACTACCCCTCCCCCTACGGGCGGGGCTACCAGTACGATCCCGACGACGACGATTATGACCGCCCCAGGCAACCACAACGTGTCGAGCGCGATTGGAAACGCGACCCCAATGTGCCCCGCACCGGCCCCATCCCGCTCATGTCCGTGGTCTCGCTCAGCGACCAGCACGTCACCGTATATGACGGCAACGGCCACAAGATGTTCCAGTCACCGGTCTCCACGGGCGCGACCGGGCTGGAGACGCCCGCGGGTATCTACAGCGTCGTACAGAAGCGGGAATTCCACCAATCCAACGTCTACCAAGACGGCAACATGCCCTTCATGCAGCGCATCACGTGGACGGGGATTGCGCTCCACGCCGGCGTGCTGCCCGGCTATCCCGCCTCGCACGGCTGCATCCGAATGCCCATGGACTTCGCGCAACGCCTGTTCGGGTTGACGGACATTGGCATGCGCGTGATCGTGGTGCGCGACGACATCCGCCCCGGCGCGATCTCGCATCCGGTGTTGTTCAAGCCGCAGCCGCTGCGCCGCGAAGCGTCACTGGCCGGCCCCTCGATTGCCAGCGACAGCGCTCAGCCCACGCGTGTGAGCGCGCCGGACGGCGAGGCTACGCCGCCGCCAGGCTCGCCGAAATTCCTCGAGTTCCTCAAGGCACGTGCAGCGGCCAGGTCCACCGAGGCGGAGGCGGCGACCAAGCGCGCCACCGCCGCCCGGCAGGCGGCCGCGAAGAAAGCCGCCGAGGCGGGGCCGGCCAGCAAGACGCTAAGCGCGGCGGAGGCCAATCGGGCCCGCGCCCAGGAGGCTCTGCAGAAGGCAGAGCAGGCTCTTGCGGCTGCCAGCGCGTCTGCGCCCCTACCCGACAACGCCGCGCAGACTGATGCGGACAAAGAGAAGGCCGAAGCGGAAAGCCGAAAGGCTGCGGCCAAGCTTGCCGAGATGCAGGCTGCCAAGGCGAAGGCGGCAACGAAGCTCGCCGAGGCAGAGGCTCAGCTCGAAAAGGCCACCGCCTTAGCCCGGGCCAAAATGAAAGCGGCGGAGCAGGCGGGCAAGGACGTCAAGCTTGCGGAAGCCGCCCGCGAGGCGGCTGTCGAGGCCTCGGAGGAAGCATCGCGGCAGACGTCGCCCGTTTCTGTCTTCATCAGCCGCAAGACGCAAAGGCTTTACATCCGCAAAGGCTATCAGCCGACGTTCGAGGCCCCGGTCACGATCCGCGACGCCGATCGCCCGATCGGCAGCTACGTGTTCACGGCGCTGGACTACGCCAGCGAAGGGTTGGAACCGCGCTGGATCGTCGTCTCCATGTACAAGGCCGGGGGTGCAAGCGAGGTCCCGGCGGCGGCCAAGCGCCGGCAGTCCGAGCATCGCCACGCGGAAGCCGCGCCCGCCGACGTGGCCGGAGCGAAGGCCGCCCTCGACCGCATCGTCATCGCGCAGGACGTGCGCGAGCGCATCTCCCGGGTCGTCCTGCCGGGCTCCTCGCTGATCGTCTCGGACGAGGGCGCCAACATCGAGACCGGCAAGGATACCGATTTCGTGGTGCTGATGAGCGGAGAACCGCAAGGCGGGCTCAAGACGCGCAGGCGCGAGCAGCCCCGCTATCGCAGCGACAACTCCTTTGGCGGTGGGAGCAAGGGCGGTGGCGGATGCTTCTTCCTGTTCGGCTGCTAGATGTCGCCGCTGCTCTACCCGCGACAGCCCGGGAGCGCTATAGAGAGCGGGTCACGCGGGCGTGGCGAAACCGGTAGACGCAACGGACTTGAGATTTGAGTGCTCCGGGGGAAACTCCGGATGCAGAACTGCCCAAACTCGGGGAAACCTTCACTGGCAATCCCGAGCCAAGCCCGGAGCGGCCGAGCCCAGGGGGCAACGGCTGTCACGGGAAGGTGTAGAGACTAGACGGGCAGCACCTAACCTCGGCGCCTGGACAGAGGTGCCCGGAGCACGGTGAAGGGATAGTCCAGACCACAAACTCGCCGGCTCGCGACTGCAGCGGACGGCGAGGCGGCGAAAGCCGTAGCTGGTACGAAAATCCGTAGGGCCGAAAGGTCTGTGGGGGTTCGAGTCCCCCGCCCGCACCATTTCGAAACGCTTTGCTGCGCTGCGTTGGTCTTATCCACAACTCTGCGCTTTTGCCCTGCGCATAATCTGGAGTCGGTGTAAGCTGATTACTTAATGGGGGACCAGATCAACCATCCTCGAAGGGGGAGGTCGTGATGCTGTCCAGGAGGCACTGCCCTCACACGGGCATCGTCAATTTCTTTGCACACGCCGAGCCGCAGCTTGCTGTCGGCTCAGTGGTCAAAGCTGGCGAGCCGGCGCTCTATCATTGGCGCTACTATCTCGGGCCGCAATGCGTCGTCGGCACCGCGCCCGACATGCGCACCGCGGAGAACCACTTGATCAACAGCCACCGTGAGTACCTGCGCGTTCCGGAGCCATCGGCCGATGAGCCGGCGGCGGGTCGACGCCTCGCCTAGGAGCCTGTCCGCGTAGTCGGTTGCCGGCGATTTCCGGCTGCAAGGAGCGGGTGAATGCAAGTTTTGCGTCTCTCAGTCGGGCCAACCCTGCTCTTGATCGCCGCATTCGGCCTTGGCGGATGCGCGTGGCAAACCGCTGAGAGCGATCTCCGCATCGCCGTGGCGGAACATGCCCCCGCCGAGGATGGCGCCACTCCGGCACGGTCCGAGCGCACGGCCGAGGCGAAGAAAGTCCCCCGCCACCACCACCGCCGTTGTTGCCAAGGCGCCGCAGCGGCCGGTCAAGCCCGCCAGTCGGCCTGTCGATCGGGATGAGGCGAGCTGCGCGGGCGTCAAGTCGTGTGCCCCCGTCCTCAAGGCGATGGTGTCGGGGTCGAATAGGTCCTGGGTGCAGCGCCCCGCCTCCCCCGCAGTGTTGGCCAATGGGGTTCGGCTGTTTGCCTATCGCGCGCTCAAATCCAAGCTGGCGTGTGGCGAGTTGGCAACCGCGCTGTCCGAGGTCGCAGCAGCGGCGCGAACGTTCAGTGGGCCCGTCGCGGGTCTGGAGGCGGTGCAGACGGCGCGGGTGAGAAGCCTGAGCGCCGAGGTGAAGGACGAGCTGCAGGCCGAGCATGCGCAGCGCTGCGCGGCAAAAGACAAGGAAAAGCCGATTGGCTGAGTTCGCTTGCGTGATGACCTGAGCTCAGGATGGCTGTCTGCCGTGACCTCATCTCGTGCGGGCGAGATAGTAGGCCTGATCCAGGTGACAGAAGCTCACGCGCCATTCGAGCGGGGTATCGTCGAGCCCGAAAGCCACGCGATCTATGCGCAGGAGCGGCGTGCCCGGCGGAATGGCGAGCGTGGCCGCTGTCGCTGCGTCGGCCGCAACTGCTGACAGCCGGTCGTCGGTGCGCATGACCAGCATGCCATAGTCCTTCTGAAACATGTCGTAGAGCGTGTTGGCGACCTCGGGCCGGTCAGCCAGGCCCGGGAACAGCCCTTCCGGCACCACGATCGTCTCTTTGATGAAGGGCTTGCCATCGCGCGTTCGTGTGCGCGCGATGCGGATCACGCGCGCGGCGTGGTCCAGTCCGAGCGCGTGCTGCTCCTCTCGGCTGGCTTCGGCGAGGCTCGAGCTGACGTCCCGGCTGTCCGGGCTCACAGCGACGCCGGCGGCGTCAAAGATATTGAAGAAGCGAAAGATGACGTGCGCCGGGGTATGCTCCACTATGAACGTGCCCCGTCCTTGGCGGCGCACCACCAGCCCCTCGGCCGCGAGCTCGCTGATGGCTTTGCGCGCGGTGCCCTGGCTCACGCCGAACTCGGCGGCGATCTCGAACTCGTTGGGGATCAGCTGGCCCGGCTTCCATTGGCCGGAGCGGATGCGGTCGACCAGCTGCTCGCGGACTTGCGCATACAGCGGCCGGCCGTTGTTGGTGTCGGATGGGCTCATGGGGCAATTCGCCTCGCGCCGCTAGAGGCGGGTGGATTGTCGCTCGCATCTTATATAAGAATAGGGCGCCAATCATCCACCATGCACGGGCGCAAGCCCGCGAAAAGAGGAAAAACGCGTGTCCGCACCGCAGTTCCTTGTGCATAGCCCCAAAGACAACGTCGGTGTCGTCGTGGTCGAAGGGCTGAAAGCCGGCACCGACATGCTCGGCGTCATCACCGAAACCGACAAGACCCTCAAGCTCAAGTCGAGATCCAACATTCCGATCGGCCACAAGGTGGCGCTGCAGGCGCTGAAGGAGGGCGACACCGTCATCAAGTACGGCGTGGACATCGGCCGCATGGTGGCGGATGCCGCCGCGGGTGAGCACGTGCACGTGCACAATCTCAAGACGAAGCGCTGGTAAGGGGATCACGATGGCTGCGAAGTCCAACGCCAAGCGGGCAAAGTCCAATCTGAGCTTTCGCGGCTGGCGTCGCGAGAACGGCCGCGTCGGGGTGCGCAATCACGTCGTGATCCTGCCCCTCGACGATTTGTCGAATGCGGCCTCCGAGGCGGTCGCGGGCAACATCAAGGGCACGCTGGCTCTGCCGCATGCCTACGGCCGCCTGCAGTTCGGCGCCGATCTCGAGCTGTTCTTTCGTACCCTGATCGGCACGGGCTCCAACCCCAATGTCGCCGCCGTCGTGGTGATCGGCATCGAGGACGGCTGGACCAAGCGAGTGGTCGACGGCATCGCCAAGACCGGCAAGCCGGTGGTGGGCTTTGGCATCGAGGGCCACGGCGACATCGCCACCATCGCCAAGGCCTCGCTACAAGGCCAAGGAGTTCCTGCAACAGGCCTCCGAGCTCGAGCGCGAGGAGTTCGGCATAGAGGAGTTGTGGGTCTCCACCAAGTGCGGCGAGAGCGACACCACGACGGGGCTCGGTTCCTGCCCCACCGTCGGCAACATGTACGACAAGCTGATCCCGAAGGGCATCACCGGCGTGCTTCGGCGAGACCTCGGAGATCACGGGCGCGGAGCACATCGCCAAGTCGCGTGCCGCCAATGCCAAGCTCGGCGAAAAGTGGATGGCCGTGTTCAAGGCTTACCAGGACGAGGTGATCGAGGCTCACAGAACCGACAACCTCATGGACAGCCAGCCGACCAAGGGCAACATAGCGGGCGGGCTCACCACGATCGAGGAGAAGGCGCTGGGCAACCTCGAGAAAATCGGCCGCAAATGCAAATTCATCGAGGTGCTCGAGCCGGCCGAGACGCCAAAGGCCGGCCCTGGGCTCTACTACATGGACACCTCCTCGGCGGCGGCCGAATGCGTGACCCTGATGGCGGCCGCGGGCTACGTCGTGCATACGTTCCCGACCGGCCAGGGAAACGTCATCGGCAACCCCATCCTCCCCGTCATCAAGCTCTCGGCCAATCCACGCACTGTGCGCACCATGTCCGAGCACATCGATCTCGACGTATCGGGCATCCTGCGGCGCGAGATGACGCTGGACACCGCAGGCGATGCACTGATCGACATGATCGTACGCACGGCCAATGGTCGCCTCACGGCAGCCGAGGCGCTGGGCCACCGCGAGTTCGTCATGACCAAGCTCTATCGCAGCGCGTAGGTGTCGTCCCGGCACATGTTGCCGGGATCCATCTCACCGCTTGCTACAGCGCCCGTGGATGACTGGATCCCGGGCACAAAGCCCGGGATGACGCCATGAAAATCACGCGCATCCGCGAAGCCACTGCCCCGATCGCCTCGGAAATCCGCAACGCCTTCATCACCTTTTCGTCGATGACGATCAGTCTCGTCGCCGTCGAGACCGACGTCGTGCGCGATGGCCGGCCGGTAATCGGCTACGGCTTCTCCTCCAACGGGCGCTATTCGCAGGGCGGCATCCTGCGCGAGCGGTTCATACCTCGCATCATGGCGGCCGAGGCCAGATCGCTGCTCGACCAGGCAAACGACAATCTCGATCCCTTCGCCATCTGGAAGGCCTTCATGGCCAACGAGAAGCCCGGCGGTCACGGCGACCGCGCGCACGCCGCCGGCGCTCTCGACATGGCGGTCTGGGACGCCGTCGCCAAGATTGCCCGCAAACCACTGTGGCGGCTCCTGTCCGAGCGCTGCAACGCGGGCCGCCACGACGAGAAGGTGCTCGTCTATCCGGGCGGCGGCTACTACTACCCCGGCAAGGAGCTCGAGGGCCTGCGCGCCGAGATGCGGGGCTACCAGGAGCAGGGTTACAAGGTCGTCAAAATGAAGGTCGGCGGCGCCGATCTCGCCACGGACGTCAACCGCATCGAGGCCGTCATTGACGTCGCCGGCGCCGGCCACAACGTCGCTGTCGACGCCAACGGCCGGTTCGATCTCGCCACCGCGCTCGCCTTCGGCAAGGCAGTCGAGCCCTATGGCCTGTTCTGGTACGAGGAGCCGGGCGATCCCCTGGACTACCGCCTCAACGCGGTCCTCGCTGAGCACTATGCGGGCGCGCTGGCAACCGGCGAGAACCTGTTCTCGGCCATAGACGGGCGCAACCTGCTGCGCTACGGCGGCCTGCGCCCAGACCGCGACTGGGTGCAGATCGACCCTGGGCTTGCCTACGGCCTAACCGAATACCTGCGCTTCCTCGATATTGCGGGGGAGATGGGTTGGTCGCGCCGGCGGCTCATCCCCCATGGAGGCCATCAGCTGGCGCTCAACATTGCTGCCGGCCTGCAGCTCGGTGGCTCGGAGAGCTATCCCGGCGTATTCCAGCCCTATGGCGGTTTCGCCGACACCATTCCGATTGTCGATGGCTACGTGCGGCTGCCCGAGGAGCCCGGCATCGGCGTGGAGCTCAAGGCAAAGATGTTCGTCGAGATACGCCGCCGGCTGGAGCTCGATTGATCGAAGGCGCGCGGAGGCGCTGCGGCACTATTCTCCGGCACTTTCGGCAAGACGCACATGCGCGGCGAGCAGGCCGGAGAGGCGCGTCGGGTCGCCGCGCGCCATGCCGCATTCGGTGGCGATGCCATCGACCCGCGCGTGCCGTCGGGCGGCGGCGAGGCGTGCCTGATCGCCCGCGGCATCATCATGGTGGACGAGGCCGAGATAGAGCTCCGTGCCAGGGGCAAGCCTCAGCCTCTCAAGGGGCGCGAAGTAGGTATCGTCGGTTCGCGGCTTGGGCACGGGCAGATGGAAGAACTGGATCGGCCGCTTTACTCTCGCGACGATGGCATTGGTCATCTCGACCATGATGCCGGTGTCCTTGGGTTGGACCAAGTGCTCGTCGGCGGGACTGCCGTAGCACAGGTGGTAGCCAAGCTCGACATCCGCCGGCACCCCCTCGCCGATCGCCGCCAGAACGTCGACGGTCTCCTTGCGAAAATCGATCGGGCCCTTGTCGTAGTAGCCCTCCCAGGCCAACACCTCCTGGCACACGTCCCACTGCAAGGCGATGCGGTCGTGGGGCATCGCCGCGGTGATCTTCGACACCTCGCCCAGCATGTGCTGCGTCAGCGCGGGCAGGATGCCGGGCCGGTCGACGGGCAGCATGTTGTTGTAGGTGGGCGCAATCGGCGTCGGCAGGCTGATCTGGAACTTGACGTGGCCCGGAATGGCGCCGGCCTTCTGCAGGCGCTGGAAGACGCCCCAGGAACTCGACCGCCATGTCGGCATAGCCCGTCTTGAAGGTGGCGGGATCGGGCGGCAGACCGCGCTTCAGGCGCAAGCGCGGGATCTCGCGGATCAGCTTGCCGTCCCACTGCACGAACCGGAACGGCGGTGCATCGCGCGCAACCTCGATGCCAGGGTTCTCGGCCAGCACGTCCTGCAGGAAGCGGATCCAGGTTCTGCGGATGCCGGTCTCGCCGTCGGGCAAGCGCACGAGATGCCGGCCGACGGCGGCCGAGACGGTACGAAACACCGTCTCGGCATCGGGCAACGGGATGCTGCCGACAAGGTGCACGATGGGCTGCCCGCTGCGGTCCGCGCACATGGCCTTGCATTCCACTCCGAGATCGACGATTGGGGCGATGGTAGAGCGCCCGGTGCTGTTGCCTCAAGGCGAAATTTGACCAACCCATCGGTTCGGTAGATAAGGCGGGATATCGCTCGCGGGACCGTTCGGTTATCGCGCACAGCGCGGATGGAGAAGGAGAGGGCGTGAGGAAATTCAAGACGGACGCCCTAATCGGATTCATCCTCTGCCATTCGCTCGCTTTCTTGGCATTCTTCCCCTGGTTCTTCAGTTGGACGGGGGTCGTCCTGCTTGCTCTCGGGGCCCTCGTCTTTGGCGTTCTCGGGATCAATCTCGGCTTCCACCGCCTCATAACTCACCGCGGCTTCACGGTCCCGCTTTGGCTCGAGCACACGTTTGCCGTCCTCGGCACGTTCTCTTTGCAATTCTCGCCGGCCCTGTGGGTGGCCGTCCATCGTCGGCACCACCACCATGCCGATGACGAACAAGACCCGCATTCCCCGCTCAGGGGGTTCTTCTGGGCGCATTTCGGCTGGCTGCTGGTGCGCTCGGGCGATATGCGGTCGCGTCCATTGATCGAGCGCTATGCGCAAGATGTCATGCGCGATCCCCTCTACGCGATGCTCGAGCGCCGGAAGAACTGGATGAAGCTCTCCTTCTTGCTGTGGCTGGCGTATTTTGCTGCCGGCTATGGTTGGGTCATGGCTTCGGGCGGGAGCTCAGGCGAGGCGGCCCAGTTCGGCGCAAGTCTTGTCGTCTGGGGCGGTGCGTTGCGAACGGTGCTCGTGTGGCACAACACCTGGTCGGTCAATTCGGTGACCCACATCTGGGGCTATCGAAACTATGCGACGCCCGACGACAGCCGCAACAACCCGATCGTCGGATTTTTCACCGGCGGCGAAGGTTGGCACAATAACCATCACGCCGATCCCACGTCGGCGCGGCACGGCCATCATTGGTGGGAATTCGACTTCTCGTGGCAGATCATTCGTCTGCTCATGGGGCTCGGTCTCGCCACCAAGGTCGCGCTGCCGTCTCCGGCCTTGGCGGCGAAGTTCGCAACGTCTCGCCAGACCCCGGTCTAGAGCGTCGACGCCCCGGTCTCATCGATGAAGACGAGACGCTGCGGATCAAGCTCTGCCTGAGTGGCGCGCCAGGTTTGTCTTCGCGCGGCGACGTCCGGGCGGTCCTGCTCGCTGGCGTGCGCGGTTTTTTTTGAACGTCATGGCGTGGCGATCGAGGAGGCGCCAAATCACGCTTTGTGCAAACCGCTCGCCGTGCCGGCGCTCCAGATGGCTGGCAATCTCCGCCAGCGTGACGTCGCGCGTCGCAGCCACCAGCCCGAGGACCTCCTCGGCATGGGCTTCGATCCGAGCGGAGCGCTTGTCGCCACCCTGCGGCCGCGGCGCCTTGCTGCCCGTATCGCGCCACCGCCGCACCCACTTCACCGCCGTGGACGCCGCGATCCCGAACCGATCCGCTGCAGCCCGGCGGCTCATGCCGCCCGCAACGGCATCGATCAGTCGCTCACGAAGGTCGCTCGACAGAGGTTTGGTCATGCAGGCTGGCCTCCTCTGCCAGCCCTCAGCATGAATTACTGTTCGCGCCCCTTGTGAATCCCAAATCAATTTGTCAGATGGGAAATTGCTCTAGAGCAAGATCGTCGGCCTCGACCTCGCGTTTGTGGCGAGGTGATTCCATCCGAAGCGATCCTGCTCTAGCTGCGCGAGCAATCCGGCGAGCGATCACCCGCCGGATGCGGAGAGATCAAGCGGGAAACTGCGCCGACGGCGTCGAGCGCGAGATCTCCAGCTCCGCCGGCGTCATATCGGCCGGGACATCGGCGAACAGAGGCGTCGACAGGTAGCGCTCGCCGGTATCGGGCAACATGGCGAGGATGGTGGAGCCCTTGGGTGCCTCGGCCGCGACGCGCAAAGCGCCAGCGAAGGTGGCCCCCGAGGTGATGCCGACGAAAATTCCTTCCTTGGTCGCGAGCTCCTTGCTCATGCGGATGGCCTCAGCGCCGGGAACGGGAACGAGCTTGTGGATGACCTTCATCGCCACCGCGTCGCCGGTGATCTTGGGGATGAAGTCGGGCGTCCAACCCTGCATCGGATGCGGCTTGAAGGCCGGATGCCCCGTGGCCGGCGAGCCGTCGGGGTTGCGCGCTTGCTCGGTGCCGCTGCCGAGAAGCTGCGCGTCCTCCGGCTCGCACACGATGATCTTGGTATCGGGCATCTCCTTGGCGAGCACGCGCGCCACGCCCTTCAGCGTGCCGCCCGTGCCGTACCCCGTGACCCAGTAGTCGAGCTTCTCGCCCTTGAAGTCCTCGACAATCTCGCGCGCCGTGGTGCGGGAGTGATAGTCGGGGTTGGCCTCGTTCTCGAACTGGCGAGTGAGGAACCAGCCGTGCGTCTTGGCTAGCTCGATGGCCTTGGTCACCATGCCCATACCGCGCTGCGCCTGCGGCGTCAGCACCACCTTGGCGCCGAGGAAGCGCATCAGCCTGCGCCGCTCGACGCTGAACTGCTCGGCCATGGTCACGACCAAGGGATAGCCCTTCTGGGCGCACACCATGGCAAGACCGATGCCGGTGTTGCCGCTGGTTGCCTCGATCACGGTCTGGCCGGGCTTGAGCTCGCCGGACTTCTCGGCCGCCTCGATGACGCCGAGCGCCAGCCGGTCCTTGACCGAGCCCAGAGGATTGAACGCCTCGATCTTGACGAACAGGTTCACCCCCGGGGGGGCCAGCCTGTTGATTCGCACCACCGGGGTTCTGCCGACGGTCTCCAGGATGTTCTGGTACTTGCGACCCATGAGTTTTCTCTCCTGTCGTGTGTCCCGGCGTCACCATCCTCAGTTTTGTTTCGGCGGAGGCAACGCCGGCCGCTTTGGAACGTTTCAGGCTATTGCGGCATCGCATCAGAGAACGACAATCGCTAACCACTGTTTAGGCTAGCCTTGGTAGAGATTGCGAACGCATCTATGTATGACAACCTGTAGCCGCTTCCGATTCAAGGTCCTTCCGCACATGACGAGCCCATCCACGCGGCGCCTTGCCAGCTTCGCCGTTGCCGGCCTCACGGCGCTTCTATTGCCGGGCATGTCGAGCATAGCGGACGCAAGGGGCAAACGCGACGAGGCCCCCGCCGAGTTCACCGCCGACCGCCCTGCCGGCACGCCCTTGATGGCGGTCGTCTCGCTGAGCGATCAGCGGGTTACGATCTACGACGCCGAAGGCAAGATCCTGCAAGCACCCGTATCCACCGGCCGTACCGCCTACGAGACGCCCGCGGGCATCTACAGCGTCATCCAGAAGGAGGTCGAGCACTACTCCAACCTCTACGATGATGCCTCCATGCCCTTCATGCAGCGCATCACGTGGTCGGGGATTGCGCTGCACGCCGGCGTGCTGCCGGGCCATGCGGCCTCGCACGGTTGCATCCGCATGCCGCATGGCTTTGCCGAACGCCTGTACGAGGTGACCAAGCTCGGCCTGCGCGTGGTTATCGTGCGCGACGACATGCGCCCGGTCGAGATTGCTCATCCGGCTCTATTCAAGCCGGGTCCCATCCGCTCGCAGGTCGCGACAGCTACGCCGCCGGGCGATCCGACCTCCGATATCTCGCCGACGCGGCAGATGCGGCTCGGCGCGTCGCCTCCGGCCGACGGACAGGCGCCGCGGACCTGGCGGGCCGTTGCTGCAGCCAAGCGCGCCGAGGCGGAGAAGGCGACCGAGAAGGCAGAGGAGGCGCGCAGGGCCGCGGTGCGGGCGCACGCAGATTCCGCGCGCTTCGTGAGGCCACTGCGGATGGCAGAGCATGCCAAGCGCCGGGCCAAGTCGCAGCTCGCCGATATCGAGCGCGCGCTTCTGGACAAGACGACGCCGGAGCTCGAGGAGAAGAAGGCCGCGGCTGCCGCGCGTCTGGCCGAGGCGCAGGCGCAACTCGACGCCCTGCGCAACGAGGGCCAGGGGAAGATCGATGCGGCGACGGCCGCGCGGGACGCGGCGCGGGCCGCCGAGACCGCCAGGGTCGCTGCCGTCACCGAGGCGAAGATCGCCGAGAACAAGACTGCGCCCGTGTCCGTGTTCATCAGCCGGCAGACGCAGACGCTTTACGTCCGGCAAGGCTTCCGGCCGATCTTCAACACGCCCGTTTCGATCCGCGACCCCGACACGCCGATCGGCACCACCATTTTCACGGCCGTGAGCTACACCGACGATGACGCCGACGTGCGTTGGACCGCACTGGCCATGTACCCGGGCGGGGCCGCTCCCGAGCCCGCACCCGAAAATGCCAAGTCGCAGCACCGCCGCGGCGTACACCGTCAACCCGAGCCGGCGGCGACCGATGTCGCGGCCGCCAAAGCCGCGCTCGAGCGCATCACCATTCCGCAGGACGCCGCCGAGCGCATCTCCGAGTTCATCTCGCCGGGGTCGGCGCTGATCATCTCCGACGAGACGCTGAGCCGCGAGACCAGCAAGGGGACCGATTTCGTGGTCCTCATGAGCGGCGAGCCGCAAGGCGGTATCAAGATCCGCCGGCGCAGCCCCTACTATGGTGGCTATGGCGACGATCGCTACTACCGGCGTGCGCCCTACGGCTACGGTGGCAATCCCTTCTCCTGGTGGTGACCCCAAGTCCTGGCCTCGTTCGGGGCGGGACGCGATGGGCAATGCAACACCGTTTGCGCCGCTCCTTTCGCGGGCTATGCTCTTGGCCGCCCCGATCCTCATGAGGTTGCGCCATGACCACCCCTGAACTTGCCCGCGCGGAGCCCGAATCCGTCGGACTGTCCTCCTCGCGCCTGCGCCGCATTGGCGAGGCCATGCGTCGGGAGGTGGAGGCCGGCCGTATGCCCGGCTGTGTCCTCGGCATCGCCCGCGGCGGCAAGCTCGCCCATCTCGAGGCGATCGGCCACCGCGATCCCGCTGCCAAGGAGCCGCTCAAGACCGACGCCATCTTCTCGATCGCGTCCATGACCAAGCCGCAGACATCGACGGCCATCATGATGCTGGTCGAGGAGGGTCGCGTGCTGCTGGCCGACCCGGTCTCCAAGTACCTGCCGCCGCTGGCCGAGCTCGAGGTGGCTGAGACAGCCGGCGGCACTCGGGCGCCAAAGCAGGCCCCGACCATCCAAGACCTGCTGCGCCATACCTCGGGCCTCACCTATCGCGACCGCGGCACCAGCCCGGCGCACGCGCTGTATCCGGGCTCTTCGGTGTGGGCAGCGGAGCGGCTGTCGAAGGAGGAGGCGATCGCCGCGCTCGCCAAGTCGCCGCTGCTGTTCGATCCGGGCAGCAACTGGGAGTACGGCTTCTCCACGGATGTGCTGGGATTCGTGGTCGAGGCGGTGACCGGCAAGACGCTGGGCGGCTTCCTGCAGGAGCGGCTGTGGTCGCCCCTCGGCATGGTCGACACGAGCTTTGCCCTGCCCGCGGCCAAGCGCTCCCGCTACGCGCTGGCGCTCGCCAACGATCCCGTCACGGGCAACGCCAACGTGAGCATCCATCATGCGAGCGATCGCACGCAAAAATGGGAGTCGGGGGGCGGCGGCTCGGTATCGACCGCGGCCGACTACCTGCGCTTTGCCGAGATGCTCCGCCGCGGCGGCAAGCTCGGGGCGGCCGACATCCTCGGCCGGGGCACGGTGGCCCTGATGACCGCGGATCACCTGCCCGCCTCGTTCAACAACATGATTGCCGACAAGATGGACCCCGCTGCCACCGGCTACGGCTTCGGTCTGGGCTTTGCCGTGCGGCGCCAGGACGGCATCGCCGCGATGGCGGGCAGCGCCGGCGACTACTATTGGTCGGGCGTGTTCGGCACCTATTTCTGGGTCGACCCGAAGGAGGAGCTCAGCGTCGTCTTCATGGCCGCCGCCCCGGGCCTCATCCGCCTGCGCTACCGCCAGATGACGCGCAACCTCGTCTATCAGGCGCTGTTGGCCTGACGGCCCAGGCTCGGCCGAGACCTTTACGCCACTGTGGCCTCGACGCCGAGATAGGCGTCGAAGGCTGCCCAGAAGCGCTGGCGGATCTCGTCGGTCTCCTGCAGGATCTCGTGGCGCGCCTGCGGGAACATCACGTGCGTGCCGACCTTCAGCCTCAGCGCGAATTCCTCGATGGCGTTCGAGGAGACGATGCTGTCCATGCCGGCGGCAAACAGCAGCAGGGGCACCTCCACCTTGAGCGGATAGTCGGGCGCGGTGAGCCTGGCAATCGAGCGCAGCGATGCCCGCAGCCAAGCCACGGTCGGCGAGCCCAGGCCCAGGGCCGGCGCCGCCTCGAGCACGAGCCGGTTGCGCTGATAGCGCTCCCGATCCGAGGTGAGCGGATTGCCCTCGAACGGATCGAACTCCAGCGGCGTGTCGCGACCACCGCGCGCATACAGGGCGCCGAGCCCGAGGCCGGCGAGAGCCTCGGCATAGAGCCGCGAGACGGCCTGCGGCGCGCCCAGCTTCTGCCGTGAGATGGCGATCATGGGGGCGCTGAGCACCATGCGCGAGAACCACGAGCCCGACAGCGAGGCGTTGCGCAGAAGGATGTTGCCGCCCATGGAGTGAGCGAGCGCCACGTAGGGCGGCTGGCAGTCCGGCAGCACGATCTCGCGCATGAAGTGGGCGAGATCCTGGTCGTAGTCGGCAAAGGAGCGCACGTAGCCCTTGCTCGGGTTCTTGAGCATGCGCGCGGAGCCGCCCTGTCCGCGCCAGTCCATGGTTGCCACCGTGAAACCGCGGCGGCGCAGGTCGGCCACGACCTCGAAATACTTCTCGATGAACTCGCCCCGGCCGTGGAACACGCAGACGGTGCCGCGCCGCGGGCCCCCGGGTCGGCTCCCAGCGCGCAAAGCGCAGCTGCATGCCGTTGGGGCATTTGAGCATCCCCGTCGTCGCCCCGCTCGGAACCGGGTTCTTCGCCAGCGCCACAAGGTCCATGGCCACGTCCTCCCCGCAGCATCTGTGCGCTCTATAGCAGGCGGCCCGCGCCCGAGACAGGTTTCATCGGCCGCCGGCACGCATCGCGGCGGTTGAAAACGCACAAAGGCCCCGGGCACGCTGCCGAGGCCTCCTGCAGATGGTCGGGGCCGCTTGCCCCTCAGTAGGGTCGGTCCCAGCGGCGGAGCGGCGGCCCGTAGGCGTATGGGGCCGAAGCGGCGCGGCTCCAGCGGCTCGGCGCTGACGATCTCGCCGCTGCACCGGTCGATGGCAAGCGCGAACAGCCGGCCGCTTGGCCTGCGGGCGCGCACGGTGGCGATGTCGCCCTGCACGTCGCCGTCGTGGAAGTCATGCCAGCCGGCGCGCAGCAGCCGGTCCTTGACCACCTCTCTGGGCACGCAACGGTCGGCATACCCCCGCGGCGGCTCGGCGTAGGAATAGCGCCGCGGGCCGGGCAGGTACTTGGGCTCATAGTAGCGCTCGTCCTCGCGGTAGACGCGCTCGCGCGGGATCGGCGGCTCGGCGTAGCGCTCGTAGGCTCGCGGCGGCGCCGCGTAGGGCCGTGGCGGCGGGTACTTGTAGATGTCGGCGTAGCGCGGATCGTCGTAGGCCGAGCCGTAGCGATCGGGCGGCGGAGCGTCATACAGATCGGCGGCTTGCGCCCCCGTCGCGGCCGCGGCAGCCAGCAGGCTCGCCGCCAACACCCAGCTCCTCATCGCACGCCTCCTGCCCGAACCGACGATGTCGCCCAGTGCGGCAGAGTGGCGGCAACAACATGAACGGGAGATGAAGGCGGTTATGCTCGAGGTGCCGATAAGCCGTTGTGGCCGCGGGTATTTTTGGCTTTGCGGCCGGCTTTGCACAAAATGACGTTCAATAGCCCCACTTTTTGTGCAGGACAGGATTCTGCACAAAAACCCCGTGCGCTGTACTTAGAAGGAGGACTTCGGGCACAAGTGCCCGCATGCTACCTCCACCAACGAAATCAGATCGCATCAAGAGGATGGTGCGACAGCTTCCGATGCCGGGCCTCGGTCAGCTTGTGGAGTGGTGGCCATGGGTGAAGCCGATGGCCATTGGCGCAGCAACCACGGCCGGTACGCTCCTTTCCCTGCTAGCCCTGAGACTTCCGGGTTGGCTGGCAGTCAGCCTTGTGCTGTTTGGAATATTCGTGGCCAGCGTGTTCATAGCTCGGCAAGTCATAACGCATTGGCGTCAGATCATCCGCGCATGCCGATGGTGGGGCATCTCCCTACACCCGCAAGGAGATGGCCTGAACGTGAACGTCCAGCGAGACATGATAGGCCAGCGCCGCGACCTGGGCGTGTGGGAAACAATCAGAGGTGCGTATCCACTCGGTGGCAGCAATTGGCTTCAATCACTCTCGGCAACCTATACCGGGAGGCGGAGATTTGCGTCTTAGTACGATCCCTGAAAAACAAACGAAATCTGTACTCGGTTTTCTGGACGGGTACCGGCCAGAAGATACACACGGAATTCCAGGTCGGTGCGAGTTCAGAATTCATGGGCTGTTCCGAGCGTCCACACCGACTGCAGCGGGGCCGATGGCAGAGGGGATGACCCACGAGGATTTCAGAGACTTCATGGGTCCATTCGACATTGTCTTGGAGTACGACAAGAAGCGAAAGCGCGTGCATTTTCCGCTGTGGTGGAGCGAGGCAATCATTGCCCACCGGCAGGGCGTGCTCGATCCCAAAGTCGATCCTGCCAAGCCTCGCGTCACGCGGCGCGAGTAGTAGTCGCGTCATCCAACCTGCATTTTCCAAACCAAAGATTTCTGAGTGGCTACGCTCCATTTGGCCTATGGGCTTCGAGTTTGGCAAGGCTATGTGGGGAGCGTGTTATCGCGCATGAGCGGCCCCCGGAGCGTTCCGTTCACAATTGCCGCGCTCTATCTAGCGAACGACTGGGCCAAGGGCCTCACGTGACCACGTTTGTGCGGACGCAACCATGAGATGGCACTTGCGGATCAGCTCGTAGATCGTCCACGCCGACGTAGTTCTTGCAGCCGCAGAAGCTCTTGCCGTGCTTCTTGGTCCAGCGTGCCCCTTCATCCGTCTGCCGGTTCTCGGCCGAATTCCGGCCGGTGCCCCATGCGGTCGACGATTTTTCCAGGTGTCCTCATGGTTCATTCGTCGGTTTTTGGAAGGCCGCCACAGTTGCGACACCACGGCAGTGCGAATGGACGGAGGTTTGCCTCGTGTCTTTCGAGGTAGCGGTAGATCCCGCACATCTCGGCCAACTTTCCATGTTCACACGGAGCTTCCGTTCCAACCCCCATGGACTTGGTGTAGAATTCCATGAATTTGTCGTCGATCGGCGTGGTATCTCTGCCTGGCCAAGTCAAAAGGTAATTCCGGCCGTCTGTCCAGCGAACCGCAAGATGCTTGCGAATATCTGGCGTCGGCAGAATCCTTGAAACGACGGATACACGGGGAGGTCCATCGAAAGATAGAAGTAATTTACGCCATCGGCGCGCAATTGCCGCACAGCTTGGTCCGCAGTTCCCAAGTAGAGCACATATGGAGTTCGCCACTGCCGACCCAGCCGAAACGTGACGCTGGGTATGATGACATTGCAGTCGGGAAGCATGCAGTACGCGTGTATGTGGGGCGTCACAATCGGCGTATTTCGTCCGGCTATTCTCCAAGGTTCCTCGATGCCGGACCAATTCCTCCAGTGGGGTGTTTCGCCTCCCAGCCGAGCTGGTGCTGATAGGCGTCTCGCAGGCTGAAGCGCCCGCTGAGAAAGCTCCAGCCATTGGCCAAGATTGTGCTCAGTCCCACACCGTGCGCACCACGATACGAGGTGCTCCACGACAGTTCCGGGCGCCCTGTCCAATATGACGCCTGAGGCCACAAGAACGCCAGCGCCGCGCACGCCGTCGCAATGGGGATGAGTTGCAACCAACGACTAGGCGTCGGCCCTAGAGGACGGAGTGCAAGGTGCCACATGAGCAGACCGAGGCATAACGGCACCGGGTAGGCCAGGGACATCACGCGTTTGAACAAGTCGACTTCGGTCCTCCCACTGGCGACGAACAAGGCCACAATACAAACCGAGATCCAACACAACGGCAGGAACGCCGACAAATACCGCCTGCTTATCGACCGACGCACGGTCGGATTCCACAATCGCCATGGAATAAACAGCACCACTGGAGCAAAAAGCGGCCACCACAGCGACAATCGAACATCTTCCGCGAGAAGACGCGCAAGCGACAATGACCAAGGTTGAGCCGGCGCGAAGATGTTGGCAGTACCCGTTGACGTCGCCAGGCCCGTAAAGGAGTAGTGCAGGGCGATGACCTCGAACAAAATGCCCAAGTCTCGCAATCGGTTCAGATTGGCGAATGGCCACGACTCCAACAGCAGGTGTTCGAGCGGCAGCCCGGTGCAGGCATAGTTGAGTGCCAGCATGGCGACCACGCCAAACGCCGCAAGCGATGCGACCCCAAGCAGCTCGATGGCCCTGCGCCACTCGCGTCGCCAGGAGAACCAGGCAATGAACGGGGCCAGATAAATCAGTATCAAAAGGCCGAGCTCGACGGTAATCAGGACCATCGTCATGACGCTGGCAGACAGCATGATGATCCAGGGGCAACGATTGGCATCTTTATCGAGAAGCCGGATCGATGCCCATAACATCGTCAACGATAGAACCGCGGTCGTAACGTGCTGCTTTTCCAACTCGTCGTTGCCGACCGCAAAAAAAACGACGTAGAGTAAGGCGCCGCACAAAGGGAGCAGTCGATCGCCAGTGGTATGGCGCAGGATCGCGTAGACGACGCAGGTTCCAAATGCCGCAAACACCGTCGAGACCGAGCCCGGAGCAAGCGGGTCGGTGAGAACCATGGCAAGGAAAGTAAGTGACAAGCCCTTGCTGTCGTAGAAATGGTACCAGGCCGCGTTGAGCTGCACGGAGCCGCTGCGGACCACTTCCGCGAGATACGAGAAATAGTGCATGTAATAATCGTGGCCGCCGAGCGGATAGAGGCCTCTGACCAGGACGAAGGCGGTCCCAGCACCTATGAGGCCAATGCCAAGTGCAATAGTCGCAGCACCCTCAAGGTTGGCCGGCCACCGAATGTTTGCATGACCGGGCCGGGCCGCAGCGAGGCATCGTGCCAAGTGCCCAATCGACAGCACCGCCACGATCGTCGTCATTCCTGCCATGATCGGCCATTTGTAGAGCCCGGCAAGACCAAGAACAAACAGCACAATATGCCAGAGTCCGCTGCCGACGAAGAAGCCCAGCGGATACCTTTCGAACGCGGGGAGACTCCAGAGGAACGGCCGGCCAACAGTAGCCACGATTGTTGCGGCCCCAACGGCATAGACCAACCATGCCAACGCCGAGAAGAAGAACAGCCGTGCGAGCTGATAGATTGTAATAAACATGCCGTGTTCAAAAAAATGCTGATGATAAATATCGACGTGATCCAACCACCCTATGGTGACCACGTACGCGATCACTTCGCTATTTCATGTAGGGTCGCCTCAAGTCGAGATTGGCGGGGACAAAGCAGATGATGGCCTTGAGCGGGTGAAGCGGTCCCGGCACGAGCGGCTCAGATAATTCATGACTTCTCCTCTGCGGTTCTGTATGTCGCACTCCATCGGCTTGCGGTCCACGCAGCGATGGTGATCTCAACGCTGCAGCCCGCATAGCACCTTGACGGTGGCGAGAGCGGCGGCACGATCGAGGCTCGATGGGGCGGCTGGAGACACCTCGATGCGCGACACCGATCTGATGGAGCTGGCTGCGCGCAATCCCGATGGAACTGGTCCCGTTGGCGCTTGGGCTGGATCAATCGCAAAGCCGCCCCTCAGGCTCCGTTCCGGGGCCGGCCGAAACGGCTGGCGATGCGCTCGGGCTCGATTTCGACCTCCGGCTCGGCGTCGGCCCGCTGCGCGGTCGAAGGCTGCTCCTCGTGCGGCGGCGACGAACTCAAATCCTCGTCCTGAGTGTGAGCGTCGTGCACGACATACGCTTCACCGTTCGCAAACAAGGAATCGCCGTCGTGGCGGGGTCGATAGCGCCCGAAATCTGGCTCCTCGACGCGGAAGGGAGCAGGCTCGGCGCCGTTCTGGGCTCCAGGCGATACGACATGGGCGGGCACCGCGTGGCCGTTGACGGCGGCATGGCCCGCAGCGGCCCGTGGATAGTCACCGGGCTGCCGCCCTGTACTCACCTCGATGTGCCGCGCCGCACCCATGACGGCGCCGAGGATCATCTCCGGCCAGGCGCCCTTCTTGAAGCGATAGACCTTGAACGCCGGCCGATCGACATGATGGGTGTCCGTCCACGTCGACCTCACCCAATCCCAGCTGCGCCGGTAGCGCGCGGGACGGCGCGCCCCATAGCAGGCCACGAACTTGCTCCCACGCCGCTTGAGCTGACGCAGCGCCACCAGCGGCGGCAGGAAGCTGATGGGCCGGGTGAGGATGCCCTTGCCTTCCAGCGCGTAGCAGAGGTTGGAGAGGCGGTGAGCCTCCGCGTGCAGCGCCTCGTAGTTCTCGGCGTCCCTCGGGATCGAAAGCGGCACCGCGACGTGATAGTGACCGTTGAAATCGAAGATCACGTCGCGGAACACCTCGAAGTGGCGGATGGCCTGGCTGTCGGCGTGGATGTCGTGGAAGCGCGCCAGGATCGGGTAGACCGGCCCCTCCTCGGCCTCGCGCATGCCGCGCTCGAGCCCGACGAACTGGTTGACGGGCCGGCCGATGGAGACGAGCAGCAGGCACAGGTCGACGAAGATGGCGACAGCGAGAGGAACGTAGTCGCGCTTGGCGAGCCCCGACGCCTGCTCGACGAAGGCCGAGCGCTGCGCCGCCGGCGCGCCCGACTGGCCGCCGGACTGACCTGTGCCGCCCTCGACTGATTGCACCGCCTTGCGCTGCAGCTCGCGCAGCTCATCGGCCGACGGCGGCAGCTTGAAGGAGAGCAGCCCGTAGAATGTCGTGGTCAGGCGCCGGAACGCCTCGATCACGGCCTCGGCTCCCTCGACCGCTGCGATCTTGGGCTTCTCGAGCGCGGGCAGCTGGTCGATGGCGCGCACCACACCTCTCAACGCCATCTGCAATTGCCCATCGGGGCAGGAGATGACGATGCCCTTGGCACCAGTGATGGTGGTCTTCTCGGCTCGGTCGGCGAGGTCGATGCGGATCTGCTTGAGCTGCGGATCGCTGCGGAATGCATTGAAGCCGGTGACGGTGAGTTCCAGCTTTCGGCCGACCCCGCGCAGGAACTCGTTGCGGTTGCCGGTCTTGGAGTCGATCACGGAGCGGTCGTCCTTGACGATCTTCTGCAGGTCGCTGTCGAGCACCCCCATGTCCGACTTGATCGTGCCGATGCGGCCCTTGACAAAGTCAGAGGCAAACTTGAAGCGCTCGGCGTCCTCCTCACGCATCTTGCGCCGCGGACCATCGCCGGGGCCGCTGTTGGGGCAGGACTTGCCGCTCGCCCGCTCAACCTCGGCCTTCTCGGTGGAGATCGTGGTGAGCTGATCGAGCGTCGACTGCAGCTGCTCGAGCCGGGTGGAGGCGGCAAACAACGCGCTCTGCACCTGCGTGATGGCGCTCTCGGCCGAGCGCGAGGCCTCGCCCCGACTCTCCAGCACCTTCCAATAGAAGCCGAAGCCGAACCCCACCGAGATGAGCGACAGGAAGAGGTAGCCGGCGACGTAGCAGGTCTTGGTGAAAACATCGGCAGGCGAGAACATCCGGTCCAGCAGCCAGATGATCATGGTCATCAGCATGGCGACCGAGAAGCCAACAATGATCTTGTGGATGAAGGCGAGGTCGCCGAGGTTGGCCTCGATCAGCTCGAGCATGCCGACGTAGGTTGCTACCCAGGACAGCGCGCCCGAGGCCCACGACGAGGAATAGCCGCTTCGGGTCGCGGCCTTCCTGCTGCCGCTCGCGCTCCGGGCCTTCGTCCCGCTCTTCGGGATGCCCGGCATGCGGCAGAGCCGCCGCGCCCAGGCGCAGTCTCAGGCCATTCCAAAGAGACATGAAGGTCCCGGGTGCTGACGCACCGCGCTAGCGCAAGTTCGATGGGCGGCCTGCACGCGGCCAGCCACCTCAACCCCACACCCTCGCGGCGCCTGGTTGCCTCGTTCGACTGAGCCCAATGCCCCGGCAGTCGTGATCCGCCGTCACGGATAGTTCGCTTTGTTGTTGGGATTGCGGCGTCTTCCCGGCGAGCGCGATGGCTACGCCGTCATTCCCGCAAGAGCAAAGCCCTTCGCTCGACCGGCATGGCGCCTCACGTGATGGCGGCGAGGCGGGTGTCGAGGGACAGGACCAGGCACCAGTGCGGCTCGAAGTCGGCGCCGAGCGGCCACACGTTGTCCTTGTAGGCCTCGAGCAGCTTCTCCTCGTAGCGCTTGAACCAGGAGGTAGCGCACAGCACGAACTTGGTGGCGGCCACCACCGTCTCGCGGTCGATGATGCAGAGCACGCACATCTCGGGGTGGCGCTCGAGGTAGTCGTGCACGGCCACCATCAGCGTCGGGTAGCCCGGGTGCAGCATGTCGTCGAGCACGATCACGCCCTCCGGGGCGAGCACGGCGGTGGCAAGCTCCAGATCCTTGGTCAGCGCCGCGCGGGAGTGCTCGCCGTCGATGTGGATGAAGCGCGGGCGGCGCCCGCCCAGCTTGGCCAGCAGCTCCGCCGGCGTCATCGTGCGGCTGTCGGCTTTCCAGGTGATGCGCTGCTCCGGCGCAATGCCGTGCCTGGCGCAGTTGGCCTCGAAGCGGTCGATCACTTGCGGGTTGGGCCAGTCGAAGAGATCGATGCCGAGCGCCGTCTCGCCCGCCTTCAGCGCATGCGCCAGGGCGATGAAGAAGCGTCCCTCGAACGGGCCGATCTCCACCACCGGACCCGCGACCCCCATCTCGGACTGCAGGCGCAGGAGCCCGCAACAGATGGCGGCCGCGAAGCGCGACGACATGCCGGGCACGCTGGCGTAGCCGGCCTCGAGATAGCGGTCGACGGCGGGGATGCCCGACCGGATCGAGGCACTGGACATTGTGGAAGGCGCGGAAGAGGTAGATGTGACGGCCTGGGACATGCGCGTTGTTCAACCCACTTCAAAGAGAGCGGCGGACCTTGGCCGAGACGTCGGGCGTTCGCAAGGCAGCCGCCTGTCTGCGGCGTGGTTAGCTCCCGGTAACTGCCTCAACGCGCAATTTACCAGAATTGGTCTATCCGAACGGGATTTACCGGTCGTTCAACAGTGGACCGCATACTCGCGGACCCAAAGGCGTAGAGCGTAGGAAGGCGGCACAGATGGTGTCGGGACGTGCAGGTGGCTGGTGGCGCAGGCTGATGCGGCGCTGGCGCGGGGACGAGTCGGGCGCGGCGGCCATCGAGTTCGCCATCGTGGCAATGCCGTTCCTGCTTTTGCTGTTCGGCATCATGTCCGTCAGCCTGTTCTACTTCGCCAATTTCTCCATCGAGAACGCGGTGTGGCAGGCATCGCGTGCGATCCGCACGGGCCAGCTTCAGTCCGCCCAAGGCGCCTACTCGGGCGCCACCACGACCGCACTGAAGAAGCAGGCCTTCAAGAATGCGCTGTGCGCGGCCGCACCAACCTTCCTCGATTGCGCCAGCAAGGCTGTGGTGATCGTGCAGAGCAACGCCAACTTCTCCAGCATCTCGCAGCCGAGCTGCACGAACAACGGCCAGGTCATCAATGATAGTGCCGCCGCCTTCGACGCCGGGGCGGGCAGTTCGGTGGTGCTGGTCACGGTCTGCTATCCCTGGAGCCTCGGCGGCAAGTTGCCGCTCTTTGCCATGGGCGACCTCAAGGACGGCTCGCTGCTGATGCAGGCTTCGGTCGCGTTCCGCTCGGAGCCCTACAACTGACGTGTGCCGTACCGCGGCCCCAAACGATCGAGGCAGAAAATGCCGTCTCTTGTCGTGAGCACGCTTGCAGCCCAATTCCGCCAATTCGCGCAGCGTTGCAAGGCCAGCAGCGAAGGTGTGGCGGCCATCGAGTTTGCGATGATCGTCCCGATCATGGGGATCATGTTCATCGGCGCCGTCGAGCTGAGCCAGGCCATCACGGTGGACCGCCGCGTCACCCAGGTGGCGAGCTCCACGGCCGACCTCGTCGCGCGCTTCTCTCCCGCCTCTGGCGCCGCCAACGGCATCCCCCAGAGCGAGATCAGCGATATCGTGAAGGTGGGTGGCTATATTATCTCGCCCTACGACCGCAATCCGCTGAAGATCGTCCTGCGCAGCGTCTCCTCCTCGCCCACCAGCGCCACCACGACCAAGCAGCAATGGTCGTGCACCTATAACGGCACCGGCGGCACACTGAGCTGCGCCTGCTCCAACACCACCTACTCGCTGCCGCCGAACCTGGTGACGACGCTGGACAGCGTGGTCATTTCCGAGGTGACCTATAACTACAAACCGCTCGTGTTCGACTATTTCATGAAATCGCTGGGCAGCTCAGGCGGCCCCGCCGGCACGCACTTGATGTCGGAGAAAATCTATCTCAAGCCGCGGTCGCAGACCGTCAACCTCCTGCAGACCGACAATACGCCCTGCCCGAGCCCGACCTTTCCCTAAGGACATCCGCAACGATAACCGCTACGGGTTTGGGCGCCTCGGCTTGATCGCGTAGTTCCATTCGGGATGGAACGCATCGCCTTCGATGTCGAGGCGCTTCACCACGGATCACAATTCAATTGTCGCTGAAAGTGTCCTAAGAGTAGCCCCTCACCAGTTCGGCCGAATGACTTACAGCCTCGCCGGTGAGGCCAGGTCTGGTGCACGCGAGGGAGGTACGAGGCCGCAAGTCATGGCCTCACGTCCTCTCCCCCGAGGGGAGAGGGGGCCGACGTTGCCCCTCACCGCGAGAACCAGCCCTTGCCGCCGCCGCCGAGCGCCTTGGCGAGCGTGGTGCCGAGCGAGGCAGGGCTGTCGGCGACCGCGATGCCGGCCGACTTCATGGCCTCGACCTTGTCCTCGGCCTTGCCCTTGCCGCCGGAGATGATGGCGCCGGCGTGGCCCATGCGGCGGCCGGGCGGCGCCGTCATGCCGGCGATGAAGCCGGCCATCGGCTTCTTGCGGCCCTTCTTGGCCTCGGCCTTGATGAACTCGGCGGCGTCCTCCTCGGCCGCGCCGCCGATCTCGCCGATCATGATGATGGAGTTGGTGTCGGGGTCGGCGAGGAACATCTCCAGCACGGCGATGAACTCGGTGCCCTTGACGGGATCGCCGCCGATGCCGACGGCGGTCGACTGGCCGAGCCCGGCATCCGTCGTCTGCTTGCACGGCCTCATAGGTCAGCGTGCCGGAGCGCGAGACGATGCCGACCGTTGCCGGCCTTGAAGATGTTGCCCGGCATGATGCCGATCTTGCAGGCGTTGGGGGTGAGCACGCCCGGGCAGTTGGGCCCGATCAGGCGCGACTTGGAGCCGTCGAGCGCGCGCTTGACCTTGACCATGTCGAGCACGGGGATGCCTTCGGTGATGCACACGATCAGCGGCATCTCCGCGTCGATGGCCTCCAGGATGGCGTCGGCGGCAAAGCGCGGCGGCACGTAGATGGAGGTGGCCGTGGCGCCCGTCTTGGCCTTGGCGTCCATCACCGTGTCGAAGATCGGCACGTTGGCGAGCTTGGGATCGGGGTGCTTGGTGCCGCCTTTGCCCGGCGTGACGCCGCCCACCATCTGCGTGCCGTAGGCCAGCGCCTGCTGCGTGTGGAATGTGCCCTGGCTGCCGGTGATGCCCTGGCAGATGACCTTGGTGGACTTGTCGACGAGAATGGCCATGGACCCGTGCCCCTGAGACGCGCAGGGCCGGTTGTGCGGCAGATTTCCGGCCGGATCAAGCGTGGCGATGCCCGTGTCGCAGATTGCCCAAATTCGCGACACGGGACGAGCTGCCGTCGAGTCACTGTTTCGGCCTGAAAATAGTAGGCGCGCTGTGCGCCGTCATACCGGCCGCCGTGCAAGCAGCAGCGCTTGAAACCTGCGCCCGGACCCGCAAGGGCACAAGTCGTTGCGGCCAAGCTTCTCGACGAGCTCGACGTCGCCGTGCACCGCGCGATCGCCGCGCTTCACATGCGTCTCGGAGGGATAGGACTTGCGGCGCTTGCTCGAGACTTCAAAAGCTCGGCATTTCGTCGAAGCCGCGCAGTTTCTTCGCCATGACACGCTCCATGATCGCCCGGCGCCGAGGGACCGCGTGCTTAGCCGATGGCAAAGCTGTATGCAAGCGCATCTGTGCCGGCGCGGGGATCACCAGCTCGCTAACCCGAAGTTCCCCGTGAGCTGAGCAGGATTTTGTCGTGGCTTCAATCTGTTGAGATTGAAGCGATACCCCTGTCCTGTCTACACGGTGATGGCGGCGAGCAGATCGAGGGCTAGCTGCTGCTTGGGATTGGGCCGCGTAGTGAGCGTGAAGGTAGCCTCGCCGATCCTGGCGCTCGCAGAGCGCATCGTATTGCGGACGATGGTGGCCATATGGGCGAGCAGGCGGGTGAAGCTCATCGCCGGCGTTCCGTCCGCCAGCGTGCGCGTGTGCACCTTGGCGAGGGCCGCCTGCGAGCGCCTGGCGGGCGCCACCGGATCGCGCTCGCGTGCCGCATCCGCTGGCGCCTCGTCCATGAAGGTGAGCGGCGCCCAGGCCTCGATCATGTGCCACTGTACGTAATAGGCCAGCATGCTGAGGAGGATGTGCGCCTTGACGCGGTCTTCGAGGCGATGGCGGATCGGGCGCACGCTCAGGTCGACGCCCTTCAAGGTGCGGAAGCCTCTCTCGATCTGCGCCAGCCGCTTGTAGTTCAGCACGGCCGCCTCGGCGCTCATGTCAGCTTCAGCGACGCTGGTGCGGATCACATAGAGACCGTCGAGCGCCGCTTCCGCCGCTACCCTTTCGGAGTTGACGCTAAAGGAGAACGAGCCGTCCTTGATGACGTAGTCGAAGTGCTTGCCGACCTTGTACTTGTCCAACACCTTGCCGAGCCGCACACCGATCTTGTCTCGCCCCAGTAAGCGGCCGCCCATCACCATCGCGGCAACCTTGTCGAGCTCGGCGGTGGTAGCGGCGATCAGATCGTTGCGCTTGGCTGCCCGTAGCCTGGCCAGATCGGGGTTTCGGCAGGCGATCAGCCGCTCGCCGGGGAAGTCGGCGTGCGTGAAGGCGATCAGGTTCCTCTCGTCAAACAGGTCGAGCTGCAAGGCGCCGCCGTCAGCCAGCTTGCGGATCGCCCCGCTCTTGAGCGCCGTGATCCAATCGACGCCGTCGAGCTTCGCGATTGCGTCGATCTGCACGTTGGAGATCATGCCGCGGTCGCCCGCCATGACGAGCCGGTCGATGCCGAACGAGGCGCGCACTTTCTCCACTTGCGGCAGCAGCGTCTTGGGATCGCCGGTGTTGCCCTCGAACACCGACACGGCCACCGGGCAGCCGCGGCCATCGGTGAGCAGGCCCCAGTTCACCTGCAGCGTCCCGGGCTTGCCGTCGCGGCTGTAGCCGAGCTTCGCCAGCGGGCAGGTGACGCCCTCAAAGTAGCTCGACGTGAGGTCGAACAACACCAGCCCGCCGGCCTTCAGATGACGCCGGGCCAGCCGCCTCTCGATCGCCTCCTGGCGTTCGATGAGCCAGTCCATGGCTGCGTAAAGGGCATCCTCATGCGTATCGGCGACACCGAGCTCGTCGGGCAGCGTGGTGTCGGTCCACGCCCGCGTCAGGCCAAGCTTGCTTGCCTCGGGCGCGATGATGCGCCCGGCCACCATGGCCACCACGAGGTCACGCTCGCGCGAGGGCTTGGCATCGATCAGCTTGTCGAACCCCAGACGCCGCATGGCCGTCAGCACTGCCTCGACGTGTCCGTGCGCTTGCGAGCGCACCACGTCGAGCGTGCTCTCGAGCGGCCCGAGCTTTTCGCCCTTCAGCACGCGGCGGATCATCTCGGCCTGCTCGATCGGCAGTGCCGACAGGTTGGCGATGGTGCGCTTCCTGACGCGCTTGCCCTCACGAATGCTCTCGCGCAGCAGGATGGCGGGCGGCGAGCCCCGGTTGGGAACGATGTCGATGTACATGGGCGCCGTGTAGGTGATTCGCGCATCCATCCACCTAAGTCACGGCGTCGCATACATGGGCACACGCAAGCCCCACGATGCGCCCCGGTGCCACCCAAAGGCCCGCAATATCGAAACCTTATCGATCCCCGCCCGCCGCCAAGCCGGGGAACTTCGGGCTAACGGATGCGGAACTCTACCATGACGGGGTGATGGTCGCTTGCGCGATTGGTCGTGGGGCTGTGAACCACCTCGCCGCGAACGACCTCGATGGCGTTGTCAGCGAGAATATGATCGATCCGCATGGCCGAGCCCTTGTCGCGGATGTTTCGCCCCCGCGGGCGTCAGCCACCTTGCCGCAACGGAGCGGGATCAGCTTTCCTGGCCAGCGGCGAGCCTGCGGTTGGTGACGAGCTGCGCCGCGATCATGATCAGCGACACCGCCAGCTCCGGCACGAGATAGCCGAGCCAGAGCGCGGGAGGCTCGGGCAGGCCGACGATGCTCATCGACAGCAACCGCCCCGAGCCGGCCAGGAACACGGCAAGCCCGATCAGCAGCACCAGCGTGCGCTGCTGCCGCACCGTGACGGCCGCCCACAGGCAGATCAGCCCGCAGCCGAAATAGATGCCGGCCATGAAGCGGTGCACGTTGTCGAGCCGCGGCGCGCTCTGCGGTTGCCCCAGATACATCTGCAGCGCCCCGCCGAACAGCGCGATGGCCGCGAACAGGAACAGGCAGATGCGGACAATATGCTGGCTTGCGGGCATGCGGGGCCTCCTGAGACACGTGTTGACGGCGCGTGGCAACAACACCCAAACGGATTACGATCTCATGGCCCTATTCCAATCAATGTCGATACCGGCCGCCTCGATCGGCTCGGAAGCTGTGCAAGCCACGCTCCGCTGTGTCTGGCCGACGAGGACCCGACATGCTGATGGCTGCTCAGCCTCGCCATGCTAAGGAGTCGCGTGACATGAGGCGACCTATAATTCGAGAAATTGGAATAGTGGAGCGTCCCAATGGCTATCGATCGCGACGAATGCTTAAGATCACGGCGGTCCCACCGACCCATCGGGAGCTAGTAAGGCAAATGGGACGTGCTATGAGTCAAATATCTTTGATAGTTCCACTTCCTTGTTGCTTTCTGCAATTTTGAGCGGCTTGATGTCAAACTTTATGGAAAGCGGGTGACAAACTATGGCAGGGCCCTCATATGACCATGTACGCCGGATGCGGCACGGACTCCTATTTGGGCCTAGGGATCGGGTGTTATTTCTGGACCTACATCATCCAAAAGGATAAGCTCGGTAGTATCGCTTCGTGCAAGATCAATATAATTCGGCTATATTTCGCCCAAAAAGACAATTCCGATCTTGGATCGATATCGTCGATTTAACAAAATCGACCTCCAGCACCCAAGAGCAGATACGAAACCTCCGGACGCGTTGTGCCATGCTGATCATGAATTCGACGATTGCTGCCCTTTTTGTGGCGAGCGTTTTGGAATCCCTGGCAACGCCGACAATTCTGAAAGAACCTCTACTTCTCTCCCGAGAGGTAGAACCGCAGCGATTTCCCTCGCTTTTGTTGCTCTCGCAGTTGTTCCGCACTGGGCCTTCATGGTTCTTCGGCGACGCCTACAACTATACACTCTGCCTCAACCTGAGTTAAATCAAATGCCCCAAACAAATTGATTTCGCCGAACCAGCCCTACTAATTCGGCAACAGCGAAGCTTCATGCTCAAGCTACTTTCTTCACCTCGTCGGTGATCTTCTTGGCCGCATCCGCGAGGTTGTCGGCGGGCACGATCTTGAGTCCCGACTTGGCCAGGATCTGCTTGCCCAGATCGACGTTGGTTCCTTCGAGCCGCACCACCAGCGGCACCTTGATCGCCATCTCCTTGGCCGCTGCCACCACGCCTTCCGCGATGATGTCGCAGCGCATGATGCCGCCGAAGATGTTGACCAGGATGCCCTTCACGTTGGGGTCGGACAGGATGATCTTGAACGCCGCCGCCACCTTCTCCTTGCGATGCGCCGCCCCCGACATCGAGGAAGTTGGCGGGCTCCAGCCCATAGAGCTTGATGATGTCCATGGTCGCCATGGCGAGGCCGGCGCCGTTGACCATGCAGCCGATCTGGCCGTCGAGCTTGACGTAGTTGAGGTCGTACTTGGAGGCCTCGACCTCGGCGGGGTCCTCCTCCTCCACGTCGCGCAGCGCGGCCACGTCCTTGTGGCGGAACAGCGCGCTGTCCTCGAAGCTGATCTTGGCGTCGAGGCACAGGAGCCTGCCGGCCTTGGTCACCACCAGCGGGTTGATCTCGAGCAGCGCCATGTCCTTGTCGACGAAGGCGCGGTAGAGCTGGCCGATCAGCGCCACGCACTGGTCGATCTGGTCGCCGGAGAGCTTGAGCGCCGAGGCGATCTTGCGGCCGTGAAAGGCCGAATAGCCCGAGGCCGGATCGATCGACAGGGTGACGATCCTGTCGGGCGTGTCGTGCGCGACCTTCTCGATGTCCATGCCGCCTTCGGTGGAGGCGATGAAGGAGATGCGCGAGGTGGCGCGGTCGACCAGCGCCGAGAGATAGAGCTCGCGGCCGATGTCGCAACCGTCCTCGATGAAGAGGCGCTTGACGACGCGGCCGGCGGGCCCCGGTCTGCATCGTCACCAGCGTCTTGCCCAGCATCTGGCCTGCGAAGGCCTTCACCTCGTCGATCGACTTGGCGAGCCGCACGCCACCCTTGTCGCCGGCGTCGGATTCCTTGAACTTGCCCTTGCCGCGGCCTCCGGCATGGATCTGCGCCTTCACCACCCACACGGGGCCGGGAAGCTTCGAGGCCGCCGCCGCCGCCTCCTCGGGCGTGAAGGCCGGCGCACCGATCGCCAGCGGCACGCCGTACCCCCGCAGTAGGTCCTTGGCCTGATACTCGTGGACGTTCATTGGGCGATCCGGCTCTCTCTAGCTTTTCGGCAATTCACGCGGCGCCGCGGGAGGCGATCATCTCGATCTCGACCTTGGCGCCCATCGGCAGCGCGGCCACCGCGATGGTGGAGCGCGCAGGATAGGGCTCGCCGACATAGGCCTTGTACGCCTCGTTGACGGCGGCGAAGTCGCCCATGCTGGTGAGGAAGATGGTGGTCTTGACGACGTGCGCGAAGGTGAGGCCGGCCGCAGTCAGGATGGTCTTGAGGTTCTCCAGCGACTGCCTGGCCTGCGCGGCGGTGTCACCCTCGACAAGCTTGCCGGTGGCCGAGTTCGAGCGGGATCTGGCCGGAGATGAACACCAGATCGCCCTGCTCGACAGCCGCCGAATAGGGGCCGATTGCCTTGGCTTTCGGCGTGGTGATGGCTTTCTTTGGCATAGGGGCTCCTCAGCCGGCCAACTGCGGCGCGATCTTGGTGCAGGCCTCCACCAGGCCCTTCACCGACTCCACCGACTTCTGGAACATCGCCCGCTCCGCCGCGTTGAGGTCGATCTCCACGATCTTCTCCACGCCGTTGGCCCCGATCACGACCGGCACGCCCACGTACATGCCCTTGACGCCATACTCGCCGTTGAGGAAGGCGGCACACGGCAGCACGCGGCGCTTGTCCTTGATGTAGCTCTCGGCCATCTGAGATCGCCGAGGAGGCGGGTGCATAGAAGGCCGAGCCGGTCTTCAGGAGGTTGACGATCTCACCGCCGCCCTTGCGCGTGCGGTCGATGATGGCATCCAGCCGGGCCTGGGTGAGCCAGCCCATCTTGACGAGGTCGGGCAGCGGGATGCCGCCGACCGTGGAGTAGCGCGCGATCGGCACCATGTCGTCGCCGTGGCCGCCCAGCACGAGGGCGGAAACGTCCTCCACCGACACCTTCATCTCCTCGGCGAGGAAGGTGCGGAAGCGGCCCGTGTCGAGCACGCCGGCCATGCCGATGACCTTGTTCTTGGGCAGGCCGCATGCCTTCTGCAGCGCCCACACCATGGCGTCGAGCGGATTGGTGATGACGATGACGAAGGCATTGGGCGCGTACTTCTTGATGCCGGCGCCCGCCTGCTCCATCACCTTGAGGTTGATGCTGAGCAGATCGTCGCGGCTCATGCCGGGCTTCCTCGGCACGCCGGCGGTGATGATCACCACGTCGGCGCCCTCGATGTCGGCATAGGCGTTGGTGGGCCTGAACTTGGCGTTGTATCCCTCCACCGCGCCCGCCTGCGCGATGTCGAGCGATTTGCCGCCGGGGACGCCCTCGACGATGTCGAAGAGCGTCACGTCGCCGAGCTCCTTGAGGCCGATGAGATGAGCCAGCGTGCCGCCGATCATGCCTGCGCCGATCAGCGCGATCTTGGTACGCGCCATGACTGAGTGTTCTCCCTGTCGGGATGTGATGAGCCGCGATTGCGTTGCCGCACGCCGACCTATCGTGCCCGCGCGCTAGCCTCGTTGGTTAGACCGAAAAGGCGAGCCGTTCAAGGCAACGAGGCGGCGCCGACGCCACGGTGATCGATTTCCGAGCACCTGCCGCGAGAACCACCTGCGCGATTGCGTGCCGCGCGCCGGGCCAGGCCGCGTCATGGATTCCCGCCCATGTCCGAAAATGAAACAATAACAACACATTGCCCTCTAGCCATCGGCACGCGTTCCTGGCCCGCCGCTTGCAGCCTGGCAACCTGGCCTTGGCGCAGGACGCAGCGGCGCAGCTTGCCCACGTCGATCTGCGAAAAGAGAGAGAGCGGTTCCGCATGTCGCTGCTGGTACTCGACAACCCCTACCGCGATCACCGCTCGCTGCCCTTCCGCTTCCGGCAGCGACGCTTCGCGCTGGTCGCGGGCCTGATCGAGCGGACGCTGTCGGAAAAGGGCTCCTGCCGCATTCTCGATGTCGGCGGCGAGGCGGTCTACTGGGAGATCGCCAAGGACTACGTCGAGCAGCGCGCCGTCCATATCACCCTGCTCAACCTCACCAAGGAGAGCGAGCCCAGTGCGCAGTTCACCGCGCTCAAGGGCGACGCCACCAGCCTCGACGGCATGGCCGACATGGCCTTCGACCTCGTGCATTCCAACTCGGTGATCGAGCACGTCGGCAACTGGCAGGCGATGACGGCCATGGCGCACCACGTGCGCCGTCTGGCGCCGCGCTACTTCGTGCAGACGCCCAACTTCTGGTTCCCGATCGAGCCGCACGTGCGCGTGCCGTTCTTCCATTGGCTGCCCGAGCAGGTTCGCGCCCGCATCCTCATGCGTTTCGACGTGGGCTTCGCGAGCCGCCGTGAGACCATCGACCACGCCATGCGCGACGTGCAGAGCATGGCGCTGCTGGACCGGCAGCAGGTCGCGGCGCTGTTCCCGGATGGGGATATTCACACCGAGCGGGTGCTGGGCTTGCCCAAGTCGTTGATGGCCATTCGCGGCTGAGGCTCACCCGGCGCATCGGCGCCGCCGCCCTCCGTGGCGGCCGTGGCGGCGAGCCGCTCCATGCGCCCCGCGAGATAGCTCTCGGAGCGCATCTCGATCAGGCGCGAGGCGGTGCGCTCGAACAGATACTGCATGGGCCCGTCGGGGTAGAGGTCCTGCGGCTCGGCCGCAGCCGACGCGATCAGGCACACGCGGTTGTCGTAGAGCGTGTCGATGAGATTGATGAAGCGCCGCGTCACGTCGCGCGGCGCCGCCGCCAGCAGCGGAATGGCGTCGATCAGCACGGCATGGAACGCGTGCGCGAGGTGCAGGAAGTCGTTGGCGCCGAGCGGCGCATCACATATCTCGGCAAACGAGAAGCGCGCCACGCCCATCGAAGCCAGCGGCACGCGCACCTTGTGCCCCTTTACGTCGAGCTCGGTCGGGACGCTCGGGTGCCCGCCGGTAAGCTCGCCCCACAGCCGGTCCATGTCAGCTTTGGCCAGCGTGTCGGCGGGCGTGAAATAGAGTGGCTTGCCCGCGAGCTTGTCGAGCCGGAAGTCCTTCGCTGCCTTGAGCTCCTCCACCACCATGTGCTCGCCGACGAGATCGATGAAGGGCAGGAACAGCGTCCGGTTGAGTCCGCTCTTGTAGAGCTCGACCGGGGCCACGTTGGAGGTGGCCACCACCACCACCTGCGCCTCGAACAGGCCGCGGAACAGGCGGGCCAGGATCATGGCGTCGGCGATGTCGGTGACGTGCAGCTCGTCCAGGCACAACAGTACGGACTTGGCGGCGATGGCCTTGGCAACGTGCGGAATGGGATCGCCGGGCACGGACTTGCGCGCCTCGCCGATGCGCTCGTGCACCTCGGCCATGAACTCGTGAAAGTGCAGGCGCCGCTTCGGCCGGAAGGTCGTTGCGCGCGCGAACAGGTCCATCAGCATGGTCTTGCCGCGGCCCACGGGCCCAAAAATATAGCGCCCCTTCGGCGCCGGCTCGCTGCCCCGGATGAGAGCGGCCAGGCCCTCGCGGCGGCGCCAGCTCCTGAGCTGCCGCGCCAGCTCCTGCAGGCTGGCGGCGACCTGCGCCTGGGCGGCATCGGCCTCGATCACGCCGTCGGCGAGGAGGGCTCGGTACGTGTCGAGAAGCGTCATCGCCGCCTCGGCTAGCGCGGTGGCACCGGCGGGTCAAGCAATCGCATCGCATGTCGCCGCAGCCGCCGCTGCGATGCCTAGGGCCGGTGCACAAGCTCAGGGTGTGCGCAGCGCTCGACGCGTTCGCGGCCCATCGCCGCATGTGGCGATGCAGCATCACATCTATTTCATTGGATTGTCGTGTTTTTCTGCAATCACACTGCGGTCACTATCGACCTTATTGTGCAATGCGAAATCGCGCCCAGATGAGGATAGCCGCGCCGCTTGCGGCCAACGAACCTCCGGGTGCGAAGGTAAAGGAAAGGGATGCTGTCATGAGCGAGCACGCGACCATCGACAAGGGCACGATCCGCAAGCTGTGGCCGACGGAGACGGACCGGTTCCGCCACCATCTGCTGCGGCTCGACAAGGAGAACCGGCGGCTGCGCTTTGCCCATTTCGTGTCCGATTCCTTCATCGAGGACTACGCCAGCCGCATGGCCGAGTTCGGTAGCGTCGTCTACGCCTTCGTCGAGGACGGCCGCGTGCGCGCCGCTGCCGAGCTGCGGCGGCTGGGAGACGCCTGGGGCGAGGAGGCTGAGGCCGCGTTCTCGGTGGAGAAGGCCTACCAGGACCAAGGCATCGGCAGCGAGTTGATGGGCCGCGTCGTGCGCGCCGCGCGCAACCGCGGCATCCGCCGGCTCTACATGAGCTGCCTCGCCGAGAACTCCAAGATGCAGGCCATCGCCCGCAAGCACGAGGCCGACCTGCGCTTCGAGTACGGCGAGGTGATCGGCGAGATCCTGCCTGAGACGCCCAACTACTTCTCCATCCTGCAAGAGGCGGCGGAGGATCGCGTTGGCTTCATGATCGCGGTCCTCGAGCTGCAGAGCCGGCTCGTGCGCGCCGCCTGACATCGCCTCGCCCGCGCGCCGTCGCACGCTTCTTGCGAGAGCCAGCGCAAGAGCAGTGACAGCATCGCAAGGAGGCGGCGTGCAGGGCCCTTCTGACCCGAAACGGAACATACCGTTGCTTGATCTCGGCACGGTGCGCGACACCCTGGCCTATATGCGCGACGACTTTCAGCGCGTGCCGGAGCTGGAGCGGGCGGCCGAGCTGCTGGCCCAGGCGCTGGCCGAGGTGGAGGCCGCCGACCGCCGCCGCCTCGCGCCGATCCCGCGCTCGGTGCTGGAGGCGCGCCTCAACGCGCGCCGGCGCCATTGAAGGAAGGCAGTAGGTAGTAGGCAGTAGGAAATGGGGATGCGGGCACGCTACTGCCGACTGCCTATTGCCCACTGCCTCATCTCCCCGCAGGCCTTCGCCTCGAGGGTTTGCGGAAAGAGGGAGCAGGGCGCCAACGCCTGGCTCGGTATGCGACAGGGGCAAGCTGACATCAGCGCCCTGCGCCGCCGCGAGGCTCCAGGAAACGGCTCCGGCGAGTGACCCAGCCGGCCTCGGATACCCTGGGACCCGGCTGCGGCCGGGCCCTCGCTGCGGCCCCCGGCCCGCGCAATCGAGACGCCTCGCGATGGCGCCCCTCGGTGAGCCGGGGTGGGCTGAGTATGTCAGAGGCCGCAACCGCGGGGATTGCGCCGCTCGCGGTTAATCCGTCCGGCGCGCCAGCCGAACCACTGCGCCAAACAGCGCGCTCGCGGGCTTCGTCAGCTCGTCCACCACGGTGAAATGGTTGGTGCCCGGCACCACCAGGCATTCGGTGGCGAGCCCGGCCCGAGCCCAGGCGTCGGCGATCAGTCGGCTCTGGCGCAGGAACTCCGAGCTCTCATCGCCGCCGACCGCGGCAACCAGCGCGCGCCCCTTGGGCGGCGGCGCCCACAACAGCGGGCTTGCCGCCCGTGCGGAAGCCTGATCGAAGCCGACGAGATCGTTGATGCTGGTCGGGATCAGCGGCTCGAGCTCGAACACGCCGCTGATGGCGACGCCGGCGCGCACGAGGTCCGCCGGGACGCCCGCGACCTTGCTCCATTCCGTGCCGACCATGGCAGCCGTCAGATGCCCGCCCGCCGAGTGTCCCGTAATGACGGGGTGCTTGCCCGTCTTGCGCCAGATGTCGGCAAGGCACAGCCTCAGCTCCTCGATGATGGCGGCCACCGTCGCTGCCGGGCACAGCGTGTAGGAGGGCAGCGCCACGTCGATGCCGCCGGCGTTCAGCGCCTTGGCGATGAACGCGTAGTCCTTGCGATCGCCGCGCTGCCAGTAGCCGCCATGGATGTAGACGACGAGCGGCGCCTCGGCCGCGCCCGCCCGGAACAGGTCGTAGCGCTGGCGCTCGCCAGGGCCATAGGGCAGGTCGAGATCGGCGCGCGCTGCTGCCCGGTAGGCGGCAGACGCCGCCTGCCAGCGCGCGGCATGCTGCGCATGCTCGGGAACGCGCCGGCGGTTGTTGTACTCGGCCTCGAGATCGAGTGCGGCCATCGCGTCCTGCTTGTCTTCCAGGGTTTGGACGACTGTAGGATGGGCCGTTCAGCGTGCCAAGCTCGCGCGGCCTTGCTCGCGGGGCCTTGGCGGAGCTGGCAGAACCGGGGAAGACTATACGCTGACCGCGCGCAGCGAGGCCCGCAGGGCCTCGGGGCCCTCGTTGGCGATATCGGTGAGGTATCCCCCATACGCCGAAGAGCCCAGCGTTTTCGCCAGCTGCAGGAGCCGGGAGCGGTCGATGAAGCCCATGCGGTAGGCGATCTCCTCGGGGCAGGCGATCTTCATGCCCTGCCGCTTCTCCAGCGCGCGAACGAAGTCGCTGGCCTCCGACAAGCTGTCGGGCGTACCGGTGTCGAGCCAGGCGTAGCCGCGCCCGAGCCGCTCCACGTTGAGCTCGCCCATCTCCAGATAGGCGCGGTTGAGGTCGGTGATCTCGAGCTCGCCGCGCGCCGAGGGCTTGAGCTGGCGGGCGATGTCGACCGCGCGGTGATCGTAGAAATAGAGGCCGGTGACGGCCCAGCGCGACCGCGGTCGCGCCGGCTTTTCCTCGATCGAAAGCGCGCGGCCAGCCGCATCGAACTCGACCACGCCATAGCGCTCGGGGTCCGACACCATGTAGGCAAACACGGTGGCACCGGCCGACCGTGCCGAGGCGCTCGCCAGCACATCGGTAAAGCCGTGGCCGAAGAAGATGTTGTCCCCCAGCACCAGCGCCGAGGGCTCCTTGCCGACGTGCTCCGCACCGATGATATAGGCCTGCGCCAGGCCCTCGGGCTTGGGCTGAGCCGCATAGGTGAGCGTGAGGCCCCACTGGCTGCCGTCGCCCAAGAGCTGCTCGAACCTGGGCAGGTCCTCCGGCGTCGAGATGATCAGCGTCTCCTGGATGCCGGCCAGCATGAGCGTCGAGAGCGCGTAGTAGATCATCGGCTTGTCGTAGATGGGGAGCAGCTGCTTGGACATGACGTGCGTCATCGGATAGAGCCGCGTGCCTCTACCACCAGCCAGAATGATGCCTTTCATGTCCGCTCCCCTCATGCCGACCGCCGCGGCACTGCCCTATACTGGCGGAGAACTGTTTACCGTTGGCTTGCCTCGCCCACCCTCCCTTCCTCGCATCAAGGTTAGCGCCATTGATCGCACGCGCATTTCCTCGTCCAATCGGCGCCACGATTCGCACGCAGCGTGCGGGTGCCGCGGCGTCGGCGTGCGGCTCGACGCCTGGCAGTCGCGATCGCAGCCCCAAGCGGGAGGATGGCCATGTTCGGCAGGCCGAAGAAGCCGGACGGCTTCGAATGGCACAGATACATCCGCACCAGCATCAGGCTGCGCCGAGAGCAGCGCCGGGAGCGGATCCTGGACGTGCGGCGCGCGGCCGCCGAGCAGGCCGGCGCGGCGGGCGCTGCCCTGGCGCAGGGCTCCAGGGCGGCCGGCGCGGCGCTGGCGCAACGTTCGCGAGCAGCCGGAGCGTCGGCATGGGCCAGCGCTCTGGCGGGCTTGGGTGTGGCATGGCTCCTCCTGCAGGCCCTGTGCGGCTACCTGTGGGAGGCAGCTCGCGCCGGCGGCCGTAGCCTCATGCTGCGCGCGCAGCCGCTCACGGGGCGGCTCGCCCAGCCCAACATCGGCGGACCGATCGCGCTGGCGGGTGCCATTGCGCTGATGCTGGGCATCGGCCGTGCTTACGCTGCCGGCCTCGACGGCCGGACCATGCTCATGCTGGCGATTGGCGCAACCATGCTCGCTGCCTCTAGCCCCCTCCTGCTCGGCCCGACCAGTGCGCGCCCGCCCTCTCTTGCCAGACTAGGTGTCTCGCCGCGGACGGCGCTGACAGCGGCAGGGACCGTGGGCCTGGCCGTGACGCTGGCCTGGGTCGCCACCAGCGACGGGCGTGCCCCGCTCACGGACCTTGCCGGCCAGCTGCCGTTCGTCGGCGGCACCAAGCCCTTGCAAGGCCGCGCTCGGGCGCTGGCCGGCGACCTCGTGCGCATTGCCGGCACCACCGTGCGGCTCTCCGGCATCGAAGCCCCCGAGCGCCGGCAGGCTTGCGGCGCGGGCAGCCGGCGCTACCCTTGCGGTGCTGCGGCCCGCGCCGCCCTCGGCCGCCTCGTCGATGGTCGCAGGGTGAGCTGTACGCTCTCGGGTGCCGACGCTGCTGGCCGGCCGTTGGCCACCTGCATGCGCGGTACGCTCGACATCAATGCCGAGCTCGTGCGCCAGGGCCACGCCTTCGCCGAGAGCGGCCTGTTCGCCAGCTATTCCGACCTCGAGCGCGAGGCTCGCGCCGCCAAGGCCGGCATCTGGGCCGGCGGCGAGGCCGAGCGCCCCGCCGAGTTCCGCGCCAAGGTTTGGGAGGAGGCCAAGCGCCGCGCCCCCGACGGCTGTCCGATCAAGGGGCGCATCACCGGCGGCGCTCGCGTCTACGTGTTGCCCTGGTCGCCGGACTACGAGCGCGGGCGCATCGAGAAGGCCAGGGGCGAGCGCTGGTTCTGCTCGGAGCAGGAGGCCGTGGCCGCCGGTTGGAAACCAGCTTCGCCCGGTTGAACCACAAGGCGCGATGCTACTTCGTCAACGCGGGGAATAGCGTCTCCAACGGCCCGGCTGTCTGCTTGGGCGCCCGCGGCCGGTAGAGCCGCCTGATCCTCTTGCGTCGTGCCTCGCGGGCCGCACGCGTGGTGCTCTTGCGCGGCGCGGCCGTCTCAGGCTCCGCCCGGGCAGTCTCGGGCGCCTCCGCGGGGCGCGCCGCCATTCTTTCCACGGGCGCCGTCGGCGGTTGCGGGGTCCCGGCGACCGATCCCGTTTCGACCGCACGGGCCGGCACAGGCGGCAAGGTGGGCACGAGAGCGGGGGCCAGGGTCGGTGCCGCCGTCGCGCTCTGCGCCGCGCCAGGCTCCGGCTTGCCGGGGGCGGCCGGCGCCTCGGCGGACGCAGGCGGCAGCGGTTGTGTCGCGGCGGCCTGACTGGGAGCGGCTCGGAACTCTCCAATGCGGCGGCAGGCGCAGGCCTGGAAAGTGCCGGCAGCGTCGACGTGGCCGCAGCCGGCTCCGATTGCAGAGGCAGCACCACGCTCAGGCCGTAGCCGATGAGGCCGCAGGCCAGGACCACGGGGGCGGCAACATAGGCAGGCACGCGCCGGGGCGCGGGGGCCGCCGGGCTCGCGAAGCCGTCTGGGTCGTCGATCACGTCCTCAATCCGTGCGCTGTGTCGGGAGCCGCATCCAACCCGAACGATGCGCACTAGGGCAGGATTGACGGGCCATCATCGAGCGAGCCTAAACCAGTTCGCGGCCCGGATTGTTCCCCGCAGGGTCCACCCACAGGCATTTTCGCGGGCAGTGACTCGCGAATGCCACAGTAGGGATGTCCGCCGGCGCACTGCTCCGCTTGGCGGGCGCCGACCCCACGCCTGCCAGGCCACGCCGCCGGCAGAGGTGCCGTAGCTCACCGCCGCCAGCCCGCCGCATCGATGGGCAGCCCGCTGCTAGGATCGACAGAGCCAGCTATGGAGGCATAGAGCACAGCCGACCGAAGGCCATCTCGCGCATCTTCCTCTTTCTGCTCCTACGAAGTACACTGTTCCATCTGTTTTCCAAATTGTTGGAGCTGGTTATGTTGCAGCACGCCGAACAAATAAAGACCCTCGTCGATAGCAGCTGGAGATATCACATCGTTGCCTTGCTGATGGCGCTGGGTGTCGCATTTTTCGCCCTCGAGCAAGCCACCAGGGCCAGCAGCGGTCTGCAGGGCATAAAATCTCAGGAGAAGCAAATTATCTCTCTCACAGATCAAGCGGAGTCCGTTTCGTCCTATCTGCGCCAATTCATCCTGGCCGACTATGGGGAGATCCAAGAGGAACGGCTCGCTATACTGACGCTGATAAAGGACCTCCGCTACGCCAAAAGGAATTTGATGAGCATAGAAGAGACTCTTCAGAATGCGAAGTGGCCCTCCATCGAGGAAAGAATCGAGCTAAATCGTTATGCAAATATTAGCCTCGCCCTGCACCACTATAATGCGCCAGATGCGTTGGCAGTCGCAACTCATTTGGATGGCGAGCCCGCGTTGATCGCAGCGGAATCGAACGAAGGCACATTGAGCTTTTCTCGCTCGATTGACGAGATGACTCTTGAGGATTTGACCCGCCTCACTTACGCAGCATCGGTTCGACCGTCACACCTTAAGTCGCTGCGGGAGCGCAGCCCAAATGCCCCAATGTCGAAGGAGGACTACAAACCGTTATTGGAGCTGCTTCGAACCACCGCCGAAGAAGCTACCAAGCCGTATTCTCGCGAAGCGCGAAGCGCAACGTCAAAATTGTGGATCAGCTGGTTGCGCTCTTCGCAATCGGCAGACCCGCAGCAAGAGGCGGCAATCAGGAAGGCCTCTTTGCATTCTCTGAGGGAGCGCTTCGCAGATCTGCAAAAGGCTGCGCTGGCGGCCGAGGATCAGGCAGCTGGCCGCAATTATTTTCAGTTGCCTGTGGTTGGACAAAATCTCTCCGTTATCGGCGCGATCTGGTTGCTCCCATTTGTGATAATGGCGATGCACGCCCTATCCGCCGTGGGAATTTGGCAAGCATTGAGAAGTACTGCGGGTTTCGGCAATGCGGATACTCTTGGAGGGGTCACATCGCCATTCCTGCTCATTTACCCCGGTCCTGGCGCGATCGTTTCGCTTGCCACGTTTATTCAGTTCATGGTTGCATTCCTGCCGTTTTGCATATTGGTTGCGATTGGTCTGCTTTCGCCTGTGGTGGCCGCGCAGGCGGAGCAGCGCATCATGCTGTGGATTATTATCCCGGTGCCGGTTGTGCTTGCGGCGGTGCTGTTTATGTTGGTTCGGCAGCTTAGTCGAGTGATGCGGGATCGACTTGGAATAGGCGGGTGATCGAGACCTGGATCGAGTACACGGGCTGAGGATCGCCTCTGCGTTTTGAGTTGGCCTGTTGGAGGCAACTCACTCCTTCCAGGGCACGCCGCCGGCATAGGTGCGGTAGCTCACCCCCGCCAGCCAGCCGGCATCGATGGGCAGCAGGATGCCGGTGATGGACTTCGCCTGCTCCGAGCACAGGAAGGCGATGCCGTCGGCGATGTCGGCAGGCTCGGGCAGCCGGTCGAGCGCGTGCACGCCCATGATCTTCTTGAGGTCGCGCTGGCCGGCCTCGACCTTGGCGCGCAGCGGCGGCGTCATCACGTAGGTGGGCCCCACGCTGTTGACGCGGATGCCGTGCCGGCCAAGCTCGACCGCCAGCAGCTGGGTCAGCCGCTCGATCGCCGCCTTGCCCATGTTGTAGGCGGGGATCGGCAGCGGCATGCGGCTGTTGATCGAGCCCAGCGTGACGATGGCGCCGCGCTTCCTCGGGATCATCTGCCGGGCGAACGCGCGTGCGCAATGCACCGTGCCGTTGTAGTTGACGGCCCACATTCGGTCGTGCGCGGCCATGTCCATCTCCATGATGGACTCCGAGTTGGGGATGAGCCCCGCCGAGGTGACGAGCACCTCTGCCGCGCCCAGGTCCTTCGCGATGCGCGCCGCGGTCGCATCGACCGCCTTGGCGTCCGACACGTCGCACTCGTAGAAGCGCCCGTCGAGTGACTTGGCCACAGCCTCGCCGCCCGCCTTGTTGACGTCGAGAACCGCGATCGCGCAGCCGTCCTTGGCGAGTCGCCGGGCCGTGGCCTCGCCGATGCCGCTCGAGCCGCCCGTGACCACCGCAACGCGCTTCTCCGCCATCGAACCTTTCCTCCTGTGATCCCGGAAGCTGCGCTGCAGCTATCCGGGACCTACCGTCCGCCACCTAGGCCCCGAGATCAAGGCTTGCCCGATCACCCTTGCAACCTGCCGCACCCGGCGGGACACTGCGCCACGCCCGCCGTCCAGCTCCCCGGAGGACACCATGCCCAAGCGCACGCCCGAGCCCACCCCCATCCGCGCCGAGGACATCGCGCCGCGCTACAACTGGGCCCGCGCGCTGCCGGCGTTCGGCACCATGGGCGTCGATTTCGAGGAGCGCGTAAACTACCAGCGCCTGCACAGATACCGCATCGCGCGCGCTCGGGCTGCGCTGGAAAAGTCCGACCTCGGCGCGCTGCTGGTGATGGACACCAACAACATCCGCTACCTCACCTCCACCAAGATCGGCGAGTGGGAGCGCGACAAGATCTGCCGCTGGGCGCTGCTGACCAAGGGCAGCGCCGATCCGATCTTATGGGATTTCGGCTCCGCCGCCGTCCACCACCGGCTCTATGCGCCCTGGCTCAAGCCCGAGAACTGCAAGGCGGGCCTGCTCGGCTTGCGCGGCACCGTCAGCCCCTCGTTCGGCCTGATGGCCAAGCACGCCAAGGAGATCGCCTCCCTCATCAAGGAGGCCGGCTGCGAGAAGATGCCCGTCGGCGTCGACATCATCGAGCCGCCGATGCTGTTCGAGCTGGAGAAGGCGGGCTTGAAGATCGCCGACGGCCAGCAGACCATGCTGGAGGCGCGCGAGATCAAGTCGATCGACGAGATCGCGCTGCTCAACCGCGCCGCCGCCATGGTCGACGGCGCCTACCACCTCGTGCACGAGCAGCTCAAGCCCGGCGTGCGCGAGAACGACATCGTCGCCATGGTCAACGAGTTCCTCTACCGCCACGGCTCCGACGACGTGGAGGCCGTAAACGCCATCTCCGGCGAGCGCTGCAACCCGCACCCCCACAACTTCACCGACCGCATGCTGCGCCCCGGCGACCAGGCCTTCTTCGACATCCTGCAGTCCTTCATGGGCTACCGCACCTGCTACTACCGCACCTTCAACGTGGGCCGCGCCACGCCCGTGCAGCACGACGCCTACAAGAAAGCGCGCGAGTGGCTCGACCTCGCCATCGACCTGATCAAGCCCGGCGTCTCCACCGACCGCGTGTGCAGCGTGTGGCCGAAGGCAGAGGACTTCGGCTTCCCCGACGAGACATCCGCCTTCGGCCTGCAGTTCGGCCACGGCATCGGCTGCGCCATCCACGAGCGCCCCATCATCTCGCGCGTCATCTCGCTGGACCACCCCACCGAGATCAAGGAAGGCATGGTGTTCGCGCTCGAGACCTACTGCCCCGCCAAGGACGGCTACTCCGCCGCCCGCATCGAGGAGGAGGTCGTCGTCACCGACAAGGGCTGCCGCATCATCACCCTCTTCCCCGCCGAGGAGCTGCCGATCGCCAACAGGTATTGAGGTTGGGCATTACCATCGTTCCGCGGCGCTTCCACGAGCCGATCGCCGCACACGGGCAGTGATATCGAGCGGGCGCACGGCAGGCGCTGGTCCGAGAGTGGCAGAAGGCGATATCCCAACGCCTAGACCACAGCCACGATTACGTGTGCCTGAATTTTGGCGGCAACCTCGCCGCGGCCATGTCTGTCCGCAATCACGGATGCGGCGTAGTCGGTTGCAGCTTCCAGTTTTCCAGCGTCTCTGGCCTCGATCTCGCTCCGAAGAACCGTCCCCTGACAATAGGCAACGGCCGGAATGCGCGGTGAGGATGCGCGGCTTTGTTCGGCTCTCGTCTCGATCAACGACACGGGAGAAACCTGCCTCCTCCAGCTCGCTACGGATCAGGGCCACATCGTGGTAGCCGTGCGGCGTGCGTGCCAAGAAGCGGGGCGGATCGTTCGGAAACAGCCTTGCGAGAGCATTCGTCACATCGTCCGCAAAAACGTTCTCCTCGATGCGATCCCATACGCTGAGCAAAAATTGTCCGCCGGGCTTCAAAACCCGCCGTGCTTCGCGGTAGCCAGATATGCGGTCGGGAAAGAACATCGCGCCGAACTGGCAACAAACGAGATCGAAGGCCGCATCTTCGAACGGCAGCGCCAGAGCATCCGCTTGACGCCATTTGATACGGGCGTCGGGAGGTTGTCGCGATGCGGCGTAGTCGACCATCGGCTGGTTGAGGTCGGTGACGATATAGCTTGCGCCCCGGGGCAGTCTGGGCGCCAAGGCGCGGGTGACAACCCCGCTGCCCGCCGCAGTTTCCAAGACGGCGCTTGGCGACAAGGACGCTGCGCGCCGTGCCATATCCGCGGCGTACGGCTCGAAAATCAACGGCACCATATAGCGGTCGTAGTTTTCCGGAATCGAGCCGGCGAACACCTTGTCAGCTTCCAACATGGCTGATCACCAATCATCCGTTTGATGGCCCGCATGACTACCATATGGTTGTCCGCAACGGGTCAACACTTCCCTCGCGACAGGGCGGTGGGCCGCTGCGCACACACCCTGGGGACAAGGAGCATCGGCGCCTGCCATTTTTCCTCTCGAATCGCGGACTATGGGCACTGAGCGGGGCCGGCCATCGTAACGCTTTGGACAGCGTGGAGCCCGATGCAACGCCATCCCGGCACCGCAGTCCCTGCACAAGGAGGCAAATGCTGCGCCGCACGTGCACATCAGGCAGCGGGAAAGGACGTTGTCGGGACCGCGGTGATTGTGCTCAACGGGAGCATGTGCGAATCCGAGGGCCTAGGGATTCGGTCCTCGGCAGGCTTCGAGGCCTTTGGCCGGTCCGACTGCGGGCAGCGTCGGCAGCGGCTCCAACACGGGGTGTCCGAAAGCGGATGAATAGCGATAGGCTCAGACAGTCGCTGTTCGCGTCGGTGGCAGCCCTCCTGTTGCTGCCCGTGGGTAGCGGATTGTCGCAGCAGCCCAAGGCCCCGGCGGCACCCCCCGCAGGACCCGCATCGGCGGCTGGCGACATCGCCGACTTCTTCGGGCAGATCGGGGACCAGATCTACGAAGACTGCATCTTCGAGCTCTCGCAAGAGCAGGTCGAGGTTCAGCAGGCGCTCATTCAGGCCTACATAAAGCAAGGCGCGACCAGCTCTCTGGCGCGGCAGCTTGCCGTCAAGCAAATTCACCCGCCCAAGCTGTCCAAGAAATGCGAGCAGATCAGAGGTCTGGCCAAGGCTGCACCGCCCGTCAATGTTGCCAGCGCCAGGCCAACGCCCCCGGTCGTGAAGAAGCCGGCCATCAATTCGGGCATGCCCAAAATCCCCCGCACCGCCCTTGCGCCGGCAACACCTCTGGCCGACAAGACGGTATTGCCGCAATGGGATTGCGCGCCGGGCGTCGACTACGTTTCGATTCAACACAATGGCTATGAGAGAAAACTGACGGACGGCGAAATCTGCAACCCGTTCGACGATGTGGTTCGCAGCGTGCCCGATTCGGCGAAGCGCTTCCGCTTCGGGTACACGATAAGGACCGGCCGGCTCTTCATCATCTCCGACGATCCGCAAGCGGCCGGCAAGACGGTCGCGTGGGCCATCTCCGGGCGAGAGGTGTGCAGGAACAATCCCGACCCCGAGTGCCTGGCCGCGAGAGCCGTCGGCCCGTTGCCGCCGGGAGAATACGCCTTCGCATCGTCGAAGGAGCAGAGGGTCAACTGGGGGCCGAGAAGCAAGCGCATGGTCGCCGGCATCTATCTGACCAAGTTGTGGAACAGAGAAAGGTTCACGCCCGCCCAAACCGCCGCCATCCGCAGGCGGGGAAACATTGCCATTCACGTGCGCTTGAAGGGCGAGATGTCCGAGGCCTGCCTGGGATTGGAGCCGAAGGGATGGGCCTACGTCTCCTCGCTGATCAAGGAAGGGCGCGCCAAGGGCGTCAACGTGTACATCGATGAGCCCTATCCACAGATTGCCGAAGCTCCCCCCGTCATCAGGGCGTCCTCGTTCTCTCTGTCGTCCCTGTTCAAGTAGTCATGAGGCCTGCCGCCCTGCGTAGCGCGGCATGGCGCCCCCTCAACTCCCCCGCGCCCGCTCCCGCAGCACGAACTTCTGGATCTTGCCCGTGCTGGTCTTGGGCACCTCGCCGAACACGACGTGGCGCGGGCACTTGTAGTGCGCGAGCCGCTCCCGGCACCAAGCGACCATCTCCGCCTCCGTCGCGCTCAGCCCGGGCTTGAGCTCGACGAACGCCACGGGCGTCTCGCCCCATTTCTCGTCGGGTCGGCCCACGACCGCGCACGCCGCCACCGCGGCGTGCTTGTAGAGCACGTCCTCCACCTCGATCGAGGAGATGTTCTCGCCGCCCGAGATGATGATGTCCTTGGAGCGGTCCTTGAGCTGGATGTAGCCGTCGGGGTGGCGCACGCCGAGGTCGCCGGAATGGAACCAGCCGCCGGCGAAGACCTCCTCGGTGGCGGAGGCGTTCTTCAGGTAGCCCTTCATGACGATGTTGCCGCGGAACATGACCTCGCCCAGCGTCTCCCCGTCGGCGGCAACCGGCGTCATGGTCCCGGGGTCCATCACAGCCAGTTCCTCGAGCGCGGGGTAGCGCACGCCCTGCCGGGCCTTCAGCGCTGCCTGCCGCTCGGCCGGCAACTCGTCCCACGCCTCCTGCCAGGCGTTGACCACGGCCGGCCCGTATACTTCAGTCAGGCCGTAGACGTGGGTCACATCGAAACCGGCCGCGGCCATATCGGCCAGCACGGCTTCGGGCGGCGGGGCGGCGGCGGTGACGAACTGCACCTTGTGCGGCAGCGCCTTCCTCTCTTCCGGTTTGGCCGCGAGCAGCGCCGACATGACGATCGGCGCCCCGCACATATGCGTCACCTTGTGCTCGGCGATGGCGTCGTAAATGGCGCCGGCGCGCACCCACCTCAAGCACACGTGCGTGCCCGCCACCACCGAGAGCGTCCAGGGAAAGCACCAGCCGTTGCAGTGGAACATGGGCAGCGTCCAGAGATAGACGGGGTGCTTGCCCATGCCGGCGGATATGAGGTTGGCGTAGCACATGAGATGCGCGCCGCGATGGCTGTAGACGACACCTTTGGGATTGCCGGTCGTGCCGGACGTGTAGTTGAGCGTGATTGCCTCCCACTCGTCCTCGGGCTCGCGCCAGGGGAAGGTGGGATCGCCGCCGGCGACAAAAGCTTCGTAGTCGGTCGCCGACAGCGGCCCCGCAGCTTGCGGGAATTGCCGGTCGTCGTAGTCGATGACGAGGGGCTCGACCTTCGCGCGCGCCAGCGCCTCGCCCATGACGGCGGCGAACTCGCGATCGCAGATCACGATCTTTGCGTCAGCGTGATCGAGCTGGAAGGCAATGATGTCCGCATCGAGCCGCGTGTTGATGGAGTGCAGCACGGCGCCCGTCATCGGCACCCCATAGTGAGCCTCGAGCATCGGCGGCGTGTTGGCCAGCATGACCGATACTGTGTCGCCTGGGCCGACGCCGCGCAGGGAGAGCGCCGAGGCGAGCCGGCGGGCGCGCGCGTAGAGCTGCGCATACGTGAAGCGCTGCGCCCCGTGGATCACGGCGGTATACGCTGGGTAGATTGCGGCCGCCCGCTCCAGAAACGGCACCGGGCTCAGCGGCCGATAGTTCGCGGGGCGCTTCTCGAGATGCTGGGTAAAAGGATTGCTGGTCATGGTCACACGCTAGCGGAAGGGCGCGGCACGGGCCAACAGGCCGCGCGAGGGCGCAAACGGCTGCGGACGTGCTGCCGACTCTGATGAGGCTCCATCTTCGAGTTGCATACCCGCAACATTCAACTCTAAACTGCCAGTCTGCGGCCTGCCGGTGGAAAAAGCCATCCTGGTCCTCGAGGACTCGCGGCAAGGCTGCAGCGCGACAAGAACGAGCGAGGCTGACAAAGCCCGCCCGACTAGGAGCAAGGCGCGGGGGCGTTTTGCGTAGACCTGGAGGCCAACGATGCAGACGGCATCGCGCGCCAATCGAAAGACGACGCCTGCGAGCCTGAGGGAGCGGCTCGCGCTTCTGGAATGCGGCATCGTGCCGGTGCCTCCGCCAAGGGGGCGCCGCGGTGCACGGCCGAGCGCAGGCAAGCGCGCGCGGGGCTTTGCCGGCAAGAGCTTCCTCGTCGGGCTGGTTTGCGGTGGGGCGCTCGGCAGCGCGACCCTGCTTGCCACCGTCTTCGCCCATCCCGGGCAGATGCGAGCGCGCCTGCACCATATCCTGGCGTTGTCGCCGACGATCGCCCGGCTGGGCCCCCGACAGCCGGCGTCGCATCAGCACCGTGATGCCGGCGAGATTGGGACACCGACCCAATCCACCTTCCAGATCACCGTCGATCGAGGCGTCGGCGGCACAGTGAAGCTGCCGCTGCGCGTCGTCGGGCTTGCCGGCTCGCAAGATGCCGAGGTGGTCCTGCGCGGTCTGCCCACGGAGGCACAGCTGTCGCGAGGTGAGCGTCGGGCGGAGGGCACCTGGGCCTTGCGTCCGGCCGAGCTGGAGGATCTGCAGCTGACGCTCGGGGACGGCGCGCCCAAAACCTTCGACATGACGGTCGAGGTCGCCGACGCGAGCGGCGAGCGGATGGCGACGGCCATCGCACACGTGCAACTTTCCGATCGACTGGGCCTCGCACGCATCACGCCGCCGCGCCGGCCGGCCGCAGCCGACCGCGCGGTCGCCCCGATGGCACCACCCACAGCCCCGCGGGCGCAGGCCGCCAGCCCGCCCTTCCACACCGAGGTCAATGCCCTCGCTCACGCCGAGGAGCCCATGCAAGCGGCTGCCGCGCGCCCGCCGCTGCCCGAGGGCGTCAGCAGCCTCGGCGGACCCATGGGTGACCCCGCATCGGTTTCCGCCGCTCCGCAGGAGCATCGCGCCGTCTGGTGGAAACTGCCGCAGCCGGCGTGGACACCCTTCGCGGACCGGCTCAGCGAGCATTGACCGGAGCGACCTCTCTGGTCCCGGCCTGCCGCGAGTGCGCCGCTCTTTCTCGCTTGGGCAAAAGCATGTAGGTGAAGCGCCCGGGATCTCGCACGGGGCTGGCCGCGATTGCGCGCGGGACCCGTTCCGCGCAGGCCGGGGTGCCGCGCAGGCCCGGGTGCCGCGCAGGGATGAGGAAGACCGCATGAGCCAGCAACCCCCGCCGAAGCTGCTGGCCGGCCTCACCGTCCTCGACTTCGGCCACACCATCATGGGGCCCTGCGCCGGCCTGCTGTTCGCCGACCTCGGCGCCGACGTCATCAAGATCGAGCCCGTCGATGGCGACCCGACGCGACGATTGCCCGGTTTCGCCGCCGGCTTCTTTGCCACCTACAACCGCAACAAGCGCAGCATCGCCATCGACCTCAAGCGGCCCGAGGGTCGGGCCGCGGTGCACCGACTTGCCGCCGGCGCCGACGTCGTGCTGGAGAATTTCGGTCCCGGTACGATCGAGCGGCTCGGCTGCGGCTGGGAAGACCTCGAGAAGACGAACCCCCGCCTTATCTATCTCTCCATGAAGGGCTACCTCGCCGGCCCATACGAGGAGCGCGGCGCGCTCGACGAGGTGGTGCAGATGCAGAGCGGGCTCGCCTACATGACCGGTCCACCCGGCCGGCCTCTGCGTGCGGCAGCGCCCATCATCGACATCCTGGGCGCTGTGTTCGGCGTGGTGGCGGTCCTCGCCGCACTGCGCCAGCGCGACGCCACCGGCCGCGGCCAGCGGGTCGGCAGCTCCCTCTATGAGAGCGCCGTGTTCCTTGCGGGCACCTTCATGGCTGGCAGCGCCGTGATCGGGGCGCCTATGCCGCCCATGCCTGCGCGCAAGAGTGCCTGGGGCATCTACGACGTCTTCACGGCCGGTGACGGCGGCCAGGCCTTCATCGCCGTCACCGCCGACGGCCAGTGGCACCGCTTCTGCGAGGTCTTCGGCTTGCCCGATCTCGCCGGCGACAAGCGCCTCGCCTCCAACGCGAGCCGCTGCGAGGAGCGCCCCTGGCTGTTGCCCGATCTCGAGGCGAGGCTCGCCAAGCTCGATCTCGCCACCATCCTCGAGCGCTGCGAGACGGGAAGGATTCCTCACGCGCGCGTCGGCCGCCCTGACGAGCTGGCGATCGATCCTCACCTGGCAGCCGGCGGACTGCTGGCGACCGCTCTGTCAGCTCTCGGAGGCGGCGGCCCGATGGTCGGCCTGCCGGCCCTGCCCATGGAGTTCGGCGGCGACCGCGCCCGCCCAGGCCTCGAGCGCCAGCCGCCGCGCATCGGCGAGCACGCCGAGGAGATCCTGCGCGCGGCTGGATATACGCCGGCGGAGATCGGCAACCTCGCACACAAAGGCGTGCTCGGCGGCGTGCCTCCCCCCTAGCCGCTCGCCTGCAACGCAAGCGTTGGGTTCGGCGATGCCTTGCGCGGCGTGGGCGCTTCTGTTTCGCTGCGCTCCCAGGAACGGATGCGGCTCACGCCCACGACAAGGACGCCACGAATGGACCTCGACCTGACCGGCAAGACGGCCCTGGTGACGGGCTCGACACGCGGCATCGGGCTGGCTACCGCGATCGGGCTGGCGCGCATGGGCGCCGCCGTCATCGTCAACGGTCGCGCGGAAGCGACCGTGACAGAGGCCGTTGCCAAGGTCCGCCAAGCCGCGCCGAGGGTCCCCGTACAATCGGCAGCGCTCGATCTCGGCACTGCGGACGGCTGCGCCGCGCTGATCCGGCAGGTCCCCGCCGTCGACATCCTCGTCAACAGCATGGGCATCTACGAGCCCAAGCCGTTCTTCGAGACGCCGGACGCAGACTGGCAGAAGATGTTCGAGGTGAACGTGATGAGCGGCGTGCGCCTGACCCGGCATTACCTCCAGGGCATGCTCGACCGGAAGGACTGGGGCCGCGTCGTCTTCGTCTCCAGCGAGTCGGCGATTTTCGTGCCCAAGGAGATGATCCACTACGGTTTCTCCAAGTCGGCGCAGCTCGTCATCGCCCGCGGCGCCGCCGAGCTGACCAAGGGCACCAACATCACCGTCAACTCGGTGCTGCCGGGCCCCACCTGGGTGGAGATGCAGCCGGTGCGGCTTGCGGCGCGCGCCAAGGCCATGGGAACGACCGTCGAGGACCTGGCCGCACGCACCTTCACCGAGCGCCGGCCCGCTTCCCTCCTGCAGCGCTATGCGACGCCGGAGGAGATCGCCAACCTGATCTGCTACGTGTGCTCGAAAGCCTCGAGCGCGACCAACGGCGCTGCGCTTCGCGCCGATGGCGGCATCGTCACCAACCCCTTCTGAGGCTCGGCGAGTTCGATCGGCGGAGAAGCCCATGACCAGCGCCACACTTGCCAGCCGCGCGCGGCCCGCAGACGGCGTGTACCCAACGACCTGCTGGGAATGCTCCACCTGTTGCGGCGCGCTCGCCACCGTGCGCAAGGGCAAGGTGGTGGACTTTCAGCCCAACCGCGAGAACCCGCACTCCAAGGGCGCCTTCTGCATCAAGGGCATCCGCGGTGCGCCCGGCATCACCTATCACGAGAACCGCCTGCTCTACCCAATGCGCCGCACCGGAGCGCGCGGCGAGGGCAAGTGGGCGCGCATCTCCTGGGACGAGGCGCTCGACGAGATGGCCGACCGCCTGGCCGAGGTGCGGCGCAAGCATGGGCCGGAGGCCATCGTCGGCGCCACCAGCGGCGCCTACTTCTCGCGCAGCGTCATCCTCGCCCTCACGATGCGCTCGATCGGCTCGCCCAACTGGATGATCAACCAGGACCTGTGCGGCGGTTGCCGGGCCGTCAGCGCGCGTGCCATGGGCCTCGACATCACGCGCGGGGAGGACATCGACAACGCGCGCTGTGCCCTCATTGTCGGCCGCAACTCCTCGATCGCCGATCCCGTGGAATGGGCTTCCCTCAAGGCCGCCAAGAAGCGCGGCGCCCGTATCATCGTCATCGACCCCAAGCGCACCCAGGCGGCGCAGATGGCCGACCTGTGGCTCGCCCCGCGCGTTGGCACGGATGCGGCGCTGGCGCTCGCCATGATCCACGTGATGATCGCGGAGAGCCTCTACGACAAGGACCTCGTGGCGCGCTTCTGCCACGGCTTCGAGGCCCTCGCCGGGCGCGCCGCGCAGCCGACGGGCCATCGACGTTCGTCAGCGGCCACGGCATCGATGCAGCGAGTGCCGGCGTGCAGACCTTCCGCGCCTACCATTGCCTGCTCGCCATCAGCGGCAACGTCGATCGTCCCGGCGGCAACCTGCGCCAGCGCACGCCGCCGGGGTTCAAGAACTACGGCGAGCTGCTGCACATGCCGCAGTTCCGGCTCGACCTCGAGACCGAGACGCGCACCATCGGCGCCGACCGGTTCCCGCTCTGGGCCGGCCCGAAGGGCTGGCAGACCGCCTGCCACAACCCTTCCGTGATCGACGCCATCCTGACTGGGCGGCCCTACCCCGTGCGCGCGCTCTATGCCAGCGGCGTCAACATCCTCGTCACCTATCCCGACACGCGCCGCACCATGGAGGCACTGCGCTCGCTCGATTTCGTCGCGGTCGCCGCGCACGCCACGACGCCGACGGCGGAGTTCGCCGACATCGTGCTCCCCAAGACCACCACGCTGGAGGAGGAGGAGGTCTCCTTCATGCCGTCGGGCCCCACCGTGCTCTTCACGCGCGCGGTCGTGCCGCCGCAGGGCGAGGCGCGCTCGGAGATCGACATCGCGCTGCCGCTGCTCGAGAAGATGGCCGCACGCCAGGCCGTCACCCGCAATCTGCTCCCCTGGGCCTCGCAGCGCGCGTTCAACACCTACCTGCTCGGCGACAGCGGCATCTCGATCGAGGACCTGGAGCGGACCGGCTACGCACAGGTGAGCGCGCAGACGCCTGCCCGCCGGCCCTACGCCACGCCGACCGGCAAGATCGAGCTGTACTCGACGACCATGGAAAGCGTCGGCCTCGACCCCTTGCCGGCCTACGACCCGCCCGCCAGCGAGCGCCTGCCGCAAGAGGAAGCCGCGAGGTATCCGCTCCTACTCGTCACCGGCGACCGCGAGAAGAGCTACCACCACTCGCGCTTCCGGGATCAGGAATGGGCCCGCAAGGTCTCGCCCGACCCGCGCCTCACCATGCACCCCGACACGGCCCGCGCGCTCGGCCTCGACGACGGTGCCTGGGTCAAGCTCGAGGTGGCGCGCGGCAAGGGCGCCTGCCGCCTGCGCCTCAAGCTCACCGATGCGACCCCGGCCGGCGTGGTCAACACTGGCATGGGCTGGTGGCTGCCGGGCAGCGCCGCGCCCGACCACGGCGCGCTCGACATCAACATCAACGCGGCGCTCTCCTACGACGGTCCCTGGGACCCCGTCTCCGGCTCCAGCGACGTGCGCGGCCATCCCTGCCGGGTGGAGCCGTTCCCCATCTCCCCGCCTGCGGGGAGAGGGTCGGGGTGAGGGGCGGCCACAGACGCAGGCCGCGGTTCAGCCCACCTTCACCGACGTCACCGCCCCACCCGTCGCGGTGCGGCCGCCGTCGACCACGTATTGCGCGCCGGTGATGTTGCCGGCCAGGTCCGAGCACAGGAACAGCACGAGGTTGGCGACCTCCTCGGGGGTGCCGTAGCGGCCGATCGGCAGCATGTTCTGGTAGCGCTCGCCCACGCTTGCGGGGTTTGCCGGGTTGATCTGCGCCTCGAGCGAATGGATCATGCGCGTATCGATCGGCCCCGGACAGATCGCGTTGACGCGGATGCCCGAGCGCGCCACCTCGCCCGAGGCGGTCTTGGTGAGGCCGATCACGGCGTGCTTGGAGGCGACGTAGGGGCCGATGCCCGGCGTGCCGACGAGACCCGCGACCGAGGCCGTGTTCACGATCGCTCCCGACTTTTGCTTGATCATGACCGGGAGAACATGGCGCAGTCCCAGGAACACGCCCTTGACGTTGACGCCGATCACCTGGTCGAACACCGCCTCGTCGTACTCGGCAAGCGGTGCCACCTTGCCCTCGATGCCGGCGTTGTTGAAGAAGCAATCGATCCGGCCCCAGGCATCGAGCGCGGCCTTCACGTAGGTTGCGACGTCGGCCGACTTGGTGACGTCGGCGGCCTGTGCGCGCGCCTCGCCGCCCTGCTGCTTGATCGTGCCGGCCGTGCGCTCTGCGGCGGGCAGGTCCTTGTCGACCGCCAGCACCTTGGCGCCGCGCGCCGCAAATCCCAGCGCGGTCTGCCGCCCGATACCGTTGCCGGCGCCCGTGATGACCGCGACCTTGCCCTTGAAGTCCATGCGTCTCTCCCTGATCTCGTCCATGCTTCTCGCGCAACGTTAGCACGCGGCGCCCGGTTGTCATCCAGGGCCCTCAGCGGCGCGATCGGTCTTGTGCCGCGTGTCCGCCTCTGATGCTGTGGCGGCATGGAACCCGCCGACTTCATTCGCTCCAACACCAAGCTGCTCGCCGTGCCGCTGGTCCCGGAGATCCGCCTGCACTTGGCCGAGGAGTCGCTGCCGATCTGGCAGAAGACCGAGGAGGAGCTCGGCCAGATGAACGTGCCGCCGCCCTATTGGGCCTTCGCCTGGGCCGGCGGGCAGGCGCTGGCGCGCCATCTCCTCGACAACCCCGCCCTTGCGGCCGGCCGGCGCGTGCTCGACCTCGGCGCCGGTAGCGCACTTGCCGGCATTGCCGCCATGCTGGCCGGCGCCGCGCACGTGCTCGCCGCCGAGATCGATACGCTCGCGCTCGCCGCCATCCGCCTCAACGCCGAGGCCAACGCCGTCCCGATCGAGATCATTGCCACGGACTTGCTGGCCGAGCCGGCCCAGGAGATTGCCGGCATCGAGGCAGTCCTTGTCGGCGACCTCTTCTACGAGCGGGCGCTCGCAGAGCGCGTACTCGCTTTCATCGAGGCAGCCCACGCGGGCGGCGCGGAGGTTCTGGTGGGCGATCCGCGCCGCAGCTATTTCCCCGCCGAGCGCTTCCGCCAGGTGGCCGAGTACAGGGTCCCCGTCACGCGCGAGCTGGAGGACGCCGAGATCAAGCGCACGGCCGTGTGGCAACTCCGCTCGCGCGCGGCATTGTGAGCCCTCCCCGCCTCACATAGTCTGCGCTGCGGAACTGCCGCCTGCGTAGCCAAGGGGTGTTTCATGTCCTGGTTCCCGGTGCCCGAAACGATCTCATCGCGCGTCTTCACGCGCATGCCCGACAAGTTCCGCAAGCCGCAGCGCACGCTGTGGGCCGACTACAACAAGGGCGGCGCTGCGGCCAACTCGTTCCTTGAGGGCCCCTCGTTCGATCGCGCCGGCAACCTCTATGTCACCGACATCCCGCACGGGCGCATCTTCCGCATCGACCGCGGTGGCGACTGGACGCTGATCGCCGAGTACGACGGTTGGCCCAATGGGCTAAAGATTGCCGGCGACGGCCGCATCCTCATTACCGACTACAAGCTGGGGCTGATGCAGCTCGACCCGCGCAGCGGCGAGGTCGCCCCGCACTACACCCACATCCGCAGCGAGAGCTTCAAAGGCGTCAACGACCTCGTCATCGCCCGCAATGGCGACATCTATTTCACCGACCAGGGCCAGACCGGCATGCAGGACCCCACCGGCCGCGTCTATCGCCTCGCCCGCGACGGCCGCCTCGAGCGGCTGATCGACACCTGCCCAAGCCCCAACGGCATCGCGCTGGACCCCAGCGAGAGCTGGCTCTATGTGGCGCTGACGCGCGCCTGCCAGATCTGGCGCATGCCGCTCACGCGCGACGGCGTCACGGGCAAGGTCAACGTCTTTGCGCATACGCCCGGCGGTGCCAGCGGCCCCGACGGGCTTGCCGTCGACGAGGCGGGTGGCCTTGCCATCTGCAACCCGGGCCACGGCTGCATTTGGCTGCTCGACAAGACCGGCATCCCCGGGTTCCGCATCGCAAGCTGCGCCGGCCACGCCATCACCAACCTCGCCTATGATCCGGCCGATCTGCAGCGCCTCGTCTTCACCGACTCCGACACCGGCCAGGTGCTCGAGGCGCGCGTGCCCGTGCGCGGCCATCTGCTCGCCTCGCATGGCTGAGTCTTCCTGCCCCTCGAGAGCAAGAGGGATGCGGTCACGCCCTGCCAATCGCCTGCTCGAGGTCACCGATCAGGTCGCCGCGCTCTCGAGCCCGACCGAAAGGCGCAGCAGGTCGGGTGGACACGGCGAGCCCGGCCCCTCGATGCTCGCGCGGTGCTCGATGAGGCTCTCCACCCCGCCGAGCGAGGTCGCCCGCTTCCACAGCTTGACGTTGGCGGCGGCGGCAATGGCGGCGCGCTCCCCGCCTTTGACCCGGATGGAGAGCATGCCGCCAAACCCGCCCTGCATCTGCCGCGCCGCGGTCGCGTGTCCAGGATGGGAGTCGAGCCCCGGGTAGAGCACGGCCGCGATTCCAGGGTGGCGTGCGAAATGCTGCGCCAGGGCCATGGCGCTGGCGCATTGGTGGCGCACGCGCACGTGCAGCGTCCGCATCCCACGCAGCAGCAGCGCCGCCTCGAACGGCCCAAGGATCGTACCCAGCATGCCCCGCAGGCGCACGGCGCGCTCCTGGTAAGCGTCCTTGCGTGCAAAAACCAGAGCGCCCGCGATCACGTCGGAATGGCCGTTGAGGTACTTCGTGGCCGAATGCATCACCACGTCGGCACCGAGCGCGAGCGGCCGGGTCAGCACCGGTGTCGGCACGGTGGAGTCGACGGCCAGCAACGCGCCCGCGTCATGCGCGACGTCCGCGGCGGCGGCGATGTCGGTCACGGACCACGTCGGGTTTGCCGGCGTCTCGACCCATACCAGCCGTGTCCTGCCGGCCTGCATGGCGGCGCGGATCGCCGCTGGATCGGCTCCATCGACAAAGCTCGCCTCGATCCCGAGCGAGGGGGCGTCCTCGGTAAGCCACTTGCGCAGGCCCCAATACATGATCTGCGGCGCAACTACGTGTGCCGGCCGCTCCAGCGCCAGGAATGCCGCCGTCGCCGCGCTCATGCCCGAGGCCATCACGATGCCGGCGGCGCCGCCTTCGAGGGCTGTCAGCACTGCCTCGGCCTGGCGCACGGTCGCGTTGTCGGGACGGCCGTAGCAGTAGCCCTTGCGATATTGATTGTCGGGATCGCGGATGAAGGTCGTCGTCAAGTGCACCGGCGGCACGATGGCGCCGGTCGCCTCGTCGACGGCGCCGCCGGCTTGCGCGGCCACGGTCTCAGGCGCCAGGTTCTTCATAGGATCGTCCGCTGCTCCTCGTCGCTCGCGTGCGCAGCTACCTTAGCAGAGGCTCGATCACGTCCCCTTCACTTCGCGGTGCGCGCAAGGCGAACGTCAGGCCCGGTGATAAGGATGACCGGCCAGGATGGTCGCCGCGCGGTAGAGCTGCTCGGCGAGCACGATGCGGGCCAGCCCGTGCGGCAGCGTGATGGCGCCGAAGGATAGCGTGTGACGGGCTGCTTCGCGCACCGCCGAGGTCAAGCCATCGGGGCCGCCGATGATGACAGCCATCGTCCCGATCCCCCCGTCCCGGGCCTTGCGCAGGAGCTGCGCCAGGCCCTCGCTGGTCACCGCCTTGCCGCGCTCGTCGAGCGCGATGATCATGTCGGCATCGCGCGCAAGCTTCAGGAGAGCCCCGCCCTCCTCGGCCGCACGCTTGGCGGGCGCGGCGGCGCGGCTCTCGGCGATCTCGTGCCAGGCGACGGGGCCGAGCCCCAGGCGCTTGGCCATCGCTGCGAGGCGGTCGCGGTAGCGTTGGAGCAGCTCGCGCTCCGCCCCGTCCTTGAGACGGCCGACCGCCGCAATGATGAGACGCATCGCGCCCGCTCCCGAGATGCCTCGCGCCTGATGATTGCGCCGGCTGCGCGCGCCCGACCCTCGAGGCGGAACGCGCCTCGACCGGCGCGCAACAGGTTGCCAGAATCGGCTCCATCGCAACGTTGCGCAAGTTGCCGATGCCGCCGAAGAGGCAGTAAACAGGGCTTTGGTGTAATGCGTGAGTGGGGCGCGTCATGATGTGGCTCTGTTCGCCGCGCGCGCGGCAGATCCTTGCGGCCATTCTTGCTCTTGTTGTCCTTCAGCTGCTCTGGCAGGGCGCGGACCGGGCCTCGGCCTTGAACGGCGAGCGGACCTACCGCGTCGTCGCCGTCGACTACGATGACGTGCTCAATATCCGGGCAGGGCCATCCATGGGTTATCCCGTCGTCGGGGAGATCCCGCCCTCCGGCCGCGGCGTGCGCCTCACCGGTCCCTGCCGCGGATGGTGCCCGATCATCTACAATGGGGCCTCGGGCTGGGTCTATGCGCGCCATCTCGCCATCGAGCCGGCGGTCGACCCCTTCATCCAGCGCGCGCCACCACCCGACCGACCAGTTGAGTCCGCTCCCTTGCCGCGCAAGCTCTCTCAGTTGCCGGCCTACTGGCGCGTGATCGGCGTGGCGCCGGCGGATGGCCTCAAGGTGCACGGGGAGCCGTCGCTTGATGCCCCGGTGGTGCACGTGTTCGAGGCGCAGGCAGGTTGCATCCACCTTGCTGGCGGCTGCCGCAAGCCCTGGTGCCAGGTGAAGTTCCCGGCTGGCGGGGGAGAGCACGTCGGCTGGGTCGAATTCGAAAAACCTTGCTCCCTCGCAAGGGGCCTGCAGCCGTTAGACGCTGAGCTCGCGCCCCAATTCAGCCAGGTGTAAGGAAACCCGCACCGCCAGCCAGGTTATCCGCGATCCTGGAGCACGATCGTTTTCTGATCGAGGCGCTTCGCTTCGATTGGGGCACGATAGTTCCATCCGAAGCGGCCCCACTCTGGCGCGCAAGTCGCCTGCTGTGTCTTGCGTGACATCCCGGCATTCAGCATCCGTTCATGGTGCCCGCCGTAACCCTACCGGGGCCGCCTCGTTCATTTTCCCTGCAAGTCGCCGTCGCCACACGCTGACCAGGAGCCCAACCTGTGACCTGCCGTGGGTATCTCATACTGGCTTCGGCAGCGCTCCTCCTTGTTGTCGTGCTCTCGGCGCGAGCGCCGTTGAGCGCCTCGGGCAGCAAGGAGTCGTGCTCGGCAGCTTGCAGGACGGCTTACGGAAACTGCTACAAGAAGAGCCAGGATCGGGCGAAGTGCCAGGCCCATCTGCAGCGCTGCCTGGAAAAATGCATCAGGAGGCGCCGCTGAGCGGCGGGCGCTCATGCCCCGAGGCTAGCCCGTCTTGCGGAACACGGTGGAGGCCAACAGCCCGGCGGCGATTGCAATCGCTACGGTCATCAAGCCGTAGAACGCGGGATAGCTGAAGGCGAAGCCGTGCAGGTGCCGCTCGAGCCCTTCGCGCTCCAGATTGAGGCGCACCGTGTATTGGCTCAGCAGCTTCTCATCGCGAAAGAGGTAGACGCGCGTCTCGAAAGGTCCGACCGTGACATTTGCCGGCAGCTCAATGGTGGCGCGGAACAGGCTGCGGCCGATGAACGCGACACTGTACTGGTCCTGGACGTAGAGGCCCTGCTTCTGCTTGAGGCGCACGATGGCCTCGCGGAACTTCTTCAGATCCTCCGTGGAGAGCGCCTGCGCCTGTCCGAAGGCCGGCGTGAAGCGTAGATTCTGGAAGCCGACGCCGTGGGTGGCTCTGAACTCGTCGGTGGTTATCTCGTCGATCGGCCGCGTCGAGGCCATCGCGTAATAGCTCGGCACCAGGTCGAAGGTGGCCGAGGAGGTATTGAGCCACAGCCCCGCGACGTTGCTCTTGCGCCGCACCACGAGACGGGCCGGCACGCCCTCCACGACGATGAGCACGTCGTAGTAGCCGGATTCGGCGCTCGGCTGCTGGCTGTTGTCGACCGCGCCGAAGATGACGATCTCGGTGCCGTTGAAGCTGGAGGTCACGGCCACATTGCGCGCCGACACGTCGGCCTGCACCAACTCGCGGGCACCCGGCTGCTGTTCGCGCTTCACCTCCCCGATCTGGCTGTGCGGAGCCTCCCTGGCAACTGGCGGCGGGCGCCTGCGGCGTTGCGCCTGGCTCTCTGAGACGCCAAGCGCCAAGAGGCCGACGGCAGCCGTTGCGATCAGCCCCAGCCTCGTCCAAGTGCCCTTGCGCCGGCGCATCAGGCTCCCTCACCCACGCTCCACCACGCAGGGGCCCGATCGTCCCGGCCGACGCCTCAAGCCGCGCCATCGCAGGGGCTTGGCGTGCACACCTCAGCATCAGGTCGAGATCGGACCCCGCGGGGATCCAGTCCGTCAGCCCGGACCGACGAAACGACTGATTGGCTTGGCCCGCAGGAGGCCCGCCCGTGCCCGGGCTGCCCACAAACGGCCGCGAACGTTCCCTGCACCGAAAGGACACCATGTGCCAGGGAAATGCAAGCACGCCGAGTTGGTCGGTCCGCTCGGGCCTCGCGGCGGTCCGCTATCGGCTGACTTGGCTCGCTGCGGTCGGCTCCGGTGCCTCGGGGCGCCAGGCCGCGACCTTGCGCTCCGCCGCCTCCTGTTCGGGCAGATCGAGCTGCGCCTTGATCTCCTCGAGGCGGCGCGCCGCCCCGGCATCGCCGGTGCGTGCGGCCAGTGCGAACCACTTGTAGGACTCGGTCAGATCCTTTGGCACGCCGCGCCCAGAGGCGTAGAGCGTTGCGAGATTGAACTGGCTGTCGATGTAGCCGCGCATGGCCGCCCGCCTGAACCACTCGACTGCGGCGGCGTAGTCGCCTGGCTCCTGGCCTTTGCCCGCGATGAGGACGCCAAGGTTGTGCATGGCCTTGACATGACCCTGCTCGGCCGCCCGGCGATACCAGACCTTGGCTCGCTCCAGGTCCGCGGCAACGCCAATGCCCCGCTCGAAGTAGGCAGCGAGGCGGAATTGTGCCGAGGCGAGCCCCCGCGTCGCCGCGCGCTCGTACCAGAGAAAGGCCAGATTCTGGTCTTGCGGCACACCGTGGCCTTCGGCAAAGCGCGTCGCCACCTCGAATTGGGCGAACACGTCACCCTTGGCTGCGGCGCTCCTCAGCGCTGCGCTGCCGATCAATTCCGGCAGGGACGCGGCGCCGGTGCCGCCGGCGAGCTCGTCGTCCTGAACGAGCATGCCAGGGACACCCTGCTGCGGCACCGCTGCCGGCTCGGCGGCAGTGCTGCCCACATCCAATCCATCGACCATCTGCATACCCGCCAGGTGCCGGATGGTCTGCCGCTGCCCGGTCCCCTGCTCGATCTGTTTGCGCGTCTCCTGCCCCGCGGCTCCGGGCCGCTTGGCGGGCTGCGGCACGGGTACAGCGCCTGTCTTCCGGTCGCCGGCGGGAGTAGCCCTCGCCTTGCCCGGCTGCACCTCGCTGATGGCGGGCTTGGCGGTGTCCGAGGGCTGGCCACGCATGACGAGGAGGTCGACCGCCAGGTAGCCGGCGCCGAACAGGGCCACCATCGCCCCGCCCATCAGCAGGCGGGATCGCAATCCGCCCGCGCGATTGCCCGCGCGATCGGAGGACTTGGCCTCTGCGGGCTCGACAGCCGCGGCTCCGAGCCGGACCTCGCTCGTCAGCGTGAGGCTGGGGTCCTCCGGCGCGGACTGGGCTCTCAGCTTGCCGCGCATGGCGGAGGCGCGCAGCTCCTGTCTCGCCTGTGCCGCCTCGGCTGCCGCAGCTTCCGGGTCCTCGGCCGTGGCCAGCGTCGGCATCGATGCGCCACCCTCACGCCGCGCGAGGGCAGGGACATAGTCGGTCGCGTCGAGCACCGGCTCGTCGGGCCTGTGCCCGAGCACGCGAGCGCCCGCGGCATAGGCCTCGGCCAGGCGCTCGCCCTCCTCGCCCATGCCGCCGGTGTCGGTTGTATCATCCTCCTCGCGAACATGGAGCGCCGGCGGGTCCAGCGCATCGACACGCTCGATCATGCGCAGCAGCGCCTCCTCGATGGTATGGAGGGTGCCGGAGGTCGCCTCCTCCTCGCGCCGCCGCTCGGCAATATAGTCCTGCATCATGCCTTCGAGGGCGTCGAGGCGCTTGGCTCCCTCCGGCGCCGGCAGGGTTGCGGCCAGATGGCCGGCCGCGCGCTCGGCGGCTGATTGGATCAAGGCCTCGACCGCTTCTTCGTGCAGGCCTTTCGGCTCTGCCTGCACAAATTGCCGCTGCTCACCGAGTGCCTGTGACAACTGGCGCAGCTGTGCCTCGATGTCGTCCAGACGCGCCAGCTGCCGGCTCGTCGCCTCGAAGTGTGCCGATAGCTCCTCGACGTGCTGCTCGAGGAGCTTGAGCCAGTCGCTGCCGAAGCGTGCCGACGCGTCGGCGAGGAAGGCCTCGAGCCGGGCCTCCAGCTGGTCCAGGCGGCCGGCGAGCGCTGCGAGCGATTTGGCCGGATTGTTCTCTCCCAGCGAGCGCTGCACCGTTTCGGCGATGCCTGCAAGGCGCGCTTCGAGCCAGAACTCGGTCGATCGCCGCGATGGTCTCCGGCCGGCTGGCCGGTGGTGCGCTCTTGTCGGGACCCTGCTTTCCGATTCGGGGCGCTCGCTTCTGCCGTCGGCCGGTGACGAGCTCGGCCTGCGCCATCTCGCAGACCCGGGTCAGTGCCTCCGCGGACTGGGCGTCCCAGGGCTCCTCCGCCGCCGCAGGCGTCGCAGGGCCAGGCACGGCGCCGTCCTCGCGCTGCGATTGCCTTTCCTGGCCGAAGGTTGCGACCCTCGCCGCCAACGCGGCGATCTCATGCTCGAGCCGGCCGAAGGAGCCCGCGTGCTGCTCCGGAATCGCGATGCGCGCCTGGTCGACCTGGCGTCCGACCTGGCCGAGCCGCTCTTGCACGTCCTGCAGAGCTTTCGAATGGCGCCGGTCCGCGTCCGTCAGCTGGCTGGCAATGCGCTGCAGGGCCGCCTGCAGGTCGGCGGCGGCGCAGGCCTGCGACAGCTCCTCGCTGGAGGCCTTGCGGCCGGCGGTGGGCCTGGTCTTCTTCGGGTCGGAGGACGGCATGGCGGTTCCGTAGGCCAGAATGCGGTCGCGACACGCCGCGGCGCCGGCGCCCCGAGAGGGGAGGGAATCGAAGCGACCAGGGTTCGGCTTCGTTCGTGCCGGCGGAGGCGTGCATGGCTCGAGACGCGGGCACCAGAATGCTGGGCCAAGGTCGCAATCCGCCGTAAAGTTTCGGTTAAGTCGGCAGTGCAGGTCGGCCGGAGCAGACACGATCGCTGTGGGTGCGTGCTTTGGCGGTCGCGTCGCCCGCGATCGGTCCCACGATCCGCAAGACGAGGTTCCCATGCGCACACGGGCCATTCTCGACCGCCGCCTTCTCCTCCAGTGGAGCTGCTAGGCGTGCTGGCGCAAGCGCAACACATTCTCCAGATGAAGACCCGCGGGCCGGGTTTCACCGACGTCACCCAAGAGGTGCGGGCCTGGCTCGGCTCGATCGGTGCGCGCGACGGGTTGCTCACGCTGTTCGTGCGCCACACCTCGGCCTCGCTCACGATCCAGGAGAACGCCGACCCTGACGTTCTGCGCGACCTTACCGGCACGCTCGAGCGGCTGGCGCCGCGCGGCGCCCCCTACCGCCACGACATCGAGGGGCCCGACGATATGCCCGCGCACATCAAGTCGATGCTGACGGCAACAAGTCTCGGCGTCCCCGTGGCCGCGGGGACGCCCGTGCTCGGCACCTGGCAAGCCCTCTATCTGATCGAGCACCGCGACCGCCCGCACACGCGCGAGATCGTGCTCCACTACGTGGGCACGCTGCTGTGGTAGGGCCCCCGGGCTCGCGAGAAAAAGCACGGCCATGACTTCATCGCCCGAGCGTGTGATCTCGGGACTCGACCGTGCGCAGCCTTCAGTCGAGGGCTCGGACGGGCTGCGGGCGAGCGGTAGTGTCGCCGCTGGTTGCCCGGTGGCTTCGTCGGCAGGCAATCTACGCCCTGCAGGGCCAGCCCATCGCTACGTTATCGTGCGGCCTTGAAGGCGACCTGGGGCGCCCAGCCGGAAGGCGTGTCCGTGTCGCTGCTTGCCGGTGTCGAGCCTTTGAGAGCCGTCTGGCTTGCCGCTGACATCGGCTTGGGCTCGAGCTTCACGATGCGTCGCACATAGTCGACGTTGTCGGCCGCCTTGTCGGCCGGCAGGTCGCGCCCCGCCGCCAGCTTGGCCTCGTCGTATTTGCCCTGCAGCCCCAGCACGAGGGCGAGGTTCTGGTCGACCCGCTCTTTATGCTCGCCGGCGGCGGCGGCCCGCTTCAGCAGCGGCTCGGCCTTCTCCGGCTCCCCTTCCATGGCGTGCGCGAGCGCGAGGTTGTTGAGGACCGAGGCTTGGTCGGGCGCCAGCGCCCTGGCGCGCTCGTAGAAGGCGATGGCGTCGCGATATCGTCCCTGCTTGGCGAGCACGGTGCCGCGCGCGGAGATCACCTTCCAATCGGGGTTGGTCGGGTCGTCGGCGGCCTGGAGCAGTTTCTGGGCAAGGCTCACCTGGTCGAATTCGAGCGCCAGGCGGCCGTACTCGGCGTTGATGTCGCGATTGCCAGCATGGAATACCGAAACCTGCTGAAGGACGGCCAGAGCCTGGCGCTTCTCGCCCATGGCCTTGAGGTTGCGCGCATAGCTGAGGCCGGCAACCGGATCGCGGGGGTTCTCGGCGAACTTCTTGCCCCAGAACTCGGTCGCCTTTTGCAGCTCGCTTCTTGCGTCGGCTGCTGACGTGGTTGCAGCTTCGGCAGCGGGCGCAGGCGTCTCGGTGGAAGCCAATTGGCTGGAGAGCGTGCCCAGCTGCGAGCAGGCACCGAGCATGAGGCCGGCCGCGGCGACGACAAGCGCGCCGGCGGCACTGCGCAGGCCGAAGGCCGCGCCAAGGGATTGAGTTGCAGTCATGGTAGACACCTCGCCCGAGAACCTGCCCACGTGATTCGTGGGTCGTAGCGTCAGTTTCTGGGTCAGGCGTCAACAATGTCTTAAGCAAGCCTAAGCGGACGTTACGGACGGCCTCCCGCTAGGCCACCGCCTCGGCCTCGCGGCACGCCCCCGCCTCCCACTCGGCCATGGCGGGAAGAGCGAATATGGCGTCGACATAGGCCTGCGCCGTACCGTCATCGCCGTAGGGCGAAAGATCGGGGAGATAGGTGCGCAAGCGCGAGGCCACGGGTGCATACATGGCGTCCGCCGCCGTGAAGCCGCCGAACAGCAGCGGCCCCGATGCCCCAAACCGGCGCCGGCAGTCGCGCCAAAGCGCAACGATGCGCGCAACGTCAGCGCCAACGAGGTCCGGCACAGTGGACATCGGCGTCCGCGCCAGCAGCTCCATCGAGCAGTGCTCGCGCAGCGCTGCAAAGCCCGAATGCATCTCCGCCGCCGCCGCGCGGGCGACCGCGCGCGCCTGCCGCTCCACCGGCCAGAGCTTCGCGTCGGGGTGCGCCTCGGCCAGGTACTCGAGGATGGCGAGGCTGTCCCAGATCACCAGCCCGTCAGTCAGCAGGGCAGGAACCTTGCCCGAGGGCGAGTGGCGCAGGATCTGCGCCTTGCTTTCGGGTCGGCGCAACTGGACGTTGATCTCACGGAACGGCAGGCCCGCATGCCGCATGGCAAGCCAGGGGCGCAGGCTCCAGCTCGACCAGCGCTTGTTGCCGATCACCAGTTGATACGTCATGGGGATGTCCTCGCCGAAGGCCTACGGGCTACTCGTGATCGATCCGCGATCGAGAACGGATTGCCGTCGGGGCCCTTCCTTGCCCACAGCCTCGCTCGCAACGGCAATTGTCAATCTGCTGCGCGCTGCCGATAATGCCCCAAGCCCTCCTTCAACGAAATCGGCAATGGCAGCAAGAGAGAAGATGAAGCAGGCTGCGGGCCCGGCGTCCGTGCTGCTGGCGGCAGACGGCAAGAAGCGGTCGGTTCCAATCTGGTTTGCCCGCAATGCCGCCTGGGCTGCGTGAGGCGCAGCTCAGCGCAGCGCAAAAGGCGTGGGTAGAGGCACAAGGCTTCAAAGGTGCGCCGCGCAAGCACCTGCTGCTGCCCGGCCCCGAAGGGGCGCTCGCAGGCGCCGTGCTCGGGATCGGCGAGGGCCGTGCGGACGATCCGATGGACAGGCCGGAGGTCGCGCTCGGCCTTCTGGCGGCCGTGCTGCCGCCCGGCTGCTATCACCTGGCTGACGAGCCCGCCGACGGCGAGCTGGCGGCCGTTGCCTGGGGGCTGGGTGCCTACCGCTTCCGACGCTACAAGTCGGCCGATGCGGACGAGCTGCCACAGCTCAAGGTGCCGCGTGGCGTCGATCATGCCCGCGCGCTCTCCATCGTCGAAGGTGTCTGGCTCGGGCGCGATCTCATCAACACGCCGGCAAGCGACCTGGGGCCCGAGCAACTGGAGGACGCCGCCCGCCAGCTCGGCAGGAAGCACGGCGCCCGCGTATCGAGCATCGTCGGTGGCGATCTTCTGGCCAAGAACTTTCCCATGATCCACGCGGTCGGCCGTGCCAGCGACCGCGCCCCACGGCTGATCGACCTCACCTGGGGCCCTGCCGGAGCGCGGCAGATCACGCTCGTCGGCAAGGGCATCTGCTTCGATACCGGCGGCCTCGACATCAAGCCCGCCAGCGGCATGCTGATGATGAAGAAGGACATGGGTGGCGCCGCAGCGGCCCTGGCGCTTGGGCATATGGTGATGGGGGCCAAGCTCGACGTGCGCCTGCGCATCTTGATCGCGGCGGCAGACAACAGCATCGCCGGCAATGCCTTTCGGCCGGGCGATGTGCTCACGAGCCGTGCCGGCAAGACGGTAGAGATCGGCAACACGGACGCAGAAGGCCGGCTGGTGTTGGCCGACGCGCTCGCCTACGCCGACGAGGAGCGCCCCGACTGGATCGCGAGCTTTGCCACACTGACGGGAGCAGCGCGCGTCGCGCTAGGGCCGGACCTGCCTCCCTTCTATACCGATGACGAAGGTCTCGCAGGCGCCGTGTGCGCCGCGGGCAACCGCGTCGGAGATCCGGTCTGGCGCATGCCCTTTTGGCCGGGCTACGAGGCAAACCTCGACAGCGCGGTGGCAGACATGAACAACGTCTCCGAGTCGCCATTCGCGGGCTCCGTGACCGCGGCGCTGTTCCTGCGCCGGTTCGTCAGGCAAACCAAGCGCTTCATGCACTTCGACATCTACGGATGGCGCCAGGCGCCGAAACCGTTGGGGCCCAAGGGCGGCGAGCCGCAGGTGGCGCGCGCCTTGTTCGAGATGCTGCGCACAGCGCATGCGCGCTGACGACACCGAGCCCAACCCATGAGCGCCTCTCCCCCTCTCGATCCGCGCCGCAACGCCTACCGACCCGATCTTGCGGACGAGGCGCTGCGCGGAAGAGTCGAGGCCCAGCGCTATGTCGTGGGCGTGGTGCGCCAGATGGCGCATTCCGCCACGCAGCTGCGGGCCGAGCCCAACGCTCTGAGCAGCTGGACCACCGAGGCGCTCTACGGCGAGCTCGTCACGGTCTACGAGGAGCGCGACGGCTGGGCGTGGGTGCAACTCCAGCGCGACGGCTACGTCGGCTATCTGCGTCCCGCCGCGCTGACGGCACAGGTCAAGCAATCGACGCACAGGGTGAAGGCGCTTGGCACCGTCCTCTACCCCTCGCCGGACGTCAAAGCCTGCCCCTGGCTGCAACTCAGCATGAATTCCCTGCTGACCGTCGCCGAGGCGGGCCAGACCTTCGCCAGCCTCGAGGACGGCAGCTTCGTGCCCGCCCGCCACATCGCCGAGCTCGACCGCTTTGCGCCCGATTTCGTCGCGGTCGCCGAGCGCTTCACCGGCATACCCTACCTGTGGGGCGGCAGGACCCGGCTCGGGGTCGATTGCTCGGGTCTGCTGCAGCTCGCCATGCAGGCGGCGGGATTGCCATGTCCTCGCGACAGCGACATGCAGCAGGCCGAGCTTGGCTCAGCAGTTCCGCTCCGGGCCGACCTCGACGGGCTGATGCGCGGCGATCTGGTGTTCTGGAGGGGGCACGTCGGCATCATGCTCGATGCCTTCCTGCTGCTGCACGCCAATGCCCACCATATGGCGGTGGTGGCCGAGCCGCTCGGCACTGCCGCCGACCGCATCGCGCGCGCCGGTCTTCCGATCATGACGATCAAGCGGCTGGTGCGGGAGCGGTCCACGTCCCCGAGGCAGGAGGCAGGCGATCCGGAGCGCCGACCGCCGCCGGCCTGAAGTCAATGGTGGCGGGCGACTACTCCTAGGGCCGCATCTCTCAGATTGGCGAGCGCGAAGGGCTGGAAGCGCAGCACGACGATGTGGTGCCCTTCGCTCACCTCCACGCCGCGAAACAGCACGTTGGCGCGCAGGATGCGCGCCGGCTTGCCGTCGATCTCGGCCACCCAGCCCGGATAGTAGATCTCGTGGACGATGATGATGCCCGGCTGGTCGCTCTGCGCTTCGATCTCGAGGCGATCGGGGCTCCATGAGCGGATCTCTGCCCAGCTGCTGCCGCGCCGTCCGTTGTCGGGCCAGTAGCGGCGAGCCGGAGCCGTATCCCTGGCGATCAGCGCCGTGTCGCCGGAGGCATTGACGCCGAATTGCCCGGCCCGGACCTGGGCATCGGTGTCGGCCACGGTCACGCGCTTGATGAATTTGACGCGCGGCTCGGCCCTGCGCAGGCGGTAGATCCACACGTCCGGGCCTGCCAGCAGCACGTCGGACACCGGCCGCCGCCGCAGGTGCGGCACCTCCTCGATCGGCCGTCCGAGCACGACGTACTCGAGCCCCAGCTCGCGCGCCAGCGCGCAGTCGTAACCGTCGAAGGAAGCAGGAAATATCCTCTGATCGACGATATAAGTGGTCTCTCCAGGCGACACCAGACGGTCGTAGGAGCCGATGCGGAGCGGGTTGTAGCCGTTGGTTGCCTCGATGCCGCGCGTCATGGCCAGATTCTGCCAGGAGCCGCCCACCCCGACGATTTCGACGCGGGGCCATTCGCCGGCCCGGTGCCGCCGCTCGAGCTCCGCCTCCAGGATGGCAAGGGCCTTCGCATCTTCGCCGGTCGGCTCCTGCAGCACGGAATAGTAGGCGGGCCCTTCGGCGTTGAGGCTCGAGGCCACGCTGCACCAGATGAGCTCGGCCGTGGCGATCGCGGCCACGCAAGCGGCAGCCAATGTACGCGCGTGCATGCCGCGCGCACGCACCATCAGGCCGATCACCAGGAGCGCCAGCGGGATCACCTTCAGCGCCTCCCACAGCGACGACCACCCGCGGTGGGACTTCTCGGAGAAGAGCACGGCCCAGGCAACTGCACCCACCGCACATGCGCCCACGGCGAGGAGCCGCCAGGGCGCCGCGCGCGGGACGCCTTCGCGCACGTAGTCGGCGAGCAGCTGGCCGGCGAGCAGCGCCAGTGCGGCAACCATGATGAAGGCGCCGTCGATCGGCCGGCGGAACAGGCTGATTCCCGGCACGTAGGCGAAGGCCAGTGCGTAGAGCGGTGTGTAGCGGCCAAGCGTGTAGAGCAGGGCCACGACGAGGACTGCGGCCATGACTCGGTTGGGGCGTCGAGCCAGCCAGCCGCCGGCGATGCCGAACCACAGGACGACGATGGTCGAGGAGGCGCCGATAAAAAGATAGTTGAAGGAGCGGTCGGTGGCGCCGACAGCCGGCAGCGTGTCGTAGTTCGGGCCCCAGTAGTCCATCGTGCTCTCGAGCGAGCCCATGACGTTGGCCACCGCAAGGGATGCAAGGTTGGCGGGATAGAGCGAGGCCTCGAGCGCGCTCTCGAGCGGCACCTCCGGCCGATTGGACAGCTCCGCGAATTGCAGCGTGAGCAGGAGCGGCACAGCGACAAGGGCGGCGCTGACCAGCACCATCGTCGACAGTGCGGGAGCCCGCTCCCGCAGATAGCGCCGGCTCTCGGGTGCGGCCAGCACATCCGTGGCCAGCACAGCGGCGAGCACGAAGCACATCAGCAGCGCCTCGTGGTTGCGGCCGAGCACCAACACTGCAGCGACGACACCGAAGGCCGCCGCAATGGCGAGGGAGCAGCGCTCCAGCGCCACCTGCATCAGCAGGATGGCCAGCGGAAACAGCCCGTAGCTGATGATGATGCCGGTATGTTGCAGTCGGCCCGAGGCCGGCCCGCCGAACATGAAGATGACGGCAGCAAGGATCGAGGCCGGCATTGGCCAGCCTGCGCGCCGCCCGAGCGCACCGACGGCAAGGCCGCCCAGCCCCAAGTGCGCGTAGACGATGAGATCGAACGTCCGAAAGGACGGCGCCGGATCGAACAGCGCCCACAGCACGAAGGGAGGCGAGAAGATCAGCGACTGCGGATCGGCAACGCTCGGATGCCCACCGTAGTGATAGGGGTTCCAGAACGGCGCATAGCCGGCATGGATGGTGGAGGCAAGGAAGCGAAAGAACGCGAAGAACTGGTTCTTGGAGTCCCACGGCACGACCGTGTCGGTGACGATCCAGCGGCTGGCGGCGAACGCCCAGATCGCGGCAATCACGCCCAGCGCGAGCGCCAGGTCGCGGTGGCGCGCCCATGCCGACAGGCTGGCGCCTTGGCGCTTTTCGATCGATGCAGGCTCGAGCACGCACGCCCCTTCCCACGCGCCCAAGCTGGCCGGCCCGGCCCTCGCTCGGCTCACGTTCCTTCCCCAAGGCGTGATGCTATGCGGTGGGCCGCGCTGCCTCAATCGCGGAAATCAAGTGCGCAGCCCTTATGCACACTGGCACGGGTTCGCGGATGCAATATGGCAGGTTCCCCGCGTTCCATCGCGCCGACCCGGGTCCGGCCGCCGGCTCGAACCCGAGCTCGCGCAATAGCTGATCGATTTCTGCCCAGCCGGGTCTCGGAGGCTGTCGGTCTTGTAGGTGTCCGCCGCGTCTTACCAACATTTCATCTTCGCCAGCTCTCGCGTTCCGTCGATCTCCTCACCACGTTCGTATCCTCGGCCTCTCTTCCCCCGTGAGAGGCCCAAGTGCCCGCCCACTCCCTCAGGGCAAAGGCACCGAGCGGGAGCGCGGAGACGCAGCTCCCGCTCCTCACTCGGGGTAGGCCGGAGCGCTCCGCAACACCTGCGTTCCGCCGTCGTGGGACTGGCCATGCGAATCGGCACCGACACGCTCCAGGCGTATCTTTTCGAGTGCGACGACGACCGTCTTTTCGCCGTCTCGCTCGAACCGCATGGCAGCAACATCCCCCGCAATGCCTGTGCGGAAGGCTGGCGTCTCAAGACCGGATTCATGCTTGGCGTTCATCAGCCGATTCCAGCCGCGATCGATGCGGAGTCCATCCTTCGCGGAATACGAGACAGGGGCTACTACATCTGGCGCGAAGGCTTGCCACGCGGCACCAGATGAAGAAGCATGGCATCATTGCCGATCAACTCGATCACGTCTTCACGTTCGCGGGCGACGGTGAGGTGAAAATCCTCGCAAGCGACCGCGGCCCAAGCTGGTGACTGCCCGATAGAACCTGATTTGCCAGCGTTGTCGGCCCCACAAGCCTGCGGCTCTTAAATCACCCTGCCTTTGCCATACCTTGCCCTTGACGGCCATCTGCTGGCGTTGTTGGAGTGGGCCGACCCGGCCCCAAGCCCCGGCCGCCCGGACCGATGACCCATGGCTGAGACTGTGCTTCTGCGCCTTGCCGCAACCATCAGCGCGCGGCGCACCGAGACGGCGAGCAAGTCCTATACCCGCGAGCTGCTCGATGCGGGCCATGGGCATTGCGCCAAGAAGCTCGGCGAGGAGGCAACCGAGACCATCATTGCCGCGCTGACCCAGGACGACCGTGCGCTCACCCGCGAAGCCGCCGATCTGCTGTACCATCTGCTGGTGCTGCTGGAGAGCCGCAAGGTGCCGTTGAGCGACGTCTTGGCCGAGCTCGAGCGCCGCATGGGCACCTCGGGCCACGCCGAGAAGGCCGCGCGGGGGAAGGCACCGCAATGAATGAAATCACCCAGCTCTTGCAGCTGCAGACTCCAGCGCCGCAACGCTCGCTGATCCAGTTCTCGCCCTACCGCGTCTTCACGCGCGAGGAATGGGCGAAGTTGCGTGCTGATACGCCGATGACGCTGGTGCCGCGCGACCTGGAGCAGCTGTCGGGTCTGATCGAGGAGTTGTCGATCGCGGAGGTGGAGCAGATCTACCTGCCCATGTCGCGCCTCCTCAACCTGCACGTGGCCGGTGCCCAGGAGCTGCACGCCGTCACCAGCCGCTTCCTCGGCCGCATGGATGGCCGCGTGCCCTACATATTGGGGATCGGCGGCTCGGTGGCGGTGGGCAAGAGCACCACGGCCCGCGTGCTGCGGGCGCTTCTGGCGCGTTGGCCGGACCATCCGCGCGTCGATCTCATCACGACGGATGGATTCCTCTATCCCAATGCCGAGCTCGAGCGGCGCGGGCTCATGAACCGCAAGGGGTTCCCAGAGAGCTTCGACACCCCGCGGCTTCTCAACTTCCTGCACGACGTCAAATCAGGGAAGGCGAACGTCGAGGCACCAGTCTACTCGCACTTCCACTACGACATCATTCCCGGCCAGACGACGGTGATCGATCGGCCGGACATCCTGATCGTGGAAGGCCTCAACGTGTTGCAGCCGGCGCGCATGCCCAAGGGCGGCGAGGCCATCCCGTTCGTATCGGACTTCTTCAACTTCTCGATCTACATGGACGCCGACGCCAAGATCATCGAGGAGTGGTACGTTACCCGCTTCATGCGCCTGCGCCAGACGGCGTTCCGCGACCCCGCCGCCTACTTCCACCGCTACTCCGGCCTGTCGCCTGACGAGGCGCGCGCCAAGGCGCTGGAGATTTGGCAGTCGATCAACGAGAAGAACCTCTATGACAACATACTGCCCACGCGCCAGCGCGCCCGCCTGATCCTGCGCAAGGCTTCCGACCACAGAATTGAAAGCGTCTCCCTGCGGCGGATATAGGTGACGGCATGGCTGCTTGGACGACACACACCTGCGTGTTCGACACCGATATCGGCGCTTGCGGCGTTGCCTGGAGCGAGGCCGGGATCACGCGCTTCCAGCTCCCGGAGGTTGACCGCGACGCGACCGAGGAGCGCCTGCGGACGAGCTCGGGCGCGTCCGAGCCGGGCTCACCACCGCCGGCCATTGCGCGGGCCATCGTCGATCTGCAGCGCTACTTTGCCGGCGAGCGGGTCGAATTCACCTCCATCGCCGTCGATTTGGCGGGCGTCGCCCCTTTCTTTTGCGATGTCTACGAGGCGGCGCGCAGGATCGGTTGGGGCGAGACCACCACCTACGGAGACTTGGCGCACCGCGTCGGCGTCCCCGGGGCCGCCCGCGGCGTCGGGCAGGCGTTGTCGCGCAACCCGGTTGCCGTCATCATCCCCTGCCATCGGATATTGGCGAGCGGCAACAAGATCGGGGGCTTCTCTGCGTTCGGGGGCACAGTGTCGAAGCAGCGCCTGCTCGCGCTGGAAGGCGTGCAGCTCGGCCGCGACGGGGATCGGCGACAGCTTTCCCTTTTCGAGCAGTGGTGAAGCGTGGCCTCATGAGTGAGCCGCGCGCCCTCGTCGGCCTGATCGGAGCCAACATCGTGCAGTCGCTGTCACCGGCGCTGCACGAGGACGCGTTTGCCGCCGCCGGCATCCGCGGCGCCTACCACCTGATGGACACGGATGTGCTGGCCGGGCGCAGTCTCCCCGATCTCGTCTTGGCCGTCCGCACGGTCGGCTTTCTCGGCATCAACGTCACGTTCCCGTTCAAGGAAGCCGTCGTCCCCCTACTCGATGCGCTTTCGCCCGAGGCGGCGCAGATCGGCGCCGTCAACACCGTGGTCATCGATCGCGATGGCCGCATGGCCGGCCACAATACCGACCGCATCGGCTTCCGGCGCAGCTTCGAGGAGAACCTCGGGATCGCTGCCATCTCGGGCAAGGCCGTGCTGCTGATCGGGGCGGGCGGCGCAGGGCGGGCCGTTGCCTTCGCGCTGATGGACCTGGGCGCCGCCGCGGTCGGGGTGCACGACCAGGACAAGGCCCGTGCAAGAGCGCTCGTCGACAACCTCGTCTCCCACTTCGGGCGTGCGCGCGCCCACCTGGAGAGCGATCCGGCTGCCGCGCTGGCACGCGCTGCGGGCGTGGCCAATGCCACGCCGGTCGGCATGCGCGGCATCCCCGGCAACCCGGTGCCAATGGCAGCGGTGGATGCCCGCCACTGGGTGGCCGACGTCATCTACACGCCGCTCGAGACCGAGCTCGTCATGGCGGCGCGCGTCAAGGGTGCGAGGGCATTCGGGGGCGCCGGCATGTGCGTGCACCAGGCGGTAGCAGCCTTTCAGCTGTTTACCGGTCGCACCCCTGATATCCAGCGGATGCATCGCGTGTTTCAGGCGGCAGCCGCTGCCCGCGACGCCAGCCTTGCCCGCGGTGCATGAAAAGGACGAGCGAGGACACCCATGGCCATGCGCGTGATGATCTTGAACGGGCCCAATCTCAACCTGCTGGGCGTGCGCGAGCCGCATATCTACGGCGCGACGACGCTTGCCGCCATCGAGGCAAGCTGCCGCGAGCTAGCCGCAGCGATCGGTGCATCGGTGACGTTTCACCAGTCCAACCATGAGGGCCAACTGGTCGACTGGGTGCAAGCGGCCCGCCAAGAGGCAGATGCCATCGTCATCAATCCCGCCGGCCTTTCCTTTCACTCCATCCCGCTGCTCGATGCGCTCAAGACCTTCGAGGGGCCGATCGTGGAGGTGCACATCTCAAACATCCACGCGCGCGACGAGCTGCACCGCCACTCCATCATGTCGAGCGCGGTCAAGGCCGTTGTTTGCGGGCTGGGTCCCTACGGGTACATCGTCGCGCTGCAGGCTGTTGCGCATATGCTGAAGGCCTTGCCCGAGACGCTTCCACGTCCGCTGCGCTTGGGTCCGGTGTGATTGCGTAGCGAGCAGCACCATCTCCGTTCGCCATTCCAGGTAGCGGTTGGGCTCCCATCCAGAAATTCTATCCTTGAGTTGCAGGCGCTGCAGATGAGCGGAACCCCAGCACTCCGCTAGCGTTTTTACATATTGGGTCGATGTTTTGCGGTTGCGGTGGCCGACGCGTCCTGCTGAATGAATTCACTGTGAGCGTCAGTGATTCGGAGACTGGCGATGCTCGCACGCAAGGCATTTTGGCATTTGCTGCAATTCTCGGCATGTGCACCGCGGGCATCCTCCACCTATCCTGGTGGGCGGCGCTTGCTGGCGGATGTGTCCTTGCTCTGATCTCGATGTCAAATCATCCAGTCGCGTACCGCGCGCTCAGCGGTAGCGCGAGTTCGCCGGCCGCATTTCTTCTGTCTTCTGTCTTCAACGCCATCATCACATCCGCCGCAGCTCTTGCAGCGGGCCGGGCAATCGGCTGGGCGTGGGGCATCTAGGCGTCACTGATTTCAGTGCCGTCGCCATTCGACCCGTCATCGCCAAGCATGGCGGCGACGCGTTCTTCGGCTCTCTTAGCTCGCTCTTCGCCGTATTGCGCGCCGCACGGCTCTTCGTCTCTCCTATGGGAACCTCGAACAATATGGGTTTTCATCGCCTCGGGCGTCGCGGTGATTTCCGGGTCGAGCTGAGGTGAAGGGCGGGCCCGTGTTTTGATGGCCCGCATGCCGCGGCGGGACCAATTTAAGCGACGCAACACAGACTCCACCCGCGCACACGTACTCAGGCGGGCGCCGCCGCCAGCCGCTCGAGCTGCATCAGTCGGCGGATGTTGTAGCCGAGGTTCATCATCCCGATCTTGAACCTCGCCCGCGCCATGCCGATGGTGCGCACGATCTTGCGGCCCATCGAGTTCTCCTGGTGACCGAACACGTGCTCGACACGCGCGCGCACCCTCGAGCGCGTCGTGTTCGCGGCTTCCTGCGTCGGCGACAGCGGTCGATTACGCGCTGCGCGCCGATGGATGCGGCTCTTCAGGCCCTTGGCCGCGAGCTTGGCCTCGATCTCGGCCGAGCGGTAGGCACTGTCGGCCCACACCTCCTTGCAGGTGTTCGTCGGATCCAGCACGTCGTCGAGCTTCTGGCTGTCGTGCGGGGAGGCATCGGTTGCATCCCACTTGCGGATCAGCTTGTGCGTCTTGTCCACGCCGACGTGGTTCTTGTAGCCGTAGAAGCTCTGGCCACCCTTCTTGGTCCAGCGTGCCTCCTTATCCTTCTGCCGGTTCTTGGCCGGCTTCTTCTCCCAGTCCTCGGGCGTGTGCCCGTTCTTGACCGTATCATTCTCCTCGCGCGTGTTGCGCTGCTTGGGTGCCGACACGATGGTCGCGTCCACGATCTGGCCGCCGCGCGCGATGTAGCCCTTGGCGGCCAAGTGCTGTCCAAAGCGGTCAAACAGCGTGTCGATCAGCTTGGCCTCGACGAGGGCCTCGCGGAACAGCCACAGGGTGGTGGCGTCCGGCACCGTGTCCTCCAGCCCCAGATCGAGGAAGCGCATGAACGACAGCCGATCGCGGATCAGGAACTCGGTCTGCTCGTCGGAGAGATTGTACAGGCTCTGCAGCACCACGATCTTGAACTTCAGGATCGCATCGTAGGGCTTGCGGCCGGCGTTGCTCTTGCGCTCCTCGGGCCTGGTCTCCGTCACGGCCTCGATGTCGGCGCGGAAAGTCTCCCACGGCACCGTCGTCTTGATCGTCTCCAGCGGATCACCCTTGGCGCTCAACGCATCGAGCCGCCGCTCCAGATCGAAAAAGCCCGTCTGACCCATGGCCCGCCCGTCCGCTCCATCCCGCCGTTGCCCAATGCGGTCAACGAGTCAGATTCGCGGGCGCCCGGCCAGCGCGATTTTTCGAGGTGCCCCTATGCATCTCCACTTTGTCCATGTACTCGCGCATCCGCGTCGACGGTTGGTTGGGGCCATTCAAGTTGCCGGGTCTCCCTCGATCGCATCGCACCTCGCAGAAGAGTGTGTGAACGCGTCCGAGTTCCCGCTTTGCCTCCTCGTCTGCAACCAACGGTCCGAGGATGTTCTGAGCGACTCGGAGGCGAGCGAGTGCCTGTATATACGCGGGAGCATTGTTCCGCTTTGCGATCACCTCTGCTTCCCGGCGTAGCGCTCTCGCCTGATGAACATACAAGCGCGCATCGCCAGCAATCTTTTGAATCTCATGCAGTAACTCAAGCTCGCGCGTTTGATTGTTGACGCACCGTGCCCAACCTGCCGCGATGTCCTTCGAATCAATATCGGAGGGGCTCACCCTCGCGGCCAGCTCAAACTCTGAGAACGCCCTTTCGTTTTCGCCTCTCGCACCGTATTGATACCCACGGACTAGATACGCGGTAATCGTTTGCGCTTGTGCTTCTCTAGCCGCAGTTGTGAGCGCGACAGCCTCCTCGCTCAGGCGCGTCGCGGTCGCCGCAAGAAGGCCCGCTTTTCCCTTGAGGGTCCAAGGACCCAACCATCGGCGCACCAACGTAAACCGACTGGTCTGCATGTCTGCTGGAATTCGCAACTTGTTCTTTGCGATGGCGATCAGCTGCGGGCGCAGTGCTAGATGATCTTCCAGATGATAGTCTTTGAGTTCTTCGATCCGACGCGGCAGGTTCATCTCCAGGAAATGCCAGCCCATGAGGAGAGAGAATGCCGTACCCCAGGCGGCAATTGCCAATCCTCCCAAGACCCTTAGAACGTCTAGCCAGTCTCCACTTGCTACCCGAAGCTTGCTCGTGACGAATTGGCTGCTTTCGTGTTCGGGTTGGAACCAGACAAACAACGCCGTCGCGCCTGCCGCAACCAAGAGAAGTGCACCAAACAGAAACAACCACGGCGCAATCGACTTCCTCCGCCTCCGCATGTGATCCCCCCGAACGCACACCCACCCATCGTGGTTAACGATGCATCAGCAGTGAGCCGCTTGTCGAGTCTATCCGCGGACGCCGTACCTCGGCGGCGCAGTGTTGCCACGGACAACCAGGGACGAAGAACGGACAGGCGTCTGCCTCAATGCGAGAACAGTGTCGGCACGGTCATGTGGCGGGCGATGTGGCGGGTGGCACCGCCGAACACCAGCTCGCGCATGCGCGAGTGGCCGTAGGCTCCCATCACGAGCAGATCGGCGCCCATATCGGCGAGGCGTGAGAGGATCTCGTCGCCGACGCTGATGTCTGCCGCTACGGTCGAGCGAACGGACGGCTTGATGCCGTGGCGGCCGAGCGCGGCTGCGATCGAGGTGTCGGGGGCCAGACCTCGCGTATCCTCCCCGCGCGCCCTGACCTCGAGGATTTGCACGTCCTCGGCGCCCTCCAGCAGCGGCAGAGAATCGAATACGGCACGCGCCGACTCGCGCCCCGGCTTCCAGGCGATGACGACATTGCGGCCGATGGTGGGATAGCGGCCGACATAGGGTATGACCAGAACGGGCCGGCCACTCTCCAGCGCCAGCCGCTCGGGGAAGTCCAGGAGCGGGGAGAGATCCCAATCAGGGTCGGTTTGCCCGGCGATGATGAGATCGGCGGCGCGGCCGTGGTCCATCACGACGCCGGCGAGGTCGACGTGCGGCACCTTCAGCGCCCGCCACTCGGCCACGAACTGCTGCTTGGCGGTCATGCGCGCGAAGATGGCGGCGATCTGCTCGGTATCCTTGCGCTCCGTGGCGGCGACGGCACCCAACACCTGCGAGCCGAAGGGCAGGGCGACGGGCGGCGCAGGCATGCTGGCGTAGACGTGCATGCCGATCAGATGCGCGTTGTTGCGGCGAGCCAGCACGATGGCGGGCTCCAAGAGCGCCTCGGCACGCCGCGCGTCGTTCAAGTGCACGAGAATGGTCTTGTAGGGCATCGGTATCCGTCTCCTCGAATGTCCTGCACTGTTCGACCGGCCGACCCGCCGCCGCCTTGACCGGCATCAACCGATGCCGGCGGCAGCTGCCGAGATGCGCCCGGCATTGCCGCCGCCGTGCGGTCGAAGACTCAGGTCTTCTTGATCTCGATCTTGCGCTCGGCCTTGATCGCCTCGGGCTTCTTGGCCGCCGTGATCTTCAGGACGCCCTTGTCGAACTTGGCATCCACCTTGCCCTCGTCGACCGTGTCGGGCAGGCGAATGGAGCGCGCGAAGCTGCCGAAGCTGCGCTCGGCCACGTAGTAGTTGTCGCCCCTCTCTTCCTTCTCCTGCTTCTTCTCGCCTTTGATGGTGAGGAGCCCGTTGGCCAGCGTGACGGACACGTCCTTCTCGTCCACGCCGGGCAACTCGGCCTCGACCGTGATCGAGTTCGTGTTCTCGCGCACGTCCAGGTCCGGCACGGTGGTGCCGCCGAATGCGGCCGCTCCGCCCTCGCGATGGAACAGCGAGGGGAACCGGGGCCAGCCGTGCTCGAAGCGCTCGAACATGCGGTCCATCTCGTCGCGCATGGCGGAGAACACATCGCGCGGGCGCGACACGGAAGTCTCGGAAGCCTTGGAAATTTCGGTCTTGGCCATGATCGGTCCTTTCCTGAATGAGGTTGGACCCCCCGGGCCGGGCCCGGCGGAGCGATGCCGCCCAGATTGGCCCCACGGCGACGATCCGGCATTGACGCAGAGCAATCGTCAATTTGGCGTGCCGTGCACCCGTGGAACGCGGGGTCCGGCGGCGGCATGCAAGGTCTATCGGGGGAGCTTCAGGCTTGCTGCCGCCTCGCGCAGCTTGAATTTCTGGATCTTGCCAGACGGCGTGCGTGGCATCTCCCCCACCAGTTCGAGCCGCTCGGGCCAGTAGGTCTTGGCCATCCCTTCCTTGGCCAGGAAACGCGTCAGCTCGGCCAGGTCGAGCGATGCTCCAGCCTTCGCTACGACGTAGACGCAGGGGCGCTCGCCCAGGCGCGGGTCGAGCATGGCCACCACGGCGCATTCGGCCACCTGCGGGTGCCGGTAGATCAGGTTCTCCACCTCGGCCACGGGGATATTCTCGCCGCCGCGGATGATGACGTCCTTGGTGCGCCCGACGATGCGGATGTAGCCGTCCTTGTCCTGGCGTGCGAGGTCGCCGGTGTCGAACCAGCCGTTCTCGTCGATGGAGTTGAGCTCCGGCTTCTTCAGGTAGCCGACGAAGTGCGTTATGCCGCGGGCCTGCAGGTTGCCGACGGTATCGGGTGGCAAGGGGCGCTTGTCGTCGTCCACCACCCGCGTCTGGGTGCCGGGCAGCGCGCGGCCGTCGGTTTCGAACACCTTCTCCTGCGGGTCGGCCTTGCGCGTGATGGTCATGCCGGCGTTCTCGGTCATGCCCCAGGCCGACAGCACGTCGAGGTTCATCTCGGACTTCGCCCGCTGCACCAGCACGCGCGGGATCGGTGCGCCGGCGCACACCCAGGTCCTGAGCGTACGGCTTACGCGCCCGCGCAGCTCGTCGGGCAGGTTGACCATGTCGGACACGAACGGCGTCGATCCCATGCTGAAAGTGGCGCCCTCGCGCTCGATCATGGCTGCGGCCGCGGGCGCCGACCATATGTCGAGCGCCACCGCCGTCGTCTTCAGGATCACCGGCATCAGCATGCCGTAGAGGAAGCCGGTCTGGTGCGCGTAGGGCGAACCCATGAAGATGATGTCGCTGCCGACGACCGGGATATCCTCGATGAAGCACTCGGCTGGCGCCATCACCGTGTTGGCCGTATGCATCACCGCCTTGGGTTCGCCGGAGGTGCCGGAGGTGTAGATCAGCTCCACCACCTCGTTGGGCGCGGGCCGCATGGCTGCGAGCTTCTGCTTCTCGGCGGCGGATACGGCCGGGCGGTCGAGAAAGGCCCTCTCGAAGGATTCGCCACCCGAGCCGCCGACCGCCAGGACGTGGCGCAGGTGCGGCAGGTCGGAACGGATCTCGCGCAGCATGGCGATGTGATCATGCCCGCGCCACAAAGTCGGCACGACGGCCACCTTGGCCTCGGCAAAACCCATCATGAAGCGCAGCTCGCGCTGGCGGAAGATCGGCATCAGCGGGTTGGCGACGGCACCGATGCGGCTGCAGGCAAAGAACAGCGCCGTGAACTCCCACCAGTTCGGCAGCTGGAAGGCGACCACATCGCCGTTGCCGACTCCACGTTCGACAAGGCCCGCGGCAACCTTGTCGACCCGCTCGCCGAGCTCGGCGTAGGTGAGGCGGAACTCGCGGCGCAGCGCACTGTTGTGGCCGACGAAGGCCGTACGATCGGGTGTCGCGGACACGGCAGCGTCGAGATCGTCGATGGGCAGGCGGTCGGCCCAGAGCCCGCGCGAGGCGGCGATGCGCGTTTGCGGCAGATGGATCTCGAATGCCATGGCGCCTCCTCCCCGCTCCCGGGCTCTAGTGTCAGCGCCGCTGGCCGCGAGCGCCCGGTTTTGACCACTCTAAGCCGGCACGCGTTGCCCTGCCAACGGATGCCGGTGCAAGGCTGGAACGCATGGGTGTCTCGTGACGGGACCAACGGTTGCTTCCGAGCAACAATGAGCCAAGACCATGGTGGCCAAGCGGGCGACGCCGGGACACTGTCGCTGCTAGCTGACAATTCGTCCTGCCAGCATCGCCGACGCAGGGCCCAGACAAATGGAGCGCACCGTGTCCAACCACGACCTCGTCGCGATCTGGGAAGCCCATTGCCGATACGAGTTCGAGACTCGCGACGTCGACGCCACCATGGAGACCATGGTCGCCACGCCCTACGTCAACCACATCCCGACGATGACTGGTGGCGTCGGCCACGATCAGGTCAAGCGCTTCTACAAGTATCACTTCATCGGTGCGAATCCGGCCGACACCGAGGTTGTCCCCGTCAGTCGCACGGTCGGCGCCAACCAGATCGTCGACGAGTTGCTGTTCACCTTCACCCATACCAGCGAGATCGACTGGATGCTGCCCGGCATCGCGCCTACGGGGAAGAAAGTCCAGGTCCCTCTGGTGGCGGTCGTGCACTTCCAAGACGGCAAGGTAGCGCACGAGCACATCTACTGGGACCAGGCCTCGGTGTTGGTGCAGATCGGCAGGCTCGACCCCAAGGGCCTGCCCATCGCGGGGATCGAGACGGCACACAAGGTCGCGGACAAGAAACGGCCGAGCAACGCGCTGATGACCCGCTGGCGGACCAGCGAGGGCAAGCCGATCTGATCCCCCGGGGACGCACAAGGCGACAGGCGGTGCTCGGGCTGCAGCAGCAAGGCGTGTCAGCGCAACTCCTAAGAAAGTTCCTACCAGGTGTTCCCGTTGGAACAGCGTAAACCTCTCGACTGTACGATCCTTACCCCAGGACTCACGCTCAGAGGTAAGTACTATGACTCGCATCATCGCCAGCGCTGCCGCACACCGCGCCGCCAAGTCCGTCCTGGGCCTCGCCGCGCTCTCCCTGTTCGCCACCCAGTCCGGCGCCGTCAGCGCCCGCGTGGAGGCCGCCTGCGCCAGCGACTATCTGGCCTATTGCAGCCAGCACCCGACCGAGGGCCCGGGCGTTCGTGCGTGCATGCGCGCCAACGGCTTCAAGCTGTCGAGCGGCTGCATCAACGCGCTGATCGCCGCCGGCGAGGTCTCCAAGGCCGAGGTCGACCGCCGCGCCGCCTCCCGCAAGTAGCAGCAGGGCCTCTGGCTCTGCTCAGCCCGCCATCGTCAGCCCGCCGCTGACGGAGAGGATCTGCCCCGTCACGTAGTCGCTCGTTGGGCCGGCGAAATACAGGATCGCGCCGGCGATGTCGTCGGGTGAGGCGAGGCGCTTGAACGGGATGGCCTTGAGGAGGGCCTCGCGCATGCGCTCGGGGTTGGCGTGGAAGAGGGGCGTGTCGGTGGGGCCGGGGCACACGCAGTTGATGGTGATCTTGTGGCGGGCGCCCTCGCGTGCCAGCGACTTGGTGAAGCCGATGATGCCGCCCTTGGCCGCCGAGTAGGGCGTCTCGCCGAGGCTGCCGACGCGCCCGGCATCGCTCGCCACGAACACGATCTTGCCGCCGCCGCCCGCGATCATGGCCGGGAAGACGGCGCGCGTCAGCCGCAGCGGGCCCAGCAGGTTGATGCCCAGCACCTTGTCGAGGAAGGCCTGGTCGGCCTGCACGAACGGCTGCGTGCGGTCCCAGCCCGCGGCGTTGACGAGCACGTCGATCTTGTCGCCGGCGCGGCCGAGGGCTTCCTTGGCGCAGGCGTCGACGCTCGCGCCGTCGGTGAGCTCGAGCTTGACGAACTCCACCGGCGCCCCGCCCGCCATCTTGATGGTCTCGTTGGCGCCGGCCTCGTTGACGTCGCACAGCAGGACGCGCGCGCCCTCCTTGGCCAGCATCAGCACCGTGGCGCGGCCGATGCCGGAGGCGCCCCCGGTCATCATCACGGTCTTGTATTTGAGCAGCATGGGTGTCCTCCGGGTGCTGTCCCCTCTCCCCGCTTGCGGGGAGAGGGTCGGGGTGAGGGGCAGAGGCATACTCAAGCGTTAGCGTCTGTCGCTGCCCCTCACCCTAGCCCTCTCCCCATGCCCGAAGAGGCATGGGGAGAGGGGATGTCATCGCCTGGCGCCGGCCAGGAAGTCGGCGACGCGGCGCTGCGTTTCCTCGGTGGCGAGCAGGCGGCCCGTCCATTCCGTCTCGGCGGCAAAGCCGTTGCGCTCGGGATCGCGCGCCAGCCGGATGCACACCTTGCAGGCTGCCAGCGACAGGGGGTGCAGGCCTGCGACCTTCCGCGCGATCTTGCTGGCCTCCGCCGCGAGGTCCGCGCGCGGCACCGACCACTGCACCATGCCGAGCTCGCGCGCGGTCTTTCCATCCACGTACTCGGCCGTGAGGATGACGCGGGCCGCCACAGCAGGCCCCGCGATCCAGGTCAGCCGCTGCGTGCCGCCGCCGCCGGGCAGCAGGCCGAGGCCGGGCTCGGGCAAGCCAAGCTTGGCCTCGTCGGCGGCGACCCTCAAGTCGCAGCCGAGCGCCAGCTCGTAGCCGCCGCCCATGGCCGCTCCGCCGATCTCGGCGAGGCTCACCTGCGGCAGGTCGGAGATGCGCTGGAACAGCTCCTGGAACGGCCGCGTCACCCTGGCGGCGGCGTCCATCTTGTCGGGGGCGGAGAAGTGGGTCGACACTTCGGCGAGGTCGGCGCCGCCCGAGAACACCTTCAGCGCGCTCCTGATGTGCAGCACGCTCCAGTCGCTGCGTTTGGCCAGGCCATCGAGAATGCCGTGGAAGGCCTTGAACATCTCGCCATTGAAGGCGTTCACCGGCGGGCGGTTGAGCGTGACCGTGGCGATGCGCTCGGCGAGTGTGAGGCTGATCAGCTCGCTCATCGTTTGTCGTCCCTTGCCGGCGTCGCCCGATGGAAAGCTTCAGGATGCCGTCGCCGTTGTCAACGCCGTCACCCGCCCGTCAGGCTGCGGCTGATGACGAGGCGCTGGATGTCGTTGGTGCCCTCGTAGATCTTGGCGCCGCGCACGCCGCGATAGATGCGCTCCACGCCGAAGTCCTGGATGTAGCCGGCGCCGCCCAGCGTCTGGATGGCGTCCGAGCAGATGCGCTCCGCCACCTCCGAGGCATAGAGCTTGGCCATGGAGGCCTCGACGAGGCAGGGTTGCCTGGCGTCCTTGAGGGCCGCCGCGTGCAGGACGAGCTGGCGCGCCGCCTCGAGCCTGGTCGCCATGTCGGCCAGGCGGAACGACACGGCCTGGTGCTCGAAGATCGGCTTGCCGAAGGCATGGCGCTCATGCGCATAGCGCACGGCTATCTCGAGCGCGGCCCGCGCCATGCCCACGCACTGCGAGCCGATGCCGATGCGCCCGCCTTCGAGATTGGCCAGCGCGATGCGGTAGCCCTGCCCCTCCTCGCCCAGCCGGTCCTCGGCGGAGACGACGACATCCTCGATCAGGATCTCGCAGGTGTCGGAGGCGTTCTGGCCCATCTTCTTCTCGACGCGCGAGACTTTGTATCCGGGCGTCTTGGTGTCGACCAGAAAGGCCGAGATGCCGCGCTTGGCCGCGGCCGGGTCGGTGACGGCGATGACAAGCGCGACGTCGGCGGTCCTGCCGCTGGTGATGAACTGCTTGGTGCCGTTGAGCACGTACTTGTCGCCCTTGCGCACGGCGCGCGTGCGGATGGAGGCGGCATCCGAGCCGCCCTGCGGCTCGGTCAGACAGAAGGCGGTGAGCTTCCTGCCGCTCGCCAAGTCGCGCACGTAGCGCTCCTTCTGCGCCTCGGTTCCGTAGATGAGCACCGGCATGACGCCGACCGAGTTGTGGCCGCTCATGACGGTGGCGAGCGCGCCGTCGCCGGCCGCGATCTCCATGAGCGCCAGGGAATAGGCGACGTTGTCGGCGCCCGCACCGCCCCATTCGACGGGCACCGTCACGCCCATGAGGCCGAGCTCGCCCATCTCGGCGATGATCTCGCGCGGGAAGGCCGCCTCCTGCTCCCACCTGGCGGAATTGGGGACGAGCCGCTCCTGGGCAAACTTGCGGGCGCTCTCCTGGACGGCGAGCTGCTCTTCGGTGAGGATCATGGGGGCCTCAAAGGTAGGTGTCAGACCCTCCGGGTTGCACACCATGTGGCGACCCGACAGCGGCCCGGGCAATGGTATCAGACCCGGAGGGTCTGACACCCAAAATTGGCGATTGCTGCGACGCGCGCAATGCGCTGGAGTAGCGCCTCGGATCGACAAGACAGGGCAGGAAACCGGCTATGAGCACCACCTACACCGACCTCCTCTACAAGGAGGAGAAGGGCGTCGCCACCATCGCCATCAACCGCCCCAAGGTGCTCAACGCGTTCAGCGCGCACACGGTGGAGGAGCTGATCCAGGCCTTCCTCAAGGCCGGCTGGAACAAGCAAATCGGGGTCATCGTGCTGACCGGCACCGGCGACCGCGCGTTCTGGACGGGCGGCGACCAATCGGCCCATGTCGGCCACTACGAGGGCCGCGGCACCAACGGCATGCCGATCGAGGAGCTGCAGTCGCTGATCCGCGACGTGCCCAAGCCCGTCATCGCCCGGGTGCCGGGCTATGCCATCGGCGGGGGCAACGTGCTCGCCACGCTGTGCGACCTCACCATCGCGTCCGACAAGGCGATCTTCGGGCAGGTCGGCCCGAGCATGGGCTCGGTCGATCCCGGCTTCGGCACCGCCTACCTCGCGCGCTGCGTCGGCGAGAAGAAGGCGCGCGAGATCTGGTACATGTGCCGCCGCTACACGGCCCAGCAGGCGCTCGCGATGGGCCTGTGCAACGTCGTGGTGCCGCACGACCAGCTCGACGCCGAGGTCGCCAAGTGGTGCGAGGAGCTGATGGCCAAGAGCCCGACTGCGCTCGCCATCGCCAAGCGCTCGTTCAACGCCGACAGCGAGAACATCCGCGGCATCGGCGCGCTCGGCTTCCAGGCACTGGCGCTCTACTACCAGAGCGAGGAGTCCAAGGAAGGCGCCGCGGCCTTCCGCGAGAAGCGCAAACCCGACTTCCGCTCCAAGCTGAAATGAGGCTGCGCCGGCGGTTCTAGGCCATCGCGTCGGGATGGAACCTCTTCGCGGCCAGAAGGCCGAGCGCGACAAAGATCGCCAGCACGAGGGTCTGGGCCACGATGAACGGCGGCTCGGATTGCGTCGGAGCGAAGGGCTGCAGGAAGGCAAGCTTCTGGAAGGCCTGCACGACGCCGACGAACACGTTGAGATAGAGGGACACGACGGCGCCGACCACGTAGATCCAGCGCCAGGGCCCGGCGAGGTGATTGTTGTAGAGGGCAAACAACGCTGCCGCCAACACCACCAGCGATATGATGCCGACCACGTGCGACGGCAACAGGTGCGAGAAAGGAAACAGGAAGCCGGTAGCGCTGGTCAGCACCGTGGTGGCCAGGAACACGGCAGTCAGGCGGGGAAGGCGCCGGGCGCCGAGCATGCCGAAGAGGACGATGATGCCGGTGGCGATGCCGATCAAACTGATGACCACATGCACGAACGTGAAGGTCGAGAGCGACATTCCAAGTATCATGGCTCGCTTCCTTGTCGATGGCCGAAGGGCAGCCCTGGTCTGCGGCGCCCGCGCGACTATCTCACGCGCATGATGATAGCGCGACAGAGATCGGCGGCGGGCATCTTTTGACTTGGATTTGATCGCAATCAAACTCCCGGCTCCCGCCGTCTGGTGTACTTCTCGGGTCTCCGGATGAGCGGCGCACGGCCTTGTCGCGTAACGAAGAAGCAACGATGTCGAAGGGCATAGTCGCGTCTCGCTGAGGGAGCGGATGCTGGGCCGTGACCGGCTTGGGGGGCGGCGGTCACGAGGCAATGCGTGAAGATCAGGAGCTGCCCGATGGCGACAAATCGAAAGCCCGGTACGACCGGCGACGAGTTCGGGAGAGCCGGGCCACGCGCTCACGTGCCGGCAGCCGACCGCTTGGCAGCAAGGGCTGATCGCAAGGAGCCGCGTGTCACTACGGCCGGCGAGCGCCCGCATGGTGGTGACGGAGTGCCCGCTGCGTCGCTGGCTCTGGCCGACCTGATCGATCGCTCCGTTCATGCAACGACTGCCCGCTTCACCTTGGGCCTTTCTCCGGCGGCGTTGGGCGCGGCCTATATGGATTGGGCGATCCACCTTTGGGGCTCACCCGGCAAGCAGATGCAGCTCGTTCAGGAAATGGGCCGGCTCGGCACGAGGTTTGCCACTTACGCCCTGCACTGCGGCACCGCCGGGTCGGCCAGTCCGTGCGTCGCAGCCTTGCCGCACGACAAGCGCTTTGTCGGCGAGGCCTGGCAACGGTGGCCGTACAATGCCCTCTCCCAGGCTTTCCTGCTGCACGAGGTCTGGTGGGAGACGGCGACTACCGGCATTCGCGGCGTCTCGAAGCATCATCAGAACGTCGTCAGCTTTGCCGCGCGCCAGATCCTCGACATGTTCGCCCCGTCGAACAACGCGATCTCCAATCCCGAGGTTCTCGAGCAGACGGCGCAACAGGGCGGGTTGAACTTCTGGCAGGGAATGCGGAACCTCATCGACGATTGGGACCGGGCAGCAAGCGGCAAGAAGCCGGCAGGCGCGGAAGCGTTTCAGGTCGGCGGCAACATCGCGGTAACGCCGGGCCAAGTGGTCTATCGCAACCGGCTGATGGAGCTCATCCAGTACTCGCCCACGACGGAGAATGTGCGGCCAGAGCCGGTACTGATCGTGCCGGCGTGGATCATGAAATACTACATCCTCGATCTGTCGCCGCAGAACTCGTTGGTGAAGCATCTGGTCGATCAGGGCTTCACGGTATTCATGATCTCATGGAAGAACCCCCAACCCGACGACCGAGAGCTCGGTATGGCCGACTATCTCGAGCTTGGCGTGATGGCGGCGCTCGATGGGGTCGAGGCAATCGCCGGCAGCGGGAAGATTCATGCCGTCGGCTACTGTCTCGGCGGCACGCTGCTCGCCACGGCGGCTGCAGCCATGGCGCGCGATGGGGACGACCGCATGCAGTCGCTCACCTTGCTTGCCGCGCAGACGGACTTCAGCGAAGCCGGCGAGCTGATGTTGTTCATCGATGAGAGCCAAGTGGCTTTCCTCGAGGACATGATGTGGCAGCAGGGCTATCTCGATACCAAGCAGATGGCAGGCACCTTCCAGCTGCTGCGGTCCAACGATCTCGTCTGGTCGCGCATCGTGCGCGAATACATGATGGGTGAGCGGGCGCCGATGACCGACCTCATGGCCTGGAATGCCGATGCCACGCGCATGCCCTATCGCATGCATTCCCAATACCTGCGCCGCCTGTTCCTGGACAACGACCTGGCAAGCGGGCGCTATCAGGTGGGGGGCAGGTCGGTCGCACTGACCGACATTCGAGCACCTATCTTCGCTGTCGGAACGGAGTGGGACCACGTTGCCCCTTGGCGCTCGGTGCACAAGATCCATCTGCTGACGGATACGGACGTGACGTTCGTGCTGACCGTCGGCGGGCACAATGCCGGCATCGTGTCGGAGCCGGGGCACGCCGGCCGCAGATACCGGGTCATGACGAGGCATTCGATCGATCGCTACGCCGATCCCGATGCGTGGGCTGCGGATGCCGAGCGCAAGGATGGCTCATGGTGGCCGGAATGGGTTGCGTGGCTCAGCCAGCGCTCGGGAGAGCTGCGGCCGCCGCCATCGCTGGGGGCTGCGGAAGCTGGGTACGTGCCGCTTTGCGCCGCGCCGGGAACCTACGTCCTGGCGGAGTAGACCTCGGCCGGCGCGGGGACCGAATCCGCAACGGCGTTCTGCCGAACCCTCGCACGAGGGAGCAGCCGGGCGGCGATTTCGCATCGACAGGCGGGACGCTTTCGACAAGGATTGCGGCTCGTTACGCGCGGAAGGCACGGGCTGGCGCGGGTAGCCCGAGGCGCGCCTCGAGGTGCGCAACCAGAAGAGGGCGCTATGAACCTGGGAAGCCTGAACTACCTCGCCATCATGGCCGCGGCCATCGCCAGCTTTGCGTTCGGCGGCGTCTGGTACAACGTGTTCTCGAGACAATGGATGGAGGCCGTGGGCATGCCGCCCGAGCGCATCAAGGAGCGCGGCGGCGTCGGTCTATACGTGCTGGCGTTCGTGGCGCAGCTCGTCATGGCATGGATGCTGGCCGGCATCACCCTGCACCTCTCGCGCGGAGGGCTGTCGCCGACGATCTGGCACGGCCTCGTGTCGGGCGCCTTCATCTGGCTCGGGTTCGTCATCCCCACCATGGTGGTCAACTATGCGTTCCATGGCGCCAGACACTCGCTGACCCTGATCGACGGCGGCCACTGGCTGGCCGTGCTGCTGCTGCAGGGGGCGATCCTGGGGTGGTGGGGGCTGCGCTAGAAGGCAGGGCCGTTTGGCAACACTCCCCGCCTGAAGTGATCGTCAGATGGATACGTAGACTGCAAAGAATGCGGTGACCGCGGCAGTGGCGATCAACAGGATCAGCGCCGGGTCTTTGTAAATTGGCGGCATGGGGCAAAAACGCTTGCCTAGGGGCCTTGTTCCAACGTGTGTATTGGGTTGTGGCGACTCGGGCGCGGAAACGCTTCGTTTGCTAGAGCAGGATCGCTTCGGATGGAAGCACCTCACCTCAACCGAGACGTCGAGGCCGAAGCGTGAATCCTGCTCTACCTCAGTTTAGAGCAGATTTCAGTTCCATGATCGAAGCGAAGCGCTTCGATCGGAAACGATCTTGCTCTAGAATGGTGATTTGGTGCGGCCGCGTGGCAGGGCGCTGGACCGTCGGAGGGTGTCATGTTGGAGCGGATCGGTCGTGGTTGGGGAATAGCCAAGGCCAGCTGGGCCGTGGTCAAGCTGCATCCAAAGCTGCTGCTGCTTCCGATCTTCTCAGGGCTCGCATTCCTGGTTCTGGTGGGGACGATCGGCGCCTCGGTGTTCGCCGGCTCCAAGAGCGATTCCATCCGCCATCTGGTTGAAGAGGTGCAGCCCACCGGACCCGTGGCGTGGGGCCTGCTGTTCGCCTTCTACTTCGCCTGCAGCTTCATCATCATCTTCTTCAATGCCGCGCTCATCTTCTGCGCCCTGCAGAGCTTCGCCGGCAAGGAGCCGTCGCTGCGCGCGGGCATCGCCACTGCAGCCGGTCGCCTGCCGCAGATCCTGGCGTGGGCGTTCGTCGCCGCAACCGTCGGACTGATCCTCAATGCGCTGCAGAATTTCCTGCGCGACAGACTAGGGTTCATCGGCTCGCTTGTCGGCGGCATCGCCGAGACGGCGTGGGCGGTGGTGACCTACTTCGTCGTGCCCGTGGTGGTCGTCGACGGCGTCGGCCCGGTGGAGGCGGTCAAGCGCTCATCGGCGATCCTCAAGCGCACCTGGGGCGAGGCGATCGGCGGCGAGGGCGGTCTTGGCTTCATCTCGATGCTCTTCTTCCTCCCTGTCGTGCTGCTGTTCGGCCTGTTGGGCAGCGCGGGGGTGGGCGTGTGGGCAAGTCCGCCTCTGGCGATCGCACTCATCGGCGTCGTCGGCGTCTACCTGGTGGCGCTGGTCGTGGTGTTCACCGCGCTCGGAACCATCTTCCGCACCGGCGCCTATATCTATGCGACGACGGGCAGGGCACCCTCCAACATGGACCCCGCGCTGCTGCAGGGCGCTTTCCGCCCCAAAGGCTGAGGCGGGCGCGCACGGCGCATGCATCTGGCTGGGCTCTATCGCTATCCCGTCAAGGGGCTCACGCCGGAGCCCCTGCAAAGCGTCGCGCTCCAGGCGGGCGAGACGCTGCCCTTCGACCGGGCCTGGGCCATCGAGAACGGGCCTGGGCGGTTCGATCCGGTCGCCCCGCGCCACCTGCCCAAGATCAATTTTCTCATGCTGATGCGCGACGAGCGGCTGGCGACGCTGCAGGCCAAGTTCGACGATGCGACCGAGACGCTTTCCATCCATCGCGACGGCAAGCAGGTGGCGCGCGGCCAGCTGACGACGCCGCTCGGCCGGCGGCTCATCGAGCAGTTCATCGCCGCCTACATGAAGCCGGAGCTGCGGGGGCCGCCGAGGATCGTGCATGCCGCCGGCCACAGCTTCTCGGACGTCGCCGCCAAATGCGTGCACATCGTCAACCTCGCCAGCGTGCGCGAGGTGGAGCGCGTGCTGGGTCGGCCCGTCGATCCGCTGCGCTTTCGCGCCAACCTCTATCTAGAGGGGCTGGAGCCTTGGGCCGAGAACGGCTGGATCGACAAGGAGCTGAGCGTGGGTCCAGCGCGCCTGGCGGTATTTGCGCGCACGCAACGTTGCGAGGCGACCAACGTCGATCCCGCGACGGGCGCGCGCGATATGGCGATCCCCGCCAATCTGCTGCGCACCTGGGGCCATCAGGACTTCGGCATCTACGCCAAGGTGGCAGCGGGCGGCGAGATCGGCATCGGCGCGCCGGTCGCGGTGACGGGGTAGCCCGCCTTCGCGCCCCGTTCCCACGAAGCGCTGGAGGGATGACGAGCCAACGGTCAGTCGCGAGACGGCTCTTCCTTGGCCGGGGGGGTAGTCTGCTCGCCGTTCTCGCTGCGTGTGCGGCGTACCGGGCGGCGCAGGAACTCCGGTTGCTCATGCTGCGCCGGCGGCTGGAACTTCTCGCGTCGCCGCTGCTCGCCGCCGGCGTCCACCGGCTCCTGCTGGCGCTCCGGCAGCGGCGGACGACCCTCGCCGTGGCGATCACGATCCCGGTCGCGATCACGATCCCGGAACCGGCCCTGGTCGCGGCGGAAGGGCCGATCATGCCGCCCGCCTCCCTCGTGGCGGTTGCCCTCGTAGTGGCCGCCTTGCTGACGCGGCGGCGGCTGGGGCTGAACGAGCGGCGGCTGGAACCCCTCATCGAGGATGTCGTCGGGGTCCTCGTCGCCGAACTCCTCACCGTCACCGTCGGGCCGCATGCGAGGACCCTGGCCGTTGGCCATGTCGCCCGGCTGCTGCAGCTGCTCGCGGTAGGCCATGATGATGCGGGTGTAGTGCTCGGCGTGCTGCAGATAGTTCTCCGCCAGCACCGGATCGCCCGAAGACTGCGCATCGCGAGAAAGCACGAGGTACTTCTCGGCTATGTGCGCCGGCGTGCCCCGGATCTTCACATCCGGCCCGTTGGACTCAAAGCTGCGCGCCAGCGGGTTGTGCCCCTTGCGATTGTTGTTGCGGCCGCGACCGCGACGGTTCTGCTGTCCCTGCCTCACTGCCCAAATGGCTCCTATGTAACTTGCATCTGTCTCATCAATGCCCGTCCTCGCTCGCGCGAGCGCGGTTCTCCTTAGCTCCGGGACCCGGCCTCGGCCGAGATATCCGTGAGTTGCCCGTTCACGGCCCGAGCATCGCAACACGAGCGAACGTAGTGACCCGACCCACCTGGCCCGCAACCCGCAAGGGGACGGCCCTTAACCGTGGCACTTAGGCCATCTGTGTTTCTCTTGAGCGATCAGTGGTGCTGACGATAGGTCGCCTTATTGCGAGCAATCCAACCTGCTTCGCATCGGTCTAGTGCATCCGCCCTTCGCTGCCATCCCAAGCAGCAGCAACAGCAAGGCGCACAGACGATTCCACTAGCAGTTAGCCTATCGCGGATGGCGAAAGAATCCAAGGGCTTTGTGGGTATATGCTCAATTCCGTGTTCTCACCGCAACACAGCGTCGCCTGCCGGTGACATCCCGTCTGAACTCGAGCGCGCCGCGGCTCGGTTCTGGAACCTCCGAGACAAGGAGGCCCGCAACGGCGTCGGCCTGATCGTGCGCCAACCTCCAGTACCGTCCAACCGTTTGGAATGACGTGGCGAATTCCTGCAGAAACACTGCGAAAAAAGCGTAAACCGTCGGCACCTCCGTCAAGCGCCAACAGAGGGTCGAAGTGCTTCACCTCGGGGGCGAGGCGCGCAATGTCGCCCGAGCGGATGTAGGGCGGATTGCAAACCAGCACATCGAACGGGCCGTCGATGCCCTCCAGCGCGTCGGCCAGGCGCCACTCGGCGCGGCGGGCGAGGCCCAGACGGTGCGCATTGCCGCGGGCGACGTCGAGGGCCGCCGCGCTGATGTCCGTTCCGATACCGGTCGCATTCGGCAGCTCGCCGAGCAGCGTGAGCAGCAGGCAGCCAGAGCCGGTGCCGACGTCCAACAGGCGGATGGGCTCTTCCAGCCATCCCTCGCGGCCGACAAACTCGAGCGCGGCCTCGATCAGCGTCTCGCTGTCGGGCCGCGGATCGAGCGTGGCCGGCGAAATGGCAAAGCTGCGGCCGTAGAAATCTCGCGCCCCGAGGATGCGCGCGACCGGCTCGCGGTCGCGGCGCCTGGCAATCGCGCGGTCGAAGCGTTCGGCCTGGTCCGGGCCGAGGTGATGCTCGGGACGGCTCAGCACCTGGGCAGCCGACAAGCCGAGCACCGCGGCCAACAGACGCCGCGCATCGTTGCCGGCGTCCTCGATGCCGGCACGCGCGAGTTTCGCCGTGCCCTGCCGCAGCTGGACGCCGAGCGTCAGGTGGTCCGCGACCTCGGGTGCGATGCGGGCGGCTTCAGGCATTGCCGCCCTCCTCGATGGCCGCCAGCTCGCTCGCCTGATGCTCGGTGATCAACGCATCGATCAGCTCGTCGAGCGCGGTGCCTTCGAGCACCGCGTCGAGCTTGTGCAGCGTCAGGTCGATGCGGTGGTCGGTGACGCGCCCCTGCGGGAAATTGTAGGTGCGGATGCGCTGCGAGCGGTCGCCCGAGCCGACCTGCCCCTTGCGCTGCGCAGCCGCGAGCATCCGCCAATCTTTGCCGCTCCTGCTCGTAGAGGCGCGAGCGCAGGACCTGCATGGCGAGGCGCCGGTTCTGGTGCTGCGATTTCTCGGCCGAGACGACGACGATGCCGGTCGGCAGATGCGTGATGCGCACCGCCGAATCCGTCTTGTTGACGTGCTGGCCGCCGGCGCCGCCCGCGCGCATGGTATCGATGCGGATGTCCTCGGGCCTGATCTCGAGGTCGACGTCCTCCGCCTCGGGCAGCACCGCGACGGTGGCAGCGGAGGTGTGGATGCGCCCGCTCGCCTCGGTAGCTCGGGGACGCGCTGCACGCGGTGGACGCCCGACTCGTACTTGAGGCGGGCGAACACGCCCTTGCCCGAGATCGAGGCCACGATCTCCTTGTAGCCGCCGAGGTCGTTCTCCGAGAGGCTGATGATCTCGGTCTTCCAGCCGTGCACCTCGGCGTAGCGGCTGTACATGCGGAAGAGGTCGGCGGCGAACAGCGCCGCCTCGTCGCCGCCGGTGCCGGCCCGCACCTCCAGGATGGCGCTCTTCTCGTCGGCGGCATCCTTGGGCAGCAGATGCACGCGCAACTGCTGCTCGAGCTCGGCCACGCGCTGGTCTGCGCCAGACGACTCCTCCTCGGCCAGCTCCTTGAGCTCCCTGTCGGCCGCGGGATCGGCGATCACCGATTTGAGGTCTTCCACCTCGGCTTCGGCCTTGCGCAACGCCTGAATGGTGGCAACCACGGGGTTGAGCTCGGCGAACTCCTTGGTGAGCTGGACACGCGCGGCCTGGCCGACGCCCCGGTTGAGCTCGGACTGGATCGCCTCCCAGCGCTGGACGAGCTTATCGAGCTTTTCGGCGGGTATGGCGGTCATCTTCTCAGCAGCGCAGATGAAAGAGCAAAGCGAGTCGCCTGCATATGGCAACCGCCAGCGGCAATTGAAACGCTAACGCGTGCTTGTCTGCAATTTATCGGCTTTGCGCAACCGTGGATCGCCAATCTCGATCCACAGCAGGCCCTCGCGCCGAGGGGCCATGAGCCGGACGACGTAGTCGAGACCGGCGCGCGCAGGCGATTCGATCGCTCCGGGCAGCAGCCCAACGATGCGGTAGGCGGGCCCCGGCGCCACCTGCGCCAGGATGGCCATGGCGGCGGCGATGGCAATGGGAGCGCTGAGGGCGAACAGCGCCCGCACGGTGCGCCGCCGGACGGATGGGCGGGCCTTCGGCTCGACCTCCGCCGCAGAGCCGGGAGCCTTGGGCACGGGGGGCCCGGTCCGGGGCCGCGAGGGCGTCGCGATCGCCCTTGCCTCGGCGGACGGGGCCTTCAGAAGATCGTGCACGCGCCAGAGGATGGGCTCGGGGTCAAGGCGCAAGAGCTCGCAGTAGCCGCGGATGATGCGCGCGGACTCCTTCCAGTGCGGCAGGGCGCCGACGGCCCCCGCCTCGAAGTTGTCGATGGTGGAGGGCAAGGTCGCGAGCCGGCGAGCGATCGTCTCGCGCGGCACCTTCATGGCCAAGCGCATATTGCGGAAGATGAGGCCGAGCTGCTCGTCTCGCGCCGCCGCCGGCTCGGCACCGCCAAACAACTGCGGCGCCGGCGCTCGGCCGCCAGGCCCGGCGTTCGGCGCGTTCGCCACAGTTTGCCGCATGCGCATGGGGGACGCGATACCTACCGTTTTCGGAGCGCATGTTTCAGCAATCTCACCCGCTTGTCAAAGCTCGAGGGCGGCCGCTGCGCATCTGGCGACGCGCGAGGGCTGCGGCGCTTGGCGCCCCCTTCGTTGATCTGGATCAACGCAATTGTGGCCGTACTGAGGGACAAGTCCTGCCGCCTCGCATCCGACGGGCGGATGGCCGGGGCAGCCGTGGGAGATGGATCTCGATGGCAACACGGGGTTTGGAGGAGCGCTCCGCGTTGGCGGACGCGGGCGCAGTTGCGGGGTCCGCGCTGGCTGCGGCGATCGGTCTCGCGATCGTCATCGGATCGCGGGACCCAGCCATGACCTTCCACGGCCTGCTGTTCGTGGCGGGCGGGGTGCTGGCGGCGATCACCGTGTTGAAGCTGTCGTTCGAGGACCGAGCAAACGGCGCGGCCGACGACGACTACTTCGACGGGCCCATCAAGGTCGCCACCATTGCCGCCGTGATCTGGGGCATCGCCGGCTTCGTCGTGGGCGACGTGCTCGCCTGGCAGCTGGCCTTCCCGCAACTCAATCTCGATCTGCCCTGGACGAGCTTCGGCCGCCTGCGCCCTCTGCACACCTCGGCGGTGATCTTCGCTTTCGGCGGCAACGTGCTGCTGGCCACCTCCTTCTACGTCGTGCAGCGCACCTGCCATGCCCGGCTTGCCGGCCGCTGGGCGCCCTGGTTCGTGGTATGGGGATACCAGCTCTTCATTGCCGTCGCCGGCACCGGCTACCTGCTGGGCATCACCCAGGGCAAGGAGTACGCCGAGCCCGAATGGTACGCTGATCTGTGGCTCACCATCGTGTGGGTCGTCTACCTCCTGGTGTTCCTCGGCACGCTCGCGCGACGCAAAGAGCCGCACATCTATGTGGCGAACTGGTTCTATCTCGCCTTCATCGTCACCATCGCCATGCTGCATCTCGTCAACAACGCGACAATTCCCGTCAGCTTGACGAGCCCCAAGAGCTATATCGTCTATTCCGGCGTGCAGGATGCGATGACGCAATGGTGGTATGGCCACAATGCGGTCGGCTTCTTCCTCACCGCCGGCTTCCTCGGCATCATGTATTACTTCATTCCCAAGCGCGTCGAGCGGCCGGTCTACTCCTATCGCCTCTCCATCGTGCACTTCTGGACCCTGATTTTCCTCTATATCTGGGCCGGTCCCCATCATTTGCACTACACGGCCCTGCCCGATTGGGCACAGACGCTCGGCATGACCTTCTCGATCATGCTGTGGATGCCCTCTTGGGGCGGCATGATCAACGGCCTCATGACCCTGTCGGGCGCCTGGGACAAGCTCAGGACCGACCCTGTCGTGCGCCTCCTCGTGGTGTCGGTCGCCTTCTACGGCATGTCGACCTTCGAGGGTCCGGTCATGAGCATCAAGGCCGTCAACTCGCTCTCCCACTACACCGACTGGACCATCGGTCACGTGCATTCCGGTGCGCTGGGCTGGGTCGCCATGGTGTCCTTCGGCGCCATCTACTGCCTGGTGCCTTGGCTGTGGAACCGGCGCGGGCTCTACTCCATACGGCTGGTCGAGTGGCACTTCTGGACCGCCACCATCGGCATCCTGCTCTACATCACGGCCATGTGGGTGTCGGGCATCACGCAAGGCCTGATGTGGCGCGCCTACGACAAGCTGGGCTTCCTGCAATATTCCTTCATCGAGACCGTGGAGGCCATGAAGCCCTACTACATGATCCGGGCGGTCGGCGGCCTGCTGTTCATCGCCGGCTCGCTGATCATGGCCTACAACGTGTGGCGCACGGTGCGCGGCGACGAGCCAATCGACGTGGCCGAGCAGCCCCGCATTGCTGCGGCGCCGGCCTTGCGCGCCGCCGCGGCGCAATAGGGGGCCGAGCCATGAAACACGAGGTTTTCGAGAAGAACTCGCTCCTCTTGCTGATCGGCATCCTGGTGCTGGTCTCGATCGGCGGCATCGTCCAGATCGCGCCGCTGTTTTGGGTCGAAAGCACCATCGAGAAGGTCCAGGGCATGCGGCCCTATACGCCGCTGGAGCAGGCCGGCCGCGACATCTACCTGCGCGAGGGCTGCTACGGCTGCCACAGCCAGATGATCCGCACGCTCCGCGACGAGGTCGAGCGCTACGGCCACTACAGCCTCGCCGCCGAGAGCATGTACGACCACCCCTTCCAGTGGGGCTCCAAGCGTACCGGTCCCGACCTTGCCCGCGTCGGCGGCAAGTACTCCGACCAATGGCAGGCCGAGCACCTGAGCAACCCGCGCGCGGTCGTGCCGGAAAGCATCATGCCGGGCTATCCGTGGCTCTCGGAGAACAAGCTCGACAGCCACGACATCGTCGCCCGGCTGAAGACGCTGCGGCTGGTCGGCGTCCCCTACAGCGACGAGATGATCGACAAGGCGATGCAGGACCTCGCCGCGCAGATCAACCCCGACAGCCGCCCGGCGCGCGAGCTCCTTCGCCGCTATCCCAAGGCCAAGGTCGGCAAGTTCGACGGCAAGCCGGGCACCGAGCCCTCCGAGCTCGACGCGCTCGTGGCCTATCTGCAGGTGCTGGGCACACTCGTCGACTTTGCCACGTTCGACGCCTCCGGCCCCAACCTGCGCTGAGGAGGCGAGCCCCATGTCCTATGACGCAGTCGCAACCGTGAGCCAGGTCGTCTCGCTGCTGATGTTCATCGCCTTGTTTCTCGCTGTCGTCGCCTATGCCCTGTGGCCCAAGAACGGCCCACGCTTCGAGCGTCTCCAGCGACGTGCGCTCGACCTGGATCGCAAACCGACCATCGACCGGGGGCGCTGCCCATGACCGCCACGAAGCGCGACATCGACGCGGTGACCGGCGTTGCCACGACCGGACACGAGTGGGACGGCATCAAGGAGCTCAACAAACCGCTGCCGAGATGGTGGGTGTGGACCTTCTACGCCACCATAGTGTGGGCCATCGGCTACTGGATCGCCTATCCCGCATGGCCGACGCTGGCTGGCTACACCCGGGGCATGCTCGGCTACAGCCAGCGCGCCACGGTGGCCGACGACGTCAAGGCCGCTCGCGCCGGACAGGCTCAGTTCCGCGACAAGCTGGCGGCGACGCCGCTCGATCAGATCAAGGCCGATCCGGACCTGCTGCGCTTTGCCATGGCCGGCGGCGCGGCCGCCTTCCAGACCAACTGCGCACCGTGCCACGGCCGTGGCGCGCAGGGCTTCGTCGGCTATCCCAACCTCAACGACGACGACTGGTTGTGGGGCGGCACGCTCGGCGAAATCCACAAGACCATCAGTTTCGGAGTTCGCTCCGGGCAAAAGGAGGCGCACGCCTCGCAGATGCCGCGCTACGGGCTCGACAAGCTGCTCGACGACGCCCAGATCAACGACGCCGCCGAGTACGTGCTCTCCCTGTCGGGCAAGTCGACTGACCAGGCGGCGGCCGGCAGGGGCCAGAAGATCTTTGCCGAGCAGTGCGTCGCCTGCCATGGCGCCGACGGCAAGGGCAAGCTCGAGCAGGGCGCGCCCAACCTGACGGACGCCATCTGGCTCTACGGCAGCAGCAAACCGGCGGTGGTCGAGAGCATCAGGACCGGGCGCGGCGGCGTGATGCCGGCGTGGGCCGGCCGCCTCGATCCGGTGACGCTCAAATCGCTCGCGGTCTACGTCTATAGCCTCGGCGGTGGGCGGTAGCTGGGGCGCCCGTGTCATACCCGCGAGCGCGAAGCGCGCGTCGGCGAGAATCCGGGTCCGAACGTTGACCGTCCTGCTTGCGGCTGGATTCCCGCACTGCGCTTCGCTTGGCGGGAATGACGTGCGGAGTGCCTTTGCGCGAGATCAAAGCGGCATCCATGACGAAGGCCACAGGTAGTGCCGGAAGCCCGTGCGATGACACACATGGACCAATACATCATTCCAGCCGGCCAAGCGCCCGCGAGCGGAGCCGAGGCCGCTCCCGGGGTCGAGCGGCATGAGGCCAGGCCCGTCAACCGCAAAGAGGACAGACCCCTCTATGCGGCCCGCGAAAAGATCCATCCACGCCTCGCCCGTGGACGCTTCCGCACGCTCAAGTGGCTGGTGATGGCGGCAACCCTCGGCATCTACTACCTGCTGCCCTGGCTGCGCTGGGGCCGGGGCCCCGACCTGCCCGACCAGGCCGTCCTGCTCGACATGGCCAACAACCGCTTCTTCTTCTTCTTCCTCGAAATCTGGCCGCAGGAGTTCTACTTCGTCACCGGCCTGCTGGTGCTGGCGGCGCTGACGCTGTTTCTCTTCACCTCCGTCGCCGGCCGCGTCTGGTGCGGCTACACCTGCCCGCAGACGGTGTGGACCGATCTCATGATCATGGTCGAGCGCTTCTGGCAGGGCGACCGCAACGCTCGCATCGCCCTCGACAGGCGGCCTTGGGGACCGGTCAAGATCTTCAAGAAGGGGATGACGCACCTTTCCTGGCTCGCCGTTGGCATGGCGACCGGGGGCGCCTTCGTGTTCTATTTCCGCGACGCCCCGACGCTTGCAGGCGAGCTTCTGTCCGGCACGGCGCCGGCTATCGCCTATCTCTTCCTCGGCATCTTCACGCTCACGACTTACGTGCTCGGCGGCATCGCCCGCGAGCAGGTCTGCATCTACATGTGCCCCTGGCCGCGCATCCAGGGCGCCATGGTCGACCACGAGACGCTGCTGGTGAGCTACCGCACCCATCGCGGCGAGCCGCGCGGGGCCCACAAGAAGGGCCAGTCGTGGGAGGGACGCGGCGACTGCGTCGACTGCCGGGCGTGCGTGGCCGTCTGCCCCACCGGCATCGACATCCGCGATGGCTCGCAGCTCGAATGCATCCAGTGCGCGCTATGCATCGACGCGTGCAACGAGATCATGGACAGGGTCGGGCGGCCACGCGGCTTGATCGGCTACGATACGATCGCCAACCAGGAGGCCGCGGCCAAGGGCGCCAAGGCGCGCCTTCAGCTGCTGCGGCCGCGCACCTTGCTCTACGCCGGCATGATCTGCCTGGTCGGTGCCATCATGCTGACCGCGCTCGTCAGACGCACCGCGCTCGAGATCAACGTGTTGCACGACCGCAACCCGCCCTACGTGCTGCTGTCGGACGGCGGCGTGCGCAACGGCTATACCGTGAAGATCCTCAACAAGCTGCAACAGCCGCGCGACTTCATGCTGGAGACGCATGGGCTCCCCGGCGCTCGCCTTGCAATCGTCGGCATGGAGCCCGACGCCAGGATTCGCGTGACGACGGATGCCCTGCGCGAGCTCAAGGTATTCGTCACCCTGCCGGCAGCCGAACTCACTCGCATCGAAGGCAACACAGTTCCATTCGCTCTGGTCGTGCGGGACGCGGACGAGCCGCACGAGACGGCGCGCACCACGCAGTTCCAGAAGCCGGCCGCCGAACCCCAGAGGCAGCCATGAGCCCAACGGTCCTGCCTGCCCGGCGCCGCGTGCAAGGTCTCACTGGACGCCACGTGCTCCTCATGATGCTCGGCTTCTTTGCGACCGTCTTCCTGGTCAACGGCGCCATGATCTACTCGGCGCTGTCGACGAACACGGGCCTCGTCGCCAATGAGCCCTACCGCAAGGGGCTCGCACTACAACGAGCGCATCGCCGCCGACGCGCGCCAGGCCCGGCTTGGCTGGAGCGAACGCATCGAGGTGAGCCGGGACGGCCACGTGATGCTCCAGCTGAGCCGCGGCGACGGCCATCCGGTCACCGGGCTTGCGATCGGGGTGGTGCTTGGCCGCCCGTCGACCAACCGCCTCGACGTCAAGCTGACGCTCGCCGAGGCGGCGCCGGGCCGCTACGAGGCGCAGACGGCCCAGCTGGCCGGGGGCAGCTGGCTGATCGTCGTGGAGGCGCGCACCGAGGCACGCGCCGCGGACCCCGTTTACCGGGCGCGGAGGCGGCTGTGGCTCAAGCCTTGAGACAAGCGGACGCCTGGGACGCCGCCCCTGCCGCCGCCCACGCTCGCCACGACCTTGGCGGTCGAGAACATGCATTGCGGCGGGTGCATGCGCAAAGTCGAGACGGCGCTGGCGGCCGTGCCTGGTGTCGTCAGCGCGCGCGCCAACCTCTCCGCCAAGCGTGTAACAGCCGTGCACGGCTCAGCCGGCGTCAACGCCGCCGATCTCGTGGACGCGCTCGCTCGCGCCGGCTTCACCGCCGCCGAGCTGACCGAGGAGGCCACCGACAAGGCCGGCGCGGCCGATCGCGAATTCCTCAAGCGCATCGGCGTGGCGGGCTTTGCCGCCGCCAACATCATGCTGCTGTCGGTCTCGGTCTGGTCGGGGGCCGCGGGCGACATGTCGCCTGCCGTGCAGTCGCTGTTCCATTGGCTGTCTGCGTTGATCGCACTTCCGGCCGTAGCCTACGCGGGCCAGCCGTTCTTCCGCTCGGCTGCGCAGGCCCTCGCCTCGCGTCGTCTCAACATGGACGTGCCGATCTCGCTTGGCGTCACGCTCGCGGTCGCCATGAGCCTCTATCAGACGATGCGGGGCAACGGTCAGGTCTATTTCGACGCCGCGGTGACGCTGCTGTTCTTCCTGCTGGTGGGCCGCTTCCTCGACCAGCGCATGCGCCTGCGCGCGGCCGGCGCCGCCGCCAACCTGCTGGGTCTGCGCGGCGGCGCCGCCAGCGTGATCCAGGCAGACGGCACCATCGCCCGGCTCGGCGCCCGCGCATTGCTGCCGGGCATGCGCGTGCTGACCGCGGCGGGCGAGCGCTTCGCCGTCGACGGCCGCGTCATCGAGGGTCGCGGCGAGGTCGACGAGAGCCTCATCACCGGCGAGACCATGCCGGTCGTCGTTGCCCCGGGCACGCTTGTCCACGCGGGCACGGTCAATCTTTCAGGCTCGGTCGTGACCGAGGCCACGGCCACCGACGACAACACGCTGCTGGCGGAGATCTCGCGCCTGATGGCAGCGGCCGAGCAGGGGCGCGGGCGCTACGTGCGTCTGGCGGATCGCGCGGCTCGCTTCTATGCGCCGGCTGTGCATATCCTGGGCCTCGCCACGTTCCTCGGCTGGCTGCTCGCCGGGCACGGCTGGGAGAGCGCACTCACTACCGCCATCGCCGTGCTCATCATCACCTGCCCGTGCGCGCTGGCGCTGGCCGTGCCCGCGGTGCAAGTCGCCGCGGGCAGCCGCCTGTTCGCGCGGGGCACGCTCGTCAAGGCGCCTGACGGGCTGGAGCGGCTGGCCGAGGTCGATACGGTGGTATTCGACAAGACCGGCACGATAACCCTGGGCAAGCCCTCGCTCGCCAACGGGGGGCAAGTGAGCGACGCCGTCCTGGCGCGACGCCGCGCGCGCTTGCCGCCACCAGCCGCCACCCCTATGCCCGCGCCGTGGTGGCCGCCGCCGCGGCGCGCGGGCTCGACGTCACCCCCGCCGCCGACGTGCGCGAGGTGCCGGGATTGGGCCTCGAGCACGTCGGCGCCAAGAGGGCCCGAGCGCCTGGGCTCGGCCGCCTGGTGCGGGGCGGAGGATGCCGGCCACGCGGCGGTGTGCTACCGCGCCGCCGATGGCGCCACCACGGCCTTCGCCTTCAGGGACCGGCTGCGGCCCGATGTGGCGAAGGTCGTCGATGCCCTGCATGCCATGGGTCTTGCGACCGAGCTTCTGTCCGGCGACCGCGCCGAGGTCGTGGCCGCGGCCGCTGCCGAGGCCGGCATCGCGCGCTGGCAGGCCCGCGCGCTTCCCGCCGACAAGATCGCGCGGCTGCAGGCGCTGAAGGCCGGCGGCGCCAAGGTGCTGATGGTGGGTGACGGCCTCAACGATGCGGCGGCGCTGGCGTCGGCGCACGCCTCGCTGTCGCCCTCGACCGCCGTCGACATCAGCCAGACGGCGGCGGATGCAGTCTTCCAGGGCGATTGCCTGGCGCCGGTGCTGGAGGTGCTGGCCGTGGCGCATGCCGCACGCCGCATGGCGCTGCAGAATTTCGCCGTCGCGGTCGGCTACAATGCTGGTGTTCGTGCCGCTCGCCATGGCGGGCCTCGTCACGCCGCTGCTGGCCGCGGTCGCCATGTCGGCCTCCTCCATCGCGGTGACGGCCAACGCCGTCAGGCTCCGCACCATGCGCCTCGAGGGCGTGCGATGACCGCGCTGGCCTGGCTCATTCCCTGCGCGCTGCTGCTTGGCCTGATCGGCCTCGTGGCCTTCCTGTGGTCGCTCAACAGCGGCCAGTTCGAGGACCTGGAAGGGGCGGGCTGGCGCGCGCTGCAGGACGACGAGCGGAAGCCCTCGTGAAATGCAGCAAGCGCCGACGTCACAATCCGCCCAATTCGTCGCGCACCAGATCGCGGAAGGCGTGCCACGTCGCATGCCCGATCAGCGGGAACACGAACACCATTCCCACGAAGATGGTCGCCAGCCCCAGCGCCATGAAGCCGGCGATGAGGGCGGCCCACAGCGCCATCGGCTTGGGGTTGCGCTGCACGGCCGCAAGGCTGGCCTGCATGGCAGTGACGGCATCGATGCGGCGCGAGGTGAGCAGCGGCACCGAGATGGCCGAGATGGCAAACACCAGGGATGCGAGCATGCCGCCGACGATGGTGCCGGTGACGAGCAATCCCAGACCGTGCGGGGTGAACAGCAGCGAGGGGATGAACTCGCTGGCCGGCGGCAGCGGCCGGCTGCCGAGGAACAGCATGAACAGCAGCGACGCGAGCTCGACCCACACAAAGTAGGCAAATGCCAGGATCGCGCCGAAGAAGCCGAGCTGGCCGGGCGCGCCGAGCACGGCACGCGCGACGCCTCCAAGTGTTACGCTCTCGCCCGCGTCAAGGCGCCGGCTGGTCTCGTAGAGGCCCACGGCCGCGACAGGCCCAAGCAGCAGGAAGCCGCCGGCGAGCGCCAGCATCAGCGCTTCGAGACCGCCCGCCAGCAGACCCGCAGCAAGCGCCGCCGAGACGATCGCGAAGATGGCTCCATAGGCGAGACTGACGTGCGGCGCAGCCCACATGTCGCGCCAGCCCGCTGCCAGCCACGCCCACGGCGCATCGAACGGCACCTGCCCGATCGTTACCCCGGCCGCTGCCCATGGCGCCTCGCGCCCGATGGCGATCTGCTGCATTGCGCTGCGCCTCCTTCGGGGCTTCAGATGCCCTCGAGGAAATATGCAGGCACCATCCGCGCCGGCGATTGATGCAGGTCAAAGCCCCGCGAGGTTCCCCGCCGCCAGTCTCACGACCCCAGGCTCTCGGCAGCCGCCAGCGACTTGCCGAACTCCTTGAGCATGTGCTTGGGGAACGCGAAGCCGACCTCGGTCGCCCCGACCCGCACCACGAGGCAGGCATGATCCTCGATCGGGCAGGGGCCAAGCCCCAAGCCGGTGATGCGCACGAAGGGGTAGCTGGTTTGGCGCTCGCCTGGCGGCACCAGCCCCTGTGCGGCCTGGTCGAAGGCATCGTAGGCCCCGCCCAGCGCCTGCGCCGCGATCTGGCCGGCCTCGCTGGGCGGCAGGGTGAGGTGAGCGATGGACTTGCGCCGGCGCGCCAGATCGAAGCGCACCCGGCCGTCCTTCTCCACCGTCGCATAGAGGCCATCGATCACATCGGGGGGCGGCTGCGGCGTGCTCACGGGCGTGCTCCTCGCTGGGATTTCGCGCAGGGATAGCACGCGATGGCGCAGGCGTCTTCCCTCGCAGCGTCTCGGCGCAAGACGGCTTCGCCTATTGCGCCCTACGATGGGCGGCAGCGCGTAGGGCGCAATAAGCGCCAGCGCATTGCGCCGGGCCTGCGCTCAGCCGGCGATCTTGGAGAAGTCGGCGACGTTGAGGGTGGCGGCGCGGATCTCGGAGAGCAGCGCCAGGCGGTTGGCGCGCAGCGCCGGCGTCGGGGGCGTTGACGGTGACCTTGTCGAAGAAGGCGTCGACGGGCGCGCGCAGCTCGGCCAGCGCCCGCATGGCGCCGGCGAAGTTCTCCACGTTGATGGCGGCGACCGTATCCTTCTTCACCTTCTGGATCGCCTCGTAGAGCGCCATCTCTTGCGGCTCGCGCAACATCGCGGGATCGGCGGCGGCGGCGTAGCTGCGCTTGTCCTTCTTCTCCTCGTCGCGGAGGATGTTGGTGGCGCGCTTGACGCCGGCGAGCAGCACGGCGCCGTCATCGGTCTTGAGGAACTCGCCCAGCGCCTCGACGCGCTTGACGATCAGGGCCAGGTCGTCCTGGCCGCCGAGCGCGAAGATCGCGTCGATCAGGTCGTGCCGCGCGCCCTTGTCGCGCAGGTGCACCTTGAGCCGGTCGGCGAAGAAGGCGAGGAGGTCAGCACCAACCTTTTCCCCTCCCCCTTGTGGCGAGGAGGTTAGAGCGTGCGGGGGAATCCCCACGGCGGATGTTCTGCCATCCTCCCCTCCACTTCCTCTCCCCCAGCGAGCCGGGTTGAGGGATATCGCGCGCGGAGCTAAGCGTGAACGTGTGATGACTTTCAACAAGCGGCAACCGCAGATCATTCTCCAGCACGATGCGGATCACGCCCAGCGCCGCACGCCGCAGCTGATACGGATCGCCGCTGCCCGTCGGCTTCTCGCCGATGGCCCAGAAGCCGACCAGCGTGTCGAGCTTGTCGGCCAGCGCCACGGCCACCGCCACCGCGTCGCCCTCCTCCACCCGCGGCACCGTGTCGGTCGGGCCCTTGGGCTTGTAGTGCAGCTCGATGGCGCGCGCGATCTCGGGCTTGATGCCGCCGGCTTGCGCGTAGTAGCGCCCCATGAGGCCCTGCAGCTCCGGGAACTCGCCCACCATCCCCGACACCAGGTCGGCCTTGGCCAGCTGCGCCGCCCGCCGCGCATCCTCGGGCACCGCATCGACCGAGCCCGCGATCTGGAAGCCAGCTCGGCGATGCGCTCCACCCGCTCCTTCTGCGTGCCCAGCTTCTCGTGGAAGGTGATGCCGGCGAGCGCGCTTGCCATCTCGTCGAGCGGCTTCTTGAGGTCCTGCTCCCAGAAGAACTTGGCGTCGGAGAGCCGCGCCGCGATCACCTTCTCGTTGCCGGCCACGATCTCGGCGCCGCCGTCCTTGGCGTGCAGGTTGGAGACGAGCAGGAAGCGGTTGGCGAGCCGCTTGGTCCTCGGCTCGCGCAGCGAGAAGCACTTCTGGTGCTGCTTCATCGACGTCATCAGGCATTCGGCCGGCACCTCCAGGAACGCCTCGTCGAAGTGGCCCATCAGCACCAGCGGCCATTCGGTGAGCCCGGCGTTCTCGGCGAGCAGCGCCTCGTCCTCGACCAGCGCCAGCTTGTGCTTCTTGGCCAGCGCGCGCGCCTCCTCCGCGATCAGCGCCGCTGCGCTCGGCCGCATCGAGCATGACCTTGTGCGCGCCCAGGCCCTTGGCGTAGTCGGCGGCGCCCGACACCTTGAACGGCTCGTTGCCGTGGAAGCGATGTCCGCGCGTTTCGTTGCCGCTTTCGACGCCCGCGATCTCGAACGGCACGACCTTGCCGTCGAGCAGGCACAGAACCGAATGCAGCGGCCGAACCCAGGTCGTGCGGCCAGAGCCCCAGCGCATCGACTTGGGCCACGGGAACTTGGCCACCACGTCAGGCACTACCTCGGCGACAATGTCCTTTGCGGCGCGCCCCGGCTTCTCGATCTTGGCGACGTAGAAGTCGCCCTTCTTGGCGTCGGCCACCACCTTGGCCTCGCCGATCGAGCCCAGACCCGCCGACTTGAGGAAGCCCGCGATCGCCTGCTCCGGCGCGTTGACCCGCGGGCCCTTTCTCTCCTCCGAGAGGTCCGGCGACTTGGCCGGTACGCCTTCCACCACCAGCGCCAGCCGCCGCGGCGTCGCATAGGCCTTGGCCTCGCCGACGGCCAGGCCCTGCGCCTTCAGCCCCTCGATCACGAGCCGGCGCAGATCCTCCCCGCGCGGCCCTGCATGCGCGCCGGGAATCTCCTCGGAGAACAGCTCGAGCAACAGCTCAGCCATTGCGGCGACCCTCGTGCTTGCGCCGCGCAGATTCCCCTCCCCCTTGTGGGGAGGGGTTAGGGGTGGGGGAGCCGCTACGGCGGGTGTTCTGGAGTTCCCCCCTCCCTGTCCCTCCCCCACAAGGGGGGAGGGAACGACTTGGTTCTTGCATAGCCTCAAACCTTGCGCCGGTACTCCCCGACCCGCGCCTACAAGCCGGCGAGCCTTCCTCCGCAGCCGTTGCATCGCGGAGAAAGCGACTTCCACGGTGCTGGCCTCGTCCACACCATTCTCTGCAAGCAACCCGACAGCCAACATGATCGCGATTTCAACGCCACCAATGTTTGTCAGGACGTCATTGTTCCAGAATCGCAGAACACGATAGCCTTGCGACTCCAAGCCAGCTCGTTCGCCGCTTGTCGTTTGCCAATCCTCGCGGCTCGCCGTGCTGACCCCCATCGACTTCTATAACCAGCTTCGCGCTGTGATCGCAAAAATCCGCAATGTAGCGGCCGATCGGCGCCTGCTGCCTGAAATTGAAAGCCCTGCCGGTTGAAAGCGCGCAGCTTGTACCAAAGCTTGCGCTCGGCAGGCCCCTTCTCTCGCCGCATGCGACGAGCTCGCTCACTCATCAGGTTGGTCACGCGACAACCCCAAGAGACATCACGCCCCGCCTCCGTCGGTCTGCAGCCACGCCCCGCAGCAGGCTTTCGCCAGCTCGCGCACGCGCAGGATGTAGCTCTGCCGCTCGGTCACGGAGATCACCCCGCGCGCGTCCAGCAGGTTGAAGATGTGGGAGGCCTTGATGCACTGGTCGTAGGCCGGCAGCGCCAGCTTGTGGCGCTTGTCGTTGGCGCTCGGCGCCAGGCTGCGCCGGCCTCCAGCAGCGCCTTGCACTCCTTCTCGGCATCGCGAAAGTGCTGCAGCAGGATGTCCGTGTCGGCGAACTCGAAGTTGAAGCGCGAGTATTCCTGCTCGGCCTGCAGGAACACGTCGCCATAGGTGAGCTTGCGCGCGTCGTTGCGGCCGTTGAAGTTGAGGTCGAACACGCGGTCGACGCCCTGCACGTACATGGCGAGCCGCTCGAGCCCGTAGGTGATCTCGCCGGAGACCGGATTGCAGTCGTAGCCGCCGACCTGCTGGAAGTAGGTGAACTGCGACACCTCCATGCCGTCGCACCACACCTCCCAGCCGAGCCCCCAGGCGCCCAACGTCGGGCTCTCCCAGTCGTCCTCCACGAAGCGGATGTCGTGGCGCATGGGGTCGATGCCGATGCGGGCGAGGCTCTCCAGGTACAGGTCCTGGAAGTCCGCCGGCGACGGCTTCATGATCACCTGGAACTGGTAGTAGTGCTGCAGGCGGTTGGGGTTCTCGCCGTAGCGGCCGTCCTTGGGCCGGCGCGAGGGCTGCACGTAGGCAGCGTTCCATGGCGCGGGGCCCAAGCGCGCGCAAGGTGGTGGCGGGATGGAACGTGCCGGCGCCCACCTCCATGTCGTAGGGCTGCAGGATCACGCAGCCCTGCTCGCCCCAGAACTGCTGCAGGGCGAGGATCAGGTCCTGGAACGACAAGCTAGGCCGCAGGGCGGGACCGCCCTTGGCCTGCTTGGATGCGGCCGGCTTGGCTGCCTTCTTCTGCATGGGTGCGCGCGTGGTCTGAGTTGCGGCGCGCACTATACGCAAATTGCCGGGTAGCGTCGTCACCGATTTGCCGCAATGGCACGTCAGGGGCGCGAGCCCGACGATCCCAAGAGCTCAGCATCGCCGCGACGACCCGAGATTCACTCCCGCGTAGGGAAGGCGACGCCGCTCAGATCGCGACGCACCGGGCGGTAGACGCCGGCGGCGGAATCGTACTCGAGCGCGCCCAGGTTCTTCTCGATGCGGCCGGCGGCCTGCTGCCCGAGCTCCTCGTCGGCGCGCTGCATCTGCGAGGCAAAGTCGCGTGCGGCGCGCGAAAGCCAGCGATAGCCCGCGTAGGCACCGGCTCCCAGTAGCGCCAAGGCGATCACCTGCGGCATGACACACTCCCGCAAAGCCTCGCTGCAACCTGCAGCGCCACAAGCCTACCCCACATCAGAGGCCGAAACGCGACCATAGCGACCGCACCTCGATAGCCGATAGGAGATCATCGGCAAACGATGGGCCAAACACAACTCCGTCGTTCACGGCCATTTGAACCCCGGGCAGCCGGCGGAAGCGCGACAGCAGGCCGTCGGCGCCAGCGGCACCGCGCGCAAGCGCACCTTCGGCCCGTGCAGGGCCTGCATCTTGCTGCGCAGATCGGCCACCCCGTCGATCAGGCCGTAGTCCAGCGCGCGCGCCGCCGACCAGTAGGAGCCCGAGAACAGCTCCTCTTCCGGCCCGCGCAGCTTGCCGGCACGGCGCTCCCTGACGACGCCGATGAAGACATCGTGCACGTGGCGCTGCAGGTCCTCGAGCCGTGCCACGTCCTCGGGGCGCTCGGGCCGGAACGGGTCCAGCGCACCCTTGTCCTTGCCGGAGGAGTGCACGCGCCGCTCGACGCCGAAACGGTCGATGAGCTTGTCGAACCCAAAGCCCGCCGAGATCACGCCGATGGAGCCCACGATCGAGGAAGGATCGGCGTAGATCTCGTCGCCTGCAAGCGCCAGAAAATAGCCGCCCGAGGCCGCGACGTCCTCGCAGAACACGTAGACGCGCTTGCCCTTCTCGGCGGCGAGCTGGCGGATACGGCTGAAGATCAAGTGCGACTGCACCGGCGAGCCGCCTGGCGAATTGATCACCACGGCCACGCTCGGCAGCTTGGAGAGGCTGAACGCCTTCTCGAGCGGGCCGGCGAGCGAAGCCAGTGCCAGCCCCGGCCGCAGCGGAGTGACCATGCCGATCGGCCCGGTGAAACGCAGCACGGGCACGACGGGGCTGCGGTTGAAGAACAGCATTGTGAAACCTCAAGGCCCGGGCGGCCAGCCGCAGGATTGGTCCACGATAGTCGTCGAGACGCCAAACTCAAGGCCCACGCCGCCTGTTTCGAGGAGAGCCTTTCCGCGAGGTTTCCGTCAGCGCCAAAGCCGCCCCCCGACGCAGGACGGCTTCGGCCTCCGGGGCGAACGTGTTGCCGGCGGCGTGGAGGACGAGCCCAGGTCGCAGCTCGAGCGGCGCATTGCTGCCCTTGATGCCTTGTACCAGCACGCGGATGGCGGGCTTGCCCTGGCGGGGGTAGAGCGGAAAGACCACAGCGCGTCCGAACCTGCCCGCGAAGGCCGTGAGGATCTCGCCCAGCGCATCGGCGCGATGGATGATGGTGGCGGTGCCGCCGGGCCTGGCCATGGCAGCCATGAAGCGCGCCCAGCGCGCGAGATTGCCGCCCGGCATGGCGTTGGCCGCTGCCTTCGACGCGTCGGCCGACTGCGTGCCGACACCCTCCGGGTTGTAGGGGGGGTTGGCGAGCACGTGATCGAAGGTCTCCGCTTCGGGCCTGAGCTCCGGCAATTCGTCGAGACGGCGCGAGATGTCGGCCACCACCGCGCGCACGCGCCCAGAAAGATCGTTGCGCTCGATATTGACGCGCGCAATCTCGGCGAGCCTCGGCTCGCGCTCCACCAGCGTCACCGCGGCGTCCGCCACCCGGCGCGCCACAGACAGGCCAACGACGCCAACGCCGGCGCCGACATCCAGCACGCGCTCGCCTTGCCCGGCCACAAGCGGGGCCGCCGCCGCCAGGAGCACCGCGTCGATACCCGGCGCGATAGCTGTCCTTCGGCTGCACGATGCGGAGCGCACCGCCGAGGAAAGCATCGACGGTGGTAGGACGCTCGCCGGCGCCCCGGCTCACGCCTGCCCCTCGCCATCGGCGACCAGCCAGGCACCGAGGCCGGCCTCATCGAGCATGCGCTTGGCCGCCGTCCAATCCGCCTCGCCTACGAGCAGCCGGCGCGGAAAGGCGCCGATCGAGCCCTCCACAATGCTGATGTGCTGATCGGCGAGAAAGTTGCCGATCCCCGCCTGGCGCAGGAGCGATTGGGCAAAGCCGATCAGGACTGCATCGTTGCTGCGCAGGATTTCACGCATCTGCGCCCCAGTCGGGTTGGCACCACAAGAAGGCTCACACGCCATGGCGGCGAAGGGCCGCGACCGGCTTGGAGGGGCTTGAGGGCCCTTGTGCCGGCCGGGTATATCGGATCGGCCGAACTCCAGCAGGGGATAGCACACCTTGGGCGTCGTCGTCCCATTCGAAGAGGCGAGGGACCCCTCAGAGGGCCTCAAGCCTCTGCTCGACATCGTTGCCGAGGACATGCAGGGGGTCAACCGCATCATCCTCGACAAGGCGGTCTCCGACGTCGAGCTCATCCCCAAGCTCGCGCACCATCTCATTGACTCGGGCGGCAAACGGCTGCGTCCGATGTTGACGATTGCCGCCGCCAAGCTGTGCGGCTATCGCGGCGACGGCCATGTGCGCCTCGCCGCAGCGGTCGAGTTCATGCACACCGCCACCCTGTTGCACGACGACGTGGTCGACGAGAGCGACTACCGGCGCGGCAAGGCGTCGGCCCGCCTGGTCTGGGGCAACCAGGCGAGCGTGCTGGTCGGCGATTTCCTGCTGGGCCAGGCGTTCCGCATGATGGTCGAGGTAGGCTCGCTCAGCGCCTTGAAGATCTTGTCGGCTGCCGCCGCCGTGATCGCCGAGGGCGAGGTGATGCAACTCGCGGCCGCCAAGAATACGGCCACCACCGAGGACGACTATCTCGCCATCATCAACGCCAAGACGGCCGCCCTGTTCTCGGCAGCCACCGAGGTTGGGGCGGCGATCGGCAATCGTCCCGCCGAGGAGCAGGCCGCGCTCAGGTCCTACGGGCGCAATCTGGGCGTCGCCTTCCAGCTGGTCGACGACGCGCTCGACTACTCGGGCGACAGCGCCAATCTCGGCAAGTCGGTCGGCGACGATTTCCGCGAGGGCAAGATCACGCTGCCCGTCATTCTGTGCTTCCGGCGGGGCAGTGACGCCGAGCGTGCGTTCTGGAAGCGCACGCTGAGCGAAGGCAAGATCGAGGATGGCGACCTGCAGCAGGCCGTCGCGCTGATGAAACGGCACAACGCCATCGAGGCCACGCTGGAACGCGCCGGGCACTACGGGGCGATCGCGCGCGATGCGCTTGCGATCTTCCGCAAGGACACTCACGTGAGCGCGCTGGCCGACGTGATCGGCTTCTGCATCAACCGAGCGAGCTGATCGGGCCGGGCATTGCGGCGTGTCCGAGGCGCGTGGCCGCGACCCACCAGCGGGGATGCTCGCTGGCGATCTCTGCGGCAGCCCCGGCCGCGGCCGTGTCGTCCGCAAAGATGCCGAAGCAGGTCGGTCCGCTGCCCGACATCGCGGCCAGGCGGCATCCAGCTCGCGCCGCCAATGCCGCTTTGACATCGGAGATGGTGGGCAGGAGGGCAGTCGCTGGCGGCTCGAGGTCGTTGCCGCGGGTTAGCATGTAGGCAACGAGGCTGGCCGCATCAGGAAACGGTCCTGGAGCCGCGGGCTTGGGAGGGTCGCTGGGCATCGGGCGGGCCGCGAGGGTGCGAAACACCTCCGCCGTCGACAACGGCAAGCCCGGGTTGACCAGCACGGCGGCGAGCTTTGGCAGCCCCGACGGCGGCAGCGGCTCTATCCTCTCGCCGATGCCGCGCATGACCGCCGGCACCCCGCCCAGGCACACGGGCACGTCGGCCCCTAGCTGTGCGGCCAGCTCATGCCAGGCGATGCGGCCGGAGCGTTCGGGATTGGCACGGCGCACGGCCCGCAGCAGCGCCGCCGCGTCGGCCGAACCGCCGCCGAGCCCCGCCGCCACGGGCAGGTTCTTTCCCAGATGCACGACGCCGAGCGTCAGCCCCGCATCAAGCCTGCCGAGGAGGTCGAGCGCCCGCGTCAGCAGATTCTCGCCCACGATCGAGCGGCGCAAAGGGCCCCGAGACCTCCACGCGGCATTGCGCCCCCGGTGTGAGCGTCACACTGTCTCCAACGTCGGCGAAGGCGACCAGGCTCTCGAGCTCGTGATAGCCGTCGAGACGCCGGCCGATCACGCGAAGCGTGAGGTTGACCTTGGCGCAGGCGATCTCGGCAATGGGGCCGGCGGGGTGGGTGCTGTGAGACCGCCCGGAGGGCATCTTCCCTCCCTCATACTCGCGCCAGAGCGAGCCGGCACGATCACTGGAACGAGGGGAATTGCTTGGCTTCGGTGCTCTTCTTGCTCTTCTCGGTGCGCTTGTGCGTCTCTTTCGTGCGTTTGGCGCTACGCGCGTGCGTTGGAGCCGGCAGCCCCTTCTCCAGCTTCTTCTTGATCTTCTCGGCGTCGTCGGGCTCGGGCTTGAGCGTGAGCGCCTGATCCCACTGGAAGCGTGCCTCACGCTCGCGCCCCACGCGCCAGTAGGCATCGCCAAGGTGGTCGTTGAGCACCGGGTCCTCGGGCCGCAGCTCCACGGCACGTTCCAGGTTCTTTACGGCGTCCTTGTACTTGCCGAGCCGGAAGTAGGCCCAGCCCAGGCTGTCGACGATGTAGCCGTCGTCGGGCTTCTGGCGCACCGCCTTCTCGATCAGGGCAAGGCCCTGCTTGAGGTTGCGGTTCTGGTCGATCCAGGAGTAGCCCAGATAGTTGAGCACCATGGCCTGGTCCCCGCCGAGCTTCAGGGCGCGCTGCAGGTCGGCCTCGGCGAGCGGCCATTTCTTGAGGCGCTCGTAGGAGGTGCCGCGCGAGTAGTAGTAGGACCAATGCTTCTGCTCCGGCTTGTCGATCAGCGCGATCGCGCGCGTGTAGTAGTCGACCGCCTCGGCAAATCGCTTGTGGCCGCGCATGATGGTGCCCAGCGCATCGAGCGGACGCACGTCATTGGGATATTTCTTGGCAATCTCGTCGAGCAGGCTCTTTGCCTCGTCCACGCGGTCGAGCTGGTTGAGGTTGAGCGCCTTGCGAATCTCGACGCTCAATTCCAGCGGCGTCCCCTTGGGAATGCGATCATAGGCCGCGATCGCCGCCTCGTAGCGCTTGGTCGTCTCGTAGGCGTTGGCGAGCGCCGCCAGGGCAAACGGCGACTTCGGCTCCAGATACAGGGCAAACTGCAGATAGACCGCGCCGGGGCCGACGCCGCCCTCCCCCGTGAGCGCCTCGCCCAGTCCGTAGAAGGCCTCGGCCATGCCTTCGCTGGGCGTGGTGATGAGGAGCTGCGGGCGCTCGCCGCGCTCGACCTGCTCCTTCAGAGCACGCGCCGAGGGGTGGCCCTCGTTCTTCGTCCGCTCGAAGTGGGCATTGAGCACGCTGAGCGCCTGCTTGGCATCACCGATGTGGGCCGCGTGGCGCGCGTAGGCCAGCGTGATGCGCAGCGTGCGCAAATCGTTCTTGGGAATGTTCTCGTAGGCGGCACTGGCCTCGGACGTTCGCCCGGCCTGGTCTGCGAGGAGGGCGCGGTGGTAGCGCAGGTAGTACTGCGCCCAGTCCGGCTGCTTGGGCGAGTCGAGGATGGCGAGCGCCTCCTGGGTCTTGCCCTGCGCCTGGTAGAGCCAGGCGAGCGCCAGGCTGCTGGTGAGCTCGCCGATGGGATTGGCGTTGGCCGCCTTGAAATGCTCCTCGGCGGCCGCATAGTGCTGCGCCTTGAACTCGACCAGCCCCATGAACGCCTGGGCCGTCCGGTGCGTGGGCTGCGCCTTCACGAGATCACGCGCCAGATTTTCGGCGCGCGGCCAATTGCCCTCGATGAGCTCCATCAGGAAGGACTGCTCGACCAGCACGTCGTCGCCCGGATCGAGCGTCAGGGCCTGCCGATAGTAGGTGGCCGCCGTCTGGGTATCGTTTTGGCTCCTCGCAACGCGGCCGGCCAAATAGCTGCCGAGCAGGGACTGGTTCTCGCTGCTTTGCGCTGAGGTCTCGCCAACGCCCGCCCCGGCGGGCCGCACCCCACCCGCGATGAACACTCCAACGAGCGCTGCACAACCGAGGAGCACAGGATAGCGGGCGCGCATGTCACCTCGAGGCGAGAAATGTTGGGGCCCATCCCCGATTCTTGCCGTTGCACGCTAACAGGAAAGCGGCCTGCGTGCGACCGCAAAGAGAGGGAGATGCAAGGGTTTGTTCTGTCACTGTGGCGGCTGCTGTTGGCGAAGATCGCTGCTTGCATTCGTGTCGAGAACAATGGTCACTCAGGCCCGTGCGAATGCCTGCCTGAGCGCCGCCGCGCCGATGGAGATGGCTCGGCCGGCATCGGCTATGATGCGCCCCATCGTGACGAAACCATGGATTTGGCCGTTGAACCGCTCGTGCACGACGGCGACGCCGGCCTTGCGCAAGGCTTCAGCGTAGGCTTGCCCCTCGTCGCCGAGGGGATCGAAGCCCGCGGTGATGACGAGGGCCGGCGGCAGGCCCGCGAGGCTCTGCGCCAGCAGCGGGGAGGCGCGCCAGTCGGCCTTGTCGGCAGGGCTCCTCAGATAGTGGTCGACGAACCACTGCATGCCGGCGCGGGTGAGCGGCAGCTGCTGGGCATGGCGCTCGAGCGAGGGCCATGCCATGCGCATGTCGGTGCCGGGATAGATTAGGAGCTGGAACAAGAGCTTGGGTCCGCCGGAATCGCGCATCTCGATCGCGACGACGGTGGCGAGGTTGCCGCCGGCGCTGTCGCCACCGACCGCGAGCCGGGCTGCATCGATGCCGAGGCGCTCCGCGTTGCCGGTGATCCAGCGCGTGGCGGCGATGGCGTCCACCGGAGCGGCCGGGAACTTGTGCTCCGGCGCAAGCCGGTAGTCGACCGACACGACGATGGCAGAGATGGCATTGGCAAGCGCGCGGCAAACCTGATCGTGGGTCTCCAGGTCGCCGATCACCCAGCCGCCGCCGTGGAAGTAGATGAGCGCCGGCTGCGCCTTTCCCTTGTCCGCACCCTTGCCGCGATAGAGCCGCAGCGGGATCGTGCCCGCCGGCCCTTCCGCCTGCAGGTCGACGACCTCGGCGACCGGATCGGGGTCGGGCTGCAGGATCGGCTTGGCGGCGAGATAAGCCTGGCGCGCCTGCTCGGGCGTCAGCGTCTCGATCGGCGGTCGGCCGGAAGCAACGATCAGGTCGCAGACCTGTTGCGCCTGGGGATCGAGTTTCTGATCGGACATGCTCCCTCCACCAAGCCTCGGCGACACGATTGCCAAACGGAACCTACATCCCGGGATAGTTTGGGCCGCCACCACCTTCGGGCGGCACCCAGGTGATGTTCTGGTTCGGGTCTTTGATATCACACGTCTTGCAGTGCACGCAGTTCTGCGCATTTATGACGAAGCGCGGGCTTCCGCCCTCCTCCACCCACTCGTAGACGCCGGCCGGGCAATAGCGGCTCGACGGGCCGGCATAGACATCGTGCTCCGAGCGCCCCTGCAGGCCCATGTCGGCGACCTTGAGGTGTGCCGGCTGGTCCTCCTCATGGTTGGTGCCGGAGAACGACACGTTGGTGAGCCGGTCGAAGGTCAGCGTGCCGTCGGGTTTGGGGTAGGCGATCGGCTTGGACGCCGCCGCGCTCGCCAGCGTGGCGTAGTCGGGCTTGCCATGCCTGAGCGTATAGCCGAGGCCAATGCCGGGAATGATGGTGTTGAGCCACATGTCGGCGCCCGAGAAGAAGGTGCCGAGCGCCGTGCCGAACTTGGACAGGAACGGCTTGGCGTTGCGCACGCGGCGCAGGTCGCGGGCGATGGGGCCTTCCATCACGTCGCTCTCGTAGGCCTCGAGGCGGTCGTGCGCGCGGCCTTCGGCGAGCGCCGCGAAGGCAGCCTCCGCCGCGGCGATGCCCGACAGCATGGCGTTGTGGGAGCCCTTGATGCGCGGCACGTTCATGAAGCCTGCCGCGCAGCCGACGAGGGCGCCGCCGGGAAAGATCAGCCGCGGGATCGACTGCCAGCCCCCCTCGCTCAGCGCACGCGCGCCGTAGGCGATGCGCTTGCCGCCCTCGAAGGTGTCGCGAATGGCAGGATGGGTCTTGAAGCGCTGGAACTCGCCGTAGGGTGAGAGATACGGGTTCGCATAGTTCAGGTGCACGACAAAGCCGACCGAAACGAGGTTCTGGCCGTAGTGGTAGAGGAACGAGCCGCCCCCGGTGGCGTTGTCGAGCGGCCAGCCCAGCGTGTGCTGCACGAGCCCCGGCCGGTGCACCTCGGGACGCACCTCCCACAGCTCCTTGAGACCGATGCCGTATTTCTGCGGGCCGCGCCCCTTTTGCAGATCGAATTTCGCCACAAGCTGCTTGGTGAGCGATCCGCGTGCGCCTTCGGCGATGATCGTATACTTGCCCTTGAGCTCCATGCCGCGCGTGAAGCGTTCGGTCGGCTCGCCGCTCTTGCCGATGCCCATGTCCCCGGTGGCGACGCCGGTCACGGCGCCGGTCCCGTCGTAGAGCACCTCCGCGGCGGCAAATCCCGGATAGATCTCGACGCCCAGCTCGGTGGCCTGCTCGCCGAGCCAGCGGCACAGATTGCCCAGGCTGACGATATAGTTGCCGTGGTTGCTCATCAGCGGCGGCATGACGAGGTTGGGGATGCGCAGGGCCCCGGCCGGCCCCAGGTAGTAGAAGCGGTCCTCGCTCACCTCCGTCTCGACGGGCGCGCCCTTGGCCTTCCAGTCGGGAATCAGGCGGTCGAGGCCCACGGGGTCGATGACGGCGCCCGAGAGGATGTGCGCGCCGACCTCGGAGCCCTTCTCGAGCACGACCACGGAGAGCTCGCTTCCGGCCGCGGCGGCGAGCTGCTTGAGACGGATCGCGGCAGCGAGCCCCGCGGGCCCGGCGCCGACCACCACCACGTCGAAATCCATGGCCTCGCGAGGCGGGAGGTCGGCTGCATTCGCCATGGGGCAGGCCTCGAGTGATCCAAGCTGGCGTTCGATAGGTCGGGCCCGCGGCCAGCGTCAAGCGCCCTCTGGCACCGCACCAGGGGGCACTGGGCTTCGGCGCCGGCACCGCGGCTGCAAACGCGGACTGGAGCGACTACACTTGCCGCCATGCACGATGACAACAGGACGACCGCGCTGGCGGCGTTGCTCGACTGGTATCGCGAGATGGGCGCCGACGAGGCGGTCGGCGAGACCGCTGTCGACTGGCTGGCCAGGGGCGCCCGGGCGCCCGGGCACGAGTTCCAGCGGCCGGCATCGGCGGGTGCCGCGGTCGCCAACCCCGCTCCGGCACCGAGCCGCCCGTCTGCTCCCGCGCGGCCGCACCCGTCGCCGCTCGGCCCGTGCCGACCCAGCCCCGACAGTTTGCGGCCACGGCGCCGGACGCAGCGGTCATGGCCGCCCGCAGCGCTGCTGGGCAGGCGACTAGTCTCGACGACCTGGCGGCTCGCCTCGCCGCGTTCGAGGGCTGTGCGCTCAAGGCAACCGCGAAGAACCTGTGCTTCTATCGCGGGGCGCCCAAGGCCCGCGTCATGCTGATCGGCGAGGCGCCTGGGCGCGACGAGGACCTGGAGGGCAAGCCCTTCGTGGGCCGGGCGGGGCAACTTCTCGACAAGATGCTGGCAGCGATCGGCCTGGGCGAGACGGACGTGCACATCACCAACATCGTCTACTGGCGTCCGCCCGGTAACCGCACGCCCACGCCGCAGGAGGCGCAGGCCTGCCGGCCGTTCCTGGAGCGGCAGGTGGAGCTGGTCGCCCCGGATATCATCGTGCTGCTCGGCGGCGCGGCGGCCAAGCACGTGCTCGACATTGCCGACGGCATCATGCGCATCCGCGGCAAATGGCGGGAGGTCGAGATCGGTCGTGCGAGGGTGCGCGTCATGGCTACGCTGCATCCTGCCTACTTGTTGCGCACGCCGGCGGCCAAGCGTTTGGCTTGGCGCGACCTGCTGGCAGTGAGGGCGCAAGTTGTCGCAGGCGGGTGAAAAATACCGCCCTATCAAGGCGTTGTCAGAATTGCGCGATGCCCGAGCGCCTACAACATGGGAAATTGCAGACAATTTCCGCGCACGGGTTAAAGCGCCGGCAAGATGTGTTGACTAAGGTCCAGCCTCTGTTGGCCCGTTGGCCAGGCAGTCGTTGTGAGGACCGTCGTGCGCGTCACCTACCGCTACATCCGACCGTTGACCGTGGTGTACGCGCGCAGCATGGGCCCGTATAGCCAGTCGTCGCGGGCAGCTTGGCATCACCTGATGGACTGGGTCGACCGCCAGAATGCGCGCTCGCGCGTGAAGCAGGCCCAAGGCTTCTTTCGCGACAACCCGAGAGTGACGGCGCCCGAGCTGCTACGCTATGACGCATGCATCCCGGTCGCCTACGGCTTCGATGCGGACCCGGAGGCCGGGATCGGTCGCCAGACGTTGCCGGGCGGCGCCTATGCCGTGCACACCCACGTCGGATCCTACGTCGAGGCCGGCGAGGTGTTCTCGCAGCTGCACCAAGATATCGTGCCCAAGCGCGGCCTTTCGGTCGACTACGAACGCCCATTCTTGGCGGTCTACCTGAACGACCCCGCGATCACGCGCGAAGTCCACCGACGCACGGAGCTGTGCGTACCGGTGCTGCCCGTGCGCATGCCGCTGTCGGGCAACGATGACGAAGAGGTGCTGGGCGGCGCCGAAGTCATCGGCCGCGCCACGGCGTAGGCCCCAGGCCACGTGACGACAGCCTTGCGGCCTGAGACAATGGCGGTCCAGCTGGAGAGGACCGCGCATGGCCAAGCTCGACGAACTCTCGCCCCTTCATCCCCGTGCGCATTGCCGTTCTGACGGTGTCGGACACGCGCGGGCTCGATGACGACAAGTCCGGGGCAACCCTGGCCGACTTGATCCGGGCCGGCGGGCACGAGCTGCGTGCCCGGGCCATCGTCAAGGACGACGTGTCCGAGATCAGAGCCAAGGTCCAGGCTTGGATCGCCGACGCCGGTGTCGACGTCGTGATCACCACCGGCGGCACCGGCTTCACCGGCCGCGACGTGACGCCGGAGGCCGTCAAGCCGCTGTTCGAGAAGGAGGTGGACGGCTTCTCGACGGTTTTCCACATGATTTCGTTCGCCAAGATCGCGACCTCCACCATCCAGTCGCGTGCCTGCGCGGGAGTCGCGCGGGGACCTACATCTTTTGTCTTCCGGGGTCCCCGGGTGCCTGCCGGGACGCCTGGAACGAGATCCTCAAATGGCAACTCGACAACCGCCACCGCCCCTGCAATTTCGTCGAGATCATGCCGCGGCTCGAGGAGCATCGCAGAGGGAGCTAGAGCAGGATCGCTTCGGATCGAAGCACCTCGCCTCAACCGAGAGTCGAGGCTGAAACGTGAATCCTGCTCTATAACTCGGGAATAGAGCAGGATTCATGCATCGGCCCCGACGTCACGGTTGAGGTGAAGTGCTTCGATCAGAAAGCGATCTTGCTCTGTCTGGACGTCGCCTGCACTTCCGGCTCAGGACGGCTCGTCCTCGACCCTGGCACGCTCGATCGCCACGAGCTCTCGCGCCGCACTGGCCTGATCGAACAGCGCGCGCGCCATCTGTCCCAGCAGCAGGGCCAGAGCGCCTGCCAGCAGCGCACCGGCAGCGTGCGGCAGCGTACCAAAGCCCAACTGGAGGCCCTCCAAGGCCGTGACTTGCATGTATTCAGCCGCCACCGTCGCCGCCAGCGCCAACGCGGCCATGACCAGCACCAGCCAACCGACGCCGCTCAACAGGGCCGCCAGTATGCGGCCGACCCTGTAGTCGCCCCGAGGCTGCGCGTAGGGTCTCGCCGCTTGCGTGCGACCACCAATCTGCCATTCAGGCCGGGCGAACCCGGCGTGGTCCCGTTCATCTGCCACACCTGCGGGCCAGGCGCGGCGCCACCGATGCGGGCCAGGCCACGGCGTCCCTCGGCTGCCTCGGACGTATGCCCATAGTGGTCGCTGAGATGGCCGTAGAACTGCTGGGCAAGGTCGAGCCTACCCTCGGCCTCGGCGCGGCGGCCGGCGTCGAGCAATTGTCCCGGCGAAAACTGCGGCGATCCCCGCGCCATGGCCCCAACTCCCACACAAAGGAGCGACGGGAGACTATACCCGTTATCAGGGATTGTCCCGGGGAGGATGACAAATGGCTGTTACGGCAGGGATATTGCGCTCCTGGCACAAATCCCGCATGTTGTGTTGGGCAAGATCGTCGCGCGAACGGCAAGCACCATTGTCGGCTGTGCCGTGCGCCAAATGAGATGACGCTGGGTGGGCGTTCGGGCCGCGTGCTGGCTCGGCCAGTATATATGGGAGGGTCGGGACCCGAAGGTGGCACTCGGCGCCGACCCTTGGGGGAGAAGCTCATAGTGAGGGGTGATCCGGCGAACGGATTCGTTCGGTCATGAGTTGTTCGGGGACCTCAGCGCGGGGACTGCACGGTGCTTCCATCAACCCCCAATTGTCGTGATTCGCCCCGCATCGATGGTCCTGTGCAGTGCGGGCGTGGCGTACCACGCGGGCGGGCAGGCTTGGCCCCTGCCGCCACTGGCAAGAGCGGGGCGGCTATTTGTGTTCCGCCCGCCCGATCACCATCTTTTTTTCTTGAAACACTGGCGTGGCGGATTGGCCATATGATCACAGGGCCGGAGGTGAACAAGCCGATTGCGCACCTATGCTGGCCCCGCTCGTCTGGTCTAATGTCGACGCAACGCGCCGCACGCAAAGGCGAAGAGGCATGACGACGAAGGACACCATTTTCGACCTCTATGCCCAGGCATACGAGAGTCAGAAGCAGCACAGCATGTCCTTGCGGGAATACCTCGAGGGCTGCCGTGGCAATCCCGCGATGTACGCGAGCACCGCCGAGCGCATGATCTCGGCGATCGGCGAGCCCGAGTTCGTCGATACGGCGAGGGATGCGCGTCTCGGGCGCATCTTCATGAACCGCACGCTCAAGATCTATCCCGCCTTCAAGGACTTCTACGGCCTGGAGGAGACGATTGAGCGCATCGTCGGGTTTTTCCGGCACGCCGCGCAGGGTCTCGAGGAGAAGAAGCAGATCCTCTACCTGCTCGGTCCCGTTGGCGGCGGCAAGTCCTCGCTCGCCGACCGCCTGAAAGACCTGATGGAGAATTGCCCGGTCTACGTGCTTGCCACCAACGACGGCGTGAGCCCGATCTTCGAGAGTCCGCTCGGCTTGTTCGACCCAGTCTCCATGGGCCGCATGCTGGAGGACCGCTACGGCATTCCGCAGCGCCTGCTGATGGGCAACATGTCGCCGTGGGCGGTGAAGCGCCTCGACGAGTTCGGCGGCGACATCTCCAAGTTCTCCGTCATCAAGCTGCACCCCTCCAAGCTGCGCCAGATCTGCGTGGCCAAGACCGAGCCCGGCGACGAGAACAACCAGGACATCTCCTCGCTCGTCGGCAAGGTCGACATCCGCAAGCTCGAGCACTTCGGCCAGAACGACGCCGACGCCTATTCCTACTCGGGCGGCCTCAACCGCACGACCCAGGGCGTGCTCGAGTTCGTCGAGATGTTCAAGGCGCCGCTCAAGATGCTGCACCCGCTTCTGACCGCTACGCAGGATCGCACCTACGTCGGCACCGAGAACGTGGGCGCCATGCCCTACCAGGGCCTCATCATCGCCCACTCCAACGAGAGCGAGTGGCAGACCTTCCGCGCCAACAAGAACAACGAGGCGTTCCTCGATCGCATCAGCGTCATCAAGGTGCCCTACTGCCTGCGGGTGGCCGAGGAGAAGAAGATCTACGAGAAGCTGCTCGCGAGCAGCGAGCTGAAGGACGCAGCCATCGCGCCCGGCACTCTGGAGATGCTGGCGCGCTTCTCCGTGCTGACGCGGCTCAAGCCGCACGAGAACTCCTCGCTCTACTCCAAGATGCGGGTCTACGACGGAGAAAGCCTCAAGGACACCGACCCGCACGCCAAGACCATCCAGGAGTACCGCGATGCGGCGGGCGTGACGGAGGGCATGGACGGCGCCTCGACGCGCTTTGCCTACAAGATCCTGTCGGAGACGTTCAACTTCGACACCCACGAGGTGGCCGCCGACCCGGTGCACCTGCTCTACGTCATCGAGCAGGCCGTCCGCCGCGAGCAGCTGCCGGAGGAGATCGAGAGCCGCTGGGTGGAGTTCCTCAAGGAGGAGCTGTCGCCGCGCTATGCCGAGTTCATCGGCAACGAGATCCAGAAGGCCTATCTGGAATCCTACTACGACTTCGGCCAGAACCTGTTCGACCGGTACGTGGCCTACGCCGATGCCTGGATCGAGGACCACGACTTCAAGGACCCCGACACAGGCCAGCTGATGAGCCGCCAGGTGCTCGAGCAGGAGCTTTCCAAGATCGAGAAGCCGGCCGGCATCGCCAACCCCAAGGACTTCCGCTTCGAGGTGGTCAAGTTCTCGCTCAGGGCCCGCTCCAAGAACGGCGGCAAGAACCCGAGCTGGACCAGCTACGAGAAGATCCGCGAGGTGATCGAGCGGCGCATGTTCAGCCAGGTCGAGGACCTGCTGCCGGTGATCAGCTTCGGCAAGAAGCAGGACAGCGAGACCGAGAAGAAGCACGAGGAGTTCGTGCAGCGCATGGTCGAGCGCGGCTACACCCCCCGCCAGGTGCGCCGGCTCGTGGAATGGTACATGCGGGTGAAGAAGTCGAGCTGACGGCGGCGTGCGGGGCGCGCTTCCATGTGTTAACCTGACCGGGCGTGGCGGGAGCGCGGCTCCCGCCCGCCCTGCGCACGCCAAGCGTGTGCGACGGCAGCGATTTGGCAGGTAGAGCGATGCAGATCGTCGATCGGCGCCTCAATCCGAAGTCCAAGAGCCTCGGCAACCGCCAGCGCTTTCTGCGCCGCGCCAAGGCCGAGATTCGCGATGCGATCAAGGACTCGCTCAAGTCGCGCAAGGTGTCCGAGACCGAAGGCGCGGAAAAGGTGACGATCCGCTCCAAGAGCCTGCGCGAGCCGTCGTTCGGCCTGTCGCGCAACTCAGGCGTGCGCGACTATGTGCTGCCGGGCAACGAGGAGTATCAGGTCGGCGACGAGATCCCCAAGCCCCAGGGCGGGGCCGGCGGTCGCGGCAGCCAGGGCAGCCCCGATGGCGAGGGCCAGGACGAGTTCACGTTCACGCTTACCAAGGAGGAGTTCCTCGACCTGTTCTTCGACGATCTGAAGCTTCCCAACCTGATCAAGGTGCGAGCTCAAGGATCTCAAGGCGCCCAAGCTCGCGCGTGCGGGCTACACCACCGACGGGCCTCCCGCGCGGCTCAACCGCACGCGCACCATGCGCAAGAGCCTGGGGCGGCGCATGGCGCTGCGGCGCCCGAGCCAGGCCGAGATCGATCGGCTCGAGGAGGAGATCGCCGCCGCGGAGGCGGAGAACCCCGCCGACGCGATGAAGATCGCCGAGCTCAAGCGCGCGGCTCGAGCACAAGCAGCGCCTGCGCCGCACCATCGCCTACATCGATCCCATCGATCTTGCCTACAACCGCTTCGAGCGCGTGCCGAAGCCGACCACGCAGGCGGTCATGTTCTGCCTGATGGACGCCTCGGCCTCGATGACGGAGCCGCTGAAGGATCTCGCCAAGCGCTTCTTCATGCTGCTGCACGTGTTCCTGATGCGGTACTACCGCGAGGTGCACATCGTCTTCATCCGCCACACCAGCACGGCGGCCGAGGTGGACGAGGAGACGTTCTTCCGCGGCACCGAGACCGGCGGCACCGTCATCTCCACCGCGCTCGACGAGATGCTCAAGATCGTGCGCGATCGCTATTCGCCCGCCGACTGGAACATCTACGCCGCACAGGCCTCCGACGGCGACAACTTCCACGACGATATGCCCCGCTGCCTGGAGCTTCTCGACGACGAGATCCTGCCGGTGTGCCAGTATTTCGCCTATATCGAGACGGCGCACGGCGAGCGCTTCAACGATACGGTGGAGACGCCGGTCTGGCACGGCTATACCGAGGTGGCCAACCACCGGCGCAACTTCGCCATGCGCAGGGTTGCGGCCCCGGAGGACATCTTCCCGGTGTTCCACGAGCTCTTTTCCGCCAGTGGCGTCGCCGCCTAGGAGGCCCATCACGTTGGCTACGCCCAAGAGAGCTCCCCAAGCGCAAGGGCAACATGCGCCCCCTGTTCGACGGGGCGGAGTGGAGCTTCGATCTCATCCGCAAGGTCTACGACGCGATGGGCGAGATCGCGCTGGGCGAGATGGGGCTCGACATCTACCCCAACCAGATCGAGGTCATCACCGCCGAGCAGATGCTCAACTCCTACTCCTCGATCGGCATGCCGCTGATGTACCGGCACTGGTCGTTCGGCAAGCGCTTCGCCCAGGACGAGGCCTACTACAAGCGCGGCATGCGCAGCCTCGCCTACGAGCTCGTGATCAACTCCGACCCCTGCATCAACTACATCATGGAGGAGAACTCCATGACCATGCAGGCGCTGGTGCTGGCGCACGCCGCCTACGGCCACAACCACTTCTTCAAGAACAACTACCAGTTCCAGCTCTGGACCCAGCCCGACCACATCATCGACTACCTGGCGTTCGCCAAGACGTACGTTGCCGAATGCGAGGAGCGGTATGGCCAGGAGGCGGTCGAGAGCGTGCTCGATGCCGCCCACGCGCTCATGAACCAGGGGGTCAGCCGCGATCTGCACCCGCGCCCGCGCAACGTCGCCAAGCATGAAAGGGAGAAGGCCGCGCGCCGGCGGGCCCACGAGGAGGCGACCTACGACGACATCTATCGCACGCTGCCCGAGATCACGAAGGAGAACACGTCCGAGTCTGCCGATGACGCAGAGCGAGCAGCGGCAGATCGGCCTGCCGGAGGAGAACCTGCTCTACTTCCTGGAGAAGAACGCGCCCAAGCTCGACGACTGGCAGCGCGAGCTTCTGCGCATCGTGCGGCTGCTGTCGCAGTACTTCTATCCCCAGCGCCAGACCAAGATGATGAACGAGGGCTGCGCCACCTTCGTCCACTACGAGATCATGAACCGGCTCTACGAGCGCGGCCAGCTCACCGAAGGCACCATGCTGGAGTTCCTGCACTCGCACTCCTCGGTGATTTTCCAGCCTTCCTTCAACGACCGCAGGTTCAGCGGCCTCAACCCCTATGCGCTGGGCTTCGCCATGATGAGCGACATCCGCCGCATCGCCACGGAGCCCACGGCGGAGGACCGCGAGTGGTTTCCGCAGTACGCCGGCTGCGGCGACTGGATGGAGACCCTGCGGCAGGCGTGGGCGCAGTTCCGCGACGAGAGCTTTCTGCTGCAGTACCTGAGCCCGAAGCTGATCCGCGACTTCCGCCTGTTCGCGGTCGTCGACGATGCCAAGGACCAGGCCATGGAGGTGAAGGCGATCCACGACGAGCAGGGCTACAAGGACGTCCGCCGCCGGCTCGCGCGCCACTACGACGTGTCCGCCCAGGACCCGGACCTGCAGGTCACCGACGCGGATCTCTCCGGCAGCCGCCGGCTGGTCCTTACCCATCGCGCGCGCAACGGCGTGCTGCTCGACAAGACCGAGGCCGAGCGCACGCTGCAGTACCTCGCCCAGCTATGGGGCTACCGCGTCAAGCTGGTCGAGCAGGACGCGGACGGCAGCCGCGTGCTCAAGGAGCACGAAGCGCTGCCGATGCCCTGAGCGCGGCGAACTCTGCCCTTTCCCGGGGGTCAGTCGCCGATGAGGCGGGCGTAGCCCTGTTGCACCGTCTCGCACAACAGCTGGTGGTACTCGGCGTGGCCGGGCATGTCGGCGGCGATCTCGCCCAGCGCCACGCCGTCGAAGTCGCCGCGCTTGATGTAGACGATCGGCGCGCTCACCGGCATCAGCTGCGCCCGCTGCTTGGCGAGCGTGGTGACGAGGCCGCGCATGTATCCGGCGGGGTCGAGCTGCGACACCATCACCATGCGCATGGCGCCTTTGGTCAGTGAGACCAGGTGGATGTACATGGACGAGGCCGGGATATAGAGCCGGCCGCGGTGCAGGAACGGCTTGTCGGGCCGATCGCGTTCCTGGAACAGCAGGCTCGGCCATTCGTCGTCCCAGATGATGTCGGTGCGGTAGGCCATGACGCTGTCGGCGACCGAGAAGGACGGGCGCAGCGTCAGGTAGCTGCCGATGTAGTGGTCGACTCCGGCGCGGGTGTAGGCGCCCATGTAGACGGGGGCGGCGCGCCCGTTGACGGCATCGCCCTCGGGCGCGTCCCGTGTCTCGCGGCCCTCGTGCGCCCAGGCGGTCTTGACCTTGTCGAAGTCGAGGCCCAGCACCATGCACACATCGAACAGCGTCTGGTCGCGCACCGAGCGGCCCGAGAGCAGGTTCTGGATGGTCTTCTCGTGGATGTCGGCGGCGTCAGCGAGCTCGGCCTGGGTGAGCTTCTTCTCGATCATCGCCGTCTTGATGAGCGCCAGGGCAGCGGAGTGCTTGCTCTCGTTGCGCATGAACGTGCTGCTTCCCCGAACCCACCAAGCCTCGAGCCTAACGGATAGCGGGCAAAATTGTCATCTCTTTAACCGCGCGCACGGCTTGGCGATATCGTCCACGGCTATGGCCCTGTACGCCAGCGGCGCATCGGGCCTCGCCGGCACCGAGATGGCGTCGCTGTAGAGCGTCCCATCATGAAAGAAATAGGTGATCGTCGTACGATAGGCGCCGATGCGCGAATGCTCGGCGGTCCGCAGCACGCTGTGCGTGTTGGCGACGACGCAGGCAATCTCGCGGTTTGCGATCCCCTGCTGCAAGGGTTTGTCCTCGAGCATTTCCGCCAGCACCCCGCAGGCGATGCCGGCAAGCTCTTGCCCGACCCAGTCGACGATCGAGGGACGCTTGTCGATGGCGGGGCGCGACAGGGCGACCAAACGCAGGCTTGGAGTGCATGAGAGGGCACGCGGTGCGGGACAGTTCGTCACAGAAGCAGCCAGCATCTGCATGAACGTCGTCGTCGGCTCCATGCCGAGGTCCCGCAGAAGCCTCTGCTGCTCGAGGCTCGGTCTGTCCTCGCCGCGCTCCCAGCGGGAGATGGTTCTCTGTGCGACGCCGACCAGCGATGCCAGTCGCGCCTGCGTGAGGCCGTGCCGCGCGCGATAGCGCCGCACGAAGCTGCTCCAATCCTCGGACACTCCGACTGGCTCCGCGCTTAGAGCAAGATCGTTTCTGATCGAAGCGCCTCGCTTCGATCATGGAACGTGAATTTTGCTCTCGAGTCTCTGGTGTAGGGCAGGATTCAGGCTTCGGCCGCCACGCCCCAATTGGGGCAAAGTGATGCCGTCCGAAGCGATCCTGCCTAGACGCCTTTAGAGGTTGTCCCAACGGGGCACGGTTCTTATAGCTCGACCAAGGCCGCTTTCAGGCGGTTGGAGGACGTCGCCGGCAGTTGCGGGCGGCGTGCTAGCGGGGTGGGGGCCATTGAGTTCTCCATACTCAATGGTCCCTGCGCGCTCGAAGCACCGCGCATCGGCCGGCGGCAATGGACGACGAAAAAGGGCCCCGGCCCGAAGGCCGAGGCCCAGTCCCCGCTTCTTCCCCCAAGGAAGGCTGTCTGCGCATCAGGAGTTGCGATCCGGTCTGGACCTGGGACACCGTCGAGGCGGGTGTCTCACAATCGATCACCGGGGTGATTTCCACCGGATCGTTGCAGCAACCGTGCCAGCGGCCCGAGGGAATGCTGGATATCGGTTCCGGCCCAGCCTACACACCGGAGGGTTGCCACAATGCCGGCGCGCAATGTCGAGCGCCGGAAGGAGCATGGGCATGGGCAATCGACCGCTTTCGCTTGGCGGCGGTGCTAGGCTTGCACTGCTCGCAGCCTGCCTGGCGGCGGCGGGCTGCAGCACCGCCAGCCCGTCGCTGCTCGCCTCGGCGACGCCGGTGGACCGCGAGTTCGCGCTCGCCGCCGTGACCTGGGACCTCAACAGGGACGGCAACGTCACGTGCGAAGAGTGGAAGCAGTACGTGACGGGGCTCTTCCGCGACGCCGACGCCAACCATGACGGCATCCTCACGCGTGAGGAATACGCCGCGCTCGCCCGCACCGACCGCCTGTTTGAGACCGCCGGCATGAACTTCTTCGATACCAACGGCGACGGCCGGCTGACCCTTGCCGAGATGACGGACAAGCCCAATCCCGCGTTCGCCCTGCTCGACAAGAACGGCGACTGCGTGATCGCGTCCGACGAGCGCGTGCAGCCGCACATCGCGCGCCAGGAGGCGCCCGGGCAAGCCGCCGCTCCACCCTCGGGGCGCCGAAAGCAGTAGCTCAGCTCGCCGGCACCACCCGCAGCACGCGGCCTTCGGGATTGTCGGTGAGCAGCCAGATCGCGCCGTCCGGGCCGTTGCGCACGTCGCGGATGCGCTCGCCGAGGTCGGCCAGCAGCGTCTCCTCGCCAACCACCTTCTCGCCGTCGAGCACCAGGCGGTGCAGGGCTTGGCCGGCAAGCGCACCGACGAACAGGTTGCCCTTCCACTCCGGGAAGCGGTCGCCCGTGTAGAACGCCGCGCCGGAGGGCGCAATCGACGGGTCCCAGTAGTAGATCGGCTGCTCCATGCCGGCCTTGTGCGTGCCCTCGCCGATCTTGGCGTAGGAGTAGTCGCGGCCGTAGGTGATCACCGGCCAGCCGTAGTTCTTGCCGGCCTCGGGGATGTTGATCTCGTCGCCACCGCGGGCGCCGTGCTCGGCCGTCCACAACTTGCGGGTCTCGGGGTTGAGCGCCGCGCCCTGCACGTTGCGGTGGCCGATCGACCAGATCTCCGGGCGCCAGCCGGGCTTCTTGGGATTGCCGGCGTAGGGACTTCCGTCGGGCATGATGCGCACGAGCTTGCCCAGGTCATTTGCGGGGTTCTGCGCCTCGTCGCGCGCCGAGTAGCGCTCCCCCAGCGTCACGAACAGGGAGCCGTCGGGGGTGAAGACGATGCGCGAGCCGAAGTGGTTGCCGGAGGCATAGGAAGGCTGCTGCCGGAAGATCACCTCCAGGTCCTCGAGCCGGCCGCCGGCACCTTCGCTGACGAGCCTGCGCCCGCGCGACGCTGGTGCCGTTGCGGCTCCCGTCGCGCGGGTCGGCGTAGGACATGAACACCAGCCGGGACGCGGCGAAGTCGGGCGCGATCTGCACATCGAGCAGGCCGCCCTGGCCGCTCGCAAAAACCTTGGGCACGCCCGCAATGGGCGGCGAGAGCTTGCCGTCTTTGCCGACGATGCGCAGGCGGCCGGGGCGCTCCGTCACCAGCAGCCGGCCGTCGGGGAGGAAGGCCATGCCCCAGGGGTGCACCAGACCCTTGGCAAAGGTCTCGACCTTCAAAGGCCGCTTGGTCTTCTGCGCCGGGGCCTTGGTGATCTCGGCCGACGAGGGCACCGATTGCATGCAAAGGCCGAGCAGCAAGGCGGGCAGGGCGAGGATGCGCATGAGCGAGAGTCTCCTGAGTATCCTAGGGGTGATGGGCATGTCGCACGAACGCTTCAAGGCCGGCTTTGCCTCAATTTTCCGCCATTCGCGCCAACCCGCGTTGATTGTGCCGGAGGCGCACGCACCATATAAGGGGGCATGTCAGACGGACTGCCATTCGCCAAGATGAACGGCCTCGGCAACGAGATCGTGCTCGTCGACCTGCGCGCTCAGGCGCGCGTGTTCGACGCGGCACAGGCGCGCGCCATCGCCGCACGGCCGCAGTCGCACTTCGACCAGATGATGGTGCTGCACGATCCCAGGATTGCCGGCACGGAAGCCTACGTGCGGATCTACAATAGCGACGGCTCGGAAGCGGAGGCGTGCGGCAACGGCATGCGTTGCGTCGGCTGGGCCATCTCGCGGCAGACCGGGCGGAAGGCACTGAAGTTTGAAACGAAGGCCGGCGTCCTCGACGTCGCGGTGGAGGGCATCGACCGCATCACGGTCGACATGGGCACGCCGAGGTTCGGCTGGCAGGAGATCCCGCTCGCCGAGCCGTTTCATGATACGCGCACCATCGAGTTGCAGATTGGACCTATCGATCAGCCGATCCTGCACTCGCCGTCGGTGGTCAACGTCGGCAATCCTCACGCCGTGTTCTGGGTCGAGGATGTGGCGCGCCTATGACCTCTGCCGCATCGGCCCGATGCTCGAGAACCACCCGATCTTCCCCGAGCGCGCCAACATCTCGCTGGCCCAGGTGACCGCGCGCGACGCCATCACGCTGCGGGTCTGGGAACGCGGCGCTGGGCTCACCCAGGCCTGCGGCAGCGCGGCGTGCGCGGCGGCGGTGTGCGCGGCGCGCAGGAAGCTGACCGAGCGGAGGTGACAGTGACGCTGCCCGGCGGGCCGCTCGGGATCGAATGGCGCGCCGACGGCCATATCCTCATGACCGGGCCGGTCGAGGTGGAGCACGAGGGCGTGCTCGAGCTGGCGGCGGTTTGATGCCTGCGATGGCCGCGCGAGCGCCGTCAGGATGGGTCGTGCGGAGCGTGACTCAACACGGTGGGGGGCCAGGGCTCCGGCCGCTCGACGGCTCTTGCTGACGGCGCGACCCACCCTACCCTCCACAAGGAGTCCGTCCGAGTCGTCACCATGGGGTGCCGGCTCAACGCCTACGAGTCCGAGGTCATGCGCGGCCACGCCGCTGCGGCGGGGCTCCGGGACGCCATCATCGTCAACACCTGCGCGGTGACCGCCGAGGCGGTGCGCCAGGCCGGGCAGGCCATCCGCAAGCTGCGGCGCGAGAACCCTGGCGCCCGCCTCATCGTCACCGGCTGTGCCGCCCAGATCGAGCCCGCGCCGCTTCGCCGACATGCCCGAGGTCGACGCGCGTCGTCGGCAACGGCGAGAAGATGCGCGCCGAGACATTCAGCGCCTTTGGCATTGCGGACAGCCCGCGCGTCGCAGTCAACGACATCATGTCGGTGCGCGAGACGGCGCACGCTCTCGTCGAGGGCTTCGGCAGCAATGTGCGCGCCTACGTGGAGGTGCAGAACGGCTGCGACCACCGCTGCACCTTCTGCATCATCCCCTACGGCCGCGGACCATCACGCTCGGTGCCGGCGGGCGAGGTCGTCGCGCAGGTGCGGAGGCTCGTAGAGGCCGGATATGCCGAGATCGTGCTCACCGGCGTCGACATCACCGACTACGGCGCTGGCCTCCCGGGCAACATGAGCCTGGGCAGGCTGGTGCGGCATATCCTGCGGAGCGTGCCGGAACTCGAGCGCCTGCGGCTGTCGTCCATCGACCAGGTCGAGGTCGACGACCACCTGATGGCCGCAATCGCCGAGGAGCCGCGGTTGATGCCGCACCTGCACCTGTCCCTGCAGGCCGGCGACGACATGGTGCTCAAGCGCATGAAGCGACGGCACGCACGCGCTGACGCAGTGCGCTTTTGTGCGGAGGCGCGCCGGCTGCGGCCGGACCTGGTGTTCGGCGCCGACCTGATCGCGGGCTTCCCGACCGAGACGGAGACCATGTTCGCGGGCTCCCTGAGCCTCATCGACGACTGCGGCCTCACCTTCCTGCATGTCTTTCCGTATTCCGCCACGCCCGGGCACGCCGGCGGCGCGCATGCCGCAGATCGCGCGCGCCACAGTCAAGGAACGCGCTGCGCGCCTGCGGCAGAAGGCTGACGCCGCGCTCTCCACCTACCTCGGGAGCAAGGTCGGAAGCGAGGTTGAGGTGCTCGTGGAGCGCGCGCGGGTTGGGCGAACGCGACAATTCGCCGAGGTGGCGCTGGCACAGCAGGCAGAACCTGGACGGATCGTGACGGCCCGCGTCACCGCGTCCGACGGCAAGCGCTTGCGGGGTGAGGTCGTTGGCCCCAAGTTGGCGCGGTGAGCGAGACGCCTGGCAAATCCCGCGGCCTTTTGGGCCTGTTCCGCCGTTCCGAGACGCCCGCTGCCGCGGCGCCGGCGGAGGAGAAGGCTGCCCCGCCGCAGCCAACGGCGCCTGCTGAACCGGATGCCGCCGCCGAGCCGCCCAAAAAAGTGGGCTGGTTTCAGCGCCTTAAGGCCGGGCTAACCAAGACATCGGCCCGCCTGTCGGAAGACATCGCCGGCATCTTCACAAAGCGGAAGCTCGACGCTGATACTTTGCAGGAGCTTGAGGACCTGCTGATCCAGGCGGACTTGGGCGTCGAAACGGCCATGCGCATCACCGAGGCCCTGGCCAAGGGCCGTTACAACAAGGAGATCGCTCCCGAGGAGGTGCGCCGCGTGCTTGCCGCCGAGGTCGAGCGCGCCCTTGCCCCGGTGGCCAAGCCGCTCGTCGTGCCGAGGCGATCACCGGCCGCACGTGATCCTGGTGGTGGGCGTGAACGGCACCGGCAAGACCACCACCATCGGCAAGCTGGCACATCAGCTGGCCGGCGAGGGCAAGAAGGTCACGCTCGCTGCCGGCGACACTTTCCGGGCTGCCGCCATCGACCAGCTGAAGATTTGGGGTGAGCGCACCGGCGCCGAGGTGATCGCACGCGGGGTCGGCGCCGACGCGGCCGGGCTCGCGTTCGATGCGTTGAACCGGGCACGAGAAAATAATAGCGATGTGTTGCTTATCGACACCGCCGGTCGTCTGCAGAACAAGCAGGTGCTGATGGACGAGCTCGAGAAGGTAATTCGTGTGCTCCGCAAACTCGATCCTACCGCGCCGCACCAGGTGCTTCTCGTGCTCGACGCAACCACCGGTCAGAACGCGCTGAACCAGGTAGAGGTGTTCAAGGACAAGGCTGGCGTGAGCGGTCTCGTCATGACCAAGCTCGACGGCACGGCGCGGGGGGGAATTCTCGTCGCAATTTCGGCCAAGTTCGGCCTCCCTGTGCATGCTATAGGGGTTGGCGAGGGTGTCGAAGACTTGGCCGCATTCGACGCCGCGGAGTTTGCGCGTGCGATCGCTCTAAGCTAAAGGGTTGTCAGGGAGAGGTCGGGCTCCGAAAGAGCCACCTGAAGCGCAAAGACGTGGCAGTTGAAACCGTAAGCTGGCGACGACGGCATTTTCCGTTCAATGCCGCGCAAACCGTCAACATCTTCGGGGAAATCGGACCGCTGTTCGCGATGTTTCTCGTGAACGGCGTGTACGGGATCGCCGCGGGCGTGTGGACGCTGATCTTTTCCACCATCGCATCGCTCATCGTCACACTGCTGGTGCTCGGGCCGGCCTCCGGTCATGCCGTTCATTGCCGGAGCGGTCAGCATTACGTTTGGCACGCTCACGCTCATCACTGGCGATGCCATGTGGGTCCAGATCAAGGTGACCTTGTTCAACGCCATTGTCGCGCTCATCCTGTGGATCGGCCTGCGGACGGGCAGGAATTTCTTCCACTTCGTGTTCGGCAACACGTTCCACTACACCGAAGAGGGATGGAACAAGCTCACCCGCAATGTCGCGCTGTTCTTCCTCGCCACGGCTATCTTCAACGAAGCGGTGCGGCTGGGCTTCGCCCACGCCCACATCGTGGCGCTCAACCGCGTATTCACCGGCGTCGACATCTGGATCCTGTTCAAGATCTTTGTCGTAATGCCAGCCACGGGCCTGTTCTTCTGGTGGCAGGTGCGGCTGCTACAGAGGTATCGCCTGCCGGAGCCCATTGCCAACGTCGTGCCGCGCGCCGACGTCAGGCCATGACAAGCTTTCGCTGAGGCGCTGGAGCACGCATGGCCCAAGAGAGCAAGCAGCATACCGGCGAGACAGGCTCCAGGCCGCTCCTCAAGCTGCTGATCGAGCTCGGTCCGCTGGTTGCCTTCTTCCTCGTCTACGCGCGCGCCGGCATCTACTGGGCGACCGGGGCGCTGATGGTCGCCACCGTGCTGGCGCTCATCGCCTCCCGGACCATGTTCGGCCGGCTGCTGGTTGTGCCGGTGGTCACGGCTGTATTGGTGGTTGTGTTCGGTGGGCTCACCTTCTGGCTCGACGACCCGCGCTTCATCAAGATCAAGCCGACCATCATCAATTTGTTGTTTGCCGGTGTGCTGCTGGTGGGGCTCATGACCCGTCGGCCGCTGCTCAAGATGCTGTTTGGCGAGGCTTTCAACCTGACGGAGGAGGGTTGGCGCAGGCTCAGCGTGCGCTGGACCTTGTTTTTCCTGGTCCTGGCAGGGCTCAACGAGGCGGTGTGGCGCAACTTCTCCGAGTCGGCTTGGGTCAGCTTCAAGGTCTTCGGCATCCTGCCGCTGACGCTGATATTCGCCATGGCGCAGATCGGATTGATCAAGCGCTACGATGCCAACCCGGGCGCCTGACGGGTTTCCCACAAGCCCTGTTAATAATGCCTAAAAATTGGGACCTCCTGTCACGTTGCGGGTGACAGCGTGCTGATGATATGTGATTTTATACAAGACCGCCCCGGATCGCTGTCGCTTTGGCACCAATCCCGCGCATGGTTTCGTCGCGACCAGTGGGCAACATCCCACGAAAGTCGCCAACCGATCCGAAAGGCCAATGAAACGGGACCAAAGCACCGACCGGCTGGGCCGGTCGCCCATCCACCTGTTGCACAGAGCTGGTCAGTGCGCAGGGGATATCTTCCACACCGAGATGAAGGACGGCGACCTGACACCGCGTCAGCTCGCCGTGCTCGTGACGGTTGCGCACAACGAGGGGTTGAGCCAGACAGGCCTCGTCGAGCGCACGGGTATCGACCGTTCCACGCTCGCCGACATCGTGCGGCGGATGCAGAGGAAAGGCCTGCTGCAGCGGCGGCGCACCAAGGAAGACGCGCGCGCCTACGCCGTAAAGCTGACCGACGAGGGACGGCGGCTCCTGCGCGTTGCCGAGCCGCTCGCCAAGCGCGTCGACGATCGCATTCTCGAGGCGCTGCCGACCAAGCAGCGTGACCAGTTCGTCGACGATCTGCTGGCGATCGTCGATACGCTGCAGAAGATATCGGCGTCGGGGAACGCGCGCTGAGCCGCGCCCTGCCCTCCTTCCCGGACGCGCTCCGCGCGACCGGGACGCTCCCCCAGGCAAGCTGAAGATTGTGGCCCTCGCCCAGCCTTGCGGTTGACGGCGCCTACGCCGCTTTGCGCAACAGCTTGCGGTTGATCATCAGCTCGGCGATCTGCACGGTGTTGAGGGCGGCACCCTTGCGCAGGTTGTCGGAGACGATCCACATGGCGAGGCCGTTCTCGACCGTAGCATCCTCGCGGATACGACTGATGTAGGTGGCGTCCTCGCCGGTGGCCTCCATCGGCGTGATGTAGCCGCCGGGCTCGTGCTTGTCGATGACAAGGCAGCCCGGCGCCTCGCGCAGGATCTCGCGCGCCTCCTCGGCCGTGATCGACCTCTCGAACTCCACGTTGACGGCCTCACAGTGGCTGACGAATACCGGCACGCGCACGCAAGTCGCCGTCACCTTGATCTTGGGGTCGAGAATCTTCTTGGTCTCGGCCACCATCTTCCATTCCTCGCGCGTGTAGCCGTCCTCCATGAAGACGTCGACCTGGGGAATGCAGTTGAAGGCGATCTCCTTGGGAAACTTCTTGGGCTGGTATTCCTGCCCCGGCACGTACTTGCCCTTGGTCTGGGTCCACAGCTCGTCCATGGCCTCCTTGCCGGCGCCGGAGACGGATTGGTAGGTCGAGACCACCACGCGCTTGATGCGGGCGCGATCATGCAGCGGCTTCAGCGCAACCACCATCTGCGCGGTCGAGCAGTTGGGGTTGGCGATGATGTTCTTGCGGGTGTAGCCAGCTACCGCATCCGCATTCACCTCGGGCACGATCAGCGGCACGTCCTGGTCGTAGCGCCAGGCCGAGGAGTTATCGATGACGACGCAGCCCTTGGCGGCAATCTTGGGCGACCATTCCTTGGACACGGCTCCCCCCGCCGACATCAGGCAGAAGTCGATGCCGGAGAAGTCGAAGGTCGCGAGGTCCTTGCACTTGAGCGTCGCGTCGCCGAAGGAGACCTCCAAGCCGCTGGAGCGGCGCGAGGCAATCGCATGCACTTCCCGCGCGGGGAACTGCCGCTCCTCGAGGATCGACAGCATTTCGCGGCCCACATTGCCCGTGGCACCGACGACGGCGACCGAATAGCTCATTTTGTCTCAGGTTCCGGTTCTTCAGGTGAAAGAATGCTCATTTTGAGGGCGTGCTTGTAAAGGTAGCAGGCGCCCAAGTCCATCGTTTACGCCAAGATCGCTCGCCAGCGTCCCGTCCCAGCCACAATGCTCGAATATGGGCGGGTCACCGATCGATGCAAGCGCCGTTTCGAGCTTTTCATGAGCAACTCGACAAGATTGGCCGTGATGACCGTGGCGGCCTTCGCCGTCCTCGACTGCGCCTCGGCCACGCCGGCGTCGGGACCCTGGATGAGCGAGGAGGCGATGCGGGCAGCCTTCATCGGCAAGACGCTCGATGGCCTCTATGGCAACGGCATCACCTGGACCGAGTCCTACCTGGAGAACGGCCGCCTGGATTACCGGGAGGCGCGGCGGCACGCCACCGGCAAATGGCACTTCCGCGGCCACGTGTTCTGCACCTTCTACGACCCGCCGCTGCCGCTCAACGGAGGTTGCTGGACCACGATCAAGGTCAGCGCCAACTGCTATGAGTTCTATCTGGCGGGCCTTACCCCCGAGCCGCCGTTCGATGATGACGCGCAGGGCGCCAATCGCCGCTGGAACGCGCGCGGCTGGCGCCAGGGGGAGCCCTCCACCTGCACCGAGAAGCCCAGCGTTTGAGGCTGCTTGCCGTTGCCCGGCAAATCGCGTCGGCGGATACGCGGCGGGCATAGCAGCGCAGCCACAAATCCCCTTGCGCGACGGGGCCAACCTGTCGTTATTCGGGGCAAGCCCTTCCCCTTGGAGCATGTAGAGGACAGTCCCCATGTACACATCTCTCGAGCACTACATCGACGGCAATTGGGTCCAGCCCAGCGGGTCGAAGAAGCAAGACGTCATCAACCCCTCCACCAGCAAGCCGATCGGCGAGTTGGGCCATGTCTCCAAGGGCGACCTAGACAAGGCGCTCGCCGCTGCCGACAAGGGCTTCAAGACCTGGAAGCGCGTGTCCTCCTTCGAGCGCGGCAAGATCCTGCGCAAGGCCGCCGACCTTGTGCGTGCGCGCGCCGACGAGATCGCCAAGGTGCTCACCCTGGAGCAGGGCAAAGTGCTGATGGAGGCCAAGGGCGAGGTGCTGAGCGGCGCCGACATCATCGACTGGTACGCAGGCGAGGGCCAGCGCGCCTACGGGCGGATCATTCCGGCCCGCGCCGACGGCGTGCGCAACATGGTGATCCTGGAGCCGATCGGCCCGGTCGCGGGCTTCTCGCCCTGGAACTTCCCGGTCACGCAGGCCGTGCGCAAGATCGCCGCGGCACTTGCGGCCGGCTGCTCGATGATCATCAAGTGCCCGGAAGAGACGCCGGGCTCGCCCATCGGCCTCGTCAAGTGCTTCCATGACGCGGGGGTGCCGGCGGGCGTGATCAATCTCGTCTACGGCGTGCCTGCCGAGATCTCCGAGTACCTCATCCCGCACCCGATCATCCGCAAGATCTCCTTCACCGGCTCGGTGCCGGTCGGCAAGCACCTCAATGCTCTGGCGGCCAGCCACATGAAGCGCGCGACCATGGAGCTCGGCGGCCACTCGCCCGTGCTGGTATTCGACGATGCCGACGTGGAGGGCGCAGCCAAGCTGATGGGCGCCTTCAAGTATCGCAATGCCGGCCAGGTGTGCGTGTCGCCTACCCGCTTCTTCGTGCACGAGAAGGTCTACGACACCTTCGTTGGCAAGTTCGTCGACATCGCCAACAAGACCAAGGTCGGCGACGGCCTCGCGCCCGACACGCGCATGGGCCCGCTCGCCAATCCGCGCCGCATCAACGCCATCGAGACCTTCGTCACCGACGCCCAGGAGAAGGGGGCCAAGGTGGCGGCCGGCGGCAAGCGCATCGGCAACCAGGGCAATTTCTTCCAACCCACCGTGCTCGAGAACGTCCCCGAGAACGCCCGCATCATGAACGAGGAGCCGTTCGGCCCCGTCGCCGTGATGCTGCGCTTCAAGGAGACGGACGAGATGCTAACCCGCGCCAACAAGCTGCCCTTTGGGCTCGCGAGCTACGCCTTCACCAAGGACGCCAAGACGGCCACCAAGGTGGCGGACGCGCTCGAAGTCGGGCATGGTGACCATCAACCACTTCGGCATTGCCCTCCCCGAGACACCGTTCGGCGGCGTCAAGGACTCGGGCTTCGGCCACGAAGGCGGCGTCGAAGGCCTGCAGGTCTACATGCAGACCAAGTTCGTCAGCCACCTGGGCTGAGCCGGCACTCGACTTTGCCCTCGATCAATGGGCCGGCTCCCCGGGGGCCGGCCCAATTCATTTTTGCCGCCTTCAGCGAAACACCAGCCGGCTGGATAGCGTGTAGGCGAGGAAGAACGTGACGACGATGGAGACGAGCTTGGCGCCGAGGCTCGACAGGAAGAGCAGGGCGGCGGCAAGAACGACCGACGACACGACCAGGCACGCCGACCTGACCAGCACAAAGGCTGCCACCTGCCATGTCGACCCGTAGCGGGTCTCCCGGTGCCGAAAGGTGACGAACTTGTTGAGCAGGAAGCTGTTCACCGCCGCGAGCGAATAGCTGACGGCGTTGGCGCGTAAAGGTTGCGCTTGGGCCAGCTCGATCAGAAGCCAGAAGAGGACGAAATCGATTGCCGTGCTGGAAGCACCAACCAGTGCGAACAGCACGGGCCTGGCCCCAAGCCTTTGCAGCCTGCCAAGGCGGATATGTGAAACGGGCGCGCTATGCACAAGAGCCTTTGCGTGCTGCACGCAGCTTGGAGATTGAGATAAGCGCGACCAAGGAATCGCAACCGCCCATCTGCCGCGCATCGAAGTTTAACGGGGAACCACGACAGGTGCGTGTCACTCGAGCGTGTGACTTGCGCATCGGCGCACGGCAATAGCTACGAGCGCCGCAACAGATGCAGAGCTCGGGCTGGGGGTTGGGTGTCGACTATACGCACAGCAAGGCCTACGCGGCGCTCAACTTCGCCACCGATCCCGTCTACCGCCACCTCGAATTCACGGACGGCAACAACCTGCTGACGTTCAACGTGATGTACCGGTTCGAGCCCGTGCTTGCTTTCCGTGGCTGGCCCGACCGACACGAAACTGTCGCAAAGTGGGTCCTCTCGCCGATGCATGCCCGGCGCGGTGTCACCTACGCTGTGCGCAACCGCACACTGTCACACAACTGAGATGCGAAGCGGCGATGTTGCCCCCCGCTTGCAGGCGGTATGTCGCGTGCGCCGACGGAGGGGGGCTAACGGACAATGCAAATCCTGATTGCGACGGACGCCTGGCATCCGCAGATCAACGGCGTCGTCCGCACTCTCGAAATCCCTCGCCAGAAGCGCGCAAGCGCTGGGCTCGACTGTAGAGTTCATTACGCCCGAAGGCTTCCCATCCCTTCCTCTCCCGACCTATCCGGGCCTGCGCTGTGCGCTGCCCAGGCCATCAGAGGTCGCAGCGCGCATCGAGCACGCCGCACCGGAGGCAATCCACATCGCCACGGAAGGGCCCATCGAACTCATGGTCCGCCGCTACTGCCGCGCTAACGGCGCGCCGTTCACGACGAGCTTCACGACGCGGTTCCCCGAATACATAGCCGCACGCGCGCCCTTCCCGGTGACCTGGGGATATGCCGCGTTGCGCTGCTTCCACAACGCCGCGACCATCACCATGGTGTCCACTCCATCGCTGATGGCGGAGCTGGCGGGACGGGGCTTTGCACGCTTGAAACTGTGGAGCCGCGGCGTGGACACCGAGCTGTTCCGGCCCGATCGAGCCACCGATCTCGGCTTGCCGCGCCCAATCTTCATGTGCGTCGGGCGGATCGCACCTGAGAAGAACCTCGAGGCGTTCCTGTCGCTCGACCTGCCCGGGACGAAGGTGGTGATCGGCCACGGGCCCCAGGAGGCGGAGCTGCGCACACGTTTTCCCGACGCGAAGTTTCTCGGCGCCATGAGCGGTGAGCGTCTCGCCTCCCATGTGGCTTCCGCCGACGTATTCGTGTTCCCGAGCCGGACCGACACCTTCGGCATTGTCCAGCTCGAAGCGCTGGCGAGCGGCGTCCCCGTCGCTGCCTTTCCCGTGACCGGCCCCAGGGATGTGATCGCCGGTGCGCCAGTCGGCGCTCTCGACGACGACCTGCGGCGCGCCTGCCTCGCGGCTCTCGAGATGTCGCGTCCAGCGTGCCGGCGCCACGCCCTGCAGTACTCGTGGAGCGCGAGCGCAACCCAGTTCCTGAGCCATGCTGCTTGCGTCGCCACCAAGGCCTTCGGCGCGCGCGGCACAGCACGGGGCATGAGCGGGGGCACGGCGCTCGGATCGCTCGGGTCCGTCTCGCGGACAGCATGAGCCCCGCGCGATGACCGCCGCAATCGATGCTGGAATCCGCTGTGGCGTCTCTTGGCGTGCGGCTCGGGTAGTGGTGGTGCCGGCGCTGGCGCGCCTGTTGGGTGGGCCCGCGCTTCAATCTGGAGAAGGTGAAGCAAAATGGCGACTGAACTCAGCCGAAATGCCGTCATCAAGACCTACGCCCGCTGGGCGCCGGTCTATGACGTGGTCTTTGGGTCCGTGTTCGAGAACGCGCGCCGGATGGCCGTCGAGGCGAGTGAGCGCGTGGGGGGGCGCATCTTGGAGGTTGGCGTCGGCACGGGGATCTCGCTGCCCTACTACACCTCCCCGAGAAGCCGCGTCGTCGGCATCGACATCTCCGAGCCGATGCTGAAAGTGGCGCGTCGGCGGGTTATTGCCGACCGGCTGGAGCATGTTGAAGGCCTGGAGGTTATGGACGCGGAGAATCTCGAGTTCCCCGATGCCTCCTTCGACGTCGTGGCGGCCCAGTACGTCGTCAACACGGTTCCCCATCCAGAAGTGGCGCTCGATGAGTTTCTGCGCGTCCTGCGTCCGGGCGGGGAGCTCGTCATCGTCAATCGGGTAGGCGCCACCGCCGGCTCGCGCAAGGCATTCGAGCACATGTTCCAGCCTATCGCGCAGCGGCTGGGCTGGCGCTCCAAGTTTCCATGGGCACGGTTCGAGCGTTGGGCCGCGCGTTCGCCCGATGCCTATCTCGTCGAGCGCCGACCGGTGCCACCACTTGGCCACTTCTCGCTCATCCGCTTCGGCAAATTGGGCGCGGGCAGCCGTGCCGAGAAGCTCCACGGCATGGGCTCTGCGTGATGGCCGGCACGGCTCCGATGCCGGCAACTCGACCAAACACCGACAAGCAAACATGACAACGGGGGACTAGCCATGCACGGCTTCTTCGACGAGCTCAAGACGCAGCGCTGGGACGACCATCGCTACTATCACCACAGCCGCATCAACCAGTCGCTGCATCTCGTCAGCGCTTGCAGCTTTCTCGTCGCCTATATCCTGCTGTTCTTCGATCCGCCGATGGCCGCCCTCGTCGCCTGGCTGATCGGCATGACGACCCGGCAGTCCGGACATTTCTTCTTCGAGCCCAAGGGCTACGACCACGCCAACCAGGCCACCCACGAGTACAAGGAAGACGTGAAAGTCGGCTACAACCTGCAGCGCAAGGTCGTGCTGATGGGGGTCTGGGCCCTGCTGCCAGCCGTGCTGCTCCTCGAGCCGACGCTGTTCGGCCTGCTCTCGGCCCACAGTGGATGGCTCGGCTATGCGCGCAACCTCGGCATGATCTGGCTGATGCTGGGTGTGAGCGGCGTGATCTTCCGCATGGTGCAGCTGTTCTTCATGAAGGATCTGCAGGCGGCTCTGGTCTGGGCGACCAAGATCCTCACCGACCCGTTCCACGACATCAAGCTCTACTACAAGGCCCCGGTTCACCTGCTGAAGGGCGAGTTGATCGATCCCACCATCGCGGCGGAGCGGGCGCACTGACGCGGCGCGATACCAGGCTGCAAGCTCCTGCGTGCCGGTTGCGCGCAGGAGCTTACGCGGCCTGCCGCCAGTGTCTTGCTATCAACAAGTCTGGTTGGAAGCTTCAGGCAGCCCTCGAGCGGCGGAAGCCGATCAGCCGCGACAAGCCATGGTAGAGCATCTCGCTCACGATCTGGCGCTTGATCGTCGCGCGCCGCGCGCCAGCGGCCTCGGGCCGCCAGCACCAACCGTCGCGCGCCATGGCCGCGGCCGCCGCCACGAAGCGGCGGGCCACCTCCTCGAAGTCTTCGGCCGTGTAGTTGAGGCTGAAGATCAGGCGCCCGGTGCCGACCCAGCTCAGGGCGAGGCCTTCGCGGCGCAGGTAATATTGGAACATCCAGTTGTACCGCGAGGGCCGCAGATAGAGGACGGTCCATATGGTGGACATATTGGCGACCCGGATGGGGAGGTTCTCGGTCTCGAGCCGCCGGTTGAGCTCGGCCGCGCGCGCGTTCCAGGTTTCGTCCAGGTCGACATAGAGCGCCTTGACCTGCGGGGTCTCTATGCCGAGCAGGAACTCATGCATCGCCGCCATCACGTAGGGGTGCGCATTGAAGGTGCCGCGCGCGAAGCAGACGTCGGCCGGGCGGTCGTCGCGGTAGCGCTTCATGAGTTCCTTGCGGCCGCAGATCACGCCGACGGGCAGACCGCCGCCAAGCGTCTTGCCGTAAGTCACGAGGTCGGCACGGACGCCGAAATATTCCTGTGCGCCGCCTGGGGCCAGGCGGAACCCTACGAACACCTCGTCGAGGATGAGCACGATGCCGCGTGCGGTGCAGACCCCACGCAGGCGCTGCAGCCAGCTCGCATAGCCCTCGCGATCGAAGCCGGCGCGCCGCGAGCTGTCGACGAGCGTGGAGTCGCCTGGCGCAGGCGCGTTGGGGTGCATGGCCTGCACGGGATTGACGAGCACGCAGGCGATGTCGCGGCGGGTCTCGAGCACACGCAGCGACTTCTCCGACATGTCGGCCAGCGTATAGGTCTCGGGCGCCGGAGCCGGGTTGCCGACGCCGGGCTGCACGTCGCCCCACCAGCCGTGATAGGCGCCGCAGAAGCGCACGATGCGCCGCCGACCCGTGTGATAGCGGGCAAGCCCCACGGCCTGCATGACCGCCTCGGTGCCCGACATATGGAAGGAGACCTCGTCGAGCCCCGAAATTTCGCGCAAGCGCCGGACGTTATAGGCGACCACGGGATGCAATGCGCCGAGCACGGGTCCGAGCTCCGGCGACGCGCGCCATGCCGCGCTCGATGCACCCTTTGTAGAAGTCGTAGCCCAGCAGGTTGACGCCGTAGGAGCCGGCGAGATCATAGAATTGATTGCCGTCGACGTCGCTCAGGAGCACGCCGTGGGAGGACTCGAGCAACGGGCCAGCACCGAGGCGTTCGCGCACCAGACGGCTATACTGATAGGGCACGCGATAGGCGTCGGTGAATTGCAGGTCGGAGATGGCGTCCTTGATCTCGGCCTTGAGCGCAATCGTCGCGGCGAACCGATCCGCATAGTCGCGTGCCAGCGCCTCGAATGCGGTTCGCCGGCGCTCGGCGATGTCGGCCGGCGCCGAGTCCGAGCAAAAGAAGCTCTTCTCGTCGAACTCATAGAAGGGAATGAGCCGCGCAATCCGGCGCGACATGCGGGCGTGGCCGGCCAGGGAGCCGTGCTTGGCCTGCGAGAGCCGCAGGCGCCGCGCGACGCGGGCGAGCGCAGCCGCCACTCCGCCGGCTCCGACGCCTGCAAGCAGGTAGCTGAGAATCTGCAAATCCATACGAGCATTTAAATCCGAGGAACACAACAGAACCATGACAGTGCGCTCCGCCATTGCCCGCCTGACCGAGCACGATCGGCTCAATTTCCTCTTGACGAATCGCATCCCGAGGCGGGCGCTCACCCAATTCATGGGTTGGTTCAGCAAGATCGAGCAGCCGCTCGTGCGCGACCTTTCGATTGCGGCGTGGCGCCTGTTCTGCGACGTGGACCTGAGTGAGGCGAAGCAGCTCGAGTTCCGCAGCCTGCACGATTGCTTCGTGCGCGGGCTCAGGGACGGCGCACGACCGATCGATCCGGACCCGGACGTGCTCGTCAGCCCCTGCGATGCCATCGTCGGCGCGGCCGGGACGGTCGCCGACAACGTGCTGCTGCAGGTGAAGGGCTTTCCCTATACGCTCGAGGATCTGCTGTGCGACCCTTCACTCGTCGCGCTCCTTCGCAACGGCCGCTACGTGACGCTGCGGCTCACCGCCGGCATGTACCACCGGTTTCACGCCCCGCACGATTGCCAGGTGCAGAAGGTGACGCATATCGCCGGCGATGCCTGGAACGTCAACCCCAGCACGCTGAAGCGGGTCGAGCGCGTCTATTGCCGCAACGAGCGCGCGGTGCTCCAGCTCGCACTCGGCAACGGCGGCACGCTCACGCTGGTCGCCGTGGCGGCGGTCCTGGTCGCCGACGTCCGCCTGCGCTTCCTCGATATTCCGGTCGAGCGGAGGAGCAGGGACTGGACGGCGCGTCCAGCCGGTGTGCGCCTCGCAAGAGGCGAGGAGATGGGGTGGTTCGAGCACGGGTCCACAATCATCGCCCTGGCCCCGGACGGCTACAGCCTCTGCAACAATGTGGTTCCCGGCAGCATCATTCGCATGGGCGAGCCCCTGTTGCGGCTGCCCGGAAGGAAATCCAAGTGGTGGTACGGAGCACAGCGGTGCGCGGCATTGCGCCGCGGCAAGTCGCGGACCTCGTCCGTAGTGCTCACTGTGACTTGCGGCTGCCCGTCCGTCGTGACAGTTTTGCGGCTCTGCATGCGTACGGGCGGGTCGACATGGCGATCGAGATCGAGCGGAAGTTCCTCGTCACCGGCGAGGGATGGAGGCCCCATGTCGAAGTGCGCAAGCGGCTGCGCCAGGCCTATCTGGCGCGTCAGGGCAAGGCGTCCATCCGCGTCCGCATCGTCGACGACGTCGCGGCGACGCTCACCATCAAATCGCGCGGCGCGCGGACCAGCCGGCTCGAGTTCGAGTATCCGATTCCGGTGGCCGAAGCGCTGATGCTGATCGAGCTTCGCGACGGCGGCTTGCTGTCGAAGGTGCGCCACATCGTGCGTGATGGCGACACGAGATGGGAAATCGACGTATTCGAAGGCGACAACGCCGGCCTCGTGATCGCGGAGGTCGAGTTGGCGCACGAAGAGCAGGGAATTGTGCTGCCGCCGTGGGCGGGACGGGAGATCACCCACGAGGAGCGCTACTACAACAGCCGGCTCGTGTATTTCCCGTTCCAGAGCTTTGCCGCCACGACTGGGCAGGAGCGGGCGGTTTGAGCGGCGCCTGGGAGCGGGTGTAGAGGCCGTTGCTCTCGGCAACCAGCGATCGCTGCACGTCGAGGTCGGCACTCAAGATGTCGATCTTCCGGCACGTGCCAGATGTCCTGGTGCACCGTCGTCAAAATCCCATCTCGAGTATGTACAGCCCGCCGATATGTCGATCGACGGTGTAGACGACCTGCCGCTCGTCGACGAAAACATCGTTGAGCTGGATGGCGCCGGTAGGGGCATCGCGCGGTGCCGGCGGCACGAACACGCCGACCTCCTCGGGGCGGTAAGGGTCGGCAATATCGTAGGCCCGCAAGCCGCCATTGAAGAAAGTGCCCAGGACAATGCGGTCGGAGTGCCATGAGGTCGGCCGCGGCACGTTCTCGTGGATGTTGTGCGCTCCGAAGCGGCCGCCGCGTTTCGCATAGTCCTCGACGTTGTTGACCGGGCATGTGGAGATCGGCACGGGGTTGGTCTCCTCGCGACCGTCTAGGACCCAGATCAGCTTGGGCCAGTCCTTGGCGTCGTCCACCACGGATTCGTCGGTGACGACGAGCAGATCGCGCTCGAATAGCGGCAGCACCGTATGCGTGAAGCCGCAGAACGGCGGCGAGTTGTCCCAGCGGCAGAGCGGCTTGGGTTGCGATCGGTCGGAGATGTCAAGGATGAACATGCCGCCATCAATGTAGCCGAGATAGCATCGATCCGGCCGCTGCGGATAGACATTCGTGTTGTGTGCGCGAAAGCCCATGTCATAGCGCGGCGGCTTGTGGCGCTCAGGAGGCGGCGCCCGATCGCCTTTGCGTGTGCCGGGCATCCACCAGCGGCTCACCTCTGCCGGTCTCGAAGGATTGCGCACATCGAAAGCGCGATAGAACTGATCATCGAGCGGGTTGTTCGCCACGAAGTCTGGCGCGCCGGCAGCCATGTGCACGGTCTCTCCGTCGCAAAACCACAATTGGTGGACGCCGCGCGAGCCCGGCCCCGATGCGTCGACGAAGGCGATCGACTTGGGGCTTTCCGGGAGGGAGATGTCGTAGAGCTCGAAGCCGGCCGGCTTCTGCCCATGCTGCTTGGTCTGGTAGGCAACGACCATGATGTCGCCCACAGTCTCCAGCGAGTTGGAGCGCATGAAGGGTTCCGGCAGATCGGTCTGCACGACGATCCTGGGTGCGCGCGGATCGGAGACATCGACGGCGGTAAAGTTCTTGGGCGCGCTCTCGTGCGCCAGCCACAGGATGCGCCGGCCGTCCCTGGCGATCTGGATCGACATGCCCTCGCCCATGCCGCCGAAGCCGTCGAGCCCGTGATGGCTGAGCAGCTTGAAGTTGCGCGATCACAGGCTCGTAGGTGCGTGCGCGGGCATTGCAGACGAGGTCATGCGAGTTGCGCCATGAGGCTCGGCTCAGCTACCGAAACTCTCCGCCGATGCCGGGTACCCTTCGCGCCAGGCGGGCGCTTCAACGATTGCGACGGGCTCGACAATGTCGGCGCCATACGAGCCAGTAGCCGATCATCAGCAGGATAGGCACACAGGCCAACCCCGCGATCTGCTCGCTCGGATGCAACAAGGCAACGAGCGAGATCGCCGCGAGCACGATGCGAACCAGTATGTCGATGGCCGTGCGATCGAAAAAGTGCGCCTGAAGGCTGAATGTTATGCCAACTGTCGAAATAAGGATCAGCAACGCGGCCGTCATTTGTGCGAGGCCTGGTTGGATGACCAGCTCGGGACGGACGAATACCCGGCCATCAGCGTGAACAGCGATACGCAAATCTGCACCGACCGCTATAACGTCACGTAGAACGAGGCGTTGGCAATCTTCGCCGTGATCGCCGCCGTGATCGACGTCGGCGGCGTGAGCTCGCCGAATACGCCGATGAAGAATGCGAAGAAATGCACCACCCACGGATTGACACCGATCTTGATGAAGGGCGGCGCGATCACGATGGCAACGAGAATGTAGACCGGCGCGGGCGGCAAGCCCGTGCCGAGGATGGCCCCGAAAATGAATGCCATCGCCACCATGGCGGCCATGTTGATTCCAGCCGCGTCGACCAAGAGGCTGCCGAGCTTGGTCGGCACGCCGGTGATTACCAATGCGCCGGTCATGACGGATAGCGTCGCCAAGCAGCAGGGCAATGTCGGTGATCATGTCGATGAATGAGTTGAGGAAGCTCTGTATCGGCGCAATGAATTTGCCAAACGACCATTGACCGGGCCGCAACAGCGGCACCAGGTTGATGATGAACAAGCCGACGCCGGCAGCGCAGAACATGTAGAGCGCGGCGAACATCGGCGCCAGGAAGATCGTCGCCATCAGTATGACCAGGCCGCCGACCACGAATACGAAGGCGCCGAGATTGACCTTGTCGTGCCAGTCCAGCCGCTTGGCATTGGGGTCGACTACGAGGCGAGTGTGGTAGTGGGTCGCCAGCAGATACACCGAGGTCGCAACCGTGATGTAGTAGATGAGGGCCGGAACCCAGCCGCGCGCGACCACATCGAAGTAGTCGACGCCGAGGAATTCGGCCATCAGGAAGGCGGCGATGCCCATGACCGGCGGCATGAGTTGCCCGCCCATCGAGGACGCATTCTCGATCGCCGCCGCAGTCGCTGGCGGCAATCCGGCGTTGATCATGGCGGGAATGGTGGCGGTGCCGACGGTGATGGAGTTGGCGGCGCCGCTTCCGCTTACGGTGCCGATGGCCATCGATCCGATCACCGCCGACTGCGGAATGGCGTGCGGTGAGCGGATGGCGACCCGCTTGGTCGCGCGCAACAGAGAATCGACGCAGCCATAGCCGCGCAGCAAGCTCAGCACCAGCAGAAACGAGCCGATGACGGTGAGCGCGATCTCCGGCAGGCGCGAGAAGATGCCAGTCGCCATTTCCACGCTGCTGGCAGTGATGACCCGATTCCAAGAGAGCCCCGCGTGATGGAACATGCCAGGCACCACATAGCCGTAAACGGCATAGAGCACGAGGACGATGTTGAGGACGAACAGCGGCAGGTGGCGCTTGCGCGCATACTCGATGATCAGGAGCGTCATCACCCCGCCAACCACGAGGTCCTGAGTGTTCCACATGCCGGCGCGCTCTTCGCCCAGCGACATGTAGTTTACGTTCATGTAGTAGGAGCAATAGACGGAGAAGGCGCAGTAGGCGGTGGCGATGAGATAGTTGGCGACCACCGGCAGCGTCGGATAGAGATCGCCCTGGCGCAGCGACTGCAGCGTAAAGAGCACGAAGGTGATGGGGATCATGGTCATGGCGAGCAGCGTCGGTCCGCCCTCGCCCGTCCAGTAGTAGTAGAGCATGTACAGGAAGTAGCCGATCGAGACCGCATAGTAGCTGCAGTCGAGCACGATGCGCGGTCGCTGCGACGTGGTGTCGGTCATGTCGGACCTTCGCCGAGTGAGTGAACCCAATTGAGGCGGGCGCATTCATGCACCCGCCTCCAAATGCGCATCGATCCTGGCCGGCCGCTACATCGACGCGACCTTGGAATCCCACTTGCTGTCCCATAGGCCCTTGGCCTTCAGGAACTTGGCGAGGCCGGGATGAATGGGGACGAGATCTGCAGTCGACTCGAGCGCCTGCTTTTGGAACTTGGCCATGTTGCCGCCGCCGATCTGCACGAAGCTCGGGTCGAGCTTGGCCAACTCGTCGGCGCGCTTCTCGATGATGGTCAGCATCTTGAACATCGTCGTCGGCCGAAACGTTCATGCCAAGGTCAAAGCCCCAATAGAAGGGCATCAGCGTCACCTTCTTGACGTAGATTTCCTTCTTGTGGAAGTTGGCCGGGTCGACCTCGGCAATGGCGAACCCCTTCGACTTCAAGGTGGCGACCTCGTCGGCGCTCGGGTTGAGCGCCGCCCAGTCGACCGACAGCGAAGCTTCCGAGATCCACGGCGGTGGGGTCTTGCCACCGGCGGCATAGATGATCATTGCCTCGATGGAGCCGGAATTGAGCTGGGAGCCGGCGGTGGACAGGTCGACCTGCTTGTAGATGTGCTTTACGCCGAGCGCGGCCAACGCGTTCTCGAGATGCTTGCGGGTGTCGAACGGCAGCGGGCCGGTATAGACCTGCTTGCCCGTGAGGTCCCCCCACTTCTTTATCGTGTCGCGGGTGCTGCCCTTGATCGCCAGACCGACATCGAGCGTGTAGCACCATAGCGACTGCACCGGCGGGTGCTTGATGTTACCCTTGAAACCCTTGAAGCGGCCGGAGTCGGTTGCAAGCTCCTTCAGGGCCACGTCGGAACCGTAGTAGCCGTCGAACTCGCCGGTGGCGAAACCCTTCACCGTTTGCACGGCGCCGGGAGTTGGCAGCACGCTGATGCGAAACTCCGGCATCTCCTTGTTGAGAATGTCGGCCAGCACGACGAGGGCCTTGTGACCCGAGGAGCCGACCGGGCCCGTACCCCACTTGATGTCCTTCGGCTCCGACCAGGCAGAAGAACTCGCTAGTGCGACGGACACGACGACCGCAATTGCCGCAAGGACACGCCTGAACATGCTTCCTCCTTCGATTGCCTCGTTCTTCGTTGAAACGGCGGGATTCTCCAATCCGTGACCGTCCGTCCCAGTCCATCAACGACGACAGTACTGCGACGGCAGACCATAGCGCCGAGACCACCAACTTGCACGAGGTTGTTCCTGCTCCTTTGTATGTAGCTTGGCGTGCAGCGGGCCGACAGGGGCCCATTTCCCTGTGGTTGCACCCCTCTCCGCTCGGTTTACGCCGGGACGGCCGCCGGCGGCAGCAACCGCGCCCGTGGCCGCTCGACCGTCCGGCGACCCCGCTTGAATACGCAGAGCACAGGGGCAACGGTCGCGACGGCCTCTGCTTGGCTTCGAGCATCGATAATAACGAGGTCGGCAGGGTTGCCCACCGCAAGTCCATAGTCCCTGAGGTTCATCAGCGCCGCCGAGCGGTGAGTAATCATGCCGAACAGTTCTGCAAGGCGCTCCGGATGTCCCACCTGCAAGATGTTGGCGTGCAGGTTTGCCATGCGGATGAGAGAGCCGTCGCCAAAGGGCGTAAACGGGTTCAGCACATTGTTGGTCGAGATCGAGCAGTTGCAGCCCTGCGCAACGAACAGATTCGCATCGGCGACGCAGCGCGGCACGTTGAAGGCCTGATGGCGAGCCAGCACGAAGAGGTCCGTCGACGGCAAGACCGTAATGGCGACGCCCACGTCGGCAAGCCTCTGGGCAATCGTCTTCTGGCGTTCTGGTGGCAGGGCAGCGAGCTTCGTCGCATGGCCAATGGCCACACGGCCGCCCAGCCCCAGGCGCTCGGTCATATCGGCAACGAGATGCGCATCGAGGCTGGCGGGATCGTGTCCGGAGTCGATGTGCATGTCGACATCCACGTCGAACTGCCGCGCGAGCTCGAAGATGCGGCGGATCTGTCCTGGATGATCCACGTCGTAGTTGGGCGCCGCGCCGATCACCTTGGCGCCCATCTCGAGACCTTTGACGAGCGCGGCATCCGCACTTGGCGCCGTGGTCAACCCCTCCTGTGGGAAGACGCAGATTTCGAGGTCGACCGCCCACGCGTATTCCTTGGCGAGCACCTGCAGTGCCTCGACGCCCTTGACGCCGACCGGCGCATCGACCTCGGCGTGTGTGCGTATGCGCGTCGCACCGTGCTTGATGCAGCTCTCGAGCGTCTCCTTGGCGCGAGCGTAGATATCCTCGACCGTGAAGGTCGACTTCACGGCTTGCACCCGGCGCATATGGTCCGGCTGGCTTCGGCTCGGTTCGGGAGCACAGCGCTCGACGATGCGCGACTTGTCGAGATGGATGTGCGTCTCGATCAACCCTGCGCAGCAGAGGCAGCCTTGCGCGTCGTGTGATTGCGCATCCGCCTGAATGGCCGGTTCGATCGCCGCAATGCGGCCGTTGCGGAACCCGATGTCGACCAGCCGAGGGCCGTCCCCTGCATCGGCAAGCCGTGCATTGCGAACCACTAGGTCGAGCATGATCCGGCTCCGTGAAAATGAGGCGAATGCGAACGCTGAAGGCCGCTGGCCATCAAGACTATGGGGCAGGCAAGTCAGTGGGCAAGGGTCGAGGCCTCGGCGCCTGACCCCTGCGGCGGCGCATCGGCAAGTGAGCGCTTCCACATGCGGGTTCAGCAAGCGGCAATACATCGCCAGGCTCGACTTGATGGGAGCACTGCCGTTTATGCCCCAAAAGAGAAGCCCATTTCCGTTGCCGCTATCGGCATGCCTTCAGTTGAGGTGGCGATCGAGGAACTGGTGCAGGCGGTGACTTGCATTGTCCGCTGCCTCGCCGTTGTACTCCACCCAGTGACCAAACAAGGTCGTGCCGGGTTGGAGGTGCGGGTGATCAAATCCATGGTACGCGCCGGGATAGATAACGAGCTCGACTGGCGGCCCAACCTTGCCCCAGCGGGCGATCTTATCGGAGCAGTCTGCCGCTGGAGTCCAATCGTCGAGGGTCCCGATGAAGATCAGCGTGGGTATCTCCGGACGCGCAACTGCCCGCTTGCATGGAGGATTGAACGCAGCCGCCGCCCGGAACCGCAAGTTGCTTGGATGGATGAACGGTTCGAACGAATTGGGCTCCGTCACGGAGAGGGCGACCCAAGCGCCAGCCGAGAAGCCGACCGCAGCCACACGCTGTCGGGAGACGAAGGTTTGGCGAGCCAGTAGACGGAGGCCCGAAGGCATCCGGCCTGCGCAAGAGGAACGTGGCAAAGGCGTTTGATGTGCAGGCGTGATCGATACCACGCGTAGCATAGCTGTCGACGAGCAGGGTGACATAGCCCCAGGCGACAAGGTCATCGACCAATTTTTGCTTTGTCGTGTCATGCATCCCGGCACAGCCGTGCAGTCCGACGACGGCGGGGAAAGGCCCTGCGCCATCGGGCCTGGCGAGATAGCCCAGTATGCGGTCGCCCGAACGAGCCCGCCCAAACGAGCCGTTGAGTGACGCTTTCAAACTCTACGCGTTCGAGAGGTGCGGCCCACGCATCTGCCGTCAGCGCACCGGCGACGCACCAAAGCACCAGCACCGCCGCGGCCTGGAAGGTGACTGTGGTAGGCAATGGCGCCTCCCTTGAATGTTCGCCCGAACTGGGCGTGCGGATGCGGCACCGACCAGCCGCCACGCACGTCCGTCGGAGCGGCGCAGAGCGATCGCCTGATCGCGCACCCAGCGTGACGTCAGACGGCAGCGGCGGGCGAGCTGTCGGCGGCGAGGGACACCTGCGCTCAGACCATCTCGAATACCTTGATCAGCACCTTGTCCGGCAGGCGGGCGGCGGTGCCGAGAAAGATGCTGCGGTTGAGCCAGTCGTAGGGGCCGGCCGGCGCTTCGAAGGTGGGCACGGTGCGGCAATAGACGAGCGTCGGGTCCACCGCCTCGCCCCTGGCCATGCGCTCCATGACCTGAGGCGCGGCGCGGCGCAGGCCGCGGTTGGTGACGGCGATCTCGACGCCGTCGCGCGTGCGGATCGAATAGCGCGCCTCGAGCTCGACCACGCCGTCGCTGCGCACGAACTGCCAGTCGGCCCCGCCCGGAACGACGGCGGCCTCGAGCCGCTCACCCCTGACCCGTCCGCCCAGGATCGCAATGATCCGCCGCCGCCCGTGCGGCGTGGGTCCCAGGTCGCGCATCGGCCCCACGTCCACATCGATGTCGCAGACGTGGGTCAATTCGGGCGTCATGGGTCACCTCAACACTGTCATCCCGGAATTTCGCTGGCGCGAATTCCGGGATGACAGTTCAATACGTCTTGGCTTTCGCCGCGGGGCCCTTGCCGCGCACCTCGTTGACGGCCTGCTGGGCCGCCACCGCCATCAGCCGCACGTCGTTGAGGATCGTGCACATCTGGAAGCCCGCCTCGAACCGCCGCAACGCGGTGGCCGGCCCGTCGGTGTGCACGCCGGCGATCAGCCCGTGCTTGCGCGTGGTCTTGACGATGGTGTCGATGGCGGCGAGCACCTCCTTGTCGGTGGGGTCCAGGGTCGGCGGCTTGCCCAGGCTGAGCGACAGGTCCGATGGGCCCACATAGACGCCGCTGATGCCCTTGACGGAGAGGATCTCCTCCAGGTTGTTCACGGCAGTTCGCGTCTCGACCATGGCAAACAGCAGCACCTCCTCGTTGGCCTTCTGCCAATAGTCGGCCCCGTATTGTGACGCGCGATACGGCCCGAAGCTGCGCTCGCCCATGGGCGGATAGCGGCCAGAGCGCACCAGCGCCTCGGCTTCGGCCTTGGTGTTGATCATCGGGCAGATGATGCCCATGGCGCCCGCGTCCAGCGCGCGCATGATCTGGCCGGGATCGTTCCAGGGCACGCGCACCAGCGGCGTGGCATCGCCCGCGCTCTGGATCGCCACCAGCATCCCCACCGCATCGTTGATGTTGCCGGCGCCGTGCTGCATGTCGATCGTCACGCTGTCCCAGCCCGCCGCCGCGTAGACCTCGCAGGCGAAGGGATCGGGGATCGCCGCCCAGCCGCCCACGCATCGCACGCCGTCGGCGATCTTCTTCTTGAGTAGATTGGCCTTCATCTCACGCTCTCCTGCTCGTTGTTCCGTCTTGCCTGGGGCGTCATGCCCGCGCAGGCGGGCATCCGCGACCTACTGATATTTGTGTGGATCCCCGCCTTCGCGGCGATGACGTCAGTGGATCTCGTCTTGCTTGGCCAGCGCCTCGCGCAGCTTGGCGACCGTGAAGCCCGGTGCCCGCGCCATCTCCAGGATCACCGCCTCCTTGCGGGCCAGCAGATCGCACGCGGCGGGGATTTTCGGCGCCAGCGCCTCGGGGATGGTCACCGCGCCGTGCCGGTCGGCGTGCACGATGTCGTTGGAGCGCACCAGCATGCCCGCCACCCGCACCTCCTTGCCGAAATCGTGCAGGTGCACGTGCGCATGACTGGGCATGATCGAGCCGGCCAGCGCCTGGAAGCCCGGCGCCCACTGGTCGATGTCGCGGATGCAGCCGTCGGTGACGACACCGAGCAGGCCCAGCCCCTTGTGCACCGCGCTCATCACCTCGCCCCAGAACGCGCCGAAGCCCACGTCGGGGCCGTCGAGGTCCTGGATCACCATGATGCCCGGCGCCGGCGCGGCGGCGATGTACTCGTAGTAGGCGATGCGCTGCTCGCGCTGCTTCTTGCCATCGAGCTCGTGCGCGTGCGCGGTGCGGATGGTTGCCGTCTTGGCATAGCCGACGATGGGCGGCAGCTGCGGGAAGGGGCACACCAGCGGTTTCACCGTAAACCCCGTCAGCCGCCGGCCGGGATCGACGATCTCCAGCGCATTGCAGATGGTGGGCGTGTCGTAGGTCTTGAGCTTCTCGAGCAGCGCGGCTTCGATCACGGCAAGGTCTCCTGAGTGGTGATCATCTCCCTCTCCCCGTTTGCGGGGAGAGGGTCGGCGGTGAGGTGTCAGCCTCACGCGACAGCGCAAGCTTCTGCCCCGGTACCACCCTAACCACTCGTGCCGGCCATGCGGCACGAAGGACCCGGCATAGCGCCGAGATGGAAATGTCGGCGTAACGCAGCGATACTCACGCCGCACCCGCCATCTGGATGCGGCGCTCGTCGACGCCCACCTCGCGCGCGGCGGCGACAATGGCAGCCCAGGTGTCGTCCGGCAGCGGCACGCCCTCGGCGAGCCGCTTCTGGCGCGTGCGCTGCTCGGGCTCCCCGGGGATCAGCACCTCTCCGCTTCGGCGGTCACCGGCTTGGCGCTCTTGAAGTAGCCGACATAGCGCGCAACGTCGGGCGAGAACAGCCCTTCGGGGTCGATCACCTCGGGGTTGACGTAGAACGACAGCATGCCGTTGCCGCCGAACGTGCCCTTGCCCTCGCCGGTGGCCTTCATGCCCGTCAGCGAGCCGCCCAGCAGCTCGCAGATCAGCGCAAGGCCCGAGCCCTTGTGCTCGCCGAAGGCGCGGATGGCGCCCTTGCCGTTGCCGGCGGTGCGCAGGCTCGTCGCCGTGTACTCACCGTAAAGCACGCGCGGGTCGGCGCTCATGGTGCCGTCGAGGTTGATCAGCGCGTCGGCAGGTAGTTTCTTGCCGCCCTGGCTCGCCACCAGCACCTTGCCCTCGGCTACCACCGAAGTGGCGAAATCGAGCACGACGGGCGGCTCTCCGGGCCTCGGCACACCGACGCAGAACGGCGCCGTGGAGAGCCGCCGCTCGGTGCCGCCGAACGGCGCCACCAGCACGCTGCCCGAAGCGTTGACGAAGTGCACCGAGACGAGGCCCGCCTCTGCCGCCATCTCCGCCCAGTCGCCGACGCGGCCGATGTGGCCCGCGTTGCGCAGCGCCACCATCGACAGCCCCATGGCCTTGCACTTGGCAATACCAATCGCCACCGCCTGTGGCGTCACCGTCTGGCCGAAGCCGTGCAGTCCGTCAACCACTGCCAGCACCGGCGTCTCGGTCACGATCTTGGCCGCGCGGTCGGAATGCACCACGCCGTCGCGCTTCCACTGCAGGTAGCGCGGCACGCGCGCCACGCCATGGCTGTCGTGTCCCGTCAGGTTGGCGGAAACCAGATATTTGCCGATGCGCCCCGCTTCCGCCGCGGAGCACCCGGCCTTCGAGAAAATCTCGCCCACCAGCTCGGTGAGCGGCCCCGCCTTGATCGTCACCATCTCTAGGCCATTCCTCTCCCGCGGCCCCCGTGAACGCAGGCCTTGCGGCACCTTAGATCAGGCCCGCACCCAAGTCATGAGGCCCATGCATGCAAGGCCAGCGCCTCAGGGGCGCAGCAGCACGGCAACTCCTGCAATGGTGGGGGTCACGCCAGGCGCGATCCGCCAGAGCCGCGCATTCGCCTCGGGTCTTGGCATTGGGCCGCCGGCGGAGGCATCATGGGTCGAGTGGCAGAGCAAGGGATCCAGCAGATGAGCCAGCCGGTGCGAAAGAATATGCCGCGCAAGGGGGCTGGCGGTCGCGCCTCCCACGATGTCGGCGGTCTCGAGTTCGGCCCCATCGACCGCCACGAGCACGACTTGGCGCTTTGGGAGAAACGCACCGACGCCATGCTCATTCTGCTGCGCGACAACAAGCGCCGCGCCTTCACCGTCGACGCACACCGCCGCGTCATCGAGAGCTACGGCGAGCAGGACTACGACCGTACGACCTACTACGAGAAGTGGATCCGCGCGGTGCGCAACCTCGTCGTCGAGCAGGAGATCGTCACCCGCGAGGAGATCGAGGCAAGGATGGCCGAGGTGCGGGCCAAGCACGAGAAGGCCGGCCGCAAGGCCGCCAAGGAGACGGTCCCGTGGTGAAGCGCCGCCAGGCCGCGCCGGCCCGCTTTGCCCCCGGCGACAGGGTGCGTGTGTCCGCCCGCGCCGTGGTCGGCCACTGCCGCACGCCCTGGTATCTGCGCGGCAAGGCCGGCATGATCGCCTCGGTGCAGGGCTCGTTCCGCAACCCCGAGCTGATGGCCTACCACCTGCCCGGGCTGCCCAGCCTCCCCCTCTACAAGGTGCGCTTCCGGCAGGGCGATCTCTGGGGCCGCTACGCCGGCTCGCCGCAAGACAACCTCGAGGCCGACATCTACGAGCACTGGCTCGAACCGCTGCGCTAGGAGCGCCCAGCCCATGCACGACCATGACGACCACGATCATGACGACGACCACGGCCACGCTCACGGGCATGGCCACGCCCCTCCGCAGAAGGACCACGACGCCGGCCCCGTCGGTGCCTACGAGGTGCTGGAGGAGGCCGTGCGCTCGCTGCTGATCGAGAAGGGCGTGTTCACACCCCAGGAGATCGCCGCCCAGGTCGATCTGATGGACAGCCGCTCGCCGGCGCTGGGTGCCAAGGTGGTGGCGCGGGCCTGGGTCGATCCAGCCTACAAGCGCCGCCTCCTCAAGGACACGCGCGCAGCGCTCGCCGAGTTCGGCATCGACATCGGCACGCTCGCCGAGTTCTGCACCGTGGAGAACACACCCAAGGTGCACAACGTCATCGTCTGCACGCTCTGCTCCTGCTACCCCAAGCTGCTGCTGGGCATCCCGCCCGCCTGGTACAAGAGTCTCGCCTATCGCTCCCGCACCGTCGTCGATCCGCGCGGTGTGCTGGCCGAGTTCGGCGTGGAGCTGCCGCCGTCAACAGAAGTGCGCGTGCACGATTCTACCGCCGACCTGCGCTACATCGTGCTGCCCATGCGCCCCAAGGGCACGCGCGGCTGGAGCGAGGCAGACCTCGCCGCGCTCGTCACGCGCGACAGCATGATCGGCACCGCCGTCCCCATCGTTCCGCGCAAGCCCACCAAGGCGGGCAGCAAGCCGGCAAGACGCAAGGCGGCCTAGCGGGGAGGGGGCGCCCTGTCCCACTCCTCGGGCGGCTTCTTGGGACGCCGGCGCCCGCGCCGCGCCTTTCCGGGCCGCGCCTCCGCGGCCGGCTCGGTCAACTTGGCCAGGTCGAAGCTCCATACCTCCTCGACGAGCCGCATCAGCTTTGCTTCCCGCGCCTTGATCTCGGCCGGCCCCCACATCTTGCGGCCGCGCAGGTCCTCGTTGATTAGCGGAATCGGCGCGCCCGGCGTGTTGAAATAGACCTCTAGCTTGCGCGCGAGATCGAGGTTGCCGGCCCGATCGTTCTGCGCCTTCGTCACGAGCACGAGGTTGCCTAGCGACTCGGTCGAACGCCCCCGCTCCGCGGGATCAGCATGCCAGTCGCGCCAGCGGCTGTTGGCGCTGAGCTTTCTCGGCAGCACGTGCTCGACGGTGATCTCGCTCGCAACCAGGATCGGCGGCGAGTCCCCTGCCATATGCTCGGCCAGGCGCATGAGCAGGTGCTTGGCCGCCTGGGGGTTGCGCCCGTGCAGGTCGCGCAGGTTGTATTGAATGGTCCTGAGCTCCTGGCGCGTGAGTTCGAGCGGCTCGGGGTCCTGCCGGCTGCTGTATTCGCGTATGGCAGTCACCACGGCGCCGAACCGGCGTGCGCGCTTGGAGCCGCCGATGCCCAGGATGCGGATGCCGAAGGCCAGTCGGTCGAGCTTGCGCAGGAAGCGCAACAGCCCCTCCGCGTCATCTCCCACCTCGAGCCACCACAGCATGGCCGGCGGTATCCAGTCGGAATACGAATGCCACCCAAGATAGCGAAGGTAGCGGCCGATGGCGGCAGACTGCGGTGCCCCGGTGTGGCTGGCGCCGCGGATGGCGTCGAAGATGGCTGCCGACGGCTGCAGCACCCGCTCGATGAAGGCCTGCGCGCCGCCCGTCTCGGTGGCGATGCGCCTGATGTCGGAGATCACTTTGTCGTCGGGCAGCCGGTACATGGCGCGGATGTGGCTGAAGAGCTGTTCGAAGCTGGCACCGACGCTCGACTCGGCCGCGTCCCAAATGGCCTTCGTGGCCGTCTTGGCGGCATCCGGTACGCCGCCGAGCAGCTCGGCCTTGAGGATGTCGTTGCGGGCGAGCGGCTTGCCCCTGGCGTTGAGAACCTCGAACATGCGATGGGCTTGGTCGATGTCGGTTGCCGTCATCAAGACCACACAGCAGCGCTCGAGCAGCAGCTCGGCGAGCTCTCGACGGTCGTTTGCGTCGTAGCCCGTCAGCGCCGTCACGAAGTGATCGCGCACGTCCAGGATGCGCTGCCTGGCCGGTGACAGGTCGGTTTGCTCGGGCTCGACGCGCGTGGCACCGAATTCGAGCACGTGATGCCGAAAGAACGGCTCGTCCGGCTCCCCGATCGACAGCCGCGGCCGCATATTGGCGGCCGGGCCCGAGCCGATCGCGGCCAGGACGCGCGCGCTGGGCGGGCCATCTTCGTCCGCGCCCAGGTCGCGCAGCACGCAGAAGAGAATGGTGAGCGTGGTAAGCCTCTGTAGCCCGTCCACCACCTCGAGCACGCGCGTCGGAGTCCGCTGCCAGGGCTTCTGTCGCCGCCGATCGCGCTCGATGAACAGCATGGCGCCCAGAAAATAGCCGCCACTACGGGCGCTGGCATCGGCACTCGGCGACGAGGTAATGTCCTCCAGCAGCTTGCCGGCTTCCTGCTCCGTCCAGGCAAACGAGCGCTGGTAGGATGGCGCCTCAATGTAGAATGGGTTTGCTAGCAGCTGTCCGACCTGCATTGCCTGCGCAGTGAACGGCATGTGTCGCTCTTCGATTTCGACCGCACGCAATTGAGTGCACGGATCGAGTTTCGGGTGCAACTCCACATCGCGCTTGCCTGCGGCCGGGCTTTGTGCTCCGCGACACATCAGCCGGCGGCGGCGCCTTGCCTATGCCAGACCGATCGCCGGCATGCCGCGGCGATGCAGAGATGGCTTCATGCCAAGTGCCACGTTCAAGCTTGTCCGCCCCCTGCTCTTCGCTCTCGATCCGGAGCGGGCGCACGAGCTGACCCTCAAGTCTCTGGAGAGCGGACTCTATCTGCGCCATGGCGCGCCGGATGATCGGCGTCTGATCGTCGATGCATGGGGGCTTTCCTTTCCCAATCCGCTGGGCATCGCCGCGGGCTTCGACAAGGACGCTCGTGTCTGCGGCGCCGTGCTCCAGATGGGGTTCGGGTTCGCGGAGATCGGCACTGTCACCCCGCGGCCACAGGAAGGAAATTTGCGACCGCGCGTGTTCCGGCTTGTCGCCGACCGCGCGCTGATCAATCGCCTCGGCTTCAACAACGCCGGCCAGGCCGCCGCGCTCGAGCGGCTCCGACGCCGGCGACCGCAGGGCATCGTCGGCATGAACGTCGGCGCCAACAAGGACTCGCAGGACCGCAATGCCGACTACGTGGAGGGCGTGCGCCGCTTCTGGAACGTGGCGAGCTACTTTACGGTCAACATCTCCTCGCCCAACACGCCAGGCCTGCGCGATCTGCAGGCTCCCGCCGCCCTCGACGAGCTGTTGGCACGTGTGCTGGCCGTGCGTGCCGAGATGGTGGCGGCCGGCAGGCCGCGCCGGCCGATCGTCGTCAAGCTCGCCCCAGACATCGCCGAGGCGGATCTTGCTCCAGTCGTCGAGGTACTCACACGCCGCGGGGTCGACGGCATCGCCATCGGCAATACCACGCTGTCGCGCGCCGGCGTCCGCGACATCGCCCTGGCCAAGGAGGCCGGCGGCATTTCCGGCCGCCCGCTCTATCACCGCTCCACCGTCATGCTGGCGCGCATCTACCGGCTGACGGAGGGCCGCGTGCCCCTGATCGGCATCGGCGGCATCGACTCCGGCCCCGCCGCGATCGCCAAAATCGAGGCCGGCGCCACCCTGCTGCAACTCTACACGGGTCTCGTTTTCGAAGGGCCCGGTCTCGTTGGCCGCCTCAAGCGCGCCTTCGTGCAATATGTGGAGCACAGGAAGCTTGCGCGCCTCGCCGATGCCGTCGGCCGCCGCGCCGAGGAATGGGCCTCGCGCCCGCTGGAGCTTTGAAACCCGCTACGCCTTCGGCTCGCGCTTGCCGAACAGCCGCACCAGGAACCAGATCGGGAACACGATCACGGCGCCGAGCAGGAAATACTGCAGCGCCCACACGACCGTGTCGAAGCCCAGGTTCATGACGTTGCGGATAAGACGCTGCAATCGCTCGATCAGATTGAACGGCGTAATGCCCAGCACGGAAAACACGATGCCGACCACGACCGACAGCACGACCAGGCGGATCAGCGTGCCGGCGATGCTGTCGCCGAAGAATTGGCGGCGGTCCATGTGAGCAAACCCTCGAGCTCGATTGCGGCGCACGAAAACCCGAATTGCCATTAGCATAGCCCTTCGGATAGCAACAGCCCGCCGGCACCCGGTCCCTCCATGTCCGCCAAAACCAAGGCCGCCCGCCCGCTGCGCCACGCTAAAGCGCCTGGCGAGGTGCGCCAAGCCGACCCGGCCTTTGCGCTTCCCTCGCAGTTCCAGGATTGGTTCCGCCGGCGCGGCTGGCAGCCGCGCGCGCATCAGCTGGCCCTCCTCGACAAGGCAGCCCAGCGCCGTTCCACGCTGCTGATCGCCCCGACCGGCGCCGGCAAGACGCTCGCCGGCTTCCTGCCGAGCCTGGTCGAGTTGGCGAGCGCCCGGCGCGCCCGCGGCGAGCGCGCCATCCACACCCTCTACATCTCGCCCCTCAAGGCGCTCGCCGCCGATGTCCATCGCAACCTGCTCGTCCCGCTGGAGGAGATGGACCTTGCGATCCGCGTCGAGACGCGCACCGGCGACACCTCGACCGCACGCAAGGCGCGCCAGCGCGTCAGGCCGCCCGACATTCTGCTCACCACGCCGGAGCAGGTGGCGCTGCTTCTCTCCCATGCCGACGCGCCGCAGCTCGTGGCCGGCCTCGAGACCGTCATCCTCGACGAGCTGCACGCGCTGGCCCCCACCAAGCGCGGCGACCTTCTGGCGCTCGGTCTCGCCAGTCTGCAGTCCCTCGCGCCCGGCCACAGGCGCATCGGCCTCTCCGCCACGGTGGCGCGGCCGAGCGAGCTGCGCGCCTATCTCGCCCCGCAGCCCGCCGACGGCACCATCCGGCTCGCCGACCTGGTCGTCGCCGAGGGCGGCGTGCGGCCCCAGATCGCCATCCTCGACACCGAGCTGCCGTTGCCCTGGGCCGGCCACACCACCCGCTACGCCGTCGCCGAGATCTATGCCGCCATCAAGGCGCACCGGCTCAGCCTCGTGTTCGTCAACACGCGCAGCCAGGCCGAGCTGATGTTCCAGGAGCTGTGGCGCGTCAACGAGGACAGCCTGCCAATCGCGCTTCATCACGGCTCGCTCGACGCGGCCCGCCGGCGCAAGGTGGAGGCCGCCATGGCGGCGGGCGCGCTCAAGGCCGTGGTGTGCACCTCCACGCTCGATCTCGGCATCGATTGGGGCGACGTCGACCTCGTCATCAACGTCGGCGCGCCCAAGGGTGCGAGCCGGCTGATCCAGCGCGTCGGCCGCGCCAACCACCGCCTCGAGGAGCCCTCGCGCGCCCTGCTCGTGCCCTCCAACCGGTTCGAGGTGCTGGAGTGCCGCGCTGCCATGGATGCCGCCAGGGACGGCGACCACGACGCGGTGCAATACCGCAGGGGCGCGCTCGACGTGCTCGCCCAGCACGTCTGGGGCAGCGCGTGCGGCGGCTCGTTCGCGCCGGACGTGCTCTATCGCGAGATCTCCACCGCGGCGCCCTACGTGGGACTGGCGCGCGCCCAGTTCGACCGCATCGTCGATTTCGTCGCCACCGGCGGCTATGCCCTCAAGGTCTACGAGCGCTACGCGCGGCTCAGGCCCACCGACGACGGGCGCCTGCGCCTCTCCCACCCCCGCCTCGCCCAGCAGTACCGCATGAACGCCGGCACCATCGTCGAGGCGCCGATGATCAAGATCCGCCTCGTCGGCCGCGGTGCCGCGAGGCGCAAGGCCGGCACCAAGGCGGCCCGGCTCGCCGGCGGGCGCGTGCTGGGCGAGCTCGAGGAATATTTCATCAACCAGCTCTCCGTCGGCGACACGTTCGCCTTTGCCGGCCACGTGCTGCGTTTCGAGGGCCTGCAGGACACTGAGGCCTACGTAACGCGCACCAGCGATCCCGAGCCGATGATCCCCTCCTACGAGGGCGGCAAGTTCCCCCTCTCCACGCATCTGGCCCAGCGCGTGCGGCGCATGCTGGCCGATCCGCGCCAATGGCGCGCGCTGCCCGAGCCGGTCGGCGAGTGGCTGGCGATCCAGGCGGAGCGCTCGGCAATCCCGGATGCCGAGGAGGTGCTGGTCGAGGTCTTTCCCCGCGGCAGCCGGCGCTTCCTCGTCGTCTATCCCTTCGAGGGCCGGCTCGCGCACCAGACGCTGGGCATGCTGCTGACGCGCCGGCTCGACCGGCTGGGCGCACGGCCGCTGGGCTTCGTCGCCAACGACTACGCGCTCGCGATCTGGGGCATGGCCGACATGGCGGAGCTGGAGCGCTCCGGCCGGCTCGATCTCTCTCAGCTCTTCAGCGAGGACATGCTGGGCGACGACCTCGACGCGTGGCTCGCCGAGTCGAGCCTCATGAAACGCACGTTCCGATTGTGTGCGGTCATCGCCGGCCTGATCGAGCGCCGCCACCCCGGCAAGGTCAAGAGCGGCCGGCAGGTCACGATCTCCTCCGACCTCATCTACGACGTGCTGCGCAAGCACGATCCCGGCCACATCCTGTTGGAGGCGGCCTGGGCCGATGCCGCCACCGGGCTGCTCGACATCGGCCGGCTCGGCGATTTCCTGCGCCGCATCAAGGGCCGCATCCGCTACCAGGCGCTGAGCCACGTCACGCCGCTGGCCGTACCCGTGCTCCTGGAGATCGGCCAGGAACTGGTATATGGCGGCGGCGTCGCCGAGGCGATCCTGCGCGAGGCGGCCGACGACCTCGTACGCGACGCCATGCAGCGCGCGCCGTAGCGGGAGGTGCCGGGGGAGATGGAAGATACCGGAGCGCATACGCTTTCCTTCTGCGGCCATCGGCTCACCGCCGACTGCTCGGGCGCGCTCTATTGGCCGGCCGAACGCATGCTGCTGGTCGCCGACCTGCACCTGGAGAAGGGCGCTTCCTTCGCCGCGATGGGCACCCTGCTGCCGCCCTACGATACCCGTGAAACGCTGGCGCGCTTGGGAGCCGCGATCGATCGCTACGACCCCGAGCCTGGTCGTGGCGCTCGGCGACAGCTTCCACCGACCCGGCGCGGCCGACCGGATGGCCGCCGACGATCTGTCGACCCTGCACGCGCTGCAGCGCGGCCGCGACTGGGTCTGGATCGCCGGCAATCACGACCCCGAGGTCGGCCGTCGCGCTGGCGGCGATATGTCAGGGGAGCTGGCGATTGCGGGCCTCACCCTGCGCCACGAGCCCGCGCCGGGCGGCGCCACGCATGAGATCGCCGGCCACCTGCACCCCGCGGCCAAGCTTTCCATGTACGGCACCACCATCCGCCGCCCCTGCTTCGTCGGCAACGGCCGCCGCCTCGTCATGCCAGCCTTCGGCGCCTTCACCGGCGGCCTCAACGTGCTCGACCAGGCCTTCAGATCGCTGTTCGGCGACACCGGCATCGCCGTATGGATGCTCGGCCGCGTGCGTCTCTACCCAATCGCCACGCGTGCGCTGAGCGCGGATTAGGTTCGTCATCCCGGCGCAGGCCGGGACCCCCGACACCAGGCCCGCAGCCTACTGCAGGCAGCACTTCTTGTATTTCTTGCCGCTGCCGCAGGGGCAGGGGTCGTTGCGGCCGACGCCGCGCAGCGGGTTGATGATCGGCTCCGACGGAGGAAACAGCGGCAGCGGCGGCACGTTACGCACCCGCTCGCGATCCGCCTTGTACTTCTCCGAGAAGCAATACCACTGCGATAGCTCCTCGATGGTGTCGCCGAACAGCTCGTATTCGTCGCGCTGGCCTTGCCACGGCTGGCTCGGGTTGCTGACCGCGTAGTCGAGATCGCTTTCGAAGTCGCGGTAGCTGAGCCACGTCGGATTGATGACCCCACGGTCGAACGCCTCCTTTACGATTGCCTTGAGCTCGACGAGGCCGAGCAGGGCGATGGCGCTCTGCCAGCCGCTCCACGCAAAACAGTCCTCGCGCGGCTGCAGGCCGATCCAGCAATCGCGCAGGAACGCGGCGACCTCGGAACGATCGAGCCTGCCCTGCACGACCAGCATGGCCAGCGTCTCGCACATGCGCGAGCGCACGAACTCGTCGGCGTTGTGGTCGAGGATGATGTTGTAGATCGGCTGCGGGTCGCCATCGAAGACCGCGGCCATGATCCGATGAGCAGTCATCGTGATTGCGTCGCTGATGGCGGCGTCCACATCGTCACTCGGGCTGCGCAGCAACCGGGCAAGCGCGTGGTAGGCCGAGGTCTCGCGCCAATCGCCGAGGAGGTGGAAGAGCAGGAACAGCGGTGTATTTTCCGTCGGCTCGGCTGCGCCCGCGCAGATGAAGCGCTCGATCTCCTCGATGAACAGGGGGACCATCTCGCCGCGCCGCTCGGTAGCCGCACGCAGGGCGTCGCGGGGCAGATCTTCGAAGTGCACCAGTTCTTCGAGAATTGCAGCCGGTTCCATCGCAACCCCGCGCCTTGAGTCGGTTGCTGGAGCTTGCCTTGCGCTGCCCCCTGCGGGCCATGGTAGCGCCGCGATTTTCCACAGAGATGGGCGGTCATCGCTCAATGGAAATCGCGGCTCTTGGGCTTCCAGGAGCCCTCGCGCACCTCGCGGTCGGTGCGTGGCATGCCCGCGGTGCCGTCGCCCAGCGCGCGCAGCCGGTCGCTGAGATCGATCAGCTGCTCGGCCACCACGTGGATCACCAGCCCCTCGCGCTCGATCCGCCCGCGCACCTCGAGGAACTGTGCCGTCATCACCACCCGGCGGTTCCTCTCGAATACCTTGGGCCACACCACAATGTTGACGATGCCGGTCTCGTCCTCGAGCGTGAGGAAGATCACGCCCTTGGCGGTGCCCGGGCGTTGCCGCACCAGCACCAGGCCCGCGACCGACACGCGCCGGCCGCTGAGCTTGTCGTCCCAGTGCTGGGCGCTGGTGAGGACGCGGCGGCGGGCCAGCTCCTCGCGGAAAAAGGCGATCGGGTGGGCCTTGAGCGAGAGCGAGATGGCGGCATAGTCGTGCACCACGTGCTCGCCCAGCGTCGTCTCCGGCAGATCGACACGCGCCTCGTCGAAGAGATCGCCCGTGCCGCCACCAATCCCTGGCCAGCGCATCAGCGGCGTGTTGGCGGCAGTGGCGCGCTTGGCTCCCGCCTGCAGCGCCCCGCCGTCGAGGCCTTTGACGGCCCACAGCGCCGCGCGGCGGTCGAGCCCCATGGAACGGAAGGCGTCGGCATCGGCGAGCCGCTCCAGCACGCTCGCCGGCGCCCCGCTGCGCGCCCACAGCGAGGGGATGTCGGCATACCCCCCCTCGCGCGCCTTGAGGACCGTCTCCCTGGTCGCCTCCTCCCGCATGCCGCCGACCAGCCGCAAGCCGAGACGGACGGCGTGTTCCCCTCCCCGCCTTGTCGAACGTCCCCTCCCCCCTTGTGGGGGAGGGACAGGGAGGGGGGAATCACCAGCATCAGTCGTAGGGTTCCCCCCACCCCTAGCCCCTCCCCACAAGGGGGAGGGGGACACGAGAGGGCAGGGGCTTGCTCCAGCGTGCAGTCCCAGTCGCTCAGGTTGACGTCGGGGTGGCGCACCTTGACGCCATGCTCGCGCGCATCGCGCACGAGCTGCGCCGGCTGGTAGAAACCCATCGGCTGGCTGTTGAGGATCGCCGCGCAGAAGGCGTCCGGATAGTGCCGCTTGATCCACGACGAGACGTAGACGAGGTGGGCGAAGCTCGCCGCGTGGCTCTCGGGAAAGCCGTACTCGCCGAACCCCTCGATCTGGCTGAAGCAGCGCTCGGCGAACTCGCGCGCGTAGCCGTTGCCCACCATGCCGGCGATGAACTTCTCGCGGAAGGTGTGGATGGTGCCCATGTGGCGGAAGGTGGCCATGGCGCGGCGCAGCTTGTCGGCCTCGTCCGGCGTGAAGCCCGCCGCGACGATGGCGATCTGCATGGCCTGCTCCTGGAACAGCGGCACGCCCAGCGTCTTGCCGAGCACCGCGCGCAGCGCTTCGGAGGGGAAGGTCACGGGCTCGCGGCCATCGCGCCGGCGCAGGTAGGGGTGCACCATGTCGCCCTGGATCGGCCCCGGCCGCACGATCGCCACCTCGATGACGAGGTCGTAGAAGCATTGCGGTTTCAGCCGGGGCAGCATCGACATCTGCGCTCTGCGACTCGACCTGGAACACGCCCACCGAATCGGCCCGGCTCAGCATCTCGTAGACGGCCTTGTCCTCGCGCGGCACGGTCGCGAGCGTAAAGGTCTCGCCGTAGTGCCGCTCGATGAGGTCGAAGCCCTTGCGGATGCAGGTCAGCATGCCGAGCGCCAGCACATCCACCTTGAGCATGCCGAGCGCGTCGATGTCGTCCTTGTCCCACTCCAGGAAGCGTGCGGTCCGGCATGGCGCCGTTGTGGATCGGCACCGTCTCGTCGAGGCGCTCGCGCGTCAGCACGAACCCGCCGACGTGCTGTGACAGGTGCCGCGGGAAGCCGAGCAGCTGCCGCGCCAGCCCGATCGCCTGGCGGATCTCGGGGTTGGCGGGGTCGAGGCCTGCCTCGATGATGTGCTTGTCGGGGATCTCGCCGTCGCCCTCGCCCCAGATCAGGCCGGCCAGCCCCGCCGTCACGTCCTCCTTCAGCCCCATGGCCTTGCCCACCTCGCGGATCGCCATGCGCGGGCGGTAGTGGATGACGGTTGCGCAGATGGCGGCGCGCTCGCGGCCGTAGCGCGAGTAGAGATACTGGATCACCTCCTCGCGCCGCTCGTGCTCGAAGTCGACGTCGATGTCGGGCGGCTCGCCCCGGTCGGCGGAGATGAAGCGCTCGAACAGCAGGTCGATCTCGATCGGGTTGACGCTGGTGATGCCGAGGCAGAAGCACACGGCACTGTTGGCGGCCGAGCCGCGGCCCTGGCACAGGATCGGCTTTTCCTGCGCACGGGCGAAGCGCACGACGTCGTAGACGGTGAGGAAATAGCGGGCGTAGTCGAGCCGCGCGATCAGCTCCAGCTCCTTGACGAGGAGGGCCTGCACCTTGTCCGGCACGCCGCCAGGATAGTGCCGAGCGGCATGCTCCCAGGTCAGCTCCTCCAGATAGGCCTGCGGCGTCTTGCCCGGCGGCACCGGCTCGTCGGGATACTCGTAGGCCAGCTCCTTCAGGTCGAACGTTATGCGGTTGGCGATCTCGATTGTGCGGGCGACGGCCTGCGGATACTGCGCGAACAGCCGCTCCATCTCGGCACCGCTCTTCAAGTGGCGCTCGGCATTGGCCGCGAGGCGATAGCCGGCATCGGCGATGGTGCACTTCTCGCGGATGCAGGCGAGCACGTCGGCCAACGGCTTGCGGCTGGGATGGTGGCAGTGCGCATCATTGGTGGCAACCAGCGGCGCGCGCGTCTGGAGGCTCAGCTCGTTGAGCTCGCCCAGGCGGCGGCGCTCGCTGCCGTCGTAGGCGAACACGGCGCCGAGATAGGTGCGCCCGCGCGCTGCCGCGGCGAGCGTGGAGAGCCGCTCGGCAAACTCGAGCCCGATCTGGCGCGGCGGCAGCACGATAAATATCTGGTCTTGGCTCGCCGCAATCATCTCCTCGAAGGAGAAATGGCACTGGCCCTTGACGGCGCGGCGGTTGCCCGCGGTCAGCAGGCGGCACAGCCGGCCGTAGGCCTTGCGGTCGGTCGGATAGCAGGCCGCCTGGAAGCCATCCGATGTGACGAGCCGTGCGCCCACCAGCAGCCGGATGCCGGCTTCCTTGGCCGCCGTGTGCGCGCGCACCACGCCGGCCAACGTGTTGCGGTCGGCGATGCCGATGGCGGCAAGCCCCAGCTCCGCCGCCTGCCCCACCATCTCCTGCGCATGCGAGGCCCCCCGCAGAAACGAGAAATTGGTGGCCGCAACCAGCTCGGCGAAGGCGGTCATTGGAGTCCTGCCGCGAACGTTGCGCCGGATTTCCCCTCCCCCTTGTGGGGAGGGGTTAGGGGAGGGGGGGACCTCGCCGGCAAATGTTGCTGCGATTCCCCCCTCCCCTTCCCTCCCCCACAAGGGGGGAGGGAGAAACAGCGTCCAACGGTCTCATCCAAACACCCCGTGCACGAACCAGCGCGGGGGGGCCTCATCGCGGCCGTAAAGTCCGGCGCGGTAGAGCCAGAAGCGGCGGCCGCTCGCATCCTCGACGACGTAATAGTCGCGCGTCGCCTCGCCGGTGCGGCGCCACCATTCCGGGGAGATGCGCTCGGGGCCCTGCGCCTGCGCCACCTGGTAGAGAACGCCGCGCCAGCGGAACTGCCGCGGCGGCCCTTCCGGGATCAGCGCCACCACCTCCGCCGCCTCCGGCCGCGGCAGCAGCAGCAGCGGCCGCGAGGAGACTACCTCTCCCCACTCTTCAGTGGGGAGAGGGCCGGGGTGAGGGGCAGACCACAAACTCTGCGCATCGAGTATGCGTCTGCCCCTCACCCCGGCCCTCTCCCCGCAAGCGGGGAGAGGGAGAAGCGACCCGCACGGCACGCTCCGGGATATGGCTCTGGTGGGGATGCAGCCGACGCACGGCGCCTGCCGAAAGCCGCTGCTGCAGGCGGTCGATGAGCCGCGAGAGGGCTTCGGGCGAGGCACGCTCCTCCCCCATGCCGAGCCGTTCCTGCCGCGCCGGCAGAGGTTCCGCCACCAGCACATGCATGGCTGCCGCCTCGAAGCCGAACTCCGTTTCCAGCGCACTGTCGAGCCGGTAGAGGCGCAGGCCTATCAGCTGCGCGATGTGCTCGGGATCGCGGCTTGGCGCAGCCAAGCCGACGTCCAGCGACCGCATATCGCCATCGGTTTGAAAGAGCAGGAGACGCAGGACGCGCGCGCCGACGCCATCGCTCAGGAGAGCATCGGCCAGCTCCCGCAGCAGGCGCGTGGCCGCTTCCAGCACGTGCTCATGGCTCAGGATCGGCTCGAGGAACAGCGCGCGGACATGATAGGCGGGCGGCGCCACGACCGAGACCAGCGGCTCGGGCGCCCTGCCGAGCGCCTGATCGAGGCGGTGCAGCACCTCGGGCTCGAAGCGGGTCGCGAAGGGCGCGCGCGGCTGGCGCCCAAGCTCGCCGATGCGCTTGAAGCCCAGCCGGCGCATGAGCGCCTGCGAGACCGGCGATAGCCTGAGCGCGGCGAGCGGCAGGCTGCGCAGGGCCTCCGCTTCCTTCTCCGGCGGCACGATCCTCGCCTCGAGCGGACCATGGCGGGCCATGGCCCAGGAGGCGCCCGCCGTACTGGCGATGGCGAGCCGCGGGTAGAGGCCGAAGGCACGCAGGCGCTTCTCCAGATCGGCCAGCAGCTCCGCCTCTCCGCCGAGCAGATGCGCGCAGCCCGTGATGTCGAGAAACAGGCCGTCGGCGCCGCTCGCCTCCTCCCAGGGCGCCACGACAGGCGTATAGCGCAGGCACCACAGCGCCAGCTTGGCGAGGGCTGCGGCATCGGCGGCAGGGTCGGCCGCGCACGATTGCAGGTCGAGCACCTTGGAGCGGGCATTGGACAGGAGCTCGCCTTCCGCCAGACCGCCCTCCCTGGCTGCACGGTTGAGAGAGACAATGCGCGCGCCGCCCTTGCCCGGCGCCACCAGCACCAGCGGCCGGCTCGGATCAACAGCGTCAGCCGGCGCGCCGGAGGCCTGTGCGTTGCGCAGGCGCACGATCGGCCACGACTTCAACCAGACGGAAACAATGCGCGACATGGTTCCACTCGATAAGCCAGGTTCCGGGGCGGCCGTTGCGGCAGCGCTCCAGCTCCACGCGCCAGCGTGGGGACGAGAACGCGCCGAAGCGATCGCGGGCTGCCGGGGCTGCGGCAATGCGCCAGCGCGTCGCCGCTGCGCTCGCCCCGGCGGCGATGCAGGTGCGCAGGAGGACGAGCGGCGTGGCCGGCGGAGCCGCGGCCAGGTTCAGCCGGCGGCTCGCGGTGAGGCCGAGGCTGCCGGCGATGGCGCCGGCGACCATGGCCGGTCGGGTCCCGGACCGCAGGGTATCCTCGAGCGTCCACAGCGCGTCCTTGTCGGAGCGGGTCTCGACCAGGAGCAGCCGGCCGACATCGAGGCCGAGCTGGGCAAGGCCGTGGCCATAGGGCTCGCCGAAATCGGCGAGCGCCCGGCGCGAGGCGATGAGGACGGCCGGGCCGGGGCGCGCAGAGAGCGCCATCGCCGTCAGGGCGGCAATGAACCCGAACGCCGCCGGACGGTCGCCGTGGCTGCTTGCGGCCACCTCATGCAGGACGCCGCAGGCAAGGCCGCCCGGGCCAAGTTGGTGGCCCGGCAGGTGGGCGTGAATGTCGGAGACGCCGAGAGCCAGGTGCTGGGCCTTTGCACTGGAGGCGGTGCTCTCGAGCCTGGCCACGGCTTGGCGCAAGGCGGCGATGCTGGTGGCCTTGCGGCGGTCGTGGAAGGGGCTCCCGCCACTTTCAACCCCTCTCCCCAAGAGGGGCGGGGCGCCCCACAGGGAAGGCGACGCCCTCTCCTGGGAGGAGCGCGGACGGGCTGTCGGGCCCCCGGCATCGTTGCGGATGGGACGCATGTAGAATCTAAGGGCTTGCGGGTTCGGTTGGTATAAGCGAGCGTATGTTCCATTATAAGAACATAAAGAGAACAAGTCAAGACGGCCTAATTCAGCGGCACTCGCACGCTCGCCACGCCCGAGACGGCCTGCCAATCGCCGGCGCCGATGCCGTCGTAGCTGCCCGAGAGGTCCAACACGAGCCCGCCCGGCGTGGTCGCCCTGATGCCGACCTCGATCTTGCCGCGCAGCTCGTCCGGTCCCGCGGGGATGCCGGCCACCACATCCACACCGTTGCCCGCGAAGCTCCAGATGCCCTGGAGCGCCACGCGCGGCTCCAGGATGCTGCGGTCGCGCGCGACATATCGGTAGGCGATCTCCGGTCCGAAGCTCGCCTGCCCGAGCGTGGCCTTCACCCCGGGGATGCTCACGCCCAGCGTATCGACATAGCCCGCCGACGCGTCCTCGATGTAGGCAAGCGACGCGGAGGGCCGGAACTGCCACGGCCCCGTCTGCCAGCGCCCAGTCAGAGTGGCACTCGCCAGCCAGCGCGTGGACGCGAAGTGGTCCTCGTAGGTCATGTACGGGCTGACGTCGTTGTCGGAACGGCCCCATGCGGCACGCCCCTGCAGGAACAGATGCTGCGACAGGCGGACCGTCGCGTAGGGGCCGGCCATCCATCCCCAGCCCTCGACATCGGAGGAAAGCACATGCGAGGTCTGCCGCAGCCGGTCGAACTGCACCAGCACGCCCACCAGCAGCGACGGGCTCACCACGTAGTCGCTGCCGATATAGAGCACGCCGAACGACCCATCGAGGTCGGCGCCGCTGCGATCGTCGCCGATGCTCACATACCGGCCCTCGACCCAGAAGTCCCATGCGCTTGGGGCTGCGCGCCTGGTAGGGCGGGGCGTCGCGCCGAGCCCCGCCGCCGCCTCTTTGCCGGCTTCCCTCTCGGCGGCGGCCTGCATCATCTGCTGCAGGCTGGTCGCAAACGACAGCCGGGTCGGGCCCTCGTCCTGGCCGGCGAGGTCGAAGGGCACCCTGCCGCTCTCGGCCGTCGGCGCGTTGCGCGCATTGGCTCCCAGCCCGAACATGCGGTCCGCCAGGCTGGCGCGGCCGCCGGCAATGTCGCCGCCGACGAAGCCGGACGCGAGCCGGCTCGAGATCGCGGTGCCGGGCAGGTTCGCCGCCCGCGTCCGTGAATGCCGTGCCCTGGCCGCCGCGGCCGCCGATCGCGGCCTCTAGCCTTTCGATCTGGCGCCCGGCACCGGGCTCGCCCGACAGCAGCATGCTGTTGCGCAGGCTGAGGAAGCGACGCACCGTCGCCGTCGTCTTGGCCCGCGCGTTGGTGGCCGAGAGCGTGCACGTCACGGCCTCGTTGGCAGCCAGGTTGATGGTCACGGCCCGCAATGCCACGTCGACCGTGCTGTCGCTGTCCGAGCAGCTCCCCGATAGCAGCGCAAAGCCCGAGGGCAGGGTTAGCGACACGGTGTAGCGCCCGGCTGTCAGCCCCACTGGCCCGGAGCGGCCCCGGCCCGCAACTGTCGTCAGCGCAAACGACAGCGCCGGTGCCGACGAGGAGAACTGGAACGTGCCGTCGCCGTCGCCGCTCAGCACCTCCAGGACGACGCTGCCGAGTGTGGTGCTGCCGGCTGGCTGAACGGTCTCGGTCAGCGCCGGCGAGGTGCTGGCGTCGAAGTTGCTGTCGCCCCCGTACTCGGCGGTAATGGTGTGGGTGCCAAGGCTCAGGGCGGCTGTGGTGAACGTCGCCTGCCCGCCGCTCAGCGTGCCTGTGCCGAGCGTCGTGCCGCCATCCTTGAATGTCACCACACCAGTCGCCACGGTCGGGATTGTCGCGCCCACGTTCGGGGATACGGTCGCGGTGAAGGTGACCGACTGTCCCACCGCACTTGGGTTCACCGAGGAGGCGAGCGTGGCGGCCGAGGCGCCTTTGGTCACGGTCATCGGGTCGGAGTCGGGGGCGCTGTCGCCCTGATCGGACTCCGCTGTCACGGTGTTCGTCTTCAGCCCCGCGGTCGTACCCTGCACGCTCACCTTGATGGTGCAGTTGAGGCCGTTCGCCATCGTCAGGCCGGAGAGAGTGATGCTGCTGCTACCGGCCACGGCCGTGACAGTGCCGCCGCCGCAGTTGTTGAAAAGCCCGTTCGGGCTCGCGACGATGATCCCCGATGGCAGGGCGTCGGTGAACCTCACGTTGGTGAGGCTGGATCCGGTCGTGTTCTCGAAGTTGAAGATCAGCTGAGTGCTGGCGCCCAGGCCGATCGACCCCACGTTGAAGAACATGTCGAACGTCGGGGGTGCCGCGGCGAACTCGGGCCGTCGTTGCGGCCGCAACGAGGAGAGCGAGCAAGCACGCCGCAGCCGTCCTGCTGACAGTGCGCAAACACGATCGAAAGCGGGCGCGGAACGCTCCGCACCGTGCTGCCGGCCAGCCCTCGCGCCCCCGATGCAATTGCCAATCGTGCAAGAGGCTAGCCATCCCCCGCGAGCTTGCAACTCAACCCGTCGTGCCCCAGCCGTGTTGCCGGTGCGAGCGGTCGCCATTTGCGCCTGCGCCATGCGTACATAGCCCCGTAACTGATTCGCCAATCGCCGGCGCGAGCATTTCCACACGGTTTTGCCTGGATTTTCGCGCAAGGCGGCTATTGCGCGCGCAGTCGGGCGCGCTTCAGAAGTCTAAGCGGGCAGCGTCAGAGGGCCGCTGCCGCACTGTGGGTGATGACGCGATCCTCGCCGTCGGCGGCCAACAGGATACTCGCGGGCAGGTCACGGCCGCGCCCGACGCCGATCAGCTGCATCGGCTGCTCCACGCCACGCACCTTGACGAGCAGGATCGGACCAGCATCGCTGAGGCAGCCGGCGTAGCTCGCCACCTCCGACGACATGACGATCTGGAACTTCTGCTCCTTGGCCACCCGCTCCAGCCGGCTCGCCACGTTGACGGCATTGCCCACCACAGTCATATCGACCGCCTCGCCGTAGCCAATGCGGCCGAGCAGCAGAGGGCCGGCATGGATACCCATGCCAACGCGCAGGGGCCGCCCGATCTCCGCCGCGAGCTTGGCGTTGACGTGGTCGAGCGCAAGGTCGATGGCGCGCGCGGCCCTGAGCGCCTGGCGGCAGCCCACCTCGACGCCGTGGCGCTGGCCGAATATGGCCAGCAGGCCGTCCCCCAGGAACTTGTCAATCCAGCCGCCGTGCGTGTGGATGGCGGAGCCGGCGGCGGCAAAGAACTCGTTGAGGATGAAAACGACATCGTAGGCGAGGCGGCTCTGCGAGAGCTGGGTGAAGTCGCGCAGGTCGAGGAACATCACGGCGAGCGGCCTCTCGACACCTGCCGAGTTCGAGCTCCTGGATGTCGGCCGATTGCGGTCCAGCACTCGCCGGCCGCAGCAGCCGCGTCACGGTGAGCGCGTTCATGGGCCGGACCTGGCAGGCAAGACGCACGTCCTTGGGCGCCGCGATGCTGGCGAGGGTAATCGCCTCGGGGTATCCGGGCGGGCTCAGCGAGGCCGAGCCCTCGTCGATGCGCACGCGACAGGTCGAGCAGCGCGCCCGTCCGCCGCAGACGGCCGCGTGCGGGATCTTGTGCTTGCGGCTGATCTCGAGCAGCGTCGGCCCCTGCGGCACCAGCACGGTCGGACCGCCCGTGTACTTGATGGCCATCTTCGGGCGCGTGCTCAAAAAGTAGTAGCGCGAGGCGACGCCCAGCGCGACGAGCAGCAGGACGCCGGCAAAGCCGAACCGAACCAGGGTCCGGTACCAGGCCAGCATGGCTGCGGCATCCGCGCTCGGCCAATTGGTCACCTCCTTGACCCGGGCGAACATCTGCTGGTTCTCGAGGGAGGCCGACACGGCGCGGCCCGACACCATGAAGCCGCCCAGCGCGGCGAGCGGGATGGCGATGGCAATGAACAGCAGCACCGGTGTGGCGGAGCGATAGGGCGTGTAGAGCCGCAGCCAAAAATGGATGCCGATGCAGCCGTGCAACCAGACCAGGAGCAGGAGCGCGCTCTGCAGAAGCGCACCGTCCGGCCACAGCCGCGCCAGCTCGTAGAGATAGTTGTCCTCCACGCCGAAGACGGTGTGGGCGATCCTTGTGTTGACGATGTGCGGCAGGAGCAGGAAGGGGATCAGCAATCCGAGCCCGATCTGGAACAGCTCCCAGGGCGGCAGCCGCAGCGTCGCGCGGGTGGCGAGCTTGTATAGCGCGAGCGAGATGTGGGTGACGAGCGCCAGGGCCAGGATGATCGTGCCGGGTAGCGAGCGGGTGACGAGTTGCCGCCAGGCCTGCACCTGATGCATCGTTTCCAGATGGACGAGGCCCAGTGCGGTGTTGAGAAAATGCGTGGCAGCGAACGCAAAGAGGATCAGCCCCGAGGCGATCCGCAGGCGTTGCCGCAGGTTTCCCCGGAGCAAGATGTGCATTGTCTACGAGCAGCCGCCCTGGTCGTTCCGAGACGGCGCACAACATAGGCCCGATTGCCGTAAATGAGAATAGCAGGCGTCCAGGAGGCCGCTCCTGTCCCGGCTCTGCCCACATCCTCCCGCGGGTGCCGTCAATGGCCAGCAACGGGCTCGGACTGGGGTGACGCCGGGGTGTCGCGCGCGCCATGCTCCCGGGCCACATAGGTGTAGACGGCGGGCGTTACGAACAACGTGAAAAGCGTGCCGATGGTCATGCCGGCGGCGATGACGAGGCCGATTGAGAAGCGGCTGGCGGCGCCCGCGCCGCTGGCAGTGAGCAGAGGCACCATGCCGACCACCATGGCGGCCGTGGTCATGAGGATGGGCCGCAGCCGGATGGCGGCCGCCCTCTCGATTGCCGAGCGGCGGTCGAGGCCCTCGTTCTCCTGCAGGTGGTTGGCGTAGTCGACCATCAGGATGCCGTGCTTGGAGATGAGCCCGATCAGCGTCACCAGGCCGACCTGGGTGTAGATGTTGATGGTAGCGAGCCCCAGGTTGAGCGGGATCAGCGCGCCGAACATGGCCGTCGGCAGCGCGATCAGGATGATCAGGGGATCGCGGAAGCTTTCGTACTGCGCGGCCAGCACCAGATAGATGATGATGAGGGCAAACACGAAGGTGATCACGAGCGTGCCGCCCTCTTGCACGTACTGCCGGCTCTCGCCCTGGAAGTCATAGGAGAAGCCCTCGGGCAGCTTCTGGCGTGCCGTGGCCTTGAGGAAATCGATCGCCTCGCCCACGGTGCGGCCGGGGAACGGCACGCCCGACAGGGTGGCCGAGTTGAGCTGTTGGAAGCTCGTCAGTGCGTTGGGCTGCACCGACTTCTCGACCGTGCCGATGCTCGACAGCGGCACCAGCGCGCCGGCAGCGGTGCGCACCTGGTAGCGCTCGAGCCACGAGGAGGTGAGGCGGAAGTCGCGCGGCACCTGCGGGATGACCTGGTAGCTGCGGCCGTAGAGATTGAAGCGGTTGACGTAGTTGCCGCCGAGCAGGGTGGCAAGCGAGCCGCCGATGTCCTGCATGGTGATGCCCAGGCGGTTGGCCTTGTCGTGGTCGAGCTTGAACTCGACCTGCGGTGTCTCGAACTTGAGGTCGCTGTCGGTGAAGATGAATAGGCCGCTTTTGGCCGCCTCGGCCCGCACCTCGGCCAGCACCTGCGCCAGCTGAAAATAGTCGGCGGTGGTCGTCAGTACGAATTGCACCGGCGGGCCGCCGGTCGAGCCAGGCAGCGACGGCAGCGCAAAGGAGATGGCCTGGGCGCCGGCGACGCCGGCCACCTTCGGTTGCAGGCTCTGCAGGATCTGTTTCTGCGTGCGTTTGCGCTCCTCCCACGGCTTGAAGAGGATGCCGGCAATGGCCTGGTGCACGTTGTTGCCCATGCCGTTGATGATGAAGACGTGCTCCCGTTCAGGCACCGTCTCGAACAGCTTGTTCATCTCGTTGGTCGCCTGCTCGAGATAGTCGAGGTTGGCGGCCTGCGGCGTCTTGACGATGTTGAAGAGGATGCCCTGATCCTCTTCGGGCGCCAGCTCCTTCTGTGTCGTGGCGTACATGATGCCCGTCGCGGTCATGACCCCCACCAGGATCAGCAGCGTCACGGGGCGCCCGTTGAGCGTGCGGTGCAGACGGCGCTCATAGCGCCGACGCAGGCCATCGAAGGCGCGGTCGAGGAAGCGGTTGAACCGGCCGCTCGAATGCTGCGCCTTGAGCAGCTTGGAGGCCATCATCGGCGACAGGGTGAGCGCGATGATGCCGGACACGACCACGGCGCCGGCGAGCGTGAAGGCGAACTCGCGGAAGAGCGCGCCGGTAAGGCCGGAGACGAAGCCGATCGGCGCGTACACCGCCGCCAGCGTGATCGTCATGGAGATGACCGGCACGGCGATCTCGCGCGCGCCCGCGAGCGCCGCATCGAAGGGCTGCATGCCCTCCTCGATGTGGCGGTGGATGTTCTCCACCACGACGATGGCGTCGTCGACGACGAGGCCGATAGCGAGCACCAGCGCCAGCAAGGTGAGCAGGTTGATGGAGTAGCCAAGCGCCAGCAGGGCGAACATCACGCCGATCAGGGAGAGCGGGATGGTGACGATCGGGATCAGCGTGGAGCGCAGGTTGCCGAGAAAAAGGAAGATCACGACGATCACGATCAGCGCGGCCTCGAGCAGCGTCTTCTCGACCTCGGAAATCGACGCGTTGATGAACTTGGTGGCATCGTAGGCGATCGCCGCCTCCATGCCCGCCGGCAGCTGCCGCTGGATGTCGGGAAAGGCCTTGCGCACGTCGCTGATGACGGTGAGCGGATTGGAGGTCGGCGTCGCGTAGATGCCGATGAACACGGCCTTCAGGCCGTCGAATACCGAGGAGGAATCGGCGCTTTCGGGGCCCAGCTCGATGCTGGCGAAGTCGTCCAGCCGGATCAGTGCATCCCCGCGCGACACCACCACCAGCTTGCCGAACGCCGCTGGGTTGTCGAGCGCCGTCTCGGCATTGATGGTGGTCTGCACGAAATCGCCCTTCACCTGGCCTGCCGCCGTGGTGAAGTTGTTGGCACCGAGCGCATTGCGCACGTCGACGGGCGTGACGCCGAGCGCTGCCATCTTGTCCGGGTTGAGCCAGATGCGCATGGCGAAAGTCTGGCCGCCCAGGATTTGCGCGTTGGCGACGCCGTTGATGGTCTGCAGGCGCGGCTGCACCACGCGCGTCAGGTAGTCGGTGATCTGGGAGCCGACCAGCACCTTGCTGTTGAACGACATGTACATCAGCGCCGTGGTCTCGCCGGTCTGCTTGACCACGACGGGGTCCTGCAACTCGCGCGGCAGCTGGCTCTTGACCTGTTGGATCTTCGACAGCACGTCGGCCACGGCCCGGTCCGGATTGGCATCGAGCCGCAGGTTGAGGGTGACGACGCTGTAGTTCTGCTGCGATGAGGACAGCAGCGTGTCGATGCCCTCGGCGCTGGCGACCGCCTGCTGTATCGGCGTCGTGATGAAGCCCTTGATGAGATCGGCATTGGCGCCGGGGTAGGCCGTCGTGATGGTGATGGTGGTATTGGTGATGCGCGGATACTGCCGCACCTGCAGGTTGAAGCCGGAGACGAGGCCGATCAGCAGGATCAGCAAGCTCACCACGCTGGCAAGCACGGGGCGGCGGATGAATATGTCGGTGAAGGACATCGGGGGGCCGGTGACTACTGCTACTGCTTCGGGCGCTGTTCGGGCCGCTTGGGCGTCTGGCTATCGTCGATGCGGACTGCGGCTCCCGGATTGAGCTTGAGCTGTCCCGTTGTCACGACCCTCTCGCCCGCCTTCAGGCCGAAGGTTATGGCGACTCGGTCGTCGCGCACCTGGCCCGTGCGCACGAAGCGGCGCTCGACGACCAGTCCCGGTTCGGCCGGCTGGCTGGGCGAGGCTGACGCGGAGCCCGCGGCTGCCGACTTGGCCTCGCCTGCGGGCGCTGATTTCACCACGTAGACGCTGTCGCCGTAGAGGCTGTAGGTGACGGCGGTGCGGGGCACGGTCACCACCTCGGTCGGCTCGCCGACCAGCACGGTGACGTTGGCGAACATGCCGGGCAACAGCTTGCGCTCGGCATTGGGCAGCAGGCCCCGCACCAGCAGCGTGCGCGTGTCCTGGGCCACCCGCGCATCGAGCGACTGGATTTCGCCCTTGAAGGTATGGCCCGGATAGGCATCGACGGTGAGTTCGATCGGCTGGGCGACCTTGAGCTTGCCGACGTACTGCTCGGGCATGGGGAAATCGGCCCGGATGGGATCGAGCGCCTGCAGCGTCACGAGCGCCATCCCCGCCGAAACGTATTGCCCTTTCTCGACTTTGCGGATGCCAAGGCGCCCGCCGAAGGGGCTCAGGATTGCCTTCTGGGCGATGACGGCCTCGATCCGCCGGACGGCGGCAAGCGCGGTCTCTCGCTTGGCGCGGGCCGTGTCGAGGTTGGCCTCCGACGTCACCCGCTTCTGCATGAGATCGACTTGCCGCTCGTAGGCCACCTCGGCCTCCTGGTGGACGGCAATGGCGCTCGCCCGGTCCGCAAGCTCCACTGACGTATCGAGCTGCACGAGCTTGGTGCCCTGGGCGACCTCTTTGCCGCTGTCGATCAGCACCTCCGTCACAATGCCCGCCACCTGGCTGGTGATATCGACGCCCTGCGAGGCAATCAACGTGCCAATCGAGGACAGCCGCTCGACCCATCTCTCGATGCGTGCGCGCTCGGCCGTCACCGTCACGGGCGGCGGTTTCATTTGCGAGAGGAAGGTGCGGATCATCTGCGGCTTGAACACGAACTGGAAATAGCCGAGCCCGCCGAGGAGCAGCAGAATGACGATGCCGGTGACGACGAAGCGTCTGCGCATGGCGTGATCCCGAGGAAGTGCTTTGGCGGCCGGGCTCCCGCCACAGCCGGCGCGCCGCCGATTCAGGAGGCGCGATCCATTTGCCGGCCTATGTACGCGATTGTTGCCGATCCATCAAATCGTGATCTGGCCCAATTTTCAGGGTCTGGTCCCGGCGAACTGATACCGCGCGTTTGCCACGGCACCACCCAGCACTGGCCCTCGATCGGCAGGCCTTGTAACATTTGGAACAGATCTTGAGGGGCAATGCGTTTACTTAGCCTCGCAGTGGCCCAACGTCGCGGCCGATCCGAAGCAGAGGTAGTCCCATGATCGCGATCATCAAGCGTGCAATCGGCCCGGCGATCGTCTCGCTGGTGGCGACCTGCGGCACCGCCTTTGCCGCTTCCCCGGTCGGCCTCTGGTACGACCACACCGGCCGCGGCGCGGTGGAGATCACGGACTGCGGCGGCAAACTTTGCGGGCGCATCGTGTGGGTCAAGGACGCGAGCAACAAGGAAGGCTGTGGCATCCAGATAATGGGTGACGTTCCGCCGGCTGCCGGCGGCAAGTGGGACGGTGGCTGGATCATCGATCCCGAGAAGGACATGAACACCAAGTACGACGTAGAGATCACGCCGCAGGGCGACAAGCTCAAGGTTATGGGCTACGCCGGCATGAAGTTCCTGAACCAGACAATGATTTGGACGCGCGCACCCGCCAACCTGCCGCGGTGCAACTCCAGTGCCAAGGCACCGGGCGGCGCGGCGCCCCCGCCGGTCACCGCTCGCAGCCAGGAGCCGCCGACCGTCTATCCGCCGCCTGCGGCTCCCGCACCGGCCCCGGCCGCAAGCCCTGAGACGCCCAAGCGCGAGGCGCCGGCGGCCGCGGCCAAGCCCGGCAAAGACTGCAAGGTCGAGTTCGGTGGCATGACGCTCACCTTCCCTTGCTCGGAGTGAGGCTCGGCTAGTCCGAGCCGTGAGATCGAGGCGGCGGGCCCTGCCGCCTCTTGCCTTGTGGCGCCGGCCGATCAGATATCGAACGAGCGATCCGGCTCGAAGCTCAGCGCCGCCCGCTCGCGCCCGGCATAGCCGCGCGCATTCGAGAGCACGCGGCACTGTCCCACGGCATATTCGGTCTGGACATGCGTATGCCCATGGATCCATGCGCCGATGTTTGGCCGCTGCTCGATGAAGGCGTGCAGGTCCGTGTAGTAGGCGGCATTGATCCTGCTCGCCCGCTGTGAGACCGCGACGCCCTGCAGGCTCGGGGCGTGGTGCGTGGCCACTACCACTTTCTTGTCGGGATTCTTCCTCCGCCACCTTGCCGATATATGCGAGCGAGCTTGTGAAGCGTTGGCGGGCGTCGGCCGGCCGCAGCGCGCGGGTGCGGTCGCCATCGCGGATCTCGATGACGTAGAAGTCGCTCATGGCACGCTGCACCGCCAGCTCCACGACCGGGTCGCCGCCGGCCATGTCGGTCCATAGCGTCGCCCCGCACAGGATCGTGTCGCCAAGTGCCACCTGCGCGTCCTCCAGCAGCATCACGCGCGGAAAATGGCGCCGGATCGTATCGGCCGAGTTATCGATGCAGAAGCCGTAGTGCTCATGGTTGCCCATCAGGTAGACGACCTGATCGAAGTTCCGCTCCGCCTCAGCGAACAGCGCGAGCGTGCTTTCGCGCAGCTCTTTCCTGCTGGCATTCGGCTCCGTTGAATTGAGAGCCGCCAGTAGCGTGACGTCGCCGGCAAGGACGAGCACTTCGCCCTTGGGCAGCGCCTTGTCCAGCGCCCCGAACTCCAGGTGCAGGTCGCTCATGTAGTGGATGCGCATCGTTCAGCGGCCGCCGAACCGTCCCTGGCGGCGCTCGACGAACGAGCGCATGCCCTCCGCCGCGTCCTCGGTCGCCATCAGACGCGCCTGCTGCGCGTTGAATTCGCGGATGGCGTCGTTCGGCCCGCGGTCGACCGAGATGCGCGAGGAGGCAAGCGAGGCACGCACTGCGAGCGGTGCCTGCTCGGCGATCCGCCGCGCGATGATGAGCGCGCGCTCCTTCTGGCCGCCGGTCGGCACCACCTCTTGCACGAAGCCGAGCCGCAAGGCCTCGGCGGCACCGAACTCGTCGCCGGTCAGCAGGTAGCGCTGCGCATTGCCCCAGCCCGCGCGCTCCACCATGCGAATGGTGGCGCCTCCTGCCGGCATGATGCCGCGCTTGACCTCGATCTGCGCGAACCGGCTGTCCTCGGCGGCGACGACGACGTCGGCCGCCAGCATCAGCTCGATGCCCAGCGTGAAGCATATGCCCTGCACCGCTACGACCAGCGGCTTGGATCGGATGGGCGGTCGTAGGGAGAGGGGGTCGATTGCGCCGACGGGGAACACCGTACCACGCTCGCGCATGATCGGCGCTACCTTGTCGAGCTCGAGTCCGGCCGTGAAGTTGGCCCCGTACGCAAAGAGCAGGCCGACCCACGCCGTCTCGTCCCGCTCGAAAGTGGTATAGGCTTGGGCGAGCTCGATCAGCATCTTGGGCGAGAAGCCGTTGAGCTTCGCCGGCCGATCGATGCCGATGGCAAAGACGCGGTCGTGTCGTTCGGTGGTGATGCGGCCGTCGGCTGGTGTATCGCTGGCTGAGGACATGAGAGCGCTCGCAATGATTGGGTGCGCGCGACACTGCAATCGTGCGCGCCGTCCCTTCTATCGGAAAATCGGCGCCTCTACACTGGGAGTTGATGGCGCCGGAGTTTGCGGCGCTGCCGCAATCGGTTAGCCTGCACGACCCCTCCAAGGAGTATTCCCATGATCGAAGTTTTCTACTGGCCGACGCCCAACGGCAAGAAAGTCACTGTCCTGCTCGAGGAATGCGGGCTCGAATACAAGATCACGCCCGTCAACATCCAGAAGGGCGACCAGTTCAACAAGGACTTCCTGCGCATGAACCCCAACCATCGCATGCCCGTGATGGTCGACCACAAGCCGAAGGACGGCGGAGCGCCGATCAGCATCTTCGAGTCCGGCGCCATCATGATGTACATCGCCGAGAAGACCGGCAAGTTTTGGCCGCAGGACCTGCGCACCAAGTACGAAGTCAACCAGTGGGTGATGTGGCAGATGGCCAATCAGGGCCCCAAGCTCGGGGAGTGCGGGCACTTCCGCCGCCTCGGCGACCGCGAGGGCGACCAGAAATACGCTGTCAACCGCTTCACCGACGAGGCCAACAGGCTCTATGGCGTGCTCAACAACCGGCTCTATGACCGCCCCTGGCTCGCCGGCAAGGAGTACACGATCGCCGACATGATCTGCTATCCCTGGACCATCAACCACAAGGTGCAGGGCCAGGACCTCGACGAGTTCAAGCACGTCAAGCGCTGGGCCGAAGAGATCGCCAAGCGGCCGGCCGTGCAGAAGGGCATGGCGGTAGGCGCGAATCTCTCCACGGATGTCACCAAGCTGCCACCCGAGGAGCAGGCGCGCATCCGCAAGCTGATGTACAACCAGCGGGCAATTCCCGGCGCCAGGCTGAACAGAGCCCCCGCCCCCACCAACGCTGGGCCAGCGTTCCTAGTTGTGCCAACTCCGCAGGAGGACATGATGCGAACGATGATAGTGGGCGCACTTTGCGCCATTGCAATGACCGCGAGCGCAAACGCTGCGGTCAAGGAGGAGCCGGTCACCTATAGGGACGGCGAGACCACCATGAAGGGCTTCGTCGTATACGACGACGCCATCACGGCCAAGCGGCCCGGGATCATCATGGTGCACGAATGGTGGGGCATCACCAAGCACATGCACAACGAGGCGCGGAAGTTCGCGCAGCAGGGCTACACGGCCTTCATCGCCGACATGTACGGCGATGCCAAGTCCGCCGACAATCCGAAGGACGCCGGCGCGCTCTCGAGCTCGGTGATGAAGAACCCGACGGTGATGGAGTCGCGCTTCAACGCCGCGCGAGACCAACTCGCCAAGCAAGCCTCCGTCAATCCCCAGCGCATCGGCGCCGTTGGGTACTGCTTCGGCGGCGCGGTGGTGCTGAACATGGCGCGCGCCGGCGCGAACCTCGCCGCCGTTGCGGGCTTTCACGCATCGCTCGGTCTCAATACCCCTGCGCCGGCGCCCGGAACCGTCAAGGCCAAGATCCTGGTCCTCAATGGCGCGGACGATCCCTTCGTGAAGCGTGCGCAATATGATGCGCTCAAGAAGGATTTCGACGCAGCGAAGGCCGACTATCGAATCATCGAGTATCCCGGCGCGGTGCACGCGTTCACGAATCCTGAAGCCACCGAGCTCGGCAAGAAGTTCAACCTGCCGCTCAGGTACGACGCCAAGGCGGATCAGGAAGCGAAGGCAGAGGCGGCGAAGCTCTTTGCCGCCGAGCTTAAAAAATAGATTGGGCCGCCCACAATGCGGCCTTTCTATCTTCGGTTCGGGCAGGGCTGTGCGCCACGGAGGTGGAGGTCACGTCCCCGACTTGGCGTGCCCCGCCCACTCGGGCCGCCCCTTGAGGGCGGAGGCATACTTGAGCCCGATCTTGCGCAGCCGCTCGGGCTCGAACTCTTGCTGCGCCAGCGCCATGCCGCGGTCGAACACCTCCGAGTAGCGCGTGATGCGGCCGCCTTCGAGGTCGAAGCGGCCGATGCCGTCGAAGGCCACGCGCGCGCCCTTGGCTTCTGGCCGCTTGGAGTTCGAAGGAGAATCGGTAGCTCGCATAGCCCGTGCTGCCGGACGCGACGGGGTCGAAGAACTCCCAGCGAAAGTTGCGCCCGCCCTCCGCGAAGTGCGCCAGCATCTCCTTGATCGCCTCCCGACCCTTCGACGGTCCGAAGAAATAGTCGTCGTAGGTGCCGTCGGGTGTGAAGAGGTCGGCCAGCGCCTCACCGTTGCCGGAGGCGGCCGCCACCGCGAACCGCTGCACAAGCTCGCTGAACTCCATGGGATCCTCCCTGCCGCTAACCTTCTTCCTGCCATTTAGAGTGAGCGTAGTCTGTCTTCGCCTTGGGCCGTTGTCGAGTTGCCAATATTGAGGAAACTCAGACGACATTGCCCACCCAGCCGTGCCGAACGCCTACGCGCCCGGCATTTGGGGTCGGAGCGCGGTCTGAAGTTGTAGATTGGGGGCAGGCACCCCGGGAAGCTGGTAAGCTCGCGCAGCAGCGGCTGTGCGAGGCTTTGCCTACGGGTCGACGGCGAGAAGGACTTCGTCGGCTGGTAAGGGGCTTGCCTGCGCTCGCCTTCCCTACTGCGCCGCCGTTACCAGGATCTCCACGAGGTCCTGCCCTTCGAGCGTGACGCCGATGCAGGCCCGGCGCGGCGGGTTGGCCTTGTCCACCCACTCGTCCCAGGCCCGGTTCATCTCGGCCTTCTTGCTCATGTCGGTGATGTAGACGGTGGCGGTGAGAATGCGCGACTTGTGCGAGCCGACCTCTTCAAGGGTGCGGTCGATCACCGCGAGCGCTTCCTTCGTCTGCGCATAGAGCGGGGCCGACTTGGTCGGCGCTGTGGTTACCGTGTAGACGAGCCCGTTGTGGACCACGGTCTTGGCGCGGGTCGGCACGGAGCCGATGAAGCGCTTGATCATGAGCGTCCTCCTGTCGTTGCTTTGCAGCGCGTCCGACCAGGGGACCCGCCGCTCAACTTCTGTCGCGCGCGGGGGCCGGCTGTGTCAACGCGGCGACGGCCCGTTCGATCACCGGCGCCGCAACGATGACGATGGGCAACATCGTGAGCCATGCGAGCCACCAGGCCGACGTCCAGCTCTTGAGAAACTGCATGCCGAAGGCCGTTCTCTGATGCGTGGCAATTGCCGTGGCGACGGCCGTGGTGATGGCTGCCTGGATGGCGCCGTGGGCGAAGGGTGCGTAGCGTCGGGGAAGCCGTGCCATGTCGTGTAGCCCTCGATCGATTTTCGTCCCTCCATAGGCCTTCGCGCCCGATTGTGGAACCACCCAACATTGGGCAAATTGCCCAAGTTCTCCTCATCCCGGCGCGCGCGTTGTCGCAGGCGACCGGGAGCCCGATCAGATTCGCCCCGCCACCACGGCATGACAGGCCGTCTGCCCGGCCACCCTCGGCGACGAGATCCGGACACGTTCGTGCGGCACGGCTCGAATGCCCACGGGCAGCGCGGATGGAAGGCGCAGCCCGACGGCGGCGCAATCGGGTTGGGGATCTCGCCTTCGATCGGCCGGCGTGGCCGCCCGCTCATGGCGAGGTCCGGCAGCGCGTCCATCAGGAGGCGCGTGTAGGGATGGCTGGGGGGACTTGAACAGCTCGGCCGACGGAGCCAGCTCGACGATGCGCCCCAGATACATGACGCCGATGCGCGTCGCCATGTGCCGCACCACAGCCAGGTTGTGGCTGATGAAGAGATAGGAGAGCCCGAGCCGGTCCTGCAGGTCGCGCATCAGGTTGAGGATCTGCGCCTGCACCGACACGTCGAGCGCGCTGGTCGGCTCGTCGCAGACGATGAACTCCGGGTTCGACGACAGCGCCCGGGCGATGCAGATGCGCTGGCGCTGGCCGCCGGAGAACTCGTGCGGATATTTGGTCCCGTCGGCAGGATCGAGCCCCACGAGCTTCAGCAGATCGCCGACGCGATGCTCGATCTCATGCCTGTCCCTGGCAAGGCCAAAGGCCCTGATCGGGTCGGCGATGATGCGGTCCACCCGCCAGCGGGGGTTGAGGCTGGCATAGGGGTCCTGGAAGATCATCTGCAGCCGTCGACGCAGCTTCTGGCGCTCGGCTGAGCCCGTCGCCGCCCACATGTCGATCCCGTCGATCGTGACGGTGCCGGCGGTCGGCCGCAGCAGCCCCACCACCATGCGCGCTGCCGTCGACTTGCCCGAGCCCGACTCGCCCACCAGTGCCAGCGTCTCTCGCCGGCCAATAGTGAAGGAGATGCCGGTGACGGCCTTGAGATAGGCCTTGTGGTCACCCTCGATCACGCGGTTGAGCCACGGCTTGGACACGTCGAACACGCGCGTGAGGCCCTTGGCCTCGACCAGCGGCGCGGCCATTGCGCCCGTCATGCCTGGGCCTTTGCGGGATTGTCGGCGACCAGCCAGCACGCAGTCTTTGACTTGCCCGCCGGCATTGGTTCCGGGCGCTCCATGCGGCAGCGGTCGAAGGCGTAGGTGCAGCGCGGATGGAAGGCGCAGCCGTTCGGGATCGCCGTGAGCCGCGGCATCGAGCCTGGAATCTGCACCAGCCGTTCGGCGCTGGCGCCGAGCGTGGGGATGGCCCCCATCAGGCCTTTCGTATAGGGGTGGTGCGGCCGCTGCACCACGTCGCGCACCGGGCCGATCTCGGCGATGCGGCCCGCGTACATCACGGCCACGCGGTCGGCGGTCTCGGCGATCACGCCCATGTCGTGGGTGATCAGCATGACGGCCGTGCCCCGCTCGCGGCAGAGCCGCTTCAGCAGCGCGATGATCTGCGCCTGGATCGACACGTCGAGCGCGGTGGTCGGCTCGTCGGCGATCAGCAGGTCGGGCTCCGCGCACAGCGCCAGGGCCAGCACCACGCGCTGGCGCATGCCGCCGGAGAACTCGTGCGGATAGCTGTCGATGCGCGCCCGCGCGCCCTTGGATGCCGGCCTCCTGCAGCAGCGCGATGGCGCGCTCGCGCGCCTGCGCCTCCGAGACGTCGGCGTGCGTGCGGATGGTCTCGATGATCTGGTCGCCGATGCGATAGAGCGGATTGAGGCTGGTGAGCGGGTCCTGGAACACCATGCCGATGCGCCGGCCCCGCACCTTGCGCATCTCCTCGGGCGGCAGGTTGTCGATGCGTCGGCCAGCCAAGCGGACCTCGCCGCCGACGATGCGGCCCGGCGGCTCCAGCAGGCCGATGACGGCGGCGCCGGTCAGCGACTTGCCGGCCCCCGACTCGCCCACCACGCCCAGCACCTCGCCGGCGGCGATGTCGAAGGACACGTCGTCGACCGCCGTGAGCGTCGCGCGCCGGGTGGGAAAGGCCACCTTGAGGTTGCGGACGGAGAGGACAGGCTCGCTCATGCGGGCTCGGCGCGGTTCGGGGCGGGCAGCCTAGCGCAGCTTCGGGTTGAGCGCATCGCGCAGCCAATCGCCCAGCAGGTTCACCGCGAGCGCCAGCAGCGCCAGCGTCAGCCCTGGGAAGGCAACCATCCACCAGGAGCCCGAGAACAGATACTTGTTGCCGATCTGGATCATGGTGCCGAGCGAGGGCTCCGTCGGCGGCAGGCCCACGCCCAGGAACGACAGCGTCGCCTCGGTGATGACGGCGAGCGCCAGGCTGATCGTGGCGATCACCAGCACCGGCCCCAGGACGTTGGGCAGGATGTGCTGGAACATGATCTTGATGGGATGCAGACCGATCAGCCGTGCTGCCTCCACGTACTCCTTGTTGCGCTCCACCAGGGTCACCCCCCGCACCGTTCGCGCGTACTGCACCCAGGACGACAGGCCGATGGCCAGTACCAGCACGAAGAACGTATTGCCCTCGATCCGGTAGCTCTTGAACACCGCGAGCGCCACGCCGTCGATCAGCAGGGCCGTCAGGATCGCCGGAAAGGTCAGCTGCACATCGGCGATGCGCATGATCACCGTGTCGACGCGGCCACCGGCGTATCCGGCCCACAGCCCGAGCGACAGTCCAAGCGTCGCCGACAGCAGCACCGCGCCAACGCCGATCAGGAGAGACGAGCGTGTGCCGTAGAGCATGGTGGAGAGAATGTCGCGGCCCTGATCGTCGGTGCCGAGCAGAAACTTGCGCTCTCCACCCGTCTCCCAGGCCGGCGGCGTGTTGGCGTCGAGCAGGCTCAGCGACTTGAGGTCATAGGGATCATGCGGCGCAATCAGCGGTGCGAGCACGGCCGCGCCGACGATCGCCAGGCTCAGCAGCGCGGCCAGGACGACCAGCTTCGACTCCAGGAAGCTGTGCAGCAGGTCGCTGTCGAGAAACGCCGCAGACGCGGCTGCGAGATGCGGCAGCCTTGCCGCCGGCCGGCATGGCCGGCGACAGACTGCGAGACGCGGGCGAGAGGTCGGTCATCGGCTCTCAGGCACCCCGGCTGTAGATGCGGATGCGCGGGTCGACCCGCACGTAGATGAGATCGACGATGAGATTGATGAGCACGAACAGGAACGCCACGAGCATGAGGTAGCCCGCCATGATGGGAATGTCGGCGTTCTGCACCGCCTGGATGAACATCAGTCCCATTCCAGGCCACTGAAAGACGGTCTCGGTGATGATGGCGAAGGCGATGACGAGGCCGAGCTGCAGGCCGATTACGGTGATCACGGGCACGAGCGTGTTTTTGAGCGCGTGGCCGAAATTGATGGCGCGATCGGTGAGCCCGCGCGCTCGTGCGAACTTGATGTAGTCGGTGCGCAGCACCTCCAGCATCTCCGAGCGCACCAGCCGGGTCACGAGCGTCATCTGGAACAGGCCGAGCGTGATGGCAGGCAGGATCAGCGCCTTGAGGCCGGAGACGGTGAGCAGACCCGTGCTCCAGAAGCCCAATCGCACGACTTGGCCGCGACCGAATGACGGCAGCACGCCGAGCATGACCGCGAATACGTAGATCAGCAGGATGCCGATGAGAAAGGTCGGCAGCGAGACGCCGATCGAGGGACACCGTCATGAAGATCTTCGACAGCCAGCTGTTGCGGTGGATGCCGGTATAGACGCCCGACCGGGATGCCCAGCATGATCGAGAACAGTGCCGCCGCGAAGGCGAGTTCGAATGTGGCCGGGGCGCGTTCGGCGATGATGGCTGTGACCGGCTGCTTCATCTGGTAGGAGATGCCGAAGTCGAAGCGCGCCGCGCCCGCCACGAACCGTGCGAATTGGACGGCGATGGGATCGTCGAGCCCCAACTCCTGCCGCAGCCGGATCCGGTCCTCCAGCGAGGTGTCCTGCCCCACCATCTGGTTGACTGGGTCGCCGACGAAGCGGAAGAGGACGAAGGCGAGCAGCGCCACCGTTATCATGACAAAGGCCGCCTCGAGCAGCCGACGGATGGCAAATGCGAGCATATCCTGTGCGGACAACGCCTCTCGGTGACTGCCGGCGGGAGCGCGGCCGTTGCACTCCCGCTGCTGGTCCTCTGGTTACTATTGCATCTGGACCCAGTAGAACAGGATCTGGTTATCGGCGCGTTGCACGATCTTCACCTTCTTGGATACGCCCCAGGCCAGCGACTGCTGGTGCAGCGGAATGATGCCCGACCTCGTCGTGGTTGATCTTGAACGCCTCGGCGATCATGGCGTTGCGCTTGGCGGTGTCGGTCTCGACCAGGATCTGCTTGTTGAGCTCGGTGATCTTGGGATTGCAGTAGCCGCCGAAGTTGAACGTGCCGCCTTTGCCGTTGGCATCGCGGCAGCCGATGATGTTGGCGATCACGTTCCAGCTGTCGAACGAGCCGGGCGTCCAGCCGAGCAGATTGAAGGAGGAATCGTACTTCTTGGTCGGTCCGGCCTTCTCGAAGTACTTGGCCTTCGGCATGGCGTTGAGCTTGACCTTGATGTCGATGCGCGACAGCATCTGGGTGATCGCCTGGCAGATCGCCTCGTCGTTGACGTAGCGGTCGTTGGGGCAATCCATCTCCACCGAGAAGCCCGATCGGGTAGCCCGCGTCCGTCAGCAGCTTCTTGGCTGCGGCCACATCGTATGGCCAGCGCTTGAACTCGCCGGCGCGGGCAAAGAGCAGCGGCGAGATCAGCAGCGCCGAGTTCGCCGACATGCCGCGCATGACCTTGGTGTGGATCGCCTCGATGTCGATCGCCTGATAGATCGCCTTGCGAACGCGCACGTCCTTGAAGGGGTTCTTGCCCTTGACGTTGGAGTAGAGCAGCTCGTCTCGGAACGAATCCATATTGAGGAAGATGGTCCTCAGCTCCGGACCGGTGAGCACGGTCACATTCGGGCTCGCCCTGACGCGCTCGATGTCCTGGACCGGCACCGGGTCCATCATATCGATGTCGCCGGAGAGCAGCGCGGCGACCCGCGTCGCATCCGACTTGATGGTCTGGAAGATCACCTCGTCCAGATTGTGCTCGGGCTTGCCCCACCAGCCGGGGAACGGCTTGAACACGGTCTTCACGCCCGGCTCGTGGCTCACGATCATGAACGGGCCGGTGCCGTTCGCCTTCAGCGCGAAGGGATTGAGCGACGTCGCCGATGCGGCCTGCGCCTGCGTGGCACCGTTCGCCTCCGCCCACTTCTTGGAGAACATGTACCAGGTGTCCCACTCCGCGTTCAGGATCGGATTGGGCGAGGTGAGGATGAAATCGACCGTGTAGTCGTCGACCTTCACCGCCTTCATGTCGGCGGGGGCGCGCGACTTGATCTGCGAGGACGGGCTGCGCATGCGATCGAGCGAGAAGAGAACGTCGTCGGCAGTGAAGCTTTCGCCGTTGTGGAACTTCACGCCCTTGCGCAGGTGGAAGCGCCACTTGAGCGGGTCGACGATCTCCCAGCTCTCGGCAAGTCCGGGAATGATCTTCAGGTCCTTGTCGCGCTTGGTCAGGCCCTCCATCACGTTGCCGAGCGCGCCCAGCGTGAAGGTCTCGTTCAGCGTGTAGGGGTCGAGAGCGTTGAGGTCGCCCTGGAAGGCATATCGGAAGGTCTTGGCTGCGGCTGGCGCAGACGCGACGACGAGCGCCAGCGCGCTCGCTACGGCTAGGGTCCTGAGCTTCATTTGGCCTCTCGCGGAAACAAAGGCGCGTCCTTGCGCCTCGCACGTTCAATATCGCTGAAGACAGGGGCCCGGTCCAGCGCGCCAAGGCGACCTTACCCTTGACCGGGGCGGGCGCGACGCCCTACGCAGACGGATTGGAGGTGCGGCGCGACCGCGGCGCGCCATAGGGACCTATGCATATGCAGAGCGACGCAAAAAGCGGCACCGGCAGCTTGATCCGGGGCGCGACCGGCGACTGGGAGGTCATCATCGGGCTGGAGGTGCACGCGCAGGTCGCCTCCAAGTCCAAGCTGTTCTCGGGCGCCTCCACCGAGTTCGGCGGCGAGCCCAACAGCCACGTCTCCCTCGTCGACGCGGCCATGCCCGGCATGCTGCCCGTGATCAACGCGGCGTGCATCGCGCAGGCCGTGCGCACCGGGCTCGGCCTCAAGGCCGGGATCAACTTGTCTCGGTGTTCGACCGCAAGAACTACTTCTATCCCGACCTGCCGCAGGGCTATCAGATCAGCCAGTACAAGCAGCCGATCGTCGGCGAGGGCGAGGTCGAGGTCGACGTCGACGGCGAGACGCTGCAGGTCGGCATCGAGCGCCTGCACCTGGAGCAGGACGCCGGCAAGTCGATCCACGACCAGCACCCCGAGTACACCTACGTCGATCTCAACCGCTCGGGCGTGGCGCTGATGGAGATCGTGTCCAAGCCCGACCTGCGCTCGGCCAAGCAGGCGCAGGCCTACGTCTCCAAGCTGCGCACCATCCTGCGCTATCTCGGCACCTCCGACGCCGACATGGAGAAGGGCAACCTGCGCGCCGACGTCAACGTGTCGGTGCGCAAGCCGGGCGACGAAGCTCGGCACCCGCTGCGAGATCAAGAACGTCAACTCGATCCGCTTCATCGGCCAGGCGATCGAGGCCGAGGCGCGCCGCCAGATCGACATCATCGAGGACGGCGGCACGATCGAGCAGGAGACGCGGCTGTTCGATCCCGCCAAGGGCGAGACGCGCTCGATGCGCTCCAAGGAGGAGGCGCACGACTACCGCTACTTCCCCGATCCCGACCTGCTGCCGCTCGAACTGACCATGGAGTACGTCGACGAGCTCGAAGAAGCGATCTGCCCGAGCTGCCCGACGAGAAGAAGCGCCGCTTCATGCGCGACTTCGGGCTGTCCGACTACGACGCCGACGTGCTGGTCGCCGAGCGCGAGAGCGCCGACTACTTCGAGGCGGTGGCGAAGGGCACGCGACGGCAAGATCGCGGCCAACTGGGTGATCAACGAGCTGTTCGGGCGCCTCAACAAGGAGGGGCTCGCGATCGAGGCACTCGCCCGTGTCGGCCGCAGCAGCTCGGCGCCATCGTCGACCTCATCGCGTCCGGCACCATCTCCGGCAAGATCGCCAAGGACCTGTTCGAGATCGTCTGGACCGAGGGCGGCGATCCCGCCGAGATCGTCGAGAAGCGCGGCCTGAAGCAGGTCACCGACACCGGCGCCATCGAGAAGGCGGTCGACGCGATCATCGCCGCCAACCCCGACAAGGTGGAGCAGGTGAAGGCCAAGCCCACCATGCTCGGCTGGTTCGTCGGCCAGGTGATGAAGGCGTCGGGCGGCAAGGCCAACCCGCAGGCGGTCAACGAGCTGTTGCGCAAGAAGCTGGGGCTCGCGTGAGAACCAAGGCCGTCGCCCTCTATCCGTTCGTGCCTTCGGGGCCGCAGTTCAAGGTCGCGCTCGCGTTCCTGGCCGAGCTAGGCTTCGAGAAGACCTGGGAGGACGGCGGTCTCGCCGGCTTGCGCTACGGCGCCGCCTATTTGATACTGCAGGACATCGACGTGCCGCAGTGGCAGGCCAACCAGATGATCACCATCGAGGTGGAGGATTTGGACGCCTATTGGTCCGAGCTCGAACCCAAGGACTCTGCCGGCTCGGTTTCCCGGCGCCAGGCTCAGGCCGCCGACGGATTTTCCCTGGGGCCGCGAGATCCACATCGTCGACCCGGGCGGGGTGTGCTGGCATGTGCGGCAGGCAAGTCGCCCAATTCAAGGTTAGGCTGACAATACCAACATCGCCCGCGCCGTCCTGGCTGCGAGAGTGCCGCCCGCTCCATCCCTCCAGGGCGGCTACAACTCTGAGCGCTGATCAGCCCTTCGCCTTTCGCCCGTGCCTTGCCCGCCGTCTTCTTCAGCCGCCGGCGCACGCCCAGCGTGTTGCCCTGGATGCGGGTGAGCTTCTTGCGCGGCATGGCGCGGCGATTCTTCTTTTTTTGCTTTTCGATGTTACGCGCGGAACGGATGGCCATGTTTCAGTCCCCTATGCTGGAGGAGGCGCCGCCATCTAGGCGCTTTTTGCCGGAGGCACAAGGGCAACGTTGGACCTGGAATAGATCCTGCAAGGCCAGATGGTGCGTTCGTAATCGTCCGTGAATGCACTATGCTCCCCACTTTGCGGTTGCGGTAGGAAGGCCTGATGCAAAGAACCTTGTCGAGCCAACTGGCGCGGAGCGAGAGCCGTTCCCGCCTGAACGTTGAGGTCTTGTCCTTGGCCACTGCCCATCCCAAGGCCAGGGTCAGCCAGAAGGACGCATTTGAGCGCGCCAAGGTGACCTTTCCCCAATTCGCGCGCATGGACACCCTCTACCTCAACGCCGGCATAGATTGGCGCCATACCTGCGTGCCGCCCGACTGGTGCCAGGAGCCGCACTCCTGGGAGGAGCGCACGGAGCTGTTCCATCGTGAGGCGCTGGTGCTCCTCGAGGAGGTCGCCGTCAAGGCCATCGCCGATGCCGGACTGGTGCCCGCCGACATCGATGTTCTCGTGGTCAACACCATCACCGGCCTTGCTATCCCCAGTCTCGACGCCAAGCTGATGAACCGGGTCGACTTCCGCCCCACTGTCGAGCGATTGCCGATCTTCGGTTACGGCTGCGGCGGCGGTGTCGGCGGCATGGCGCGCGCGGCACAGCTGGCACAGGCGAGCCCGGGTGCCAACGTGCTCTTCCTCACCGTCGAGCTGTGCTCGCTGTGCTCGCGCCCGAACGACCAGAGCCTCAGCGGGTTCGTGTCGGCGGCGCTGTTCGCCGACGGCGCTGGAGCCGTGCTGTTGCGATGCCCGCGGGAAGGTACGGCCGAGCCGAGCCTGCCGAACGCGCGGTCGCTCCCACGCATTCGCGCGGTGGGCGAGCACTGCTGGCCGGACACCGAGCGCATCCTGGGTTGGGACATCAAGAACGACGGCTTCGGCATGGTGCTGAGTCCCGAGCTGCCCGGCCACATGCGCACGACGCTGCGTCCGGCGATCGAAGCGTTCCTCGAATTGAACGGCCTCGACCTCGATGGCGTCGCTGGCTACCTGTTCCATCCCGGCGGCCGCAAGGTGCTGGAGGCCGCCGAGGACGTGCTGGCGCTCGAGCACGAGCAGCTGCGCCATTCCTGGTCGGTGCTGCGCGACTACGGCAACATGTCCTCCGCCACGGTGATCTTCATCCTGCAGCGCGCGCTGGCCGCGGGCGACCAGGGCCTGCAGCTCATGGCTGCGTTCGGGCCGGGCTTCTCGGCCTATTTTCTCGCAATGGAGCTGTAGCCGGCAGCCAAAGCAGGCATTCCTCGCCGCGCCAACGGATGCGATGCCGTGCTGCTCCGGCCATGCTCCGAAAGCGGACGGGGGTCGACCGGCCGCATTGTGCCAGGAGCCGCCGTGAGCACATGCAGAAAAATCTTCACTCGAACACGCGAGCGCGAGCACCGCAGTGGAAACTTCAAGAGTGCCTGGTGAGGGAGTTCGAACGGGTCTTAGGGGAATCGTCGTGGCGAGCTCTGCGACACGCCCCAGGCGCTCTATTCGAACCCCTTTGCTTTGAAAACGGTTTGGGCCGCAGGAGAGGACAGGAACGTGACCAGACCTCTTGCGGCGTCAGCCTGCTTGCTGCCAGTAACAATGCCGGGAGCGAACTGGGTGTAGTTCTAAATCGCTGGCGGCAGCGGGCCAGCGAATTCGACGGATGGCTGAGCCAAGACTTCGCTGATTTGATTGAATCCGATCTCAACGTCGCCGTTGGCAACGCTTGCGTACAGCACTTTCGCAGACGGAGATAGCTTGGTCTTGGGTTGCAATTCTCCAGCGATGCCCAACCGCTCGAGCAATTTGGCCATGTAGACGCCGCTGGCACCACCTCCGGCCGGATCAGGGAACATGATTGATTTGGCGGCCAGCATCGAACGTTTGAATGCGTCAGTCGAGCTGAGGTCGGGCTTTGCAGCGCCCTTGCGCACGAAGGCAGCGACACCGACCTTTGCGATGATGATGCGGTCGCCGGCCACGACCTTGCCCTGCGCTTGAACCTGGTCCATCATTGGCGCAGCGTTGATCAGCAGGTCGGCTGCCTCACCATTTTGAAAACGCTTCGCGATGGCACCTGCGTTGCCGTAGGTGACCGTCACCTTATGACCTGAGGATTTCTCGAAATCCGGTATCAGTACATCGATTGCCGGATGCAGCGCCACGGCACATAGGAGCTTGATCTCAGCGGCTCTCGCCGTACTCCCGGCAGTGGTGCCAAACAAAGCAAGTCCCAACGCGATCTTAGCTGAGACAGTCAGAATGCTGCGTCAATTTATCGTGTTCTCCTCTGAGCAGAGACTTAGAACGGGCGCTGTCAGCGCGTGCATACAAGGGACGCGTGTTGGCGATCGGCGGTTGGAAGCTCGATTGCGCCACTCACTCAAACCCGCGTGCGAGGCTCGGCATCGTGGTTCACAAGAGTGCCAAAGCGCCGGGAATAGTGCGTTCAGAGCGTCTTGGTTTGTCGTTATTGCCATCTTGTTTTTCGCTTTAGATGGGCCGTGCTAAAGTCCGCTGTGTGGGGTCACTGGAGCGGAAACCTTGCGCTATCTTTTCGAAGACTGTGTCCTCGACACGGAGTGTCGCGAGCTGCTGCGGGGGGCGGATGCGGTGGCCCTGGAGCCGCAAGTCTTTGATCTGCTGGTCTATCTCATCTGCAATCGCGAGCGCGTGGTCAGCCGGGATGATCTCCTGGCCTCGGTCTGGAAGGGACGCCTCGTGTCGGAGTCCGCGCTCAACACGCGCATTCACCTGGCCCGCTCAGCGGTTGGCGATAATGGCGAGGATCAGCGCCTGATCAAGACCTTCCCCCGGAAGGGCATCCGCTTTGTCGCCCCGGTCAAAGAAGACCAAGGGACGGCCAATGCTGTTTCCGAACGAACCGGACTTGCGGCAGAGACACACATCGCGGACGCCGCGGCGCGCATCGCACTGCCTTGCCGGGGCGACCTGTCGGATGCCATGGGGACACCAGCGAAATCGGCGTCCTCCGGCGGATCGGGAGCCAAACCGTCTGATGGGTCACAGAAGATCGCGAATAATGCCGCGTGGTGGCTAGGGGCCTTCGGGCTCTGGCAATCATTGTGGCAGTCGCCGCGGCGCACGGCCGCCCTGGCGAGAAATCCTGCCAGTGTGCGCGAAGGCGGGGTGCTCATGTTGAGGCGTCGATCGCTATCGCTGGTTGTCGTTGTCGTATCTGCGGTGTTGGTCTCTAGCGGCTGGATACTGCGGCCGTGGCTCCACGCGGCGTCCCCGACGGGCGTCCTCAGCATGATGGCGGCGCCCACGATTGCGGTGTTGCCCTTCACGATCGCCGGCGCGCAAGATAACGCTCGCCTTCGAGCACCACGGCTCGACGCGGAGGTTGGTTCCGAGCTCGCACGGGTGCACCGCGGATTTGATCTGATCATAAGCTCGGCGCGCGACAATCGCGGCCGGACGTCGCCATTGATGGTCACAGCGAAGCAAGGCGTCAGATACCTAGTGGTAGGCACGACGTGGCTGGATGGGGAGGTCCAGCATGCCAACATCCAACTCATCGAGGCCGAAACCGATCGACAAATCTGGTCCGAGCCCTTCGAGCTGAATCGCGGGCAGATCGACGCGATCAATCGACTGGCGGTTCGCGTCGCTCGCCTCATTATCATTCAGATTCGAACCGCCGAGAGCCATCGCCCCCTTCCGCCTAACGTGGAGGCGGGGCACTACGTACTCCAGGGACGGTCACTACTTGATGCCGAGCACGGGGCAACGAGCACGAGCGAGGCGCAAGCCCTTTTCAAAAGGGCACTGCAACTTGACGCAAAATCCTTTCCCGCCCTTCAAGGTTTGGCCACATCTAGGCTCGTCCAGATCCAAAAGGCCTGGATCCCACGGGAGCAGCGGCCGCTCGCCCTGATCGAGGCCGAGGAGACGATCTCTCGTATGGCCGAGCTCGACCCCGGAAATCCTGCAGGTCACTATCTTCGCGCCAAGCTGCTGCGCGCCCTTGGTAAGGTGGATCTAGCGCTGGCCTCGCTGGAGCATGCTCTTTCGCTCAATCCGAACTACGTTCCCGCCCACGCCTTGCTCGGCCGGCTCAAAATCGATGCGGGGCGGGCACACGAAGCCATTCCTCACCTCGAGCACGCCATCGAGCTGAGCCCGACTGAGCCCGACGTTCATCTTCTCTATCGCTGGGCGGGCGTGGCTTCCCTCCACCTCGCCGATGACAAGGCGGCGGTGCAATGGCTCCTCAAGGCCCGTCAGGCCAACCCTAACATCCCTCTCGCAGCGCGGTTTTTAGCGGTGGCGTATCTCGGGGTAGGGGATGAGGAGAAGGCGCGAGCAACCGCGGCCGAAGCCGCCAAAGTCTCGCCCAAGTTCACGATTGCGACATGGACGATGTCCCAACCCACACCCAATACGATCGTTGCCAAACAGCGTCAGCGGATTTTGGATGGCTGGCGTCGATTGGGCGTTCCAGAGGGTGATACCGGAGTGGCAAGTGGCACCCAAGCGGACCGCGGGCCGAGCCTGTCTACGGGAGCGCGCCCAGGATCGCAGCATGCAGGTGGACGGTGAATTTGGGTCAGGATCGACCGTCGCAGGTGGTGGCTTCGGCTGCAGTGGGCTGCAACCGGACGTAGGCAGCCCCGGCCAAGCCGTTGGAGAGGTTGGGCAAGCCTGCTTCAGACGACCGATCTGCGCGAGGCGAGCGCGCGGTCCTCGAGCACTATCTTGTAGGCGAGGATCGGCGCGTAGAGGGCCCCCAGCACGATGCCCAGCGCCCAGCCGCCGAACACCATCGGCAGCAACGCGATCTCCGCGATCGTGACGGCATAGTTGGGATGGGCGCAGTAGCGATACGGCCCGCTGCGCACGAGCGGGGCGCCTTCGAGCGTGACGATGCGGTGCGTCCAGTAGCGGCCGAGCGTGGCGATGATCCAATAGCGCGCAACCTGCAGCGCCAGATAGAGGCCGAGCGGGACGGCGAGCAGCGGCGCGTCGGGCGGCAGCAGGAAGAAGACCGCAGCCAGCCAGGCAATGTGCGCCACGACGATGACGCGATAGTAGCCGCGTGCGACTTCCACAGCGCCTGCCTTCAGCAATCGCCGGGTGTTGCGAGCGGAATAAAGCTCCTCCAGCCCACGCTGCAGCAAGACGACGAGCGCCCCGACCTGCGGCCAGCCCAGGGATGAGAGGTCAGGCGGCACGGGCAAGCGGCGCCTGTCCGTCGCGCGGCCACACCAGCAGCGGCATGCCGCCCGTCGGCCGCAGCGTCACGCGCGAGATCGGGGTGGGCACATGGCCCGGCGGCACCTCGAAGCGCGCCGCGCGCACGAACGTCGCCAGCATCGCCGTCGCCTCGATGAGCGCGAACGACGCGCCGATGCAGATCCTGGGTCCGGCTCCGAACGGCATGAACTGGTAGCGCGAGTAGCCAGCCTCACGCTCCCGCGAGAACCGGTCGGGATCGAAACGATCCGGGTCGTCCCACAATCGCCGGTGGCGGTGGATGGCGAATATCGGCATCACGACGAGACTGCCGGCCGCCAGCCGCACGCCGCCGAGCTCCACGTCCGCCGTTGCCACCCGCGTCAGCACCGGGGCCGGGGGATAGAGCCGCATGGCCTCCTTGACGAACTTCCCGACCTCGACCAGGTGGTCGACATGGGAAGGCCCGATCGGCGCCTTGCCGGCGACGCTTGCGATCTCATCGAGCAAGCGTCGCTCCCACGCCGGGGCGCGCGCCACCAGATAGAGCGACCAGGTCAGCGCCTTCGCCGTCGTCTCGTGGCCGGCGAGCAGGAAAGTCAGCAGGTTGTCGACGAGCTGCTCGTCCCCCATGGGTCGGCCCGTGTCGGGGTCCCTGGCACGCAACAGGCGCGCAAACAGATCGTCGCAGTCCGTGGGCGACTGCCGGCGCGCGCGCACCATGTCGGCGACGGCGGTCCGCATCCTGGCTTCCGCGCGGCGCATGCCTGCACGGCCCGGATAGGGCATCCATCCCGGCAGCCCCAGAACGCCGTAGGCGATCGGCCAGGAGATCGGCATCAGGTAGTCCGTGTTGGCGCGCTCCAGGGCGGGGCCGACGTAGGCGTCGCCACCCGGCAGCATAGTGTCGGAGATGACGCGGAACGTGGCCCGCGTCATCTGCTCGTCGATGCGATGGGTGGTACCGGGCGGGCTCGCGCGCCATTGGGCGATCGTCGGCTCGGTCGCCGCCACCATGGCGGGCGTGTAGCCAAGCACGTCGGCATGACGAAACAGCGGTGCCGCGGTCTGGCGCTGCCAGCGCCAGTCGGCGCCGTCCGACGTGAGGATGCCCTTGCCGAGCAGAGGGCCCAGAACCCGCTGCTCGAGCGGCGTCTTGGCAAAGCTCTCGCGTGCGTCGAGCAGCACGGTTTTGACGAGGCCGGGGTCGGTGACCCACGTCACCTTGCCGCCGCGATACTGGAAGATCGGCTCCTGGTACACGCCGGCCGGGAGCGCGCGCAGGGGATTGCGCACAAAGGTGGCAAGGAACCGCGGGAGCGACAATGGCCGTGGCGGCGGTTCAACGGTGGGGGGATAGAGAGCCGCAGGATCGGTCCGTGCGGCAAGCACGGCTGTCATTTGTTTGCTCGCGCAGGTCTTGGACAAGTGCCCCAGGACATGGGTTTGCAAGTTGGCTCAATCAAGCCAACGCCGAAGCGTCGAACGCAACCTAGTAGAAATACTCCTTCCACCACTGCAATGCGAACGTGCCCGGTGTGAGCAGCACGAAAGCCCACAGGAAAGCGGACCCCCAATTGGCGATCTGGAATTTGAACGTCGGCATTTCCGTGATTCCGGCGACGATCGGTACGCTGGCCCGCAACGGACCCGAGAACCGACCGATCACGACTGCCCATACGCCCCAACGCTCGAAGAACTTGTGTCCGTTCTCGAGCAGCTTGGGATGATCCCTCAGAGGCCACATGGCCTGGATCTGGGCGTGATAGTGGTAGCCCAGCCAATAGGAGAGCCAGTCGCCCAGCGCCGCGCCGATGGCGGCAGCTGACACGATGGTCCAGAAGATGAGCGGATCGGCGGCACCGATGATCGTGCCGATGCCGACCAGCATCGCCCAGAACGGCAGGATCAGCGACACGAACGCGAGCGACTCGCCAAAGGCCAGCACGAAAACGATGAGCGCCGCCCAATTGTGATGGTGCCGAACGAAGTCGAGCACGGAGCCCGTGACATCGGCCAATGCCATTGTGCAGTCCCTCCCCCGGGGCAGGCGCCCGAGCAAGGCCCTACGGGGCCGGATTTGTCAACGTGCCACCGATCTTGGTCCGGCGCGGCATTGTCTCAGGCTTTGCAGCGGCGCGAGCGCATCTCGGCAGCGAGCTCCCTGCTGACCTCGGCGGCAAAGATGTTGGCACGCGAGATCTGCCCCGGCGTGAGGCCCTTGCCTGCCTCCCCGCGCAGCGTCCTGGGCACGCTATCGGCCTCGCGCCGGCCAAGCGCCAGCTCCTCGCACGAAAGCTCCTTCTTGCGGCTGCGAAAGGCGAACAGCCGAACCCCGGAGGCATGGGCCTGCGCGTTCGCCGGCTCCTTGACCCACTTGCGATCCTGGTCGGCGAGCATCGCGTTGAGAGTGCTCTGGCGCCGGTCGACGCATTCCTTGCTGTCGTCGACGCACGACAGGCCGGCGCGTGGATCGTCGCCGAATCCCGAACATGCGGCAGCCAGCAGGCACAGCCCGCTCACGCCCGCGGCAGCAGCGCGTCTCGGCATCCGGCGGCGGCTGTTGCGCATCGTTTCCTCTTGAGGTTCAGGGCGGGAGCCCATAGAAGGCAGGCATGTGGCCGCGGCGTGGCGATGCTGGCCCACCCGACGGACATAGTTCCACAGTTGTTTAAGGGATCGGGCGCACCGGTTGAAGACGCGCCGTCAGCGCCATCCCGCGTTTGCAACAGGGAGTGACATCATGGTCCACGCTATCCGCATCCACCAGCCCGGCGGTCCCGAGGTCATGAAATGGGAGAGCGTGGAGGTGCCGGCGCCGGGCCCGGGCCAGGTGCGGCTCAAGCAGCATGCGGTGGGCGTGAACTACATCGACGTCTACCAGCGCTCGGGCCTCTACAAGATGCCGCTGCCGTTCATAGCGGGATCGGAGGGAGCCGGCGAGGTCGTGGCCGTGGGTCCCGGCGTGACGGACTTCAAGGTGGGCGACCGTGGCGCCTACGCCGGCGCGGGCGGCGGCTACGCCGAGGAGCGCGTGATGCCCGCCGATCGGCTCGTCAAGCTGCCCGACAGCATCGACTACAAGACCGGCGCCGCCATGATGCTGCAGGGCATGACGGTGCGCTACCTGCTGCGCCAGACCTACAAGGTCGGCAAGGGCACGACGCTGCTGCTGCACGCGGCCGCCGGGGGCATCGGCCTCATCGCCTGCCAGTGGGCGCGCCACCTGGGCGCCACCACCATCGGCACGGTCAGCACGGCCGAGAAGGCAGCACTCGCCAAGGAGTACGGCTGCACCCACGTCATCAACTACAAGACCGAAGACTTCGTGAAGCGCACCAAGGAGCTCACCAACGGCCAGGGCGTCGACGTCGTCTACGACGCTGTCGGCAAGGATACCTATCCGGCCTCGCTCGACTGCCTGAAGCCGCTGGGCCTGTGGGTGAGCTTCGGCAACGCCTCGGGCGCGATCACCAACTTCGACATCCTGCTGCTGTCGGCCAAGGGCTCGCTCTATGCCACGCGGCCGACGCTCGGCACCTACGTCGCCAAGCGCGAGGACCTGCTTGCCAACGCCGGCGAGCTGTTCGACGTGGTCAGCAAGGGCATCGTCAAGATCAGCGTCAACCACACCTATCCCTTGAAGGATGCCGTGCAGGCGCACCGCGACCTCGAGGCCCGCAAGACCACCGGCTCGATCGTCCTGCTGCCATAAGCGGCCGTCATACCGGGGCTTGTCCCCGGTATCCATTCACTGGCGCAGGCGCGCGTTGAGCGCTGGATCCCGGCGACAAGCACCGGGATGACCCGAGATTGCGAGGACCGCGATGCCGCAAAGACCCATCGAGCTGCACTACTGGCCCACGCCCAACGGCCACAAGATCACGATCATGTTGGAGGAATGCGGGCTCCCCTACGAGATCAAGCCCGTCAACATCGGCCGCGGCGACCAGTTCAAGCCGGAGTTCCTGGCGATTTCCCCCAACAACCGCATGCCCGCGATCGTCGATCCGGACGGGCCGGGCGGCAAGCCGATCGCGATCTTCGAGTTGGGCGCCATCCTGCAGTACCTCGGCCGCAAGACCGGCAAGTTCTACCCCAAGGAGGAGCGCGCTCGCGTCGAGGTCGAGCAGTGGCTCTTCTGGCAGATGGCCAACCTCGGCCCCAACTGCGGCCAGGCGCACCACTTCCGCAACTACGCGCAGGAGAAGATCAAGTACGCCATCGACCGCTACACCAACGAGGTGAACCGGCTCTACGGCGTCATGAACGCGCGCCTCGAGGATCGCGATTTCCTTGCCGGCGACTACTCGATTGCCGACATGGCGAGCTATCCCTGGGTGCGGCCTTACAAGAACCAGGGGCAGGACATTGCCGAATTCCCCAACCTGGAGAAATGGTACCAGCGCATGCACGACCGCCCGGCCGTCGCCAAGGCAGTGAAAGTCGGCGAGGAGCTGCGCGCGAACTACAACCTCGCCACCGACAAGGACGCGCAGCAAGTGCTGTTCGGGCAGCGCGCGCGGCGCTGACAACGCTCCGATCCGCGCGAAGAGCGAGCAGCCTGCGCTTTGATGAGCACGCCGACGATCCAAGGCTGCGTTCCTGGCTGGACGAAGCACGCCCCCTGTGCGTCCCAGCAAGGGCAGTGCACTCAACGCGACATGGACAACCGCTTGTGTGCGTCCTGAGACATAGGTGACACTTCGTTCCGGAGACATGGGTGACACTTTTGGCTGGTTTGGCCAGCGAGGTGTCGATGTCGTGGAAGGAATGCTCCGTGATGGAAGAACGTTTCCGCTTCGTCGCCCGCCTGCTTGAGGGCGAAGCAACGAGAGAGGTCTGCCGCGACTTCGGCATATCCCGCAAGACCGGATACAAGCTCCTCGAGCGCTACAAGCAGGAGGGCGCCGTCGCCCTAGCCGATCGCTCGCGCCGCCCCGTACGCTACGCCAATCAGCTCCCCGGCCAGGTCGAAAGGCTCATCGTCGCCTGCAAGTGCGCTCCCATTACCGCCCCAGCCTCGGTTGGACACACGCCATCTCACACGGCTATCTCCGCGCAATGATCTTCTCTGCTACCAGCCCCTCGATGTCGCGCTCGCTGAGGCCGAGCCAACTCTCGAGCACCTCGCCCGAATGCTCGCCCAGCAGCGGCGAGGCCTTGACGGCCGGCGGCTTGCCGTTGTGCCGCACGGGCCACGCCGGAATGGCGTAGTCCTTGATGGCGGGATGCGTCATCTCCTGCATGATGCCGCGCTCGAAGAAGGTCTTGTCCTCGTAGAGCTCCTTGGTATCGAGCACGGCGCCCGCGGGAATACCAGCGCTACCGAGCATGCGCATGGCCGTGTGCTTGTCGTGCTTCTTGGACCAGGTCGTCACGAGCTCGATGATCTCGGCTTCATGCTCGGAACGTGTCAGCGGCGTCGCGAAGCGAGGGTCGGAGAGCAGGTCCTCGCGGCCTAGCACGCCCAGCAGGCGTTTCCAGTGCTCCGGATTGGTACGGCTGGTGTAGACGTAGACGTAGTCGTTCGGGCCGCCGCCTTTGCAGGGAACGATCCCGCAGGGCGGATTGCCGCCGGACACGCTCTGGTCGCCCACGCGCTTGATCGGCCCGCCCTTGCGCGCCTGGGTAGCGAACGCCAAGCGTATGTAGTGCAGCATGGCATCCTGCATCGCAACCTGCAGACGCTGGCCCTTGCCGGTCGTCTTCTGCTCGTAGAGCGCGCCGAGAACGGAGATGGCGAGCAGCATGCCGGTGCCGGTATCGCCCAAGGTGGGGCCCGGCTTGACGGGCGGGTTGTCGGGATAGCCGCTGATGCTCATCACGCCGCCCACCGCCTGCGCGATCATGTCGAAGGCGAGATTGCTCTCGAACGGGCTGCCTTCGCCGAAGCCTTTGACCTGGGCATAGATGATGCGGGGGTTGAGCTTGGAGACGACATCCCAGCCGAGCCCCAGGCGCTCGATCGCTCCGGGCGCGAAGTTCTCGACGAACACGTCCGCCTTGCGGGCGAGGTCGAGCGCGAGTTTCTTACCCGCCGCCGTCTTCAGATCGACGGTCAGCGATTTCTTGTTCGCATTGAAGGTGAGGAAATAGAACGAGTTCATGTGGCTCGTTGAAGATGCTGCGACCCGGATCGCCGGACTTGGGGTTCTCCACCTTGACGACCTCGGCGCCGAGCCAGGCCAAGGCCTCCGTACACGATGGACCGGCCTCGAACTGCGAGAAGTCCAGCACCCGCACGCCGTTGAGGCAGTTCAATGAGACCTGGTTTGCCGGCATGTCGTTTCCACTCCCGTCGATGAGGACTTTTGCCGAATTTAACAGCCTTTAGGCGATCCGAAGCAAATGCGCGCCTTGCAGGGCTGCCGTCACACGGTCGCAACCGGGGTGGCCGGGGAGCCCACCGCACCCGGCAATCTCAGCGGCGGCGCTGTCAACAGGAAACGGCTGCGGTTGTTGGCCCGCAGCCAGTCGGCAAGCTCCGACAGGCGCCAGATCTCGCCCAGGTTGACGCCGGTCTTGAACAGGCAATGGTGGTGCAGCGGCAGCATCACGCAATCGCCGGGCTTGAACGAGGTGGGCATCAGCTCGACGGCATAGTTGTCGGAGATCAGCGCCACCAGCTTGGTCTCCGTGATCCACTGCTGCAGGCGCTTGTCGCCGCCGTCGAGGCCGGCGCAGCTCGTCTCCAGCGCGTGCGCGCTGGGCTTCTTGTTGCCTTCCAGGATCACATCGTCGAAGCCGGTCCTCAGGAGCACGAAGTCGCCCGCCTCGACCTTGATGCCATCGGCCGCCATCACCCGCATGAGGTCGTCGTAGCCTACTGCGTGCCGCTTGCGGCCGAAGTGCGCATGCAGGTCGATCATGACGCCGCGGCCCTGCAGGCACTTCACCGCCATATTCTCGACGCCCAGCGCGTTGGCCGACGACGTGCCCTTCGCCTCCACGAAGGTGCCCGGCACGGCGCCCGAGTCTTTGGCGTCGCTCGGTCCCACGAGGTCGATGCCGCCGCGATAGCCGTTGTAGAAGGTCGGCTCGGCCTTGCCGGTGCCGTTGGCATCGAACAGCGCACCGACGTGGGCCAGCGTATCCCACTGCGTCGAGTACTGCAGGTGCATGATCACGGCGTCGTCGTTGACGACGTCCAGGAAGCCCGGCTTGTCCCATTCGACGCGGTAGTGCCAATTGGGCTTGTCGCCCCGGATGGTAGGTCGGATCTGCGGCGGAAACCGGCGGGCGTTCAGCACATTGCCGCCGGGGTAGTCGAGCGGCATCGACAGGCAGAAGGTCTTGCCCTCCTTGACCTCGGCGACGCCCTGCTTGACCCTGGCGGGGTTGAGCTCGTTCATGCGCCCGAGCTGGTCGTCGGCCCCGTAGTCGCCCCACGTCGAGTTGTCGGGCCGCTTCTTCCAGCGCTTCTGCTCGGCCATATCTTCCTCCCGATGCATTTTCCAGGCTTGCCCGAGTGGCGTCAGTCGAATGTCACGATCTGGCGTACGGCGGCGACGTCGGCCAGGCGATCGAAGCCCTTGTTGATGTCCTCGAGGGGCAGCGTGCCGCTCTTGAGGCGGTCGATCGGCAGGCGCCCCTGCTTGTAGAGCTCGATGAAGATCGGCACGTCGCGCTCGGGCACGCAGCTCCCCATATAGCTGCCGCGGATCGACTTCTCGTCGCTGACGAGGCTCGAATGATTGAAGGCGTGCGTCGCGGCCGCCGGCGGCAGGCCCGCGCTGACCACCGAGCCGCCACGCCCCAGGATGTCGATACCCAAGGCCATCGCCTTGACCGAGCCCGCCATCTCGAAGGCGTAGTCGACGCCGCCACCGGTGGCATCCCGGATGTCTTTGGCGCAGGTGGCATCGGCGGCGTTGAAGGTATCGGTGGCGCCGAGCTGTCGCGCCAATCCGAGCTTGTCGTCGGAGAGATCGACGGCGATGATCTTCTGCGCCCCGGCCACGCGTGCACCCAGCATGCAGGAGAGACCCACGCCACCTAGCCCGATCACGGCCACCACGTCGCCGGGCCGCACACCCGCCGTGTTGATGGCGGCGCCGACGCCGGTCTGCACCGCGCAGCCGAACATGGCCGCATCGACCAGCGGCACCTTGGGGTCAATTCTGACGAGCGAGGAGCGGGCGACGACCGCGTACTCGGCAAAGCAGGAGATGCCGGAGTAGTGGGCGATGAACTCACCCCTGCGGCTGAGCCTGCGCCCGCCGGTCAGCAGCTCGCCGCGGGCCCGCATCTGCGGCCACTTCAGGCAGACGTTGGGCCGCCCCCGCGCGCAGTTGCGGCACGTGCCGCAGCTCGGCACGAAGATGAACACCACGTGGTCGCCGCTTCTGAGGTCGGATATGCCGCGCCCGACCTCGGCGACGATGCCTGCGCCCTCGTGCCCGGGAATGGTGGGGAGCGCGCGTGGCCGGCTGTTGTCGATGGAGGAGAGGTCCGAGTGGCACAGCCCCGCGCCCGACACCTTGACCAGCACCTCGCCCTCGCCGGGGCTTTCGAGGTCGACCTCCTCGATCTTGAGCGGCCGGCTGTCGGCATAGGGGCGAGGCAGGCCCTGCTTGTAGAGCACGGCGGCTTGCATCTTCATTGGGGTAGCATCGCTCCTTGTGGTGCGCCGCGCTCGGCCCCGCTAGTTAGCCGCAGCCTACCCGCCGCCGCAAGCGCCGGCCGCCCATCGGCATTGCACCACCGGCCGCTCGCCGACCACAGGTTGCGCCTGGTCTGGTCCCGCCACAGGCCCCGCCCACGGCATACGTGTAAGCAGCACCCGCCTACTCCAGCCTGAACCCTTTGCCGCGCACGAAGACGCCCCAATCGGCTCGCTCCGGTCTCGCGTATTGGCGGACCTTGTCCTCCGACCAGCCGTAGAACGGGGCAGTGCCGAACTCGGCCGTGGCGCGCTGCGCCCGGATCGGCTGCACCGTGGCGCGGCGCCGGTCATAGGCGTCGACCGCGTCCTTGATGCCGGCCTCGGAGAAGCGGTCGCGGTGCACGGTCGCCGACAATGGCAGGCGCAGGCTCACGTAGGTCTCGCGCGCGGGCCAACCCAGCCCCAAGCCCGCTACCGGGAAGACATGCTCCGGCAGCCCGAGCAGATCGCTCACCTCCGCCGCGTGGTTGCGGATGGCGCTGATGCAGGCGCAGCCGAGCCCGGCCGCCTCCGCCGCGATGACGAACGCCGAGAGCGCGATACCCGCGTCCACGGCCGCGTTGAAGAACGCATCGAGGTGATCGTTGGCAAACGGCTTGGCCCGCCACTGGTGCAGCTGACGCTGGCGGCGGTTGTTGCCGCAGAAGACGAGGAGCGCGGGCGCGGCCGGTATCCACTCCTGTGCCAAAGGGCCGGTCGACAGCAGCTGGTTGATGCGGGCGCGCGTCGCCGGCTCCTCGACAATGATGATGTCGCGCTGCTGCAGGTCGCTCTTGGTGGGCGCGCACAGCGCGAGCGCGCACAAGGTCTCGACCAGCTCCGGCGCGACCGGCCTCGGCGCGAAGCGCCGGCACGAGCCGCGGCTCGCCATCCGCGACCAGGTCTCGGGCAAGGTCGCCGGCCCCTCGCCGGCTGGCGTCTCCGGCACCGGTTCGCCGAAGCGATGAGCCAGCCTCTCGCGCGTCTCTTGGAAAGCATTGCCCATGTTGAATGTCTCTCGATCAATCGTCGGGACGGGTCTTGGGGCTCCAACACCACCTTGGCGTCGGCGTTGGTTTGGAACGATGCAGCATCATCCGCCTTGTAGCATGCCGCCGCCTGCAACAGCCGACGAAGGCTCCGCAATCCCTAGGAAGCCAGGTCGCACCGCGCCGCCCCCTACAAAGCCAGGGCAATATGAGTTATTGGTCGCAAACTGGGAGGCAAGACATTAGAATTGATTCATGTCCTGACCCGGACGAGGACCAAGCATGGACCGAGCAGCTGAGATCGATCTCCTCAAGACACTGCTACACTACCTCGACACCAAGACAACGTGCATGGCCGAGGCGCCCTGGCGCAACGAGGTGACGGCATTCACCTGCCCGGAGCGCAACAAGCTCGAGCAGGAGGTGCTCGTCAGAAAGCGGCCTCTGGTGATGGGCCTTTCCTGCGACTGGTCCAAACCCGGCTCCTACCGGACCGAGGATTTCGCCAGCGTGCCAATTCTCACGGTGCGGGGCAGCGACGGCAAGCTGCGCGCCTTCCTCAACGCCTGCCGGCATCGCGGCGCCAAGGTGGCCCAGGGCTGCGGCAACGCCGGCACCTTCACCTGCCCCTATCACGGTTGGACTTACGGCAGCGACGGCATCCTGCGCGGGCTCCCGGAGGAGGCTTCGTCGTTCCCTGGCGTCCGGGCCGAGCGTCCCGGCCTCACCCCGCTGCCGCTCGCAGAGAAGTACGGCATGGTCTGGGTGTTGCCGACACCCGCCGCCAATCGCTCGAGCGAGCTCGACATCGAGCCATGGCTCAACGGCCTCGGCCCCGACCTCGCGTTCTGGAGGCTCGACGGCTACCACTTCCACGATCGGCACGTGCACTACGAGGAGATGAACTGGAAGCTTCTCGTCGACACGTTCCATGAGGGCTATCACTTCGGATTCCTGCACAAGGAGTCGTTGAACGGCATCCTGGTGCACAACGTTGGGCACTTTACCCCCTACGGGCCCAACTTCCGGCTCGTGTTCGGGCGCACCAAGCTCGATCGGCTCAGAGCCACGCCCGAGAGCGAGTGGGACCTGATGTGGAACTCCACCATCGTCTACTCGATGTTCGCCAACACGATCTTTGCGCCGCAGGGTGACCATATCGAGATCTTCCGCATGTTCCCCGTCGACGGCCGCCTCGACCGCGCGCTGATGGAGACCTCGCTCTATATCCCCAAACCCGTCGAGACCGAGGACGAGAAGCGGCATTGGGACGCCAACCTGGCCCTGGCTGTCAAAGTCGTGACCACCGAAGATTTCCCGGCCGGCCGCACCATGCAGATCGGCTTCAACTCGGGTGCGCAATCCCACATCGTCTATGGCCGCAACGAGCCGGCACTTGCCCACTACCACAAGTCGATCCGGCGCGAGCTCGGCCTGCCCGTCGATGAGGGACCTGCACCACTGCGCGAGGCGGCGGAATAGGTGGCCAACGCGAAGCAACCAAGCCTGCCTGCCGAGCAACGCCATTCCTAGAAACGTCATTGCTGCAGAGCGCTTTAGCCCCTTCGCCATTGCGCGAAGCGACCAAGAAGGGTCCCCGCGTTATGTCTCAGACACTTTATCTGCCCATCAAGCTGAGCGACACTCTCGCCAAGAAAGTCGGTGTCTTCATCTCCGATCACTTTAATTCCACGACCGATGTTACTTTCATCGTCTACTTTCATGGCCATATCATTTCCGCCTGCCAGACGGACACGTCGCCGTTCCTGGACAAAGGCATCGAATACTACTGGAACACCCCGTTCTTCCAATGTCTGCGCGACGAGCTGACGGCCAGCAGGGCGAACGCAATTCTGGTCGCCCCGACCCTCGCCCCGAAGTTGGGTAGCTTCAGCGCGGGCTCCTACGGCAATCTGAACGCCGGCGGCAAGCTCGATTTCCTGATCGACCAGACGCTGACAAACCTGAAGCAGAGCGGAACGCTCGCGGCCACGGCCCAGACCGGCAAGATAATCCTGAGCGGCCATTCCGCCGGCGGGCTGCCGATGATGAAGATTTTGCAAGCGAAAAATACGCTGAAGCCGAATATCGCGGAATGTTGGGGATTCGAATGCTTGTATTTTGGCATTGATGATTGGAAAGATTGGCTCTCGTCCAATTTCGGAAAGCCGTTTCGCCATTTCCGACGGCCGAGCGAGTTCGGGCCGGTCACCACCTCGCTCGAGCATTTCGCCAATTTCTTCGATGTCGCGAACGGGACGGATCATTGCCGCCTCGTCAAACAGAAATGGCGGGAAGCAATCGATGCGAGCGCAACGCTGAAGCCGACGGAGGCAATCGCATGAACGCCCGCCGGTAAGAGCCTGGTCTACGTCTGGCGAATTGTCTGCAGAAGCCGCAGCGCGGCGATCGCCCACTCACTCAGCCGAGGAAACCAATGGAACTCAATGGCGCAGTCGCACTGGTAACGGGCGGCAACGGCGGGCTCGGGCAGCGGATCTGCCACGCGCTCGCCAAGGAAGGCGTGCACATCGCCGTCATGTATGCGCAGAGCCGCGACCAGGCCGAGGGCGTCGCGCGCGAGCTGGCCTCCAGCTACCAGATCAACGCCGCCGCGTTCGCCTGCGACATCACCGACGGCGCGGCGGTGGAGCGGCTCGTCGCAGACGTGACCAAGCGCTTCGGCCGCCTCGACATCCTCATCAACGATGCCGCCTACAACAAGGCGATCCCCTTCACCGACCTCGACAATCTGACCCTCGATGTGTGGGACAAGATCATGGCCGTCAACTTGACCGGGCCCATGCGCCTCACCAAGGCGGTGGCGCCCATCATGAAGGCCCAGGGGCGGGGCCGCATCGTCAACATCTCGTCCGTGGCGGGGCTCGGGCCGCAGGGCTCCTCCATCGCCTATGCAGTGTCCAAGGCGGGGCTCATTCACCTCACGCGCTGCATGGCGGTGGCCTTGGCGCCGCACACGCTCGTCAACTGCGTGGCGCCGGGACTTCTGGAGGGCACGCGAGCGACAGCCAATCTCCGGCCCGAAATGATCGAGCGCTCCGCGGCGAGCTCGCTCCTGAAGAGGGCCGCCGACAAAGACGACTGCGCCGACATGGTGGTCACCATGTGCCGCACGGAGACCATGACCGGCCAGACCGTGGTCATCGATTCGGGACGGACGTTTCATTGAGATTGGCTGATCGCGGCGCCGATTGGTTTCTTCACAGACGCGGCGTCGGCGCCTCGGGCCGCACGAGCCGCTCGTGCTTGAGCTCGGCCCACAGCGCATCGGGGATGTCGCGGCGCATCCAGGCAAGGTTGTTGCGCACTTCCTCCGCCGCAACCGGCCCGGGAATCACCGAGACGACGCTTCGATGGCCGAACGGGAACTGCAGCGCAGCCGCCGCAAGCGGTACGTCCTGGCGCCGGCAGATGGCGGCGATACGCTCAGCCTTGGCGATGACCTCGGGCTTGGCCGGCGCATAGCGGTAGAGGGCGCCGGGACCGGGGCCGCGCGCCAGGATGCCCGAGGCGTAGGGCGCACCGATCACGACTGAGACGCCGCGTGCGGCGCACATCTCGAGCTCCTCGAGGCCCTCCTGCTCGAGCAGCGTATAGGGCATTGCGACGAGAAAGAAATCGATCGGCCACCGTTCCAGGAAGCGCGGGATCATGCCGACAAGGTTGATCCCCGCGCCGACGGCCGCGATCTCGCCCTTGGCCTTGAGGTCGGCGAGCGCCCCCCATCCGCCGCCGGCATCGAGCTGCCCAAGGCTGCTTGCGACGCCGTCCTCCTTGTGGAAGCGCGGATCGAGATCGTGGATCAGCAGCGCCTCGACACGATTGAGACCGAGGCGGGCCAGGCTCATCTCGTAGCTCTTGAGCACGCCGTCGCGGGTGTAGTCGAAGCGCGGCTCGAACGGCAGCCCGCCGATCCAAGCTGGATGCTTGTAGGCATCGGGGTGGGCGGGGCGCGAGTGCACGCGGCCGACCTTGGTCGAGATCACGAAGCTGTCGCGCGGCTTGGTGCGCAGGACATGGCCGAAGCGAAGCTCGCTCTTGCCGTTGCCGTACCACGGCGAGGTGTCGAAGTAGCCGATGCCGGCTGCGTGCGCTGCCTCGATTGCCACGCTCGCCTGTGCCTCGGGGATCGTCTCGCGCATGTCACCGAGGCTCGCCCCGCCCATGCCGAGCTGCGTGACCTCAAACGCCGTCTTGCCGATCCCGCGTCGCCGGAAGGGGTCCATGTCACGTCTTTCCCGCGCAAAGGCGCTGTCGGACCGGGTCGAGGGAATCGGCGTGCACTTCTTTGACGATCTCGGCCAGGCGTTCCCTGTCCGTCTGGGATTTCACGGCGATCGAAAACTCGCAATTCGTCACGATCCCAGCAAATCGCTGCTGCAACTTGCGGGCGATCTCGTCGTGCGTTCCGATCACCGCAAATATGTCGAGGATCTCGTCTGTGATGTAGCCCGGCATCTTCTCCCAGTCCTGGGCTCTTGCGAGCACGCTCAGCCGACGCGCCAGGTCCCCGAGACCGTGATATTCCACCGCGGGCCGGTAGGCCGGCGTCGAGACATAGAAAGCCAGCCGCGCGCGCACATCCCGGACGCGCGTGGCAAGCTCCGCCTCGTCTGCCGCCGTCGCTACGAGCGGCTTGTGGCAGATCTTGAATTGCTCGAGCGACCGGCCGCTCTTGCCGGCGCCGGCCCGAACCTCGGGGATCATGACATTGGCGATGTATTCGGCCGAGCAGATGGGATGCGGGCGCACTCCGTCGGCCACCTCGCCGGCCACCTGGCACATATGCGTATTGACCGCGGCCAGATGGATCGGAATGTCCGGGTGCTCGATGGGACCTGGATCGAACAGCGGCGGCATCAGGTTGATCGAATAGTGCTCGCCCTTGAAATCCAGCGCCACGTTGTTCTGCCAGCGGTTCCAGACGGCCCTGATCGCGCCTACGTACTCGCGCATCCATGGACCTGGTGCCGACCAGGCCATGCCGTAGCGCCTCTCGATATGCGCCCTCACCTGTGGCCCCAATCCCAAGGTGAAGCGGCCGCGCGCGAGCTTCTGAAGCGTCCAGGCACTGAGAGCGGTGATTGTCGGACTGCGCGGGAACGCCATGGCAATCGCCGTGCCGACCCTGAGACGCGTCGTCGCCTGGGCCGCAAGCGCCATCACAATGTAGGGGTCCTGCTTGGTCTCCTCGATCACGACGCCATCGTAGCCCAACTCCTCCAGGAGCCTCGCGTCGGCAGCCACCGCGCCGAGATCGAGACCAATCTCCGGGGCGCGCAGCCCGGGGTCGACCTTTCCCAAAGGAAGCAGGGTCTCCAATCGCACCAGTCGTCTCCTCGTTCACCGACGATCGGCGGCTGTGTGGTGGCTCTGCCCGCGAACCGATGGCGATGGCCGCACGGCGCCACTTGGCAGCAGCCGCAAACAAAGCGCCCGACTAGACTTGCGATTGGCGATCACTCTCGACAAGTCGGTCCCCGAGAGTGTGAGTGTGGCCGCGCATTTCTGCCGCGACGCTACCATCCCTGGTCTGGACACGCACATCGTAGATGCCCTTTCGGTCGGAGAGGTGGCGCTCGCGCGCATCCGCCACCAGCTCCTCGCCAACTCCGACAGGCTTGTCGAACACGATGTCACAGTATTGCGCCACCGCCCTCTGGCCATGGGTATTCGAGGCGAACGCCATTGCGGTGTCGGCGAGCAGGAAGATGGCGCCACGACTGCATACGCCATCGGGACCGATCATGTCGGCCCCTACAGTCATCGCGACGATCGCCCTGCCTGGCCCGACACTCTCGATGGCAATCCCCATGGCCTGGCTTGCGCGGTCCGTTGCCCACAGCGCATCGGCACATTTCCTGGCAAGGACCTGAGCAGTGTCCTCGGCGATCATCTTGGCCGAACCTCGCGCGTTAAGCGCACAACCTCCCTGCCGAAGGCCTCGAACCCACAGCGCTCGCCGGTCGAGCCGGATGCACGGGCTTCAGCCGCACGCCACCGAGTAGACGTCTTTCACCGGGCCCGGCAGGGGCATCGGCGTCCATGTCTCGCCGCCGTCCTGGGTGCCGAACACCTCGCCCTGATAGCGCGCGCCGATGTAGACCTGCTTTGGGTCGGTCGCGTGCAGGCCGACCGACATGACGGTGCCGTGCACCTGCACCTTGTCGAAGCGCTTCCAGGTCTTGCCCGCGTCCTGGCTGCGATAGAGGCCGCCGTCCTTGCTGGCCGCAGCGACGCTGAGCGCGCAGTACATCGTCTTGGGATCCTGTGGCGCCACCTTGACGTCGCGACCATAGGTGATCGGCGAGAACCGTTTCATGTCCATGTCCTGCCAGCTCTTGCCCTTGTCGGCCGAGCGGAACAGGCCCATGCGGCAGGCGAGGACGACCGCATCGGGATCGGCCGGACTGATGGTGATGGCGTGTCCGTCCAGCATGCCTTCGGCGTAGCTGTCGGTGACGATCTTGCTCTTGAGGTGCGGCAGCTCCGACAGGCGGATCAGGTCGGCGCTGCAATCGGACCACGTCTCGCCGCCATCGCTGGTGCGGATGACGCCGTTCACCTCCAGCGCGGCATAGATCTCGTCAGGCCGCGTGGGGTGCTGCGCCATGCGCATCACGCGCACGGCGAAGGGCGCAGTGGCGCGGTCCTTGATGCCGGGATTGGGCAGGCGCCGCCAGCTGCCGCCACGATCGTCGCTGCGATAGATGTCGACCGGCGAGCCGCCCGCGTACATGCGCCGCGCATCCCTGGAGTCCACCAGGAACGACCAGATCTGCTTGGCGGCGTCGGGAAAATTTGTGCGCTGGAAGGTGGCGCCCTGATCGGTGCTGCGCCACACGCCATCCACGGTGCCGGCAAACACCACGCTGGCATCGTTCGGGTGGACGAAGACCGTGTGGGTCTCGAGGTGCGTCAGGACGTGCTGCCACTCGCCGCCTGTGACGGCGCGGCGGAAGACACCAACTTTGCCCTTTTCCTCCGGACGGCCGACATAGCCGGCCACGCCGGCATAGATGTACGATTGCGCTGCCATGCGACGCTCCTCCTGCTGCTTGTGGGCCGCCCGATGGCCGCCGCCCTGCAGGGAGGCGTGAGGTCTCGGTCAGCCGCGCGATTTGCCGCATGATCGAATGTTTTGGCGGCAGTTGCAACGGCCCACGCGGGTGGGCCGGCTCAACGGACTTTGGAGGCCATGATGTCGTGCTCATTGTCATGGGTGCCGCTCTTGCGGGAGATGAGCCGCACCACCCCACGGTCGAGGGCGCGCATGACGGTCGCGGTGACGAGGCCCAGGATCAGGAGCAGGATCGATTTGGGGCCGAGCTCGCCGATGAGCGTGGCATAGGCGGCGTTCGCGGTCGCAGGCAGCCAGTAGTCGAGCTGCCCGGTGAGGGTCTCGAGCACAGACCGCGAGAGGCGCACCAGATAGCCGAACGACGAGATGTGATAGAGGTTGAGGTAGATGTAGATCAGCATGGTTGCGATCAGCTCGATCACGAGCAGGGCAACGATATGGGCCGCGGTGGCGACCGTGCGCACGGTCGAGGCGATCACGCCTTGGAGCATAGTTGGGCCTCCTAGATAGATAGATTGTCCGCCATAAGCTGACATTGCTTTGCGTCGAGACGGCGACCGTAGCCCTAGGAGGGGCGAAAGCGAAGCACTTGACCGCTCCCCGACATCGGCAGGAGGATCAATGGCCTCGGCTCGAGCCGGGCGCAACCTGGTGCTGCCCGAGCCGCCTCCCATGACCGTCGCCTCCATCGGGGAATGCATGATCGAGCTGTCGCAAGCCGGCGGTGGGCTGCTCGCGCGCAGCTTCGGCGGCGACACGCTAAACACCGCCATCTACCTTGCCCGGCTCGGCGTCGCCGTCGACTACGTGACGGCGCTCGGCGACGATCCCTGGAGCGAGGAGATGCTGGCCGCGTGGCGCGCCGAGGGCGTCGGCACCGGCCTTGTCGTGCGCTTGGCCGGACGCCTGCCCGGCCTCTACCTCATCAGCACCGACCGGGACGGGCAGCGGCGCTTCTCCTACTGGCGCGACAGCGCGCCGGCGCGGCTGCTGTTCGAGCTGCCGCAGACGCAGGAGATCTGTGTCGCCCTCGCCCGCTACGACGCGATCTATCTGTCGGGCATCACGCTGTCGCTCTACGGCGAGGCAGGTCGCGGGCGGCTGCTCGAGGCGCTGGATCAGGCTCGGGCGCGTGGATGCCGCGTTGCGTTCGACACCAACTTCCGCACCCGCGGCTGGCCTGACCGGGCGGTGGCAAAGGCGGCATACCGCGCGGCTTTGCGCCGAGCCGATATCGTACTGGCTTCGATTGAGGACCTCGAAGGGCTGTTCGGCAAGGACGGCGAAAGCGAGCTGCCGACCGATCCGTGCATCGAGGTGGTGCTCAAGCTCCCCGAGCCGGCGGTCCGCATTGCGTATGGCGGCCGCGAGCAAACAGTGACGGCGCAGTCCGTCCGCGATGTCGTCGACACCACCGCCGCCGGCGACAGTTTCGCTGCCGCATATCTTGCTGCGCGCCTGTCGGGTGCAGAGCCAACGGAGGCGGCGGGATTGGGCCATCGGCTGGCCGGCGCGGTCGTGCGCCATCGCGGCGCGATCATTCCCCGCTCGGCGATGCCGGCCGGGATGATGCCTTGCGAGGAAGCGCGCACATGACGGCAGCAAGGACAGAGGTCGCGCAAATGCGCAGTCGGCAGCTCGAAGAGATTTTGCGCGCCGCCCCGTTGATCCCCGTCATTACCATCGAGCACGCCCGGGACGCGGTGCCGCTGGCGCGGGCGCTGGTCGCGGGCGGCCTCGAGGCCCTGGAGATCACGCTGCGGACGCCGGCAGCCTCCGCCGCGGCTGCGGCCATCACAAAGGAGGTGCCGGAGGCGCTGGTCGGCATCGGCACGGTGCTCACACCGCACGACCTCATCACGGCGCGCACGCTCAAGGCGCGCTTTGCTCTGAGCCCCGGCGCGACCCCAGAGCTGCTCGATGCCGCCGCGGAGGGCTCGTTGCCGTTCATCCCGGGGGTGCAGACGGCCTCCGAGCTGATGGTGGCGCTGTTGCACGGGTTCGACGTGGTCAAATTCTTTCCGGCGGTGCCGGCTGGCGGCATCGCCGCGGTGCGTGCGCTTGCGGGCCCATTTCCGCAGGTGCGCTTCTGCCCGACGGGCGGTATCGGCGAGGACAACTTCGCGGAATGGCTCGCCCAGCCAAACGTTGCCTCTGTGGGCGGCTCATGGCTGGCGCCGGCTGCCGACATCCGCGCCGGCAACTGGGAGGCGATCACGGCGCGCGCCCGCCGCGCGTTAGCCAAACTGAAGCTGCCGTAGCTTGCCGGAACTGATGCCCCAACAAGCACAATAGGACCGAGAGGACGCCCAATGCCGATAGTTCAAGCTGACCGCCTCACCAAGATAGGAACGGCCCTGCTGCGGGGCGCGGGAGCGTCGCAAGAGGAGGCGGAGGCGGTCGCGGTCGGCTGTGTCAATGCCAATCTCGCGGGCCACGACTCGCATGGCATCATCGCCGTTCCGACCTACATCGACCGCATCAAGGTCGGCCACATCGTGCCCGGCGCTCCCTTCGCCATCGTGCAGGAGTCGCCCGCCACGACCGTCATCGACGGCCACTGGGGCTTCGGCTTCCACGTCAATGCCAAAGCCATGCGGCTCACCATCGAGAAGGCCAAGAAGACCAATGTCGCGGCCTGCACCGTATTCCGCCAGAGCCACGTCGGCCGGCTCGCCGCCTATCCGCTGATGGCGGCCAAGGAAGGCATGATCGGCATCGCCACCGCCGACTCTGGTCGTTCGGCCAAGGCCGTCGCGCCGTTCGGCGGGCGTGAGGCACGGCTTGGCACCAATCCCATCTCCATTGCCGTGCCTTCCAATCTCGACGCGCCCTTCTATCTCGACATGGCAACCTCGGCAGTGGCGGCCGGCAAGGTGATGCTGGCGGCGGCGCGCGGCGAGCAGATCCCGGAGGGCTGGCTCGTGGACAGCGACGGCAAGGCGACCACCGACCCCACCCGCCTGCGCAAGGGCGCAGCACTGCTGCCGCTCGGCGGCACCGAGGGCTACAAGGGTAGCGGCCTTGCCGCCATGGTGGAGATTCTGTGCGGGCTGCTGACCGGGCTCGGCTTCGGCGTCGAGCCCACGGGTCGGCACAACGACGGCTGCTTCATGGCTGTATTCAAGGTCGACGCTTTTCGCCCGCTGGCCGAATTCAAGCAAGAGGTTGCCGAGTTCGCCCGCTACCTGAAGGCAACGCCGCCATCGGTGGGCAGCAAGGGCGTGCTCTATCCGGGCGAGGTCGAGCACATGCGCGAGGTGGAGCGGCGCAAGAGCGGCATCGACGTGGAGGACGCCACGTGGGACAAGTTGCGCGCGCTCGCGGGCGAGTACGGCCTGGCAGCTGAGCTCGGGCTGCAATCGGCCACCTCTCCCCGTCGGGGAGAGGACGTGAGGCCATGACTTACGGTTGCGGACTGCGAGGTTGAAGTTGCCTCAAGCTTGATGGCGCGGCCGTAAGTCATTCGGCCGAACTGGTGAGGGGGGAGTAGGCCGAGCGAAGAGAAGGCCCCCTCATCCGCCCCTTCGGGGCACCTTCTCCCCAAGGGGAGAAGGGACACGCGGCTAGCATGGGAGCGAGACATGACGCGGCAGATGGTGATGGTCGGTTTCCTGCAGGCGCAGAACTGCACCAATCTTCCGAGCTCCTGGCGCCATCCCCAGTCGCGTGACGATGCCCATTCGGCCGACTACTACCAGGAGATCGCCCGCGTCCTGGAAGCCGGCAAGTTCCACATGGCTTTCTTCGACGACCGCCTGGCGATGCCGGACCGCTACGGCAGCGATCATGCCCACACCGTCGAATACGGCATCCGCGCCACCAAGATGGACCCGCTGATCGTGCTGATGACGATGGGCGCGGTGACGAAGAAGCTGGGGCTCGCGTCGACCTGCTCCACGACATATTTCGAGCCCTTCGATGTCGCCCGGCGGTTCGCGACGCTCGACCTGATGACGGACGGGCGCGCGGGCTGGAACGTGGTGACCTCGGTCAATGATGGAGAAGCCCACAACATGGGCCGCGAGGAGCATCTCCAGCACGATCTGCGCTACGACAAGGCCGACGAGTTCATGGAGGTCGTGCTCGGGCATTGGGACACGTGGGATGACGGCGCCATCATCGTCGACAAGAAGACCGGGCGCTACGCCGATCCGGCCAAGGTGAGACGGCTCGATCACAAGGGAAAATACTATCGCTCGCGCGGACCGTTCACGGTGCCGCGCTCGCCCCAGGGCCATCCCGTCATCATCCAGGCCGGCGCGAGCGGGCGCGGGCAGCGCTTCGCCGGGCGCTGGGGCGAGGTGATCTTCGCCGCCGCGCGCAACACCGAGATCGCCAAGGAGGGCTACCAGGCGGTCAAGAGCGAGGCGGAGCGCCTCGGACGCAATCCCGATCACATGTCCATCTGCAATATCCTCATGCCCGTCGCCGGCGCCACCAAGGCGGAAGCCGAGGACAAGATGGCGACCATCTCCAAGCTGCCGCTCGAGATCGATGCGCTGTCGCTGCTGGCCGAGGCGCTGAATTTCGATTTCGCGTCCAAGGGCATCGACGAGCCGTTCACGACGGAAGAGCTGAAGGGCATGCAGGGCATGCTCGGCATCCGCGACGGCGTGTTGAAGCGGAGCGGGAAGACCAACCCGAGCGCGCGCGACTTCATCAACTTCAGCGGTCGCGGTCAGACCGACAGCGCCATCGTGGGCGGCCCCAAGGAGCTCGCCGACTACATGGAGGAGATGTTCTCCGCCCGCGGCTGCGACGGCTTCGTGGTGGCGGCAACGCATGTGCCGGGTGCCTACGCCGACTTCGTGCGCCACGTAATCCCGGAGCTGCAGCGGCGCGGCCTCTTCCACAAGGACTATGCGGGCAAGACGCTGCGCGAGAATCTCGGACTGCCGCGACCGCCAATCGGCTCGTGGAAGACGCGATCGCGCCCCGGGGGCCGAACAGTTTCGGTCTGACCCGTACGTCGAGGTCGAAGTGGCCACCTATTCGCAGGGGGTCTCGACCGCCCTTCCGAGGCTCGGGAGATATTTCGTGCACACTCGGGCGGGTTCGGGGGCGCGCACGCTCGCGGGCTTCTCGACTACTTTTACATCCTCGAGCGCTTTCGCGCCCGGGCGCTGCCCTTCGTTCTCAACAGCCTTCTTCTCGATCTTGCGCTCAATGACCTTCGGGGGTGCCTCCGGGATCTCAACCTTGGGCAAGCGCTTGGGCAAGCCTTTGGGCATGTCGGGAATGCCGGGGATCGATCGAGGGATGAACCGTTTGAAGGAAATGCCGGGTGGGCAATCGTCGTCGTCGTCACAGGCCTGGGCCGCGGACGCAGAGGCCAGGACGGCTGCGGCAAGCGTGAAGGCGATCACGGTCTTGAACATCGCTCTCCCCTACAATGCGCTATCGAGAATTCAATTCTGTGTGTCCCAATCGGGACTCGCTGTTCCCCAAGGAACAGGTAGGGCACTTTTCATCAACGTCTGCCGTCGGCGCGAGCCGCCAGTCGCTTTCCGCTGGAAAGGCGCTGCCACTCCGCCAGCCGGCTTGAGAATCAATACTTTAGGGCTGGCGCTGCCGGCAAGCGGTTTCCGATTCCGGCTCTTCTGGCGTTCACCCATGGACCATGGCAGGCTCGCAAATCATCGCCACCGACAAAGCCATGACGCGCGCTCTGTGCCGGGACTGCTGCGAGATCGCCGAGGTCGAGGCCGGCGCTTGCGGCAGGTGTGGCGGCCGGCGTCTCGTGGTCCACGCCGAGATCGAGACCCTCGGCATTGCCCACATCGACTGTGATGCCTTCTATGCCTCGGTTGAGAAGCGCGACCGGCCCGAGCTGGCGGCCGAGCCGCTGATCGTCGGCCATGCCGGCGGGCGCGGCGTGGTGGTGACGGCCTGCTACGTCGCGAGAAAATTCGGGGCACGCTCGGCGATGCCGATGTTCCAGGCGTTGGAGCTGTGCCCGCACGCGACCGTCATTCCGCCGGATATGGCCAAGTACAAGCGGGCCAGCGAGGCCATCCGCACCATCTTCGCCTCTGCCACCTCGATACTCGAGCCGGTGTCGCTGGATGAAGCCTATCTCGACCTGACCGACGACTACCGAACCGAGGCGCCGCCCGCATCCGAAGCGCTGGCCACCATCGCCCGCAGGATCGAGAGCGAGGTCGGCATCACCGTGTCGATTGGGCTTTCCTGCAACAAGTTCCTGGCCAAGCTCGCCTCCGAGCTCGAGAAGCCGCGCGGGTTCTCGGCCATCGGCCGCGCCGAGGCCAAAGGGTTCCTGGCGCCGCTGTCGGTGCGCAAGATCCACGGCGTCGGCGCCGTGACGGCCCGGCGCATGGAAGCGAGCGGGCTTGCCACCATCGCCGATCTGCAGGCGCTGAGCGAGCCGGAGCTGGTCGCCCGCTTCGGCAAGTTCGGGCACCGTCTGGCGCAGTTCGCCCATGGTGATGACGATCGCCAGGTCACGCCCTACCGTCCCGTCAAGAGCATCTCCGCCGAGACGACCTTCGCCAAGGATACGGGCTCGGGATCGCAGCTTTGCGAGATTGCACGGCGGCTGAGCGAGCGGGTGGCGGCGCAGCTCGCCCGCAAAGGCGTGGCGGGGGCGAGCATCGTGCTCAAGCTCAAGACCTCCGACTTCCGCATTCTGACGCGCAGCCGACGTCTCGCCCATCCGACCCAGAAGGCCGGCTTGATCTACGACAGCGTGGCAGCGCTGATCGCGCGGGAGGCCGATGGGCGCACCTTCCGGCTGATCGGCGTCGGGGTCGGCGACCTCGCCCCCGCGGCGGCGGCCGACCCCACCGATCTCTTCGGCTTCGCGGCCGAGGCCGTCGACGGCGCGGAACGGTCGTGAGCCTCGCGCGGCCCGGCATTTCCCGATAAGCTCGCCGGCGCTCGGACCGAGACCAACTCACCCCGCGAGGCATCCTCATGGCACAACCCAAGCTCGCCCTCGGTCTCGCGGCGCCCGACTTCCGGCTGCCCGCCACGGACGGCAAGACCTATGCGCTGAAGGACGTCGCCGGCGCCAAGGGCACGGTGATCGTCTTCATCTGCAACCATTGCCCCTACGTCAAAGCCATCGTGACGCGGCTGGCTGCGGATGCCGCCACGCTCGAGGCGGAAGGGTTCGGCTTCGCCGCGATCTGCAGCAATGATGCCCGCTCCTATCCCGAGGACTCCTTTGCCAACATGAAGCGGTTCGCCGAGACGCACAAATTTCCGTTCCCCTACCTGCACGACGAGACCCAGCAGGTGGCGCGGGCCTATGGGGCGGTGTGCACGCCCGATTTCTTCGGCTTCGATGCGAGTGGCAAGCTCGCCTATCGCGGCCGCCTCGACGAGGGCCGCACGAGCCCGCCGCCCAAGGGCGCCCGCCGCGAGCTCGTGGAGGCGATGCGCGTCGATCGCCAGAACGGGTGTCGCATCCGAGCCGCAGGTTGCGTCGGTTGGCTGCTCCATCAAGTGGAAGGCAGCTTGAACAAGGAGTTCGGGAGGACGGCATGCGCGAACCCCAGGCACTGATCAGCACCGAGGCGCTGGCGGCCAAGCTGGCCGACCCCTCCTTGAGGCTCTACGACTGCACGACCTATCTCGAGCCGACGCCGGCCGGGAGCGAGGACCCCTACATCGCCGTGCCTGGCCGGCGCACCTTCGAGGAGGCGCACATCCCGGGCGCCGACTTTCTCGACCTGCAGGGCGAGTTCTCCGATGCCACGACGCGCCTGCGCTTCATGATGCCGGCGACGGCGCAGCTCGAGGCGGCGTTCGGCCGCCATGGCGCTCGGCAACGACAGCCAGGTCGTGCTCTACAGCATCGGCACCATGATGTGGGCGACGCGCTTCTGGTGGATGCTGAAGTCGCTCGGCTTCGACGGCGCCGCCGTGCTCGACGGCGGCTTCGACAAATGGAAGGCCGAGGGTCGGCCTACCGAGAGCGGTGCGCCGAGGGGCTATCCGCCGGCGACCTTTGCGGCCAAGCCGCGCGCCGGGCTATTCGTCGACAAGGAGGACGTGCGGGCCGCGATCGAGAAAGCGGATGCGGTGACCGTCAATGCGCTCGGGCCCCAGTTCCACAAGGGGCTCGAGCCCAGCCGCTACGGCCGTCCAGGCCGCGTGCCCGGCAGCGTCAACGTTCCCGCCGCCAGCCTGATCGATCCGAAGACCAAGGGGTTCACGTCGCTGGCCGATGCCGCAGGCCAAGCTCGCGGCGCAAGGGGTGACCAAGGACAAGAAGGTGATCTGCTATTGCGGCGGTGGCATCTCCGCCACCATCGACCTGTTCCTGCTGCATCAGCTGGGCTACGACGCCCTCACGCTCTATGACGGCTCCATGGGCGAGTGGGCCAAGGACGCGTCGCTGCCGATCGAGACGGGCTGAGGCTCGGCAGCGAGCCGGCTCGCGTCGTCTCACATCTAGTGGGTCGGGACGACCGTGACGTCCCAGCGGTTCCACCAGCCGCCGCCGAGCGCCTGGAACAGAGCGACCGTGTCGGCGAGGCGGGCGGCCTCCGCCTGCACCCGGGCGAGCGAGGTCTGAAGGAACGCCTGCTGCGCGTTGAGGAGGATCGGCAGGCTGACCTGGCCCTGGTCGATCTGCCGGCGAATGAGATCGATGCTGCGCCCTGCGGCGCGCTCGGCAGCGGCGGCAGCCGCGAGCGTGCGGGCGTCGGCCTGCAGAGCCCGCAGCGTGTCGGCAACATTCCGGAACGCCGTCAGCACGGTGCCGCGATACTGGGCCACGGCCTGGGTCAGGCCGGCCTCGGCAGCCTCCTGCCGGTGGCGGAGCGTGCCGCCGTCGAACACCGGCTGCAGGGCGTTGCCGGCGATCATCCACATATTGGTTCCCGGCGTGAACAGCTGCGAGGCGGCATAGGCCGTGCTGCCGGCATTGCCGCTGAGCGTGATCTGCGGGAAGCGGTTGGCGATCGCCACGCCGACCTGCGCGTTGGCGGCATGGACGCCGGCCTCGGCGGCGCGGATATCCGGCCGCTGGCGCACGAGGCTGGCCGGCAGGGTGAGCGGCAGCCGCCTGGGCATCCGCAGCGAACGCAGATCGAAGGAGGCGCCTGCGCCGTCGCCCGGAAAGCGCCCGGTGAGGGTAGCCAGCAGGTGGCGCTGCTGCTCGAGCTGCCTCTGCAGGGGCGGCAGCAGCAGCCGCGCCTGAGCGACGGCCGTCTCCTGCGCCAGCACGTCGGGCTCGGCGATCTGCCCCGACGTGAGTTGGCGGCGCAGGATGTTCAGCAGCTGCGTCTGCAGGGAGATGAGCCTGCTCACTACCGATATTTGTGCGCGCAGCGACGCTTCCTGGATCGCGGCTAGCGCGATGTTGGAGGTGAGCGTGAGGTAGACGCCCTCGCGCATGAAGGCTTGGTTCTCGGCGAGAGCCTGCAGCGACTCGACCTGTCGGCGCGTGCCTCCCCAGACGTCGGCGACGTAGCTCACCGTCACTTGCGCCGTGTGCAGGCTGAAGAACTCGGCCTTGTTGGCCGCTGGCGAGTCGAGGGTGCCGATCGGGACCCTTTCGCGCTGCGAGTTCCAGTTGCCCGCCACCTGCGGGAACAAGCTGCCCCGCTGCGCCAGAGCGTTGGCCTGGGCCATTTGCACCGCCGCCTCCGCTGCTTGCAGATCGGGATTGTGTGCGATGCCTTGCTCGATCAACTCATTGAGGGCACGCGAGCGGAAGAGCTCCCACCATCGGCCCGGAATGTCGGCGCCGTTGGCGAATGCCAACCCGGCCGCGTCGCCTGGTCCGCTCCGCGGGAGATACGCCGCGACCGGGGGCGAGTTGGGCGGAGTGAAATCGGGACCCAGAGCGCAGCCGGTCAAGATGCCCGCGAAAAGGAGGGGCAGCGATCGCGTTCGAAGCGGTTGGGCGAGGCTGCGCCGTGCTTGCGCACGGCGGCAATTGTCGTTGCCATCCCCCACCCGAAAAGTCCCCGTCGTCCCGTGCCCGGACCGATGCGGCAGCCGGTGCCTTGGCCCTTGTCGAGCCTATGATCCACCAGCGCAAATCGATCACGCTTATTTCTGTACCGCACGAGGCGCGCATTCCATTAAGCAATTGCTAGCGAACATCCATTTTCTGGCGACGTGTTCTCCGCGCACCATTTGCCGTGCGAAGAGGCCGGAAAAGTCAGGCTGATGTAAGATTTCCATCGACGGACTGGGGCGCGAGGGCTCGCCGATCGGTGCCACGGGGCACCGCGGTCGGCGCGCGCTGTCGTCTACGATCGGGCGGGTTCGTAGTTGCTCGTGCCACCGGGCTGGCCCGCAGTGCTCTCGGCGATGTCCAACATGAACAGGCGTGAGAAGGTCGGGATGACGAGCAGACTGCAGATGGGAGAAAGCAGCATGCCACCGACAATGACACAGGCCAGAGGCTGCTGAACCTGAGAGCCGATGCCCGTGGAAAGTGCCGCCGGCAAGAGGCCGATGCAGGCCGACAGCCCCGTCATGAAGATCTGCCGCATCCGGGTCTGCGCCGACCGGACAATGGCCTCCTCGGTGCCCATCCCCTCGCTTATGTCGCGGCGGATATAGGTGACGAGCAGGATGCCGTCCATGGCAGACACGCCGAACAGCGATATGAATCCGACGGCGGCAGAGACGCTGGCGTTGAGCCCGGCGAAGTAGAGCCCCAGAATCCCGCCGGCCACCGCGAACGGTATTCCGGAGAGCGCAAGCAGGCTGTGGCGTAGCGAATTGAACAGGCTGTAGAGCACCATCAATATCAGTAGCAGGCTGAGTGGCACGATCACTCCGAGACGCTTCTTGGCATCCTCCAGGGCGCCGAACTCGCCGGTCCATTCCGTGCGATAGCCGGAAGGGAGTTTCAGGTTCTGGGCGACGCGCCCCTGCGCCTCCGCCACGGTCGAGCCGAGGTCGCGGTCGCGCACGCTGTACTTCACCGGCACGAAGCGCTGGCCGTTCTCGCGATAGATGTAGGCCGCGCCGCTCTCGAGCTTGATGTCGGCGACGTCGCCCAGCGCGATATAGACCGTCGGCGAGCGTGCATCTGCGCTGGGCAAGGCAACGGGAATGGCGCGGATCGCATCCACGTTGTCGCGGTGCTCCCGCGCCAACCTGACGGTCAGCCCGAAATGCCGCTCTCCCTCATAGACGCGAGTGATCTCCTGCCCGCCGATTGCGGCTTGCACCACGGCATTCATGTCACCCACCGACAAGCCGTAGCGCGCCGCTTTGGCACGGTCGACACGAACGACCAGGTTCGGCTGGCCAAGCAGGTTGAATGCTCCCGGATCCCTGACGCCGCGCACCTGGGCGAGCTCGGTCTTGAGCGAGCGAGACAGACCTTCCAGGCCGGCGAGATCGGGTCCGAAGATTTTCACCGAGTTCTCCCCTTTGACGCCGGACACCGCCTCCTCGATGTTGTCCTGGATGTATTGCGAGAAGTTGAAGTCGATTCCGATGAAGCGGCCTTTGAGCTCGTCGCTCATCTGCTTGACCAGCATCACCTTGGTGAGACCGGGGGGCCATCTATCGAGCGGCTTCAGAGGGACGAAGAATTCCGCCACGAAAGAGCCGTCAGGATCGGTGCCGTCCTCGCCGCGGCCCTGCTCCGACACGACCGTCTGCACCGGCGCATGGCGCCGGATGATGTCTCGCATCTGCGCGACGCTCTCCATGCCCGCCTCGAGCGTGATGGTGGGCGGCAGCAGGGCGCGAATCCACAGGTTGCCCTCCTCCAGCTTTGGCAGGAATTCCGTGCCGAGCCTGGCGCCGAGCACGCCGCAGACGCCCAGAAATGCGACTGCAATCATGGCCGAGACACGAGCCCGGCGCACCGCGAGCCGGAGCGTGGGCTCATAGACGGCGCGCAGGCTTCGCACCAGGAAGGTCTCGATCTCGTTGACGCGCTCGGGCAGCAGGAAGGAGGACAGAACCGGGGTCACCGTGAACGTCGCCACCAGCGCGCCAATCAGGGCATAGGCGTAGGTGCGCGACATCGGGCCAAAGATCTGGCCTTCCACGCCCTGCATCGTGAACAGCGGCAGGAAAGCAGCGATCGTGATGATGACCGAGAAGAAGATGGCCTTGTCGACCTCGATCGCCGCGACGAGGATGCGGTGCAATTTCTCGGTCAACCCCGCCTCGGTATCCTCAATCTGGCGGCTCACGTGATGGGCCAGGTGGCGGAACACGTTTTCCACCATGATGACCGTTGCATCGACGATAATGCCGAGGTCGATGGCGCCGATCGACAACAGGTTGGCGGACTCCCCGCGCATCACCGTGATCATGACGGCCAGGAACAACGCCACCGGGATGGTGGCGGAGACGATCAGCGCGCAGCGAAAATTGCCCAGGAACAGCCACTGGATCACGAAGATCAGCGCGATGCCGAACAGCATGTTGTGCAGCACCGTGTTCACGGTCACCGCCACCAGATCGCCGCGGTCGTAGTAGGGATCGACCTTCACGCCCGGGGGCAGGCTTCCGTCGGCGTTGATGCGCTGGATGGCATCGCGAACGCGCTTCACCACATTCATGGTGCGCTCGAACTTCTGCATCAGCACGATGCCGTAGACGATGTCGGTGGCGCCGTCGCGTCCGGCGATGCCGAGCCTGGGCGTGAAGCCGATCTGAACCTTGGCGACGTCGGAAAGCAGCACAGGAACTCCGCCCTGCTGGGTCAGGACGATGTTGCGTATATCGTCGACCGAATTCAGCACCCCGACGCCGCGGACATTGGCCGATTGCTCGCCGATGGCGATCGTGCGGCCGCCGACGTTGGCATTGCTGGTGGAAATGGCGCTCATGATCTGGGGAAGGCCTAGTCCGTAGGCCCGCATCCGGTCGAGATTGATCTCGACCTGGAATTCCTTGGTCTTGCCGCCCATCACGAGAACATCGGAGACGCCTGGGACCATGCGCAGCCGCCGCTCCACCACCCAGTCCTGCAGCGTCTTGAGCTGCATGATGCTCATGCCGGGTAGGCCCTTGAGCTGGTAGCGGAAGATCTCACTGACGGTGCCGGCCGGCGAGATGACCGGCTGCACGTCCTTGGGCAGGCTGACGTCCTTGAGGCGGTTGATCACCTCCTGCCGCACGAAGTAGTAGTCGCGGCCGTATTCGAACTGCAGGCGCAGGAAGCTCAGAGCATAGACGGTGTTGGAGCGCAGGAACTTGAGCCCAGGCGTACTGGCGACGGCGATCTCGATGGGGACGGTGACATAGCGCTCCATTTCCTCGGGCGACTGGCCCGGGTTCTGGGCGATGATCTCGATGGTGGGGGGTGTCGGGTCGGGATAGGCCTCGATGTTCATAGTTTGGAACGCGGCAAAGCCGAGACCGAGAAACACCGAGAACGCGATCAGAACCAGCAACCGCCGCGAGAGGCAGAAGGTGATGAGGCTGCGCAGCATCGCGTGTCCGCCGTCAGGTCCTGTGTCTTGCTTGTGATGGCGGCGTCAGCTGCCGGCTGCCCGATCGACGAACAGGGCGCCCTTGGTGACGACCCTGTCGCTGGGCTTGAGGCCGTCCAACACCTGTACCAGGCGTCCGCTGGACAGTCCGAGCTTGATATTGCGCATCTCCAGAGCCTGGCCGTTGACCGCCACCCAGACGCGGGCAGCTTCGCCGTCGTAGATGATGGCGTCCTGCGGCACCGCCGTCGAAGGTCCAGCCTCGTCGCCGTGGATGATCGTCACGCTGGCGAACATCTCCGGCTTGAACCGTCCCTGGGAATTGTCGATCGTGGCGCGAACCATGAGGCGCCGGCTGCTCGGATCGAGCGCGGTCGCCACGTAGTTGATCGTGGCCTCGAAAGCCTGGTCGGGATAGGCCAGTACCTTGAACTTGATGGGCTGGCCTACCTTCACCTTGGGCGCTTCCGACTCGCGGACGAAGGCGACCAACCACACCGTCGAGAGATCGCCGATGACGAACACCGGGTCTGCGGAGCCGGCAGTTATGTATTGGCCGGGCCCAACTTTGCGCTGGACGATGGTGCCCGAGAGGGGTGCAGGAACTACGGTATCGGGTGTGATGGCCCCGGTGCTCTGGAAGGCCTCGATCTCCGCATTGCTCTTGCCCAGAATGCGCAGGCGGCTGCGCATCGCCTCGAGCGTCGTCTCGGCGCTGCGCAAATCGTTTTGCGCGCCCGTCAGATTGGCCTGAGCCTCCTGCCAGTCCTTCAGAGGCATGGCCTTGGCTTCAACGAGATTGTGCAGGCGCCGCTCAACGGTCTCTGTCAGGCGGATCTGCGAGCGCGCCTTGTTGACGGCGGCGAGCGCCGAGATGAAGTCGTTCTGGGCCTGCACGGAGTCGCCAGCTTCCAACACGAACAGCGGCTGGCCGCGTTGCACGGTATCGCCGGGGACGGCGAGGAGCTTGGTCACCCGCCCCGCATAGAGCGAAAAGACCGGAGTGGAATGATCCTCATCCACTGCGATCTTGCCTTCGGTCTGATGCTCGCTGCGAAATGTGCGCGACTGGACGGGTTGAACCGTGAGCGTCGACCACTGGGCAGAGGTGAGAACGAGCTTGCCACTGTCCTGCGCGGTCTCGTCCTTCTCTTTGCTGGCGTAGGACCTGCCCCGATCCGCCCTCGACGCAATGAGCAGCGCGCCAAAAGCAAGGCAAACGGTGGCAAGCACGATCAAGGACAACTTGCCGCGCTTGAACAACACGCCCCCCATGTCAACCCCCGCTTGGGAACCACTTTCCGATTGCTTGCTCGAGACATCAGAGGCTAGACGAGCGCGGCGCTGCACATGCTCGTGCCGGCTAGTCGGTTGCAGCCGCCGTGCCGAACGGGTCGTTGCACGAGAGGCAGCTCGCGGCGACGAGCTCGATCGGCTTGCTCAGAGAACGCATACTCTTCCACCCCCCACCAAACGGCGGCCCCTGCAATTCGGGTTAATCGCCGAAACGATTCCCCGTGCGTCGACGCACCATTGCCGCCACCCTATATTAGGAGCGCTTACAGCGCCCTTACGCTCGAGCGATCCTGCGTTCATGGTATCGACGAGGCTGGGTAGCGCGGGGATCCTTACATGGGCCTTACACGGGCGTTGGCATCTCGTCACACGGCTCCAACCAAGCTTCCGGAGCTGTTCGATCGGACGTCGCGCACATGAGACTTCTTGGTCGTTGAAGACAACGAAGAGCTTGCTCGGCTTCTCGCCAAAGGGCTGCGATCGGCCGGCTTCGAGGTCGATCTTCTTGCAAGTGTTGCCGAAGCCCAGGCCGCCCTGCAGATGACCCGCTACGCGGTGGTGATCCTCGATCTTGGCCTGCCGGACGGAGACGGATTGTCGATCCTGAGAGAGCTCAGGCACCGCAACGATCCGATCCCGGTCCTGGTGCTCACCGCCCGAGGGGGCGTGAACGATCGGGTCAGCGGCTTGCGCAGCGGCGCCGACGACTACCTGGTCAAGCCGTTTGCGTTCGACGAGCTGGTGGCGCGGCTGGAGGCATTGCTACGACGTCCAGGCCAGCTGCTCGGAAGCTCCCTGCGGCTTGCCAATATCGTATTCGATACCGACAGTCGGCAGACGTTCATCGACGGCAGGTCCGAGATCCTCTCGGCGCGCGAGTTCGACGGTGCTCGAGCTGCTGCTGCGGCGGAAGGGCAACGTCGTGCCCAAAAAGGTGGTCGAGGATCAGATTTTCGGTCTCGACGGCGAAGTGGCGTCGAATGCCGTGGAGGTCTACGTACATCGGCTTCGCAAGGAGCTGGCCGATCGCGGTGCCAAGGTGAAAATCCAGACCGTTCGAGGGGTGGGCTACCTCATCTCGGAGAGCCAGTAGCGTGTTTCGCTCCGGTTCGATCCTGTCGCGCATCATTCTACTGCATGTGGTCGCCATTCTGATCACCGCGGTTTGCATACCGATCGTGCTCTATTGGTTTCTCAACTCCGACGTGGAAAATCTCCAGCGGCACGCTCTGAAGAGTCATGCCGTGGCGCTCGCGCGCCATCTCGCACCCCGGTCCGACGGCGGATGGTCGCTCGATCTTCCGCCCAGCCTTCGCGATCAGTACTCCGCGGCGTACGGGCGCTACGCATATGCCGTGCTCGACGAGGGCGGGCATGTCCTGTTCTCCTCGCGCAAGGACGGGGCGCGCATTTTTCCCGTTGATGAGGGTTCGCCCGAGCTCAAGTTCCTGGAGATCCGGCGCGGGGAGGGGGTCATTTCCGGAGCGAGCCTGCGCAAGCGGCTGGCGGGCCGCGAGGTCTCGATCCAGGTGGCCGAGGATCTCGCGCACCGAGACGTCCTGGTCGACGATATCGTGGGGAATTTCTTCCAGCAGGTCGGTTGGATCACGGTGCCGATCCTTCTTCTCCTCCTCGCCACCGACGTCGCCATCTTCCGGCGGGCCGTCCGGCCGCTGTTGCGCGCCTCCGACCAAGCCGCCCACATCAGCCCGACCCGGATCGATGTCAGGCTGCCCGTCGAAGGCATCCCCAAGGAGATCCAACCTCTCGTGACGGCCGTCAACCAGGCGCTCGACCGACTTGAGCATGGGTTCCGACGGCAGCACGAGTTCACCGCCGATGCCGCGCATGAGCTGCGCACGCCGCTCGCCATTTTGCGAACCCGGATCGACACCCTTCCGGACCGCACCGCGGCCGAGACGCTATACCGGGACGTGGAGGGCATGAGCCGCGTCGTCGCTCAGCTGCTCGATGCCGCCGAGCTGGAGACCCTTGTCCTAGATCCGGACGAACGTGCCGATCTGCGTGCCGTCTCTGCCGAGGTTGCCGAATTCGTCGCCCCCCTGGCCTTGGCACAGCACAAGGCGATTGCCCTGGGCGGCACGGAACATGCGGTCTGGATCAAGGGCAACGCGGAGATCCTGCGCCGGGCCATCCGCAACCTCGTCGAGAACGCCCTTCACCACACACCCAAGGGAACGGACATCGAGATCGCCGTGGAAGAACTCGGGCACCGTCAGCGTGCTCGACCGCGGCGCGGGGGTGCCGGCGGCCAAGCGTGAGCTGATCTTCCAGCGCTTCTGGCCGCGTGATCGGCGGCGCGTCGGCGGCGCTGGTCTCGGGCTCTCCATCGTCAAGCGCATCGTGGAGGCGCACGGGGGCACGATCGTCGTCAAGGATCGCCCAGGCGGGGGCTCCGAATTCGCGCTGAGTTTTGTCCCCGGAGAGCCGCCGAAGGGTCGTCCTTCGCGACCCGCTGCCGCGTGTTCCGGTCACGAGTGACGATACGCAGGGACCGCTCGGCGGAGCTTCCTGCCGCAGCTGCTAGCTCACTCAGCGTAGTCCACCTCCTTGCGGTCGAGGATGCGCTTCAGCGCCTCGAAGTGCCGCTCGGCGGGGCTGGGGCCGTCATAGAAGCGGGAGCCGCCGATGTCGCGCAGGGTCTTCTCCACCACCGGCTCGGGCAGCTGCTTGAGGGGCTGGCCCGTCCACATGGCGTAGATCTGCACCTGCGCCGCGCGCTCGATGTAGTAGAGCCGGTCGTAGGCCTGGGCCACGGAGGAGCCGACCGTGGTGATGCCGTGGTTGGCCATGAACAGGATGCCCTTGTCGCCGAGGATGCCGGGCGAGGCGCTCGCCCTCGGCCGTGTCGAAGGCCGGGCCGGTGTAGGTCGTCGTCGTAGGCGATCTCGCCCATCATGCCGACCTCGGTCTGGCCGATCTCCTTGATGCGCGGGTCCTCCAGCCGCGTGAGCGCGCTGGCGTAGGGCATGTGGGTGTGGAACACGGCAGCCGCCGTCTTGGGCTGCAGCTTGTGGATCGGCGCGTGGATGCAGTAGCAGGAGCGCTCGACGTCGCCGGCGCCGCGCTTCACCTTGCCGTCGTCGATGCCGACCTCCATGAAGGTCGAGGCCTTCACCTCCGACCAGTGCAGGCCGAAGGGGATCTGGTAGTAGCGGTCGGGCTTGCCCGGCACCGCCAGCGTCAGGTGGTTGAAGATGCCCTCGTGGAAGCCGTGCATGACGGCGAGCCGGTGGGCAGCGGCGAGGTCGACGCGGGCCTGCCACTCGGCGGCGGAGCATTCCTGGCGGCTGATGGGCGAAACCTTGAGCTGCATGGGCGGGGTCCTCCTGGGTGATCCGGCGCGCGCGACCGTTGCCGCAAGTCTAAGCCGGTTCGCCCTCCCCCGCCAATGCATCCCCGACGCGTGCAATGTATGCAAGCGGCGCATTGCTGTGGTTGCGACTGTACGCAATCCTCTCGGCATGCGTCCCCGGCCGGAGCGCCGCGGACAATGTCCGGGGCGCGCAGAGTCGAAGCCTTGCCGCGTGAGGTGAGGACGAAGCGCAAAGCGCGCCGGTCTGCGAGAAGTCTCCTTATCCGGCAGGATCCCGGGTAGCCTCCGCTGAAGCGTCGGCTCCCGGGAACGCAAGACGGGAAGGGCTTCGTGTCAGCCGCCTGCCGCGCCCTGCGTGTTGACATACAGCGCATACATCGACTGGCTGGACGCCATGAACAGGCGGTTGCGCTTGACGCCGCCGAAGCACAGGTTGGCGCAGCGCTCGGGCAGCGCGATGCGGCCGATCGGCTTGCCGTCGGGGGCAAACACCATCACGCCGTCGAGCTCGGGCGAGCCCATGCCCCAGCCGCACCACAGGTTGCCGTCGACGTCGCAGCGCATGCCGTCGGGCGTGCCGCCGGGGCCGGCATCGATGAAGACGCGCTTGTTGGCGAGCTTCCTGCCGCCGTCGGTCACGTCGAAGGCCACGAACTTGCGGTTGGGCACGCCGCGGCTCTCGACCACGTAGAGGATCTTCTCGTCGGGCGAGAAGCACAGGCCGTTGGGGCCCAGCACGCCCTCGGCGACGATCGCGAGCTTCTTGGTGTCGGGGTCCCAGCGATAGACGTTGGCTTCGATCTCGGGCGTGGCCTTGTAGCCCTCGTAGTCGCCGAGGATGCCGAACGGCGGATCGGTGAACCACACCGAGCCGTCCGACTTCACGACCACGTCGTTGGGCGAGTTGAGCCGCTTGCCGTCGAAGCTGTCCGCGAGCACGGTGATGGAGCCGTCATATTCGGTGCGCACGACGCTGCGCCCGCCGTGCAGGCACGTAACCAGGCGGCCCTGGCGGTCGCGGGTGTTGCCGTTGGCGAAGTTGGAGGGCTTGCGGAAGGTGCTCACCGCGCCCGTCTCCTCCTCCCACTTGAGGATGCGGTTGTTGGGGATGTCGCTCCACAGCAGGTAGCGCCCATCGCCGAAGTAGACCGGCCCCTCCGCCCAGCGGCAGCCGGTGAACAGGCGCTCCACGCACGAGAGCTTGAGCCAGTACTTCTCGAACCGCGGGTCGAGGGCGACGATGGCGGGGTCGGGATAGCGCGTGGCCTGCTGCCAGCCGTTCGGAAAGGTGGGGACGGGGGGCGTGGTGGACATGGGGGCCGTGCTCCGGGTACGAACCCGCTTGTCATACCGGGACTTGCTCTCGGTATCCAGCGGGCGCGCCGATGTCACTATGCGCTAGAGATGCCGCTCGAAGTCCATGCGGTTGTGCAAGATGCGGACGATGTCAATGCCGGCTTTGACGTTCCTGTAGAAAAGCACGTGCGAACCGACAGAATACCTGCGGTAACCCTTTCGAACCTCATCACAGGCGCGACCCTTACGAGGTTCTTCCGCGACCGTCTCTATCGCATTCTGCACCGGGCGAACATAGTCCTCGGCCTGATCCGTTCCCCACCCCCGGGCAGTGAAAGCCCAAATATCCTCTAGGTCGGCACGAGCGCGCGGCGAGAGGAAATACGGCTCATGTTGCCGCTTTCTCTCCCCGCTTGCTCTTTTGGCGTTTGCGATCGATGAACTCATCGAAATCAAAAGGAGTGGAGGGCCCACTCTGCTCACCCTCGATCAGTGCTGCACGCAGCGCCTCCACCTTCATCTCGCGCTCTTCGAGTAGGCGAAGCCCCGCCCGCACGACATCGCTGGCCGAACCGTAGCGACCCTCACTGACCTGGCGCTCGATAAAGTCTGCGAAATGGTTGCCGATGATGACCGACGTGTTCTTCGCCATGTTCGCCTCCCTTCACTTGTCTATGCACTAGTACCAAAATCTGGTATCGGCCACAACTCTGATGCTCGGCCCTTCACCGCCTACGAATATGGTGGTGCCTTAACTCGCTTCCCCTCATATCGGGCACCATGGCATCCACCCTCGGCAGCATCCTGTCTCTCTCCCGTGCCGGCATTGTGCTGGCGCAGCACGGCGTGCGGTTCGTCCCGAAGGGGACCAGAGTGCCCCTCGTGTTGCACATGGCCCGTGCCGCGACGCTACCGATTCGGGCGGCAAGCTGGCTCTTGCGACCGGCCGAGCCCAAGGAGCGGCGCGTAGCCGGTGCGCTGACGCGCCTCGGCCCCAGCTACATCAAGCTCGGCCAGTTCCTGGCCACCCGCGCCGACCTGATCGGGCCTGAGCTTGCAAGCGACCTGCGGCACCTGCAGGACAAGCTGCCGGCCTTCTCGATGAAGGAGGCACGCAGAGCCGTGGAGGAGGCCCTCGGCGGGCGGCTCGAGGACCACTTCGCCGAGTTCGGTCCGCCGGTCGCCGCCGCGTCCATCGCCCAGGTGCACAAGGCCGCCGTCGTCGAAGGCGGTGAGAGGCGCGAGGTGGCGGTCAAGATCCTGCGCCCCGGCATCGAGCGCCGCTTCCGCCGCGACCTGGACAGCTATTTCTTCGTCGCCCGTCAGATCGAGCGCTTCCATTCCCCTTCTCGGCGCCTGCGGCCCGTGGCCGTGGTCGACACGCTGGCCCGCTCCGTCGAGATCGAGATGGACCTGCGGCTCGAGGCCGCCGCCATCTCCGAGATGGCCGACAACATCGCCCGCGATCAACTGCTGCCGGATGGAGCCTTCCGCGTGCCGGGCGTCGACTGGCGGCGCACGGCCAAGCGGGTGCTGACGCTGGAGTGGATCGACGCCATCCCCATCTCCGATCGCGCCGCGCTGGTTGCGGCCGGCCATGATCCCAAAGCGCTGGGCCTCACCATCCTGCGCTCGTTCCTGCGCCATGCCATGCGTGACGGCTTCTTCCATGCCGACATGCACCAGGGCAACCTGCTCGTCGACACACATGGCCAGGTCGTCGCCGTCGATTTCGGCATCATGGGCCGGCTCGGCGCAAAGGAGCGCCGGTTCCTGGCCGAGATCCTGCACGGCCTCATCACGCGCGACTACCGGCGCACCGCAGCGGTGCACTTCGAGGCCGGCTACGTGCCGCCGCACCACTCGGTCGAGGTATTCGCCCAGGCCATGCGGGCGATCGGCGAGCCGATCCACGGCCGCACCGCGGAGGAGATCTCGATGGCGGACCTGCTGGGCCAGCTGTTTGCGTATACCGAGGTGTTCGACATGGAGACGCGGCCCGAGCTGTTGCTGCTGCAGAAGACCATGGTGGTGGTGGAGGGTGTGGCGCGCTCGCTCGACCCGGCCCTCAATATCTGGAGCGCGGCCGAGCCCATCGCCAAGGAGTGGATGGTGGCCAACACCGGAGTAGCCGGACGCCTGCGCGAGGCGGGCGAAGGAGCAGAGGTGCTGGGCAAGGTGATCGCCGAGGTGCCGCGCCTGCTGGAGCAGGCCGAGCGCACGGCCCTGGCGTTGGCCGACATGGCGCGCGGAGGCCTGCGCCTCGATGACGACACGGTCGAGCGGCTCGCGGCTGCCCAGGCCCATCAGGGGCGCTGGACGCGGGCCGCGCTGTGGGTGGGCGCGCTGGCATTGGCCGCGATCGCGTTCTGGCTGATCGCGCCGCTGGGATAGCGTCTCACATGACTGCACGGTTCAGGTGGGGGTGGGGTAGAATTGCCTGCCGCTCGCGTCTCCTGACCGAGCAGATTGCCCGCAGGCAAGGACCGCCGCGATGCAGAGACGACGCTTCATGCAAGGCGCTTTGGGCCTCGCAGCTGCTTCGCGCATCGTGGGGAGAGCCACGGCGCAGCCCAGCTTTCCGTTGCGCGACCTGAAGGCGAGCCTCGATCCCGCCGCCGCGCGGGTCATCGCGCCGGGCGACGCCGACTACGAGAAGCTGCGCCGCGCCTACAACCTGCGCACGCTCAAGCACCCGCAGGCCATCGTACTGCCGAGGACGCCGGCAGGCGTGTCCTCGGCAATCGGCTGGGTGCGCGCCAACAAGGTGCCGTTCTCCGTGCGCGGCGGCGGCCACTCCTATGAGGGCTTGTCGCTGAGCGACGGCCTCGTGATCGACACCCGCCTGATGAGCGACGTTCGCCTCGAGGCCCGTGATGGCAGCCTCTCGGTCGGCGGCGGCGCCACGCTCGGGAAGGCGTACGCGGCGGCCGGCGCGCGCGACCTTGCCCTCGCCGGCGGCTCGTGCCCGACCGTGGGCATCGCCGGCAACACGCTGGGCGGCGGTTTCGGCTTTCTTGCGCGCAAGTACGGGCTCGCCTGCGACAGTCTCGTGTCGCTCGAGATCGTGGACGCCAACGGTCGCGTGCTCACGGCCAATACGAATAGCAATGCCGATCTATTCTGGGCGTGCAGGGGGGCGGGCGGCGGCAGCTTCGGCGTCGTCACGCGCTTCGTATTCAGATGCCATGCGGTCCGGCAGGCCACCGTGTTCGGCGTAGGCTGGCAGCTGCCGGTCGCGCGCGCCAAGGCGGTGATGCAGGCGTGGCAGGCCTGGGCGCCGCATGCTCCCGAGGAGGTCACCTCGATCTTCCGCATCTCCAAGGCCAACGCGGGCAGCGTGGCGCTGCGCTGCGCCGGCGAATGGACGGGCTCGCGCGAGCGGGTGGAGAGCGAGCTGCGGCCGCTGCTGGCAGCCGCGGCACCGAGCGCTGCCTTGCGCGCGTACTCGACGTCGTTCCTCGGCGCGGTCCGTCATTTCACGCCGGACGACGAGCCGGCTTACATGAAGGGCAAGTCCGACTACGTGGCAGCGCCGATGAGCGGGGCCGGCATCGAGACGCTGCTCGAGGGCCTCATGAGCCTGCCGGCAAACGCGATCACGGTGATCTGCAACTCCTACGGCGGTGCGATCGCGCGCGTGCCCGCCGCCGATACCGCCTTTCCGCACCGCCGCGGCGTCCTCTACAGCCTGCAGTACTACGCGCAGATGTCGGCTGGAGCGGCCGAGGCGCGCCTGGAGCAGATGCGCGGCCTCTACGCCGCCATGCGCCCGCATGTATCGGGTGCGGCCTACGTCAACTACTGTGATCTCGACCTCCCCGACAACTCCCAGGCCTATTGGGGCAGCAATCTCGCACGGCTCCGCCAAGTCAAAGCTGCCGTGGATCCGGGCAACTTGTTCCGCCACGCGCAGAGCGTGCCGCTGCCGTGAGCGGGCACCTCTGGCCGGGGGTGTAGATCGATTGGCGCGACGGGCCTTTGGCCTCCACTAGGACACGGCCGCGCGTGCGGAGGCTGCCCGCCACATCGAGGAGGTGGGCGACGCTTGAGCGCGTGGCGAAGGCGGGCAATGATCCTCCACCCTGCACCCAAGGAGACAGCAATGGACAAGGCATTGAGAGACAAAGGCCTCGCCAACCGCAAGGCCGTGCTCGGAGAGGACTACGTTAGCAAATCGATGGCTGCGGCCGATGCCTTCAATCAGCCGTTCCAGGAGATCCTCAACGAGTATTGCTGGGGTCTTGTCTGGGGCGACGAGCGCCTGCCGAAGAAGACCCGCTCGATGCTCAACCTCGTCATGCTCGCCTGCCTGGGCCGCATGCACGAATGGGAGCTGCACCTCAAGGGCGCGCTCAACAACGGCGTCAGCAAGGACGAAATTCAGGCCATCATCCACCAGATTGCCATTTATGCGGGCGTGCCGCTGGGGGTCGAGTGCTTCCGTGCGGCGCGTAAGGTGTTCGCCGAGGTGGAGAAGGGCGCCTGATCAGCGCCGCGGCGGCGATCCGCCGTTGCCGGTCCGATGGCGGTCGCCGGCGCGCGACGAGCGCGCGGGGCCCCACGCTGCGATGACGAGTGCGACGGCGATGCCAACCGAGGCAACGATCAGCTGGGACTTGGCGGCGGTGAGGAAGCTCGCCCTGCGGGCGAGGCGGTAGGAGATGTTGGGATAGGCCTGCAGGGCATCGACCAGGGTCCAGTTCTCGGCGTAGTCGGCCAGGCAATAAAACAGGGGCACGGCGAGAAACGCGAAGCGGGCGCCGGTGCTCAAGGGCACGGCGCCGGACGCGCCTGGCCGGCTGAGCCACACGTACGTTAGGACGAGCGCGACGAGCAGCAGCGCCGGCAGCACCATGTCCAACGGCAGCAGCGTGTCGGTCAGGAACTCGCGCCCGTTCCTGCCGATCCTGGTCAATGTGGCATTGAGCTCGACGGGGGAGTAGTAGCCCGGACACAGCCCGATGGGACAACGAAAGAATTTCACGCCGGGCAGGCTGGCCTGCGTCGCCACCTGCATGCCCGCGAACCACGCCAAGGCTGTGGCGTTGGCCAGCGCCACATGCCAGAGCCTGAGATGCCGGTCCAAGTAGGAAAGCACGGGGCGCCTCCTGCGTTGGGCGCTGCGCGGCCGCTGCGGCCTTGCACCTCAACGAGGCACGGTCCCGAGACCCGTCGCCGCGACGGGCCCGCGCATCTATAGCACGCGCTTGCGTCTCACGACAGCCAGCGCTTGCGGCGCTTGTAGTGCTTGGTGTCGCGGTAGGATTTGCGCGCGCCGCCCTCGTTGAGGCCGAGGTAGAACTCCTTGATGTCGGAGTTGTCGCGCAGCTTGCCTGCCGGGCCCTCGAGCACGATGCGGCCGTTCTCCATGACATAGCCATGGTCGGCCACGCCGAGCGCCATGGTGGCGTTCTGCTCGACCAGCAGCACCGACAGCTTCTCCTGCTTCACCAGCCGGCCGACGATGCCGAAGATCTCCTCGACCAGCATGGGCGCGAGGCCGAGCGAGGGCTCGTCGAGCAGCACGACCTTGGGCTGGCTCATCAGCGCCCGGCCGATCGCCAGCATCTGCTGCTCGCCGCCCGAGAGGTAGCCCGAGAGCTGGCTGCCGCCGCTCCTTGAGTCGCGGGAAAGTAGGAATAGACCAGCTCGATCCCCTGCGGATCACGCGCGCCTCGCTCTGCACGTGGCCGCCGGCGACCAGGTTCTCCTCGGTGGTCAGGTTCTCGAACACCCGGCGCCCCTCGAACACCTGGACGAGGCCGATGCCGCGTGACGTCGAACGGCGCGCATGCCGTCGATGCGCTGCTCGCCGAGCTGGATGGTGCCCTTGGTGACCTCGCCGCGCTCGCTGCGCAGCACGCCGGAGATGGCCTTGAGCGTCGTCGTCTTGCCGGCGCCGTTGGCGCCCAGCAGGGTGGTGATCGAGCCTCGGCTGACGTCGATCGACACGCCCCTGAGCACGAGGATGACGCGGTCGTAGACGACTTCGATGTTGTTGATGGCGAGCATGCTGCCGAGTTCGGGTCGAGTGAGGGGCAAGCGGGCGGCGTCGCTACCGCCGCCCGCCGACGCAGTGCTTCGAGTTGATCGGCCTGCAGATGCTTCTTGATCACGTCGCGGTAGCCCTGGAACCAGTCCTCGTCCTTGACGAGCTTGCCGCCCTTGACGGTCCAGACCTGGACCCAGCCGCCGCCCTCATGGTCGGTCGGCGTGATCTCCATCGGCGGCACCAAGCCGCCAAGCGTGAAGCCCTTGACCGACTCCATGCCCTTCTTGACGTCCTCGCTGGTCGGCTTGGCGCCGCCCTTGGCCTTGATGGCGTTGCGGAATGCCTCGACGTGGATGCGGCGACCATGAAGACGCCACGATTGTAGTAGACGGCTGGTCTTCATCTCCTTGGGCGGCTGCTTGCCCTGCGCCTTGTACATGGCCGTCGATGTCCTTGATCACCGGGAAGTCCTTGCCGACGCCGGCGAACTGCATGGTGTTGTAGCCTTCGGCCACGCCCATGCCGCCGGCGGCGATGATGTCGGCCTCCGAGCGATGGCCCAGACGAAGCCGATGACCTTGCTGAGCGGGAAGCCCTTGCCCTTGAGCTCCTTGATCGCGACCGACGGCGCGCGCCCGAACAGGTGCGCGATCACGAAGTCCGGCTTGAAGCGGCCGGTGATGTCGAGGACCTGCGCCCCCATCTCGAGGCCGGGCGCCGGCACGGCAAAGGTCCTGAGCTCGAAGCCCTCCGACTTTGGCGAGGTCCTCGAGGACGGCCAGCGGCTCCTTGCCCGCCGGGATTGTCGTAGAAGATGTAGGCGATCTTCTTGCCCTTGAGGCTGCCGCCCAGCTTCTCCTTGGCGAACTCCACCGCCGCCGCGCGCCTGCGACCAGTAGCTGGCGGCGATCGGGAACGTGTAGGGATAGCGCTTGCCGTCGGCAGCGGCGGCGGTGCCGAAGCCGGGCGACGTGCCGAGGATCTTGTCCTCCTCGAGCTTCTTGTTCAGCGCCGCCGTCTGCGGCGTGCCGTAGATGGCCTCGAGGACCGCGCCTTCCTTCTTGAAGCGCTCGTGCGCCTCCATGGCCGGCGGCACCTTGTACTCGTGGTCGATCTCGATCGACCTTGATCTTGTAGCCCTCGACGCCGCCCTTGCTGTTCACCAGGGCGACGTAGTCGTGGTAGCCGGGGCACAGCACGGTGCCGACGTTCTGCGTCGGGCCGGTGCGGTCGCACTGCAGGCCGAACACGATCTCTTTGTCCTGGGCGTAGGCCGCGCCTGCCGCCGAGCGCAATGGCGCCGCGGCGTTGCCGCCAGTGCTCCCAGCCAACTGCTCTAACGAACCTCCTCATGGGTTCCTCCCTTGCGGTTCATGCTCCAGACTCTAGTAGGAGAAGGGCCAGACCCGGAAGTAGCTGCGGATATTCCTCCACAGCCGGTTGAGGCCCTCCGGCTCGACCATCAGAAAGAAGATGATGAGGCAACCAAACAGGCCCAGCCGCAGGCCGGAGATGACGTTCGCCATCTCGGCCCGAGTGAAGAACAGGACCCCGACATCCTCCATCACGAACGGATGACGATCGGCAGCATGTGACGAAAATGGCGCCGAAGATGGTGCCGAGCACCGAGCCCAGCCCGCCGATGATGATCATGGCGAGGAAGTCGATCGACACGATGAGCTGGAACTGCTCGTAGTTGGCGATGCCGAAATAGTAGGTGTAGAGCACGCCGCAGACGCCCGGCATAGAACGACGAGATCGCGAAGGCGAGCAGCTTGTAGCGAAAGATGTTGATGCCGATGATCTCGGCGGCGATGTCCTGGTCGCGCACCGCCACGAAGGCGCGGCCGATGCGGCTGCGCACCAGATTGAGGGTCGCCACGATGCCAGCGCGGCGAAGAACAGCAGGAAGAAATAGAGCTGCCCTGGGTGTCGAGCTCGAAGCCGAACAGGCTCGGCCGATCGACCTCGATCGAGGCCTGCGCGCCGCCCGAGATGGCCGGCACGTGGTTGATGGTCCATTCGATGATGAGCTGGCCGGCCAGCGTGGCGATCGCCAGATAGAGGCCCTTGATGCGCAGGCTCGGGATGCCGACGATGGCGCCGATCAGCGCCGCCATCAGCCCGCCCGCCGGCAGCGTCACCCAGAACGGCAGGCCGAGCCGAACCGCGAGGTTGGCCGCCGTGTAGGCGCCGACCGACATGAAGGCGCCGTGGCCGATCGAGATCTGGCCGGTGTAGCCGACCAGGATATTGAGCCCCAGCGCACCGACGATGGCGATAAGACAGATTGATGATCGACAGATAGTATTCGTCGACGACAAGCGGCACGATGACCGCGAACAGCACGACGATGGCGGCCACCGTCCAGCGCGCGATCGGCAGCGGATAGAGCGCCATGTCGGCGGCGTAGGTCGTTTTGAAGACTCCGGATTCGCGATGGAGCATGGGTGTCGATCCGTTACACGCGCTCGATCTGGCGGCGGCCGAAAATGCCGTAAGGCCTGAACATGAGGATGATGATCATCAGCACGTAGGGTGCGAAGTCCTTGGTGCCGCCGCCGACATAGGGGTCGAGGTAGCCGGCCGCCAGGCTCTCGACGATGCCGACGATCAGGCCGCCGACCAGCGCGCCGCCGATGAAGTCGAGGCCGCCGAGGATGACGACCGGGAATACCTTGAGCCCGACCAGCGCCAGCTGCATGTCGACGCCCAGCATGGCGCCCCAGACCACGCCGCCCAGCGCCGAGACGATGCCGGCCATCGCCCAGGCGAGCGCGAAATAGCGCTCGACGTTGATGCCCATGGCCATGGCCACCTGCTGGTTGTCGGCCACGGCGCGCATCGCCACGCCCATGCGGCTCTTGAGGAAGAACCAGGTGAAGACGACGAAGAACAGGACCGCCACGACGGCACCCAGCACCTGGATCGGCGGCAGCGATGTCGGGCCGAGGGTGATCGGGCTGTCGCCGATCGGCAGCGGCAGTGCGCGCGTTTGCCCGCCCACAGGACCGGCGGCAGCCCGCGCAGGACGGCGGCGAGCCCGATGGTCGCCATGATGACGGCGACAACCGGCCGGCCCAGCAGCGGCCGCAGCACGATCCGCTCCAGCCCGAAGCTGAAAGCACCATACATGGCGCAGCACCGCGACGATGACCGGCATGCCATCGACCGACAGCGGACGGCGGCGACGAAGCCCGCCAGCATCACGAACTCGCCCTGCGCGAAGTTGATGGCGTCGGTCGCCTTGTAGACCAGCACGAAACCCAGCGCGATCAGCGAGTACATCAGGCCGATCGACGGCGCCGCTGAGCGCCAGCGCAATCCGGAACTGGACATCATCCCACATCACGCGCTCCCGTCGTCCTCACGCCGCCATCCGGTTTGCGTCGCCGCCGGTACGACATCGTGGATGGCAAGCTTCGTCGTCAACGAGCTCTTGCGGCCGTCCTCGAAGGTGATCTCCATGGTGAGTTCGGTGTCCTTGGCGCCGCCATAGAGCGCTCGATGACGGGCGCATACTTCTCGGCCACGAAGCGGCGGCGCACCTTGCGGGTGCGCGTCATCTCCGCGTCGTCGGCCTCGAGCTCCTTGTTCAGCAGCAGATAGCGCTTGACCTGCTGCGCGTCGGGCAGCGTGGCGTTGGCCTTGGCGATCTCCTCGCCGATCAGCTGCGCGACCTCGGGCTTGCGCGCCAAGTCCATGAAGCTGGTGTAGGCGAGGCCCTTCTTCTCCGCCCAGGTGCCGACCGTCTGCATGTCGATGGCGATCATCGCCGCCACGAACGGCCGCTGGTCGCCGAAGGCCACCGCCTCGCGGATGAACGGGCTGAACTTCAGCTTGTTCTCGATGAACTGCGGCGCGAACGGCGTGCCGTCGGCGAGCTTGCCGACATCCTTGGCGCGGTCGATGATGACGAGTTGGCCCTGCTGGTCGACGAGGCCGGCATCGCCGGTCTTGAGCCAGCCGTCGGACGTGATCGTATCGCGGGTCGCCTCCTCTTGCTTGTAGTAGCCCACGAACACGCCGGGGCCCTTCACCTGGACCTCGCCGCGGTCGTCGATGCGCACCTCGTCTCGGGCACGGTGCGGCCGACCGTGTTGGGATTGGCCTCGTCGTCGGCCTGGCAGCGAAACCAGCGCCGCAGCCCTCGGTGGCGCCGTAGACCTGCTTGAGGTTGATGCCGAAGGAGCGGAAGAAGCGGAAGGTGTCGGCACCGAGCGGCGCGCCGCCGGTGTGGCACCTGCGCGCGTTGCGCAGGCCAAGCTGGTCGCGCACCGGACCGTAGACGAGGATCTCGCCGAGCCGGTAGCCGAGCCGGTCATGGCCGGGATGGGCTTGCCGTCGGTCTTGAGCAGCTCGCGGCGCTCGGCGAGCGCGCGGAAATATTCGTACACGCGGCGCTTCAGCGGCGAGGCGTCCGCGGCCCGCACTTGCAGGCCCGTGAGCATGTTCTCCCAGATGCGCGGCGGCGCCAGGAACATGTGTCGGCCCCAGCTCGCGCAGGTCGCGCTGCACCGTCTCCGGGCTCTCCGGGCAATTGCAGGTCGCGCCCGACACCATGCTCGTGCCGAGCGAATACGTCATGTCGCCGACCCAGCCCATCGGCAGATAGCACAGCCAGTTGTCGCCGCGGTTGATCGGCTCGATCGCATGGAAGATCTCGGAGGTGGCGATCATGTTGGCGTGACTCAGCATCACGCCCTTGGGGCGGCCCGTGGTGCCCGACGTATAGGCGATCATCGCGATGTCGTCGGCGTGCCCTTGGTCGAGCTCGCGCTCGAAGTAGCCGGGATTCGCCTTGGCGAAGTCCGCACCCATCTCCTCCAACTGCGCGAAGGACTTGAGGATGGGTTCGTCGTAAGCGCCCATGCCGCGCGGAGTCGTCGTAGACGACCAGCCGCAGGTTCGGCAGCTCGCCGGCAATGGAGAGAATCTTGTCGACCTGCTCCTGGTCCTCGGCCACGACGATCGATACCTCGGCATGGTCCAGCACGTAGGCGAGCTCGCTTGCGATGGAGTCCTGGTAGAGCGGGACCGACATGCCGCCCAGCGCCTGGGCCGCAAGCTGCGCCAAGTAGAGGCGGGCACGATTGTCGCCGAGTACGGAGAGCTTGTCGCCGCGCTTGAAGCCTGCCGCCGCCAGCCCAAGCGCGAAGTCGCGCACATGGCCGTGGCACTGGCGCCAGGAGTAGGACTGCCAGATGCCCCGGTCCTTTTCGCGCATGCCGATCTGCTTGCCGAATTTCTGCATGTTGCGGCGCAGCAGTTTGGGCAGCGTGTCGGTGGCTGCGTTTGCGACGAGCTTCACATGCTTCATGTCGGGACCCCTTTGCCGGTGCCGAGGTAGGCGGCGATGACCTTCGGATTGGCCTGCACCTCCGCGGGCGTGCCTTCGGCGATCTTGCGGCCGCGCTCGAGCACGACAACGTGGTCGGAGATGTCCATCACCACGCCCATGTCGTGCTCGATCAGCACCACCGTGACGCCGCGCTCCTGGTTCACGTCCAGGATGTAGCGCGCCATGTCCTCTTTCTCGTCCTGGTTCATTCCGCCCATGGGTTCGTCGAGCAGCAGCACCTTGGGCTCGAGCGCCAGCGCACGACCTAGCTCGACACGCTTCCTCAAGCCATAGGCGAGGGCGGCGGTAGGCTGTCTGCGCAGATCCTGCAATTTCAGGAACTCGATGATCTCCTCGCAGGCCTCGCGGTGGCGAATCTCCTCGCGCTGCGCCAGGCCCCAATAGAGCACGCAGCGCAATACGCCCGAGTGCATGCGCACGTGGCGGCCGAGCATGAGGTTGTCGAGCACTGTGAGGCCGCTGAACAGGGCGATGTTCTGGAAGGTGCGCGCCACCCCGAGGGCCGCGATCTTGCTTGGCGACTTCCTTGTGATGTCGCGCCCCTCGAGCGAGATGCGGCCGGTGTCGGGCTTGTAGAAGCCCGAGATCATGTTGAGCAGCGAGGTCTTGCCCGCGCCGTTCGGACCGATGATGGATACGATCCGTGCCTTGGGCACGTCGATCGACACATCCTCGACGGCCGTGACGCCGCCGAAATGCTTGGATACCCCAGCCACCGAGAGTTGGATCGCCGCTGCCGCGATCGTTTGTGAGGACTGCGTGAAATTCATCAGCCCGCCCTTGAGATCAGGGCGAAAAGCCAATGCGCATGACGGCCACAGGACCGATCGGCCTGCATCAATGAACCCTCCCAGGTCCCACTCTTCACTATCGACGAAAGGCGATCACTCTTGCTGGTGATCGACCTTAGTGGTTGAGACGATCTTAGTGCACGATGAGCCTGCCCGCCAGGGCCGTCGTCTCGTTTGCTTTGCGACCACAAGGTCGCAGCGCGTACTGGTATGCCAAATGCCTGGAAGGAGCGTCCGAGCGGCGTCAGCCGCCGCTAGCCGTTTCCCCAAACGCGCACAGCTGTATCGGCCACCAACTTCAGCTTGGCCCACTGCTCGTCCTCGCTGAGGACGTTGCCGCCCGCCACGCTGGCAAACCCGCACTGTGTCGAAAGCCCGAGCTGGCTCGCGGGGAGGAACCGCCCGGCCTCCTCGATGCGGCGCATCAGATCGTCTTGGTCCTCGAGCTTGGCCTGCTTTGAGGAGACGAGCCCCAGCACGACCCGCTTGCCTTTGGGGACCAACCTGAGCGGCTGGAAGTCGCCGGCCCGCTCGCTGTCGTACTCGAGGAAGAATACGTCGACCGGCGTCTCGTTGAAGAGCTTCTCCGCCACCGGCTCGTAGCCACCCGCCGCCATCCAGCGTCCCCGGAAGTTGCCGCGGCACAGGTGCAGCCCGAGTGTCATGCCGGCCGGGCGACCCGAGCCGATGCGTTTGAGCAAGCCGATGTAGGTATCGAGCAGGGCTGTCGGATCGCCACCTTCGGCGGCGGCCTGGCGACACACGTCGCCATCGCACAGCATGGCGACAGGCACCTCATCGAGCTGCACGTAGCGGCAGCCCGCCCGTGCCAACTCCTGAAGCTCCGCGCGGTAGATCGCGACCAGGTCGTCGAAGAAGGTCTCGATTTTCGGATAGGCGGACCGATTGACGGCCTCTGCGAGGCGGAAGAAATGGAAGGCACTGGGCGTGGGCATGGTCGCCTTCACCACGGCGCTGCGCGCGTGGCGTCTGGCGCGCTCGAACTCCGGCAAAGTGATCGGCGCGCGCCGGCGGATTGGCGCCTCGGCCACGCAGGTCGGCCATTCGAAGGCGTGGCCTTCCGCGTCCTTGAACTTGAAATGCGACGTCGCCAGGCGGAAGCCATCCAATCCCTCGAAGAAGAAGCCGAACCAGGATGATCGCGCCAGCTCCCCGTCCGTCACAACCTGCAGGCCGATCTCCTCCTGCCGGGCAATAACTCTGGCAATCTCCCGCTCCAGCAGCGCCGCGTGGTCTGCCACCGACAGGCGGCCCTCCTGCAGAGCTCGGCCCGCGTCCTTCAGCGCCCGGGGCCTGAGCAGACTGCCGATCACCTCGGCGCGGAACGGCGGCATGTGCTCTGCGGCCCTAACCATCGCGGCCTCCCTCGCGTGCACATCTGCCGGCCACGCCGGGCAAACTCCCAACCTTGACGTTTGCAGCAACCTACCCTAGCCGTGAACCTAGCCACCGTCTGCAGCGCCCGAAGGGTCCCGATGCACCGCATCACCACGCTCGAAGAGCTCGACGCCCTCTACGGCGAGCCGGTGCAAGCCGCCGTCGCCAAGGAGATCGACTACGTCTCCGACCACTACAAGGCCTTCATCGACAAGGCCCCGTTCGTCGTGGTGGCGACCGTCGGCCCCGAGGGGCTCGACTGCTCGCCGCGCGGTGATCCACCGGGTTTCGTGCGGGTGCGGGATGCCAAGACCGTGCTGATCCCCGACCGGCGCGGCAACAACCGCATCGATTCGCTGCGCAATCTGGTGCGCGATCCGCGCATCTCGCTTCTGTTCATGATCCCCGGCATCGGCAACACCCTGCGCATCAACGGCCGCGCCGAGATCTCCACCGACCCTGAGCTCACCGCCAGCTTTGCCATGCGCGACAAGCCACCCAAGTCCGTGCTGGTGGTTACGGCTGAGCGCGTCTACTTCCAGTGCCCCAAGGCTCTGGTCCGCTCACGCCTTTGGAGCCCGGAGGCGCAGATCTCGCGCACGCAGCTGCCGAGCACGGGTGAGATGCTGCAGGCCTTGAGCAAGGGCAGCATCGACGGTGCCGCCTACGATGCCGCCTACCCCCAGCGGCTCAAAGAGACGATCTACTGACCCGTCGCAGCACAGCGAAAGACCATGCGGCAATGCACTAGCCGCGCCGCTGGCCGGGCGGGTGCAGAGTGGTATTGTGCTCGCGATTCGCCCAGGGGAGGGCTCCTTGAAGCGGCTGGTCGTGTTCTTCGACGGGACCTGGAACAAGCCGGGCAATGAGGACGAGATCACCAATGTGGTCAAGCTGCATCGTTTCATCCCCGCCACCGATCCCCAGGGTGTGCGCCAGCTCGCGCACTATGTTGTCGGCATTGCTACCGAGGACCTCGGTCGCCTCACCTTCACGGTCGGCGCCATCGGCTTCGGCGTCGGCGACCGCATCCAGCGCGGCTACAAGTTCCTGTGCGAGAACTACGAGGAGGGCGACGAGATCTACGTGGTCGGCTTCTCGCGTGGCGCGTTCCAGGCGCGCAGCCTTGCCGGCCTGATCGCGCTCGCGGGTGTCGCCCGTTCGGCCGCGCCCGACGCCATCACCGCGGTGTGGGCGTACTACGAGCAGAACAAGCTCGAACCCGACGCCGCGCGGCTCGATGCCCTGCGGCGGGCTGCGCGCTATCCCGTCCGCATCAAGTGCGTCAGCGTGTGGGACACGGTCGGCAACCTCGGCATCCCCTTCGTCAGAAAAAGGCTTATCAGAGAGTTGCTCGGGTTCCACAACACCGAGCTGTCGCCGCTGGTCGACGTCGGGTTGCATGCGCTCGCCATCGACGAGCCGCGTGGACCGTTCCGGCCCACGCTGTGGACCATCAAGGATGGCGCCACGCTGCCCGATCGGCCAGACCATCGAGCAGGTCTGGTTTCCCGGCTCGCACGCCAATGTCGGCGGCGGCTTCAAGGACAGCACGCTGTCGGACATCGCGCTGCAGTGGATGGCGGAGCGGATCGGCCACACCACGGGACTTGCCATCGATCTGGCTGGCCTGAAGGCATCGACCAGTCCCGACCCGATGGGCGAGCTGGTCTCGCCCACCTCCGACACCATCTATCGGGTGAGCCACATCTTCCCGTTCGTCCGCCTCATCAAGCAGAACCGGAGGGGCATCTCGCCGCTCAGGCGTGCGCTGTTCGGCGCCTGGCGCGCCGGCGTCGTCCCGGCGGGCGAGACGACCGTCAACGAGAGCATCCACGAAAGCGCGCTGGCCCGCTTCGGCAAGCGGGCGCCGCAGCGGCGGGGCGAGACGACCAGCCAAGTCGTCTACCGGCCGGCGAACCTTGCCGCGGCGCTGGAAGCTTGAGCCTTCTGCCGTCCACTCTGCACGCTTCTTGCTCCTCCTCCACCCCTGAAGGCCGGTCGCGTGCCGAAGCGGCACAGCCGGGGGGAGGCGAGCGATGTTTGAGCGCAACAGGACCGACTACGTTTCCGAGCCCAGTGCGGTGCCGGTCGAGATCGGCCTCGCCGACGGCGCCTCCATCAAGGGCAAGCTGCTGGTGTCGGCAGGCAAGAGCGTTGCCGATGCACTGAACGGGCCGGGCGCGTTCGTCGAGTTCGAGCCCTATGGCGGCGACAAGAGCTTCATCGCCAAGGCGCAGCTGACCTCGGTCAAGCCGATCGGTGTGCCCAGGGCCTCCAATCTGCAGGCGCGCCTCAGCGACGGGGATGGCTTCGATCCCCACCGCATCCTGGGCCTGGCCCCAGGGGCGACCCGTGAAGAGGTGCGGACAGCCTACTTTGCCCTCGCCAAGATCTACCATCCCGACCGTTATGCTACCGCAGAGCTGCCGGCCGAGGTCCGCGACTACCTCGCCGCCATGGCCCGTCGCATCAATGCAGCCCACGCCGCGCTGGAGGCGCCGCAGAAACGCGAGGCAGCCCGCGCCGAGGCGGTGTTCACGTCACCTGGTCGCTGAGCAAATCCAACTGTGCCTGAAGCTCAACCGGACATCCGTGCTGCAATTGCGTCGATGTGAGCTGCGGCACAATCTACTGCGGGGAAGCCCGCGCTCGCCTCGCTGAAGATGAGGTTGAGGTCGGTGCCAGCCAGCACGATCGCTTCGACGCGGTCCCGTCGACAAAGGACATGGGCCAAGTCTCGCAGCTTCGCTTCGTCGTCGGCCGCAACCCGTCCTTGGGTGGCCAATAGCAGATAGATGCGATGGATCTCATCGATCTCGGCATCCTGCGGGCGAACGACGTCCAACCCATGGAGTGCCCCGAATAGATTGCGATCAATCGTGTACTTGGTTCCAAACAGCGCAACTCGCGATAGCCGCCGGTCGCGCAGGCGTTCCGCAGTGACTTGAAGAATATCCACGATGGGCAGCGCCACCTGGCGTTGCAAATCAGCCAGGCAGATGTGCGGCGTAATCGCAGGAATGGCAAAGAAGCTCGCCCCCGACGCAGCAAGCTCCTTCGCGAAACCCGCAAGATAGGTTGCCAACTCCCCGATCCGGCCAGCCTGCACCAGTGCCAAGGCCGTTGGCGCATGAGCATGTGCCATCGTCAGGCGAGGGACGATGTCGCGCTTCGCGCAGGCCTCGGCTATGCCTCGATAGTAGATAACGGTCGCCCCGACGCCCAAGCCGCCGATGAGGCCGAAGTGTCTACTTTGGTCCATTCCCTGCATCCATCCCCAACCCGTTCTCTGTGACGCCGAGCAACAGCCGTCATCACGTGGCGCCGCTCGTGCGAAATCGTCTCACACCCCCGGCCGTTCGGCATCGCCGGCGCGGTGTCGCCTGGCAGCTGCCGCCAGGGCTTCGCCGTCGTGTTCTCCCTGTCGTAAAGCTGGGCCAGCAGCTCGTCGATGCGCGGATCGGGCGGGGCAGCGCGGTCCTGCCTGGCGCGCTGGCGGTCCTGCGCGCGCCGGGCCCAGCCGGGCGATCCGCTCTTCTTGGCCCGCCGCCCGCTCGAGATCAGCAGCGGATGGTCCGGCTGCTCGAGGTCGAGCTCCTCCAGGAACGTCTCGCGCAGGGCATAGAACGATTGCAGGATGGCATCGCGCACCAGGTTGCGCGCCTCCTGGTCGGTGCTCGCGCTCTTGCGCGGGTCGAGCGTCTGCAGCGCGCGACGCATGTCGTGCAACGGTGCGTAGGGGTAGAGGCCGATGAGATCGTCGGTCTCGCCCACGTTGCGGTAGACCGAGCGCATGTTGTCGATGGTCTCGCTGAGCTTGCAGAAGGTAGCGATATACTGCTCGGGCGTCGGCTGCTCGAGCTGGGTGTAGGCGAACAGCGCCGACTTGGTGGCGATGATGTCGCGCCACTCCTCCTTCAGCGCCTCCACGAAGCTCGAGCGCTTCTGGAACATGTTGGTGATGTAGGCGACGCCGCCGGTGGCGATCAGCAGCGACATGTCGCGCAGGTACTCGTAGGCATCCTTCAGGATCTTCTCGGCGCCGGTGCCGGCCAGCCCCGGCACGTGGTCGGCGATCCTGGCCAGGAACGAGATGGCGAGCACCACCACGAGCAGCACATACATGCGCCGCAACGTGCCCTTGAGATTGGAGCGAGTCATGAGGCAGGTCCCCGTGATTTGGCCGAGGCCAGCAATGCCGCGGCCGAGGGATGCAGCATGGGCCGATATCCGGAGGAAAGTACGGCAACGATCGAGCGGGGTGTGAGGACGTCCACCTCGCGCCGTTTGGGACGCGGACCGGCCGCCACGTAACCCCCAGGGCTCCATGCAAAAAGATGCGAACCATCAACGAGGTAGCATCGAGCCCCCGCCACAGGGTCGAGGCGCACGAATGTGCCGTCCGGCAGCCCGGCGAGCTCCGCGCGATAGCTGTTCTTGCGCCCACTTGGCCCGACGCGCTCGGCATGCAGCCCCAAGTCCATCTCGGGCGCCCGGGCGGGCGCCGGCCACTGTCGCGTCTCCGCCCACAGCCCGGCGAAGCGCTCCGCATCCGCGCGCCGGCACTCGAAGCAGGGGCGATGGCCCGCCGCCAAGGCGGTCGCCTCGTCCAGGAAGAACAGCTCGGTGTAGCGGTTGGGCTGCATCATCGCCTCGCGGTGGCGGCCCTTGAACTCGAGCACGCAGGCGATCCACTGCCGGCTGGCCCAGCGGCGCGCGCCCAGCGTGCGGCCCGGGCAGGTGGAAGGCGCCGCCGCGGTTTCCCATCAGCAGGCCGCGATGCGGCGTGGCGATGATCTCGCCCTCGGGCGTGACGCGGTTCTGGAGCGGCATCGTGCGATCTGCCACACTGGCGCAAACTCGGCGAGGAGACGGGAATGTCGCACGCGGCCGTGCATGTGACCATTGCGGACGACGACGGGGCGCGGGTTGCCCGCATCACGGTCGACAACAGCACCAAGCTCAACTGCCTGTCGACGCCGCTGATCGTCGAGCTGACCGAAGCCTTCGCCAAGCTCTCGGGCGACGCTGCATTGCGCGCCGTCGTGCTGACAGGTGCGGGCGACCGCGCCTTCATCGGCGGCGCCGACCTCAACGAGCTGGGCGGCCTGTGCGCCGACAGCGCGCGGCTGTTCATCACGCGGCTGCATGGCGCCTGCAAGGCGATCCGCGAGTGCCCGGTGCCGGTGATCGGCCGCATCAACGGCTTCTGCCTCGGCGCCGGCCTGGAGGTGGCGGCGGCGTGCGACTTCCGCGCCGCCGCCGACGGCGCCCGCTTCGGCATGCCGGAGGTGGTGATGGGCCTGCCCTCGGTGATCGAGGCGGCGCTGCTGCCGGGCCTGATCGGCTGGGGCAGGACGCGCGAGATGCTGCTGACCGGCGCGCTCTATTCGGCCGCCGAGGCGCTGGCGATGGGGTTCGTCGAGAAGGTCGTGCCGGCGGGCGATCTCGACGCGGCGCTCGCGCCATGGCTCGCCGCCATCTGCCATGCCAAGCCGCAGGCCGTCCGCTCCCAGAAGGCGCTCATCAACCGCTGGGAGCGCGTGTCGGTGCAGGAGGGCATCTACGCCGGCATCGATGCGCTATCGGACGCCTACAAGACCGGCGAGCCGCAGGCGGCAATCGCGGCGTTCTTCGCGGGAAAGAAGAAGGGCTGACTCACCGCCAGCGCGTGCCGCCGACGCTGCGCAGCGCTTCCCAGTTGGCCTGGCCGAGGAAGATGGCGACGAACAGCAGGAATATGCCGGTCGGCAGCGCGTAGAAGGCCAGGCCGACGGCGACGGCCAGGCCGAGGCTGGCGACAATGCGCACGGACCACGTCGGCCCCAGGATGGCGCCGAGCCAGGCGTCCAGGGTGTGCCCGCCGTCGAGCGGATAGGCCGGCAGCAGGTTGAAGCACATCAGGAAGAAGTTGGCCGACGCCAGCACCGCGAGCGGCAGGGCCAGCATCGGCCGGCCGATGCCCGCGGCATCGTCGACCAGCGCGCCGAGGCCCAGCCACAGGCCCAAATTCACCGCGGGGCCGGCCAGATAGATGACCGAGCGGGCGAACGCGGAGGCCGGCAGCGAGCGCTCGAAATGCGCCACTCCGCCAAGGCCCGTCAGGTCGATGTGGGACACGCGCGCGTTGAACAGTCGGCCGGCGAACGCGTGGCCGAGCTCATGCAGCAGGATCGACAGGATCAGGCCGACGACGATGATGAAGCCCGCCGATATCGCCTGCGTGCTGCCGCCCGTGAAATAGGGGTAGGTGAAGATCAGCAGCACCAGCACGAACATCATGTCGAGGTAGATGTCGATGCCGGCGATGCGGCCAAGTTCGAGGCGGGAGAACATCGGCGCGTTCAGCCCCCGCCCTTGTTACGCTGGCCCAGCGTCCGCAGCCGCAGCGCATTGAGGCGGATGAAGCCCTCGGCGTCCTTCTGGTCGTAGGCGCCCTTGTCGTCCTCGAAGGTGACGAGGCTGGTGGAATAGAGCGACTTTGCGCTTTCGCGGCCCGGTGACGATGACGTTGCCCTTGTAGAGCTTGAGGCGCACCTCGCCCTCGACGTGCTCCTGGGACTTGTCGATCGCCGCCTGCAGCATCTCGCGCTCGGGCGCAAACCAGAAGCCGTTGTAGATCAGCTCGGCATAGCGCGGCATCAGCTCGTCCTTGAGGTGGCCGGCGCCGCGGTCGAGCGTGATCGATTCGATGGCGCGGTGCGCGGCGAGCAGGATGGTGCCGCCGGGCGTCTCGTAGACGCCGCGCGACTTCATGCCGACGAAGCGGTTCTCGACCAGGTCGACGCGGCCGATGCCGTTGTCGCGCCCGAGCTCGTTGAGCTTGGTGAGGAGCGTGGCCGGCGACAGCTTCTTGCCGTCCAGGCTCACGGCATCGCCCCTGGCAAAGCCGATCGTGATGTCGGTCGCCTTGTCGGGCGCCTCCATGGGCGAGATGGTGCGCTGGTAGACGTAGGGCGGCGGCTCGATTGCGGGGTCCTCCAGCACCTTTCCTTCCGAGGAGGAGTGCAGCAGGTTGGCATCGACCGAGAACGGCGCCTCGCCGCGCTTGTCCTTGGCGACTGGGATCTGGTGAGCTTCCGCAAACGCGATCAGCTCCTCGCGGCTCTTGAAGGCCCACTCCCGCCATGGCGCGATGATCTTGATCGAAGGCTCGAGCGCATAGTAGGCGAGCTCGAAGCGCACCTGGTCGTTGCCCTTGCCGGTGGCGCCATGGGCAACGGCGTCGGCGCCCGTTTGCCTGGCGATCTCGATCTGCTTCTTGGCGATCAGCGGCCGCGCGATCGATGTGCCGAGCAGATAGACGCCCTCGTAGAGCGCATTGGCGCGAAACATCGGGAACACGTAGTCGGCGACGAACTCCTCGCGCAGGTCCTCCACGAAGATGTTGGCCTTCTTGATGCCCAGCATCTCGGCCTTGCGCCGCGCCGGCTCCAGCTCCTCGCCCTGGCCCAGGTCGGCCGTGAAGGTGACCACCTCGGCGCGATAGGTCTCCTGCAGCCACTTCAGGATGATGGACGTGTCGAGGCCGCCGGAATAGGCCAGCACCACCTTCTTGACCTTGGTCCTGGCGCTCTTGGGAGGCATGAACGGCTCGCTTGGCGGGATCACAACGCGCGCGCACTATAGGCAAGATCGGGACGGCCACAAGGGCGCCGCCCCTCGCCCGCGCCGAGATCGGGGTCAGACCCCTCGGCACAACGTTACGGTATCTTCATCACGACAGCCGCGAGTGGTCTGACCCCGTCCCAACAGCAAGGTTGCCGCCATGAGCGCACCCATCCCCAGGCTCGAGTTCTGGTACGACTTCGCCTCCACCTACTCCTACCTGTCGGCCATGCGCATCGAGACGCTGAGCGAGGCCGCCGGCGTCACGGTCGCCTGGAAGCCGTTCCTGCTCGGGCCCATCTTTGCCGCCCAGGGCTGGACCACGTCGCCCTTCAACCTCTATCCGGCAAAGGGCCGCAACATGGTGCGCGACATCGAGCGGATCGCGGCATCGCGGGGCCTGCGCTTCGCGTTGCCGGCCAAATTTCCGCAGAACAGTCTGATGGCTGCGCGGCTGGCTCTTGTCGGGCGCCGACGAGGATTGGATTGCCCCCTTCACGCGCGCCGTCTATGCGGCCGAGTTTGCAGATGGCGCCGACATCTCCGACCGGACCGCGTTGCGATCGATCCTGCAGGGGTTAGGTCTTGATCCGGAGAAGGTTTTCCCCCGCATCGAACAGACCAGCATCAAGGATCGCCTCAAGCGGCAGACTGCCGAGGCGCAGACGCGCGGCCTTTTCGGCGCTCCCTCATTCCTGGTCGGCGAGGAGCTGTTTTGGGGCGACGACCGTCTCGAGCAGGCGCTCGCCTGGGCAAAGGGCGACTGAATGATCGTTCATTGGGCATTCATCCGAATGGGAGCCTATGACGCCCGGCGTTAGCTTTCGGAGGTGACTGCCGTGCGCAAGACTCTGCTCAAGACCTTGGGAATTTCAGCCGCCGCCGCTGCCTTCGCCATGCTCGGCTATGCGGCGCAAGCTCAGGCCCAAGCGACCAATAAGGAAGTGCCGAAGGCTGCAGCAAAAGTCGCGCCGAAGAAGAAGGCACCCCCGGCCTGCAAAACGCTGAAGGCCGAAGCCGCCTGCGAGGCGCGCGCAGACTGCCGCTGGGTCTCCGCCAGCATCGATCCCAAGACGAAGAAACAGAAGAAGGCTGCCTACTGCCAGTCCAAGCCGAAGGCGCCCGCGAAGAAGGCCCCTGCCAAGAAGGCGGAACCAAAGAAGTGACCCGTTCGCGACCGATTGATCACACAGTGAATGGAGGTTGTGGTGCCCAACGGTACCGCAACCTCACTATTCTCATGTGGTCCCATTATCGACATCTTGGGGACCAACGCTGACAGCGCTATATTGCGTTGTTTGCGATCGAAAAGTGGAGACGTCCGCTTGACTAAACGGGCAGCCCTTGGGAGGGGCGTGGGCGCAGCGGTTGTCGCCGCTGCGGCGCTTGCAATGCTTGTTTTCGGCGCTCAGGCGCAGAAGGCACCTGAGAAGACGGCCCCGGCACCCGCCGCGAAGGTCGTGAAGAAGGCGGCACCCAAACCGAAGAGCGCCTGCAACGCCATCACGGAGTTGGCGGCGTGCAAGGCCAACGCCACCTGCGCATGGGTGGCCGCCCTGATGGACAAGACCACGGGCAAGCAGAAGCGCAAAGCCTACTGCAAGACAAAGCCCAAGCCTCCGGCCAAGAAAAAGGCGGCCGAACCGGCCAAAAAGTAGGCCTAGCAGCAAGGGTTCCCGCGCCTCTCGCGGGCAAGATCAGGCGCCAAGCGCGGCCCGCCATACACCGAGCATGGTCTGTATCGGGGTAAGGACGGCTGCCGTCGTCGCCTCGGCAATCTCGGCCACGGGAAGCGTAGCCGGCACGATGACTTGCGCTGTGGCGTGCCCACCAGCCGAGCGGTAGCTCGCAAAGGGCTCGGGGACGACCGGTGCGGGTAGCACCTTCGCGCCAGACGGAGCCGCTGCAGGCTGCAGCCAGGCGTTCCATACCGGCCACGGTGATCTGCCCCAAATTGTCAAATCGCTGAGCGGCATCCACAGGCTGAAACTTGGGCCCATCCACGTGCGGGCGAAGGGCGCCAGGGTCATGCCGCCGCCATTGGCGGAAGAGGGCCACGCCCAGGCCGGCCAGCCATACGCCTGCGGGTAGACCATCCAATTGGCCATCGATGGCCAAAGCGCCGCCGGGGTCGCCGGTGCAGCCGCCGACGTCGCCCGCTCGGTACCGGCGCTCACCAATTCACCCCATAGAGAAAATCCACGCCATGCCGATGCCGCCAGAGTGTTGGTCGTGGCCGTGAGACACGAGCGCATGATGGCCGCGGTCGCGTCCATGAGTTGCGTCTGAGTTTTGAAGTCGAGCATTGGGGCGCTCCCATATGAACTTGCACGCGCCGCCGCGTCAGCAATGCTAGCGCTTCTCTTGCAGCGCAACAACGTCTTTGATGCACCGCAAAAGCGATTGGTGGGGAAAGCGGTTAAGGAGCGGCCAGCCCGCCTTCAGGCGGTGGTGCGCGCCGTTGGCCCGCTTGCGGACGGAGCCGGCCGCGCGGGCGGCAGGATGTCGGGCTCCGACCGATGGCGGCTCACGAAACGCCCGGCGAACAACCAGTAAACAGTGCCTGCGACAAAGCCGGTGAGCAGAAAGGCTGTCACCGCGTAGCTATTGACGATGGTTGCCTCACCGGTGGCCTCGGTCCAGAACTGCGCCAGGAAGCCCACGGCGGCAATAGCAACGGCAACCAGCACGTAGTACATCCAGCTGCCGATGCGCTGCCATTCGCCGAACACCGTGGTGATCAGGGCGAACGGCGCAGCGAACACCGCGCTATGGGTCGCCGCGGCGAGGGCCATCAGGCCGACCTCGGTCAGGCGTTCGCTCGGCATGTCGGAGATCTCTGCGGGCGTGTAGACGAACAGCACCACTGTCAGCCCCGCCGCCAGGCAGGCCAGAACGAAGCCAAAAATCACGCGGATGAAACGCCCGATCATAGGTCTCGCTCCGGCGCCAGTTGACGGCGCATCTAATCTATATGCGCTGAGCCATTGCGCTCAATGACGATTTTCCCCGACGACCATCCCGGGCTCGGGCGTCAGGCGTTGCGCCCGGCGAGCAGCCAGTAGACAAACCCGCCGGCAAAGCCGGCAGTTGCCAGCACCTGCCACACCACGGGTGAAAGCTCGAGCACTGTCATGGGCTGGCCCATACGCGTGAGCAGCGGCACGACCGCCAGCGCCACCCCGCCCCCGACCACATAGTAGAGCGCGCTCTTGATGCGCGCGACCTCGCCCACGATGACCAACAGCAGCGCTGGCACCAGAGTGTGGATAGACGCGAGCCTGACCGCCAATGTGACGAGACCAAAGATCGTGTCGATCGGGATTTCGTCGGAGCCGCGGCCCGCGATCGCCTGCACCGCCCGCTCCTGGCCGAGCGAGAAGATCACGAACAGCGTCGCTGCTGCCGCCAGCACGAAGGCGATCGGCAACAAGATGATCCGACCCAGAGCCCGCAGCATCGCTTCCCTCCCCCGATCACCCCGCCTCCACTTTGCGCTCGCGCGCGCTGCGAGCTTCAAGCTTTCGGACTTGAGCTGTCCGCAGGCCGCCATGATGTCGCGCCCGCGGGGCGTGCGCACCGGGCTCGCGTAGCCCGCCCGATTGACGACCTCGGCAAAGCGCTCGATCTGCTCCCAGTCCGAGCATTCGTGGCTCGCGCCCGGCCAAGGGTTGAACGGAATGAGGTTGATCTTGGCGGGGATGCCGGCGAGTAGTCCCACTAGTGCCTTGGCGTCGCCCAGGCTGTCGTTGACCCCCTTCAGCATCACGTACTCGAAGGTGATGCGGCGCGCGTTGGAGAGGCCGGGATAGGCGCGGCACGCCGCCATCAGCTCGGCAATGGGATACTTGCGGTTGATCGGCACCAGCTTGTCGCGCAGCTCGTCGCGCACGGCGTGCAGCGAGATGGCGAGCATGGTGCCGGCCTCCGCGCCCCAGCGCCCGATCTCGGGCACGACGCCGCTGGTGGAGAGCGTGATGCGCCGCTTGGACAGGGCGAGCCCGTCGCCGTCGGCAGCGATAGCCATGGCGTCGCGCACGTTGTCGAAGTTATAGAGCGGCTCGCCCATGCCCATCAGCACGACGTTGGTGATCTTGCGTTCCCCTTCCGGCACGAGCCCGCCGTCATCAGGCGGCCCAGCCCCCGGCCAGTCGCCGAGCCGGTCGCGCGCCACCAGGATCTGCCCGACGATCTCCTCGGGGAGCAGGTTGCGCACCAGTCGCTGCGTGCCGGTGTGGCAGAACGAGCAGGTCAACGTGCAGCCGACCTGGCTCGAGATGCACAGCGTGCCGCGGTCGGCCTCGGGGATGTAGACCGTCTCGATCTCCGGCGCGCGCTTCTCGTGACCGCGGATGGGAAGGCGCAAGAGCCACTTGCGCGTGCCGTCGACGGAGACCTGCTCGGCGACGATCTCGGGGCGCGCCAGCGAATAGGCTCGCGCAAGGTCCGCGCGCAGGTGCTTGGAGACGTCCGACATCTCCTCGAAGGAGGTGGCGCCGCGCGCGTAGATCCAGCTCCATAGCTGGCCCACGCGCATGCGCAGCTGCTTCTCCGGCACGCCGATGGCCGCGAGCGCCCCGCGCAGACCCTCGCGCCCTAGGCCGGCGAGGGACGGGTTGGCAGCTCTCTGCCGCGGCACGGCAATGTCGAGAACGGTGTCCATGGGTGCCAATCGTAACGATCGCCTCTATTTAGGTCTCGAGCGCCCGCCTGTCATCCTGGCGTTCGTGATGCGGTTTTCTTGGATTCGGTCTCCCGCCCGCTTTCGCCGATTGCACCGTCCGGTTAGATTGGCCAGCAATGGCTCATGGCACTGAAAACTCCGCCCCGCCCTCCGTCGCCACCACCGCGTGGCGCCGGCTCCCCTCGGAGCTGGCCGGGGCGTGCGGGGACCTCGGCACGTTCCTCCCGCATGTGATCGGCGCCATCGCCGTGGCCGGGCTCGCTCCGGCCGGCGTGCTCGTCGGCTTCGGCGCGTTCTTCATCGCCAGCGGCCTGTTCTACGGCCTGCCCATGGCAGTGCAGCCTATGAAGGCCGTGTCGGCCGTGCTGGTGACGGGCCAGGCCGGCCCGGGCGAGGTTGCCGCGGCCGGGGTCGTGCTGGGCCTTGTCCTCCTGGCACTCGGGGCAACCGGCACGATCGGCTGGCTGGCGCGCGTCATCCCACAGTCGGTGTCTGCCGGCCTCCAGCTCGGTCTCGGCCTGTCGATGGGGCTGCTGGGCGTCGGGCTCGTCTGGCGCACGCCCTGGCTCGGCGTCTCGGCGCTGGCATTGCTGGGCGCACTGATGCTCGTGCCGCGCATGCCGGCTGCGCCGCTGATGCTGGCGGCGGCGGCGGCGTTGGGCTATGCGACCGGCATCGCGCCGCCGCCGCACGACGTGACGCTCGCCTGGAGCGGGATCGGCCTCGTCTCCCTGCCGTCGGCTGCCCAGATGTGGCGGGCCGTCGAGCTGCTCGTGCTGCCGCAACTGCCGCTCACCCTCACCAATGCCGTGATCGTGACCGCTCTCGTTGCCCGCGACCTTTTCCCGGCAACCGCGGGACGGGCGAGCGAGCGCAACCTCGCGCTCTCCACCGGGCTCGCCAATCTGCTGCTGGCGCCCTTCGGCGCCATGCCGATGTGCCACGGCGCCGGCGGCGTGCAGGCGCAGCATCGCTTCGGCGCACGCACGGGCCTCGCGCCCGTGCTGCTCGGCTGCGTGCTGCTGGTGCTGGGGCTTGGCCTCGCCGGCAGCGCCGCCCAGCTGCTGGCGGTCATCCCGCTGCCGGCGGTGGGAGCGCTGCTGCTGGTTGCCGGCGGCGATCTTGCCCTGTCGCGGCGTCTGTTCGACGCGCAGCCCTCCTGCCGTCCCGTCATAGCCATGGCCGCGGGCGCCACCGTGGCATTCAACCCGGCCGTCGGCCTTGCTATCGGCTGCGTCGGTGAGATTGCCCGGAAGGCCATCCTCAACGCCTTGAGAGACAGCCCTCGAACCGAAGGCTGACGCTCAAGCTCGTGCTCGTGACGGGTTGCAGCTTTGCGCTGCAACCTGCTTTCACCTTCTCGACACTTTTCGACCGTAGGTTTGATCCCCTCCGTTCATGGCTGCGCCGACGTGCCGGGACTCGATAGGTAGGTCGTCGTTGTGCGCTGGTCTGTGAGCCAGGGGCCAAGCGCAATCGAGGGGCGATGACGTCCGGGGGAAAGTGCAGCGGGCTGGTCGAGGCGGCTGCCGCCGCGGCGATGGTTGCGGGCCTGATCGGGCTGTGCGCAAGCCCCGCTGTGGCGCAGATGCGCTCCGCCTCCGTCCCGCCGAAGGGCGTGCCAATGCCCCACGAGGTCACCTCGCGCATGCAACCGCTCAAGACGGCGCGCACCCAACTCGTCAAGTTCAACATCGCCGCCCCCTTCCCCTATGACGGGCGCGCGCCCAGCGGCAAGCCCTTCCTCGACGTCACCGACGAGGATGGCCGCCGCGGCCATCGAACTTCGCGCGGCGGCGTGCTGTGGGAGGACGTAAGCTTCTCCGACCGGCGCGCGCTGCTGTTCATCCCGAAGGGCTTCGATGCCCGCCGCCCCGGCCTCATCGTCGTCTTCCTGCACGGTCACCGTGCCACCATCGATCGCGACGTCAGGGACCGGCAGCGGGTTGCCGACCAGATTGCCGAGTCCAATGTCAACGCCGTGCTGGTGGCGCCGCAGTTCGCCGTCAACGCCAGCAATTCGAGCGCCGGGCGGTTCTGGGAGTCGTACGGCTTTGCAAGCTTCCTGGGCGAGGCGGGCGCGCAGCTGGCGCGGCTGCACGGCGACTGGCGCACGCGCAAGACCTTTGCCACCCTTCCCGTGGTCGTCATCGCCTACAGCGGCGGCTACGTTCCGGCCGCCTGGGCGCTCTACAAGGGTGGAACCAGCTCCCGCGTGATCGGCGTGCTCATGCTCGATGCGGTCTACGGCGAGGTCTACAAGTACGCGGACTGGATCGAGCGCAACCGCAACGCCTTCTTCATCAGCGCCTACACGTCGTCCTCATCGCGGGGCAACCAGGCGCTGCGCCACCTTCTCGCCGAGCGCGAGATCCCGGTCACCGAAAGCCTGCCGTCGCGGCTCGCCGGCGACGTGGCATTTCTGCCCACTTCGGGGGTCACGCACGAGAGTTTCGTGACACAAGCTTGGGTGGGTGATCCCATCAGGGACGTTCTAGAGCGCATCAGCGGCTACGCGCGCGCCCAAACCAGGCGCACCGCGCATACCCGGCGCGATCCGGTGGCCGATCTTCTGCGCGCCTCGCCCTGACTAGAAGCGCTCGAGGCGGCGGCCCTGCGTGTCGACCACGGAGGAGAATTTCTCCTTGAACACCAGCTCCTGCGGCAGGCGGGTGAACCTGGTGCCCTGCAGGAACTGGTCGAGCTTCTTCTCGGGCGCGGAGTGCACGGTCATGTCGATGAAATGCTCGAGCTCGAAGCAGGGGTCGGGCGAGCGGGCCAGGAAAGCCTTGAAGGAGCCGCGCACGATGCCCGCCTGCTTCTGCATCTGGTAGGCGACCTGGCGGCGGAACAGTTTGGGCATCAGCACCGGGCCTGCGTCGCTCTGCGGCGTCCCGTGCGGCCGATAGAGGAGGTTCTTGTCGAATTTCGTCGTGTCGCCGGTGATGGCTCCTGCGACCCTGCCCTTGCGCTCGCCCTTGCGCCTCGCTTCGAGCAGAGTATCGATCTCTGCTTTCGTCATCGAGGAATAGAAGGTCGGCACCACCCAGGCCTCCTCCGCCAGCCATACATTGATGTCGACGTCGAAATTGCTGCCGATGCAGATGTTGGCGACGACGCGGCCGTAGGTATCGACCAGCTCGTGGGGATGATCGACGAGCGAGATCACCTCGCAGTCGATGCGGTCGCGGCCGAAATTGCCGAGCTTGCGTTTCAAGGCGAGCGTGGCCGATTCCGCCCAGTGCTGCCGGCGCTCCTTGTTGATCTCGTTGAAGCGCCTGCGCACCTGCTCGGAGATCTCGTCGCTCCTGGGCAACGGGTTCGCGCGGTAGTGCAGCTCGGGCGCGTCGACCCCCTGCAGCCGCACGGTGATATGGCCGTTCTTGACCACCGGGCCCCGGCTCTTGCCGACCACGCGGGCATCGTCGAACACGTGCGTGACCCTGAAATTGCGGCCGTCCTCGGAAAAGGAGAAGGAGTCGTGCTCGACGGCAACCTGGACTTTTGTGGTATCGGCGTCGGCGGAACCGTCCGGCCAGAATTGCGCCACGGCTATGGAGCCGCGAACCTTCAACATGCCCATCATCAAAACTCCGAAAGGAAACAATAAAATTCACGCCAGTTTACAGTCCGGCGCGCATTAGGAAAGGGGAGGCCAGCATCACATCTTGGCGTCCGCAGGGCAGGTTCTGGGCAGGTCCGAGCGGCGAGGGTCGCCGGCGTGGACACCCACGCGGCCGGGTGCCAAGATGAGCCGCCAATCGGACCGGGAGGGATCGACGTGCTGACACTCTACTATGCTCCGGGCGCGTGCTCGCTGGCGTCGCATATCGTGCTTGAAGAGAGCGGCGAGAAGTACGAGGCCAAGCGGGTCGACCTTGGCAAGGGCGAGCAGCGGACGGAGGGCTATCTCAAGATCCATCCGCTCGGCCGCGTGCCGGCGCTGATCTTGGACGGTGGCGAGCCGCTCACAGAGAACACGGCGATCCTGCCCTACCTTGGCAAGCGCTTCGGGCTGTGGCCGAAGGACCCGATTGCCGAGGCGCGCGCGCTCTCGCTGATCGGCTTCTTCGCCTCCAGCGTCCATCCCGCGCATGCGCACATCTCGCGGCCGGAGCGCTATGCCACCGACAAGTCCTACTACCCCGACATCCAGGAGCAGGGGCGCAAGACCTTCCATACCCACCTGAAGCAGATCGACGGCATGCTGACGGGGCGGCAATGGCTTTCCGATCAGTATTCCGTGCTCGATCCTTACGCCTTCACCTTCTACAGCTGGGGCGTGCGCCGCGAGCTGCCGATGGCCGAGCTCAGGAGCTTCACGGCCTTCAAGGACCGCATGCTGCTGCGCCCGGCCGTGCGCCGTATCGTCGAGGACGAGAAGATCAAGGTGTAGGCGGACCCCGCTACGGTTGAAGCGATGTTGCCGTGCGCCGGCGCGGCTAGGCCATAGGCGCTTGCGGCGCGTTCGACAGGTCGAGAAGCCTCTGTTGATTCTCGATGCAGATCTTGCGAATGGCGTCCCTCGCCAGGCCCTTCTCGTGCAGGCTCTGGACGACGATGCGGATGGCCTCGTGGGGGCGGGGGTTGAACGGCTGGCCGCCGTCGCTCGAAAGGATCGTGCGCTCGGGCGTCACCGCCTCGATCGCCTCGAGGAGGCCCTGCAGGGAGATGGAGTAGAATACCGGCAGCAGGTTGACCGCGCAGAACTCCATGTAGGCGCCGGCCTTCGCCAGCTCGACCATGGTGGGCAGATCGAGCTTTGGGGCGGCAAGCTCGGGATGCGTGATGACCAGCCGCTTGGCGCCGATGCCGAGCGCGAACTCCACCGTGGCCAGGATCTCTTGCTTGGAGATATGGCCGGTCGCGAGGATCGCGCCGTAGTCCACGACGAGCTCGACGACCTCCCTGGCTTCCGGCGTGAGCTTTCCGTTCTCGCCGATGACGCGGTAGAGCGGGTCCTTGGCGGCGCGGCGCGAGGTTAGCGTCATGGCCTTGAAGCCGTAGGTGCCTGCCGCACCGAAGGCGGCCGCATGATTGGCGGCATCGAGCGTCGGCATCCACACGACCTTGGCGCCCTGCTGCAGGGCCAGCTCCACCGCGCCCGGATTGACCCCGCCGACGCCGCGGTTCAGCGCAATGCCCGAGAACACCCGGAAGTCGGGGAAGGCATCGCGAACCGCCACGCGTGCGTGGTAGGCCTTCGACACCGTGCTTTCGAAGTGGCTCTTGATCACGATGCCCGCCATGCCGGCCTCGGCACACCAGCGCGCGATGTCGGCGCTGTCGCCGATGCGCACGAACGGCGCCGGAGCGGAATGGATGTGCAGGTCGTAGAAGCCTTCGAGTGTCAGCATTGGTCCTCTCTCCGAGCGCGTGCAGGTGCATGCCTGAGCCGCAGCAGAGTTATCATCCGGGGTTCCCCAGATGACGTCCAGATCAGTGCTGTTGGGGGAGGCTCCGCGGCCGAGGCGGCAGGCTGACGCCGAAGGGTAACGCCTCCTACTTGCCCGCAGCGACTGCCATGCGCCTTACGCTGCCATCGCTCCACGGCTTCAAGAGGAGGATCTTGCCAGGCGAGGCTGGCAGCAGGGACAGCCATTTGATGGGCTCCACCGACGTTTGCCGGCGTCCCTCGTATTCAGCGAGCAGTCTTGCCGGCGACTGGGTATCCCAGAGGGCGATCTTGTCGTCGAAAGTCGCCGAGGCGAGGAAGCGGCCATCGGGCGAGAACACGAGCGCGGTCACGACGACGCTGTCACCGGTCCTCTGCTCCTTGAGATCGAGGTTGGTTCGCTGACCGAAGCGATGCCCTTCGCTGTCCTCCCAAAGCCTGATCTGGTCGAACTGCCCGCCAATCGCGAGGCGCCGGCCGTCAGGCGAGAAGGTCAATGCGTGCACGAAGCCGTCGACCGGCGCCTTGAGAAGCGGGGAGCCGCGGCCCGGCTCCAGGATCGCCAGCCCCTGCAGACCGGCCGCAACCGCCAGCAGGTCGCCCTTGGGGCCGAACGCACCCGCTTCGATGGGCCGCCCGCCCGTGTCGATCGGCTTCGGCGCCTCGGCGGAGCGACCGTCCGGGCGCCAATGCTCAACGGTGGCCTCATAGGCATTGCCCTTGGACCTCGTGACGCTGATGGCCATGATTTGCTTTGCCGCCCCGTCGTAGCGCAGTGCAAACACGCGCTTGTCCCGGCTGGGCGCGGGCGTGCGATGGACGGCGTTGGACTGCACCTCCCAGAACGCGAGCCTCCCTGCAAGGTCGGAAGCCGCAATTCTGACCCCGTCCTCCGTGCTGAGTGCGAGGGCCGAGATGCGGGCACCGGCGTGCAGGCCGTTGGAGGCGACCTGCTTGGCGAGTGATCCTTCCGAGAGCTGCCACAGCTGCACCGTGCCCTTGTCGGTGCCGATCGCGATCCATTGGCCATCGGTGGCGATGGCCGTTATGGTGCCGTCCTGGCGGGGGATCAGCACCTCACCCGAGGCTGTCTCACCCGGGTGCGGCTCGACGTCCGTTTTCGGCAGCAAGGCGATCCGCTCTTCCTCCTTCGTCTTGCGCTCCCGCTCCTCTGCCTCTCTTGTCCTGCGTGCCGCCTCGTCCGCCTCGGCCTGCCGCTGCCGCTCCAGCTCCGCCTGTCGACTCCTTTCAGCCTCTGCTTCCTGGCGCTTGCGTTCGGCCTCCAGCTCGGCCTGCTTTCGCCTAGCGGCTTCCTCCTCCTGGCGCTTGCGCTCGGCCTCGACCTCGGCCTGCCGGCTCCTGGCGGCTTCCTCCTGGCGCTTGCGTTCCGCCTCCAGTTCGGCCTGCCTTCGTCTCGAGGCTTCCATCTCCTGACGCTTGCGCTCGGCCTCCAGCTCCGCCTGTCGGCGTCTTGCGGCTTCCATTTCCTGGCGCTTGCGCTCGGTCTCGATCTCGGCTTGCCGCTGCCTTGCGGCCTCCGCTGCGCGCTGCGCCGCCGCCGCATCCTCGACGCCGCGTCCCGCCGGCTGCCAGCGCGTATATTCATAGCCGCCATAGGCGCCGGCCATGAGCGCGATGATCGCGGCGGCTATGGCCCAGCCTGCCCTGGCGCGAGGTCGCGGGAGCGCTTCGGCGGATGGCTGGTCGCCAGCCGAGCCCGCTTCCAGGCGATTGCGCCTTGGCGTTGCGGCCTTGCGCTCCAGGAACATCGTCCGCAGCTCCGCCACGGAGCGGGGGCGCTCGGAAGGCCGCACCGTGAGGCACGCGTCGATGCCGGCAAGAAAGCTGCGCCGGTAGTCGCCTTTCGCGGCCTTCACCGCGGGGGCCATGTGGTCCTCGTCCACGCGCAGCATGGCCTCGTCGGGTGGGTTGCCGACCACGGCGCGATAGAGTGTGCCGCCGAACGCGTAGAAGTCGGACCAGGGCCCCTGCAGGCGGCCGTCGGAGGAGTACTGCTCGTGCGGGCTGTAGCCGGCCTTGACGATGCCCGTCAGCGACTGGCTCATCACCGCCACGGCGCGTCGCGACGCACCGAAGTCGAGCAGCACGGGCGTGCCGTCGGGTCGGATGATGATGTTGTCGGGGGCGATGTCGCGGTGCAGGAAATTGGCCGCGTGCAGCATCTCCAGCGCATCGAGCAGCGGGGCGACGATGCGGTCGAGCTCCTCCTGCGCGGGCGGCCGGCCCAGCTCCTTGAGCCAGTCCTCGAGGCTTCGCCCGCGCTCGAAGCGCATCACCATGTAGGCGGTGGAGTTGGCCTCGAACACGCGCGTGACGCGCACGATGCTTGGATGCTCGAAGCGCGCCAGCGTGCGCGCCTCCTGCAGGAAGTTGGAGCGGCCCCAGTCGAACGTCTTCTTGTGACGGTCGGACTTCGGTTTCACGCTCATGGTGGCGTCGCGGTCGCCGAAGTCGACGGGATAGTATTCCTTGATGGCGATGCGCGTTGCGAGGTTCAGATCCTCGGCCTCGTAGGTGATGCCGAAGCCACCCAGGCCGACCACTTGCACGATGCGGTAGCTGCCGTCGAGAACCGTGTTAGCCGGCAGAGTCCAGCGCGTGTCCAAGACGCTCCCCCGACCAAGCCCGCAAACCCGGGAACGCTGGCCAATAGCTTCGGCGACGGAGACGATCGCTTCCGCCGATCCGGTGGCGGCCCATGTGCCGACGCGTCCAATCGCGTGCAAGACAGAGCGGGGTCACGGACCTGGCTTGCCGGGCAACCATCCCCAGCTATGGCGTCGGCACGGCGGATGCCGCGGCCCGCGAGCCGCTTGCCCCCCCGCCACTGCCATAGCTGCGTTGGGAGCCGCTCTCCGCTCGCGCTGCGGAGCGTTCGCGCCCCCGATACTCGCGCGGGGTGCTGCGCCGTGTCGGTGTCTCTTTGTTGTCGGACTTGAGCCGGTGCCGCGGCTGCTCGGGAGCAGGCCGCGCAGAGGCGGGCCGCGGCGGCTCTGGGCAGAACCAGTGCCAGAATACGTTGCGGCTCATCTCGTCGGGTCGCGCCGCGACCCGCATTGGTGCGTCGAGGGCGTCCTTCTCGCGGCTGGCGATGCACCGCTGCTGCTTGGCTGCGAGCTCCTCTCTCGACAGCCGTTGCAGCTCGAGCGATCCGCCGAGTGATCCAAACAGGCGCGGCACATAGATGCTGCCGGTGTCGAAGCTCACATCTTGCTGCACCAGGGAGGCGAACTGCGGCAGCTTGATGCGCTCGGGCTGCAGCTGCCGCACCAGCGCCCGGGTGAGATAGCCGGCGGAGCTGGCGGGCTCCGGCAGCATTTCCAGCGACGCGATCTGCAGGCGGTCGTCCTCCGCCTCCCTGCCAAGGGTTCCCAGGCCCGGACGCACGGTCGGCTGCCACGTGGATGCCGACGCCGGCTTCAAGGCATCGAGAAAGACGAGGCCCTTGATATTGGGGTTGAGGCGCATCCTCTCGAGAAGGCCGCCCAGGGCAATGAGCTCGTCTTCCTGCCGCCCATCCCAGCCCCGTGGAACGAGATAGCTGTTGCCCGCGAGGTTGTGCGCACCGATGCCCGAAAAGTAGAAAACGGCAATTTCTGCCTCCTTCAATTTCGCCTCGAATCTTCCAATGCGTTCTGAGAACTCCTTCTTCGACAAATTCACGCCATCAATTATGTAGGTTTCGTCGCCGTAGTTGAAGAGGCTGTTCTTGAGCTCCGCGAGCTTGCTCGTGAGATCGGCGTGGCCCAATCCATCGTCCTGTGTCTCATTGCCGACAACGAGGGCCACCAGCTTGCTCGCAGCCGCCGGCTGATGCCAAAGACCCGATAGCGCCACCAATAGCGCCAATGTCGCCGCGTGCTTGATCATACCCACGACTCCCTTTGGTAATCGGGCAAAACTGAGCCTCTGAACGATGTCAATATAGTACAACGATAGCGACATTTCCAGCCCGGCGCAACAGACCCTTTGCTTACTACGTGCACGTGCATTTCGGAAGCCGTCGCACGCGATCGAAGGAGATGTTGCGGAAATACAACGGCGGGCAGCCAAGTCGAGACCGACTTCCGCAGAGCTCAAAGTATCCCTTGTCGGTTGTCTCTCCCACTGCTACGCAGAACGCGAAATTGTAGGATAACATGTTGAGAAAATGTGCGCTGATTGTGCACACGTTCTCTCGAGCCAGTGAAGGCGAAGCGTCAGCGTAGGTGCATCGGCCGGGGTTGTGTTGCAGGCCGATCGGGGGTGTTGCGTGATGGGCGTTCCAGGTCTGCGGTCGAGGGGTTGCGGGTTCGGCACAGGCGCCGGGACCACATTTCGGAGAATTAGGGCCGGTCTTCTGGCCAGCCTGGCGGCTGCGGCTATCGGGGTAGTGACAGGGTCGCCGGCGCGGGCGGACTGCACCGTGGCGGCAAATGTGGTGACGTGCGCGTCGACCACAACCACAGACACCACCAACACTGACGCTGCCACCTCTCCGTCCGTAGACCGGCATCAGCAGTTCACCACTGGCGGCAATGTCACGGCCACGGTAGGCGCCGCAGCAACAGTCGACGGCTTCGGCCTCTCGATCACTAACACCCAAGCGGGCGCAAGCGGAGACATAGCCGTTACTAACGACGGCGCTGTCATCCTCAATGCCGGTACGCCCACCGCTGGTGGCACCGCCGCCCTTCAGGTCAACGGTAACGGTGGAGCAGTCATCTACGCCGGCAATGGCAGCGTCACGTCGACTGTGGTCGGGTCGGATGCCCTGTTCCTGACCAACACCGGAACCGGCACAATAGTTATCGGCACCGTCGGTACCCCGATTGTACCGAGCTACACCTCGACTAGCAGTTCCAACCAGCTCCGCACCGATACGACCGGAGCCGGGACAACGAGCATTTTTCTCAATGCCGGCTCGCTGACGGCGAGTGCCGGCAATGGCATTGGCACCGGCATCACCTCGACGTCGGTGGGGGGCGACATCAACGTCACGACGACCGGCAACACGGCATTCATCAACAGCTCGGGCGCCGTCAACAGCTACTACGGCATCAACGCTAGCAGCAGTGGCGGCAATATCACCATAACCTCCGACGCCACCATGGGCGCAGTCGTGTCGGCCGTGAATAGGGGCGTGAATACGAACTCCGGCACCGGCAACACGACGATCGATCTGACGGGCGCCTCGATCACCTTTGCGACAAACGCCGCCCTCAGTCCAGGCTACGGCGTCAACGCCACCGCGACCGGCAGCGGCACCATCACCATTACGACGGGTACGCTGACAGGTACCGGTACGGGCAGCATCGGCGTCAATACATCGGCCGTGAACGGCACCACGACCGTCAACGTCGGCAGCAACGTGATGGCTGGCGCGGTGGGCATCAATTCGACGGGGTCCGGCACCGGCCTGATCGACATCAATCAGACCGCCGGCACCGTCACCGCCGGGACGATCGGCATCGTCGTTTCGCAGACCGGCAACGGCAACATCGACATCAGCCAGACCGGCGGCACCCTCAACGGCACGACCAAGGCCGTGGAGGCCACCACCACCGGCACGGGCACCGTCACCGTTGCTCTTGGCGGCACGGTCGGCAGCACCACCGGCAACACGGTCGACACGACGGCGACGACCGGCACCACCACCGTCACTGCCAATACTGCAATCACATCAACCGGCGGTATCGGCATCGCCGCGGCCTCGACCATCGGCACCATCAATGTCAGCGGCACGGGCGCGATCACCGGCGCCACCAACGGCATCAATGCGGCGGCCTCCGGCGCCGGCGACATAACCGTCAATGGCTCGGGCGCCATTGCCGGCACTGCAGCCGGCAGCACGGGCGTGATTGTCAGCTCGGCAGGGCGGCAACGTGCAGGTGGCCACCACCAGCACGATCATGGGCGCCCAGACCGGCGTCGACGCCCTGACCACGGGCACCGGCACGGTCACCGTCACCAGCGGCGGCGCCATCACCGGGACCGCGGCGACGGGCATCCTGACTTCGGCCGTGGATGGCACCACCACCGTCAACGCCAGCTTCGACGTCACGGGCGCCAACTTCGGCATCAACTCGAGCGGCTCCGGCATCGGCCTGATCGACATCAATCACACGGCCGCCACCGTTCAGGCGACGGCAGCCGGCGGAATCGCCATCAACACATCACAGACCGGCGACGGCAATACCGACATCAGCCAGACGGGCGGCACCCTCACCGGGCCGACCACGGCCGTGAAAGCCGCGACGACGGGCACGGGAACGGTCATCGTCTCGCTGACTGGTGGCACGGTCACTGCCACGACCGGCAATACCGTCGACACGACGGCGACCTCTGGTGCCACGACCATCACCACCGATGTGGCTCTCACATCCACCGCCGGGATCGGCATCAATGCCGCCTCAACCAGCGGTGCCATCACCATCGATGGCTCCGGCGCCGTCACGGGCGCCACCAGCGGCATCAGTGCGACGGCGACTGGGGCCGGCGGCATAACGGTCAATGGCTCGGGCGCGATTGCCGGAACGGCGGCGGGCAGCACGGGTGTGATCGCCGGCTCACAAGGCGGCAACGTGCAGGTGGCCACCACCAGCACGATCATGGGTGCCCAGACCGGCGTCAACGCCTCGACCACGGGCACCGGCACGGTCACCGTCACCAGCGGCGGCGCCATCACCGGCACCACCGGCGTCGGCATCACCACCTCGGCCGGCACCGGCACGACAACCGTGACCCTGGCCCACGACCTCACGGCGGGCACGATCGGCATCAACTCGACGGCGACGGGCGGCAACGTCGGCATCAGCCAGACGGCGGGCACGATCACGGCCCCCACCAACGCGGTGGTGGCCACCACCAGCGGCGCGGGCACGGTCGGCGTCACGCTCGACGGTACGGTCGCCAACACCACGGGCAACACGGTCGACACGACGGCGGCGACCGGCACCACCACCATCACCGCCAACACCGCGCTCACCTCCACCGCCGGAACCGGCATTAACGCTGCCTCCACCAGCGGCGGCATCAATATCCTGGGCAGCGGGGCCGTGACGGGCGCCACCACCGGCGTAAACGCGGCAGCCTCCGGCGCCGGCGCCATCACGGTCAATGGCTCGGGCGCGATCGCCGGAACGGCGGCGGGCAGCACGGGTGTGATCGCCGGCTCGCAGGGCGGCAACGTGCAAGTGGCCACCACCAGCACGATCATGGGCGCCCAGACCGGCGTCAACGCCTCGACCACGGGCACCGGCACGGTCACCGTCACCAGCGGCGGCGCCATCACCGGCACCACCGGTGTCGGCATCACCACCTCGGCGGCGAACGGCAATACCAGCGTCACGCTCAACCACGCGCTCAGCGCCGGCACCACGGGCATTGCCGCCACGGCTACTGGCACCGGCAGCATCACCATCGCCGGCACCGGCACGATCACTGCGGTCGGCCTGGGCATCGATGCCGTGGCCAACGCCGGCAATATCCTGCTGTTGTCGACCCTGCCCGGCAACCTGACCGCGACCGGCGGCATCAGCGGCAAGTCGACCAGCGGCACAGTTGGCATTACTGCCGTGTCGAATACGGGCGCCTACACCGCCTCGGGCACCATCACCGTCGTCTCCCCCGGCGGCACGATCGCCCAGATCGGCGCCAGCGGCATCAATACGTCCAACACTGGCGCCGGCAGCGCCAGCAAGGGGTTCATCACCGTCGTCAACAACATTGCGATCAGCAGCACCGGCACCGGCATCACCACCACCGCTCAGGCCGGGCCTACCACTATCACGGCCAACGCCAACGTCACGGGGGCCAGCACCGGCATCAATGCCACGGCGACCTCGGGCAACATCGCCCTCACCAACAACGCCACGCTGACGGCTCCCACCGCCATCACTGCCAGCACGACAGGCTTCTTCGACGTCACCAACAACGGTGTCATCAACGGCCTCGTCAGCGTCACCAGCTCCAATATCGCCACCTCGGACTTCACAAATCCGGGCACATGGAACACCGGCGCCAATACCAACTCCTTCTTCAGCGGCAATCTCGCCAACAGCGGCAACTCCATCAACATCGGCAACGGCTCCACCGTCACGTTCGCCGGCAACACCGTCAACAACGGCGCGATCAACTTCCTCGGCACCGGCACGTTCACCACCAACGGGAATCTCGCCAACAACGGCACCATCAACATGCAGAACGGGATCACCGGCAATGCCACCAACGTGGGCGGAGCCTATTCCGGCAACGGTGTGATCAAGGTCGACGTCAATTTCGCCAACACCACCGGCGACATCCTCAATGCGGGGACGGCGGCCTCTGGCACCACCACGGTCAATTTCCAGTTCCTCGGCAACGGTTTCCTGGCAACTCCCCTCGTTGTCGTGCACACCACCGGTGGCACCAACGGCACCGCCTTCACCTCCGCGCCGATCCCCGACTTCGGCTTCATCAGCTATCAGTTCGTGCAGCAGGGCAACGACTGGGTGATCCGCTCCACCGTCAACGGCAATTTCGGTGCTCTCGCCTCCATCAGCGGCGCTGTCAGCACGATCGCCAACGGCTTCCATCAGCCTGCCAGCACCTACGTCACCAACAAGCCAAACCCAAGGGTCAACGAGCTTTATTGCGGCGTCTGGGCGCGTGCCGACACGGCCCGCATGACGACTTCGGCGGGCACCTCGCTGGCGTCGGCCTCCGCGTCGTTCGGCTCCTTCAGGACCAAGCAGCAGCTGGCCTATGAAGGCCTGCAGTCGGGGTTCGATTGCGGTCTCCTCAACATCGGCGCCAGCGGCTGGAACACGCACGTGGGCGTGAGCGGCGGCCAGATCACGGGCGACGTCACGCAGAGCGACGGCTCGGGCAAGACCGGCGTCGACAACCCCTTCTTCGGTGGCTACGTGTTCGTCACCAACGGCGCGTTCACGTTCGACGTGGCTGTGCGCCACGAGCTGCACACGCTCGATCTCACGGTCCCCGCCGCAGGCCTGCGAGACCGAAAGGTCGACGGCAGCGCCAACGTGCTGGCGGTCAGTGCCAGCTATCGCGGCGAATTGGCCAAGAACCTGTTCCTGCAGCCTTTCGCCGGGCTCAACTGGACGCGGTCGGAGCTCGACGATTTCGACCTCAGCTTCGCCGGCGTCAACATCGGGCGCGTCTCTCCCGGCTCGGACGGGTCCCTGGTTGGGCGGGTCGGCGCGCAGCTCAGCTACGTGCAGGCGTTGAGCGACACGACCTTCCTGGTGCCGTTCGGCGCCATCAGCGTCTGGCGCAACTTCGAGAACGAGACCGACCTGCAGCTCCTCGTGCGCGATTTCGGGACCGGTGCTGCCACCATCGATGCGAGCACGATCGGACCTCGGGACTTCACGCAGTTCGATGGGGGGCTGTCGGTTGCCGACACCGGTCTCGGCGCGGTCGGCTTCGTCAAGGGCACCTTCCGAGAAGGTGCAGACATCAAGGGCTGGTCCGCGTCGGCTGGCGGGCGCGTCAACTTCTGAGCCGGGTTCGTGCTTGCGAAGCGGCTAGCGGACGGATGCCGTGAAAGGCTTGTGCGATCGTCTTGTCGCAAGTGCAACCGAACTTGGCCGCCGCTGACGGCCCGAGCCCGGAGACCCGGAGGATGCAACTCCCTGATCGACTATTGTGGCTGTCCGGCGTCGCGGCGGTGTCGGTACTCGCGGCCTTGTGGCTCGCCGGCGGCGCGCTTGCTGCTGAGAGGCCAAGCTGGCGCGCCACCGAGCTTGCGCGGCCCTCGAGCAAGCTTGCGCAGCAAGGAAAGGCGGCCCCCGCCGCACCGTCGAAATCCTCCCATGAGAAGCCGGCGGAGGAGCCGGCGGCCTGGGCCGTCACGTGCACCGATCAGGCGCGGCGCAAGTTCACCTGCGAGATGACCCAGAGCCTGATCGATCAAAAGAGCAACGTGCAGGTCGTGCTGATCTCGGTCAAGAGCGTGGCCACGGGCGAATCCAAAGCCATGCTCGTGCGTTTCTTCCACGGCGTGTATCTGCCCACCGGCGTATCGATCAAAGTGGACGGCGGCCCGTCGACACCCCTGGCCTTTCAGAAGAGCGACAGGCTTGGCGTCTACGCCGCCCTCCCCCTCACGGACAAAATCGTCGCCGAGATGAAGCGCGGCAAGGAGCTAAAGTTGTCCGTGCAGATCAATCAAGGCGAGCCGCTGGAGGTGGTGGCACGCCTCAACGGCTTCGGCCCCGCCTTCGACCGCATCAGCTCGATGCACTAGCGGGCGCGGGCGGTCCAGCGCCCCTGGGGGATGCGGCTGAGCTTGGAGGCGTCCTTCCTGTAGAGGTAGACCCAGGCCGAGATCTCCTCGCCCGTCGCGAGCCGCACCGGGCGCTCGACGCGCGCGTAGTCGCCGGCATCGGCGTTGCCCGGTGTGAGGCCCTCGTACGCATCGAGCCAGGCCAGCGCCCTGGCCGGCGCCTGTAGCGCGTAGACCTCGCCATGCACCTGCTCGCCCGCATCGTGGCTCTCGACCAGCCCGGGATACCAGCTGATCCTGTAGAGCTGACCCCCGATCGTGGCCTCGCAGATCAGCCGCGCCTCACGCCGCAGCCGCTCGCCCATTGCATGTCCGGAGCGCGACATCAGCGAGCCGTAGACGAAAAGGTGGGGATTGACGTGGGTGCTCATCAGGCACTTGTCCCTAGAACGAGACGCAAGATACGCCGTCGACGCGCATCACGCTTTCCTGGCCGAAGCGTGTCTTGTAGGCCGCGCAAATCGCCTCGATCTCGGCGTCGCTGTTGTGCGCGGGGCGATACCAGATCTCGACCACGCGCGACTTTTCTCGGGCCTGGATGCCCTCGTTGCTGCGCCAAAGGCCGAACCCCGTCAACACCATCAGCCCTTCGGGGAAGCGCGGGCTGATCTCGGCCGCAAGGAAAGCGCGCCATTCCGCATCGCCTACCTCGCCGCCGCTCGCCTTGCCCATTCCAAACAGCAGCTCCAGGCGTGCCAACGCCGTCGCCCCGGGCCGGCATGTCACGATGCGCCATTCGGGTCCCGTCAGGCGAAAGGTGGCAACCGCGCCCGCGCAGAGGCCCGCGAACGCGAGGACCACCATCGGCAGTCTCAGCTGCTGCAGCATCGCGTGGGGCTTACCGGGGGCTTGATGGTGCACGAGGCGCCTTGAGCATGTTAGCCTGAGGCTCTGGTTAATCACACAAGCGGAGCACGCCGTGGCCAAATACAAGCTCCATTGCTTTAGTCAATCGGGAAACTCCTACAAGGTGGCGCTCTACCTAAATTGCGCTGGCCTGGACTGGGAGCCGGTGTTCGTCGACTTCTTCAAGGGCGCGACGCGCGATCCCAAGTGGCGCGAAAGCGTCAACGAGATGGGCGAGGCCCCGGTGCTGGAGCTCGAGGGCAGGAGGCTCAGCCAGTCCGGCGTGATCCTCACCTATCTCTCCGAGCTGACCGACCAGTTCGCGGCCGCCGACGAGGACGAGCGGATGGAGGCGTTACGCTGGATCTTGTTCGACAATCACAAGTTCACGAGCTACCTCGCCACCTACCGCTTCCTCAAGGCTTTCGCGCAGCCTGCGCCCGATGCCAAGGTCGTCGAGTTCCTCAAGGGGCGCTTCGATGCCGCCGCGGGAGTTGTCGACAAGCATTTGGCGAAGTCCAACTTCATGGTCGGCAGCAAGCCCACGATCGCCGACTTCTCGCTCGCGGGCTACGTGTTCTATCCGCAAGAGGAGCACGGCTACGACTGGGGCGAGAGCCATCCCAACATCCACGCCTGGACCGAGCGCCTGCGTGCGTTGCCCGGCTGGAAGGGCCCCTACGAGCTGATGCCCGGCGCGCGCATCAAGCCGGTGCGGTGATGGATACAGGCAGATGACGATCACCACGCGGCTGACCGAGCGTCTGCGCATCACCCACCCCGTCATTTCGGCGCCGATGGCGCTCGCGGCTGGGGGTCGGCTGGCTGCGGCCGTATCCAACGCCGGCGGGCTCGGCCTGATCGGCGGCGGCTACGGCGACAAGGCCTGGCTCGAGGCGCAGTTTCGCGAGGCCGGCAACGCGCGCATCGGGTGCGGGTTCATAACCTGGTCGCTGAAGCGGCACCCGCAGTTGCTCGATGATGTCTTGGCGCGCCGTCCCGTCGCAGTGTTCATGTCGTTCGACGATCCCTCGCCGTTTGCCGCCCGGATCAAGGAGGCCGGCGCCCGGCTGATCTGCCAGGTGCAGACGCGGCGCGATGCCGAGCGGGCCCTCGACTGCGGCGCCGACGTGGTGGTCGCGCAGGGAGCCGAGGCGGGCGGGCATGCCGAGAAGCGCGCCACGATGACGCTGGTGCCCGAGATCGCCGATCTCCTCGCCAGGCGCGCGCCCGAGACGCTGCTGTGCGCGGCAGGCGGCATTGCCGATGGCCGCGGGTTGGCGGCCGCGCTCATGCTCGGCGCCGATGGCGTTCTCGTGGGGTCGCGCTTCTGGGCCTCGGAGGAGACGCTGGTGCACCCGAAATTGCAGGCCGCAGCCGTTGCGGCCACCGGCGACGACACGGTGCAGACCAGCGTCACCGACATCGTGCGCCACCGCGATTGGCCGCAACGCTTCAAGATACGCGTGCTGCAAAACGAGTTCACCGGCCGCTGGCACGGCCGCGAGGACGAGCTGCGCGCCGCGGTCGATCGCGAGGCGCCGCCATTTCATGCCGCTATGGAAGCCGGCGACGCGCGCATCGCGACGCCGGTCGTGGGGGAGGCGGCGGGCCTCATTCATGGGGTCGAGCCGGCCGGCGCCATCCTGGAGCGGCTAGTGGCCGACGCCGAGGCCCTGCTGGCGGGTGCGGCCAGATGGGTGGTCCATCCTTGACAGGGTGCCGGACGGCGCCCGATCAACCGACTGGCAGGCCCGCACCATGGACCCCATATCATTCACCCCGCCGATTGGACCCGAGCCCCATGCACTTTGCCCTCACCGAGGAACAGGCCGCCATCCAGGAGACCGCGCTCGCCTTCGCCAAGGAGCGCATCGCCCCGCACGCGGCAGAATGGGACGAGAAGTGCCACTTCCCCGTCGACGTCATCCGAGCGACGGCGGAGCTCGGGATGGCTGCCATCTATGTCCCGGTCGAGAAGGGCGGCTCGGGCCTGTCGCGGCTCGACGGCGCCCTCATCATGGAGGCGCTGGCCTACGGCTGCCCGGCGATCTCCGGCTACATCTCCATCCACAACATGGTGGCCTGGATGGTGGCGACATACGGCTCCGAGACACAGGTCCGCGAGTGGATGCCCAAGCTCGCCTCGATGGAATGGCTCACCAGCTATTGCCTGACCGAGCCCGGCGCGGGCTCGGACGCCGCCGCGCTCAAGACCTCCGCCAGGCGCTCGGGCGACGCTTACGTGCTCGACGGCAGCAAGCAGTTCATCTCCGGGGCTGGCGCCTCCGACTTCTACTTCGTGTTCGCACGCACGGGCGATGAAGGCGCCGGTGGCGTCTCGGCGTTCGCTGTCATGAAGGATACGCCCGGCCTTTCCTTCGGTGCGCTGGAAAAGAAGATGGGCTGGAACGCCCAGCCTACCCGCCAGGTGATCTTCGACAACTGCAAGGTTCCTGCCGCCAACCGCGTCGGCGAGGAGGGCCACGGCTTCAAGTTCGCCATGAGCGGGCTCGACGGCGGCCGCATCAATATCGGCGCCTGCTCGCTGGGCGCGGCGTGGGCCGCACTCGACAAGGCGCGCCAGTACGTCTTCGAGCGCAAGGCCTTCGGCCGCCAGATCGCCGACTTCCAGGCGCTGCAGTTCAAGATCGCCGACATGGCGACCGACCTCGAGGCCGGCCGCCTCATGATCTACCGTGCCGCCGACGCCATCGACCGTGCCGACCCGCAAGCGACCATGTATTCGGCCATGGCCAAGCGCATGGCCACCGACCTCGGCTTCGAGGTCTGCAACAACGCCCTGCAGGTGCATGGCGGCTACGGCTACCTCAAGGACTATGGCTTGGAGAAGCTGGTGCGCGATCTGCGGGTCCACCAGATCCTCGAAGGCACCAACGAGATCATGCGCGTTGTAATCTCGCGCAAGGTGCTCGGCGGCAACCGCGGCTAGACGCTTGTCCCAATGTACGACGGTGACCGCAATGGTGTTAAACGGTCATCGCGTGCCCTGCGCAGCAAGGCCAAGGCCAAGCTGCAAGGCCAGAAACGCGCTGAGGCGGCAGGTGATTGTGCATTCTGCCGCGTTTGTGGAGTGGGCCGCGTGACAGCTGCCGGAGGGACTTCTCGTCGTGGCGCCTAGCAGTTTCTTCGAAGCGAGCGACGATCGTCTGCGCCAGGCCCTGGACGCCATGCCGCACAAAGTGTGGATGGTCCGGCCGGAGGGGCCCGCCCTCTACTACAATCAGGCCATGCGCGCCTTTTCCGGTGCAGCGCTCGACTTGCCGGATCGGGCTAGTCGCGAGCGGGCGCTGATTCATCCCGACGATCTTGGACGTGTCGCTGTGGCGCGCGATGCGGCCATGGCCGATCCGCGGGATTGGTCTATCGAGTTGCGCCTCAGATGCCGAGATGGCGGATGGCGCTGGCATCGCCTCCACTTCTCGATGCTCTGGCACGAGCGAAGCGTCGAGGCGTGGCTGGCGACGGCAACCGACATCGACGATCTGCACCAGGCCATCACGCAGGCGCGCGAGAGCGAGGACCTGCTCCGATTGGCCGCCGAAGCCGCCCATCTTGGCGTCTACAGCTTCGACTTGAAAACGCGCGAGCATATCTGGTCCCAGGAGCTCAAGTCGATCGCCGGGCTCGAGGCCGATGCGCCGCCGCCCGACGACATCCTGGAATGCATTCATCCGGAGGATCGCGAGCGCGTCCGCGGCTTACGCAGAGCCAGCTTCGATCCCTCCGGTCCCGGCACGTTCGAGGACGAGCATTGCATCATGCGCCCCGATGGAACCTCCAGATGGGTGCTCGTGAAAGGGCGAGTCGCGTTCGCCGGCGAAGGCCAATTGCGCAAGCCCACGCGCGGCGTCGGCTTTGTGCTCGACATCGACGACCGCAAGGCCGCGGAAAGCGCGCTCAAGCACAGCGAGGCGCAGTATCGCACGCTCGTGGAGAACGCCAACGACATCGTCGCCACGATGGATCTGAATGGACGTCTCACCTCCATCAATCCCGCGGTCGAGACCATCCTGGGATACAGCCCGGACGACCTCGTCGGCGGCCCGTTGAGCCGCATCGTGCCGGCGGAGGAGATGGCGATGCAAGAGAGCATGCTGCGCCGCAAGCTTCAGGGCGAGCCGGCCACGCGCTACGAGATGCAGGTGCTGGCAAAGGGCGGGCAGAAGGTGACGCTCGACGTCAATTCCCGGCTCATCGGCGATGCCGAGGGAAAGCCGGTCGCCGTCCATTCGATTGCCAGAGACATCACCGAACGCAAGGAAGCGGAAGCCCGCCAGGACCTGCTCGTGCGCGAGCTAGAGCATCGCACCAAGAACATGCTGGCGGTGGTCCAATCGATCGCCACCAGCACGCTGCGGCGCAGCCGCGACCTGGCCGAAGCCGAGCAGGCCCTGGTCGGTCGCTTGCATGCCCTCGCCCGCGCTCAGGAATTCGTCGCCTCTGGGCCCGCGGGGGGCGTCCCCTTGCGCAAGCTCGTGCAGACCGAGCTGTCGGCCTTTGCCACGCGATTGCAGATCGATGGGGTTCCCCTTGTCCTGGGCGGTGCCTTCGCCCAGCAGTTCGCCCTCGTCCTGCACGAGCTTGCGACCAACGCGACCAAGTATGGATCGCTCTCGACGCCGAGCGGGCGGCTGCTGATCAGCTGGGAGGTCATGGATCAATGCCAGGAGCCAATGCTGTCGTTCTCCTGGGCAGAACGCGACGGCCCGCAGGTGAAGCCGCCGCGGAAAGAAGGCTTCGGCAGTCAGCTCATCGCGATGACGTTCAGCGAGCGGCCCCGTGTCTCCTATTCGGAGAAGGGATTCGAGTTCGCTGTCGAGATTCCACTCTCGCAGGTCATGCATGCCGGCAATCCCCGCTGAGAACCTCGCCCGACCCGCCGAGACTAGCAAATTGGGCTCATCCTCCGGCCCATCGGCGCAACAGATTCCAGGCATGATGGATCGCCTCGGCCGCAAGGCCGCCAGACAAGCCCTGCTGCTCGGAATACTCGGTGTGACGATCTTCGGTCTCACCCTGCCGGCCACGCGCATGGCCGTGGCCGACTTCGATCCCCTCTTCGTCACGGCGGGGCGGTCGCTGCTGGCAGCCGTCTTCGCCTCAATTGCCCTGCTGTGGGCGCGCCCGCGCCCGCCCGAGCGGCGGGAATGGCTGCGGCTTGCCGCGTTTGCCGTATTCTCCATCGTCGGCTTCCCGCTGCTGATGGCGATCGCCATGCAGTACGCCCCGGCCGCACACGGTGCCGTCGTGCTGGCGGTTCTGCCGCTGCTGACGGCGATGGGCGGCGCGCTGGTCGCGGGGGAGCGCCCGTCCCTGGGGTTCTGGGCCTGCGGCGTGGCGGGCACCGGTGCCGTGGTCGTCTACTCCCTCCTCACACGCGGGAGCTCAGGTGACTTGCAATGGGCCGACCTGCTGCTTGCTGCGGCGGCGGTCTCGGCCGCCATGGCCTACGCTCTCGGTGGCGAGATGGCGCGCCGCATCGGTGGCTGGGAGGTCATCTGCTGGGCGCTGGTCTTTTCCTCGCCGGCCATGCTCGGCTTGGTGCTGCTGTCGGGGCCGATCAACTGGGCCGCCGGGCCGTCGGCCTGGGCGGGCTTCCTCTACGTGTCCGTGTTCAGCATGTTTCTGGGCTTCTTCGCCTGGAACAAGGGGTTGGCAATCGGGGGCATTGCCAAGGTCGGCCAGATCCAGCTGCTGCAGCCGTTCGTGGCGCTCGCGGCTTCCGCCGCGCTGCTGGGCGAGACGGTCGGCTGGCTCGAGGTGGGCTTTGCGCTGCTTGTGGTGGCCATCGTGGCCCTCGGCTGGCGCATGCGGGTGGTCCGGCCTGCCTGAGCGTGCACTCCCGCACGCACATGGGGTAGACTGCTAGTCGGGTGGGGGTCATCTGGAGGGAGAACAGCGATGCTGAGAATGTCGGTGGCGGGTGCGGCGGCTGTCTTGGCCTTGCGGCTTGCGGGCGGACCGGCCGATGCGCAGGCGGCAGATGAGGCGGTCGGGGTCTGGCTCAACCCCGAGAACCAGTCCAACATCGAGTTTTACAAGTGCGGCGAGGGCCTGTGCGCCAAGATTACGAAGCTCGGGACGGGCGGAGCGAAGACCGACGACAAGAATACCGACCCCGCCAAGCGCGAGCGCGCGATCCTTGGTCTCGTCATCATGGATGGCGCCAAGAAGTCGGGCACCACCAAATGGACGGGCAACCTTTATAACCCTACCGACGGCAAGACCTATGCCGGTACCGTCACCATCAAAAGCAAGGACACCCTCGACCTGTCGGGATGCGTCGCCCTCGTTCTGTGCCGCACCACCACCTGGACGCGCGTCAACTGACGCAGCCGGTGCTCACCTGAAGCCTCCCGTGCCGGAGCGGTAGAGCGAGGCGCATGGCGGGCCGGCCATCAGCGCACGGCTCGCAATATTGTTGCGCTGCAGACGGCAAATCTACGCCTGTGTGCCGCCAAGCCCCTCCGCTAAGTCTGTTTGCGTCCACTGGTTGCGCTTGGCGCCGTGTGTGCCCATCTCAAATAGGTGCATACCAGGCCGGCCCGGCGCACGCCGAGTTTGCGATCCGCGCCGGACTCTGGCATCTGTGTCACTCAGGCATTGGGGGCGGCCCTCCGCCCGCGGCGAGCGGCCCCGTGGTAGAACCCGGAGCGCGAGCGCGACATGCCAAAGCATACCGTCAGCCTCGACGACAAATACGCCCTCGATGAGACCCGCCAGCTGCTGACCGGCACGCAGGCGATCGTGCGCCTGATGCTGACGCAGCGCGCCCGCGATGTGAGAGCCGGGCTCAACACGGCCGGGTACGTCACGGGCTACCGCGGCTCGCCGATCGCCTCGCTGGAGGCGGCGATGCTGCGCGCCAAGGGCATCCTCGAGCCCAACCAGATCAAATTCATGGCCGGCCTCAACGAAGACCTCGCCGCGACGGCGCTGTGGGGCTCGCAGCAGGCCGAGCTCAGGGGTGACGGCAAATACGACGGCGTGTTCGGCGTCTGGTACGGCAAGGGGCCGGGCCTCGACCGCACGGGCGACGTCTTCCGCCACGCCAACCACGCCGGCACCTCCAAGCACGGCGGCGTGCTGGCTCTCATGGGCGATGACCACACCTGCGAAAGCTCGACGAGCGCGCACCAGTCGGAGTTCGCCTTCGTCGACTACATGATCCCGGTGCTCAACCCGGCCGGCGTGCAGGAGATCCTCGACTACGGTGTGCTCGGCTTTGCCTTGTCGCGCTTCGCCGGCGTCTGGGTCGGCATCAAGTGCGTGAAGGACAACATCGAGGCCACCGCCACGGTCGATGGTCGCATCGACCGCGTGCAGGTCAAGACGCCTGAAGACTTCGTGATGCCGCCCGCCGGGCTCAACATCCGCCTCGGCGACCAGGCGCTCGACAAGGAAGCGCGACTGCACGACTACAAGCGCGCGGCCATCCTCGCCTTCGCCCGCGCCAACAAGCTCGACCGCCTCGTCACCAGCGGCGGCCCCAATCCCAAGATCGGCATCATCACCACGGGCAAGAGCTATCTCGACGTGCGCGCAGGCGTTCGACGAGCTCGGCATCGACGAGGTGAAGGCCAACCAGCTCGGCATCCGCCTCTACAAGGTCGGCATGACCTGGCCGCTCGAGCCCAGGGGCGTGCTGAAGTTCGCGGAAGGTCTCGACCTCATCCTGGTGGTGGAGGAGAAGCGCTCGCTGATCGAGACCCAGGTCAAGGAGCAGCTCTACGATCTCCCCATTCGGCCGCGCGTGCTCGGCAAGAAGGACGAGAACGAGCAGTGGCTGTTCCCCGCCAAGTATGCGCTCGATCCCAGCGATATCGCCATCAAGCTCGGCGAGCGGCTGATCCGCTACGGCGCGGGTGACGACATCAAAACCCATGTCGCGGAGCTCAAGCGCCTCAAGGGCAACCAGCCCATGACGCCCGAGGCCGCCGTCCGCATCCCCTATTTCTGCCCGGGCTGCCCGCACAATTCCTCGACCGTCGTGCCCCAAGGTTCGCGCGCCTATGCCGGCATCGGCTGCCACTACATGGCGCATTGGATGGACCGCTCGACCGAGGGCTTCACCCAGATGGGCGGCGAGGGCACCAACTGGATCGGCGAGGCGCCCTTCTCCAAGACGCCCCACGTTTTCCAGAACCTCGGCGACGGCACCTACATCCACTCGGGCAGTCTCGCTATCCGCGCGGCGAGGGCGGCCGGCGTCAACATGACCTTCAAGATCCTCTACAACGACGCCGTTGCCATGACCGGCGGCCAGACCCTCGACGGCGGCATGACCGTGCCGATGATCGTCAACCAGGTGCTGGCCGAAGGCATCGAGAAGGTCGTCGTCGTCACCGACGAGCCCGACAAGTATCCCACCGGCGCCATCCCGCAGGGTGTCTCCGTCCACCATCGCCGCGAGCTGCAGAGCCTGCAGAAGGAGCTGCGCGAGGTCCCCGGCGTATCCGTCCTCGTCTACGACCAGACCTGCGCGGCCGAGAAGCGCCGCCGCCGCAAGCGCGGCCTGTTCCCCGATCCCGACAAGCGCGTGTTCATCAATCCGGCCGTGTGCGAGGGCTGCGGCGATTGCGGCGTCAAGTCGAACTGCGTTGCCGTGGTGCCGCTCGAGACCGAACTCGGCACCAAGCGCGCCATCGACCAGTCGGCGTGCAACAAGGATTTCTCCTGCCTCAACGGCTTCTGCCCGAGCTTCGTCACCGTGCACGGCGCCAAGGTGAAGAAGGCGAGGAAGTCGGTTGGCGACAGCGGCATCGCCAGCATGCTGGCAAGCCTGCCCGAGCCCAAGCTGCCGCCCGTCGATCACCCCTACACCATGCTGGTGACGGGCGTGGGCGGCACGGGCGTCGTGACGCTGTCGGCCGTGCTTGGCCAGGCTGCTCATCTCGAGGGCAAGGGGTTCGGCTCCATCGATATGACGGGCCTCGCGCAAAAGGGCGGCGCGGTGGCCTGCCACATGCGCGTCGCCAGCTCGGTCGACCAGATCCACGCCATCCGCGCGGGCGTTGCCGGGGCCGATCTCGTGCTCGGCTGCGATCTCGTGGTGACCGCCTCCAACAAGGTGCTCGAGACCATCAAGCCTGACCATACCGCCGTGGTCTTCTCCGACTACGAGATGACGACTGCCGACTTCACCCGCAACGCCAACTTCAAGGTCCCGGGCGCGGTGCTGCGCCAATCGATCCAGGAGCGGGCCGGCAAGGCGCCCGTGCACCACCTCGATGCGCACACGGCCGCGGAGAAGTTGTTCGGCGACTCCATTGCCTCCAACTTGTTCCTGCTGGGCTACGCCTATCAGCTAGGCCACGTGCCCATCGGCTCGGAGGCCATCGAGCAGGCCATCGAGCTCAACGGCGCGGCCGTGGAGATGAGCCGCAACGCCTTCCGCTTCGGTCGGCTGGCGGCGCGGGAGCCGGGCGCGCTGGCGCGACTGATGGGCCAGGACACCACCAGCCAGCCCAAGCCGCAGACGCTCGAGACCATCGTCGCCTTCCGCGCCGACCAGCTCACCCAGTATCAGGACGCGGCGCTGGCGGAGCGCTATCGCGCCCGTGTCACCCGCATCGCCGAGAGCGAGCGCGCCAAGGCCCCAGGGCGCACGGGGCTCGCGGAAGCCGTGGCGCGCGGCTATCACAAGCTGCTCGCCTACAAGGACGAGTACGAGGTGGCGCGGCTCTTCGCGGCCCCCGAGTTCGAGAAGGCACTCTCCGAGCAGTTCGAGTTCGCGCCGCAAGCTCGAGTTCCACTTGGCGCCGCCACTGCTCGCCCGCCGCGACAAGGACACCGGCGAGCCGCGCAAGATGCGCTTCGGTGCCTGGATGCTTCCCGTGTTCCGCGTGTTGGCCAAAGGCAAGAGCCTGCGCGGCACGGCCTGGGACGTGTTCGGCTATTCGGCCGAGCGCAAGCGCGAGCGGCAGATGATCGCCGACTACGAGACGCCTGCTGGACGAGATCGCCGAGCGCCTGTCGCCCGCAGACCCACCGCACCGCTGTGTCGCTGGCGGGCCTGGCCCTCGACATCAAGGGCTTCGGCCACATCAAGGAGCGCAACTACAAGGCCGCCAAGGCGAAGGAGGCGACCCTGCTTGCGGAGCTGCGCAACCCCTCGCCCACGGCGCTCAAGGCCGCGGAGTAGCAGGCGGACATCGACCACAGTCGTCATCCCGGCGAAGGCCGGGACCCACCCACGTCTCCGCAAGGTGTACTGGGTCCCGACCTGCGCCGGGATGACGTCACGTTGGCTTCAGCAGCACATGCCGCTTGCGGCCGAGCGAGAGCTTGATGACACCGCCGCTCACGTCGGCGGTGGTGAGCTTGGCGGTCTCGTCCTTCACCGCCGCATCGTTCACTCGCAGCCCGCCGCCCGCGATTTGCCGGCGCGCCTCGCCGTTCGATTTGACGAGGCCGGCCTTGACGAATGCTGAGAGCACGCCAAGGCCGGCTGACAGCTCGGCCGCCGCGATCTCCACGGTCGGCAGGCCCTCGCTCGTCGCGCCCTGCTCGAACGTCTCCTGCGCCGTCCGTGCCGCGGCCTCCGCCTTGGCCCAGCCATGCACCAGGGCGGTCGCCTCGGTTGCCAGCACCTTCTTGGCCTCGTTGATCTCCGCGCCTGCGAGTGCGGCTAGCCTCGCAACTTCGGCCATCGGCAGCGTCGTGAACAGCTTGAGGAACTTGGGCACATCGGCGTCCTCGGTGTTGCGCCAGTACTGCCAGAAGTCGTAGGGGCTGAACTGCTCCTCGTTGAGCCACACCGCGCCCTGCGCCGTCTTGCCCATCTTGGCACCGGACGCGGTCTCCAGCAGCGGCGTGGTCAGCGCGTAGAGCTGGTGCGTGCCCATGCGCCGGCCGAGGTCGACGCCCATGACGATGTTGCCCCACTGGTCGGAGCCGCCCATCTGCAGGTTGCAGCCCGTGCGCCGCGCCAGCTCCACGAAGTCGTAGGCCTGGCAGATCATGTAGTTGAACTCGATGAAGCTCATCTCGTGCTCGCGCTCGAGCCGCAGGCGCACCGAGTCCATCGTCAGCATCCGGTTGACCGAGAAGTGCCGGCCGATGTCGCGCAGCATCTCGATGTAGTTGAGCCTGGTCAGCCACTCGGCATTGTCGAGCATGATGGCGTCGCTCTTGCCCGACCCGAATTTCAGGATCTTGGCGAACACGCCCTTGATGCTCTCCTTGTTGGCCTCGATCTCCTCGACGGTGCGGATGGCGCGCGTCTCGTCCTTGCCGGAGGGATCGCCCACGCGCGTGGTGCCGCCACCCATCAGCGTGATCGGCTTGTTGCCCGACTGTTGCAGCCAGTAGAGCATCATGATGGTGAGGAAATTGCCGATGTGCAGCGACGGCGCCGTGCAGTCGTACCCCACGTAGGCGACCGCCTCGCCCTTGGCGGCCAACGCATCGAGGCCGGCAAAATCCGAGCACTGGTGAATGAACCCACGCTCGTCGAGCGCGTTCAGAAAGTCGGACTTGAACTTGGCCATGGCCTCACCCGCGCCGTTTGCCGGGCGCGGTCTCCGGGGATAGGGTCGAGAATCGCGGCGAACATGCACGAGGACCCCGTCCGTGGGCAAGACGATGCGCGCAATCGGCCTGATGAGCGGCACGTCCATGGACGGCATCGACGTGGCCCTGATCGACACCGACGGGGAGGATGTCGTCGAGAGAGGGCCATCGCGCACGTTCGCCTACGACGCAGCGTTCAAGTCGGCCCTGGTGCGGGCCATCGAGGCGGCCCGCGGTCTTTCCGATCGCAAGGCGCGGCCAGGTTTCCTTGCCGAGGTGGAGCACGAGCTGACCGGGCGCCATGTTGCCGCCGTGGCGGAGTTCCTGCGACAGCACGCGCTCGCGCCGCAGGATATCGGCGTCGTTGGCTTCCACGGCCAGACGGTGCTGCACCGGCCCGAGCACGGGTTGACGGTGCAGCTGGGGGATGGCCACGAGCTTGCCCGGCGCACCGCCCTGCGCATCGTCTATGACCTGCGCGCGGCTGACTGCGCCGCCGGAGGCCAGGGCGCGCCGCTGGCGCCGGTCTATCACCGTGCGCTCGCCGCCAGATTGCCGGAGAGGCCGCTCGTCGTGCTCAACATCGGCGGGGTCGCCAACGCCACCTGGATCGGGCGCGACGGGACGCTGATCGCCTTCGACACCGGACCCGGCAACGCCATGCTCGATGACTGGATGCTTCGCTGTCGCGGCGTGCCGCGCGACGAGGACGGCGCGCTGGCGGCCGCCGGCCGCGTGCACGACGGCTACGTCATGCAATACTTGCGACACTCGTATTTCGGCGAGCCTCCTCCCAAATCGCTGGATCGCAATGCCTTCCTCCTGGAGCTTGTCGAAGGTCTCTCTCCGCAGGACGGCGCCGCGACGCTGACAGCTTTCACGGCCGCGAGCATCGCCCGGGCGCGCGAGCATTTCCCCGAGCAGCCAAAGCTGTGGGTCGTTTCCGGCGGGGGCCGGCGCAACAAGACGCTGATGACCATGATCGCCGAGCGGGTGGAGGCGGCCGTGGCGCCGGCAGAGGCGGTGGGTATGGACGGGGACGCGATGGAGGCGGAGGCTTGGGCCTATCTCGCGGTCCGCTCGCTCAAGGGCCTCCCGATCACGTTTCCTGGCACGACCGGCGTGCCGCAACCGCTGACAGGCGGTGTGCTGGCAACGGCTTGCTGAGGCATCAAGCGGGCTTGGCCGTCTGCTCGGCGATCCAGCGCATGAAGTCCTCCGAGCCGCCGCTCACCGGCAGCACGAGAAAAGCTGGATTGGTGTAGGGATGCAGCTTGCGCGCCTCGGTAATCGCCTGCTGCGCCAATGAGGCCCGCGTCTTGATCAGCATGGCGGCCTCCGTGCCGCGCTCGCGCTTGCCCTGCCAGATGTAGATGGACGTCATGCCGTCGAAGATATTGACGCAGGCGGCAAGCCCGCGGTCCACCAGCGAACCGCCGATCCGCTCCGCCTCCTCGGCCGAGGGAAAGGTAGAGTAGATCAGAACGGGCTTGTCGTTTGCGTCCAACTGAGCCAGCCTCCAGCTTCGGGGGTCAGACCCCTCGTCTGAACGATGCCGACTTCCAAATCCGCACAGGCGAGGGGTCTGACCCCCACAACCCACATGACAAGACTAGCCCAGAAATTCGAGAAAATCGCCTTCGTCGCGAGCGACGTGCCGGAGGCGCGCGCGGCCCTGGAGCGTTTGGCCGGGATCTACGGCAACGCCGATCCCGCAACGGCCAACGCCATCGTGGCGCTCGGCGGCGACGGCCTGATGCTGCAGACGCTGCACCGGTATTTGAACGACTGCATACCGATCTACGGCATGAACCGCGGCTCGACCGGCTTCCTCATGAACGACTACAGCGAGGACGATCTCAAGGGTCGGCTCGCCCGCGCCGAGATCAACGTCATCCATCCGTTGGCGATGCGAGCCGTCGATGCCCACGGCCGCGAGCACGAGGCGCTGGCCATCAACGAGGTGTCGCTGTTCCGCGAGATCTACCAGGCTGCCAAGCTCAGGATCTCCATCGATGGGCGGGTGCGGCTCGACGAGCTCATCTGCGATGGCGTGCTGGTGGCAACGCCGGCCGGCTCGACCGCCTACAACCTGTCGGCCTATGGGCCAATCCTGCCCATCAATGCGCCGCTCCTGACGCTCACGCCAATCAGCCCGTTCCGACCGCGGCGCTGGCGTGGTGCGCTGCTTCCCAACGCCGCCAAAATCCGCTTCGAGGTGCTGGAGGCCGACAAGCGCCCGGTGAGCGCCGTGGCCGACCACACCGAGACGCGCTCGGTGCTGCGCGTGGACGTCGAGCAGGCAACCGGCATCGATCTCTTCATGATGTTCGATCCGGGCCACAGCCTCGACGAGCGCATCCTGTCCGAGCAGTTCCGCTACTAGCGCGCCGAGGACGCAAGGCTGGAGCGCCAAGCCAGATTCGGCTATTTTGAACGAGCCCTGCGGTTGAGGCATCGGCATGAACGTAGCACTGTCCCGGGAACAGATTGATTGGCTGGAAGCGCAGGTCGCCGCCGGCCGTTTCAGCTCGCTCGAGGAAGCCGTTGCGAGCGCCGTCGCGGGGCTGCGGGCGCAGGATGCCCTGGACGACACTTGGGCCAAGCCTATGATCGCGGAAGCGCTCGAGGCGCTCGACCGCGGTGAAGGAACCCCTTGGGTCAAGGGTGAGGCCCTGAAGAAGCTGAAAGCTCGCCGGCACCGATCCGGCGCATGATCGCCATCATCAAATCTCCGCAGTACGAGCAGGATATCGCAGAGATTTGGGAGCATATCGCACAGCACAACGCCGATGCAGCTGACAGAGTTGTCGTGGCGATCGAGCGTTCGATCGAGCTGCTGAGCGATTTTCCGGGCCTGGGGACGCCGTGCCCTCATCTTGCTCCGGGATTGCGCCGTACGCTCTGGCAAGAGTATCTCATATACTACAGGCTTCGCGAAGGCAGGCTCGAGGTCGTGCGCGCCTTGCACGGCCGGCGCAACATCGTCCCGAGCCATTTCGAGTGAACGGTTCCGCGGCTGGTGAGCAACCGGAGAAGGGTGTGATGCAGGGGCTCTATCTGGAGGACTTCGAGGTCGGGCGCAAATTCGAGCACGCGCTTCGCCGCACTGTCACGGAGATGGACAACACGCTCTTCTCTTGCCTCACGCACAACCCCCAGCCCTTGCACATCGACCACGACTTCGCCGCCAAGACGGAGTGGGGCAAGCCCCTCGTCAACAGCATCTTCACGTTGGGCCTGATGATCGGCATCTCCGTCAACGACACCACGCTGGGCACGACAATAGGCAATCTCGGCATGACGGACGTGAAGTTCCCCAGGCCCGTATTCCACGGCGACACGCTCAACGTCACGACCGAGGTGGTTTCCCGGCGCGAGACGCGCTCGCGGCCCGACGCCGGCATCGTCGAGTTCGTGCACAAGGCGTTCAACCAGCGGGGCGAGCTCGTGGCCGAATGCCGCCGTCAGGCGATGATGCGCAAGCAGCCCAAGGCCTGATCTAGTGTGATGATCAAGAAGTCCGCATCATCGCGTTGGGCCGGGTTGAGGAGCGGACTTCTCGATCTAAATCACACTAGCACCATGAATTTGCTAGTGTCCTTCAGATCGCGAAATTCGTACAGAATTCGCCGCACACTGAGACGAATTTCGCGATCAGGACACTAGATGCGCTCGCTTCTGTTCATCCCCGCCGACGATGAGAGGAAGCTCGCCAAGGGCGTGGCCTCGGGGGCGGACGCCCTGATCCTCGACCTCGAGGATGCCGTGAGCGCGGCCCGCAAGAGCGCGGCCCGTGCGATCGCTCTGGAGTACCTGACCGCGACGCGCGCACTCGACAAGCGGCCGTTGCTCTACGTGCGCATCAATGCGCTCGACACACCGCATTGGGAGGCCGATCTCACCGGCGTCATGCCGGGCCGGCCCGACGGCATTCTCTTGCCCAAACCACGGTCGGGGGAGGACGTGCACACGCTGTCGATCGCGCTGCATCATGCCGAGGAGCATGCCGGCTCCCCCATGGGTGCAACCGGCATCATCGCGATCGTGACCGAAGTGCCGATCTCGCTGCTCAGGCTCGAAACCTATGTCGGCTCGAGTGCGCGCCTGCGCGCATTGAGCTGGGGCGCGGAGGACCTCGGCGCCGTCGTCGGAGCCCACGCCAATCGCGAGCCGGACGGCAGTTGGACCTCGCCCTATCAGCTTGCGCGCAACCTCTGCCTGTTCACTGCAGCGGCGGCCGACGTGCAGGCCATCGACACCGTGTTCGTCAACTTCCGCAACGACAAGGGGCTGCGCGTCGAGGCGAGCGCGGCGGCCCGCGACGGCTTCACGGCCAAGTTCGCGATCCATCCAGACCAGGTCGGCGCCATCAACGAGATCTTCACGCCCACGCCCGAGGAGATTGCGGCGGCAGAAGAGATCCGCAAGGCCTTCGCCGACAACCCGGAAGCGGGTGTGCTTGCCATCCGGGGCCACATGGTCGATCGCGCACATATCGCAGGCGCCGAGCGCATCCTGGCGCGCGCCAAGGCGGCCGGCATCTGACCGGCCTTGAGCGCGCCGTAGCGGTCTGGCAGGATCACGCCCGACTTTGCTCCACGTAGCCCGATCCCATGACCGTCGTCCCTTTCCGATGCGAGCGGCCTCCGGACCACCGTCCGCCGGTAGAGCCGCCACCGGCGCTGACCGAAGAGGCCCGGCCTTTGCCCCATTCGCCACCGGATGCGGATGAGGATCGCCAGCGCATGCGACAGAATCTGGCCGCGTTTGTTGCCGTCGTCATCCTGCTGGCGGCGGGCGCCTGGCTGGTCGATCGGCTCGCTGCCTACTCTCGCACCATGGCCTGCATCGAGTCTGGCCACCGTAGCTGCCTGAAGCTCGAGATCGAGCCACCGGCGGGGACCGTGGGGGCTTACCCCACGCCGACGCGGTCCCGCTGATGGGCGGGCAGGAGACCCAAGACAATCTCGCCGCTCTGGCGTTGCAGGCACGCGCTGACATCGAGCGCATCGCTCATCCCAGGATGCCCTGGCTCGAGCCGCGCATAGGTCCCGACGGCAAGCCGGCGCTGGATGTGCTGGTCGTTGGCGCCGGCCAATCCGGCGTGGCTGTTGCCTTCGGTCTCGCACGGGCCCGCGTCACGAATGTTCTCGTCATCGACAAGGCGCCGCGCGGCCGCGAGGGCCCATGGCGCACGTATGCGCGAATGCCGACGCTCAGGAGCCCGAAAGACTACACTGGTCCCGACCTGGACATTCCGAGCCTGACCTACCAGTCCTGGCACGAAGCGAAATTGGGGGTCGACAGCTGGGAGAGCCTGGGCGCGATACCGCGCGGGCTGTGGGCCGACTACCTTCTCTGGATCCGCGACGTCACCGACACGAAAGTTCGCAACGAGACCATGCTCGTCGACATTTCGCCAGTCGGACAGCTCCTTGCGGCAACTGTCAGGAGAGCCGACGGCGGGAGCGAGGTTCTCCATGCACGCAAGGTCCTGCTGGCGACGGGCCAGGACGGCACGGGGTGTTGGTGGATGCCTCCCATGATCGCCGACTTGCCGGCGCATTTGCGTGCGCATTGCGCCGACGAGATCGACTTCACGCGCCTGCGGGGCAAAGTCGTCGCGGTCGTCGGTGCCGGCGCCTCGGCTTTGGACAACGCGGCGACAGCCTTGGAGCACGGCGCCGCCGAGGTGCTCGTGCTATGCCGGCGCGCTGAGGTCCAGGTCGTGCAGCCCTATCGCTGGCTCACCTTCCGCGGGTTTCTCGACCATCTGGGCGATCTCGACGACGAATGGCGCTGGCGCTTGATGTCTCGGGTGCTCGGGCTGCGCGAAGGCTTCCCACAGGAAACCTACGATCGCTGTGCCCGCCATCGGAACTTCCGAATTCTCACAGGCGCGGAGCTGCACGGTGCGCAAGTGCGCGACGGCCGCATCGAAATTGCCAGTCCGGTCGGCAGGGTGGCGGCTGACTTCGTCATCTGCGGCACCGGCATCGAGATGGATTTCGCACGCAAGCCGGAGCTGCAACGCTTCGCTTCCAACATCGCGACATGGGGCGACCGCTACACGCCACCCGAGAGCGAGCGCAACGATCGGTTGGCCCGCTTCCCATATCTGGCGCCCGACTTCAGCTTCGCCGAGAAGGTTGCGGGCCGTACGCCATGGGTCCGCGACGTCCATCTCTTCTCGATCGCCTCGACCATGAGCTTTGGGCCGTCGGGCTCCTCGATCAATGCGATGACGACGGTTGTCCCCAAGGTCGTATCCGGCCTGACGCGCGGCCTGTTTGCGGCCGATATCGAACGTCACTGGGTCGCCCTGCAGGCATACGATGTGCCGCAGGCCATCCTGCGCCGGCCGCCTGCGTCGGCCTGAGCGGAGACCAGACCCTCAGTGCTGCTCGAGCTGGGCGTGCACGACGGTGGCGAGGCGCATCAGCTCCTCCCGCCCGAGCCGGCCTGCCAGCGCATAGGCAAGTGGCCGGTCGACCCAGTAGAAGGAGCCGAGGCCATCCTTCTCGTAGAAGCGGAAGGCGGTGTTGGTCATCCCCGTTTCCTTGCGGATGTAGAGGGTGAGCCGGCGGCCGGCGGCGTCCTCGTACATGAACTGTGCGGCCGGGTGCCCGAGATCGGGCAGCAGGCGGCCACCCATGAGTCGCCAGCCACGGTCGGCCAGCGCAGGGGCCCGGATGGGCGCGCCGACGCGCCGCGTCAGCCAGCGCACAAGGTGGTCCTCCTCGGCCTTCACCTCGACGGGATGGCGAACCTCGGGCAGGTACACATTGTGGGCGCCGATGGCATTGGCGACGAACGAGAGCTCCGAGCTGCGCACCGTGAGACCGCGCACGAAATAGCCCGCCAGCCCCGCCGCGAGGGCGATCAGGAGGGTGGCCGCGAACGCCCATTGGCGCTGTGCCCGCGCCGGCGGGCGAAGTGGCATGCGCCCGAGCACGGCCCGCATCGCCTCCGGCACCGGCTCGTCCAGGCGGCCGGCGTAGCGCGCCCGCATCGCCTCGTTGAGGCCGCGCAGCTCGCGTGCCAGCGCCTCGTCTGCCGGGCTTGCCGTCAACAGGGCCTCTGCCTCGGCGCGCTCCTCCCCCGTCAGCTCGCCATCGACGAGGGCGTGCAGCTCGGTTTCGCCGATGCGGCGCGGGGCGGTCATTTGATCCTCCGCAGCGTCGCATGACCACTCTTGTCGCCGTCATAGTCCATCAGTGTGCGCAGCCGGTCGCGCCCGCGCGCCAGCCGCGACATTACCGTGCCGACGGGGATCTCGAGCACCTCGGCGGTCTCCGCGTAGCTGAGCCCCTCGAGACCGACCAGCAGGACCACCCGGCGTTGCTCCCCGCTCAGCAATTGCAGCGCCCGGTCGAGATCGCGCCCGCTCGCACCATCCGCTGCCGGCGCCGAGTGCTCGACGCCAACGCTCTCGAGCCCGACATGCGGCGGCCGACGCGACTTCCGCCGCAAACCGTCCACGTGCAGGTTGTGCAGTATCGAGAACAGCCATTTGCGTGGGTTGTCGCCGTCGCGCCACTGGTCGAGGCGGGCGATCGCACGCTCCAGCGTATCCTGGATCAGATCGTCGGCCTCGCCGTCGTCGCCGACCAGCGCCCGCGCATAGCGGCGCAGCTTCGGTATCTCGGCGGCCACCGCTTCGCGGCGAGAACCCACGCTCGTTGTTCCTCACAGCCGGCATCGAGCCGGCGCATGGCAGACGACTGCGGCGGTCCGTTTATTCCACCCTGCACCGCAGCAACCCCCTAATAGGTCCATCAAAATAAAGTGCTCGGCGCCACATTTACAGCCCCCAACCGCCCGGTATTCTGAATCCCGCGCGGAAGCAAAAGCTCGCGCAGGATACGGGTGGGCACATGAGCTGAGCGCTCCTCGGAGCGGGAGAGCCGTCTGTGCCCGGCTGTCCGTCACGTGGCACAGGAGGAAACACATGCTTCGCGTCGTGGCCGTACTCGCCGCTCTTGCCGTGGGTGCAACGGCCGTTTGGGCACAGAATGCCGCCGGCATCGCCGCGCGCAAGGAAGCCATGAAGGCGTTCGGGGGAGCCGCCAAAGGGCCGGGCGCCATGAACAAGGGCGATGCGCCGTTCGACCTGCCCAAGGTTCAGGCCTCCCTGAAGACCATCGAGGAGACGGCTATCAAAGCCAAGGGTCTGTTCGGCGATGATACCAAGATGGGCGAGACCGCGGCTCTGCCGGCGGCGTTCGAGAAAAAGGCTGACCTGTTCGCGCGTTTCGACAAGATGGGCGCGGCGGCGAAAGCGGCAGCTGGCGCTATCAAGGACGAGGCGAGCTTCAAGGCCGAATGGCCGAAGTTGGTCTCCAACTGCGGCGGCTGCCACAAGGAATACCGCAAGCCGCCGGCTGCGAAGAAGTAGTCGATGGCAGGGCGTCTCGGCCTTTGACATGATGCAACGAGCATGTCTGGGGGAGACGGGACCGTGATTCGAGAGGAAAAAGTGCGCGCGTGGGATCTTCCCACGCGCGTTTTCCATTGGCTGCTGGCGCTGTCGATCCTGACAGCCTGGGCGAGCTGGCGCTACAGCGAGGTCCTCGGCGATCACACCCTGAAGCTGCACCGCTGGAACGGACAGGCCGTTCTCGTGCTGATCGTGTGGCGCCTTCTATGGGGCTTCGTCGGCTCGTCGACCTCGCGCCTCTCGGCGTGGCTGTGGTGGCCGTGGACGGCTGCGGGCTATGGCCTGCGACTACTGCGCAGAGAGACACCCCTCTATCTCGGCCACAACCCGCTTGGCTCCTACATGGTCCAGGTTCTGGTCGCAGCCGTGGCGGCCCAGGCCGTATCGGGGCTTTTCGTGGTCGAGCACAACGACCTGACCGGTGGGCCGCTCTATCGCCTCCTGACCGAGGAGGGGCAGAAGCGGATCACCGAATGGCATACTTCGTTCTTCTATTGGTGGGTGCTCATCTTGGTGCCGATCCATGTGCTGGCCAACCTCGGCTATGGATTGGTCAAGAAGGAGCCGCTGATCACCGCGATGATCACCGGCAAGAAGCCCGCCGCCGACTATCTCGACGCGGCGGAGGCCGAGATAGTCGGCTGGCCGATGGTGCGCGCCATGATTTGCCTTGTGGCGGCGGCGGGATTGGTGCTGGGAGTGATCTACGGAGCGCTGGGAGGGAAGGCGCTCTAGAGCAGGATCGCTTCGGACGGAATCACTTTGCCCCAATTGGGACGTGGCGGCCGAAGCGTGAATCCTCCTCTACATCATAGGCTTGAGAGCAAGATTCACGTTCCATGATCGAAGCGGAGCGCTTCGATCAGAAACGATCTTGCTCTAGGTCCCTGCAATCTCCACAGACCTCGGAATGGCCCCTGGGCTATCTGCGATAGAGCGGCAGCTCATGGTGCGGCTTGCCGGTTTCCTTGGTCTTTGCGCGCTCCATGAGGATGCGCTTGATGTCCTTGCGCAGGCGCTCGTGGCTCATGCGCATCTTCTCAAATCCGGAACGGATCACCTTCGTAGGGTTGGGCCTGTGAGACATCTGCTGCTGCTTGCGAACCATCTGTTTTCCTTCTCATTCGCGGCGGGATGCCGCTACGGTCGTCTGGTTCCATGCGAAGTGCTCATGCAAACGCCGCGTTGGCGGTGGCAGCGGGCACAAGCGCCAACGGCGCCGCCGGGCGATACCGGCGGCGCGTAACTCGCATTCTTGCGAGCGAGCAGCTAGGCTAGGCGCCTAGGCTTTCTCGATCTGTCCGGCCTGCTTGCCGCGGCCTTTGCGATCGTCTTCCAGCGTGAAGGTGACCTTGTCGCCCTCGTTGAGCGCGCGGATGCCCGCGGCCTCGAGCGCGGTCGCATGGACGAACACGTCCTTGGAGCCGTCCTCGGGGGTGATAAAGCCGAAGCCTTTGGCGCTGTTGAAGAACTTTACAGTTCCGGTGACTTTCATAGTGGGAAACCTTTCCCGTTGTGCGTGAAGAATGCCAGCCAATCAGGGGCGCTCACGCGTAGGTAGCCCTGGCATCTCAGGTTTTGGGGAAAAGGCACGTGACCGGTGATGGCGAGTGTCTAACCAAAAAATGAGGGCGCGGCCCACCATGGATCGCACCGGCGACACACATATGGGCTGCAGAACGCCAAAATACAAGCAAAAGAAATGGCCAAGCCCATCGCCCAGGCTGGCTGCCCTTGTGGGCGGGCGGCCTTCTCGACCGCCCTCAATGTCGATAAGACTGCATGGGGGGGCACCGCCAGGTCGGCGCTGTGCGCCGGGAGGGGCACATGGGGTCACTGCAGGCGCAGAGTTTGGCCGGGCTCGTAGCCATTCCGCTGATCGCCTGGGCAATCTCGGAGCGGCGCGGCGCGATCAAGCCGGCGCGTCTTGGACGTATCCTCATTGCCGGTGTAGGCCTGCAGGTGCTGATCGCAGGCGTGATGCTCAATATCCCAGCCTCGCGCGCCGCCTTCGACTGGGCGGCGAGCCTGGTCAATGCGTTGCAGGCGGCGACCGGTGCCGGTATGCGGCTGGTGTTTGGCTATCTCGCCGGCGGGCCCGCGCCCTATGAGACGGTGCGGCCGGAGACGAGCTTCATCCTGGCGTTCCAGGCACTACCCCTCGTCCTCGTCATCAGCGCGCTCTCCAAGCTTCTCTACCACTGGGGCGTGTTGCAGCGGGTCGTGCACGGCATCGGCTGGGTGCTGCAGCGCTCGCTGGGCGTCACCGGCCCCGTCGGCACCTCGGCCGCCGCCAATGTGTTCGTCGGCATGGTGGAGGCGCCGCTACTCGTGCGCCCCTATCTCGCAGAAATGAGTTGCGGCGGCCTGTTTGCCACCATGACGGTCGGCATGGCGGGCGTGGCTGGAACCGTGCTGGCCCTCTATGCCACGGTGCTCGAGCCGACGCTGCCGGGCGCCGCCGGCCACCTCATCGTCTCCTCGGTCATCACCGTACCCGCGGCGCTGATGCTGGCCGAGCTCATGGTGCCCGACGGGGGCGCGCCCGACCCCACGGCCGCCGCGACCGACATTGTCATCTCCGATCCCACGCATTCGAGCATGGATGCCGTCGCGCAGGGCACCCGCGAGGGGTTGGAGCTGCTGGTCAATGTCACGGCCATGCTGGTCGTGGCGGTGGCGCTGGTGGCGCTCGCCAACCAATTGCTGGGCGTGGTGACCACTCCGTTCGGCGTCAAGCTCACTTTCGAGCAGATCCTGGGTTGGATCTTCGCGCCGCTCGCCTGGCTGATCGGCATTCCCTGGGCGGAGTGCGGCAAGGCCGGCGCGCTGCTCGGCATCAAGACCGTGCTCAACGAGCTGATCGCCTATCTGCAGTTGGGGCAGATCCCGCAGGCTGTGATATCGGATCGCTCGCGCCTGATCCTCACCTACGCGTTGTGCGGCTTTGCCAACCTTGGCAGTCTCGGCATCATGATTGGCGGCATGGTGGCTATGGTGCCGGCGCGGCGCGCCGAGATCGTGAGCCTCGGCGCCAAGACCATCGTCTCGGGCACGCTCGCCACGCTCATGACCGCCGCGGTCGTGGGGGCGCTGACGCCAGGTTGAATGGGGCATCTCTCGGCCGGCATGCAACGGCGTCCGATCAAACCTCCGCGAGCCACGCGTAGGGCGTCAGCTCCCTCGCGCGCTCGCGCTGCCGGACCAGTCGACCCGCAGGGTGGCGAACATGACCGTGGTCAGCGCGGCAAAGCCCAGGATGGCGCCCGCGAGCAGGGCATAGTCCTCGAGGCTCAAGATCAGGTAGAGCAGCCCGTACAGGGCGGCGAACACGGCGAGCACGGCAAGCCCAAGCGGCCGGCTTTGCAGCACCGCGCCGACATAGATCGACAGCATTCCGCCGCTGGCGCCCGCCGCAATCAGGTAGGCGAGGCCAAAACCGATCTGCTCGGCCAGCGACAGCAGCAGCACGTAGAAGAAGATCATGGCGAGGCCGACGAACAGGTACTGCACGGGATGCACGCGGCGCGCTGAGACGAGCTCCAGCACGAACACAGCCATGAAGGCGAGCGCGAGAAAGAGCACGCCGTACTTGGCCGCGCGCGTCACGAGACTGTAGAAATCGACCGGCTTGTAGAGCTGTACGCCGAACTGGTAGGGGCGGAAGCGGTCGATGCCGGCAGTTGCGAGGCTCCAGGCGTGCGGCACGCTGCGAGCGAGGTGCGGCACCCGCCAGCTGGCGGTGAAGCCGGTCGCAGAGATGCTGCGATCGACCGGAAGGAATGCGCCGGTGAAGCTTGGATGCGGCCAGTCGGAGGTCATGGCAAGGCGCGTCTCGCGCGCGACCGGCGCGAAATCGAGCGAGGATGAGCCGCCAAACACCAGCTCGAGCTTGAAATCGAAAGGCTTCGTAGCGGCGTCAGGGGCTGCCAGCACCTGATCGCCGGCGTCGGCCAGCCGCACATGAATGCCGTTTTGGGTGGCCGTGGGAATGCCGATGCTGGGGGCAAAAGGAAGCTGGCGCTGGCCGTTGATGGTGAGGCTCGCGGCCTCCTTGAGGCCCGACACGGCGCTCAGCCCGAGCGCAAAGGTCGCCTCCCTCCAGCGCACCGTCTGCGCGTCGGCAGCGACGGCGGCCATGTCGGCGGCGAGGAAGCGGCCCGAGAATGTCACCTTGGCGGTGTAGACGACGACATCGTAGATCGAGCGATGCAGGACCTTTGAGGCGACGTCGGCCTTGAGGTCCAGCTGCTCGGGCAGGAACACGGCGCGCCGCTCCTGGACCTGCTCGATGCGCTTGTCGGCCTGCATCGTCTCGAGGCGTACGGTGTAGGGCACGACGAGGAACGGTCCCGATACCTGCTGCGCTGCGCCCCAGATGCGCGCGACCTCGCCCTCGACCTGCCGGGCCCGGCCCTCCCGCTCGGTCACAAGGCCGAACACCAGGAGAAGCGGGATCAGCAGCAGCACGATGAGCAGACCGATCAGGAAGAATTTGAAAGCCGGGCTGCGCGCAAACCGCCCAATTGCAGCGAACAGCTCTTCCATCTGCCGACTCTCCGGGCTTGGCCGCCTGCAGGAGGCTGCTTGTCGTTGACGGCACGGACAATTGTGGGGCGAAACCGAGACCGAAAGATGCGGATTTGCCCGGGGTTGCCGTCGGTTGCCGCTGACTGCGCGTCGCCGGGTAGCGCTAGAGCAGGATCGCTTCGGACGGAATCACTTTGCCCAATTGGGACGTGGCGGCCGAAGCGTGAATCCTGCTCTACATCATAGACTCGAGAGCAAGATTCACGTTCCATGATCGAAGCGGAGCACTTCGATCAGAAACGATCTTGCTCTAGCGCGGAGAACGCCAGCGATTGATCACGAGGATCAGCCCGCTGACGGGCAGCGCGGCCACCGCCGCGAGCCCGTAGGAGACGATCAGGCCGACTGTCGGCAAGGTAAGGCCCACGACCAGGAAGAAGGCAACGAACGCCATGAGCGACATCGTGAGGGCACGCAGCATGCGGCGCACGGCCTCGCGCCCCCACTGGTGATGGGTGAAGGCGCCGATCACGGTGACAATGGTAGGAAAGGTCGAGACGACCCCGGAGAGCTGGGGTCCGAGCACATCGGCAGAAAGCGAGATGGCGACGACCAGTGCCAGGGTCGCCACCATGCGTGCCGGAATGTCCCACCAAGGCAGCGGGGTGAGCAGGGGATCACCCTTGGGTCGCGGCAACAGCACGTAGGTGACGATCAGACTTCCCACCCCCAGCACGGCGGCCGGGACGAGACCGATGCCGATTCCGTGGGTCGTCCAGGCGGCGCCGAAGAAAGCGGTGGTGGCTGCGGCAAGGCACGTCGGCCAACGCGTCACAGCGCTCATGGCGGCGTAGGCCAGCAGGTAAGCGCAGATGCACACGACGCCAAGCTCGATGCCGGCGCAGGCGTGCACGGCGAAGGTCACGCCCTTGTCCAACGCGAGAAAGAACAACACCGGGCCCGTCATCCACGGCAGGCCGATGAGCAACGCGCCCACTGTCGGCCCCCACAGCCGCGCGGCAAGTGAGATCGCCGCCACCAGCACGGGCGGCACGGCAACCTTGAGCAAGAGGAGCATGGGTGTTCTTCCCCTCTCCCCGACGGCGGGGAGAGGGGAATCAGCTAGCGCAAGTTCCCGCAGAAGCGCTGGATGCGCCTGCAGGCTTCCTCCAGCGCTTCCGTCGAGGCGGCGTAGGAGATGCGGAAGAACGGGCTCATGGCAAAGGCCGCGCCGTGCACGCAGGCAACGCCTTCTTCCTCGAGGACCGCCAGCGTGAAGTCCTGGTCGGTCTTGATCTTGGCGCCCTTGGCAGTGGTCTTGCCGATCACGCCCACGCAGGAGGGATAGACGTAGAACGCGCCCTCCGGCTTGGGGCATTTGATGCCCTTGGCCTGGTTCAGCATCGACACGACGAGGTCGCGCCGGTCCTTGAAGATCTGCGCGTTGCGGGCGATGAAATCTTGCGGCCCGTTCAGCGCCTCGACCGCGGCCCACTGCGTGATCGAGTTGGGGTTGGAGGTCGACTGCGACTGCAGCTTGCACATGGCCTTGATGAGCGGCTCGGGGCCAGCACCGTAGCCCAGCCGCCAGCCCGTCATGCAGTAGGTCTTGGAGAGCCCGTTCAAAGTGAGCGTGCGCTCGTATAGTCCGGGCTCCACCTCGGCCGGGGTGTGGAACTCGTGGTCGTCGTAGAGCAGGTGCTCGTACATATCGTCGGTCAGCACCCAGACGTGACGGTTCTTCGGCGCCATCAGCACGTCGGTGAGGGCCTTGAGCTGCGCCTTGGTATAGGCTGCACCCGACGGGTTGCAGGGCGCATTGAAGATGAGCCATTTGGTCTTGGGCGTGATGGCGGCATCGAGCGCCTCGGGGCGCAGGCGATAGCCGTCGTCGAAGCGGCATTCGGCGAACACCGGCTTGGCTCCGGCGAGCAGCACGATGTCGGCATAGGACACCCAGCACGGCGCGGGGATCACCACCTCGTCGCCGGGGTTGAGCGTGACCATCAGGGCGTTGAACAGCACCTGCTTGCCGCCGGTGCCCACCGACACCTGCGAGGTCTTGTAGTCGAGGCCGTTCTCGCGCTTGAACTTGGCGGCGACCGCGGCCTTGAGCTCGGGGATGCCGTCGACGTCGGTGTAGCGGGTCTTGCCCTCAGCCAGCGCCTTGACGGCGGCATACTTGATGTTGTCGGGCGTGGGCAGGTCGGGCTCGCCGGCCGATAGGTCGATGATGTCGCGGCCCTTGGCTTTCAGCTCCCGCGCCTTGGTCGACATGCCGATGGTTTGCGACGGCTGGATGCGGTTGATGCTGTCGGAGAAAAAGCCCATGGGATGCCTCGTTGCGGGCGATTTGGAGTTTCGCGGGATGCGAAGCGCGCGGACCCTACGCGCGTGGGCGCATGAGTCAAGGGCATTGCGGAGGCATTTGCGGCTCGCGGCGGAGAGCAAATCTGCAGGGCGTCCGTGCCTCCAGAACCAGCTGGCTAGGCCCCGGGGAGCCCGTTCTGCCGCGTCGGCACTCGGGGCAGCATCAGCGGCACAATACCAGCACCAGAGGAGGGGCGATCAGGCACACGACATAGAGGGCATAGACATCCAGCACGTAGCGTAGGCCAACCCAGGCCTTCTCCGCCCAGCGAGCGCCGCCGCGCTCGGCACGCGCCATCAGGTAGTCGATGCGCGCGTGATTGTAGGGGCAGCCGCGCACGGCCTCGTTGTGGCGGCGGCGGAACTCCTGGATCACGCCGGCGTCCGGGGCGGCCGTCAGCTTGAACTCGTGATAGAGGTCGTTCACGGCCAGCGCACAGGCGTGCATGTGATGCGCCTTCATGCGGTAGTCGTTCAGGGACTCGATCAGCGCCAGCACCAGTGTGAACACCGACGACATGATGGAGACGAGCGTAATGAGACGGTTGGCTGCGTTGTCGAGGGCCGCGGCATAGACGGCCTGCCACACCGACAAGCCCACGAAGTAGAGCGACACCATCGACATGGCGAAGAGCGAGACCGTGTTCTTGCGCTCGAGCCGCTCGGCGGCATTGAACCTTGCGGCTTTCACCGTGCGCATGGCGGCCAGCAGCTGCTCGGCGGGCTTGGGTTGGATTGTTGTGGCGCCCGCTCCCGCACCGCCTTGGGCCTTGGCATCGGCTTGAAGCTGGGCACCTCGCCGCGCGGCCATCGCCTCCTCAATGGAGGAAACGACGCGAGGCGCGATTGCCTGCTGCCGATCGGATTGAGCCATGGAAGCGCCGGAGCGTCAGTTGCCGCTGCCGGTGCATAGCGCGATTCGGAGGCGTGACGAGGGTCGCGCGCTTATCTCAATGCAGGCGGAAGTCGCCTTCGACGAGGCGCACTTCCGCAGGCGTGATCAGCTTCTTGTGCGCCACCGTCACGCGATAGAGCTTGCCGTCCAGGTTGTGCGTCCAGAAGTCGAGGAACGTCCGCAAGCGGGGGAAGCGCGGGTGCAGGTCGTACTCCTGCCAGATGTAGCTCTGCAGCAACGAGGGGTGATCGGGCAAGCGGTAGAGAATCTCGGCCGTCGTCAGGCTGAAGCCTGCGAGCTGGGCGCGAAACGTACGGTCGGGTCTTGCGGTCATGGGCGCTCACCTCATCCCGCTGATGCTGATGACGCCGCACGCCGGAATTCTATTCGAGATTCGCCGAGAGCGGGTGGCATAGTTCCCACATCCTTATCGCCGTTGCACCACCCGCCGGCTCGCGCAGACGGGCACGCTCAACCGAGCAAATCCTGGTCCAGTTCCACATGCCCGGGGAGAGGACGTTCTGCTTTGCGGTCGATGTGGCAGACGCGTCACGTGTTCAGCACCGACCACGCCGGCGACGGGCCGCGGGTGCCTGGACTAGGGCACGGAGAGCGGCCGAGCAGCAGACTGTCAGCAGTGCCAATGCCTGCCCAAAGGGCACCGGCTGCGCCACCGGGCGGCACGCACCGCTGCAGCGGGTTTCTGGCACTCTCCTCTTGACACTGCTAACAACCCTTTCTAATAGCAGGGCCGAGGCGTCGGTCATCGATCCCGTCAGGGATAGCCGGTCCATCCGCGCACGACAGTGTTGGGATGGTCGCAGCCGCCGATGCCCAAGGAAATGAGGAAATTTGGTTCTGAAACAGTGAGGTAGAGGCCATGAAGTTTCGCCCTCTGCATGACCGCGTGGTCGTGCGCCGGATCGAAGAGGACACGAAGACCGCCGGCGGCATCATCATCCCCGACACCGCCAAGGAGAAGCCGATGCAGGGCGAGGTGATCGCCGTGGGTCCAGGCGCCCGCGACAAGTCGGGCAAGCTCGTCCCCCTCGATGTAAAGAAGGGCGACCGCATCCTGTTCGGCAAGTGGTCGGGCACCGAGGTCAAGATCGACGGCGAGGAGCTGCTGATCATGAAGGAGAGCGATGTGCTCGGAGTGATCGAGGGAAAAGCATCGGTGCGCGCCGCGGCCTGATCGCGGCCCTCTCCGCAGCAATTCTCGGTCTCATTCCGAGGATTGGTTTCTCAACGCGCGCCGAGGCCCGCGGATGAGGGAAGACGGCGATGGTCGCCGGGTGGGCGGGACCCCTCGGCGCTAGAGCCGATCGACCGAACCGACCAACAAGGGGGCTGGTCCGCAGCCCCCACCCGGACCCATCTGGAGTAGCCACCAATGTCAGCCAAAGACGTCAAGTTCTCGCAAGACGCGCGCGAGCGAATGCTGCGCGGCGTCGACATTCTCGCCAATGCCGTCAAGGTGACGCTGGGCCCCAAGGGCCGCAACGTCGTGCTGGAGAAGAGCTTCGGTGCCCCACGCGTCAGCAAGGACGGCGTGACCGTCGCCAAGGAGATCGAGCTCGAGGACAAATTCGAGAACATGGGCGCGCAGATGCTGAAGGAGGTCGCCTCCAAGACCTCCGACATCGCCGGCGACGGCACCACCACGGCGACCGTGCTGGCCCAGGCCATCATCCGCGAAGGCGCCAAGTCGGTGGCGGCCGGCTCCAACCCCATGGACCTCAAGCGCGGCGTCGACATGGCGGTCGCGGCCATCATCACGGAGCTGAAGGGCAAGGCCAAGAAGGTCACCTCCAACGAGGAAATCGCCCAGGTCGGCACGATCTCCGCCAATGGCGACAGTGAGATCGGCAAGATGATCGCCGAGGCGATGAAGAAGGTCGGCAACGAGGGCGTCATCACGGTCGAGGAGGCCAAGAGCCTCGAGACCGAGCTCGACGTGGTCGAGGGCATGCAATTCGACCGCGGCTACCTCTCGCCCTACTTCATCACCAACGCCGACAAGATGCTGGTGGAGCTGGAGAGCCCCTACATCCTCATCAACGAGAAGAAGCTATCGAGCCTGCAGCCGATGCTGCCCCTGCTCGAGGCGGTGGCGCAGGCCGGCAAGCCCTTGCTGATCGTGGCCGAGGACGTGGAGGGTGAGGCGCTCGCCACCCTCGTCGTCAACAAGCTGCGCGGCGGCCTGAAGGTGGCGGCCGTCAAGGCGCCCGGCTTCGGCGACCGTCGCAAGGCCATGCTGGAGGACATCGCAACGCTGACCGGCGGCCAGGTCATCAGCGACGACCTCGGCATCAAGCTCGAGAACGTGGCCCTCAACATGCTGGGCCGCGCCAAGAGGGTGTCGATCGACAAGGACAACACCACCATCGTCGACGGCTCCGGCAAAAAGGCCGACATCGAGGCGCGCGTCAAACAGATCAAGCAGCAGATCGAGGAGACGACGTCGGACTACGACCGCGAGAAGCTGCAGGAGCGCCTGGCCAAGCTCGCCGGCGGCGTGGCGGTGATCAAGGTCGGCGGCGCCACCGAGACCGAGGTCAAGGAGCGCAAGGATCGCGTCGACGACGCGCTGCATGCCACGCGCGCGGCCGTCGAGGAGGGCATCGTGCCGGGCGGCGGCGTCGCCTTGTTGCGCGCCACCAAGACGCTCGAGGGCCTCAAGACCGACAACGACGATCAGAGGATCGGCATCAACATCGTGCGCAAGGCCATCCAGGCTCCCGCGCGGCAGATCGTGCAGAACGCCGGCGATGACGGCTCGGTGGTGGTCGGCAAGATCCTCGAGCACGCCAAGTACAGCTATGGCTACAATGCCCAGACGGGCGCCTATGGCGATCTCGTCAGCGAGGGCGTGATCGACCCCACCAAGGTCGTGCGCTGCGCCTGCAGGATGCAGCCTCCATCGCCGGCCTGCTCATCACGACCGAGGCGATGGTGGCCGAGCGTCCGAAGGAGGCGCGCCCCGGCGATGCCGCCGGCGGCGGCGGCATGGGTGGCATGGGCGGCATGGACTTCTGAGCCCCGCCTGCCATGCGATAGTTGCGGGTGGCATTTGGACCGCGGCAAGGAGGGCCGGACCCATGTGGTCGGGCCCTTCTTCTTTGTGCGGCCGGACAAGGCTTGGCGGTCCGATTGCGCGATCGTGAAACTGCGGCACCAATCCGTGTGCTGCAGCCCGCCGCGGCGTCGCTTACTATGAGCTGCGAAGAAATCCTGGAAGAAGGCGAACCTGCGATGCGTCGACCGAGCTGGCATGAGGTTTTTCTGCTGTTGGGCCTTGCGGCGCTGACCGCACTCATGCTGCAGCACGATCTGGTACGCGCACAGTCGCCCAAGCCGCCGGTGTTTGCCGAGTTCAGCTCCAAGCTTGCGCTCGACGGCAACGATGCCGTCGCGTATTTCAAGTCCGGCAAGCCAATCAAGGGCCAGGCGCAGCACTCAGTCTCCTGGAACGGCGCCACCTGGCACTTCGCTTCGGCCGAGAACAAGGCCGCTTTCGAGGCAAACCCACGGTCTTTCGCGCCGCAATACGGCGGTTACTGCGCATGGGCAGTGTCGGAGGGCTATACGGCCAAGGGCGACCCAGGCGTTTGGCGGATCGTCGACGGCAAGCTCTACCTCAACTACAACACTTCCGTGCAGGCGGACTGGGCGAAGGGCCTCCCCGGCCGCATCGCCAAAGGCGACCGCAACTGGCCGAAGGTCCTGAGCAAATAGCAGACCTGCCGTCCGCTCCCGAAGGTTGCGCTCGGGTCATTGAAACGGGTACGACACGAGCTTGATGATCCTTCGTGACCGGCCCGTTCGGTCAGGAGCAGGCCATGACCGACATCGCCACCCGCGTCTACAACCACGCCTGGAAGATCGATCCGATCGTCCGCTCGGTGCTGGACACGGACTTCTACAAGCTGCTGATGGCGCAAACGATCTTCCGTCGCCATCGCAACGACGAGGTCACCTTCGGAATCCTCAACCGCACCACCTCGGTCAAGCTTGCGCAGCTCGTCGATGCGGGCGAGCTCAAGGAGCAGCTCGACCACATCCGCACATTGTCGCTCTCGCGTGGCGAGTCCACCTGGCTGCGCGGCAACATGTTCTACGGCAAGCGGCAGATGTTCGGCGCCCGACTTCATCGCCTGGCTCGAGGCCTTCCGTTTCCCCGCCTACCACCTGGAGCGCCGCGGCGATCAATACGAGCTCACCTTCGAGGGGCCGTGGATCGAGACCACCATGTGGGAGATTCCCGCGCTCGCCGTGCTGATGGAGCTGCACAGCCGCGCCGTCACCAAGGGGCTCGCCAAGTTCGAGCTGCAGGTGCTCTACGCCCGAGCGATGACGCGCCTGTGGGAGAAGATCGGGCGCCTCAAGCTGTTGCCGGGGGTGAGGATCGCCGATTTCGGAACCCGCCGGCGCCACGGCTTCCTGTGGCAGGATTGGTGCGTGCAGGCCATGATCGAGGGGCTGGGTCCAGCCTTCCTCGGCACCTCCAACTGCCTGATTGCCATGCGCCGCGAAGTGGAGGCGATCGGCACCAACGCGCACGAGCTGCCCATGGTCTATTCCGCGCTCGCCGGCAACGATCACGAGCTTGCGGAGGCGCCCTACAAGGTGCTGGCCGACTGGCAGGAGGACTACGACGGCAACCTGCGCGTGATGCTGCCCGATACCTTCGGAACCCGCAATTTCCTCGAGCGCGCCCCCGACTGGGTGGCGCACTGGACCGGGGCCCGCATCGATTCCGGCGATCCCGTCGAGGGCGGCGAGCAGGTGATCGATTGGTGGGCGCGGCGCAAGCAGGACCCGCGCGACAAGCTCTTGATCTTCTCCGACGGCCTCGACGTCGACGCCATCGAGCGCATCCACCGGCATTTCCATGGCCGCGTCCGCATCGGCTACGGCTGGGGCACGCTCCTCACCAACGACTTCCGCGGCCTCGGGCCCGACGGGCGCCTGGACCCCTTCTCCATCGTCTGCAAGGTCGTCTCCGCCAACGGCCGGGCGGCGGTCAAGCTCTCGGACAACACCATGAAAGCCATGGGGCCACCCGCCGAGACAGCGCGCTACCGGCGCGTGTTCCAGGTCGGCGAGCAGGTGAGCCTGCCGGTGGCGGTATAGACCTTGACGGGGCGGCAAGCTGCTCCGGCACGTTCGTGACATTTGTGCGATGCAAGATATGCGCGCCGCGCATTGCTGCGGCGCAGCAAATATACTGGTGGGCACCGGCTCCAGAGGCCACATACCGCCGCGGTGCATTCGACTTTCGTATAACGAAAGCGCCTGCCCGCGACGCAGGGAGGGACCAACCGGGGCGTGCAATCACAACGTCGCAAAGACGAAAGGCAAAGTCATGAGCACACTAACCTATTCCCACGGCCATGTTCCCGCCAACGAGCATGCCGGAACGGCCGAGGCCACCGGACGCCCGGGCTTCTGGCGCCGCGTATTCGACCGCATGGTGGCTGCCCAGCAACGGCGCGCCGAGCGCGAGATCGCCCTCTTTCTGAGGAGCCACGGCGGCCTGCTCACCGACGATATGGAGCGCGAGATCAACGGCCGCCTGTCCGGACGCAGGCGCTCCGTCTAACCACACAAGGAGCCATCGGCCGGCCACTGCCCGGCCGGCCGATGCGCCTACGCGGTGCGATTGCGAGCGATCAGGCCGTAGATGATGCCAAGCCCCAGGCCGAAACCGCCGACGATCGCGAGGACGATCAGCATGCGGGTCTGGTTCATGCCACCGAACAGGACCTGATTTGCCTGGCCGAATACCCGTCCCTTGATGAGCGGCAGCAGGATCCAATTACTGACCACCACGATGAAAAGGCCGAATATCAGTCCCTTGAGCCAGCTCATGCCGCCGGGGATCCAATCGTAGACCAGCGCAAAGAGAATTCCCCACAAACCACCCCAGAATGCGTTGTTGACCAGTCTCGGCACGCCATAGGGCGGGATTGGCGGTGTCATCGACCACGCGCGGTTGGGGATGTAGCCCCCCATCGCCAGCAGGTAGATGATACCCTCGTGCACGATCAGCACGGCAATGACCGCGGCGATGAATCCAAGCACAATGCGTCCGATCACTCCCGACATGGTGTTTCCCCCTTTTGACGTCATCGTTGTATGGCGGCGAGTATCCTCCCGCCCGAGTGCGTGTGGAAAGCGCGCTTGCGCAGATGACGGATCACGGTCGCGTGATCCGTGACATTGCAGGCGGAAGCCCGACCCCGCAGCACCAGCAGAATCCCGCAGTTTTTCGCTTGCGGGCTGGGTCCCGTCGGCCCATATACGAGCCGTCAATCCGTGCCGGAAGTGTCTGCTGGCGGGCTGCTTGCGTAGGAGCGGCAGGTCCCCGCGCAGCCGGCCCCATGAGGAGACTGCATGGCCAAGGAAGAGATGCTGGAGTTCGAAGGTGTTGTCGACGAGGTGCTGCCAGACGCGCGCTGCCGTGTGAAGCTCGACAATGGTCACGAGGTCATCGCGTATACCTCGGGGCGCATGAAAAAGAACCGCATCCGTATCCTGGCCGGCGACCGCGTGACCGTGGAGATGACGCCCTACGACCTCGACAAGGGCCGCATCAACTTCCGCCACAAGGACACGCGCGCCCCCGTGCCCGGCCAGCAGCGCCGGCCGCCGCAGCGCCGCTTCCGCTAGGCCGTTACGTCTTTGCTCGATAGGCTTCCGGAAAGTCGGTGATGTCCAGCCGTCTCAAGGCGGGGACACGCACGAAACGCGCTTCGTGCGAGCCGTCGGGCTCGAAACTGTGCTCGACGTAGCCGACCTCCTTGTCTCCGTATCGGGGCTGGCGCTCATCAGGAATGATGAAGCCAGTCGACGGCGCCCAGACATGACGTGTCTTCCCCGCGCAGGTGGAGCGGTATTGGTGCACATGGCCGCTCGCAACCAGGGCTGGCTGTCTGTCGCCGAAAGCCGCCAGCAACTGCCGGCGGGCCGCGGGGTTGACGAAGCGGCCCGTTACCGAGCTCTCCTCCACTGAGGCATCGAACAGGGGCTTGTGCACAAAGAGGGCAATGCGCCGGCCTCCAGCGCTTGCGGCCGTCTCGGCCACTAGGTCGAGCTGCTCGGCTGCTGCGTCGAGGTTGCTTGCGAGCAGCAGGGCGTTGATCGCGATGAACTGCCAGCCGGGGATTTCCATGTGCCAGAAATCCGGGCCGAAATGCTGGATGTAGCGCTCACGCGTGGCCGTCGAGACCCGTAGTTCCTGTGAATCGGGCACATCGTGGCTTTCTCCCACATCGTGATTGCCCGGAATGAAGCGCACCGGCAGCGAAATCGCTGCATGCAGGTGCCGAGCTTCAACCAAATCGGCAGCCACAACCGCGCCATCGAGGGTGAGATCGCCGGTGTTGAGGACGAGATCGGGGGCGGCTGCAGCAATTGCGGTGGCCACGGCCCGAAAATTCTCCACGAAGTAGGGCTTGTCGCGGCTGAGATGCGTGTCGGAAATGTGGGCAACACGGTAGGTCATGGCTATGTCGCGTAGATGGCCAACATGACATCTGCGTGACGGCCCTCGGCGGCAGGGCTGGCCTGCGCCTTTGTCGCGCCACCCAAATCGGCCGATTGTTCCTGCAAGTCGAGGCAGGGCGGCAAAGATACCATGGTCGAGCGCGTGAGCAGCCGGCGCAGGACTGCAGTCGAGGAGGAGCAGGGGGCGGACGATGCGCCGCTCGGCCGGCGCGCGTCCCCGCCCAAGTTCGACAAGAAGACCATCGCGCTGGTCTACGATTTCGACGGCACGCTCTCTCCCAAGCCGATGCAGGAATACGCCTTCCTGCCCAAGATCGGCGTGGACCCGGCGGCGTTCTGGGCCGAGAGCAATGCGCTCGCCAAAAAAACCCAGGCCGACCCGCTCATCACCTACATGCACCTGATGTATCAGAAGGCCAAGGCCAAGGGCGTGCGCATCGATCGGCGCGACCTGGTCGAGCAGGGCCGGCATGTGGCGCTCTACCCCGGCGTCGAGGATTGGTTCGATTGCATCGGCGGCTACGTCAAGGCGCACGCGCAGAGCCATGGCGTCTCCCTGCGCCACTATCTCGTGTCCTCGGGCCTGACCGAGATCATCGAGGGCACGACCATCCGCAAGCGCTTCCACAACGTGTTCGCCTCCGAGTACTGGTTCGAGGCCTACGACCTGCCCTATCCCAAGCGCGTCATCACCGACACGGGCAAGACGCAGTTCCTGTTCCGCATCAACAAGGGCGTGGAGGACTTGGGCCAGAGCATCAACCAGCACATGCCCGAGGCGGCCCGGCCCATTCCGTTCGCCAACATGATCTATTTCGGCGACGGCGACACCGACGTGCCGTCGATGGCGGTGATGCGCAAGAACGGCGGGCACGCGGTGGCCGTCTACCCGCCCGGCAAGTCGAAGGCCAAGTGCGTCGACCTGTTCAAGGCCAACCGTTGCGATTTCTTCGCGCCCGCCGACTACCGCACCGGCTCCGACCTCTTCAAGCGCACCTGCCTGCTGCTCGACCGCATCCTGGCCGACATCCGGGTGCAGGAGGAGATCTGGCGCATGGGGCGCGGCCTCGGGCGCAGATAGCCTCCCAGTTTCCGTGCAGCTGGGGGCGTCGTAGGGTCACGCCCCAATGCTCGATGCCTTGATCCTCACCGCCGTCGCCATTGCCGGCTACCTCGACGCGCCGGGCTGGACGGCGCTGGCGGGGGCGGTGGCGCTCACGGTCGCCGGCTGGTGGCGCAAGGTGGCCCTGCTGCGGCAGCATCCGCAGGTGCCCTTCAGCTCCAAGATGACGACCTATCTCGTCGTCAGCGTCGGCATCAACTTGGGCTTTGCGGCGGCGAGCCTCGTTGTCGGCCGGGCGGCCAGGCTTCTGGTCCAAGGCTGAGGCGATCGGCGGATGCTGCGTCCGGCGCGTCCCGCGCGCACAACGCGCAGCGGGGGAGGCAAGCAGTTCCCAGCCATCTTGCCCCCCGCGTAGTGCATGCCCGCCTGCGCGGGCACGATGCCAGAGGTCGCCAACGCGCACTCATTGCCTCGTTGGCATTAGGCGTAGCCGCAATCGATGTTGCAAGCGTGGCCTGTCGGGGTGTACGCTGAAGAGATGGTGAGCCCGACGAGAAGGCTGGTGGGGGACGCGTGTGGGGCAGTGGGAGTGGGCCGTAGTTGACGGCCGGGGACGCATTGGCAAAGCGCTGGTCGCGCGCACGATGTGCGCGCTCGACGGGTCGCTTTCGGCACTCGAGTGCGTCGAATTCCTGGTGGTAAATTGCGGCCTGGCGGCGGTCCGGCTGAGCAACGGCCTCGCGCATGTGCGCTTTCGCCCCTCCGAGCTCGCGGCTGGCGCCTTCGAAGGCCTCGTGTTCTTCCTCCACGACCGGAGTTGGCGTAGAGCCGCAATGTCCGCCTTCATCGAGGGCCGGTGGCACCTCGAGCTGCTGCCGCACGACCGCGACGGGGCGATCGACCGCGTCAAGGCCATCGTCCTGCAGCATCGGCTGCTCATGGGCGATGCGGTTCTTCGCGAGAAGCGCTCTTTGCGAAGCATTCCGACCGGCTCGCCGATGCATTGGGCCCTCCAGGTCTGGCAGCGGCGGAGCCTTCCCTCGCCAACGCGCACGATGCAGCGATCATTGGTCGAGGAGACCCAAGGGCGCTACGTGTGGATCGACGCGGTCGGCGACGACTTGCGAATTGATCATGACGGAGATCGGCAGCGGGTTTCCGGAGCCGGTACGCGCTGCGCTCACTCCGGGGGTAGGCGGCAGGCTGCAGGATCAGCCGGACGATGCGTTCGGGCGCTATTGCGTCGAAGCCTACGGGGCCGCCGCGGCAGCCAACGCGCCGATGCTCGAGGATATCGACGCCATCGTCACGCCGCCGTCGGGACGGCCCGTGCGCCGGCGCTACTCGCGCCTGATCCTGCCGTTCAGGTCGTCTGGCGGGCGCGCGCGTCTATTGGGCCTTTCGTTCGAAAACCTCGCCATCGATCTGCGCCGCCGCGCCGGCTAGCACGGACCGCAGATCGCGCATCAGGTATTCGACATCGGTCCAGAGGATGGCGAGACGCAAGTTGCCTACGACGGAGTTCAACCAGCGGGCCTCCCAATCGATGTTGTCGTAGCCGAAGCGGGGGGCGAGGCCCCGTTTCTCGACGGCCTCGGCCATCATGCCGAAGATGCAGTCGAGCGACCATTGCGAAGCCGCATAGGCCTTGATGAAGCGCGGCAGGTACTCGGAGAGGCCAAGACCCCTGTAGTCGGGCCGCACCCAGGCGGCGCCGGAAAACGCGGCGCGGCCGCGAATGGAGCGCGCCAGCGAGGAGGTGATTGTGCATTGCTCGCCCGGCTGCTGCATGCTGTCCGGGTCGGCATAGAAGAGGCGCAGGCTGGTCGCCTCCTCGACGAAATCGGTCTCGGGCCAGTCATACTTGATGATGGAGTTTGCTGTCACCACCTCGCCGCGTGCATTGCGGCCGAGAATGGAAAAGGAGTTGTCCCCACAGATTACGCCGTACTTTGGATCGAACATCGGAACAAGCGGCAGCCAGCTCTTCCGATTGGCCTCGTTCGCGGCCACCAGGTCTTGTGGCGTGCAGAATTCCAGCACCACGCCGCGTTTTCGCGTCCGCGTCTCCGCAAGCAGGAAGAACGGCCCCAGAGTGTCGGCGGGACCGCGCTCGACGACGATGTTGCGGAGGATCGAGGTTCGGCTGCGGTTTTGCGGGTTGCGGGAAATGACGCCTGGCTCGTATGCCATCGCGGGTCTCCAAATTGCTCGAACAATGAAGTCAGTGAAGCAGACAATATGGACGGGTTCGTGACCGAACCGAATTTCAGGGTGCAGCCTCTGCCGTCAATCTGTTAATTTCGTTGAATAAATTCCTATAGCTCGGATGTCGAAACTGCGGTCGATCTGGATGCGGCTGTTGCCGGTCACGCATCGCGGCGCGAGCCGGTCGGCATCCGCGGGCCTAGAGAATGAATTTGCTCAAGTCGGCGTTCTTGGCGAGGTCGCCGACGCGGGTGCGCACGTAGGCCGCATCGATGCTGATGGTCTCCCCACTCTTGTCGGCGGCCTCGAACGAGATCTCGTCGAGCACGCGCTCCATCACCGTCTGCAGGCGGCGCGCGCCGATATTCTCCACCGTGGAGTTGACCTGGGCTGCGATCTCGGCGAGTGCGTCGATGGAGTCGTCGGTGAACTGCAGCGTCACGCCTTCGGTCGCCAACAACGCCACGTACTGCTTGATGAGGCTCGCCTCCGGCTCGGTCAGGATGCGGCGGAAGTCCTCGCGCGTGAGCGGCTGGAGCTCGACGCGGATCGGCAGCCGGCCCTGCAGCTCCGGCAGCAGGTCGGAGGGCTTGGCCATGTGGAAGGCGCCCGAGGCGATGAACAGCACGTGGTCGGTCTTCACCGGCCCGTACTTGGTCGAAACCGTCGTGCCCTCGAGCAGGGGCAGCAGGTCGCGCTGCACGCCTTCGCGCGAGACGTCGGCACCGATGCGGCCACCCTCCGAGCGCGCGCAGATCTTGTCGATCTCGTCGAGGAAGACGATGCCGTCGTTCTCCACGGCGCGCACGGCCTCCTGCACCATCTGGTCCTGGTCGAGCAGCTTGTCGCTCTCCTGGCCGATCAGGATGTCGTAGGCCTGCCCGACGGAGAGCTTGCGCGGCTTGCTGCGCTGGCCGAAGGCCTTGCCCAGCATCTCGTTGAGGTTGATCATGCCGACCTGGCCGCCGGGCACGTCGAAGGTGGGGAACTGCGGGCCCGTCTCCGCAACCTGGATCTCGATCTCCTTGTCGTTGAGCTGGTTGGTCCGCAGCTGCCGGCGGAAGCTCTCGCGCGTGGCAGGCGAGGCGCCGGAGCCCACCAGCGCGTCGAGCACGCGCTCCTCGGCATTCTTCTCGGCCAGCGCCTTCACCTCCCGGCGCTTGGCCTCGCGGGTGAGGCCGATGCCGACCTCGACCAGGTCGCGCACGATCGAATCGACGTCGCGGCCGACGTAGCCGACCTCGGTGAACTTGGTGGCCTCCACCTTGAGGAACGGGGCGCCCGCGAGCTTGGCGAGCCGCCGCGAGATCTCGGTCTTGCCGCAGCCCGTGGGGCCGATCATCAAGATGTTCTTGGGCAGCACCTCCTCCCTGAGGTCGCCTGTCAGCTGCTGCCTGCGCCAGCGGTTCCTGAGCGCGATGGCGACCGCGCGCTTGGCGTCCTTCTGGCCGACGATGTAGCGGTCGAGCTCGGAGACGATCTCGCGGGGGGAGAAGCTGGTCATGGTTCGCGCGGGCACCGGTGGGAGGCGGTTGGCTAGGCTTGCGGAGACGTGAGAGACGAGCAGGCGGCGCAGGGCCATCCAGCCTACGCCCAGCGCAAGGACGAGGGCGCCGAGAAGGGCCAGGGTGGTAGCGACCGCGAACGCCGCGCCGGGGCCGGCCCGTCCGCCGCTGATGGCGTAGCCGACGGCCGCGCCGAGGTAGGTGAGGCCCGCCACCAGCAGGGCGCGCCGGTCGATGGCGATGGCCACCAGCGCCAGCACCGTGAAGATGACGACGATTGTGACGGCGAGCGCGGGCGTCATGGCCTGCCAGGAGGGACCGTACGCCGCTGGCGTGGTCGTCAGCGCCGGCGACACCAGCCAGATCAGCGAGTGCACGATCAGCGGCGCGGCCAGCAGGTGCAGCCAGAACGCGCAATCGGCCCGGCGCGTGGTGCGGTCGCGGTCGGAGGCATCGAAGCTCATGGCGGCCGCGAACACGGCAAGGCCGCACACGAGCAGCACCAGGGGATCCCAGATCTGTCCCGCGGTGGGCACCAGCTTGCTCGCTGTCGCCAGCACGACAGCCACCAGGCTTGCGGCCAGCGGCAGCAGCGCGAACGGCAGCTGGAAGCGGCCATAGAAGAGACCCGCCGCAAGAGCTGCAACGAGGCCTCGCAGCGCGATCACCTGCGGGACGCCCGGGACCGAGCGCATCGCATCGAGGAGCCCGGCAGGCGGTCTGGCACTTTGCACCTGGCCAATGTCGACGCTGAGCAGCCGCTCGACCGGAAGCGCGATGAAAACGAGGCTGACGAACAGAATGGCGAGCAGGATGCCAGGCGGCACCAAGCGCAGACGCGCAACCAGCAGCTCCGCCAGCGCCCAAACCACTGCGGCGGTCAGCACCAGGCCGCCGGAGTGGCCTCCGGCAAGAAAGGCAACGCCACCGATGAACAGAAGGACGCCGACGGCAAAGAACACATCATTGAAACCGCGCATGAAGCGGAAGCGCTCCTCATGGCCCAGCGCCACGGCCCGCTCCCGCGTGCGTCTGACCGCCATTTCACGCAACGCGGCCGCCTGCGCCGGGGTCACGATCCCCTCGGCGATGGCACTATCGAGATCGGCGTCCTCGAGCATCGGCGCTATTCCACGGCGTGGGTCATTTGCTGCTGTCGAGCGCCTCGAGGACGACGTTGGTGTTGGTGTAGACGCAGATCTCGGCGGCAATGGCCATGGCCTTGCGCGCGATCTCCTCGGCGCCGAGGGGCGTATCGATCAGGGCGCGCGCAGCGGCCAGCGCGTAGTTGCCGCCTGAGCCGATGCCCATCAGGCCGCGCTCGGGCTCCAGCACGTCGCCGGTTCCGGTCAGCGCCAAGGTCGTCTCGCGGTCGGCGACGATCATCATGGCTTCCAGCCGGCGCAGGTAGCGGTCCGTGCGCCAGTCCTTGGCAAGCTCGACGCAGGCCCGCGTCAGCTGGGCTGGATACTGCTCGAGCTTGGCCTCCAGCCGCTCGAACAGCGTGAAGGCGTCGGCGGTGGCGCCGGCAAAGCCGCCGATCACGTCGCCCTTGCCCACTGTGCGCACCTTGCGGGCGTTGGCCTTGATGACGGTGGCGCCGAGGCTCACCTGCCCATCGCCGGCGATCACGACCCGGCCGCCCTTGCGTACGGTGAGGATGGTGGTGCCGTGCCAGCCACCTTGGGATGAAGCTACTTCACTCACTGGCTCTCCATGAAATCATGGACTTAGCGCTCCTTTTGCCGTGTCTGAACGCGACAAAGGCGGTCGTACTCGATGTTGCATGTCGTGGCTAGATGTGTCGACGACAAGGAGGCACTGCAGGCCGGGTGGATACGGCGGCTGCCGCCCCACTATCTGCGGATATCCCTCGTTGCGGAGCCGTGCCGAGACATTCGCCGGCCGCGGCCTACACTTCGCTGCACGCAAGGAGGTCCTGGCCATGCACAGATGGGTTGCCGTGAGTCTCGGGGGGTTCCTGGTTGCGTTGGCGGGCTGTGGCCCGGCGCTTGCCGATGCTGCCTGGTGCGAGCGCGGCATTGCCGGCAGTGGCCGCATCGCCAACGGGCTCAACTTCGATCCGCCACGCCACTACGACACGCAGGCCGTGGCGCGGCGTCGTGCCATCGCGGCCTGGCGAGACAAGGTCGGCGTCCGGTGTCCGCACCATTCGACGTTCTGGTGGCGTGCGCACGGCAAGAGCATCGATTGCGAAGGCTATGCGGGCGGCATCGAATGCGAGGTTCGCGCCGTCCCGGCCCGCAAGTTGTTGAGCTTCGAGGCGGCCAAGTGACGGCCCCTGAGTGTCGCCGGCCGGTCTTGACTTGGTGTGTCTTGACTTGGGGTGGCACGCACCCCATAACGGGCGCCATGACGAGGAACCTGGGATTGCCGGTCCGACGCCGCCGCTCTCGCAACGCGCGGGTGCGATGACGGACGCTGTCAGCGTTTGAGGATCGCAACGCCGCGCGGAATGCGCGGCTTTTTTGTTACCAGCGCTCGGAACACGCCATGACCACCAAGATTGCCTCTCGGCCCAAAACCCCTGCCAAAGCGACGCCCAAGTCCAAGACCAAGCCCAGCGTCTTCATCGACGGGGAGGCTGGCACCACCGGCCTCGAGATCCGCGCGCCGGCTTGCCGGCATCGCCGGCCTCACGGTCAAGAGCATCGCCGCGGACAAGCGCAAGGACGAGGCGGCCCGGCTCGCCCTCATGCGCCAGTCCGACCTCGTCGTGCTGTGCCTGCCCGACGATGCCGCCAAGGCCGCCGTCGCGCTGATCGATACGCTGGGCCCGCGACGGGCCCAAGATCGTCGATGCCAGCACGGCGCATCGGGTCGCCGACGGCTGGGTCTACGGCTTTGCGGAGATGAATGCGGGCCAAGCTCAGGCCGTGCGCAAGGCGCGCCGGGTCACCAACCCCGGCTGCTACCCGACCGCGGGCATCGCGCTTCTGCGCCCGCTGGTCGAGGCCGGGCTGCTGCCGGCCGACTACCCCGTCACCGTCAATGCGGTGAGCGGCTACAGCGGCGGCGGGCGCAGCATGATCGAGGCCTACGAGGCAGGCACGGCGCCGGCCTTCGAGCTCTACGGACTCACCTTCAAGCACAAGCACGTGCCCGAGCTGCAGAAGTACGCCAAGCTGGCGCGCCGGCCGATCTTTGTGCCCTCGGTCGGCAACTACCGCCAGGGCATGCTGGTGAGCGTGCCGCTGCATCTCGATACGCTGCCCGGCGAACCGTCCGCGCGAGATTTGCACGCGGCGCTCGCTAGGCACTACGCCGGCGCCAAGCTGGTGAAGGTGATGCCGGCAGGCGACGCGGCGGCCAAGGACACGCGGCTCGAGCCCGAGGCGCTCAACGGCACCGACGTGCTGGAGCTCTACGTCTACGCCAGCGAGCAGCACCCGCAGGCCGTGCTCGTTGCCCGTCTCGACAACCTCGGCAAGGGCGCGTCCGGCGCGGCGGTGCAGAACATCGGGCTGATGCTGGGCGTGGCTACCTGAGCCGCGCAAACGGCCCGCGCGGCGATGCTCCTTGCACTGCCGCGCGAACCGCACATTCCGCCGTCAGCGGTGGTGATGACCGCCGTGGTGGCCGTGGAATCCATGAAAATGGTGCCTGTGGCCGCCAAACGAGAAGCCGAAGAACGGATAATACCCATAGCCGTAGGAGGGGTAGTACCCATAGCTCCGGCGATACCAGCGACAGACCCGCCGCCCGTGATGCCACCAGCAGCGGCGGAAATTGACCTTCTGGATATTGGCGCTGGTCGAGGCAGACTTCAGGCCACTCGCGCCGATAGGGGCGGCCATCGCCGGAATTGCGAATGCGCATAGCGCCACGGCTGCCGCAGCGCCGAGGCAATGTTGTTTGATGCCCATGACGTTTCTCCATTGCTAGGCTCTCGCAAGGGTCAACGCGTGGGAGCGCGTATGGGTGCGGCGAGATCGAAAAATTGTGATGCTGCGGCGCACCTAGTTTGGAGCCTGCGCAGAGTGCAGATTGAGGATATGGCCCGACGTTTGCCGTAGCCCACGTGCGTGACACGGCAAGGCATTTGCGTGGCGATCCGTTATCGCCTCGAGCCTTCGCGAAGCAGCTTCGGCCCGGCAACCAGCCTCGGCCCATCCGATACCGGTGTCGCGCCGGGACCCACTCCCGGCGAAACGCCGTGGCTTGCCTGCGCGAAAGTGGATGTGGCCGACGCGAAGCAGCGTTCGAGATTGCGGCAGCGCACGGCCCCGGAGGGATGCGTCGGCGTTTTCGGCGCGTTGCCAAAGGATCGGCAGACCTGGGCGAGGCCTTGCTTGTCCAGCCAGCCCTCGCGAACGCCTTGCCCGACGGCCCAGCAATCGGCCCTGAGCTCGCTGGCGCCGACGTGGTGATGACCGCATTCGTGATTGTAGACGAACAGCCGCACCACTTGGGGAAAGCGCTGCAGCAGGACTGGATTGAGGACGAGCAGGCGTATGTCGGGAATGGAGATGCCGAGGTTCGGGAGACGCCGGTCGAGCGTGCTGCGCACGTTTCCGCACTGCAGCTTGCGACCTGCGATCTCGACCGTGCCATCGCGGTTCTTGGTGATGGCCGAAGCGGCCCCCACTGCGTGCGGGCAGGCGCCAGCGAGCATGAACACGGCAACAGCGGCCGTTGCGCGACACAAACGCATACGAAACGCTTCCCCTGGGACCCCCTGCACCTACGCCACGCGAGCGTGCAAAATTGCGGCAGCTGAACCTGAGCCGCGGCGCTCCGGCGCTCGAAAACGTCGCAAATGCGGTACTATCGCTGATGGCCCGCTACGACTTCAACGCGCAGCGCCTCTATCTCAACTCCGAGTTGGCCGCGGGCGCGGTCATATCCTGCAACGCGGAGCAGACCAACTATCTGCGCAATGTTCTGCGCCTGAAGCCAGGCGATGCGATCGTGGTCTTCAACGGGCGCGACGGAGAGTGGCAGGCCGAGCTCGGTGAAGGCAGCAAGCGCGCTGCCACGCTTCAGGTTGGCGCGCAGATGCGCCAGCAGGAGGGCGGGCCCGACATCGACTATCTGTTTGCGCCCCTGAAGCGGGCGCGGCTCGACTACCTCGTGCAGAAGGCAACGGAGATGGGCGTGGCGCGGCTCCGCCCCGTGCTGACCCGGCGCACGACCCCCGAGCGCGTCAACATGGAGCGCCTGCGCGCCAACACGATCGAGGCGGCAGAGCAATGCGGCATCCTGCGTATTCCCGAGTTGCATGCGCCCGAGCGGCTCGAGCGTGTCATTGCCGGGTGGGACGCGAGCCGGCCGCTGATCTTCTGTGACGAGGCCAGCGAGGAGCGATGCCCCGTTTCCGCGTTGGCGGGCGTCGAGCCGGGGCCGCTGGCCTTGCTGATAGGACCCGAGGGTGGCTTCGACGAGGAGGAGCGGGTCCGGCTGCTGGCCCAGCCGTTCGTAACGCGGCTTTCACTTGGGCCGCGCATCCTGCGGGCCGATACCGCCGCCGTTGCAGCTCTCGCTCTTGTGAACGCGGTGCTCGGCGATTGGCGTTAGCTCTGGGGGAGCGCGTGACTTGTGCGGGCCCCGGCTTTTCCCTTAACAAGGAGGCGCACTGTCGCCATGCCATGGCGGTAGGCCCCCTCAAGACAACGAGCACGGTCCCACCTCCATGTCCACCCGCCAGGACAGCGCGCCCGCCCCCACGGTACGCACGCGCGACGAGCTGATCGCCTGGATCGCGGCTGGCTCCAAGCCCGCCGAGCGTTGGCGGATCGGCACCGAGCACGAGAAGTTCCTCTTCTACACCGGGACGCTGCGCCCGGTGCCCTACGAAGGTCCGCACGGGGTCCGCGCCCTGATGCAGGGGCTGATCGATCGCTTCGGTTGGGAGCCGATCCTGGAAGGGGAGAACATCATCGCCCTGAAGCGGCCAGACGGCGAGATCGGCGGCACCGTGTCGCTCGAGCCGGGCGGCCAGTTCGAGCTTTCCGGCGCGCCGCTCAGGACCGTGCACGAGGTGGGCGCGGAGACGCACGAGCATCTCGAGCAGGTGCGCGCCGCCGGCGACCCGCTGGGCATCGGTTTCCTGGGGGTTGGCTTCTCGCCCAACTGGACGCTCGAGGAAACCCCGCGCATGCCCAAGCAGCGCTATCAGGTGATGACGCGCTACATGCCGATGGTGGGCAAGCGCGGCCTCGACATGATGTACCGCACCGCCACCATCCAGGTGAACCTCGACTTCGCGGACGAGGCCGACATGGTCAAGAAGTTCCGCGTGTCGCTGGCGCTGCAACCGATCGCAACCGCGATCTTCGCCTGCTCGCCCTTCACCGAGGGCAAGCCCAACGGCTTTCTCTCCATGCGCAGCGAGGTGTGGCGCGACACCGACCGCAACCGCACGGGCATGCTGCCTTTCGTGTTCGAGCCCGGCATGAGCTTTGCGCGCTACACCGACTATGCTCTGTCGGTGCCCATGTACTTCGTCTACCGCGGCGGGCGCTACATCGATGCCGCCGGCGCCTCGTTCGCCGATTTCCTCGCGGGACGCCTGCCCCAGCTGCCCGGCGAGTTCCCGACCGAGGACGATTGGTCCGACCACCTCACCACGCTCTTTCCCGAGGTGCGCATGAAGCGGTTCCTGGAGATGCGCGGCGCCGACGGCGGGCGTTGGCGGCGCATCTGCGCGCTGCCGGCGCTGTGGACCGGCCTGCTCTACGACAAGACCTCGCTCGACGCGGCCTGGGACCTCGTCAAGGGCTGGAGCGCCGAGGAGCGCGAGGGCCTGCGCAATGCCGTGCCCAGGACCGCACTCAAGACGCCCTTCCGCCGCGCCACCGTGCTCGAGGTCGCGCGGCACGTGTTCGCCATCTCGCGGGCGGGCCTGCAGCGCCGTGCGCAGATGAACGCCGCGGGGAAGGACGAGAGCATTTTCCTGGAGCCCGTCGAGACGATCCTGCGCAACGGCCTCGCGCCCGCGGAGGAGATCCTGACGCGCTACGGGGGCGAATGGGGCCGGCGCACCGACCCGCTTTTCCGCGAGTACGCTTTCTGAGCCTGTTGCTCGTGGCGGCCGCTGAGCTGGTAGACCGCACGCAGGCATGTGCGTAACCTCGCGCCGACGGCATCTTGGATGGCTGCGAGCGCATATGAAGATCCGCATTGCGTCGGACGTGGGGGGGACGTTCACCGACAGCATCGCCTACGATGCCGCCTCGCGTCGCATCGCCGTCTCCAAGGTGCCGACGACGCCACAGGCTCGTGAGGTCGGCACCATCGACAGCCTGCGGCGCACGCTCGAGGAGCTGGGCGCGGACGGCAACGCGGTCACCTACGTCGGCCACGGCATGACGACGGCCACCAACGCCGTGATCCAGCGTAGTGGCGCCAAGACCGCCTTCGTCACCAACCGCGGCTTTCGCGACCTGCTGCTGATCGGGCGTCAGGACCGGCCGAGCCTCTATGATGTCGATGTGGTGCGGGCGCCGCCGCTGGTGCCGCGCGAGCTGACCTACGGCATCGGCGGGCGCTTGGACGAGCGCGGGCGCGAGATCGAGGCGCTCGATGAGGGCGCCCTGGCGCAGGCGGCCGACGACATGGGCGCGCGCGGTGTCGAGGCCGTGGCCGTCGTGTTCCTGCACGCCTATGCCGACCCCATCCACGAGCGCCGGGCCAAGGAATTGCTCGAGCGGCTTCTGCCGGGCGTGGTGGTGTGCATATCGACCGACATTCTGCGCGAGTTCCGCGAGTTCGAGCGCGCCAGCACGACCGTGCTCAATGCTTTCCTCACGCCCATCATCACCGCCTACCTGGGCTCGCTCTCGCAGCGTCTCGTCGACTGCGAGCAGGGCCTAGGCATCGGGCGCGACCAGCCCGTCATGGTGATGGAGGCGGCAGGCGGGCTCATGACCGTGAAGTCGGCGCGCGCCAAGCCGGTGCACACCGTGCTGTCGGGCCCAGCCGGCGGCGTGGTGGCCGGGGCCCATTTTGCCGGGCTGGTCGGTGCCGACAGCATCATCACCATGGATATCGGCGGCACCAGCACCGACATCTCCCTCATCCGCGACGGCCGACCGGAGACCACCCGCAGCGCCAAGATCGGCCAGATCCCGATCCGACTGCCAGTGATCGACATCAACGCGATCGGGGCCGGCGGCGGGTCGATCGCCTGGATCGACGACGGCGGGGCGTTGCGCGTCGGGCCGATCAGCGCGGAGGCTGTGCCGGGGCCGGCATGCTACGGCCATGGCGGCACGCGCCCCACCATCTCCGATGCCAACCTGGTGCTCGGCCGACTGGGCAGCGACACGCGGCTCGGCGGCAAGCTGCGCCTCGACGCCGGCGCGGCGCACGCCGCAATCGAGACGCATGTCGCTCGCCCGCTCGGGCTCGACGTGGTCTCCGCGGCAGTGGGCATTCTGCGGGTCGCGCACGCCAATATCGTGCGCGGCATCCGCGTGGTCTCGGTCGAGCGGGGGCATGATCCGAGGGGCTGCACGCTGGTGCCGTTCGGCGGCGCGGGACCCATGCACGGCACGCCCGTCGCACGCGAGCTCAGCATCGCGCGCGTCGCCGTTCCACCCGCGCCCGGCATCCTGTGCGCGCTGGGGCAGCTGCTCTCGGACCTGCGGCACGACCTGATCGAGACGCACATCTTCCGCTACGCGCCGGGTGAGGAAGCCCGGGCCGCGGCGATCGCAGGCCGCCTGATCGAAGCGTGCGATCGTCTGCTGGAAGGCGACCGCGTGCCGGCGGAGAAGCGCCACGTCGAGGTGCGGGTGGAGGCGCGCTACGTCGGGCAGAGCTACGAGCTGCCGATCACCTTCGCGGTGCGGGAGCCGGCGCCTGGGGCCGGCTGGCCGAGGACTTCCGTTGGGCGCACCGCGCCAGGTTCGGCCATGCCGATCCGGAGGCGCCAATCGAGATCGTAGGCTTCGGGGCGACTGCGATCGGCAAGGTCGACACCCCGGAGCTGCCGCAGCTGCCCCACGGTGGCCGCGAGCCACCGGTCAAGGCGCGGCTCGGCAGCCGCCGCGTCTACTTCGAGGGGCCCGATCCCGGGAGCCGAGGCGATTGGGTCGAAGCGGCGGTGTTCGCGCGCGAGCAGCTTCTCGCGGGCAACATCATCGAGGGTCCGGCCGTGATCGAGGAGGTGTCCGCCACCACCGTGCTCTATCCGGGCGACCACGCCCAGGTGCACGCCAGCGGCGTGCTGCTCGTGGAGTGCCGATCGTGACCACGCGGCCCAGCGCTTTCGATCCGATCACGCTCGAGGTGTTGCGCAACGCGCTCGAGGCCACGGCGCAGGAGATGGGCGGCGTGCTCAAGCTCACCTCCTTCTCGCCCAACATCAAGGAGCGCATGGACGCTTCCTGCGCCATCTTCGACGCCAGGGCCCAGCTCGTCGCTCAGGCCGAGCACGTGCCGATCCACCTCGGCTCGATGCTGAAGGCGGTTGGCCCCACAGTCGCGGCCGTCGGCCGACTTGCGGCGGGCGACGTCGTCATCGTCAACGATCCCTTCGTCGGCGGCGCGCACTTGCCCGACATCACGCTGATCGCGCCGGCCTATATCGGCGAAACGCTGATCGGCTACGTGGCGACGCGTGCCCATCATTCCGACGTCGGCGGCATGGAGCCGGGCTCCATGCCCGGCAAGTCGAGCGAGGTCTACCAGGAGGGCCTCATCATCCCGCCGGTGCGGCTCTATGCCGAAGGCGAGCTGCGCGCCGACGTGATGCGTCTCATCATGGCCAATGTGCGCACGGCCACGGAACGTCGCGGCGACCTCAATGCGCAGCTGGCGGCAATCCGCATCGGCGAGCGGCGGCTGGTCGAGCTCGCGGCGCGCTACGGGCACGCGCGTCCTCGCCGAGGGCTTCGATGCGATCCTCGACTACGCGGAACGGCGCATGAGGAACCGCATCGCCGAGCTGCCGCCCGGCACCTATTTCGCGCAAGACTGCCTCGACGACGACGGCAGCAGCGATGAGCCGGTGCTCGTGAAGCTGCGCGTCGACGTGACCCGCGACAAGCTCACGCTCGACTTTGCGGGCTCGGCACCGCAGCGGCGCGGCAATATCAACGCGGTGGCGCCGATGACGCATTCGGCCTCGTTCTTCGCCGTGAAGGTGTTGACCGACGCCACCATTCCCGCCAACGCCGGCATCCTGCGGCCGGTGGAGATCAAGATCCCCGCAGGCTCGTTCCTCGATGCGCAGTCTCCCGCCGCCGTGTGCGCCGGCAACACCGAGACGACGCAGCGCATCGCCGACACGGTGCTGAAGGCCTTCGCCCAATTCGCGCCGGGCCGCATACCCGCGGCCAGCCAGGGCACCATGAACCTGATCGGCGTCGGCGGCATCGATCCCCGCAACGGCCGCCCCTACACGTACATAGAGACCATCGCTGGGGGGCAAGGCGGACGCCCAGGCGGCGACGGCATGGACGGCGTGCAATGCAATATGACCAACACCATGAACACGCCGGTCGAGGCCCTCGAGATCGCCTATCCGCTGCGGGTGGAGCGCTACGAGATCCGCCAGAGCTCGGGAGGCGCGGGGCGGCATCGAGGCGGACACGGCGTGGTTCGGTCGCTGACGGCGATCGGTCACGAGGCAAGGGTCTCGCTGCAGTCGGATCGGCGCCGCTTCAAGCCCTATGGCCTGCACGGCGGCGCGGACGGCTCGACCGGGCGCAACTGGCTGCGCGACCGGGATGGCAAGGCGCGGGACCTGCCCGGAAAGGTATCGCTCACCTGCGCGCGGGAGAGACCGTCAGGGTCGAGACGCCGGGCGGAGGGGGCTGGGGGGCGCGAGGAGAAATAGGCGTCATCGGGCCCCGTTCGCGTGCGCGATGGCCGCGCTGATTGGCTTGACTGCGGCTGCCGCGCACCATCATGGGGTAGAGCACAGCGCAGACAATGCGATCGACCGAAGGCCCGCCCGCCTCCTATGGTGAGCCACGGCGATCGGCAAAGGGATTGAACGTCGAGGCCGGAGCTGCCGCCTTTTGCTCGGCACGCCGCGATCTGGAGCGTGCGCCAGACTTGCGGGCCGCCGGCTCGCCTTTCGCGGAGGGTTCGCGCGCGTCCGCGGAAGCGGCAACCAGGTGCACGGCGCGCCCTTCCAGGGCCGAGGCGATGCGCCCATCGAGGCCATAGACATCGGGCTTGTAGTGGATCTTTCCGGTGTCGTCGGCGACCGCGGTGAAGTAGGCGATGTGCACGGGGATGGGCGTCGTGAGCTTGATCTCGCCGCCGCGCCGCACGTACTCGGCCACCTTCTCCGTCGACCAACCCTTGTCGTGCTCGAGCAGCACCTCGGCCAGCCGCACCGGGTTTTGCACGCGCATGCAGCCGTGGCTGAACACCCGCGAGGTGCCGCCGAACAGATGTCGCTCGGGCGTGTCGTGCATGTAGACGTCGTGCTTGTTGGGGAAGCGGAACTTGACGATGCCGAGCAGGTTCTTCGGCCCCGGGGGCTGCGTGAAATCGAAACTGCGGATGTCGACGCTCGACCAGTTGACCGAGTTGGGATCGACGGGATGGCCACCCTGAGTGACGATCAGGTCGTGGGCCTTGAGCACCGAGGAGGCGCCGCCGCCGCCGAAGAAGAACCAGCCGCCGCCCGCGTTTTTCAACTGCGGGAGGAGCTCATACACCTTCATGCCGGGCGGCACGCCCCATGAGGGATGAAAGATCACGAGCAGCATGTCCGCCGAGAAGACGGGTGTGGGCGAGCTCGGCTTGCCGACGACGATCTTCTCCGACAGGACCGGCTTGCCGTCCTTGTAGACCGTCGTGGTCTGCTCGGTGACGCTGTCCCATACGTAGAACGGCCCGAGATCGGGGGGCATCCAGCGCCAGCGCTCCATGTTGACGATCAGTCGCTGGACGTTCTCGGCCGCAGGTCGCCGTGCCGTCTTTGCCTCCGAGCCGGCCGGAACTTCCGTCGTCGCGCCGCGCGCTGCCAGCAGCGCCTGTCGCAGATACTCAAATTGCGGATGCTTGGGGTGGAGGCCGCGCAGGTAGGCGTCGGCTGCGCTCGCTGCCGCGATGCCTTGCATCAGCGTCTTGGGATCATAGATGACGGGCTTGCGGTCGAAGATGCGGGAAATCGACGGCGGGTCCAGGCGCCCGCCGCGGGCGTGCCGGCCGTACTTGAGGACGGCAAGCCCGACCTTGATCTCGGCATCGGCCAGCGCCTCGTCTGCCGCCGGCCCCTCGGGAAGGCCGGTCAGATCGAAGGCCGAGGCCTTGAGGCCCCAGTCGTCGGCCTTACGGATCTCGCCGACCGCCAGCTTGGCGCGGTCCGTGAGCCCCTCCTTGCCGGTCCAGACGGGCTCACCGGCATGCTCAGCATAAAAGGCGACGAGCCCGGCCAGATCGTCGCGATCGGCGGCACTGGCGCGAGGCGGAATGGCCGCCAGTCGCTGGCGGACCAGGGCCACGATGGGGTCGACAGTATCCGCAGGTTTGGCTTCGACAGGCGCTACAGGTGCCCCGGGGGCGGCAGGCGCGGGACGGTCGACCTCCTTGGGCGTCAACGGATCGGGTTCCGAGGAGGCGCCGGGCTCCAGGCTCGTTCCGCGTGCGGCACTCGCCGTCGTTGCCTGGCACCATGCAGGTCCGGCGGCGCCGGCAAGCAGCATTGCCAGCACGATTGCGAGAAATGGCCTGTCGACCATCCTTCCCCCTCATTGTCGCCGGTCGAAGCGAACAAACCGCTGTTATGGTAGTGCGCCTAGCGACCCCCGCGCCACTGTTAATCGCCTGTTGCGCCAAGGCTGTGGCAAATGCGCAAGATCTGCACAAATTCCGGCCGACTTGCGAACCTGCCGCCGAGAGATGGAACCTTTCGACTTTCCAGCTTGAATTTAATGGAGAATTAGAGCCGTGCGTCTAGAGTTTTCCCCCATCCCATCCGCTGTTCTCGAGTACCCATGATGCGCGGACGCCCGTTCTTGCGGGGCCCTTTGGCCCTGTGTCTGACCCTTCCTCTTGCGCTGGCCCTCGTGCCCCTGAGCGTTGCTCCTACGGAGGCGGGCCGCATCAAGTTTCGCTTCCGCTCCGGCGCCGCCACCACGCATGCCAGGAGGACCGATAACGAGATGCGCGGGCAGACCCGATCACCCTTCAGCATTCGTCTCGGCGGCAACTCGCGTTCCGGATCTGGCTCCGATACCGCGGACAGCCAGGAGAAGCGATTGCGGGCGCGTGCCAGCGCCAAGGGCCGCGCTGCGGCGGCCGCAGCACGGGCGCGGGCAGCGCTCGAGGCGGAACAGGGCGCACGGGCCACGACGGCGCATCTCGACGAGCCCATTCCTGTCGGCAAAACAACGAACTACTCGAACGGGGTGACGTGCGTAGCGGGCTGCTGAGACATCGCTGCAGGGTGGCTGCGCGCGTGGCGCGCGGCCACCTTGCAGCCGGCTCTTGCGTGGAAGGGCTGCTCAGCAGTTAAATGGCCGTCGTTGCCGCTCAGAGATGCCCTTTCGCAGGTTCCCTCTTGCAGGTTCCCAACTCATCACGAGCGCCGGGCGGCACCCTTAGCTAGCGGAGGATCGCACCGATGGCCTACACCTTGACCCAGCTCGCCGCCGACATCCGCGAGACCCTCAAGGCCGACTCTGGTCCCGCCGGGAAGGAGAAGGTGTGTGGGTACGTGTCGCGCTCGCTCACCGACAAGGCGTTCATCGCCGCTCACCTGAAGGAGCGCGCGGCCGGCACCGGCCCGCGCGAGGTGCTGTATGAAGACCCTGAGCTCGGATTCTGCATCTGTGGTCACGTCTATGACGGTCCCGCGCACGGCTCCCCGCACGACCACGGGCCGAGCTGGGCCATCTACGGGCAGGCCGTCGGCATCACCGAGATGACCGACTGGAAGATCGTGAAGAAGGGCAGCGGCGCCGAGCCGAGCCTGGTCGAGCCGGTCAAGACCTACGACGATGAAGCCCGGCGATGCGCACCTCTACGATGTGGGTGTGGTGCATTCGCCCAAGCGCGACACGCCGGTGAAGCTGATCCGCATCGAGGGCAAGAACCTCGACCACGTGAAGCGCTCCAACATCAAGGCGAAGTAGCGCCGGCGACTTCCGCGACGGCACTACTCGGACACACTCCTAGCGGTATTCGGCGACGATTGCGTCGGTGGCGGCAATCTCGCGCTCGACATCGATGGGCGCGCATCCCTTCCCAATCAGCTGGCGGTGCAGCGAACGGATATGGGCCCGCTCGAGATCGTACTCCTTCAGGTTCTGCAGACCCTGCGAGGACGCACCGAACATGCGGCCGATGGCCTGGAAGGCGGTGGGCGCGACTGCCGCGCGCTCCGCCCTGATCTTCTCCGGCATCAATTTGAGAACCTGCAGGCGGCCCCAGACGCTGTTCGACATTCGCTGGCAGTCCAAGCTCAGTTCGCCCCGGTCGAGGATGTAGCTGCCGTCACTCTGCAGGCCGACCTTGGCAGCGCAACCGGCAGCAAGCAGCAGAATGGCGCAGCAAAAGGCCGATCCGGCCATACGGCGGCGGCGACCCGCGATACCGGGTTCGGATGCTCGCACGATAGGCACGGGGACGAGGGCCTTCGAGGTTTCTGTCTGCGGCAATGCGGCCGGCGCCGGGCAACCGACAGAGCGAAGCTCAACAGCGCAGGTTGTCCGAATTTCGACCGCGCTGCCCCCGCTTGGCACGATTCGGCGTGCCGATGGTATGCTGTGGCAGGCGGGCATCACCGCCGCGTCAGCGCCCGCAGTTCCTCGTCGTCGAGCGGGCGCGCCTCGTCCTCCAGCATGATCGGGATGCCGTCGCGAATTGGATAGGCGAGCCGGGCGGCGCTGCTGATCAGCTCCCGACGTGCCCTGTCGTAGACGAGGGCAGCCTTGGTGCGCGGACAGACCAGAACCTCCAGGAGCCGCGGATCGATCTCGCCTACCTCCGCGCCGCCGGGCTTGCCTTGCTGCTCGGTCATAGTGTGCCCCCCGTCACTGGAGCGTGGAGCCGGTGCCGCCGGCGCCAGCGGCAACCTCCATCTCCGCCAGCGCCACCAGCACCTCCGCGCGCGCCTTGAGGTCGGGGGCCTCGAGCAGAGCCTGCTTCTCCTCGGAGCCGTAGGGCGCAACGAGGGCGAGCGAATTGACCAGCCACTCGTTGGAGGCCTTGGAGATCGCAGACCAGTCGGCGCGCTGCTGCCGGGCGTCGAGAAACGACCGGAGCGCGGTGAGGACGCTCTGGCGGTCGACGGTATCCTCGCTGCTGGGGAGAAAGTCGGCCAGAAAGCGCTCGAAGCTCGTCCTGTACAAGCGGTAGGGTTTGGGCGTCTCTATCTCGCCGGCGAGCATGCAGCGGGCGATGCCGGTGAGTGCGATGGCAAGCCGTCCGTCCTCGAGCTCATGATATCGAGTGACACGGCCGACGCAGCCGACCCGGCGCAGCTCGACCGACTTTCCAGGCGGCGATTCACCCTCGCCCTCCCCCGGCTGCACGATCACGAGCACGCGCCCGCCTGACATCACGTCGTCGAGCATGGCAAGGTAGCGCGGCTCGAACACGTTGAGCTGCAGCACCGCTCGCGGCAGCAGGATCGTGCACCGAAGAGGGAACACGGGGATCGGCTGCGGCAGATCCGCGGGTCCCTGATAGCGCTCGGCGAGAGTTGCCAAATCGTGCTGCCTTCCGCTGCGCGTCAGGAGAACAGGATCGAGGAGAGGCGCCGGCGGCCGTCGAGCGTGGCCGGGTCCTTGGGCCCCCAGGCATCGAACAGCTGTACGAGCTGCTTGCGCGCGGCCTCCTCGTTCCACTTGCGGTCGCGGCGGATGGAGTTCGAGGAGCTGCGTGACGGCCTCGGTCTTCTTGTCGCCTGCGGCCAGCGCCATGGCGTAGTCGATGCGCGCCTGATGGTTGGCGGGCTCGGCTGCGACCTTGGCTTCGAGCTTGGCCGTGTCGCCGGCCTTGGGGGCAAGCTTGGCGAGATCGAGGGCGGCGCGCACGCTGGCGACCGCCGCCGCCTCGCGCTTGTCGGGCGGGACCAGGCCCAGCGTCTGCTCGGCACGGGCGGTATCGCCGCTCTTGAGGTAGCACTTGGCGAGCCCGGCCAGCGCCGCAACGTTCTGGGCATCCTGCTGCAGGACGGCCGCGTAGACCTCGGCAGCGCCCTGCAGGTCGCCGGCCTCGAGCGCCTTGTCGGCAGCGTCGATGGCCTGGGCGGCATCCATGGCCGCCTCCTCGCCCAGCAGCCGCTCCACGAACGCCTTGATGGCGCTCTCGGGCTGGGCGCCTTGGAAGCCGTCGAGCGGGCGGCCGTCGCGGAAGGCGTAGACGGTCGGGATCGACTGGATGCGCAGCTGGCCGGCCAGGGCCTGGTTCTCGTCGATATTGACCTTGACGAGGCGGACCTTGCCGTTCTGTGCCCGCACCACCTTCTCGAGGATGGGGGTGAGCTGCTTGCACGGCCCGCACCAGGGTGCCCAGAAGTCGACCAGCACCGGCACCTGCGCCGAGGCCTCGATCACGTCCTTGGCGAAGGTCGCCGTAGTCGCGTTCTTGATGACGTCGCCGGCGGCGCCTGCCGGCTGGCCCGCACTCGGTTTGCTGCCTAGTCCAAAGACCATGTTCGTCTCCAAGCCCTCGTGTCTCAAGTTGCCGGCGCCGCCGACCGCTAGCCCGCAGCCGAGACAGCCATGATGCGCGGCGCGTGCCCGCAGGCGCGGATGAAGCGCAGGAGATCTTCGCGTGCGATATTGGTCGTCGCCGTGTTCTCCAGCGGGTGGAAGTTGAGCCGCTCGTGACGCATCATATCGGCATCCAATATCACCGTCACGCGGCCAGCCTTGTCGTTGACCAGCGCGAAGGGAGTGACGGACCCGGCCGGCACGCCCAGAACCTGCATGAGCAGCTCCGGCTTGCCGAAGCTGAGGCGGTCCGAGCCCAGTGTTTTGTGCAGACCTTTGAGGTCAATATGGGCATGGCCCAGCGCCACGACCAGATAAAGCCGGTCCTTCTTGTCCTTGAGGAACAGGTTCTTGGTGTGCCCGCCGGGCAGCTCGCGCTCGAGCCTGGAGCTTTCGGCCACCGTGAAGACGGCCTCGTGCTCGAGCGTGGTGGTGGCGATGCCGAGCTCGGCAAGTCGGGCAAGCAGGTCCTGGCGGGTGGCGGGCAAGGGTGAGCCGTGCGGAGCTGTGAACGTGGTCCACAGTCCTAGTTCAGCCAACCGGGCCTCTGCAAGGCGCCTGCGTCATTCCGGTGGCGACACTCACGCCTTTGTTCCGGCTGCCGATGCAACGCGAGATTACACGACCGGGGCACCGACGTGGAACCCGCCGCCGCTGACATTGAGGTGAGCGCCGGTCACGTAGGCGGCGGCATCCGAAAGCAGCCATACGATGGCGGCCGCGACCTCGCCGGGGCTGCCATAGCGCTGCATGGGGATCGTTGCCTCGATCTGGGCGCGGCGCGGCCCCTGTCGTATCGGCTCGATCATCTCCGTATCCGTGACGCCAGGACGCACGACGTTGACGCGGATGCCTTCGGCGGCCACCTCTTTGGCAAAACCGGTCGTGAAGACATCGACGGCGCCCTTGCTTGCCGCGTAGGTCGAAGCCTCCGGCCGGCCGCCGATCGTTGCCGCCATCGAGGAGACGTTGACGATGGCGCCGCCGTGGCCGCCGCGCGCGGTGGACATGCGCCTTGCCGCCTCGCGGCAACAGAGCATGAGGCCGATGACGTTGACGGCGAACATGCGCTCGAGGTCGCGAGCCTGGATCGCCTCGACGCGGTTGTGAAGCGATATGCCTGCGGCGTTGACGAGGCCCGTGATCGGGCCGAGTGCCCGCTCGGCCGTTTCGAACATGGAGATCACGTCGCGCTCTTGCGCCACGTCGCCGCGCACGGCGATGGCCCTGCCGCCGGCGGTGGTGATCGCGGCCACGACGGCATCGGCCGCATCCGATCGTTCGCGGAAGCTCACGGCGACATCCCAGCCGGCAGCGGCCGCCATCCGGGCGGTCTCCCGGCCGATGCCGCGCGCCCCGCCGGTGATCAGGCAAACCTTGCTCATGTCGCATTATCTCCCTTGCCCAAGCGCTCGCGCGAGAAATCGGGCGCGGCCGGTTCAAGGCCGTCTCTATCACCACGGCAACGCTGCTTTCCAGGTCAACTGCGATCAGGAGAAGGGTATCGCGGCTTCAGCACCCTTCATGTGGCATGCTGCGGGAAGCCCGCGAGGAGAGTATTGTCCTGCCGGAGGTTCAAATCCCGGCGGAAGCGAGGCATGGGACAGGTACCGAAGCGGCACAGCCGGCGCGCTGCGGCATCGCCACGCGCGAGCGGCGGCGACGGCCGCAATGCAGGCTTGACCATCCGCGTCGATCTCGGCGCCTTCGGGAATCTGGGGCCCGGCAAGATCGCGCTGATGGAGCTCATCTCCAAGCACGGCTCGATCACGGCCGCCGGGCGCGAGATGGGGATGTCCTACCGGCGTGCCTGGCTGCTGGTCGACGAGATCAACCACATCTTCCGCGAGCCTCTGGTAGAGACGCAGATGGGCGGCTCCGGCGGCGGCGGCGCGCGCCTCACCAGGCTCGGTCGCGACGTGGTCGGCCGCTACCGCGCCATCGAAGGTGCGGCTGCGACCGCGTCTGCCGCTGATCTCAGGGCCTTGAAGGCATCGCTGCCGGCGCGGCCTTCCGGTCGCGAGCCGGTCGAGGACTGAGGGGAGGAGAACGTTGCTCAGGCCTCGTCGGTCTCGGCGTCGGCACCGGTCGCCGCCGGCAGCGGTCCACTGAGGCTGCGCCGGTCGAGGGCGACGCTCTTGACCAGCGCAAAGACGGGGGTACCGGGCGCAAGGCCCAGCCGCTCGACCGAATAGCGCGTGAGCCGCGCGATCAGGGCCTCGCCGTTGCAGTCGAGGCGGATCTCCACGATCGGCCCCTCGTGGGCGGCGACATCGGCGACCACGCCCGGCAGGATGTTGAGCGCGCTCAGGTCCGACGGCGCCGACCGCGCGAGCATCACGTCGCGGGCGCGCACGCGCAATCGCAGCCGCGCCCCGACGGGCGCATCGAGCCGCGGCAGCTTCCACAGCCCTGCCCGCGAGCGCAGCTCGGTGAGGCCGAAGCGCTCGTCGTGACGCTCGACGGTGGCCTCGACGATGGCCCCAGCCTCGGCGCGGCCGGTGAGGGGGAAAAGGTCGAGCCGGTGCATGATCTCCGAGGTCGGCCCGACCGCCGCGACCCGTCCCTCGGACATGAGCACGATCGCGGAAGCCAGGCGGGTGACCTCGGCGATGGAGTGGCTGACGTAGACGATCGGCACCTTGCTGTGGTCGCGCAGCCGCTCGATGTAGGGGAGGATCTCGGCCTTGCGCGCCTCGTCGAGCGAGGCCAGCGGCTCGTCCATGAGTAGCAGGCGCGGGTCGGCGAGCAGCGCGCGGCCGATGGCGATGCGCTGCTTCTCCCCGCCCGACAGCCGTCCCGGCCGGCGCTCGAGGAGCGAGCCGATGCCGAGCAGGTCGACGACGCGCGCAAGATCGTCGCGGCGCTCGGCCGGCGGTGCGAACCAGCGGCCGTAGAGCAGGTTCTGGCGCACGGTGAGGTGCGGGAAGAGGCGGCCTTCCTGGAACACGTAGCCGATGCGGCGGCGATGGCGCGGCACGAAGATGCGCCGCTCGGTGTCGACCACGGTCGCATCGTCGATCGTCACGCGGCCGTGGTCGGGGCGGACCAGCCCGGCGATGATGTTCATGATCGAGGTCTTGCCGGCGCCGGACCGCCCGAACACGGCAACGAGGCCGCTGCCGGTCGCAAAGCGCGCGTCGAGCGCGAAGGTGCCCAGTTTGTGCCTGATGTCGACGGTGAGCGTCATTGGATGTCGAGCCGGCGGTTGGCGTAGCGTGCCATCAGCTCGGAGGCGATCAGCGCCAGCATCGAGATGGCGATCGAGACGAGCGTGAGGCGGATGGCGCCGGCGTCGCCGCCCGGCACCTGCGTGAAGGTGTAGATGGCGGAGGGGAGCGTCTGCGTCTCGCCGGGGATGTTGGAGACGAAGGTGATGGTGGCGCCGAACTCGCCCATCGCCTTGGCGAAGCACAGGATCATGCCGGCGATGATGCCGGGTGCGATCAGCGGCAGCGTCACCGTCAGGAAAACCCAGGCGCGGTTGGCGCCCAGCGTGCCGGCGGCTTCTTCGAGGCGCTTGTCGACGGCCTCGACGGAGAGACGGATCGCCCGCACCATCAGCGGGAAGCCCATCACGCCGCAGGCGAGCGCCGCGCCGGTCCATCGAAACGAGAAGACGATGCCGAGATGATCGGCGAGGAAAGCGCCGATGGGCCCGCGCCGTCCGAACAGGATCAGCAGGATGTAGCCGGTGACGACGGGGGGCAGGATCAGCGGCAGAAGCACGAGCCCATTGAGCAGCGAGTGGCCCCAGAACCTTCCGCGCGCCAGCGCCATGGCGACGGCGATCCCGAGCGGCAGCGCGACCAGGGTCGCGACCAGCGCGACCCTGAGACTTAGCCTGACCGCCGTCCACTCCTCGGCGCTGAGAGCCATCCAGTCCAAGGGTCAGCCTCGGTCGACCTCGTCACATGCGACGCGGGCGGCCTTCACGACCGTCCATCGCCCAGAACCGCGAAGCCCTGCGCCTCGAACAACGGCTTGGCCTTGGCCGACTTGACGTAGGCCAGGAAGGCCGCAGCATCGGGATGTTCGACTTTGGTTAGTGCCACTGGATAGATGATCGCCGGGTGCGAGTTCTCCGGGAAGGTGCCCACGATCTTGACGCCGGGATCGGCCTTGGAATCGGTCTGGTAGACGATGCCGAGCGGCGCCTCGCCGCGCGAGACCAGCGCCAACGCGGCGCGTACGTTCTCGGCCTGCGCCAGCTTCGCCTCCACGCTCGTGAACACTCCGAGCTTCTCCAGCGCCGCCTTGGCGTACAGGCCGGCCGGGACCGACTTGACGTTGGCCACGGCGAGCCGTCCGCCGCCCAGGAGCTTGGCGAGGTCGAAGCCGGGCTTGATGTCGACGGGCGCGGCCTTGTCCTTCGGGGCGATCAAGACGAGGCGGTTGCCGAGCAGGTTGGATCGGGTCTCGGGCTTGATGAGATTCTTGTCGGCGGCGTAGTCCATCCATTTCACATTGGCGGAGATGAACACCTGAGCCGGCGCGCCGGCTTCGATCTGCTTGGCCAGCGCCGAGGTCGCCGCATAGGAGATCTTGGCGGACTTGCCGGTCTCCTTCTGCCACTGTGCGTTGACGGCATCGAGCGCGTTCTTCAGGCTCGCCGCTGCAAAGACCACGACATCTGCGCCCTGCGCTCGGGTCGGCGTGAGCGGCAGGACCGTTGCGAGCAGGACGGCCGCGACGACGCCGGGTGTCCGACCGAGCCATCTACGTCTGCGGACGGGCATGTCGATCCTCCTTCGTCCCACTGCGCGGGCAGGCCCAAGGGCAAGCAAAACATAGTCCATCGGTATATTCCACTTAATATTTCGATGCCGGCCGGCGGCCCGGCTTGCGCGTCGGACCCTTGGGTGTGGCAAAATCCGACGAGAGCCAATCGCCCACGGCGGCAGGCGCGAGAGATCCGCACGGCAATAACCCAGCGTATATTGCGTATCGGATGCGCGAGCCGCCGCCGGCTGGCGATCTGCCGCTAACGGCGAGGCGGCAAGGGCGCCGTCAGGTCGGCCAAGGTTGCGTCGCCTCGGCGGGGCTGGCGTCGGCAGCGCCCGTTTCCACGATTACCTCGACATTGACCTTGCCGGCTTGGGCGAAGACGAGCAGCAGGCTGAAACGCTCGCGGGCTTTGAGCCTCTTTTTCAATCCGACCAGCTCGATGCGGGGGACGCCGCTGCCCAAGACGAACTCGGCGCTGCCCGGAATGGTGAGGCCCGAGCCTTCCTTCCCCTCCTGGTCCGAGATCACCACCCTCTTGGCGATGCTCGTGGCGACCCGCACCAGGCGATCGGCCCTATCGCCCGTGTTGGCGATGGTGACGTGCAGTGCGGTGCGCCATTGGCTGGTCTCGCGGACCCAGGCCTTCAAGACACGAATGTGCTTGTGGACTGTCTCACGAGCCGCGGCCTCGGCTCCCGTCGGCAGCGCGAGAGGTAGCAAGGCCAGGAGCAGGAACAGTGCAAGACGCATGGAGTGGTCCCTCATTGATCCCTGATGCTGCGCGGCTCGCCGTGGAGGGGCGCCTGCCACAGGGCCTTGACAGTGCGATGACGGCGCCGCCGCCCCCAGGGCGAAGGTGGGCCCGCGACCGATGTGGCCCCTCTGGCACTGAGCAGGCTTGTCATCGTTCTGCAACTGAACCTGTAACGCCGCGACATAGTGCGCCGTCACGCTGCTGCTCCAAGGACACGCCGCCGCCGACTCCGCGGACGCCTGGGGTTGGAGCATCATGTCGGTTGTCGAGCACCCGCGACCTGCCGCGCGCCAAGGGCGGTTCTTCTGGTCCTTCAACAATGCCATAGGGACGGTCGGTCTCGCGGCGGGCGTGCTGTTCCTCGTTCTTCCCGATATCGATCTGCAGTTCACGCGGCTGTTCTATCGGCCAGGCGTCGGTTTTGCGGGACAGGGCGAGCTGCACGCGGTGATCCTGCGGTGGGCGTTCGTGCTCTTCTACTATATCTGCGTCGCGGGGGCAGCCGTGGGGATCATTCGCACGCGCCTTGGACGCAGGACGTGGCTTGGTCTGGCGGCCAAGCAGTGGTTGTTCCTAGCGGTTTGCCTCGGTGCTGGTCCGGGGCTCGTCGCCAACGTCCTGCTCAAGGAGCAGCTGGGTCGGGCGCGGCCCAAGCACGTGGTGGCATTCGGCGGCGACAAGGCGTTCTCGCCGCCGCTCCTGCCCGGGCGGGAGTGCGCCCACGCGTGCTCGTTCGTAAGCGGCGAGGCGGCGTCGGTGTTCACCCCGTTCTACGCTGCCGCGCTGCTCCTCCCGCGATGGTCGCTGCCGCTTGCCGCTGTTGGAACGGCAGCAGGTCTTGCGGCCGGTCTGGTCCGCATTTCACAGGGCGCGCATTTCTTGAGCGATGTGGTCTTCGCGGGAGTGTTCATGGGGCTGACAGTGCTGATCGTCTACCGCCTCATGTTCGGCCCGCGCTGGGTGTGGACGCCCGCCGCGCCCCCGACTTTTGGCAAGCCAGCCTCCGCAAACGGCACGCGGTCCCAGAGCGGGAACCCCGGGGTTGGCATCGTCTTGCCCCGGATCTGGGCTTTGGGGGTCTCTCTTGCGGCTAGCGTCGCCAGTCGCCGTTCACCCAGCCCAGCACGATCGCAACAACACCGCCGAGATAGAATGGCCAGAGCGTTGCGAGCCCTTCCGCCCCGTTGAGGTTGGAAACGGCGCCGTAGATGGTCCCGGTCAGCATCAACAGCGCGCCGATGACTATTGCAGCGCCGAGGGCGATTTCCCGCACGCGCCGGACCGTGTTCGCGGGCTCGCCTTGAATCTCGCACATGGGTTGCCTTGGCGAAGTCTCGAGGGAGAACATCGCCAGCTTGAGCCCGCTTCGTGAAAGTGCCGTATCGGAAATCTGACGGGACGATGACGCCGGCCGGCGTGTGCTCTCGCGGCCGCCCGGCTATTCGGCTCCGCGGCGCCGGCGCGGGCCCGCGCGCAAGCCCGCCCACGCCCAGGGCCATGCCAGCATCAGGTGGTGCACCAGGCCGGCGGTGAGCGCCATGAACACGCCCGCGAACAAGATGTCGCTCAAGAAATGGGCGCCTTGGGCCATGCGGACGAGGCCGATGCTCAATCCCGCCACCGTGCCGGCAGCCAGCAGCAATGCCCTCTGCTGCGGCAACGCCAGGGCGACCGCATAGAAGGGGATGTAGGCAGAGGACGCCTCGCCGCTCACGAACGAGCAGTTGCGCGCGCATTGGTTCGTCGGCATCAGAGCGGGCGTGAAGGTCCTATGTCCGCCGAATTCGGCGACCTCACGCGGGCGCGCCCGGCCCCAATGGTCCTTGAGAGCCACGTTGGCAACGAGACCTGGCCCGACCGCGAGGCAGATCAGCACGTAGAGCCATTGCCGGGGCGCGAGTCGGAGCCAGCCCGGCTTGCCCAACGCCGTTGCCAGCAGCCCGCACAGCGAAAAGATGGCAAAGGCCCAATAGAGCCACAGGAAGCCCATCCGCAGCCCTCGCAGCCCCTCCAAGCGGCTGCCGAGGAACCCGCCATCGCGGGCGTAGAAAAGACGGCTCGCGAGGAGGTCGGCTTGCGGCAGGGCCGTGAAAAGCAGGGCTGCCACACAGAAAGCCAATACCGCGCCGGCCCAGAACCTCCGCATGCTCAAGGAAGGTGCCTCCCGGTCAGCCGGCTCGCTTGCGACAACGCTCATGCTCGCGCGCCTGCGGGCCTCCCCCGACCCCGCGTGGGAGCAGGGCGCATGGGCAGGCAGGCTGACTGCCGATGATGACGATCGATTGAGGATGGCATGACAGGGCGATGACGCTCCCCGAGTGTTCGCCGTGTGCCCTCGGCGCCGAGCACGGCCTTCATCCCAGCGTCACGCAAATCGGCGAAACCCTGATCGGTTTGTTGCTGGGTTGGAACCATGATCGCGCTCGATATGCTTCTTGCGGCATTCTGCCTGACTGCAACCTGCGTTCACCTGATTGGCGCGGGCATCGCCATATTCAGATGCCGGCCGCCGCGCGAGAGGCTGGCGGCACCCCCGAGCGCGCCCGCCGTTTCCATCCTGCGCCCGGTCTGCGGGGTTGACAACTTCGACGAAGCGACCTTGCGCTCGGGCTTCGAGCTCGACTATCCCGACTACGAGCTCGTCTTCTGCTGCGCAGAGGCGGCCGATCCTGCGGCAATGCTGGTGCGCGGCCTTATGGCGCAGCATCCGAGCGTCAGGGCGCGGCTGCTGATCGGCCGCGATGCCATCTCGCCCAACCCCAAGCTCAACAACCTGGTGAAGGGATGGACGCGTGCCGAGCACGACTGGCTGATATTTGCCGACAGCAACGTGCTCATGCCGCCCGACTACATCCAGCGCCTGCTGGTTGACTGGAAGGCGGATACGGGTGTGCTGTGCTCGCCCCCGATCGGCAGCCGGCCGGCAGGATTCTGGTCCGAGGTCGAGTGCGCCTTCCTCAACACCTACCAGGCGCGATGGCAATACGGCGCCGACAGCGCCGGCTGCGGCTTCGCGCAGGGCAAGACCATGCTGTGGCGCCGGCAGGACCTCGACGCCGCCGGCGGAATTGGAGCTCTGGCGTCGGAGATTGCCGAGGATGCGGCGGCGACCAAGGTCGTGCGGCAGCTCGGACTGCGCGCCAGCCTGGTCGACGCGCCGTTTGCCCAGCCGCTCGGGGCCCGCACGGCAAGGCAGGTCTGGGACCGGCAGGTGCGATGGTCGCGCCTGCGGCGGCTCACGTTCCCCGTTCTGTTCGCGCCGGAGCTGTTGACGGGGAGCCTGCCCCGCATCGCGGCGGGCGCGCTGGCCGCGGACTGGGCTGGGTTTGTCGGCCGCAACTGCTGTCGCTGGCGCTCGCTGCCGTCTGGTTCGGCAGCGAAGCCCTGCTTGCCCGCATCGCTGGATGGCACCTGTCGCTGCGGTCTCCGCTCGCCTGGGTGCGTTCGCGACCTACTGCTGCCGGCGCTGTGGTTGCAGGCGTGGGTCTGCACCGGCTTCAAATGGCGCGGCAACGAGATCCGCGTCGAGGCCCGGCAGATGCAGGCGACCTGATCAGGCGCGCCGCGCGTCGTCCAGGATCATTGCCGCGCCCTTCTCGCCGATCATGATCGAAGGCGCATTGGTGTTGCCGCCGACCACCTGCGGCATGATCGAGGCATCCATTACCCGCAAGCCGCGAATGCCGTGCACCCTGAGCCGCGGGTCGACAACAGCGTCGGCCCCGTTGCCCATGCGGCAGGTGCCGACAGGGTGGAGATTGGAGACGCCGCGGTTGCGCAGGTCCTCGACCAGCGCCTCGTCACTCGTCACGGCGGCTCCCGGCTGCACCTCTTCGGCGATGTAGGGCTTCGAGCGCCGGCTGCGAAGCGATCTTCCGCGCCAGCCGCATGCCGTAAAGCATCGCGTCCATGTCGTAGGCCGTCTCGAGGAATTTGAACTCGATCCTCGGCGGGCTCAGCGGATCGGGGCTCTTGAGGCTGACCCTGCCGCGCCCCTCGGGCCGCAAGTGGACCGGCGAGATCGAGAACCCCGGCCATTTGTGAGCATGGATCCCGCTGCCGTCGCGGCGTTCGATCGACCACAGGAAGATGTTCATCTGCAGGTCCGGCCGGTCGAAGCGCGGGTCCGACCGAACCAGGATGCCGGCAAGCGTGCTGATGCCGGAGAGCGGTCCTGAGCGGCTGAGCGCATACTGGATGCCGGCCAAGACCTTGCGTGTGGGCGAGAGGGCGAGATCGTTGAGCGTGCCCGATCTCGTTGCTCGCCAGGCGACGTAGGAATTGAAGTGATCGTGCAGGTTGGCGCCGACCGCGGGCATGTCGCGCACAACAGCTATGTCCATCTCCTGCAGATGCGAGCCGGGCCCGACGCCCGACAGCAGCAGCAATTGCGGCGAGCCGTACACCCCGCCGGACACGATCACCTCGCCGGTGGCGCGGGCCGTCTGGAGGCCCGCCGGTGTCCGGTACTCCACGCCGACTGCCCGGCCGTCCTGGATGAGGATGCGCGTTGCGTGCGCATTCGGGGTGACGACGAGGTTCCTCCTGCCCCGAGCGGGTTTCAGATACGCGACGGCGGTGCTCCACCGCCGGCCGTTGCCGACGGTTGTCTGGTAGTAGCCGACGCCCTCCTGCGTCGCTCCATTGAAGTCTGCATTGCGCGGGATGCCCGCCTGGGCGGCCGCCTCGACGACGGCATCGATGATCTCGCTGCGGAAGCGGCTGTCGCTCACCTTGAGCGGTCCACCTACACCGTGAAACTCGTTTTCGCCGCGCTCCTGGTCCTCAGCCTTGCGGAAGTAGGGCAGGACGCTGGCGTAGTCCCAGCCCTCGCAGCCGCGCTGGCGCCAGCCGTCATAGTCGGCGGGCGTGCCGCGCATGTAGACCATGCCGTTGAGAGAGCTGGTGCCGCCGAGCATCTTCCCGCGCGGCTGGTAGGAGGTGCGGTTGTTCAGGGCGGCGATAGGCTCGCTCTCGAACTTCCAGTTGTAGCCCGCGTGCGTGTAGAGCTTGTGGTAGCCGATGGGTACGTGGATCCAGGGATACCTGTCGCGGCGACCGGCCTCGAGCAGCAGCACGCGGTAGCGGCCCGACTCCGAAAGGCGCGCAGCCACTGCGCAGCCGGCGGAGCCCGCACCCGTGACGACGAAGTCGAAGGTCTCCTGCTGCATTTCGCCCCCCAAAGGCAGCTGTGTCTTGTTGTTGGCGCGCATGCTACGCACTTGGCAAGCCTCGAGGAAGCCGCGGCGGCGCGGGTCTGCCCTACCGTTGTGCAAGGCGGTCCGATCGCGTGTGCGGCAAAAGGGGCCGAAAGCGGGGATAGTTGCGGCGTGACCGCGATCTGGCGCAGGAAGCTGCGGCGCATCGTTTCCTCCGACCCGAAGCCGCAGCGCCGGGCGACGCGCTTGATCGGCAAGCCCGTCGTGCTCAACAGGTCGCGGGCCGCCTCGACGCGGATCCGCTCGACGGCGCGCGCTGGAGTGAGGCCAATCAGCTGGCATAGTGTCGCGCAAAGCTGCGCTCGCTCATCCGACCTTGCCGGCAAGTGCGCCGACGGACAGGTCGTCGTCAAGATGCGCTGCGATCCAGCCATGCAGGCGATCGAAGCGCGCATCGCCGGTCTGGAGCTGGAGAAAGGTGCTGAATGGGCCTGCCGCCGGCCGTTTCAGGAAAACGACGAGGTCGCGTGCGACGGCCATGGCGATCGAATGGCCCAGATCCCTCTCGATCAGCGCCAGCGAGAGGTCGATCCCTGCCGTGACGCCGGCGAGGTCCACACCGAGCGGTCCTCGATGAAGATCGGGTCGGTGTCACGTGCACGGCGGGAAACCTGGTGGCCAAGGCGGCGCAGTTCATCCAATGCGTGACCACGCGCTTCCCGTCGAGGAGGCCGGCGGCCCCCAGCAGGAACGCGCCGGTGCAAGCCGATACGACCCGCCGCGCATCGCGAGCCCGTGCCGTGAGCCAGCGCACGAGGTGGGGATCCTCGGTGGCGCGATGGACGCCGCGACCGCCGGCGACGATCAGAGTATCGACCGGCTGATCGGAGCGCGACAGGCCGCTGCAGGGGAGGTCCAGCCCGGCGGATGTTCGCACCGGCGATGCGCGCGACACGACCCGCGTGGCATACGGCAACGGCCGGCCGGCCGCCATCGCCCACTCGTTTGCAGACTCGAAGACCTGCAGAGGCCCCGTCACGTCGAGTACCTGCACGTCAGGAAAGGCCAGGATCTCGACGCTGCCGATGGTTGGCAGAATTGTGGGGTCTTTGTCATTCGCGCCACAGCCTAGAGCAGTAGATAGTCGGCCGTCCACCGTTGTCTCAGGAGATACCCCCCATGGCTCTCGAGCTTCGACCGAACTGCGAGTGTTGCGACAAGGATCTGCCGCCCGCCGCGGCCGATGCGCTGATCTGCTCGTTCGAGTGCACCTTCTGTGCGGACTGCGTGGCCAACCGGCTGCCCGGTGGGCGCTGCCCCAACTGCGGCGGCGAACTGGTACGCCGGCCGGTGCGCCCGGCTGACAAGCTGGCAAAGAACCCGCCTTCGACCAAACGGGTGCTCAAGGCGCACGCGGGTTGCGGCAATGGCGCCGTGGGCGCCGCGACGTGAGCCTTCGAGCTGCAACCGTCGAGACGCTGCAAGTCTTGCGATGTGAGGAGGTCCAAATGCAAACCCCGACCATGTTCGGCGCGCGCGAGGTTGCGCCCGATACGTTCTGCCTGCCGTCCTACTTTCCGCTGCCCGGGCTCGGCATCCTGCCGGTCAACGCGTTCGTGATCCGCGCCGCCGAGCCGGTGCTCGTCGATACCGGGCTGGCGACGCTACGCATCCCGTTTCTCGAGGCGCTGCGCCAGACCATCAATCCCGAGGAGCTGCGCTGGATCTGGCTCAGCCACATGGATGCCGACCACCTGGGAAGCCTGCAGGCGGTTCTGGCAATGGCCCCCCGCGGCGAAGGTGGTCGACCAACTTCCTCGGGATGGGCAAACTGATCCTGCACAACTTCGACGTCTCGCGCGTACATCTGCTGGAGCCGGGCGCAACGCTGCCGCCTGGGCGATCGCGTGCTCGTGCCGCTGCAAGCCGCCCTATTACGACGCGCCCGAGACGGTCGGCTTCTCGACACCCGAACGCGCGTCCTGTTCAGCGCCGAGCTTCGGCGCGCTGATGCGAGGCGCCCCTGGAGGAGCCGCGGCGATCCCGCCTGCCGGCCCTCTACGACGGCTTGGCGACGTGGACCGCCATCGACGCGCCTGGCTCGGTCTGGTCATCGCGCGGCGTTTGCGCGCGTTCTTACCAGCATCGAGCGGCTCGACCCGGCCGCCATCATCAGCGGCCATCTGCCGGTCATGCGGCATGACCCGGACGATGATCGGCCACCTTCAGCGCTCGCTGGCTGCGAGCAAGATCCCCGCGCCCGATTGCGATGCGATCGAGCAGTTGAGAGCGCTGGGCGCCGCCGCATAGGGGCGCGAGCAGGTGCGAGCGGCATCGCTGCGCATCCAGGCCGCCGTCATGTTTGGTTGGGACATGCGCCCCGTTGCATCCCGTGTCGGATGAGCGCAGGCTCACAAGTGCGAGATCGGCAGTTGGATCGTCACCGGGCGCCGTGCGGTGTCGCGCAAGCACGAGGGATCACCATGGTCGAGAGGGTCTGGTTCCTGAACACCGAGGTCAGCTTCCTGGTCGCCAGAGAGGAGGAAGCCTATGGGATCTCGATCCTGGAGCATCATGCGGCCTTCGGCGACTGCCGCCGCTGCATTCGCACAGGCGGCAGGACGAGACCTTTCATGTCATCAGCGGTCAGCTGAAGGTCTCGATCGATGGGCGCGAGTTGCTGGCGGGTCCCGGGCAGACCGCGCGCCTCCCCAAGGTATCGCCCACTCCTACCGTGTCGTGTCCCGCGACGGGGCCCGCTTTCTGACGATCACAGGAGGCGGCGAGTTCGAGGCCTTCGTGCGCAAGCTTGGCCGGCAGCCCGCAGGGCCAGGACTGCCGCCGCCTCGGCGCCGCCGACACAGGAGGAGATCGAGGCGCTGGTGCGGCTCGGCGCCGACTATGGGATCGACACATCGGGCCGCCGCTACGAGTTGCGACAAGTGGGTGGGTGAGTGCCCGGCGGTCGCCGCGAGTGGAGCCTGACTCAGCTGCGCCGGACTACGCGGCGACCCCCTTCTTCAGGTTCGTCAGCGATTGCAGCGAGACGGCGTTGGGGCAGTAGTCCGTCCAGCCGGAGTCGTCCGGCCTGTGCTTCAGGTCCTTGTCGCAGGTGCCCTTCTCGTTGCAGCACGCGCAGGTGCGCTCGAGATCGCGCATGAGGCCGTGCGCGGCGCGCTCGACATCCGTGCGCGACAGGCCGAGCAAGCGCAGGCGCTCATGCAGGCGATCGGCCGCATGCGGCCCACGCGCGACCAGATCCTGGAGGTCGTCGGCGGTCATGCCCAGTTCCTCCGCGATTCTGTCGACCTCGCGGCGATCGATGTCGGCGAGCTCGGCTCGGGCCTGCCACCAGTCGCGCAGGCGCACCAGCAGAGCTTCGACGGCGGTATGGAACATGGGATGTGCCTCCATTGGTGATGGCTGCGGCGCAGTCGCGTGGCCGGCCATGCTGCAGGGCGAAGATCGGTTTTGAACAAACGCCACCGAAAGGTCGGCTTCGCCGCCCAGAATCACCTACCTTGCGGTGTCCCCTCGCTGGCAATGTTCGCGAAGGCTGCCGTGCTCGGCTTTGACACAGATCAAGATGGTCCTGCCGGAGCTTGGGCGGCGGCCGCGCATCCGCCTCGCCGGCCCCTGTCGCCTGAGGCAGTCACATGATGCGGCGGCCAGAGGGACGCGGCACGAACGCACGGGAGGCGGTGCTGTTCGTTGCCTCCCTGACCCTGGTCGGGCTTGTCGCGATCGCCGTCGCAAAGAGCGCGAATGCGCTGCTCCTGGCCATCGTCCTGGCTTCCGCGGCCGCCACCGCTTCCATCGGCGGGCTGTTCCCGCGGCAGACGTTCTTCTCCCTCACCTTCACCAACCTGGTCGCCGTCTACGCCTCCATCTTCGCCTTCTTCATGGAGGAGCTGTTCGACCAGATCGGCCCCGCCATGGCAGGCATCGGCTTCTGCCTGCCGATCCTTGCATTCCTGGTCGGCTGCTGGCTGCGGCGCGCCGACATCAGAGCCGTCATCGATCACCCCGACATACGTAGCGGCCAGGCCCTCTACGGCGCCCTCGCCTGGCTGATACCGGTCTTTCTCGTGGGAGCGGCGGTGCTCGTTCTGTCCTGGCTCGCCGAGCCTCTGGTGAACACCAACCTTGTCTTCCTGGTTTCGATGTCTGCCATCAGCCTCATCGTGCTGGGAGTGAGCCGCAACGTCGCGCTGTTTCTCGTCGATGCCGGCTTGCTGTTCGAGGAATTCTTTCAGCGCATGTCGAGGTTGGCGGTGCCCGCCTTCGCGTTCCTCACGTTCTACGCGCTGCTCGTCATCCTGTTCGCGTCGATTTTCAGCATCGTCTCGCACTTCTCGGCCTCAGATCACTTCCGTGTTGGCAGCAGCACCAGGGCCATCAGCTTCTCCGAGGCCATTCACTTCTCGATCGTGACCATCAGCACGGTGGGTTACGGCGATATCGTGCCCGCAAGCGGCCTTGCTCGGGTCCTGGCGTCGATCGAGGTGATCTGCGGCGTGCTGCTGCTGATGTTTGGCGTGTCGGAGCTGCTCGAGTATACCCGGGAGCATCGCCGCGATCGCACCGGCAAGAGCGGGTAGCGTCCAAGACGGTCGATACCGGTGCACCGGCAGTCGCGTGTCAGATCGGGTACTTCACCGGGTCAACGCCGCACGTTTCGAGGAATTTCTTGATCTGTGCCACCTCTTCCTTGGGCAGGGTGTGATGCGCCGCGGTGAATGCGACGGAATGGCCGTCGAGCTTCACGCCCACCCGGTTGCCCGACTTGTTGTCGACCTCCGCGCCAAGCTCCTCGAGCACGTGCATCACCTCCCTGAAATCGATGTTGGAACTTACGGGGTGGGCGAACAGCGCTTGCAGAACTTTGCGGTGACGATGGTTCATGAATCGACTGCGCTCCTGATGGGGGGGGGGGACCCTGGCCCCGCCGTCTCGTGCGCGCTTGTTTTCGGCATCCGCACAACCTCCGCGTTGACGTGCGTCAATTCTGGCGAGGAAATGGGTGCGGCAGCCGAGCCGGCCGGGCGCCGCCGCTCAATTCCGCGCCAGACCGGGTCACCTCACCCGCGCACCTCCCTCAGCTTGCCGACGATGCCGGTGGGGAAGAAATAGACGCTCAGGATGAACAGCACGCCGAGCCACAACAGCCAGCGATCGGGGTGGAGGAGGCTCGGCAGCAGGGGCAACGCTTCGGTGGCCTTGGCGGCCGCCCCCATGAGCTTCTGCAGATAGTTCTGGGCAACCACGAAGAGCGTGGCACCGATCACGGCTCCGTACATGGTGCCCATGCCGCCGATCACCACCATCAGCAGGATGTCGAGCATGATGGCGAAGGAGAGCGTGGTGTCGGGCCCCGTGTAGCGCAGCCACAGCGCGTTGAGGGCGCCCGCCAGCACGGCCATGGCGGCGGCCAGGCAGTTGGCAGCGGTGCGGTAATAGACGGTGCGGTAGCCCAATGCCTCGGCGCGGAAGTCGCTTTCGCGGATCGCCTGCAGCACGCGGCCGAACGGTGAGTTGACAATGCGCAGGGCGGCCAGGAACAGCGCCAGACTTGAGGCGAACACGACATAGTAGGTGATCGTGCGGCCCGTGATCTCGATGCCACCGAATTGGCCCAGCACGAAGCTCGGCCGCAGCAGCTCGGGCACGCGGAACGAGCGCCCGTCCTCGCCACCGGTGATGTCGGAGAGTTGCGCCGCCAGGATCGCGAAGGCGGAGGCGACGGCAAGGGTCACCATGGCAAAGAAGATGGCGCGCACGCGCAGCGAAAACAGGCCGATCAGGAGTGCGAGCGCGATGCCGGCCACGAGTGCGATGACGAGGCCGGCGAATGCTGCAACCCAAGTGGCACCCCAGCCGTAGAGCGCGAGCCCCACGCCGTAGCCGCCGAGGCCGTAGAACATGGTGTGGGCAAAAGAGACGATGCCGGTGTAGCCGAGCAGCAGATCGTAGCTGGCCACCAGCACGATGAAGACGCAGACCTTGGCCGCCGTATTGATCGCCTGCGCGCCGGAGAACAGGAACGGCGCCAGCGCCAGCGTGGCCAGGATCGCCACCAGCACCACGCTCAGCACCCGGCTGCGCGGCAGATCGCCCGAGAGGATTGCCCTGATCATCTCCCTCTCCCCGCCTGCGGGGAGAGGGTCGGGGTGAGGGGCAGCAACACGCACCGGAGCAAGCGTCTGCCCCTCACCCTAACCCTCTCCACACTGAAGAGTAGGGAGAAGGGATGCAGCGGCGCCTCACAATCGCCCATCACGTCACCTCAACTCACCGCTTGGCCACCGGATAGAGGCCCTGCGGACGCCACATCAGGATGATCACCATCAGCAGAATGTTGGAGGCGAGCGCCACCTTGGGCGCGAGGTAGCCGGTGTAGTTGGCCATCTGCGCCACCAGGATCGAGCCGATGAAGCAGCCACCTACCGATCCCAGACCGCCGATGATGATGACGATGAAGACGAGCACGATGACCTCCCCGCCGATGCCGGCGGTGAGCGTCTCGCGGTAGAGCGCCCACATCGTGCCGCCGAGCCCCGCCAGCGCCGAGCCCGCCACGAACACGGCGACGAACAGGCGGCGGATGCGGTAGCCCAGCGCCTCCACCATCTCGCCGTTCTCGACGCCCGCGCGGATGAGCAGTCCGAGCTTGGTGCGGTTGAGCACCAGCAGCATGGCGAGAAACACCACGAGGCCTACGCCCAACGCGAGCAGACGAAACTTCTCGACCGCCACATCGCCGATAGTGATGGCGCCGCGCAGCGCGGTTGGCAGCGGCATCGGCTTCTGGTCGCCGCCCCAGATCACGTGGATCAGCTGCTCGGCCACGATGAGCCCGCCCGTGGTGATCAGGATCTGCTTCAGGTGCTGGCCGTAGACTGGCATGATGATGATGCGCTCGAAGGCCCAGCCGACCACGCCCGTTCCCACCATGGCCGCGAGCATTGCGAGGCCGAGCGCGGCCAGGTTGAGAGCGAGTGAATCGGCCTGCATCCAGCCAGCCAGGGGCAGCAGCGTCGTCATGGCGAGGTAAGCGCCGACAGCGATGAAGGCGCCATGCCCGAAGTTGAGCACGTCCATCAGGCCGAACACGAGGGTCAGGCCGCTGGCGATGACGAAGATCATCATGCCCATGGCGAGCGCCGCAATCGTCAGCGTGATCCAGGTGGTGGTGTTGCCGATCAGCGGCAGCGCGGCGAGTGCGAGCACCGGCACCAGCAGGACAGGCAGATAGTCCGCGCGCACGACGGGGATGGGCTCGGGCGCCGCGCTAGCGGATGTATCCGTCATCTCGCTTCACCTCACGCCGACGTCATGCCGGCGCAGGCCAGCACCCAGAGCGCTGTCCCGGGAAGGCACTCCAGGCGCTTGGGTCCCGGCCTTCGCCGGGATGACGTTCCTCTAGAATGGTCTTTACTCAGCATCGTCGCGGTTCAACCATGCGCCTCGAGCGACAGCCCGAGCAGGCGCGTCTGCGTGTCCGTGTCGCGCGCCAGCTCGCCCATGGAGCTGCGGTGCACGATGCGCCCGTCGTCCATCACCATCGCGGCGTCGCCGAGCGCGGCGGCAAAGCGGAAGTTCTGCTCCACCAGCAGGATCGTGGTGGCGTCGCGCTTGAGCTCGGCGAAGGCGCGGATCATGTTGTCGATGATGGCGGGCGCAATGCCCTTGGTCGGCTCGTCGATCAGGATCAGGCGGCGCGGCTCGATGATGGCACGCGCGATCGACAGCATCTGCTTCTGCCCGCCGGAGAGCACGCCGGCGGGGTGCGTCCAGAAGCGCTTGAGCGCGGGGAAGAAGCCGAAGATCCACTCGAGCCGGCTTGCGTCGGGCGGACCGCTCTGCGCGGCGAGCACCATGTTCTCGTGCACGGTGAGATCTGCGAACACGCCCATGCTCTCCGGCACGTAGGCGATGCCGGCCCGCGCGATGTCGGGCGTGGCCGTCCCGCCGATGTCGCGGCCATCGAATGTCACGCGGCCGGCGCTCGGCTTCCACAGCCCCATGATGGTCCGCAGCGTGGTGGTCTTGCCCGCGCCGTTGCGCCCGAGCAGCACCGTCATGCCCCCGCGCGCCACCTCGAAGTCGACGCCCTGCAGGATGTGATACTGGCCGATGTGGGTGTGCACGCCTTCGAGCGTGAGGAGCGCGTCAGCCATTGGGCGCTCCTGCCGGAGCGACCTTTGCGGCGACGCCGAGGTAGGCCTCCTGCACCACGGGCGAGGCGATCACCGCCGCCGGCTCGCCGTCGGCCACCAGCTTGCCGTTGTGCAGCACGACGATGCGGTCGGCGAGGCTCCTGACCACGTCCATCTTGTGCTCGACCAGCAGGATGGTCTTGTCGCCCGCGCCCTTGAGCGCCTTGATGAGGTCGAGGATGACCGGCACGTCGTCGACCGACATGCCCGCCGTCGGCTCGTCGAACATGAAGACGTGCGGCTCCAGCGCCATCATGATCGCCACCTCGAGCTTGCGCTTGTCGCCGTGCGGCAGCGCCACGGCCGGCGACGTCGCGCTTGTCGGCGAGGTTGGCGGCCTCGATGAACTGATCGGCGCGCTCGATCCAGTCGATCCGGCTCGACCAGCGCGAGAGGATGTCCGCGCCGCCACCTGCGCGCGCCTGTACGGCCAGGCGCACGTTCTCGTGCACGCTGAGGTTGGGGAACAGGTTGGTGAGCTGGAACGCCCGGCCGATGCCGCGCCTGGCGCGTGCGGCGGCGCCCATCCGGGTGATGTCGACGCCGTCGAGCAGCACGTGGCCCGCGCTGGCGGGCAGCTGACCCGAGATCAGGTTGAAGTAGGTGGTCTTGCCCGCGCCGTTGGGCCCGACGATGGCGGTGAGCGTGCCAGCATGGAAGGCGGCGCTCACGCCATCGACGGCGACATGGCCGCCGAAGCGGATGGTGAGCCCGCGCGTCTCCAAGACGGGGTGGGCCATGTTGCCCTCCGGTTGTCATGCCGGGGCTTGTCCCGGCATCCAGCCATCCCGCAAACGCTGGAGCTTGCGGTGCGATGGATCCCGGCGCCAAGCGCCGGGACGACACTTTTACTTCTTCTCCGCGATCGGCAGCGGCAGGGCAATGGCGGGGATCGTCTCCACCAGCTCCAGCAGGTCCCAGCCCTTGGCGCCCTTCTTGATGCGCCAGTGGTACATGTCCTGCAGCGCCTGGTGGTCCTCCTGGCGGAAGGTCATGGTCCCCTTGGGCGTTTCGAAGCTCATGCCCTCCATGGTGGCGATCAGCTTCTCGGTGTCGGTGGAGCCGGCCTTCTGCAGCGCCGTGACGACGGCTGAGGCCGCGGCGAAGCCGCCCGCAACGAAGAAGTCCGGCGGCGCGTTGTGGCGCTTCTGGTACTCGGCCTTCAGCCAGTCGTTCATCGGGTTCTTGGGGAAGTCGTAGTAGTAGTAGATGCCGCCCTCGGTGCCCGCGAACTGCCGCCAGGCTGCCATGACGGGCAGAATGTTGCCGCCGGGCGCCAGCTCGATCCCGAAGCGCTCGGGTTTCATGTCGACGAACTTGGCCAGCGGATGCGGGCCTGCCCAGATGAAGCCGATCACCTTCTTGCCGCTCTTGTCCTTGAGCGCATTGAACAGGCGCTCGGCAAACGGGGCGAAGTCGGCGGTGTTGCCGGCGGCATATTCCTCCGCGACGACCTTGACGTTGGGCCGCAGGCCCGCCAGGGCCTTCTTGAAGGCGGCGACGCCGTCGCGGCCGAAGGCGGTGTCGAGCCCCAGCATGCCGACGAACACGTCGCCGCTCTTTGGGAAGGCGGCCGCACCCGCCAGCGCGTCCTGGTAGGAGCTGCGTCCCGTGCGGAAGATGTAGCGGTTGCGTTTGTCGCCGGTGATGCTGTCGGCCACGGCCGGCTCGACGATCAGCACCTTCTTCTTCTCCTCGGCCACCGGTAGCATGGCGAGCGCGATCGGCGAGCCCGTGGTGCCCACGGCGATGTCGGCTTTGTCGTCGCTGTAGCATTCCTCGAGCAGGGACTTGCCGCGGTCCGGCTTGAGCTGGTCGTCCTTGACGATGACCTCGAGCTTGTCGGCGCCCACCTTCATGCTGCCCTTGGTGAGATACTCGAGCCCCATCATGAAGCCGGTTTCGGTCTGCTTGGCGTAGGCCTCGAGCGCCCCGGACTTGCTGGCGATCAAGCACACTTTGATGTCCTTGGCGGTCGCGGGGACCGCCCCCAGACCGGCGACGAGTGCGGCCGCGGCAAACCCGCCCCGCATGCATCCGCGCCCCAAAACTTGCATGCGATCCTCCTTGGGTTCCCACACACAACATGACGATTAAGTCATGTTTCATGTGACGCTATCTTTGCCCCAAGCGTGCGTCAAGAGCCAAAAATTTGGGCTTTCCAAAGGTACGCACAAAGGAATATGACACTCTAGTCATGTCGGCCGCGAGCTCTTCCCAGCCCTTGCCGGCGCCCAAGACGCGGCGCGGTGAGCGCACGCGCCAGAAAATCCTCGACGCCGCCGAACGCGAGATCGGCCGCAAGGGATTTGCCGAGGCCTCCATCAGCACCATTACTGCCGAGGCCGTCGTCGGCCAGGGCACATTCTACCTCTATTTCCGCAGCAAGGAGGACGTGCTGCGCGAGCTCGTGCTGCGCATGGGCCGCCGCCTGCGCCGGCACCTGACGCTGGCCATTGCCGACGCACCCGGTCGGCTCGAGGCCGAGCGCCGCGGCCTGCGGGCGTTCCTGGAGTTCGTACGCGCCAACCCCGATCTCTACCGCGTGGTGGCGGAATCGCAGTTCGTCGACCCGGCGATCTTCCGCCGCTACTACGAGGAGTTCGCGGCAACCTACCGGGCAGGGCTCGAGGTAGCGGAAGCCAAGGGCGAGATCCGCAAAGGCGACGCCGAGGTGCGCGCCTGGGCGCTGATGGGCATCTCGGACATGGTCGGCCGTCGCTTTGCCCTATGGGACTCCAAGACGCCGTTGAAGCGCGTGGCGGACGCGGCATTCGCGCTGATCAATCAAGGGCTTGCCCCGGGCTCAAGGGATTGAGGTGCGCCCGCTTCGAAGGGTGTGCGCTGCGCGCTTTTCAGGGTTTGGATGTTCTTAACCTCCGCAGTGCACATATGCGTGCGTCCAATGGATGTTGCGACGCAGACCCGAGGCGGACTTGATGACTGAAGGTACGGAACGTGCCACCGTCCATGACCTGCTCCCCGCGGAGGAGGTTGGTGCGGACGAGCATAGTTGCGCAAACTGCTGCCACGCGACCGCGAGCAAAGAGCGCGATATCAATCTCGTCTGGTGCAAGCGCCACAAGCTCTCCGCAGATCGCCATGGACTATGCCTCGACCATGTCCCCTTGCCTCACGGCGAGACGGTCCAACAGGTGACGGTCTAGCGGTCGCTCGCGGCGGGCCGAGGCCTTGCCTGATTTGCGAGGACTTGGACGAATTCAATTCTTGCCGCGTTTGGGCGATAATGCCCGCATGCACACCGTCTTCGACTTCGCAGCCAAGCGCGCCGAGCTCTCACCGGGCGCGGTCGCCTTCGAGGAAGTCGACACCGGCCGGCGGCTGACGTTCGCCGAGTTCAATGCGCGCGCGGAGCGTGGTGCCTCCGCACTGGAGGGGCTCGGCATCGCGCGCGGCGAGCGCGTCGCCATCCTCTGCCACAACTCGACGACCTTCTTCGAGGTGCTGTTCGCCTGCGGCAAGGCCGGCATCATCTTGGTTCCGCTCAACTGGCGGCAGACGCCAGCCGAGCTCGCGCCCATCCTCGCCGATTGCGGCGCGCGGTTCCTGCTCCATGATGCGGCGACGGCGGGGCTTGCTGCCGCGCTCGGCAGGTCCGGCGAGGCACGGCTAGTCGCGTTCGATGTCTACGAGAGGCTGGTCGCCGACACGACGCCCTCTGCCAAGCGCGACATGGCCTGGCCCACGGCCCACGTGTGGTACCTGCTCTATACCTCCGGCACCACCGGCCGGCCCAAAGCCGTGATCCAGACTGTCGGCATGGCGCTCGCCAACACCGTCAACGTGCAGCAGGCGACGGCGATGACGGCCATCGACAGCACCGTCAACTTCCTGCCGCTGTTCCATACCGCCGGCATCAACCTGCACACCCTGCCCGTTTTCCTGTCCGGCGGCAGCAACATCGTATTGGCGAAATTCGAGATCGACCCCCTGCTCGACCTGATCGCTGCGGGCCGCATCTCGCTGTTCTTCGGCGTGCCTGCCATCTACCAGGCGCTCAGCCTGTCGCCGCGCTTTGCCGGCGCCAACCTCGGACGCGTGCGGCACTGGGGCTGCGGTGGCGCGCCGCTCAGCCAGAGCCTGATCCGCACCTTTCTCGCCAAGGGCGTGAGAGTGTGCAACGGCATGGGCATGACCGAGACGGGCCCAACCGTGTTCCTGATGGACCCCGCGCACGCCGTCGACAAGATCGGCTCGGTCGGCAGGCCGCAACTCCTGAGCGAGGTGCGCCTCGTCGATGCCGAGGGCTGCGACGTGGCGGCGGGCGAGCGCGGCGAGATCCTGTTCCGCGGCCCCGGCGTTACGCCCGGCTACTTCAACAACCCGGGGGCGACCGCCGCCGCCATCGATCGCGACGGCTGGCTGCACTCGGGCGATGTCGGCCGGCGCGACGCCGACGGCTACTACTTCATCGTCGACCGCATCAAGGACATGTACATTTCCGGCGGCGAGAACGTGTACCCCGCGGAGGTGGAGGCCGTGCTCGCCGACCACGAAGCCGTGCTCGAGGCCGCTGTCATCGGCGTGCCCGACGAGCGTTGGGGCGAGGTTGGCCACGCCGCCGTCCGCCTGCGCCCCGGTGCTGCCTGCGCGGCTGAAGAGCTGCGCGTGTTCGCGCGCTCGCGGCTTGCCGCCTACAAAGTGCCCAAGCGCATCGCCATCGTGGAAGACTACCCCCGCACGGCCGCGGGCAAGGTGCAAAAGCACCTGCTGCGGCAAACCCTCGAGAGGGGCGAGTAAAGCCTCGAGCGCGCGAATTGGCGCGCCGGTCGGATAGCCAAGTCGGATGGCCGCAAAAAGAAGACGCGCCGCCAGCCAGGCGGCGCGTCAACCAATGTCGCTTGAGCAATATTAGTGGCAGCGCGTGCGCCAAGCCCGGCATCGGCCCCACTTGCTGCGCCGGACGCATACGCGGTGGCAGCGCTTCACCTTCGTGATCATCGACTCCGACATGGGCTCGAGCCCAGGCAGGGTCGATTGCGCGGGGCCGGCACTAACCGGACCAGCAAGCGCGAAGGCCAGACCGGCAGCGAGGCCCAAGCCGCCCAAGATCGCCAATGACTTTTTCACTGATACCTCCTCGTTGTGCACGCTTTCAGTGTCGTTCCGCGCCCCCTTAGCACGGGGTCGCAACTTGGCAACGGCCGCCAAAGCCTGCTCCGTCTCCGCAAAGCCTCGACGAAGGACCATGTGTGGCAAAGTCACCACCAGGGTTTGTGGCCCAGAGGAGTGTTCCTCCGCACCAAAGACCTCCGCGTGCCCTGCCGGTGCGCGGGACAGCTCTCTCGGCAGAGAAGCTGCGAGCGCGCCGTGCCGCAGAAAGCACCGCCGCTCAAGATGCAAGAACGGATCAGGTTTTGAGCATCCCTGGAGGCCACGCCCGGAATCGAACCGGGGTGCGCGGATTTGCAATCCGCTGCGTCACCACTCCGCCACGTGGCCATGCCAATCTTTTCAAGTACTTAGCGGGCTAGTTGTCCGCGCAGTCTCTGAAAAGTCTCCCGCAAACCGGCACAAGGGGCGCCGATTGCGCGCGCAACCTACCAGAACGAAGGGCGAAGGCAAGTTTATGCAGTCGCGCGCTCGGGCGGCTTCGTGTCACGCTGCTTGATGCGCTCGGCGAGCCAGGCCTCCACCTCGCTCTCAACCCATCCGACCCGGCAGGGCCCGAGCTGGACGCGCTTGGGGAAGAGACCGGCTTTCTCGAGCCGATCGATATGGGCCGGCGAGTAGAGCACCAGCGCGCGGAGGTCCTTCTTGGAGAGGATCCGGATACCCATGGTAGCCGATACATAGGTGAGTAAAACGCTTCATTCAATATCGTATAAAGGTACCTTAGTACGTCCTTGATGCGGCAGGCCATTGTGCTTACCTAACTACCCATGACCAAGCCCGTCATCGTCGGCTTCGTGTCGCAGAAGGGCGGCACCGGAAAGAGCACCCTGGCTCGCGCGCTGGCGGCGGTAGTTGCCCATGCGGGTCTCAAAATCAAAGTCGCTGATCTCGACAACCAACAGCAGACGGTGCTGGAGTGGGAGAAGCTGCGCGACGAGGCCCGCGCTGAACCCCCCATCGTGGTTGAAGGTTTCGATACGGCATCCGAGGCACTTGCAAGCGCCGAAGACGACGAGCTTCTCATCGTCGACGCACCCGCGCATGCGAATCGTGGGACGCTCGAGATCGCCAATGCCGCAACACTGATTGTGCAGCCCACGGGGCGAGCCTCGATGATCTGCGGCCAGCCGTTCTCCTATTCCATGAACTTGTGCGAGCTGGCGTTCCACGCGACCGCCTCGTTATGGCGCTCTCTCGCATTCTTTCGGATGCTGAGGAAGCGCGCGCCCGCGCCTACATCGAGGCGGCGGGCTATGACGTGCTTCCGGGTTACGTGCCTGAGCGCACTGCCTACCGCGAGGCGCACAACCGCGGACATGCGGTAACTGAGACGCACGCTCCACCTGCGCCTCGATCAACTGATGGAAGGCCTGTACACGCGCGTTGCCGAGCAACTGCAGGCGCAAAAGAAGCAGGTGCGCAAGAGGAAGAAAGCCTCATGAGCCGCGAGGATGATGTCAGTAAGACGTTGGGCACTTGGCTCGGCAAGGCCAAGAAGTTGGCGGCGCCGCCGCAGCCGAGCGAGGCTGGAGATACACTGAGCCGTCCCGAATTGGCCCGCCTGTCCGGTGGAGGAGGCGTGACGCAGCTCAACTTCAAGGTCTCCCACAGCACCAAGAAGCGCATCAAGCAACTCGCGGTGCGCGACAACATCACGCTTTTGGTGATGCTCGATCGCATGCTCGAGCTCTACGAGCGCGAGTACGGCAAGCTCGGAAAATAACAATGCGCTCGGCGCAAGTTGTGCTGCGGGCGAGGTGCGGTACGCTTCCCATCAGACGACGAGTGGTCGTTCGGCAGGGAGCGCTGACGCGCTCCGCGCCGGAGCTCGTCGGCCTCCTCTAGAGGAGGTGGACCATGACCAACGAGAGCCGCATCACCCGGACGCTGGTGATTTTGGTGCTCGGAGCGGCAACCGGCGGCATGATCGCCGTATCGCTGCGCGCCAACTATCTTTTCGGCTATGGCTTCGGACAAACACCTGAAAAGGCGCACGTCTTCGGCTTTGCGAATGTCGCGGCCGATATTTGGAAGGCCGCGGGCCTCATCGTGATCACGAGCCTGTGGCGTGCGAAGCAGAAGCGCTTTGCGCATCACGCTGATGCCGGTATGGCTCCTGTGTTTGCTGTGGGGCCTCGCCAGCGCCATCGGTGTCTATGCGCAAGATCGCACGCAACTCATCGGCGGCCGCGAGGCGAAAGCCGCGAGCTATCATGAAGTGGAGCGCAAGCTTCGCGAAATCGAACTAAGATTGCAGACACTAGGGAGCATGCGCAGCACGGCGCAGATCGATGCGGCAATTGCGGCCGTACTCGCCCGTCCTATCGTAGTGGGCGAGCGCACGCGCGGAACCGTCGGGAAACTCTCGAGCAACTGCACAAAGGAAGATCGGCTAACGGCAGAGTCTTGCCTAGAAGTCGCTACCCTGCGCGAGGAGCGCGTCGCTGCGCAAGACGCTGTCGGGATTGCACTCACGACAAGCCGAATTGCGGGCGCAGATCGCGAGGATGCGCGAAGCCGGTAGCGCGTTGCCGAGCGATCCAACAGCTGAGCTTTTTTCCTGGCTCTCGCACGGTCAGCTCAGCGTCCGCGACATTGCGTTTGGGTTTCCCTTGATGTTCGCGCTTCTCGTTGAGATCGTCTCGTCAATCGGACTTTCCGGTCTTGCCGCCTATGCGGAGGCAACAAAGCCCGAGGCCGAGCGCGCCATGCTGGCGGACGTGGCGCGCCATGGCGCGCCTCAGCACGACATAGTTCGACAGAGCCCGCCGGGGCGCGTCGTGACGTGGATGGCGGAGCGAACAGAACCGACCGGTGACAGTGCAGCGGTTAGTATCGAGACACTCCACGCTGACTACGAAGTGTGGTGCATCGGCAAGAGTATTTCTGCCGCGGCAGCTCGCCGCGTTCAGTGACGAGTTCGATGACGTGCGCGGCGTGCCGGAGTTGCACGGCAAGATCCGAAAATTCGGCAACCGATACTACGGTATCCGGCTGGTCGGATCGAACGTCGCGCGCCTCGGATCGCGAAAAGAAAAATAGGGAAGCGGGGTGACGCGTGCGTCACCCTTTTTTGTGTGCGAACAGCGTGCGCGGAAAGAATTCCGAATACTCTTCCTCGTTGAACCACGCGCACTTGATGTCGAAGAGCTTGAGGCCCGGAACGAGGCGCGTCAGCGCAAGCGCGCCCTTGACAGGGCGGCGCGGCGGCGGAGGATCGGCTAGCGAACGAGGTGTTGGGGGATCGATGACGCCAGAGGAAATGAAAGTGAAGGTTCAAGAGCTGCATGCACTGATTGTTGAGAAGCTTGCCGAGCTTGAAGAAGATCAGAAGTGGGGCGATGAGGAAGAACGCGGAGAGCTCGCGGATGCGCTTGAGGAATTGTCTAAGCAGGCGGCGGTGATGCGAGACATGCTTCGGGAAGAGGAGTGAGGGCAAGGCGGCAGAGATGCGAACGGCGGGTGACTCGCCGTCACGGGAAGAGAAGGGGATGAGCGGCGGCACGTGTTGGCGCATTCCGTACGAGCCTACCCGTGGTCCGACGCCGGTGTCACGCAAGCGGCGACCGGCTGCCGCATCGGTAAGCTTGTTCTTGATCTCGAATTCTTGCGAGAGATGCCCTTCGCGTGCCACGAAGGTGACCGCGCCATCGAACACTATTGAAGGGTGCCCGGTTCTTCGACTAACCTCGACGACCGTTTGCGCTGAAAGCAGGGCGCGCTGTCCGGTTTGGGTCTCATGGCTGCGACACAGACAAGCAAGCAGTACGCACGGCCGCCAATCACGGAAGCAGTGGTTGCCGTGCACTTCCAAAATGCCGTCGGCTTCACCTCAATTCAGAAGTACGCTGCTCGGCAGAAGAAGGAGTTTCCCCGCAGCAAAATTCACAATGACGTTGAAATCACTATCGGTTCTGACCAGAAGTCGAGCGCGAAGCTAACCCCCACTGGAATAAGGTTAACCAGCGCGAACCGACGAGGATAACGAACTCCAATCAAAGCAATTCGCCGTTGCCCACCTTGCCCCCTACCAAGACTGGAATTTCTTATACAGGGACGCGATGGAGCAGTATGATAATTTCATAAAGGTCGTCGGCAGGCTACCTTTGCACCGCCTATCGACGCGCTTTATCAACCGCATCGACATACCGAACCCTCAAGGCAACCCTTTGCAGCTGCAAGAGTACTTAACAGCTGGCGTCTCGGCCCCCGACGCGCTAAAAGAGATGCGCCTTCGGAGCTTTGTTGTTTCCAGTACGTTCCAGGACGATGCGAATGAATTCATGCATGTTACTTAGAAGCATTACGCACCTACCCTATCCCCGTTGATTGATCATTCATCATTTGCCCTGGACATAGATGTCTACGCCACAGACCTTTGCCGTTGAAGAGTCAGAAGTATCGGCTATTTTCGGCGAACTGCGTTTAGCCAAGAACATGGTTTTCGAAAGTTGCATCACCGCCAAGACGCGAGAGCTTTTCAAATGACCGCGCTCACAATCAACCCTATGCCGACACGTGACTGGAGTATCCGGCCCCAAGCGCAGAAAGATGATTATGAACCGCTGAAGCTACCGCACGCTGTAGAGTTCCCTGAGCCTACGACCTTAAGTGCTTATACAAAAGGCTCACCGGAAATTGGCTCTCTGGATCTGCAGCTATTTGACAACGCGGCAGAATTGAAAATTTCGATGTCGCGTGTGGCGATGTATTTGCTCGATATATGGCGGGATAGTATCCGCGAACGGATCAATTCCCTTCTTGCGATCGAATATTGGGAAGAGGAACAGTCGTCAACTATTGCGCGCACATCGTTTGTGGGATTCCTGCAGTTCGTCACGCACGTCAAGGCAAGGCGCCTGCCCTCCTTGGGCGTTAGCGGCCAAGGCCATCTGCTTGCGTCATGGCAGAAAGCGGATAAAAAGGTTGCTTTCGAATTCCTCACCAACGGTCTCGCCAAGGCCGCGGTGGTCAAGCCCACGGCGCAATACTCCCGAGGATCGGGACAGCGAATACATATCCTGGCAGGGAAGAATTGCAAATCTCAAGACGTTCATTGAGCACAATGAGGTTCTTGACTGCCTAGTCGAATAAGCATTCGGCAAAAAGAGGGGCAATGGCGAAGCAGAAGCAGAGGCGACGCTCGACGTGCCGCGCACCGACCACGTCGCCAGGCATTGCAACCACCAGAGGATGGTTCCGGGACCCTGCCACGAAGGAGATAAAGGGTGTTTTTCCTCAAGCTTTCGAGTTGCGCGTGAAGATTGGGGAAAGATATTTGTCACTAAACTGGTTTGAATTCTTTGGTGATACCGTTCCGGCTCAATATCGGGGGGTTGTTGCCGCTTTGCGCGACAAACGAAATGTCACTCCGCGGTGCGGGATAGTCCGATTGAACGCTGCAGAAATCATGGATGCAGGTGCCGCGCGAGGGCTGTCATTGCGGCTGCGGATCGTTCCAGCCCGAAGAACCCTGGATATGTTGGGCTCGAAGGAATGCCACAAGACAATTCGGATGGAGACTTTCTTATTCTGCTTGCTAATAAGGCGTTTGTCGAAGTTAGAACGGTGGGGGAAATTGATGCGCTCAAGACCTAGTTGGCGAACGGTCGCGTCCAGCGGAGTGGCGATCTTAGAGTATGAGCTTGGCTGGTCGAAGGGCGCATATCGGCATCAAATCGGTTTCTACAAAAGACGTAGAAACTTGGTGGAGCGGTCGTTGCTTGGATTAGACAGGGGTTTGTGAGATGAGCCGAGTGGTCGCGAAAAGACCCACGGGCGTAGCTGCAGGGCAGCTTTCACCGGAGCGCTTCAAGATTTTTTCGAAGGATTGAAGAATGCGTGTTCATGTGCGGCTGGTGGCTTTTTCGTTGTTGGCGGTTGCGGTATCAACATCTGCCCCGGCACGCGGCGGCTACGCAAACGATTGGAGGGGCTTCGGTAGCTTACTGGCTATTGTGGCTGTGGTCGGAACGCCGCTGGTGGTAACCTGGGTTGTTAGCAACCTAATCAAAGATTGGTGGGTTCGGCGGAGAAAGCAAGCAGAGCGGCAGGCGTTCGCGGAGCGCCTCGAGGCTGCGCGCCGTGAAAGAGAATGGGCGAAGTAGACCCTAGCTCAACTTTGCGGCGAGCGTGTTACTCGTTGGCGGTGCCGGAGGCGGGGAGTTGCTCCAGAGGAGCGTTGTCGTTGGCGGGGGGTGTTGGTGCGGCGGGGCTTGGGTCTGCCGAATCTGAGGCACCGTGCTAACTTCCGCGTCGCCCGTGCCTGAGTCCGGCGCGGGCATCGCCGCCGGCTCCGCTAATTCGCCATCTGACGAGCCGGCGGCTGGTTCCTCAGCCGAGGCCATGGTAGAGCTTGCGGCGTCCGCGCTGATCGGAGTTGCGGACGAGCTCGCAGCACTCGCCGGCGCTCTGATAGTTCCCCCTACAGCCGTCGCGGCGCCGGCGCTTTCTCCCGCCAGGATAGCGGCGAGTTGGTCGCCGCTCGCGCAAACTTCCGTTCCATCCGACTTGGTCGTGCAGAGTTCCTGCGTGTGCACGCGCGCGAGCCCGTTGGTTGCGGAGCCGAGCCACGCCACGAGCGCGTCCTTGAAGGCACCCGAGATCGCGCGATTTCTTTGATGGCGTTGACAATGGCGGCGAGGATGGGGCGGTCTTGGAGGGTGAGGAAGCCGTCCTTGCCTTCGCCGACCGCCTCGGGAATGGCGAGCTGGACATTCTGCGCGGAAAAGCCGGCGTAGGTCGTGGTCGCGTCAAAGCCGGTTTCGGCCTTCCATTTGTAGACGATGGGTGAGAGCTTCTCCAGGTCCGCAAGGCCGCGGCCGAAGCTGCCTTCGATGTTCTTCAGCCGCTCGTCGGACGACGCGGTGATGTTGCCTGACGCATCGGTTGTCAGTGTGCCGGCGCCGTAGGCGTTGAACCTAATATTGCCATTGCTTGCTATCCTCATGCGCTCCGACGCGCCCGCGTAGAAGGTATCAAAGTAGCCGCCAAAACCTGTCACTGCGCCTATCCTGATTTCTCCCGAACTGATATTAGTACTGAAAGACCCGATCACCTGGCCGTTATATTCGGCGTTAAATGCTAGCACGCCTTCAATCGATGTTGAGTTCAGGGCGATGTTGTCGCTGCCGGCTGTCAATACCTCCAATTTATCCACAGGGGTTTGAGTGCCAATTCCGACATTTCCGGAATTAAGAACTGTAAGTTTAGGAAGATCGTTGACCACGATGCTTGTTGGATTAGTATCTGCAGAGCCTACCTGGAGTCCAGTGAGAGTGTCAGTATATTCTGCCCAAATGCCACCGATAACGGCGTCGTTTCCCGCCGACACTTTGAATTCTGCGTCGTTAAATGTCGTAACGCCATCGCCTTTGGTCGGCAACGTATTGCGGATTTTGAACGTTGGAAAGCCCATCGAAGAGGCGCTGTTTGAACTCCTATCGGCTTCGAGAAACCATTGAGGGTTAGTCGTACCGAAGCCGATGTTGCCGCTCGTGACGTTGAGCGCCGTTGTTTGGATGCCCGCGCCAAATGTGGAGGTTGCGGAGCCCAGGATGGTGGTCGTTGAGGTCCGGCCGACAAAAAGACCGTCGAGTGACGAGAACGCTGTTGTGGACGCATTGCCATTGAAGAGAAGCAGCGAGGTGGTGGCGCTTTGGTTCGCGAATTCATGTGTGAATGCATCGTACGACGCGAGACCACTGCTTCCGCTCACGATCCCGAGCGAAGAAGTGGCAACATATTCGAAGCCGCCCGACGAATTACCCACGAGCACCTGTCCGTACGACGGGGAAGTGCTGACGCCGGTGCCGCCGTGCGCGACAGCAACGACGCCCGTGAGATTAGTCGCGTCGATCGAAGCACGGCTCAAGCTGCTGGAGACGCTCAAGAATGACGTCCCGTTCGCGTTGTCCGCGGCGGCGATGCGCAGGAGGAGATCGCTTTGCATCGACGCCAGGCGTTGCTCCAAATACGGCTGCGTGATTTCGGAGAGGGAGACGACGCGCTCGGTCTCGAAGGCACCCTCGAAAACCGGCTGGTCGATAACGGTCTGTGCTGGTGCAGAGCCCGTGCTTGTAATCTCGCCGGAGACGGTGCCCACTGATGCTGGCGCGGTGGTTGCTTCCTCGCGCCGAAAGAAGTGCGGCTCCTCCGCGTTCGGCATGCGCGCCGTGGTGCGCGGCGCCGCTTCTTTCGTCGCACTCGCAATCGGTGCACCGAGATTTCGGTGGGCGACGTGCTCGCGTAGTGACTGAACCCCGATGACGCTCGCAACGAGTACCATCGTCCCAATGAGTGCCGTGGCGACAGTTTGCGTCATATGGCGGGAGCGTGCAGTACGGATGGGTTACCCGCTACAATTTGTCTGCGTGCGTCACGCGAGCGCAGATACGCGATGCAGTTAGGGAAGATTTCTCGATCTGACATGAGCGCGCGAAATACTGCGAACTGCGCAGGTTTTTCGTGCCTCTCATTGTAGCATCGCTGCGCACAGGCACTCACGCACTTATGTGCACAGCGCCGGAGCCACCGCTTGAACGACGCCTACTCATATCTATCTCCCCCAAGTCGGGATGCCGCAGAGAATTCCGCAGCACCACTTACCGCACGTGGAATGGGCGCATTGGCGACCTGCCGATCAGCGCCACGGCAGTTAGAGCGTGGGTTGTGATAGGCTTGATCAACGGTGCGGTCATACTTGCATTGTACGGCCCGCAGCTCTGGCAGCTTGTTCGACGTTTGCACGGCTAGATCCATCGAGAGACCTAACTTTCGGCTGTTGTGCAGTGCCGTGTAAGCGCCGCGCGGTGTACGCAAAATCACTTGCAATACTTTATAAACCGACGCATTTGATAGTGGTGCGGGATTGCACTTTGAATGGAGAGCAGCCAATGGCACGACAAAGAACCTCGAGAATATGTCCTTTGCCGAGCTTGCAAAGATGCAAGCCGACATCGAACGGATGAAAGTCGAGAAGCAGAATGCCGAGCGCAATGCGGTTCGGCAGAAGATCATCGACACCGCGAAAGCGCACGGATTCGACATTCACGACCTCTTCGGCAAAGGCCGCAAGATGGTTGGAAAGGTGGCGATCAAGTATCGCGATCCGAGCAATCCTTCGAACACGTGGACCGGCCGCGGGAGGATGCCGCGCTGGATGACCGCTGCAACGAAAGGCGGGAAGGCGAAGAAAGAGGATTTCCTGATTTCGTAGGGTTGCAAAGAAAAAGGGCTTCACGCGCCCAAGAAGTGTGTGCGAACAAAGGGCACGCACCAGAGCGCCGTGGGTGCCGGCACGGAAGTGGGCTCTATGCGGAAGTTGTCGCGATCTTGAGAACGATGGTGGCGATACTGCTTCCGAGTTCGGCACTCCCGTGGCTTTCGAATTGGAGTGCAATGGTTGAATTCCGTTGACCGACCCATGCAGGCGCGTGACCGGGAACCTTCAGCCGGGTGTACTCTTGCGCCAAGAATCCGGCAGCCGGTTTGGTCGTGCTCCGAGCGCTCACGGTCCAGACGAGAACCTGCTTGCCAACCGCGGGGAGCGACAGGCCGCGCACGTCGGCGACATATTTCTCTTCGTGCGCGGCGCCGGCGGCACGGGCAAATCCGCACATCATGTTTTCTGGACTGTCCTTGGTGCGCTCTTTGAGTGTGCAGGTCAGGATGCCGATTGTGCGCGGTGACTCCCCGGCGACGCTCGTTGCTGCAAGCGTAACCGTCGCCAAGATGGTGAGTACAAGACGGTGCATGGCCTTGGCCGTGGAAGGTCAACGAACGAACGTTGATGTAGTTGGTGGCAAACGCCCAATGCTGCGCGCGGTTCCGTTGAAGCTTTGGCCGCGCGGGAATTCCATCAAGTTTACAAGGCCGTTCCCCCGCGATCACGCCGCGTCTACGACACGAACTGCCCCACGTAGGAAACGGCAATGATCGCCATGGCGATGAGGGCGATGATGCCGATAAAGAGGCCGATCCCTCCACGGCTCTCGTGAGCCGCTCGTGGTGATTGCGTTGGCCGGATGTTCTTGTCCATGGGAGCCTCCGAACCTTCGGATGCCACCTAAACGAGCCAGGTGTGTGCAGGTTCCGGAACCTTGGTCGCGTCCGCTGCAAGGCGCAGCGGACGCGAATAAGGCGCGAGAGAGACGTCCCGGTGGCTAAGCGATCAGCCCCTCATCCACACCGATGCCGATCCCGGGGCGGCTTCGGGGGGAATGAACAAATCGTGACCAGCGCTGGTTAAAAAGTCGTTAATTCGCAGCAATGCGCGTTGCTGGTGTACGAGCAAGTAATTGAAGGCGAGGGGGGCGTATTCATCTTCTTCCGAGCACGATATACTCGCCGCGAATCAGCACCCGCTTCAGGCAAGCGCAGATGGATTGTCCGGTTTGCACGCAAGAGGTCGAGAACCTCACGCCGGTCGGCTACAAAGGCCTCCTCCTTGCGTGCAAGAGGTGTGGCGTCTTTCGCGTTATGGAAAGCGCCCTGGTCGCGATACGGCAGATGAAAACTGAAAGGCGACTTGCAGCCCTGCACAAGGCAAAGGATGTTACGTCGCCGAAATCGTGGCCGACGATAAGTAGCGCCTGCTTCTAGACTTCAGGGCTTAGCGCGCGTTCTTCAGACACACGAACGGGCACCCATGGGAAAAGGACGGGACCGCGGTCAGAACCGGCGCGGATACGATGACGACCAGCCCACCGTGGATTGGGGCCGGCCTCAGCCGTCGCACCGCAGGACCCCTCGGGAAGATGGCGCGCCAAGCGGCCCGGCCATGGATGCAATTGTCAAGTGGTTCAACGCGGACAAGGGGTTCGGCTTCGTCGAGCTCGCTGATGGCTCGGGGGACGTGTTTCTGCACGCTGCCGTCCTGGAAGCAGCCGGCCGTGAGTCGGTTGATCCTGGAACGAAACTAAGTGTGCAGGTCGGCGTGGGTCAGAAGGGTCGGCAGGTGACCGCGGTCCTCGCCGTTGATGCGAGTACTGCGACCCCAGAGCGCCGACCAATGCGCTCCTCTCCGCGGGCGTCACCTGGCCGAGGGCCGCATGATGTGTCGGAGGCAATCACCGTCGAGGGAACCGTCAAGTGGTTCAAGAGCGACAAGGGCTTTGGTTTCGTCGTTGGCGACGACGGTCAGAAAGACATCTTCGTGCACGTCTCGGTCGTTGAGCGTGCGGGATTGTCTGGCCTCGATGGGGGACAACGCCTCAGCATGAAGGTCGTGAAGACGCCGAAGGGGCGCGAAGCGATTTCACTTGCCGTGCTGGATTAGTGGCTGCTGGCCCTCGCCGCAACGACACGTCCAACGTCAGGCCCAGCAGCGTCAAACCTCTTGAGGGGGACATCGCATGGCGCGCGTAACCGTTGAGGACTGCGTCGATAAGGTACCCAACCGCTTTGAGCTCGTGCTTATTGCGACGCACCGGGCGCGCATGCTCGCAAGCGGTGCGCCCCCAACCGTTGATGTTGACAATGACAAGAACCCGGTGATCGCATTACGCGAGATCGCGGAGCGGACTATTTCGCCCGCCGACACGCGCGAAAGCCTGATCCACTCCATTCAGAAACAAGTGGAGATCGATGAGCCGGAGACGGGTGCGGCGCCAACGATGCTGCCCGCTAACGTCATTTCCCTCGAACGTGACAGTCCGTCGGCCGACATGATTGTCGATTCGATGACCGAAGACGAGCTCTTGCGCGGTCTGCAGAAGCTCACCCCCGAGGAGCCACACACAAAAACCGGCGGATAGCCGCTTCACTTGACGTGCACCCGTGCGGGTGTATCATTCAGTGAACATACGGCTTCGGCCTCGCCCCGCTCACGCGGGGCAAATCATTTGAGGGACAGGAATGGAAAGAGCGTCGGCGCGAGAGCCGCTTGACAGGTATTTTGCAGGACGTAAACTGATGGAACTATGGGCATGCGCCCTCCGAGGAACCCCCGCCAAGCGCGGGGGTTTCGATTGTCAGACCCGCGGGAGCATCGCCCGGATTCGCGTAACGATCTCTGCGAAGATCGAGCCATCCATCTGGTAGACCTTGCGCGCGAGACGCTTGGTGCTGATGAGGCGCACCTGCGAGATCACGGCAGCGAATTCCATGCCGTCGTGACTGACAGCCACATGGTACTGGGTGCGCCGCGCGCTCGACGTGAGCGGCACGACGAAGACAGTCTCTTTGTTGAATTTGCGGATCACCAACACCGGTCGCTCGAAAATTCCTGCGATCCGTCTTGCTCTGACCCGATGTTGACACCGAGCGTGCACCACCACACTTCGCGCTCATTGACGAAATCCGCAAAGGTGGAGCGATCAACCTCTTTCTTTTTGTCGTTCCAACGGTCGAAGTCCTTCTGCATATGATGGGCATCTATGCTTCCGCCTCCTCAAAGTCGGCAGCAGTGTTCTCGAGGATCGAGCGCGCAACCGCTTCCTGGACGTTCTCCGGCAACGAGCGCAGCGCCTGGATCGCATCGTCAATCAAGCTCATGCCGCAATTTTACCGCATCCGACAGTTGCCTGCATGTCGGAGGATCGATGCGCCATGCGATCGAAGCCGGATGGCCGAGACGCGGAACGCGGCTCGGTGCGGAGCACGAGAGCGCGGTCGCCCGCGACAGCGAAGCGGGCGAGGCGCCCAAACAGTAAAGCCGAACAAAAGGTCAGTTCTGGACGACACCAGGCCGCATCGATGCTGCGAATTGCCCGTGAGCGACACTGGTCGCGACCGCACTGGCGAGGGCGATCGCGATCAACATGGTGCTGAGGACAGAGGCGACAAGCACGAAATTTAGGAACCGCATGACGGTACCTCATTGCTCAACGCGCACTGCAGAAGAAACCAGCGCGCGGGCTTGCCGGTTCCTGCCACGAATCATCATTGCGGTGGATAACCCGGAAGCATCTGCGAGAGAGAACACGGCGAGGGCCTCGGCGATCATGCCTCGGCAACGTTCATGCTCGTTCGCAGTCGCACAGCGAGCGTCTTGCCTGCCTTATTCTGCTGGATAGGCTGCCATCGGATCACAGCGGGTGAGGGTAGCGCTATGTTGTATGACCGGACATTGCTCGCCGACGTTGCCCAGCGCATCGCCGCCACGGAAAACCGCCAGAGCAAGCTGCGTGTGCGCATCAAGCGGCTCAAGGACGAGGGGAGCGACGCCAGCCAGGAAGAAGAAGTTCTCAGTGTCCTGGCGGACAACCTGGCACAGCTCTACCGAACTCAGGCAAGCGTCCGACGCACGAGCTGGACCGTCGGCGTCGCCTCCTAGGCAAAGCAGAATAGAACCGTCTCGCAGGAGTGGGTGTCGCCCCGCCCGCTCCTCGGCGGCGTTAGCAGATGCTTGCCGTCGGCGCCAAGTCAGCGTTCGCCACGCCAAACTTGTGGAGCAGGCTTCGACCTTGCGGGGTGTACCACAGCGCTGCTGCGACGACGACGATAACGACCACAGCGATGATTACATTGCGCATGCGCTCCTCCAGAATTGTCGCGATCGCACCGACGACTTGATAGCAGAAACCGTCGGGCTCGTCCCACCTCTCGGCACCTATGGCGCGATCTCACGCGCCTTCGCTTCCAGCTTCTCCATTTGCTCCGGTGTCAGTCCGACAGAGCGGCCCATGGCCATGAGGCCTTCGCGCACGTCGTCGATCTTGAAGACAAGATCGGGGGAGACGCTGTTGAAGTTGAAGAGCTTCGTGTCGTCGATGTGCTTGAACGCATCGACGAGCATCACGCGGAAGACCTGCACGGGGCCCTTGTTCACGCGCAGCACCAGGTTGTCGCCGGTGCGGTTGTAGGCGATCTCGAGATCCAGTTCTCGAGGATGCGATGGCCGGGGATATCCTCGCCGGTGCCATCGAGGATTGTCTCTGCCATCAGCTGCACTCCTGTGGTTTGAAAGAGGAGCCCCCGCGAGGATCGTCGCGAGAGCTCCGGTAGTGCCCATAAGGCCGGCTGTCGTTTCGACGTGCCGTAACGTCTCTGACAGGCAGCAGGTGAACGCAGGAGCAAGGGCGAGCTCGTGCTGGATAGCGATGGTCGGCATCGTCCCACCCGCGGGGCATTGTGCGTTTCGAGAGCATGCATGCAAGCGGGGGGCGTGGTATAGAAAGGCCCCGCACGATTGCTCGTGCGGGGCTGGCTTGTGCGCTGCTACTCGCTTCGACTTCTTCGCCTTCGTTGTCGTGCTTCCATCGTCCTCGCGTGTACTCGCGCAAGACGACGCGGCCACTGAAAGCGACATGCCGGTCGGGACCTGCATGTTCAAGCCCTTGCCATCCTTGTGTGGCCAGGCTGAACCGCAGCGATGCCAGAAGGCATTGTCGCCTTCACCTTCGACGACGATACACCTTATGACGAAGGCTTCTCTCCAGACATCTTCACTCTCCGTTGCTCTGTGCTGGCTCGAGCTGGTACCGCTCGGTATCGCAAACCAGCGTGCGATACACGCGCGGGCTTCCGGTAAGTCGCAATTCTGCATCGCCATCACGAACTCGAGCGTCGAGCCGCCCGTGTCGTGTCGCGGCGAAAAACATTTCCACTCGTTCGTCTCCGGATTGACGACGAATTGTCGTTTGTTGCTGCCGTTGTGGATCGGGCAACTCGAGAAGAGCTGCGAGCCCACGCGCTTCATGCTCGCGAGCAATCCATAATGTTCGAGGACGGCAGTGAGCGGCGGCAGTGCGCGTTTGAAATCCTGATAGGCAAGGATTCGACGCGCATGATTGTGCTTCATGCTTGAATCCTCCAAAGAGCTTCGTTTCCCTTATCGCACAACATTATATCCGTCTACGCACAGTGCAATTGACAGCAGCCCTCCCTCATTCGCTGGCCCAAAAGACGCGGCCGCGGCTCGAAGGCGCCGTGTCAAGGCCACAGCCGCTGTGCGGTGCGCCCCTCGCGTATGCGCGCGCGCCCACGTGGGCGCAGCCTTGAGACGGCGACGCCGCGGCAAAGAATTGGCCATCGAAAGAGGTCGGGCACAGACGCACGGCTACGCTCTCTCAAGAAGTGAAATGCCATCGCGTTTTGCGCTCACCCACGCAGGACCGAGCGGCCCGAGCGATTGCAAGCGATCGCGGGTCGAGTAGAGAAACAGGCCGGGCGGTGCACCGACGTGCTGCTGCACGTCGATCATGTGGCTGATGCGGATGTCGGAGGTGGTGACGACAAGGACGCGCAGCGCCTTGCACATCGTGACCCCACTGCGTGACGTGCGTGCCCGCGGCCCACGCTGCGGTGTAGCCGAGCGCTTTGCGCAAGAACGTCGCGCGACCCTTGATGCGCCTTGCAATGATGTCTTCGGTGCCGCGATCATGCTCGAGCGCAAAGGCCCAGCCCGTGTTGTCCGGCAGGACGAGCGCGAACAAGCGATCGGGTTCGATGCCGAAGGAGATCTGCTCATCGAGGAGATCAGCGAGCTGCGGATAGTCGCGCGGATCGGCGTGCGCCTGCAGGCGCAGCGGCTTTGCAAGCTTGTGTGTTGCGGCAGGGAAGTGCTGTGATAATTCCGGCTGGTCAATGAGGCGCACCGCAGCCGTGCGAGGCGACGGCGGCGGAGAGCGTGAACATGCCTTCTGCCGTCTCGAGCTCGTGCGCAAGCGTGATGTTGGATTTCTTCGGCCGGACATTGAGGTGCAAGCCGGCATCCGCAAGGACGCGCAAACCTTTTGCGGTGATGCCGAAGGCTCGGGGCCTGGAATCGAAAAATGAGCCGACGTAGATCTCGGGCGCGCGATCAATGCGTCGCAGCAGTTTGATGGCAACAAGGCGCTGCAGGAAGCGCGTGACTTTTTGCCGGCTGCCCCCGTCGAGGCGCGCGATCTGCTCGGACGAGAGCACGCCGTAGCGCGCGACCGCGGCGAGGATCGCGAGGACGCGCTGCGGTGATGGGAGAAGTCGTCGCGGGTAGTCGCAGAACGGGAGGC